>NZ_FMBL01000004.1 GCF_900094885.1 Bifidobacterium commune
GCCGACACCGAACTGGCAATCAAAAAACAATTAAACTTTACAAAAAAGTAGTACAGACACACTCTTGAGTTCTCAAACCACCACCACACCAACAACTTCAATCAATCTCGAAGGGTTGTTGTCGCCGTCAGGCAGCAAGTAGATAACTTACACGAGGTTCTGTTTATTTGCAAGTCGTATGCTCAAATCACTCTTTTTTTCGTTGCAATATAGACGTTTTGTCGGCGTGTTGAATTTCCACTCTTATGATATTTCTAAGTTAGCTGAACCTCAAATCAAACAAAACTACTTTAATTAACTAATGTAATAAGTCAATAAAAGTCAATCCCATTTATCGGTCGAAATAACAACTTGTGAAGAACCTTCTGTTCTATTGATTGGTAGCGAAACACTACATTGAACAGGGTGTCCCTCCAATCCTTTAATCGTCTTTCGAGATCGACCAGCAATGGTGCTTATAAGAGTATCTTAAATCTTTACATACAATTCTCAAGCCTTGCGCAGCATTGCATTTGCCTGCATATAAGATTTGATGTAAGAACACAATGAGTCAGTGCACATTACATCGCAAACGGCAAATTTTCAGTGCACGGAAAGGTTTATCATCTTCAGCAGCTGCTTGAGTTTGGAAAATGCCTTAGAAATTCGAGTATGAGTTTTTTGACCAACAAGTAACCATCAACCGGTTTCGGATCGTCTTGTCATGGCGTTCTTATTGTGGCGTTTATTGCGTGGTCGTCGGTGTTGATGTCGGTTACAAGTTTGATCTGCCTACCATTCGGGCAACTAGCGGTTCGGGAAATCGAATATCTGCTACAGTCCAACGTACAAGTTGCCACTTACAGGATTGATCATTGACTGCTTGACAAGAAGACAGCGGGCTCAGCACCGATACTTTGCCTTAGAACATGGTGAAGACTGAAGGCTTGCAAGAAGTAACTTCCTAAGACTATTCCACACTGGAAGATTACGGGAGAAAACGATGACGTTGATTCAATCACCCATCGCTGTATTCATCTGGGTATATTAAGGACCAAGTATGCTCGAAAACCCATGGTCTCGGTGAGGAAGAAGTTGATCGCTATTTTCAGGGAGATTCACACGCACTTTCCTACGATGAAGCCAGCACAATTTCATTTCTTGCATTCACTTTGAACGAAACAGTGGGTAAGACTTCGATTGAAGAAAGCCTTAACGGTCACTTGGCAGTGCTGACACAATCTGTTTTCTCAATGAGTCTGATAGCGAAGCGATCAGGGTCAGACGTTGAAACATTGAAAAAGACGCTTCACCACGCAAATCTTGAACCCGGCGACGCCCCGCCTGAATTTGCTGATGAGTTGTCGGGACTCACCGCGGCTGTCCTGTCCAACAGGAGCGATCAAGCAGAGGACTGCTGGTTAGCCACAGCGCATCGCTGACTTGCGTGCGGGGCAAACAGTAGAAGCACGGGACTCACCTCGGCCGTCCCCGCCAACAGGAACGATGAGACGCGAGGGGCTTTCTCCCGCGTCCGTGCGCGGTGTCGGGTCCCCGGCAACGGC
>NZ_FMBL01000002.1:0-132057 GCF_900094885.1 Bifidobacterium commune
AAATTTCAATCCACGCTCCCGCGAAGGGAGCGACTGCAAATTTGAAATCAAATATTCCAAAATGCAAACAGCGCTATTGTACCAGCTGCGAATCTTTGCAGAATTCCCGTAAGTCAGTTATTTTTTCTTCTCTTTTCAATTATCAAACAGCCATCAGACCCATCATTAAAAATGATAGTCCGAAAATACCTTGCAAAACAGGTGCGAACCTTCTGAAAAAAAATGAGTGCTTCACTTTCGCACTCGCAACGACTACGCTACACACCCTATTGCAATACAAACAATGAAAGAAATCAATTGCTTGAGCTTAAACCATCATAATCTCATCCTCAGGAAGGTGCCGTACCTTTCCAATATGATCGATTCGGTTCGAATATTTGGTACCTAAATTATAGAATCGCAAACTATCCTTCTCGGGATCAATGATGCCATTCAACTCGTTCTTTAAAAGCAGCAAATCGGAAGGTGAGACAAGGCACTCAAAAACACTATTTTGGACACGCTGCCCGAATTTGACGCACGCCTTGGCCACGAGCCGGAGTCGCCTCTTACCTTGCGGTGTTTCAGTATTCACGTCGTATGTGACGATGACCATCATCGATCAGCCACCTCACTTCCACATCAACGGTGGATATGCATCCAAATCACCACGCAAAGTACGGACAAGCAGCAGCGCCTGAATATACGGCACCAACCCCCATGGCATTTTCTCTTTCAAAAACGGATGAGTCAACTCCTCTGTTTTTCGTTTTTGCCATGCCGAAAGAACTACTTTCCGACCTTTCTCATTCAGAAATACCGCACCGTTCTCCTGCTCCTCAAAGTCTACAGGCTTAATTACACCAGTATTGATCAAACTCAACGCAAAACGATCCGCCAAAACAGGACGCAGCTCTTCCATCAGATCAAGCGCCAAAGACACCCTCCCAGGCCGATCCGTATGCATAAATCCAACATATGGGTCCAGTCCAACACCCTGTAATGCAGCAGTGCAGTCATGAGTCAGCAACGTGTACACAAACGAGAGCAAAGCATTCAGCCGATCAAGCGGCGGCCGCCGGCTTCTGGCCTCGAAATAAAAGTCATCCTTGCTGCGCAAAACCAAATCGTCGAATGCCAAGAAGTAGTTCTTCGCAGCGTTGCCTTCCAAACCCCGTAATTCATCAATGTTGGAACAACCTCCCATTTCAGCAAGAGCTGAATGCAGCAAAGCACTTTGCTGGGCTATTCTCTCAACATTGACCCTCAAAGCATGATCACGCTTCGTCCGTTCTAACACCCACCGACAGTTGAACACTTTGCCAAGAATAAAAGATTTGGCTATCGGCAGGCTCTGAGCTTCATTGTCAGCGATACGGAATTGCTCCCTACGAAGCAACACGTTCCGGTTCTTTTCACCGAAAATCGAACAATAATATCGGCCGTTTGGAGAATAAAACGATAGATTCACATCGAATTCTGCACATTTGCCCATCAAGGCCGGCGACGCGCCCTTATACGAGAAGCACAATATTTGCTCTATCGACCTGAGTGGTACCGCTGCCAGTTTCTTGTCCCCAATCTGAACAACCACGTTCTCATTCTTGAGCGAAAGATACGCCTCTTCCGTAAGAACAAACAATGTATTTAATAATCTACGCATTTCAATTCCAGTTGATTATGCTTCGGCAAGTGCTTGCTCAATATATCGTTTTACCGACCGTTTCTTTTCCAGCTCAGGCAGACACAGATTTTTTAGCGAACAGGCGTTGCAAGATTTTGTCCGTCGAGCGTTTGGGGTCGACTGACGACTATAGAGATCGTGCATTTGTCCATAAGTCTCAATTACACAATTCCTGAGTCCTACATCTAAGTCGACCGTTTCCCTCCGTTTTGTCTCCTTATAAAACAGCGCGGCTTGAGGAATATCGCAACTAAGCATCTCTTCCAGACACATGGCTTCAGCACAAAGCTGCAGCCTATCTTCATCTCCGATTTTAGAATGACCATGCTTATACTCGACAGGATACGGAGCCCAAGTACCCTTACGTCCTTGAAGCTCAACACCTTGAGGGTCCCTGCGGAATTCCACGACATCGCATATTCCCGTTACCCCAAGACGACGCGAAAAAACCCTAAGACTGTGCATACGGAGGATATCGCCGCGACTTTCGGATTGTTTGTAGTCATCAGCACGCTTGTGGTCCAAGGACCCCGAGGTCGTTTGGACATTGTCCTCCCACAACTGCTCAATGTGAATCAAAGCCCATTGCCTCTTGCAAAAGGTATAGTGCTGAATGCCCGCAAGGGCCAGCCAATCCTCCTCAGGATAATCGGCCAACCCATACGAGCTTCCCAACTTATTCGTAGCTGTCATAATTCGGTTAAAAAGATGAAATCAAATGATCAACGACCATTAATTTCGTCATAATGCAAACCGGGAATCGAGTCTGCCTTGACCGTGACCTTGGTTTGCTCACCATCGTCATCTATGCACACCGAACGGTGTACCGCAGCTGAGGGGTACTGACCAAGTTTGCTATCGTGGGTAAACCAAATAACCTTCAGAACTTCCATTGATCCGGAAGGCCTAGCCGAACTTTCATCATTGATGAACAAGGTCACCAACGCCTCCTTGATTTTTTCAGCATCTTCGGCCGTAAAACCGGTTTTTTCGGCAAGTTGAGGACTGATACTACCAAATGTCGTATAGACCGCGCGACCTGAAACACGATATTTCATACCCATGGTATCGCTGGATTTGGAACCATCCTTGGTGGTCTCACTATTGACGGACTTGGTAATCTGCACGCCATCTACAGCAATTGGTTCCAGCGAAAATGCTGACTGGATTGACACGGGACCACGGACACCCAGCGAAACAGCATCGGTGTCCCCACCTTTCTTGTATGCGAACACCTGCCCAAAGGAACGTACGTCTATCCATTTTGCACAAACCGCATCAAAAACAGCATTTTTCTGCTTTTGCTCATCTTTGGGAAGAGTCGCAAGAAAACCGCTCATTCTATCTGACAATGATTTCGCACCGTCATCCGACCTTTCATCGGACTGCACAAAAAGCGACTCGCCAGCGTCTTGAAGACGATTGCGTATCTTACGCTTTAGCGCCACATCGGACACTTCCCCCAAACCCTCCGAAGTAGTTCGAGGCCGGTTCCCTCCTAGAGGGTCACCATTCGGATTCGCGTTCGTTACGCTAAATACAATCGCAAAATCGATCTTGTTCTGCAGGGTTTCCATTTTCATTCTCCTTGTTCATTGCTGTTTACAGCAGAATCATTGTTTTTGGTAAATCTGTTTCTGAGCGCCCTCCGTTGTGACGAATATCCCAACAAAAAGAGCGGAGAAAGCGCGCTGTTATCCTCGAACTGGCGATCTTCAAACATGTCAGTCACTTCGTCGATGCTGTTTTCATACGCAAAACGTTGCGCAGATTTTACCGACTGAAGATAGGGCGCCAATTGAGAACAGATATTATTCCACGTAGAATACGGTCTTGCCGCAAAATTGGTAAGCAACTTTACTGCACTCGTCGGTCTGTCAATACCTCGCTTGTAGAGAATCTCGCTTTCCAATTCGTCGGCGAACGCAAGTAAACGACCATACAGGTAGTCCCTGTCTTTCCTTTTGGTATCCAATGCCATGGGAATTTGCTCCTTTTCGGGTTTATGTTGATTTAACGTTTTCTTCCAAATGCTGCAAGCCACCTCAAAGTCATGCCGCCATGCTGCCAAACTGGCATAACTTTCCGGACGAAGTACGTGATAGAAGGCAGAAACGGCAAGCGGTCTAGGTAGAACACCATTTGAGAACATTGCTTCGATAAGTTGCTTTTCCGTATTTTTGCGGAAGCTTGTATATCCTGCACCAGTATGTTCCCCTGGCCCGTATGCACAGTTGGTTATATCCAAAAACGAGGGTGCGCCGATATAAGGAATGACTGTAGTCTTGATTTTCTCATTGGCTCCCTGCTGTTCTTTTTTCTCGAAATATGTGAGAGGCCACGATGCCTCTTCATGCCAAGAAGCGACACTTTCCAAGTACTCATCTTGTGCCAACTCAACGTAATAAGTAACACTCAAACGCCCTGTTGTCGCAGCATCGAAAATGGCGACAACTACAGTTTTAGAATGTTCAGAAAGCTTTCGACCAGCAGCAAAACCTCGCACAATCCTGTGGAACTGTTTCGCATAATTCGTATCGACAGCAGTTTTCGCTTCTTCTACATGATTGGGCTGATCGCTTTTATCTAACACATCGTATTGATGCAAAATGTCATAAGTATTGGCTGAAGGCTGGACTACTCGCGTCGGATTGTCTTCGACCGCCCAAACGACGACCGTCTGTTTATCGACGGTCCTGCCATTGTTGCCAATTAACCATTTCAAAGCAGCATGAACCTTCTGGCTCGTGTTACTATCAATCCGAATGGCTTCCTGGGCGGATTGGAACCGCCCTCGATAAGTAAAATTGCTTTTGTCGTTTGAGGAAATCAGTTTCGCGTTACCTGCTGCACCAACAATGTTCTTGGGAAAGTTGGAAGCACTCTGAAAGAACGGCTCTCCAAGCGAATCGGAACCACAGGGAGTCTTCCCCTGTATCAGATGATCGATCCAACGCTTCTGCAAGTTCCAGTCCATCCATACTTCGTCCGGCTCGTCGGTAAGCGTGTGCACTGAAAAGCGCACACCAATTTTAGGATCTACTTGAACAATCACCTCATGTTTGCCTTCATCACCATCAGCTTCGTTCTCATTCGACTGTAATAGACCTTTTTCTGCAGCGTCATCTATAACACTATGAGTCGTTACATATGTGTATATCGCATTGAGCTTAGGATCTTGACCCTTCCAGCTATCCAACAGTTCGACATACTGCATATGCTTTTTGGTATCGAACTTAGAATCAAGATAAGCAATCTGATCACAAAGCGGGTGCGGCACGGGGTCCTTGCCGCTGCGCCCCATCGACTGCTCAGTGCACGGGATCATAACCGAAACATCCTTGCTGTCCATCTCCATCCCTATAAGATCACCACGGGAATCGATGATGACATGCAATCTGGTCTTTAGCGGAATATGGAAAAGTGGAGACAACATTTTCTTGGTGTTCAAGGAAGAATCCTCGTTTTCAACAACTTCACCGGACGCGGCTTCAATTGTGCCGTACGTGCCTAGCAACGTGGACCATAAGCTCATTATTGTTCCTCCTCCACCGGCAGTAAAGTTTGGTCTAGATCAAACTGTTTGACTCTTTCATGTTCACGAATGACTCTGCTATCCAGCGCAGCGCTACCCGGACGAGGAAACTCTATGACGCCGTTATTCATTTGAGGTCTCCAAAATTGGGAGATAAAGTCTTGGTTCGGGTTTTCGTCCGGATAGATGAATGAATGAAACATGTAGCCAAGACTCATTTCACCGTAATCATCATAAAAGCCGGCTCCTGAATTAAATTCACAAGGTTCCACATAGCCCTGGCATTCTCTGGTACCCAAGAAAATATCTCGGCGCCCACCAGCTTTTACCGCCCGTTTCGCTATGTTGTGGTGCTTATTCTCATCACGGTCAGCGGCCAGATCTTCACGTTGCTCATTCCACTCAAAGTGAGCAAGCACTTGATACCTGACCTGTTTAAGATATGTATAATAGGAAAGGTCATTCTGATTGGCGTTGTATTTGATGGGACGAATCCCTTTGCTCTCCGTTTGAATTTTGCCCATCACTCTGACAGCATCGACATACCAGATCAGAGTCGGTTTCCAATATATCCCTTCAGTTATCCCCTTCAACGCTTGATACGTAGGCACTTGATAGGAGAACTTCTCACCTCCGACCCTGGTAACGACTTCAGAAAATAACGCATATCTTCCTGAAACCTCATACTCGATGGAATTTCTATATTTTTGCATAACCCCTCCTTCAGATAGAAAGAAACTCAAGCGGCAAACCCTGAGGCTTCAGCACAACCCCATAGTCCGCAGAATAAAAATCACTGTTCAACAAGAAAATATCAAAATCTTCGTCGACCTGACTGAGCGCCTCCTGACGCGACAATTCATCATATTCATAAGGAAACAAAGAGACGGTGTATTCCTGCAGGTGACGCAAGGCGTCGAGCTTTACCTTGAAATCGTCATCCTGCAGTTGCGCCAGATAGTAGGATGCCTGGCCATATTCCACGACAACACTCTTGGCCTGCTGATCGATGACTTTGAATTTGCTCCCCGCAGTTCGGAAGGCTTGAGCAAATGCGCGCCCATACTCATTGCCGGTACGGTTGCGATAGGACCCCCTTCCGGCTTCATTCTTAGATAACAAGTCATAAACCGTTGTGCCTTTGCCTGCATCCGGCAGAACGTAATCCATATACGAACCTTGGTCTTTTTTGGCGAAATAGCGTTTATAGAATTCATGTATCATAAATCCAGATTGAAGATCTTCAGCCGGGTAATCGTACACAAGTTCTTGCGTGATTCTTTTACCGTCTTTGATGTCGGGCAGGTGATCCAGGCCCCGCTCATCACGTATAGAAAATACATACACAGGTTGCGGAACCGGGGATTCACCGCTTCTGTTACAGCGCCCAGCGGCCTGCAAGATGCTGTCTAAACCAGCCATGGCGCGCACGACACGCTTAAAGGAAATATCAACCCCTGCTTCTATGAGTTGTGTGCTTACACAGATAACGGGCTCGCCGCTATCAAGCAGTGTTCTGGCATACTCGATTTGATATTTGCGGTGGGCGCCGCACATGGATGTACTCAAATGGATCAGCTTGAATTTTTCGTTCGCATTCAACTGCTGAAGCCGTCGGAAAACGGCACGGGCTTCTGATTTGAGATTAACAATAGCTAGACAATTTCCACCCTCTTTGGCTCTTTTGTAGACCTCGTCAGCAAATTGATCGACCGTTTTGTCTTCAGACGAAACGATGATTTCGGTTCGCCTGCTTTGCGCAATATCCTGTTCGGAAACCTGTATAAGGTCTGGTTCCTCACTCAAGGCAAGGTTCTTGCGCCTCGTGGTATCTATAAGTGGCTGAGTCGCTGTGCAAAGCACGATTGTGGAACCAAGCACACGGGAGAGGAAGCTGACCACCTCGTTAAAAAGATTGACCATGTTTAAAGGCAAGGACTGAACTTCATCGAATATGATGACACTGTTTGCCATATTATGAAACTTGCGCAGTTTTGTTCCGCGAGAAGCCATAGCAGATTCAAGGAATTGAACCATCGTGGTTACGACGAAAGGATTGGCCCATCGCTGCGCCGCCAACCTACGATTTTCTCGCTGATCATCATCATCGCTGATGGACACGCTGGAATAATGCTCCAGCAACGAATCACTGTTTACGGAAATCCCCAGCGCTTCACGGAACGTAGCCGTCGTCTGCTCAGTAATCGTCAAGTACGGACTGACATAGATAATATGCTGTTTGCCAGTATTTTTTGCATGATGAAGCGCAAACCGTAAGGAGGCCAAAGTCTTGCCCCCGCCAGTTGGGACTGAAAGCTTATAAATTCCCGTAGGTTTGCCACTGGCTTTCAAGCATTCTTCCGATATTCGTGTACGCATATCGTTAATCAACGAACGGGAGGTAAACCGCATGATGTACTTCTCAAAGTGATCAATATAGACGTCCCATGAAACGCAATCATTTATAGGTTTGATACCCTTTTCAAAACACATGGCATCAAATCTGTCGGCATCAACCAATCGGGAATACATATACTTGACGTACAAACCCATGGCAAAATCGAACGATGAACCTGACGCATAGCCACTAATCGACTTGACAAGTTCCTGACCATCTCGTTCACTACGCTCAAAATCCCTTTGCACAGGAATTTGCAATTCGGACAAGTTCTTCTTAATCTCCGCCCAACTGTATTTTGGGTTTTCCTTACACTCATCCGATATTTCATCTGTAAACGAATACTGGCCTTCCGCATCTAGAAAATCCGGAAGATCCCCATGATGACTCGCCACAATCGCTTCCGTCATGTCTTGCGTTAGCTCTCCAAAGCACCCATCGCCTGCATTCAACTCCGATATCTCGAACGCACCTTGCTTGGCGTGCGGAATCTCTCCACGTTTCCCCTCCCCCAAAAGCAGGTAACGCTGGAAACTTTGACTGGCCTTGCCGAGATCATGAATCTCACCTACCAGACGTGCCGTATCACTGTACCAAGTTTCAAACCCCTCCGCCAAAAGGCCTGTTTCATGAAGATGGTCGTGCAGCGTCTGCAATCTGCCATCGGCGGTTTTCCTCGCCATCAACGGTTTGTGCATCATAGCCTTTCAAGGAAACATATTTCCTGCTTTGTTATATATTAACATATTCTATCATTTCGCAATCGACTGAAGTTCATATTTCTGACAATATTCGAAAATCCTCTGAATCTGACTTCGAACGGTTTGCACTAACCCGACAAATCGCCCCTTTCCGATTCTTATTTGTATGCAGGTAAAATGGCATAGTCGCCAAGTACAGTTTGGCGTGGATTGAAAAAGTCGCTTGCGCAACGAAAAATGCCATTCCACAAGGAATGGCATTTCAATCTGCGAAATTAAAAGCACAGGGGATACCAGCGGTGACTTTGAATCCCACTCCTTCAAGGCAGGGCACTTTCGATCATGAAAAAGCCCAACGCGTAAACTTTTGCGTCACACAACCCGCATCTATAAAACATCTTAGCTCGGCGGAAAAGCTCAATTAAATACATAGGCGCAAAAGGCACAAAAGACGGAATCGCGATACTAAGTAACAACGTCACACACGATTTAGCAGAGGGGGAAAACTTAATGGCGCGAGCATGCATGCTCTAACCTTCATCCAAAACAGAGTCATTATCAACTGACACAAATACTTTTTTGCGCTTATAAACGCTAGCTATGAAAACAGCAATAGTGCAAAATATGATAGATGCAATCAACAGCAAAAGCACCACCTGCATATTGCCCACTCCAAGGTGCATCGTAACTCCATTTGAAGAAGGTGTCGTTTGGAAGTAAACGGCTCCCCAAAGTGCATCCGTACGCTGTTTAATATCGCCAGTGGTAGAAAACATAGCATAAATGAGTCCTCCTGCCAAAATCATAAGCCAGAGGGCTATAGCCGCACAGATAGCTGTAAGAATATGCTTAGCTGTGTTCATATCGGACACTCCTTTGATGTGCGTATATACCAAAAATAGAATAGAGAACCATTATCAGCAATATAATTATTAAGAAGATAACAAGAGATATACCACTCAAATTAAGCAGGCCTACAGCAAAAAGAAGCAAGGCGCCGACGAGCATAAGAAAAGCAAATCCAATGATGCTAGCGATTGGATTATGCTTAGTCATAGGAAAGAGAATGCCCAGCATAGTACAGATAATTGTACCAGCAATAATCACAAGATATGATTGAAAAAGTCGCTTGCGCAACGAAAAATGCCATTCCACAAGGAATGGCATTTCAATCGGCAGAGCAAGAATCCTATTCAGTCCATCCTCCAACCCAACGGACTTTCAACCCTATTTTTCACTAATACGCGCAACACCTCTATCAACGTTGGCAATCTGCCGAAAATAAACAGCCCCTGCAGAATCATTTGCAATGTAAACAGGACAAAAGTTGAGAGGGAATACAGCTAGAATCGTTGAATTAAAAATGGGTTCCAGATAATCACCCGGAACCCATTTACAAAGCGGACAGGGCGAGATTCGAACTCGCGGAGGATTGCTCCTCAACGGTTTTCAAGACCGTCTCTTTCGACCGCTCAGACACCTGTCCATGTTGCGCAAGCCGACATACATCGAAAAACGCAACTCAAGAATTATAGCAACCTCCCGCAGACAGGCCACGGCACGGAACGCAGACGGGAACGCAGGCAAGAACAAAGATGGTAGCTCTCGTCTATCAGCCGGAGACAAGAAACCACAATAAACGCGATTCCAAAATCCGAACCAGACTAGCCGGACGATGCCCCCCCCCAAACCACAATCCCCAAAACCTAACCGAAACACGAACCAAGAATTGACACAGTCGGCACAGGCCACATCACTCTCTGACGCCAAAAGAACGAGCCATAGACCAAAAAGAACCCGCCGACAATCACAAAGATTGCGACGGGTTCAAAACATCACGAAAAATAAATCGTCAGTAAGAGCCTCAGGCTTCCCACTTGGTCGGCTCGATGACCTCGCGACCACCCATGTAAGGGCGCATGGCCTTCGGAATCTCGATAGCACCGTCCTTCTGCTGGTGGTTCTCAAGAATCGCGACCAGCCAACGCGTGGTGGCCAGCGTGCCGTTCAGCGTCGATACCGGACGAGTCGAACCGCCCTCGGTGCGCTCACGCACATTGAGGCGCCGCGCCTGGTATTCCGTACAGTTCGAGGTGGACGTAAGCTCGCGGTAACGGCCCTGCGTCGGCACCCAAGCCTCGTTGTCGAACTTGCGTGCGGCCGAAGAACCCAGATCGCCGGCGGCGGTGTCGATCGTGCGATACGGCACTTCGACCTTGGCGAGCATCTGCTCCTCCATGCTCAGCAACTGCTGGTGCATCTCGCGGGATTCCTCCTGCTTGCAGTAGACGAACATCTCCACCTTATCGAACTGGTGAACACGGATGATACCGGCCGTATCCTTCCCAGCAGAACCGGCCTCACGGCGGTAGCAGCTCGACCAGCCCGTGTATTTCAGCGGCCCGTTGGAAAGGTCCAGGATTTCGTTCTCGTGCATACCCGCGAGCGCCACTTCGGACGTACCAACCAAGTACTGGTCGTCAGGTTCGCGCAGGCGGTAGATCTCGTCAGCATGCGAATTGAGGAAGCCGGTGCCGGCCATGACTTCGGGGCGCACCAGCGTCGGCGTAATAGCGAGCGTGAAGCCGTTTTCCTCGGCCTGATCGACGGCCATGGTGAGCATCGCGATCTGCATACGTGCAACGGCGCCGCGCAGGAAGTAGAAGCGCGATCCGGATACCTTGACGCCACGGCGCATGTCGATGCCGGCAACGCCCTCACCCAACGTCAGGTGGTCCTTGGGTTCGAATCCCTCAGCATTGAAATCACGCGGGGTACCGACCTTACGAACCACCACGTAATCATCCTCGCCACCTTCCGGAGCTTCAGGGTCGACGATGTTGGAGAACTGCCACATGGCCTTGGTGTAAGCCGCAGAGGCATCGTCCGAAACCTTCTTGTATTCGGCAACCTTGTTGGCAAGTTCCTTTGTTTGAGCCAAAAGTGCAGCCTTCTCGTCAGGAGCGGCCTGGGCGACCTTCTTGCCCATGGCCTTCTGGCTGGCACGCGCGTCTTCGTACGATTTCAGCGATGTACGGCGAACCTCGTCCTGCTTGAGGACCTCATCGACGAGTTCGACAGATTCTCCGCGTTTACGCTGTGATTCGCGCACGACATCAGGGTGTTCACGAATGAATTGGATATCTAGCATTCTTTAAGCCTACTTCCGTAAAAGGACACCGTTCAAACAGCAGCGAAGCGTCGAAGGGCAACGGCAATACCCGCGATGACGGGGCACCACCGTTGCCCTTTCGCCCACTAACAAATGTCACAGGAACAGTTTGACGATGTTGTAGAAAATCGCGCTCACGGCAATGATTCCCACAATCACGATGAACACGTTGCTCGCCTTGCCGGAGTATTTCTTGAGCGCTGGCACCTTATGGATGCCATACATCGGCAGCAGCAACAACACGAAAGCGATCAGCGGACCCGCCATGGTTTCGATCAGGCCGATAGCCGACGGGTTGGCCCAGGCTGTGAACCAGCAGACCAAGAACATCAGAACACTCACACAAATGTTAAGCGTGCGCTGATTGATGGTGACATTACGCACGTTACCCACCTTGCGTATGATGCCGCCAAGTCCTTCTTCAGCCCCAAGATAATGCCCGAGGAATGCCTTGAAGATGGAGACGAAAGCAGTGATGGATGCGATCCAGGAGATGGCCGGCGTATTGAGCACGTTGGCCAAGTAGCTGAGAATGGACACGTTTTCCGCTTTGGCTTTCACCAGATCCCCGGGTGTGAGCGCCAGGTCGCAGCTCAACACAAAGAAGAGCACGACGGTAACCATCAATGGCTCGCCCACTTTGAGGATACGACCGATCTTCTCATCGGAATACTTGCCGTAACGCTTGCGAACATTGACAGAGAACGGGGAAACGATGGCGGAATGGTCGAAAGTAAGCACGATCACGGGAATAAGCAGCCAGAAATTAAGCAGGAGTGCGCCAAAGTCGAAACCGCCTGTCGCTGTTTTCGGCAGACTTGAAAGCATGGACGGGTTCCATCGAGGAATGAGATAGACCGCGAACCCCACCAGTACGGCGATAACCGGCCACGTCATCCAGCTCATCACCCGGGTGACCGCACCGGTTCCGCAGGTCATGACAAGAATAAGTGCCCCGATGAGGATGAAGGAAAGCAGCCAGCGCGGGGGTGCCGCAATATGCAGCTGGTTAACCATGAAACTTTGCGCGGTGTTGGTGATGGAAACCGAATACATCATCAAAATGACCAGAATTTCAAGGAAATAAATGATAGTGAAGGCCATGCCCGGACCGAAACCGAAATGCCGCTCGACCACATCGGTGATGTCATCGTTGGGATTGTCGGTCGAAAGCACGAATCGACACATCGCCCGATGCGCAAAATAGGCAAGAGGATAGGCTACGGCAAGCATGAGCAAAATGCCGAGAATGCCAGCTCCACCCGCATCTATGGGCAGGAACAGCACGCCCGCACCGATTGCCGTACCAAACAAGCTCAGCATCCAACGCGTATCCTGACTACGCCATTTAAGCGCGACAGCCTTGCCTCTCCGCTCTTGAACGTCTGCATCGATTTGCCCGACGCCTGATTTGGATTGCACCGGATATTCTTTGTCCGTCATGGTGATATTGCCACTTTCCCTTTAGTGATGGTGAATTACTTGGTGTTGAATGACGACGGGCATCTACCCGATTCAACCATAGAACACTTTGCATCACGGGCAGAACATGCCGACGTGGGATGCGATATCGCGAAAACTGGGAAAAGCTAAATCAGTCCGAGATACCACTGCACACGACAGTCGACGACAAGCACGATCGACGAGTCGCAAAACGAATGCCCATTACCCGGGTACCAGAAAGGCCGCGCACAGAAGACGCGTTGCCACTGGCCACCATTTCGGGATTGAACATGATTCTAAGGGTACTCAAAAATCGCGGAATCACAAAATCCGACGACACATTTTGAGACGACCACGAAAATTCGACAACAACAAGGCAAATGCACCCCCACTTTAAAGGCGTGTAGGATTCGTTGATTTTTCATCCAGCTTTGGGCGCAACGTCAGCATTGCGCGACACAATAGAGCCATGTCTCGAACTGCGCTTTTCATCATTATCGCCATCATTACGGCTTGCGTTCTCACGATTGCCGCCTTGCTGATGTGGCGCGGATGGAGTCGCTGGCGCAGAGTCCAGCTGCTGAACAAGCGTGACGACGACCAGGTGAAATACGCCTTCATCATCAACCCGTCCAAACCTCAGGCGGCACGCGCACGAGTTCACATCGAGGAATTCTGCAAGAGCCATGACATCGACGACATCGAATTCATCGAGACGACACTCGAACGTGACGGGCTGGCTTGCGCACAGGAAGCACTGAAACACGGAGCCGACGTCTTGGTTGCGGTAGGCGGCGACGGAACGGTGCGCACCGTGGCAGGCGCTTTGAGCGGCACCCAGCAGACGTTAGGGATCATCCCCATCGGTACGGGCAACCTTTTCGCCCGCAACATGGGCATCCCCGTCGATGACATGAACGCAGCCCTTGCCATCGCGACTTCACGCGGCGAACGCATGGTGGACACCGGACGTCTGGCCTTGCTGGACCATCCCGAGGACGACCATGCCCATGCGTTCCTCATTATCGCGGGTATCGGCTTCGACGCTGACATGATCAGCGATACTGACCCCGAACTCAAGAAGAGCATCAGCTGGCTGGCCTACTTCTCCGGCGGAATGAAGAACCTGTTCGCGCCCAAATACCGCGGCGCCATCACGATCACCAAAGCCGACGGCACCTCCCGGACCATCGGCGACGTGCATTTCCGTACTTTCCTTGCCGGAAACTGCGGGCAGATTCCCGTTTTCTCGCTGATGCCGGACGCCTCGTTCGACGATGGCCTGCTCGATTACGAAATCATCGATACCTCCGGAGGTCTTCTGGGATGGATGAACCTTGTCGGCGACGTCGTTCACCAGACGGTGACAGGGAGAGTGGAGCAAAGTTCGCTTTCCACCAACTCCACCATGGACCAGGTTCAGGGCACCGCAGCCGAAATCAAACTTGAGAAACCGGCGCTGGCTCAGGTTGACGGCGATATGCTCGGCTCGACAAGCCATATCCGTTTCAGTGTAGAGCCAAGGTCGCTGCGTGTCCGGGTCCCTGCAGCGGAGAACGCCGCGCAGTAATTCCCGCAGCAGCTCTTTGCAGCGAAGACTTCTGCTCTGACCTCCCGTTCGGTCTCGTGATTACTTGGCGTACCCGGTCAATTCAACCTTATTGGAGACATACTCTCCGATGTACACACCGTTGACACCCTCATAGCCCTGCCTCTTGACTTCGGCCTCAAGCCAGTCCTTGTCACGACCGATGGCGTCCAATACATCCGTATCCATTTGCCCGTCAACGATAATCGGCAGACGCAGGCTCTCGTCGCCGTAGCAAATCACCGTAAGTTGGCCATTCTGCTCGAAGTAGGCCTTCAACACCTTAGATGTTTCATAAACCCCTTGCGAGCGCAGTTTAAGCATGAGATCGCTGGCGGAGATGCCGTTACGCATGCAGGTCGCCACATCGACCTTGCCGCGCGAAATAAGCATCACCGGACGTCCGTCGATGAGCTTCTTTGCGAAGCGGTTGTGTTCCTTGCAGAACTTGATGATCATGCACAGCACCATCCATGTGATGAGTACAAAGACGAACTGAAGTACAGTAATCTGATCGTTGTAAATCACACCGCCGATGATGGCGCCAAGAACGTAGTTCTGAATCTGGTCCATGGCGCTGGTTGGCGCGAGGTTGGACTTGCCGAAAAGGTTGATATGGACAATCAAAAATGCGATGCCCACAACGAGTTTGATGATGAGTGTAGCGTTAATCAGCATGACGATTCCTTACTTTTCAACCTTGACGTCGGCAAGCATGTGCGTTTCAGTGAGCGTATACGATGTGTAGTCGGTATTAAGCGTCACCGTATAGTATTTTTTGCCGATTTTGACGATTACACCCTGATTGAGGTATTTCGAGTTCACAAGCACGTCGGTTTGTGCAACATGCTGATCTTTTGCAACGTGTTGAACAAAACTAACCATCTGCTCGCTTTTCGCGCTGGCGGTCTTGTTCTGTTGGAACTGAGTGAAACCGCTGCCGAGCGTGAGCACCACAAGCAACATAGCGATGATGCCGAGATCTCGGTACTTGGTCTTGAGTCGGTGGCGCAGATAAAGTACGAAGAATGCGACCAGCGCCACGCACAGCACACCGATCAGCACAAAACGAACCACTTGATTGATGCCATGTTGATTTTGTAGGTAATCAATCCCATAAAATGTCATAGAACCCCCTTGTACATGATTGACCTTCAATTCTCCCCACACTTATCGTAGGATTTTTGGAGCACGGCCGTGCTCTTTACCGCTGAGAGTAAAATTCATACGACATTCCTTTATCGAATGTCTTAATATCCATCGAACCGAACAGCCTTGTTGTGCCATTCTTCGGTAGCTCGCACAAACTGGCGGTTTGGACCCTGCGTCTGTGGCAAAATGGGAAGCATGGTTGCAATCAATGCGGGCAAACCCGCCACTCAAGCCGACCTCATCGACGTCAACGAGGTCATCGGAACATACTATGACGCCATACCCGACCCCGCCGATCCGGCGCAACGCGTTTCGTTCGGCACTTCCGGCCATCGCGGTTCATCGCTGAAAACTTCGTTCAACGAAGCACATATCGTCGCCATCACACAGGCGATTGCCGAATACCGCAAAAAAGCGGGGGTCACCGGCCCGCTCTACATCGGTCGGGATACCCACGCGCTTTCAGGCCCCGCAATGAAGACAGCGATCGAAGTGCTTGTCGCCAATGAGGTGAAGGTGCGAATCGACTCACGTGACGACTTTGTCCCCACACCGGTCATCTCGCACGCTATTCTCACACACAACCGTGCAGCCGACGGCTCGCAACGGTTTGAAGGCGAAGGTCTGGCCGATGGCATTGTCGTCACCCCTTCGCATAACCCACCCACGGACGGCGGTTTCAAGTACGACCCAGTTACCGGAGGCCCCGCACCCGCCGAGGCGACCGAAGCCATCGCCAGACGCGCCAACGAGCTGCTGGGCGACTTCCGCAAGGTCAGGCGCGTATCTTACGACGAAGCCATCAAGTCCCCATTCGTGGAAAGCTTCGACTATCGCGACCACTATGTCTCGGATCTCGGAAACGTCATCGATTTCAATCTGATCCGTTCTTCCGGTGTTCGCCTTGGTATCGACCCGCTGGGCGGCGCATCGGTTAATTACTGGCCGCTCGTCAATGAGAAGTATGGCCTCAACATCGGTGTCGTACGACCCGAAGTTGATCCGACGTGGCGTTTCATGACACTCGACCACGATGGCAAGATTCGAATGGACCCCAGCTCCCAGCATGCAATGAAAGGCCTGGTCGATGAGCTCAACGCCGGTGCATGGAACAAATACGACCTCGTGGGTGGCACCGACCCAGACGCCGATCGTCACGGTATCGTATGCCCCGACTGGGGAGTCATGAATCCGAACCACTACCTCGCGGTATGCATCGCCTACCTGTTCGGAGGCTCACGACCGGGCTGGCCCGAGGACGCAGGCGTCGGCAAAACACTGGTTTCCTCCTCGCTGATCGACCGTGTCGCCGCATCCATCGATGCACCGTTGGTCGAGGTCCCAGTCGGATTCAAGTGGTTCGTGGACCCCTTGTTCACCGGCAAAGTCGCGTTCGGCGGCGAGGAAAGCAGCGGAATGAGCTTCCTGCGCCGCGACGGGCGCGTGTGGACCACGGACAAAGATGGCATCATTCCCGACCTGCTGGCTGCGGAAATCACCGCCAAAACCGGAAAGAACCCGGCCCAGCTGCATCAGGAGCAGGTCACCCGATTTGGTGAAAGCTGGTACAGCCGCATCGACACGCCGACCACACTGGAACAGAAGCAGAAATTCGCCGGTCTCTCCCCCAATTCGGTGCAGGTCACTACGTTGGCCGGTGAAGACATCACCTCCAAGCTCACCAGTGCCCCGGGCAACGACGCACCAATCGGTGGCCTCAAGGTGTCCACCAAGAACAACTGGTTCGCCGCACGCCCTTCCGGCACCGAGAACATCTACAAGATCTATGCCGAATCGTTCGTTTCCCCCGAGGCGCTCGATCAAGTCCTTTCCGAGGCCACGGAAGTCGTCGACAACGCCTTGGGCGAGTAGCCGGAAAGACTCAAGCCCGAATCAGACGTTAGCGCCAGATAGAAGATAGGCCGGCCGATTGTACGAACAATGCGAAAGTCGCATTCTCTTGGCACCATCGGCCGGCCTTGTCATCATTGCTCGTTTCATCATCGTCTGGAATAATTTCGCCGCCAATACGTAGGCTGGTGACTATGACTATCACGGTTTCCACGGACGGCAGTGCACTCGGCAACCCCAATGGACCAATGGGTTGGGCTTGGGCGGACCATGCAACGAATGCGGCGAGAACGCCGGAGCATCAACACGACGGCGACAGCGACGCAGGTGGAGCCACCAACGGCACCAACCAAATCGGAGAGCTGTGTGCAGTGCTTGAAGCCTTGCGGGCGCATCGCGGCAGTGAGCCACTGACCATCGAGACCGATTCCCAATACGCCATCAACTGCTCAACGACATGGGTCAAGGGCTGGAAGAAAAACGGCTGGAAGAACTCCCAGAAAAAGCCGGTGAAGAACGCACCGCTTATCAAGGCCATCGACGCCGAAATCGCCGCACGCAAAGGACCGGTGGCATTCGTCTGGGTCAAGGGACACAACGGCAACCCCGGAAACGAAAAGGTTGACGAACTGGCCCACACCTACTCGGGCGACGCGCGCAGCGGTGTCAAGGACGGCTATCTTCCACTCGAAGGCTGGCAATCGCTGTTGGCCTCCCCCTATGCCAAAGGTCTTGATATCCCATCTGACGCGCAGATGCTGATCGACGGAAAAATCACCGAAGAGCAGTACCATCTCGGACGAGGCGGTGAAGCTGAAGACGATAACGAAGAGCATCGCAAGCCCAAGCCGACACTGGAAGAGCTGCTTGCAGAGCCCGAAGGCGTACCGGAATATGATTTCAGCCCGCGCCAACCGGAAGCTGCCAATCAGCAATCTGCCGGAAACGACGGACCGCTGTTCAGCGATACACCTGCGGCGACCGACTCGCAGAACGAGGCAGTCGTTTCAGACAAAGTAGCCGAAGATTTGTCGGCGCCAGAAGAGAGCAACGCAGATAAGGATGCATCACAGCCGAACACACTGGACGACGATGCGGCACAAACCAATACCGAACCAAATACCGACGATGAGGAATTACCCGACAGCCGGAACGATTCCGCTTCAAGCGCAAGCAGTGAGGTGAAAAACTCGCCCGACAAGACACCAGCCCAATCCGATGATTCCGAGCCATCGGAAAGTGCACCGGAATCGGATGAAGACATCCAATCCGATCTTGACAATGAAGACACCGATGCTCAAGACACCAGCGATGCAAACGCTGTCGCCACTAACGATCAGCCATCGAAAACACCTGAACCCGCCTATCTCGCAAACGGACTGACAGTTAACGGCACCCTGCACTTCTTCCCCGCTCCGCAGACCAGCTCAACCTACGATGGCAAGGCCCGCCATATCCGCGGAGTCATCGCCGTTGACGGATACGTCGCAGGTGACGGTAGCATCACGTTGAACAACGCACAATTCCTTATTGCCAACGACAACGCTCAGAACAATAGGAAAACACAATGAAAAAGTAGCGGAACACCGATACTATGGAAAAGGCGTCCGCCCTTCACGGCGGACATAGGACCTTGATAAATAAGGAGTATGCATGGATAAGCAACAGCAAGACGCGTTGAAGAAGGCAGCTGGCATCGAGGCGGCCAAGTTCATCAAGGACGGCATGGTTGCTGGCCTCGGGACCGGATCAACCGTGCGATTCCTTGTAGACGAACTTGGGCGCCGCACCCAGGAAGAGGGACTCCAATTTACTGGCGTGACGACCTCAAGACGCACAGCCGAGCAGGCTAAGGGCTACGGCATCAAGATCGTGGACGTGGATGACGTCGATCACATCGACATCTCCATCGATGGTGCAGACGAGGTGGATAAGAATTTCAACGGTATCAAGGGCGGCGGCGCGGCGTTGCTCTGGGAGAAGATCGTCAACGAAAACTCCAACTACAACATGTGGATCGTCGATGCATCCAAAGTCGTCGACCTCATCGGCCAGTTCCCGCTGCCCGTTGAGGTGATCCCCTACGGCTCCGGCCATGTTCTCAAGAAGTTTGAGGAGAAGGGATACAAGCCGGTTCTGCGCAAGGGTGCCGACGGCACCGAGGTGCGCACCGACGAAAACAACTTCATCATCGATTTGCACATGGACCGCATCGAACAACCTCACGACCTCGCGGAAGACCTCATCAACACGGTCGGCGTGGTGGAGCATGGACTCTTCCTGAACCGCGTGGACAAGGTCATCGTCGGCGATCCCAACGGACCACGCATCCTCACCGTTTCCGAGGACTGATTCTCCTTCGCGCCGATAGAGCTATCTCAACGAGACGCCGGCACGAAACACCAGTCAGGCCGGCACGCATTGGATGTCACAAGCGTGCCGGCCTTTGTGTTACTTCACCTGATCAACGGCCTGACGCACTGCCTCATATTCAGGTTCGTTCTGAATCTCAGGAACTTGCTGCGTGTATGCAACGTTGCCATCACGATCGAGAACGACCACCGCGCGGGAAAGAAGGCCCTTCATCGGTCCGTCTGCAATTGTCACGCCATAGTCTTCACCGAATGTGGAACGGAATGCCGAGCCTGTAACGACGTTACCGATGCCTTCGGCACCACAGAAACGGGCCTGCGCAAAGGGCAGGTCCTTCGAGATGCAAACCACAGTGACGCCATCGAGCTCTTCGGCCATCTTGTTGAACCTGCGCACCGACATTGAGCAGGTCTCAGTGTCAAGCGAAGGGAAAATATTCAGGATAACCTTACGACCCACGAATTTGTCGAGCCCGAAATCATTGAGGTCGGCGTCCGCAAGAGAAAAAGCCGGAGCCTGAGAGCCGACTACGGGAAGAGTTCCAACGGTTTTGGTGGCCGCGCCACCCAAAGTAATTTCTGTCATATTCTCATAGTGTCACAGAATTAACCCGCGCGCCAATCCCTTGCGTACGATGCCCTCAGACTCGCGGTATCTGACCATCTATTCAATACCGGCACATGACCCACAAAATAAGCATCTCGCCTTGACCACAGAAGACGCAGCCGTATGAAGTGGAACATCCTGCCAAAAGCCTCAAAACAGCAAAACGACGTTTCAAAAATAACGTCCAACCGCACAATGCTTGCGATAAAGCAAGGCCCGGAATCTTACGACCCCGGGCCTCATAAAAGCTTTTATACTACTTGCGCTGATGACGAGTCTTACGCAGCAGTTTGCGGTGCTTCTTCTTGCTCATCCGCTTGCGGCGCTTCTTGATGACAGAACCCATCTGAAGCCTCCAATCCTTAACTGTAAGTTTGCAACTTGACCTATCCTACTCGCTCTTGCCGACTTAAAACACCACTATCCACGATTTGCCTTGCCAATCAGGAAATCACGAATCGGCTTTGTCGGTTAGCAATCAGAGCGGGAACTTCGGGTAAAAGCGCTTAATCGAATCGGTGGAACCTGTGGCTTGGAACACGACAGTGTCATTGCGCCAAATGGCTGTCGCCGTCTTCCCCTTGTTTGCATCGGTTTTGACGATGTACTGACCCGTGGAGGTGCCAGAAACCTTTACTCCTCCAGTTGCCACATCCTGACCTTTCAACGCTTGGGTAAGCATTTCGTACTGCCGCTGGGCGGCATCACTGCCTGCCCACTGGGCTACAACAAGAGTGACGTCCTTGGACATGTTGCCGGTGGAATACGTAAGGGAATACTCCTCCAACGGAGATGCGACAGTCCAATTAGCACTCGGAGCCGCCTCCGTACGAGCGAAACCGAGCACATTATCAGGCATTGCCTTCAACAGTGGACTGGAGTCCTGGGGCAACTCCTTAGCTTTGATAGACGGAGAAGGCGCAGGATTGCTGGCGACAGGCTGCTGCTTCGTGCCCCCTGCCCCCTTGTTCATGGCCCATCCCGGCCACACGAACGCTGAGAGCAAGGCGAGAACAATCACCAATGCCGCGGCAGTCACCACGGCAAGCAACTTACCGTGGGATGAAGATTTCTGTTCGCTTGTCATGAGGGCCATTATTCCACATTGGGGTGACGCTTCAACGAAGCCGATTGGCTTGACTCCCACCTTTTTCACCATATATTTCAGCACTTTTTTCAACTCCGCCTCAGGACATGAAAATGCCACCATCACGTTTCAAAACCCTAAAAATACAAACACACACAAACCGACTAATTTTGTTCTACCATTAAACATCCGCTTCCCTGTTACAGATTTCTTGATTCCTTTCCCCAGAGCTTGCCGTTGTCGGCAAAATTGGCTAGCGTCGGCATCATGACTAGGAACGCGACACAATACGTATGCTCGGAATGCGGCTGGAACGGCGTCAAATGGTACGGACGCTGCCCCGAATGCGGCCAATGGGGCACCATCGAGGAATTTCATGAGGCACGCCCCTTAGCAACCTCCCGCACCGCGGCACCGGGCCGCACCTCACGCACACAGGCCAGTCCCGCAACCCTCTCCGGTAACGGTGCAGCCAAGCCGATTACAGAGATATCCACGGAAAGCACAAAACGCATTCCCACAGGATTCAAGGAATTCGATCGGGTACTCGGCGGCGGCATCGTGCCCGGTTCCGTCGTTTTGGTCGCTGGAGAACCAGGCATCGGCAAATCGACCTTGCTCTTGGAAACATCCGGCAATGCAGCTCGGGAAAACAGCGAAAAGTCAGTTCTCTATATTTCCGGTGAGGAGTCCCAGGCCCAAGTGCGCATGAGAGCCTCACGCATCAACGCGTTGGAGAAGAACCTGCTTCTGGCTTCAACCACAGATCTCGCCACCGTGCTGGGCATGATCGAACAGGAAAAGCCGAGCTTGGTCATTGTGGACTCGGCGCAGACCATCGTTTCGCAGGATGTCGACGGCATTTCGGGAGGCTCCACGCAGGTTCGAGAAGTAGCCAGCGCACTCATCGATACCGCCAAAACACTTGACATTCCGGTTATGCTGGTCGGGCATGTCACCAAGGACGGATCCATCGCGGGCCCTCGAACATTGGAACATCTGGTGGATGTAGTCTGCCAGTTCGAAGGTGACTCGCAGACCGCGCTTCGCTTGCTGCATGCTTCCAAGAACCGCTTCGGACCCACGGACGAGGTAGGGTGCTTCGATATGAGCGGCGAGGGCATCGAGGAGGTAAGCGACCCTTCCGGCCTGTTCCTTTCAACGGAAACGACGCCGGTCGACGGCACCTGCGTCACCTTCACCCTCGACGGCCACCGAAGCCTGCCGATCGAAATACAGGCGCTCGTCACCAACTCCGTGCTGCCCACCCCGCGCCGCAACACCAACGGCATCGATTCCAATCGCCTCGCCATGCTTTCGGCCGTGTTGTACCGTCACGGTCACGTCAACCTGTTGGCCAACGACCTTTACGTTTCAACCATCGCAGGCGGACTGGCAAAAGAGCCGGCCTGCGACCTCGCCATCGTCGCCGCGCTGGCGAGCGCCACCCACTCAAAACCCATCGACCGCACCACCTGTGCCATAGGCGAGATCAGCCTCACCGGCCAGGTGCGCCCCGTCCCGCAACTCTCCCACCGCCTCAACGAGGCCGTGCGTCTCGGATTCACGAGAGCCATCGTGCCTGCACATCGAGGCCGTCGCGACATTAAAGCCGTCACAGGTCTGCAAATTGTGGAAGTTTCCTCCCTACGTGACGCCCTCGACGCACTCGGCGTGGCAAAATCGAGATAACGCAGCCGGCAATCACTTCAGTGCCCGTATCATTGCATCCTTCCAGAATTCCTGAACGAGCACAAAGTCGAGGCCAGTACCGCTACAGCGAGAATAACGGCAATCATGCCGACAAACGTCCCCACCAATACGGGTACTCCCCAAGGGGATATTCCTTCACGTGCGTATTGCATGGCCAGCTCGGCGAAAACGGCGCTTAGGCCAACGCCCGCCAAAAAATACATCCAGCACGACCTCCCATATCGCAGCGCGGACGACAGAGCCGCGGGAAACGCCAAGCCTGCGAAGTCGCCGGTTTTCTTCACGACGTTCCGTCATGACAATAGCGCACGATTGAATCAGAAAAATCGCTGCGAGCACTGCCCCGCCAACAATGACAATGGCCAATCCATGTTGTTGAGAACGACGTTCCCTTGCAAAATAATCAATGTATTCCTGCTTAGCGAGAGCCAGCGCCCCGCTGCTGTTGGACTGGTCGCGGCATATCTTGATTCCGCTAGTCGCATGTGCCTTGTGACCTGATCGGCGAACGCTTGCGACGAAACACCCTCGCGCCGCTTAATCGCTGCAAAAACCGTCATCAATCACACCGTTGAGGTCGAAGTCGCCGTCCAGCGTAAAGAAATCCATTGTGGCATTTGAGCCCAGACCTTTCGGAATCTCTACAGCGGCCACGATTTTCGCCTTATAGACATAATCGTTCTTCCCATAGAATACGACCGTCTGACCGAGATGATAATCACCATAGGGAACCATTTTCTCGATGTTGACAGCAATTGCGCCTGGCCCAAGCGACGACAGGGACCCTTCGACGAATCGAGGAACATTCGAACCAGCTTCGCCTAGCATGTCGGCGCTGGTCGCCGTGACCTCCACGGTCTTATCATGTAAGCCCACCCATTCCTGACTGTGACACATCACAGAACTGGCAATATCACTCTTCCGAAAATCCAATGTTTTTCTTATCTTGCTCGCCAGTATATGCGACGACGCTTGCGCAAACAAATACAACGCCACCAGAGCGAAGACAGTAACGAATGAGGTTCTTGCCTGAGAATATGCTTCCGAAAATTGAAAACCTCACGCTTCAACCCCATGCAGGTTCGGGCGGATTCGCCGACAAGGCAGAAGCCCGCTGGTGGCAATGGCATTGATAGAATGACTTCGGCATGACGTTCGCGGTTCATCGCGGAAGTCACACACATCCGAGACAGGCAAAGGAACGGAACGATGAGCGTTGCATTTGAGAATATGAGCGAATACGCCCAACATCTGGTCAAAACACTCGACCTCGAGGCACACCCTGAGGGCGGCTGGTACCGGCAAACATGGCTGAGCCTTCAGGCCGCTGCCGGAACCGCGACAACGCAAGCCGCCGAACGCGGAGACGTGCAACGCGGCACGGATACCACCGATTCCGAAAAAGCCTACGCGGCAACCGCGGATGATCTGAAGGCGATGAAGGAAACGGAAGGACGACCACTGGCCTCGCTGATTTACTTCCTCCTGGCTCAGGGAGATGCCAGCGCATGGCATAAAGTCGATGCAGCGGAAGTTTGGCTTTGGCACGGACCGGCCACCGTCGGTCTCGAATTGGGTGGATACGGCGACGCTCCAGCCGACGAGTCCGGTCGCACGTTCTACACGCTGGGACAGGATATCGCGTCAATCGACCCCAATGCCACAGGCACCACACCGAAGACGGAAGGATACGTTCCCGATGCATCCACCACGCCTGTGGGCCACGTGGTCATCCCCGCTGGCTGCTGGCAGCGCACCGTGCCCGGCAACGGCGACGCCTTGGTTTCCTGTGTCGTGAGCCCCGGATTCACCTTCGACGGTTTCACACTCGAGTAGAGCGCCGGCCACCAGCATTAATTCAATATCAACTCACGTTTTAGCATGGGGAGCAGCGACACCCCAACAATTTACCGGCCGATAACGCCCAAGGGAGCAGTAACCATGACCGAACAGCACTGTGATTGCGATGATTTCGCTTCTTGGGCGCGCATGTTTTCCCAGCGCACCAATCAATCATTGGCTGGGGCAAATCTTCTCGTCGACGAAAACGACGGCAAATCCGACCGCAACGCCCTGTTGAAAAACCAAGCGGAATGCTGGGGAATGAATGTCATCGAAGTTTCCGACAAGGCTCGCACCGAGGATCGAGGCGAAGCAGATGCACTACCGATCAACAGTAGCGGGAAAGCGTTTGCATATCGATATATTCCCCAATCGTGCGACCATAACGATGCCAAAACGTCCGAAAACGCAGTGATTGCCGATATGCGCGAGGCCACCGGCCGCGAAGCGATGGACTATGCACAGAAACACATGCCTGTCACCCACGAGCTGATGAGGCGATTGACCGGGCGCGGCACCACAGACGATGACACCGCGACAATCTCCCGTTACCGAGGCAACCAACGTGGGGATGCGCAAGTCCACGATTCACCGGCCCCCATTGATTTCAACGGCATCCGCATCGCCATTTGCCTTATTCTCGAACCCAAAACTGCTGTGCTGCTACGTGAGCTGAAAGCGGCTGGCGCGCAGGTCGGCGTGTGCTGCGAACCCGGCGGCGTCGACGAGCGTGTGGCCAAACAATTGCGCACCGAAGGCATAACGGTGGAAGCCAAAAACGACTGGACCTCTGAGCAATACCACGATGGTGCACTGCGTCTGCTGGATGCGCTCAACCCCAACATCATCATCGACGACGGCGCAAGCTTCGCACGCCTTGCCGCACGCGAACGCCCGGACATCGTTGCGAAGCTCATCGGCGTGGCGGAAGAAACGACAAGCGGTGTCCGTGCGTTTCAGGCGATGCAGGACGACCACGCCCTGCCCTACCCTGTCGTGGCAGTCAATGACAGCCCGCTGAAAACCTGCTTCGACAACGCACACGGCACCGGTGAGACCTGTGTCACCACCATCCAGGAAATCCTCGGGGCGCAATGGTTTACAGGCAAACGCATCGCCGTTGTCGGATATGGCCCCGTCGGCCGCGGTTTCGCCTTGCGCATCCGGGCGCTCGGGGCACAGGTCACCATTTGTGATATTGACCCGACCGCTTGCCTAAAAGCGGTGTTTGAAGGTTTCCCGACGCAGGATATCAATGAAGCGGTATCCGATGCCGACATGACGGTTTCCGCCACAGGCGTTCGACATACACTTGCGATCGAGCATCTACGTGCCATGAAGACAAACGCAACAGTTACGGTCATCGGAGGCATCGCCGATGAAATCGCCCTGGATGAGATCCCCACGTTCAAGCATCATCCGGAATGTGACGTCACCACCATAGAAGTTCCCGACGGCCCGACCCTGCGTCTGCTTGCGCAAGGCGATGGTGTTAACTACACAGCCGGAGGCGGCAATCCGATCGAAATCATGGACCTGAGCTTCGCTGTTCAAGTCAGTGCCGTGGCACACCTCATCAAGCACCAGGGAAAGCTTCCACACGAATTGATCCAGCTCGACAAGCAAACAAATCGCGAAATCGCGAATATTGCGTTACAACTTCGTGGATACCACGTCAGCCACACTGTAAAAGACAATGGTTATAGTTGGGAGACCACGCGTTTCGACGCGATGCGGGATTGAAACACCGTCATTTCAGCCGATAGGCGGCAACCAATCATACCAAACAATGAAAGCAACATGATGAATCCGGATTCCCCACTTCGAGACACTTCCGAAAGCCACGACACCAACGACAAGAACATCTACCTCTATTCAGCCAAGCTCGTGATTCCGGTGACGGCACCAGTCATCGGGCAAGGCGCAGTTGCCGTTCGCGGCAAACGAGTACTGCATGTCGGTACGCGGGCGTGGGTGCTTCGAGAGCTTCGAGAAGAGGGCATCGACCCCACCGAGGTCATCGAACGATACTTTGACGGCATCATCATGCCGGGTCTGGTCAACGCGCACACCCATCTGCAATACACGGGAATGCAGGATGTCGGGCAAGGCCACTATCCGGACTTTCACAGTTGGGAGCAAGCCTTCGACGTGGTCTATTCGAAAGCCGAGCACACCAAACCTTGGAAGGAGTGGGCCTCCGACGGAGCTCGCCGTCTGGTGGAAAGCGGCACCACAGCCGCCGCGGACGTCGTGACCGACATCGAGGCCGCGGGGGCGCTCGCGTCGCAAGGTCTGCACGGCATCACCTACTGGGAGGTGATGAACTGGCGAAACGCGGATTGGCAGAATTACGGCAAAACCGCACTCAAGGAATCTCTGTCGCAGATCAAGACACTGAATCCGCCGAACATCGGCATCAGCCCACATGCACCGTACACCCTTGATTCCGAACCATTCATCGATCTTCCGGACATCGCACGCAGTCTGAATATGCGACTGCATATCCATCTGGGAGAAACACCGATGGAAGCAGGATCACACCCAGCGATTTTAAGTACGTATACAGCAAAAGACTGGAACGATGACCACTGGCCCAACTACCGGGAGCTGAAGAAACAAGGCAAGGGGGCCTCGGCCATACAGTTCGTGGATAAGCTCGGTTCACTCGGTCCGGATGTGCATATTGCACACGGCGTGTGGGCCAATCGCGAGGACCGACGAATCCTGAGGCAACGCGGCGTGTCCGTCGCGCTGTGCCCGCGCTCCAACGAAATTACTCATACCGGCAAGGAGGCACCGGTACGCGACTACATGGATGAGGGTAACATGCTCTCCATCGGTACGGATTCGCTATCCAGCTCCCCCAGCCTCGACCTGTTCGACGAAGCTGCCATCGTCTACGATATGGCACGCAAGCAGGGATACACCCATGATGATCTGAGCCATCGCATTATCCGCATGATGACCTTAGGTGGCGCCGAATCCATGGGTCTTCATATCGGAACCGAACGCATCGGGCAAATCAACGCGGGGTCACTGGCCGATCTTTCCTTCATTGACATACCTCCACAAACCGAGACACCAGAACAGGTCGAGCACACGCTGGACGAACTGATCCGCGATGGTTCCGGCCACAACAAAGCAACGATTATCTCGGGTCATGTGATCTATAACGATGGAGCGTTCGAGGCAATCTAACGTTTGGAGGCTCAAATGAAAGGGAATGATAACGAGCCATAGCTTTCTCCTATAATCCAGGGATGTCTGCTTCTGCAAGTACAACACGTCAGATGCTAAGATGATTGTTGTCAACGTCTGCCGAACACCTAATAGTGTTGGACAGACATGTCCTCGATTTCAAAAAAGGCTGATCACATGTCATTCCCATTTTCCAAAGGAATCACCCGTGCGCTGGCGACCGCACTGGGCGTTACCGCATTGCTTGCCGGCGCTGCAGGCTGCGGCGGATCGAACGACTCGGGTGCCAAGTCAGGCGACATCACCCAGCAAACCTATGAACCGGGCTCACTGACCGTCGCCACCGGTCAGCCGACTTACGAACCCTGGGTCATTGACGACAAGCCAGAAACCGGCAAAGGATATGAGGCCGCCGTCGCATATGCCGTTGCCGAGAAGATGGGCTTCAAAAAGTCACAGGTTAAGTGGACACGCACCAACTTCGACCAGGCGGTGGCTCCCGGGGCTCAGAAGGATTGGGACATGAACATCCAACAGTTCTCAATCACACCCGAACGTAAAAAATCCGTGGACTTCACCCCCAGCTACTACAACGAAACTCAGGCCGTGGTTGTGCTCAAGAGCGGCAAATACGCCGACACCACATCCGTCAACGACCTCAAGGACGGCATGATCGGCGCCATGGTTGGCACTACCAGCTACGACTTCACGGCTTCCAAGATCAAGAAGGACATCAAAACCTTCAACGACAACGCGGCCTTGGCACAGGCGCTCAGCTCCAACCAGATAGACGCGCTCGTCATCGACACCCCTGATGCCGTGAACATGGTGCAGACCGGACAAGTCAAAGATGCAAAGATCATCGGCCAACTCCCCGGTTCCGAAGACAAGGAAGGTATGGGCATCGTGCTGCCAAAAGGCTCCCCTCTCACCCAGGAAGCCTCCAAAGCCATGGATGCTCTGAAGAAGGACGGCACCATCCAGAAGCTACAAGAAGAATGGCTCAAGGAATACACCACCGACATTCCCAAACTCAAAAATTGAGCCAACCAGCAAGTTCTGGCCGGAGCCTCAATCCGTGAACTGATAACGAGGCATAAGCAACGTCTATGAGCAAAATTATAATCCCCCAATCCCGACGGCGTGTCATACGTCGAACGGTTGGGGGATTCCGTTAGATTGAGGCGTGTCAGGCCGCTGTCTGTCGCTCCGGCCCTTGGTTCTGTGCCTGATTCGGCGACGCGGCATCGCTCATCCAACAAGGAGCAGCCATCCCATGACATATCAAATCAGACAACGCCTCGCCCGATTCCTCGTTGCAACGGCATCGGTATTCATGCTCGTTTTGGGCGCCGGATGCGGAGCCACATCCAACTCGCAATCTGACCCCAAAGATATCACTCAACAGACCATCACTCCCGGCACCTTGACGATCGCCACCGGAGAACCGGCCTACACACCCTGGGTAATGGACAACAAACCGGAAACCGGTAAGGGATTCGAATCAGCCGTCGCTTACGCCGTAGCGAAGAAAATGGGATTCAAACGCTCGCAGGTCAAATGGGTACGCTCCACCTTTGATTCAGCTATTGCCCCCGGCACCCAAAAGGACTGGGACATGAACATCCAGCAGTTCGGCATTTCGAAGGAACGCAAGAACGCCGTGGACTTCACCCCCAGCTATTTCAACGCCGACCAGTCGGTTGTCGTACTCAATGACGGAAAATACGCCGATACCAATACCGTAAGCGCGCTGAACGATGCGACTATCGGCGCGATGGTGGGCACCACCAGCTACGACTTCACCGTCTCCGCAATCAAGAAGGACGTCAAGACATACAACGACAACGCCACATTGGCCAAGGCTCTTGACAGCAATCAAATCGACGCGATGGTCGTAGACACACCCACGGCCGTCAACATCGTCAAATCGGGACAGGTGCGCAACGGCAAGGTCATCGGCCGCCTTCCGGATTCCCACGACCCCGAAGGCGATGGCATCGTGTTGCCAAAAGGATCCAAACTCACTTCCCCGGCCACCAGGGCCATCAACGATCTGAAAAAGGACGGCACGCTGGACAAGCTGCAAAACGAGTGGCTGAGCGAATATGTGACCAATGTGCAGGTGCTCAACAAGTAGCCTGCATATGTCATCCATCGTCAGCAAACAATCACGGATGTTTACCGAGAAGCGCTGAAACTGCGTCGTCACTCGAATACGGCCGACATCCTGCATTCTCGGGAATCCGTGAACCTGACCATGACCCTTCAACCATGCCTCACGGCAGTGGTTGAAGGGTCACTCTATACTTGCATTGTAAGGCCATCGGCTTCTCTTTTAAGATTGGTCACCCATGCTCCAGACTGCAACACAGAACATCAGCGCCGTCGAACTCGAACGTCAGGGCTATCTGCGAAAACAAAGTCTTAGGTCAGTTGGCATCAGCATCGTCAGCACCCTTGTGCTTGCCGGACTGGTCGTCATCAGCCTCAAACTTTCGCCGGGCTGGCCCAACGTCCGCGAATCGTTTTTCTCCGGCAAATACTTCGCCCAATCGTTCCCCAAGGTTTTGGAAGGACTCTGGCTTAACCTCAAAGTCCTTCTGTTCGCAACCGTAGGCGTAGGGATTCTCGGTACGGCATTGGCCATGATACGCATCAGCACCTCGCCGTTGCTCTTCCCTCTGCGGGCACTCGCGTCACTCTATACGACTCTGATGCGGGGCATTCCGATGATCGTCCTGCTTTATCTCATCGGATTCGGCATTCCCGGACTTAATATCTTCGGACGCATTCCTGCGGCCGTGCTCGGAACCATCGCAATTGTTTTGGACTATTCCGCATTCGTCAGCGAGGTACTACGCGCCGGCTTCGAAGATGTCCATCCCTCACAGCGCGCTTCCGCCCGGTCACTTGGTCTGACCAGCGGACAAACCGTTCGAATCGTTATCATTCCCCAGGCGTTGCGCAATGTGGCCCCTGCGTTGATGAACGATTTCATCTCCATGCAGAAGGATGCGGGCCTGATCTCCACCTTGGGTGCGGTCGACGCGGTACGTGCAGCACAAATCAGCGTCGCTCAGACCTATAACTTCACCCCCTACGTCGTGGCAAGCGTGCTCTTCATCTGCACCAGCGTCCCATTCATCCTGCTCAATGATTGGTATTCCAAGCGACTGCGCGGGCGCGAACAAGGCATTGGCGTGGTATGACGTCTTCATCTGACCTCCAACGCACATCAGATAACCCAGTCCGTTCATCCTTGAGTTTCGAAAGCCGAACAGCAATGACCGACAATGAACAACAAGCATCGAGCATCCAGACCGGCAATCCGGTGCTCCATATCGACAACGTCAAAAAGAGCTATCGCAACGGCAAGGTCGTCAATCCGGTGCTCAAGGGCATTTCCTTTGATATCAATCCACATGAGGTCGTGGCACTTCTCGGTCCTTCGGGCTCGGGAAAATCGACACTGATGAAATGTGTCAATTTGCTTGAGCATGTAGACGATGGCCAGATCTGGCTCAATGGCACCGATATCACCGATCCGCGTGTGAACGCAGACAACTCTCGTGCCCGCATCGGAGTGGTTTTTCAGCAATTTAACCTGTTCCCCCACATGAGCGTACTCAAGAACGTCACACTCGGGGCAATCAAAGTGCATCATTGGCCGAAAGACAAGGCTGAAGCGAAGGCTCACGAGCTGCTGAGACGCATCGGCATGAACGAAAAAACCAAGGCTTACCCGGATCAGCTGTCCGGCGGTCAGCAACAGCGTGTGGCCATCTGCCGCGCGTTGATGACAGACCCTGAACTGCTGCTGCTGGACGAGATCACCTCGGCTCTCGATCCGATGCTTGTGGGTGAAGTGCTTGACATGGTCACCGAACTCAAGGAACGTGGCACCACAATCCTCATGGCCACCCACGAGATGGAGTTTGCACACCACGCCGCAGACCGCATCGTACTGCTTCAAAAAGGTGTAATCACCGAGAACGGCACACCGCAAGAGGTTATGGAAGAGTCTCAGAATCCCGACACCCGTGAATTCTTCAGCCACTTCCGCGAAGTATAAGTCTACGAGCCTGGTCATTTCAACAACGCGATCAAGCGGCCGTCTTGACAGTCCAGATACACCGGACGCCGTGGCCACATCAACGCATCAAAACGCGATACTGGCCACGGCGTCCGGTGTATCTGTAATTCCTTATTCCAAGTTTCCCTTCAACCGCATCTATTGACAAACCAGCGACGCTAAACATCGTTTGCCGGTCGCCATATCAGGTCACTTGCCGCCGGTCATCTCCAGTGTCTGGTCGGCATAGCTTTGCAATGCGACCTTCAACTCATCCGTGTCCTTGAATTTGATCTGTCGACGCAAGAAACCTGCAAACTCGACATGAACCTTATGCCCGTAAAGTTCCAGCCAATCCTCGGTGATCGCATAGGGCTCGATGACGCGCTCCCTAATACCCGTCTCATCACTATAGGTTGGTTTGGTACCGATGGAAATAGCGGCCGGCCAGCGCCAAGGCGACCCTTCAGCCATGCGCATCACATCAGAAGATGTGGCAAACTTTGTGGTTTTGATGTCGTTGTCACCGACGGCTTCATCGGCCTCGCCGTCTACCGGCCCCAAATCGATTAACCAGCCAGCGTAAACACCATCCACCGGCACATACCCTTCAACCACCTGCGCCAGATTCGCCGTAGGGAAACCAATCTCACGCCCGCGCTGCTCTCCATGGACCACCTCACCCTCGACGGCGTGGTCATGCCCTAAGATCTCAGCCGCGGCCTGCACGCATCCCCGCGAAAGCAGGTAACGCACATTCGAAGAGCTCCAAACCCGCACCTTTCGGCAATTATTCTGTTTGGTCCACGAGCGCAACTCGGTCTTACTCAACCCCTCCCGAGGGTCCTTCGGTTCTCCGGCATCTTCCGGCACCTCCGGTTCGAAATGGGAGGGAATCCACGTGTAGCCGGGCCCCAGGTCGTCAACCACATCAAGCTCGAAAACACCCGTGGCTTCAGAAAGCTCCTGAATCGCCTTTACGTCACCGGCACGGTTGGCTCCCAAAGCCGCATCCTTGCCGAGCACCAACGTACGCATGCCGAGCTTGCCGACCATCTGCCCCAGGAAGAACCTGAACGACTTGGCCGCGAACGCCATCGTATAGTGCAGAACCAAAACACGATCCACCCCCAAATCGCGCATCACACGGATACGCTGATCCACGGAACTCAATGCCTGCGTATCAACATAATCTTCAGGCACATCCATGCCGTCGTGCTTGTCGGCATAGGTGTGGGCAAGAGCCGGCCTTGAGTCGAGCACCATCACCACAGCCAACGAATCGTTCTGCTTGGCCAGCTCGACAACGCGGCGAATCACCGCCTGATGCCCCTTGTGCATCCCATCAAAAACGCCAATCGTCATCACCGTGCGCTTGTGCGCGCTCAAGGTGGGCCAATCCACCAATCCACTATCGTCGGGTGTCAACCTGGTGATTTTCATCGAAATCCTTTGTTTTGTTTCTTGGAGTCCATTTTATCAGCCAGGCAGCACCTGTGAAAGCCCTTTTTTTCTCGAGACTTCATGTGGCGGCGAAATATATTTGCCGACGCTGCGCAACGTTTGCAAAGTTCTGTCAACCGGAAAAGACAACGTGCGTTAGTTGACATCACTCACGTTTCAACTCAAACAATCGATAAATCTCGTTTACTGATACGGAACACCACTCCCAGCGTGACTGTTCCGGCGTTGTCAGCTGCCTGTTGCAAATTGTACTTTTGTTCATCGAGTTCGTCGTACGCCTCACCGCAGGGATTGCTGATGCCGCGCACACAGAGAAACGGCACACCGCATTTGGCGGCGATTTGAGCTGCAGGAGCCTCCTCCATCGCTTCCCCTTCGGCACCGAAACGATCAACCAATTCCCTGAGCACATCGGGATCCGTATTGAACCGGTCGCTGGTCGAGACATTGCCCACCACATAATGACGGCCGATTCCATTCGCGTGATCCATGGCAGTATCCGCAGGTTCGCTCTCGACACCTTCGTTTCCCACCCGAAGACGGTCGTCCTGCGAATGAGAAACACTTGCCGACTCACACTGTGAACGGATGCGTTCGAATCCCTCTTGCTCCGCCGACTTTACGGCAGCCTCAACCATCGTCGCATCTGACGGAAAATACTCAAGGAACGGGACACACTCGGCAATAATCTGCGTATTGGTTTCCGCATAATGTTGCTCGGCGCAAATCAGGATGTCACCGATGGCGAGCCCAGGGTTGATGGAACCAGCGATCCCACTGAAAATCAAGGCTTTCGGAGCATATCGGTCGACTATGAATTGTGCCGCCGCAGCTGCGTTGGCAGCACCCATACCGCCTACACACACCACAAGAGGCACACCTTGATATGAACCCACGGTGACGCGGTTGTTCAACACAATTTCGGTCTGCGCGCCATCCATCTTGGAAACGATGAGTTCAGCTTCGCGCTCAAGCGCACACTGTACGGCGATGACATGATGTTCGGTGACCATGCCTCAATTCTCCAAGCCGCGAAAGACATAACCTTAATCAAATCCATCGAGACTGGTTGACAATCAGCAAACATGGGGCCGCTTCGTATCCGTTTTGTCTCCCTGAATGCGTCTGCACGATGAAAGTCAGTGCGCCGACTGCTTGCAAAAGCGATCCTATACGCAGACGAAAGCCACTATCCAGGAAAAACCACCACAGGTTTCAACTCATGAGCGCCGACCGATTGGACAATACCTACTACCTCGCCGGTTTGCGGCTGATACGCTGCCGCGATGCCATCACCAACGCCTTCTTCGCCTACCTCGATGGAAGAATCGCTGTTTGCCTCGACGGGCAACGATATCGGAAGCCTGCATCCGAAACGTAGGTCGCTCGCATCCTCATCACTGACGGCAATGACCGGCATCGTCCTCTGTACAGCCTCAAACATCGTCAGAGAGCGATCCGCGAGCTCTTCTGCCTCAATATCCAATACAGCTCTGTTCAACGTCATCGTCACGCCATCGCGATTCGTAAATGCACGCGGTTCGGCATGTGCCGTAACCACACGACAAGCCAATTGAGAATCTTCCAAATCGAATTGTCCGACCCGTGTGCGGCGCAACTTGGTCAGGTAACCGCCAACGCCCAAGAGCCGCCCCAAATCACGGCCCAGCGAACGAATATACGTACCTGTCGAACAGCCGACACGCACATCCACATCGATAACGGGAATCGTCCGTGCGCTATTTCCAGGGTCACCGCCATTGGCCACAGCCACCGCATTGTGAACATGCAGCACAGTAAATTCATTAATAGTGACCGGGCGCGCATCAAGCTCAACATCCTTGCCCTGTCTGGCCAACTCGTAAGCGTGACGTCCATTGACACGAACCGCGGAATAAGAACTCGGCACCTGTTGGATATCGCCGGTCAGATGATCGCTGATGACTTGCTCAATCTCCTGAAGCGTCAGCATACGAACGTTGCCGTTTTTCTTGCGTTCGCCGTCTGGAGTCGATTGCAATTCCTCATCCACCAGCACCGACGGCGCGACTGTCCTGACCTCACCTTCGGAATCGTCGGTGGTACTGGCCTGCCCTAGGCGGATGGTCGCTTCATATGACTTGGTGTGATCGACTATGTAATTCAACAGTCGTGTTCCATAACCGAAACCAATCACCAAAACACCTGAAGCCTGCGGATCAAGCGTACCTGCATGACCGACGCGCCGCATATGTAGCGCTCCGCGCATCGCCGCCACCACATCATGACTGGTCACACCGAGTGGTTTGTCAACCACAACCAGTCCGGAATGTTCCGTCTTATTGCTCTTCTTCGACACTATCATCCTCGAAATCGGCAGCCGTCTTCTTCTCGCGAGGCTGCTGATAAGGATCGGCATCGCCTGCATATTCAGCAGTTGCGCGGGTCCTCGCCAACTCCTCATCGCGTCGATGGGCAGCGGTGAGAATGTCCTCAATCTCGTGTGCCTCACTCGGTACCTCATCGTAGACGAACTGCAGCTGCGGTGTCAGACGGAGCCCCGCCTTGGCACCAACCAGCGTACGAAGCCTGCCGCTGGACTGCTTTAACGCCTGCTCGGCGCGTCGGCGCTCACCTTCGGCTTTACCTTCGTCACCGAGCTGTGTCCAATAGACGCGTGCAATCTGCAAATCGCCGGTTACTCGCACATCGGTGATGGTCACGTTCTTCAAACGCTTGTCATGCAATGTACGCTCCATCGACGAGGCGATGACACGCTGAATCAACGCCGCAATACGCGCGGCCCTTGGATTAGTTCCTGCCATAACAATTCCTTGATGTACTGTTTTCAATAAGAATACAAACATAACGATTGCCACCTGCCGTATGACGTCGGAGCAGGTGGCAATCGTTAATATCTCAATGTCTGTTCTTCCTCAGACTAGGACTTAGAAGCGTTTCCGGCATCAGCGGACTTGTCATCCTTCTTGGAGGATTTGATGTCCTTGCGCTCGATTTCCTTCATCTCGAAAGTCTCGATGATATCGCCTTCCTGAATGTCGTTGAAGGAGCCGAGATTGATACCCGCTTCGTAGCCTTCCTTAACGGACTGCACATCGTCCTTGAAACGACGCAGCGTGGAGATCTCCAAATCGTTGACCGTGGTGACGCCGTTGCGCAAGATGCGAGCCTTGGTGCCGCGCTTGACCTCGCCGTCCTGAACCATAACACCGGCAATGTTGCCGAACTTGGAGGAACGGAAAATCTCGCGAATCTCGGAGTGAGAGGTAGTGACCTCCTCGTACTCCGGCTTGAGCATACCTGTAAGCGAAGCCTCGATATCCTCGATCGCCTTGTAAATGATCGAGTAGTACTTGACTTCCACACCCTCGCGCTCAGCAAGATCGGCGACCTGACGGTTCGGACGCACGTTGAAGCCGATGATAACGGCCTTGTCAACGCTTGCCAGGTTGACATCATTCTGGTTGATCGCGCCGACTCCGCGGTGGATGACCTGGATACCAACCTCATCGGACACTTCGATTTTCATCAGGGACTCTTCCAGCGCCTCAACGGAACCGGACGAATCGCCCTTGATGATGATGTTAAGCATGTCAACCTCAGACTTGGCGAACTGCTCCTTAAGGCTCTCAAGCGAGACAATCTTACGGCGCTTCGCCAGCTGGGCCGCACGCTCGGACGCCTGACGCTTTTCTGCAATCTGACGGGCTGTACGGTCTTCGGGAGCAACAAGGAAGAGATCCCCTGCGCTGGGCACGGAAGTCAGACCCAACACCTGCACGGGAGTGGAAGGATCTGCTGTCTTCATATGTTTGCCGTTCTCATCAAGCATCGCGCGAACGCGACCATAAGAATTGCCCGCCACAATGGAATCACCGACATGAAGCGTTCCCTGCTGGACGAGCACGCTCGCAACAGCGCCTCGACCCTTATCGAGCCTAGCTTCGATGGTCGCACCTCGTGCGTCCATATCCGGGTTTGCCTTCAAATCAAGTTCCGCATCAGCAGTCAGCAGAATCGATTCAAGCAGCTTGTCAACATTCGTGCCGTTCTTCGCGGAAATATCGACGAACATGGTGTCACCGCCGTATTCTTCAGCGACCAAACCAAACTCGGTGAGCTGTCCGCGCACTTTCTCTGGATTCGCGCCATCGACGTCAATCTTGTTGACCGCCACGACAATCGGCACCTTGGCCGCTTGAGCATGGTTGATGGCTTCTACCGTCTGAGGCATCACACCGTCATCGGCCGCAACGACAAGCACCGCGATATCGGTAAGCTCGGCGCCACGGGCACGCATGGCCGTGAACGCCTCGTGACCAGGTGTATCAAGGAACGTGATCTTGCGCGGCTTGTCTTCCAGGTTGACGGTGACTTGATAGGCACCAATACGCTGGGTGATGCCGCCTGCCTCGCGTGCCGATACGTTGGTCTGGCGGATGGTATCGAGCAAGCGGGTCTTACCGTGATCAACGTGACCCATAACCGTAACCACTGGGGGACGAGGCTTGAAGTTCTCGTCGTCCTGCAGCTCTTCCTCATCGAGATCGATGTCGAACTGCTGGAGGATTTCCTTGTCTTCTTCTTCGGCAGAGACAATCTTGATGCTCCATCCGATTTCCTCGCCAAGGATCTGGAAGGTCGCCTCGTCAAGGGACTGAGTGGCAGTAACCATCTCCCCCAAGTGGAACATAACCGTCACCAACGCTGCGGGATTGACATCAATCTTCTCCGCGAGGTCAGCCAAAGTGGCACCCTGACGAAGCCTGATGGGTTGACCGTTGCCGGTTGGAATGCGCACACCACCGATGGTAGGTGCTTTTATCTCCTCGTAATCACGGCGCTTCGCGAGTCTGTTCTTACGAGCCTTTGAGGATTTGCCTCCCTGACGACCGAACGCACCTGCGGCACCGACGCGACCACGTCCACCGCCACGGGAAGGAGCGGAATTTTGGAAACCACCGGTGTTGCCGCCAGCGGAGCCGCCGCCGAAACGGTTGCCTCCACGACCTCCGTACTCCCCTTGGGCTTGTCCTTGGCCTTGTCCGGGACGATTGCGTCCCCACTGCCCTGACTTTGCACCCTGATCCGGACGCCCGTTGCGGAATCCGCCACGTCCGCCGCGACCACCGCGTTCGCTGCGATCATTGCCAACCGTAGGTCGAGACATGGGATGGGGGCGCGGGATTCCGTTGGGCATGGGTACATGCATACCCTGCTTACGGCTGAACGGATTGTTGCCGGGACGTGGGCCCGCACCGGGATGCTGAGCATGAGACGATGACTGTGCGCCCGTGCTACCGGGACGAGGAGTGCCATTATGCGCACCAGGCTTCGCACCGCCGGCATTGCTGGAACGCTGATTGCCGCGTGGTCCAGGAGTGGCCTCCTGGCGGCGCGTATGATCACGCGCGCTACGCTCATTGCGATTACGGCTGCGCTCTTCGCGTTCAAGACCTGCGTCATTACGACGTGGAGCCCTCTGCTGAGTGGTACGCGCAGATTCACTGCGCTGACCAAGCTTGGCGGCCGGCGCATGCGGACGAGCCTGCTCACCAGGCTTGGATACAGCCGTATCCTGCGACTGATGACTGCTTGCCGGTTTGCTCGCACGGCTCTTTGGCTTAGGTTTTCCTGTTTCCTGAGCTGGTGCAGAATTGCCGTTTTGCGGGAATGCAGCCCGCAATTTACGAACGACGGGTGCCTCCACGGTGGAGGACGCGGATTTAACGAACTCCCCCATGTCCTTCAGCTGTTGAAGGACGGTTTTGCTATCTACGCCGAACTCTTTGGCGAGTTCATATACGCGCTGTTTTGCCACTCAGTTTTCTCCTACTATTGTGACCGCGCGTAATGGCGCGATCAATATATTGTTACGGCGAGTTTATCCAGACTCATCGTGCGACCATGATTGTGTTCCTCGTCTCCAACCGACATGCAGACACCCTACGTGCCCACATTCGGATTACTTCAATCCAGCATACTCGTGATGCTGGATTGAAGGCTACTGCTCGTTTCCTGCCGAAGCGTTCGCCTCTTCGAACCCTTGGGCTCCCTGCGCTGCCGCCCGGGCCTCACTGGATTCGATGCCAATCTTCCAACCGGTAAGTTTGGCCGCCAACCTCGCATTTTGCCCTTCCTTACCAATCGCAAGCGAAAGCTGATCATCGTGGATATAGGCGACTGCCGTCTTGTTCTTCTCGCTGACGATGTCAACACCGGTTACCACTGCAGGAGACAGTGCTGAACCAACGAATTTTGCCGGGTCTTTCGACCAATCGACGATATCGATTTTTTCCGGACCTAGATTTTCCATCACAGCACGAACGCGAGCGCCGCCGGGTCCGATCAAAGCACCTTTGGGATTGACCCCTTCGGTGTTGGCACGCACAGCGATCTTTGTACGTGCGCCGGCTTCACGAGCGATAGCCATAATGGACACCGCGCCGGAGACCAACTCGGGCACTTCACGCTCAAAGAGCTGACGAACCAATTCCGGATGCGAGCGCGACACGACGATTTCCGGCCCTTTAAGTCCGCGACCAACGGTAACAACATACACACGTAAACGCTCCCCATGGCGATAATGCTCACCCGGAACCTGCTCACGCTTGGGCAAAATGGCCTCAACGTCACCGACGGCGACGTGCACATTCGCCGGATCCTTCATATCCTGCTGAATAATGCCGGTAATCAGCTTGCCCTTTTGCCCAGCAAATGCACCAAGCACTCGCTCGTCTTCCGCATCACGGAACAGCTGTCGAATCACCTGTCGAGCGGTCGAAGCTGCCAAACGTCCGAAGTCGTGAGGCGTATCATCATATTCCTCGCCCAATTCCGGACGTGGATGCGGATTTTCTTCGGTAGGCTCCACCGGTTTCTCGTCCCTCGCCCAAATCGTAAACGTACCGGCACGATCGTCAAGCTCGACACGTACATGTTTCGCCGGGTGAGATGTTTTACTATATGCCAATAACAACGCTTCAGAAAGTGCGTTATCAAGTGTCTCGGAATCGATTCCTTGTCCAGCCGCGAGCTGATGAATACCTGCCAGGTCTAGTTCCATGGTCGCAAGACCTCCTATATGAAATTATCTATCGAGCCCTTTAGCCCATTAAGTCACAATCAACCAGTATTTTAGTTGTTTATGCAGACAGGTCAGATTTTTTCCTTATTGCGGAATCCACTGGGACGGTGCGTCCTCGCCAGTGCAACGGCCATCGTCACAATGCTGTCTTTAGCCGCGTGCAATCCGCCCAGGCTCGAATCCCAAGCCGAACAAGCAGGCCCTTGCAAGTCGGCTTATAGCAATGCGATGCGTTCAACCTCACGAACCACAGCGGACAACCCGTTTGTCGCGCGATATATTTCTGCCGGAGACGCAGCGCAAGCTTGGAAAGATGCAGCGGCATCCTGCCCCGCCCAGTTCGGTATATACACCATGAAAAGCGTCCAGATGCAATGGATACAGAAGAATCTTGCACCATTAATCGGTGTAAGCAACACTGTGCATCCCAGTGCTCAGATCGCAAACCTTAATGAAGTGGTTGCCTTGAGTCTCGATAATAAAACCATTGGCGGCGTTGCTTTGGCAGAAGACCGAGCAGGTTTCGAAACCGAGGTCCTGGCGGCCAAAGGTGTCAACGGGGCCACCCTACGGTTGAGCGATGACCACAAGGCGGTAGCCGCTCGGCTTATTTCGATTGAGCCACATGAGGACATGTCGAACGCTCGGGTCGAAGATCCGAGGCAGAAAGTCTATGACACCAGTGATCTTCTGGCACATCCGGATGTTATCACCGACCCATCCACGGATCTGCAGGCACCAACCATAGCCGTCGTTGAAATGGGTTGTGCTCGGGAATCTCTGACGGCACTCGCCTCTGCTCTTACCGACTCCCGTGATGACGACGGGACGAAGCACCGCGGTAATGTCACAGGCGGCGCAACAAACACTTCACTAGCCGTACTTTCCGATCTAATCAGTTCACGCGCATATCTGGCGCTATCGGAAGGTTACCCGGCAACCGATGCGGCACTATTGGGATGAGTAATCGCGCGCTGAAAGGTTACGGTCCAGTTGAGACTCTTCCAGATTGAACAGTTCCAACTGGGGAAATAAAAAACCTCCGAAACCGAAGCCACGGAGGTTTGATGCGGATAAGGCGAGATTCGAACTCGCGGAGGGTTGCCCCTCACACGCTTTCGAGGCGTGCTCCTTAGACCGCTCGGACACTTATCCTTTGCGTAAAACCGCAACTTTCACAGTATAAGGCAACTCATCAACCAACGCAACCGGGCGTGGCGCACAACCATTTGCCATCCATCTTTTCGATTTTCTCCAAACACAACCTAGAGCACAACATTGGTGAAATAAATCCGCGGCTTATGTTTTCGAGACTCAATTCCTCGGATTCATTCTCCGCTGCTCAATTCTGGATCGACCAGACACCAACAAACCGATTGAATCTATAACGCGACCCAGTAAACAGCAGCACAATGCTCGCTTACGTACACATTGGCAAGATAAGAGTCCGCTCTGTCACTTCAAAAAGCCAAACTGGGAGATCACCGAACGAGCACGGATGGCAATACTGAACCGATTACTCGTTCAAGGTGCGCCTTGCACGAATCGCTTCAGCCCTTTTGCCCAACTCCGCATCGATAGGATAATCGACGTGCTCCAGAGTAAGGCCACAGGCTGCAATCGGGCCGGTCGATCCTTCTCGCACAGGAACATCGATCTTTTGGGCGAACCAGTCCAACGACTTGCGATGACGACCAACCTGTACGCACGCGTTGACAAGAGACCGGACCATGTTGCGCGCAAAGGCGTCAGCTACGATCGTGAAACAAATCAGTCCCGATTCAATCGATGGAACAACATAGTCTTGGGAGGTTGACGACAACTGGATGTCAGCAACATCGAGGCTTTCACACGATTGAACGCCATCGTTCTTGTCTTCTTCGGTCTCACGCAGACTTAGATCGCCATGGTCCACGTTTACACCGGTTGATGAAGATTCGCCATTGACGCCATTCCCGATTACTGAACTGCGTACATCAGCAGACGCTTCCCTCCGCATTTCCGGCCTTGCGCATCGAGCGCAGGAACTGAGAGCATCACCATACATTCCTGTCATTGGCACACGTCGCCACGACGCCCGTTTCACCTCACGTATCGTAGTGCCGCCGGGGTTAGGCGTCGCAAATGAGCCAAAATCATGCAATCCAATAGTTTTTACCGCAGCTTCATTCATGACCGCAATATCCAGCTCATCCTCAATCCTGAACACAAACCCTCGCAACCGAGGATCGGCAGCTGGTCCGGCACCATCGGCAATCCGGTAGACATAGGTACGTTCCAACGCCGAAAAACGCGCGTCAAAACCTTCCGGAGCGATGCTAATATCGTGCAAGTTGATGTCATCAGGAAGATCATGCCTTAATCTACGTTTCAATGCTTCAATCGCAGGCACTTCCATATGCCCGACACAACGTTCGATGGTCTTCTCCCCGACATCCAAATGACAGACTTGATGGGAGGCGTGCACACCGGTATCGGTGCGTCCAGCGACAACCAGCCGCAACGGCTCATCTTCGTCGTCCGCAGCTATACGCAATACCGTATGTAACACCTCTTCAAAAATACCCTGAACCGTACGCAAACCCGGTTGCCTAGCCCAACCATGAAAGGCAGCACCATCATAAGCCAAATCAATTCGTAATCTCATCGTAGCCAGTATACTTCCGATACGTTCCTACGTTGAATGGAATATGAAACGAAGAAGACCGGAGACTTGTGTCTCCGGTCTTCTCAAGAAAATCAGTAAGTACTAGCGACTCACTTCTCTTCCTCGTCGGCTTGCTTGGCCTCGGTCTCTTCGACTGCTGCATCAGCTGCAGCAACATCTGTGTCAACTTGGGTTTCCATAACGTCAGCCTTGTCCGTGGTTTCCACTGACTTAGCTTCGGCTTTCTTGACCTCAGCCTTGTCGGCGGCGACGGCAGCTGCGACTTCAGCTTCCTTGACAACGGACTTCTTGGCGCTTACCGGTTCGGTTACGAGCTCGATGATGGCGCGTGGTGCGTTGTTGCCCTTGGCAGGCGCGATCTTAACGATTCGGGTGTAACCACCCTCGCGCTGCTGCATCTGCTCCGCAATCTCAGTGAAGAGCTTGTGGACGACTGACTTGTTTCGAATGACGCGCATCACACGACGGCGATGAGCAAGATCACCATTCTTTGCGAAAGTGATCAGACGCTCGACCACCGGACGAAGGCGCTTGGCCTTCGGCAAGGTGGTAACGATGCGGCCGTGCTCAAACAGGCTAGTTGCCATGTTCGCGAGCATCAAACGCTCATGAGCCGGGCTTGAAGCCAGATGCGGCCCTTTTCTAGGTGTAGGCATTATTACTCCTTAACGCTCCGGTTCTATACTGCTCAGGTGGGCATACGCCCGAACATCCGAAACAGTACCGGAACTTAGAATGAAGCTGGGTTCTACTCGTCTTCAGGCGAGAAGAAAGTGCCACCTTCAAGGTTGTGGGTATCGAAGCCCAACGGAGAGGCCTTCAAAGAGAGACCCATACTTTCAAGCTTCTCCTTAACCTCATCGATCGACTTCATACCAAAATTACGGATGTCGAGCAGATCCTGCTCGGTGTGGGATACCAATTCACCAACAGTGTGAATACCTTCACGCTTCAGGCAGTTATAGCTGCGCTGGGTGAGATTGAGCTCCTCAATCGGAATCGCCATCTCCGGGTTGACCTCTTCTTCTACCGGAGCGGGGCCGACCTCGACACCTTCCGCTTCCGAATTGAGCTCATGGCACAGGCCGAAAAGCTCAACCAGGGTGGAACCGGCAGATGCTACTGCATCTCGCGGCGAAATCGCAGGTTTGGTCTCCACATCAAGAATGAGCTTATCGAAATCCGTGCGCTGTTCGACACGGGTGGCCTCGACCTTATAGCTCACCTTAAGTACCGGCGAATAAATAGAATCAACCGGAATGCGGCCAATCTCATCGTTGTCCTGCTTGTTCATCTGTGCAGGTACATACCCACGGCCACGTTCGACAGTAAACTCAATCTCGAGTTCGCCATCGTCAGCAAGAGTGGCGATATGCATGTCGGGATTAGCGATGGTTACACCTGAAGGAGGAGTGATATCCCCCGCGGTGGCTTCGCCTTTCCCGCTCTTACGCAGATACATAACAACAGGTTCGTCATATTCACTGGTGAGTACGATTCCCTTAACATTGAGCAGAATCTCGGTCACGTCTTCCTCGACACCTGGCAGAGTTGTAAACTCATGAAGGGCACCGGAAATACGTACTGAAGTGACTGCAGCTCCAGGGATGGAACTCAACAGGGTACGACGCAACGAATTACCAAGCGTGTAGCCGAATCCAGGCTCAAGCGGCTCGATAACGAAACGAGAACGCTGCGGATTCAGTGATTCCTCAGTAAGTTGCGGACGCTGTGCAATAAGCACTGTGTTATCCTTTCAGCTTCTGATCGGTGGTGCACTCACTGATCATAAGCAGGTTGGACGGATGGTTAAATGAAGTGCTTCAGACGCGGCGACGCTTCGGGGGGCGTACACCGTTATGGGCCTGCGGGGTGACATCGGTAATGGAACCGACTTCGAGACCTGCGGACTGCAGAGAGCGGATGGCGGTCTCACGACCGGAACCCGGACCCTTGACGAAGACGTCAACCTTCTTGACGCCATGTTCCTGCGCCTTGTGCGCGGCTGACTCAGCAGCCATGCCTGCGGCGTAAGGAGTTGACTTACGTGAGCCCTTGAACCCGACATCGCCACCGGAAGCCCAAGCAACGACTGCGCCTGAGGGATCAGTGATGGAGATGATGGTGTTATTGAAAGTGGACTTGATGTGCGCTTGCCCGACCGGTACCGACTTGCGGTCGCGGCGGCGGGGCTTGCGCGCAGCTTGCTTTGCAGCAGCCATTGATCCTCGTTTCCTAAATGCGAATGATTCTCTACGTCAGAAGAGCATGGAACGCAGCAGACAACAGCGACGCCCCGTCCCTCTTCATAAGCGCTAGACCTTACTTGACGGCCTTTTTCTTTCCTGCAACAGTACGCTTCGGTCCCTTGCGGGTACGGGCGTTGGTCTTCGTGCGCTGACCGCGTACGGGCAGATGGTGGCGATGACGCTGACCCTGATAGCAGTTGATCTGAATCTTGCGGCGAATATCCGCATCTACTTCACGACGCAGATCGCCTTCAATCTTATAATTGGCCTCAAGATAGTCGCGCAACGTAATAAGCTGCTTATCACTCAGATCCTTGACGCGAATGTCCGGATCTACTCCGGTTGCGGCAAGCGTTTCCTTCGCGCGAGTACGACCTACACCAAAAATATAGGTGAGGGCGATCTCGATGCGCTTCTCATTGGGGATGTCGACTCCGGCAAGACGTGCCATTGCGATTCCTTCTATGTTCCGCAGGTTTGTACCAAGTCACCCGGTTTCCCGGCCCAGGCCTGCGTGCCCGGGGTTCAGCTTTTCAGCTGCGACTCAATACCTTCTTTTGGTCTAGGTTTTCTGCTCAGCCTTGACGCTGTTTGTGGCGCGGGTTTGAGCAGATTACCATGACGCGACCGTGACGACGAATCACGCGGCAATTCTCGCAGATCCTCTTCACACTAGGGCTGACCTTCATGGTTTTCCTTTGCTTGTACCTTACTTATAACGGTACGTAATACGTCCGCGGTTCAGATCGTACGGGCTCATCTCAAGGACCACGCGGTCCTGCGGAAGGATGCGGATATAGTTCTTACGCATCTTACCTGAGATGGTTGCGAGCACGATGTGCTTGTTTTCGAGTTCTACGCGAAACATCGCGTTAGGCAGTGCTTCCACCACCTGACCTTCTACTTCAATCACACCGTCTTTAGCCATGAGCCTCATTCCGTTCTTTGGCCGATATTACATTTTTGGCATGTTTGAGAACACACCAACTTAACATCATAGCAAATAAGGGGATTGAAAGCGACACGGCGTGTTGCTTTCAATCCCCTCTTGTTGGTATTGACTACCCGTTCAATCGAGAGCGTCGAAAATCTTCTGGGAAATCTTATCGATGTCACCCTCACCATCGATGGAAACAAGGCAACTGCGTTTCTTGTAGACGTCAAGCAGTGGAGCCGTCTGCTCATCGTAGGTCTTAAGACGTTGTGCAATTGCCTCGGCATTGTCGTCAGCACGACCCTCTTCAGCCGAGCGCTTGGCTATACGGGCCAGCAGGGTATCACGATCGGCATCAAGAGCCACTGCCTTGTCGAGCGGTGTGCCGAGTTCCTCAAGCATCTTGTCAAGCGCTTCTACCTGCGATGCATTGCGCGGATAGCCATCAAGAATCCAGCCGTTTTTCGCGTCATCCATGGCAAGACGATCTTTAACAATCTTGTTTGTAAGTTCATCCGGAACCAGCTGACCTTTGTCGGTATAGCTTTTTGCCTCAAGTCCCAGCGGGGTCTCGTTCTTCATGTTGTAGCGGAAGATGTCACCGGTGGAAATGTGCGGAATGCCGTAGTGCTCGGCAATCAGCTTGGCTTGAGTTCCTTTGCCCACTCCTTGCGGGCCCATAATAAGAAGGCGCATATCATTTTCCTTTTGTCGTTGTTGTTTTAAAGTTTGATTTTCCAAAGCATTCTTGTTTTCTCGAGCTGCTGCAGATACAGGTTCATCCGCCCTGCCTTACGGCAATGGACGGATGAATCATGCAAAGACAAACCCATATCTGGATACGATCGATTACTTACCTTCGACGTGGTCAGTATCTTCAAGCAAGAAACCAGTGTACTGGAACTGCTCGGTCTGAGCCTTCGCCTGGCGCAGGGTATCAAGACCGACACCAGCAATAATCAGAACGGTGGTGCCACCGAACGGAAGTTTGTTGTTGAGATGAAGCATCATGATGAGCATGGTCGGGATCAAAGCCACAAACAGCAGATAAATGGCACCAACCGTGTTCAGCCTGTTCATCACGTAGCTCAGGTAACGGCTCGTGGCGCTGCCTGCACGGATACCGGGGATAAAGCCGCCATACTGCTTCATGTTATCTGCAGTCTCATCAGGATTGAACGTGATTGAGGTGTAGAAGAAGCAGAAGAAGACAATCATCAGGGCATATAGCGAGATGTACCAGACAGACGTGGTGTTGGCCAAATTGGTGTTGATCCACTTGACCCACTCCTTATCGGATTTACCGAACTGAGCGATCAATGTAGGAATAGCAAGTATCGAAGAAGCGAAGATCGGCGGGATGACACCGGACATATTGATCTTCAAAGGAAGGTAGGTGGATGAACCACCATACATCTTGCGTCCAATCATACGGCGTGTATATTGCACCGGAATACGTCGCTGCGAGAGCTCGACGAAATCAACAAACACGAGAATAACGACAAGAACCGCGATGATGATACCAAAGTACTGCCAGTTACCGTTTTTCCCGTCGGTGCCCCAGCCAATCTCCCAAAGTTGAGGAAGGAATCCGGAGCAGATGGACATGAAGATCAGGATGGACATACCTTGGCCGATGCCCTTATCAGTAATCAACTCGGCCATCCACATGATCAGACCAGTTCCACCTGTCATAACAAGCACCATGACGACGAGATTCCATACAGAACCGTCAGGTATGACCTGTCCGCAGCGATAGTTGAACAACGCACCTGAACGAGCGGTGACCAAAATCGTGGTGGACTGCAAAATCGCCAAACCAATGGTGAGGTAACGAGTGTACTGCGTCAGTTTCGTCTCGCCAGACTGGCCTTCCTTATGCAAGGCCTCGAAGCGCGGAATAACGACACGCAGCAACTGAATGACGATGGATGCGGTGATATACGGCATCACACCCAACGCAAAGATGGAAATCTGAAGCATAGCTCCACCGGAGAAGAGGTTGACCAACCCTACGAAATTCTCCTGCGTCGTCTTCATTGTGCCAACACATTGCTGAACCACTCTGTAGTCCACTCCCGGTGTCGGTATGAATGATCCGATACGGTAAATGACAATAAGACCTAGCACGAAGAAAATCTTATGGCGAAGTTCTTTCGTTTTTAGGGCCTGGATTAACGTCCTCACCTGGATTTCCTCCCCCTCTTCAGCACACCTTATGTGCCAATGCAAACATACTAAATGACAATGGTAGCGTTATCCATCTACCAATCATATGTTACGACCACAACACCGCTACCAATAATCCTGTCGAAAGTTTCGATAGCACAATATACTTTCCCACTATCAGCAAGATGGTCCTCTTTGCTCTCGCAAAGAGGACCATGCAAACCATGCTTTCAAACTACAGCTTGAGAACATGGATTCCGAAAACTATTCGGAAATGGTGCCGCCTGCAGCCTCAATCTTAGCCTGAGCGGTCTTCGAAGCCTTCACACCCTTTAGAGTGAAAGCAGCAGTAATCTCGCCATCCCCCAAGACCTTAACCGGATAGCCGTCGCGAACCGCGCCAGCCTTGACCAGATCTTCAACAGTAATTTCTCCACCCTTGGGGAACAGCTCCGCAAGAGTAGCGACGTTAACGACCTGGAATTCCTTCTTGAAGGGGCTCTTAAATCCACGAAGTTTGGGCAAACGCATGTACAGCGGCAACTGTCCACCTTCGAAACCTGGGCGAACCTGATAACGCTTCAGCGTACCCTTCGCGCCACGTCCCGCGGTTTTACCCTTGGAACCTTCACCGCGGCCCACGCGAGTGCGCTTCTTCTTGGCACCCGGAGCAGGACGCAGATCATGCATCTGCAAAATCGTGTTTTCTTCTTGTTCTGCCATATCAGGCCTCCTCAACCGTGACCAAGTGGCGAACCGTATTGATCAGACCGCGGGTTGCGGGGGTGTCCTCACGAACGACCGTCTGACCGATCTTGTGCAGACCAAGCGTGCGAACGGAGTCGCGCTGAGCCGGCTTACGGTTGACCAGACCTTTTATGAGCGTGATCTTCAAATCTGCCATCACTCCTCACCATCCTTAGCTTGTTCAGCTTCGGCTTTGGCGTCCTCACGGGCCTTGCGAGCCTCGGCAATGCCTTCGGCGCGAGCACGAAGCAGGTTGTCAGGAGCAACTTCCTCAACCGTCAGACCACGACGAGCAGCAATCTCTTCCGGCTCTTCGAGCTGCTTCAATGCGTCAATGGTGGCACGAACCACATTGACTGCGGTGGCGCTGCCCATCGACTTGGTAAGGATGTCGGTGATGCCTGCACATTCCATAACGGCACGAACAGCACCACCGGCGATTACACCGGTACCAGGTGCAGCCGGACGAAGCAGAACAGTACCTGCAGCGTCATGGCCGATGACCGGGTGAGTCACAGTGCCGCGAACGCGCGGAACCGTGATCATATGCTTCTTGGCATCAAGCTGGCCCTTGGCAATTGCGGCAGGAACCTCACGGGACTTGCCATAACCAATGCCCACGGTGCCATTACCGTCTCCGACCACAACAAGAGCAGCAAAGCTCATGCTACGGCCACCCTTACGGGTCTTGGAAACGCGATTGATGGTCACCACGCGATCGAGCAACTCATCGCCACGATTTTCCTCGTGACGACCACGACGCTCTCCACGACGACCTTCACCGCGACCACCGCGACGCGAACCGCGACGGTCATCATTGCGCTGGCCTTGCTTGTTGTCGTTGGATGCCTGCGTGTTCTGATTTTCTTCAGCCACTTGGGTTTCCTTCTCGTTGTCGCTCAAAGTGCAAGACCTCCCTGACGGGCGCCTTCAGCAACAGCTGCGACGCGACCATGATACTTGTTACCGCCACGGTCGAAGACCACGGAGTCGATACCAGCATCCTTGGCCTTCTTGGCAATCAGCTCGCCAACCTTCTGGGCAGCCTCAGTCTTGGTGCCCTTGAACCCATCGAAATCATGGGTGATGGTGGACTCGCTGACCAGCGTCGTTCCCTTAGTGTCGTCAACGATCTGAGCGACCATGTGACGATTGGAACGAGTGACCACGAGACGCGGCCGCTGTGCGGTTCCGTTGATGTGCTTGCGCAGACGGGCGTGACGACGAAGTCTTGCGACTGTCTTGCCCTTACCGAAAATCTTGACTGTCATATCACTTACCAGCCTTTCCAACCTTGCGCAGGATGTGCTCATCGGAGTACTTGATACCCTTACCCTTGTAGGGTTCAGGTTTACGCAGTGCGCGGATATTAGCCGCAGCCTGACCGACCGCCTGCTTATCAGTACCCTTGACGACAACCTGGTTTGCGTTCGGCAGCTCGAAGGTGATGCCCTCGGGCGGGTTGACGGTGATGGTATGCGAATAACCAAGCGAAAACTCGATGCCCTGGCCCTTCATCTGAGCGCGGTAACCCGTGCCTACGATGTCCAAGGTCTTCGTGAAGCCTTCGTTCACACCCTGAATCTTCGAAGCGACGATGGAACGAGCGAGACCGTGATTTGCACGAGTCTGCACCTGCTCATCCTTCGGGTCGAAGAAGATGGTGTTGTCTTCGATCCGTGCAGTAATGCCATCGGGAATGATGTAGGAATCAGAACCCTTGGCGCCCTTGACGCTGAAGTTCTGTCCATCAATCTTCACTTCCACGCCAGCCGGGATGGCGACGGGGAGCTTGCCAATATGTGATGCCATGTTTAGCTCTCCTTCCTCACCAAACGAAGGCGACGATTTCGCCACCAATGCCCCGGTCGAGGCATTCCTTCTGGGTCAACAATCCTGCACTGGTCGAGATAATCGCAACGCCCATGCCACCGAGGGGCATAGGCAGTGCGTCCGACTTGGCATAGCGACGGAGGCCTGGCTTCGAAATACGCTTGATTCCCTGAATGGCACGTTCGCCATTAGGACCATACTTCAACGTAATCTCGAGATTCTGACCAACACGAGCATCCGTAGCAGTGAAGTTTTCAATATAACCTTCCTGCTTCAGAATCTCGGCAATTGCCGCCTTGAACTTGGAGTACGGCATGGAAACTGTTTCATGTTTCGCTGTACTCGCATTACGCAGACGCGTAAGCATGTCTGCGATTGGATCTGTCATTGTCATGTGGGCTAACGCCCTTTCTCGCCGTGGTTTCCTCCGCCGGAGCAAATCGTAATGATCTGCCCCGGCCGAGGACCTTCAGCGTCGATGTTTACCAACTGGACTTCGTAACTCCGGGCAGCTCGCCACGGTGTGCCTTCTCACGAAGGCAGATGCGGCACAGGCCGAACTTGCGATATACGGAGTGGGGACGGCCACAAACCTGGCAACGCGTGTAACCGCGCACCTTGAACTTTGGCTTGGCAGCAGCCTTGTTTCTGAGAGCAGTTTTTGCCATATCAGTTCTCCTTAAAGGGGAATCCAAGGTGCTTGAGCAATGCCCGAGCCTCCTTGTCATCCTTGGTGCTGGTCACTACGGTGATGTCCATACCACGCTGATGATCAATCTGATCTGGATCAATCTCATGGAACATAGACTGCTCGGTCAGACCGAAGTTGTAGTTACCCTGACCGTCGAACTGCTTGCCACTGATACCGCGGAAATCGCGAATACGCGGCAAAGCCAGAACGAGCAACCGATCTAGGAACTCCCACATACGATCACCACGAAGAGTGACATACGCACCGATGGCCTGTCCCTCACGCAGATGGAACTGCGCGACAGACTTCTTTGCCTTGGTAATCTTGGGCTTTTGGCCGGTAATCGCGGTGAGGTCCTTGACCGCGCCTTCGATGAGCTTGGAGTCGCGAGCCGCGGCGCCAACACCCATGGAAACAACGACCTTCTGAACCTTTGCGACCTGCATCGGGTTGGAATACTTGAATTCCTTCTCGAGTTCGGGCACAATCTTGTCGATGTACTGCTGCTTCAGGCGCGGTGTTGCCGGCGCTTCGACTGATGTATCGGTCATGCCAGCTCCTTTCCTGATTTCTTTGCGATGCGTGTGCGCACGGTCTTGACTTTGCCGTCTACGGCCTCAGTCGTGATCTTAACGCCAACACGGGTCGGTTCCTTGGTCTCCGGGTCGATGACCATCACGTTCGAGCGATGAATCGGCGCCTCAACGGAGACGATGCCGGCCTGCTGACCCTGCTGGGTAGCGCGCACATGCTTCTTGACGATTTGCACACCCTCGACAATCAAACGATCGTTGGGGAGAACTCGGGTGACCTTGCCCTCCTTGCCGCGATCCTTGCCGCGGATGACCTTGACCTGGTCGCCGGTCTTAATCTTGGCTACCATCTCAAATCACCTCCGGGGCGAGGGACACAATCTTCATGAAGCGCTTGTCACGCAATTCACGACCGACCGGTCCGAAGATACGAGTGCCCTTCGGTTCATGGCCGGAGCCCAGAATAACCGCAGCGTTCTCGTCGAACTTGATGTATGAGCCGTCTTTACGACGATGCTCCTTGACCGTACGGACGACAACAGCCTTGACTACATCGCCCTTCTTGACCGACCCGCCAGGGATCGCGTCCTTGACGGAGGCGACGATCACGTCGCCAATGCCGGCATAGCGTCGCTTCGATCCGCCGAGCACTCGGATGGCCAAAATCTCCTTGGCACCCGTGTTGTCGGCGACATGAAGCCGCGTTTCCTGCTGAATCATTGATTCTCCTTAGCCGCGCTGGTTCTCCCCTGCCACCGGTTAGGGTGTGCAGCGGAGCCTTGCCGAACTTGTTACTTGGCGCGTTCGACGATGGAGTCGAGACGCCAACGCTTGGTCTTGCTCAAAGGCCGCGTTTCCATGATACGCACCAAATCACCCCTGTGGGCATCGTTGTGCTCGTCATGAACCTTGACCTTACGAGTGGAGCGGACGACCTTGCCATACAGCGGGTGGGTCGAACGCTGCTCGAGCTCGACGGTGATGGTCTTGTCCATTGCGTCGGACACGACATAACCAGTACGAGTCTTGCGGAAGTTGCGCTCTTGCTTTTCAGCCATGCTTACTTCTCCTCAGTCTTCGTGTCGCCCGACTCAGGTTCCTGGCTGATGCCGAGTTCACGCTCACGCAGGACGGTGTACATCCTTGCGATGTCGTGCTTGACGGCTTTGAGCCTTGCGGAATTGTCAAGCTGACCAGTGGCGTTCTGGAAGCGCAGGTTAAACAGCTCTTCCTTAGACTTCTTCAGGAAGCCTTCAATTTCGTCATTGGTCTTCTCATTGAGATTCTTGATGGTGTAGTCTGCAGTTCCGACTGACATCAGAGATCACCGCCTTCACGTGCAATAATGCGGCACTTCATCGGCAACTTGTCGATAGCTCGGCGAAGGGCTTCTCTTGCGACAGTCTCATCGACGCCGCCAATCTCGAACATCACTCGACCAGGATGCACATTGGCAATCCAGGACTCGGGTGTGCCCTTACCGGAACCCATTCGGCTTCCGAGTGCGTGCTTGGTCAAAGGACGATCAGGGAAGATCGTGATCCACACACGACCGCCACGCTTGATGTAGCGGGTCATGGCGATACGAGCAGCCTCGATCTGACGGTTGGTGATGTAGGCAGGGGCCAAAGCCTGAATGCCGAAATCGCCGAACGAAATCTCGTTACCGCCCTTGGACATGCCGCGACGCTTCGGACGCTGCTGTTTACGGTACTTAGTCCTCTTTGGGATAAGCATATCTGCTCACTCCTTTGCTTCCGAGGCTGCAGGTGCTGCTGCAGCGGGCTCTTCGGCCTTAGCCGGGGCTGCTGCCTTGGCTTCGGTCTTCGAACCACGCTGGCCGGAAGGACGACCACCACGACGCGGGCGACGATCGCCACCGCGACGTCCGCGGTTGTTGTCCTGCTGAGCCTGCTGCTCATCGAATTCACGCTCGGTCATATCGCCCTTGTAGATCCAGACCTTCACGCCGATGCGACCATAGGTCGTACGAGCTTCGAAGAAGCCATAATCAATAAGAGCACGGAGGGTCTGCAGCGGAACGCGACCTTCACGATAGAACTCGGAACGGCTCATCTCGGCGCCTCCAAGGCGGCCGGAAAGCTTGATGCGGATACCCTTTGCGCCAGCGCGCATCGCGTCCTGCTGAGCTTTACGCATGGCACGACGGAACGTGACACGGTTGGTCAGCTGCTCGGCGATGGACTGAGCAACAAGCTGGGCGTCCAGAGCGGCATTCTTGACTTCAAAGATGTTGAGCTGAACCTGCTTGCTCGTAATCTTCTCGAGCTTAGCGCGAACACGTTCGGCCTCAGCTCCACGACGGCCAATGACAATACCCGGGCGAGCGGCGTGGATGTCCACGCGCACACGGTCACGGGTGCGTTCGATGATAATGCGAGACACGCCCGCACGCTCAAGGTCCTTGCTCATGGCCTTGCGAATCTTGTCGTCCTCGAGGACGAAGTCGCTGTAACGCTCACCAGACTTGTTGGAATCGGAGAACCACTTTGAACGGTGGTCTTCTGTGATGCCCAGGCGGTAGCCTAACGGATTGATCTTCTGACCCATCTTTAGCGGGCTCCTTCCTTGCTGGCGACAACGACCGTGATGTGGCTGGTGCGCTTGTTGATGCGTCCAGCACGGCCTTGTGCACGAGCACGGAAACGCTTGAGCGTCACGCCTTCGTCCACATAGGTCTCTTTCACATACAGGTCATTCTCACGAAACGCCTCGCCAGCCTTTTCAGCCTTGACACGTGCGTTCGCGGTGGCGCTCTGCAGTACCTTGAGCACGGGCTCAGAGGCATCCTGCGGGGCGAATTTCAAGATGGTGACGGCGTCGCTCACTTTTTTGCCTCGGATGAGGTCGACCATGCGGCGAGCCTTGCGCGGCGTCACACGTACGTGACGAGCGATTGCTTTAGCTTCCATAATCTTTCTCTTCCTTTAGCGGCGAGCTTTTTTGTCGTCGTGAACATGACCTCGGAATGTCTTCGTCGGAGCGAATTCACCGAGCTTGTGTCCAACCATGGACTCGGTCACGAAGACCGGAACATGCTTACGACCATCATGCACAGCGAAAGTGTGACCGATGAAGTCAGGGGTGATCATGGAACGGCGCGACCACGTCTTGATGACGTTCTTCGTGCCCTTCTCGTTTTGTTCGTCGACTTTCTTCTGTAAATGGGCGTCGACGAAGGGGCCCTTCTTGATGCTACGTGACATCTGTTCGACGCTCCTTACTTACGGTTCTTACCATTGGGACGACGACGAACAATCATCTTGTTCGAAGCCTTCTTCGGACGACGAGTACGAACCTCGCCCTTGCCCCAAGGTGACACCGGCGGCTTACCACCGCGAGTAGTACCACCATGCGGATGGTCTACCGGGTTCATGGATTCACCACGAGTAATCGGCCGCTTGCCCATCCAACGAGCACGTCCTGCCTTACCGAGCTGAATGTTGGCATGATCGGAGTTGCCGACCTCACCAATAGTTGCACGGCAACGGGCATCGACGTTGCGAATTTCGCCGGACGGCATACGCAGCTGAGCGTAAGCACCATCCTTTGCGACAAGCTGAACGCCGGCACCTGCAGAACGCGCTATCTTAGCACCGCCCAGAGGGCGAAGCTCGATGGCGTGAACGATGGTACCAGTGGGGATGCTGTGCAACGGCAAGTTGTTGCCGGGCTTGATATCGGCATGCTCGCCGGTCTCAATAACATCGCCCTGCTTTACGCCCCTGGGAGCCACAATGTAGCGCTTCTCACCATCTGCATAGTGAAGAAGAGCGATACGTGCGGAACGGTTGGGATCATATTCGATTTCAGCAACCTTGGCAGGCACGCCATCCTTGTCCCAACGTTTGAAGTCGATGAGACGGTACTGACGCTTGTGTCCACCGCCGCGATGGCGGGAAGTCACACGACCGTAGGAGTTACGACCGCCAGTTTTGCTGAGTTTGCGTACCAGCGACTTCTCGGGCGTGGAGCGCGTGAGATCGGAAAAATCCGACACAGACGCGTTGCGACGGCCCGGAGTCGTCGGCTTATAAACGCGGATAGCCATAATTAGTTCTTCCTTTGACTTTTTCGGCTATGCTTCAGTTACCGAAGATGTCGATTGACTGGCCCTCAGCAACCGTAACGATCGCACGCTTCTGATTGACGCGCTGACCGAAACCGGTGCGGGTGCGCTGACGCTTGCCGGCGCGGTTGAGGGTGTTGACATTCGTCACCTTGACATTGAAGATTTTTTCGACGGCCTGCTTGATCTGAACCTTATTGGCATCAGGAGCAACCACGAAAGTGTACTGACCACGGTCACCAGCGGCGTAGCTCTTCTCAGAGACAACCGGCTTGATGATGACATCGTGAGCGGGATTGTGAATAGCTGCCATATCGATCAGGCCTCCTTGGGCTCAGTCTTCGCGGCAACAAAGGCGTTGAAGCCTTCCTTGCTGAAGACGACGTACTGAGCGGTAACCACATCGTAGGTGTTCAGCTGATCTGCAAAGATCAGGTGCACCGTCGGAATGTTGCGAGCGGAAAGCCACACGTTGACCTCATCACGCGAAAGCACGACGGTGGTGAACTGGTTGTTGCTTACTGGGGTCAGCGCAGCCAGCGCAGCCTTGGTGGAAGGGGTGTCCTTTATACCAAAGTCGACAACTGCAACATGACCGGCATTCGCACGGTTGGAGAGCACGTAGCGCAGAGCGCCCGCGATCATCTTCTTGGGGGTACGCTGGGAGTAGTCGCGCGGCACTGGGCCGTGAACAACACCGCCGTGAACCCACTGAGGAGCGCGGATGGAACCCTGTCGAGCACGACCGGTGCCCTTCTGCTTCCACGGCTTCTTGCCGCCGCCGGAAACAGCTCCACGGTTCTTTACAGCGTGCGTTCCTTGACGAGCAGCAGCAAGCTGAGCCACGACCACCTGATGAATCTGCGGAACGTGGGCCTCGACCTCTTCATTGGAAATACCGAAGATATCGGCCGGCGCCTCAACGGAGCCAGCGGACTTGCCTTTGGCATCGGTGACATTGAATGTTACGTTAGCCATGATTTATCAGGCTCCCTTCACAGCCGAACGAAGCAGAACGATGCCGCCCTTGGGTCCCGGAAGGGCACCCTTGATGGCGATGATGCCGTTCTCCTTATCGGAGGACACGACCTCGAGGTTCTGCACGGTGGAAGTGACATGACCCATACGTCCGGCCATGCGCTTGCCCTTGAGAATACGGCTCGGCGTAGCGCAAGCACCGACTGAGCCGGGGCGACGTTCGTTTTTGTGCGAACCGTGAGTACGACGATAGGACTTGAAGCCCCAACGCTTGATGGTTCCGGCGAAGCCCTTACCCTTGGTCGTACCCGTGACATCCACCACGGCGCCGTCATCGAACAAGTCGGCGGTCAGTTCCTGACCGGGCTCGAATTCGTCGACGTTTTCCGTGCGAACTTCTACCAAGTGACGACGCGGGGTGACACCCGCCTTTGCAAAATGACCAGCCATAGGCTTGGTCACCTTAGTGGGATCAATCTGACCATAACCGAGCTGAACGGCCTTGTAGCCATCGCTTTCTTCGGTCTTGACGCCCGTAACCACATTCGTGGAGACGTCAACGAGGGTCACAGGAACGAAGAAACCCTGTTCGTCCCAAACCTGCGACATGCCGAGCTTACGGCCCAGCAGCGCAGAACGATTTGTTTTCTGCAACGACATGATTCCCCCCTCCTTACAGCTTGATCTCGATATTGACATCCGCAGGCAAATCGATATGCATCAGCGAATCCACGGCCTTAGGGGTCGGGTCGACGATATCAATAAGGCGCTTATGCGTGCGCATCTCGAAGTGCTCGCGAGAATCCTTGTATTTGTGAGGAGAACGAATTACCACGTAAACGTTCTTCTCCGTAGGCAGAGGAACCGGGCCCACTACAGTGGCGCCCGCGTTCGTGACCGTCTCGACGATTTTCTTCGCCGATTGGTCGATGACCTCATGGTCATAGGACTTAAGCCTGATGCGGATTTTCTGTCCCGCCATTGCCGTCCGCCCTTTCTAGCGATTGTTGACATTACCAACCTATTTTGGGGACACCGGCGGGTATGACCCCCGGGAAATCCCGTGGCCTTACCACATCAGTGTGCAGCACTTCGACGCCTTCGAGAGGACGGCACCGGTCTGCACTCGCTCTTTTTCTTACAATTTGCGAGCCCTAAACAGGCAACTGTTCTATTAAACCATCTGGGGGCTACCAGAAAATTCGGGCGTGTCGCTGATATTTGAGGAATTGCAAGGATATTCCACTGATTTATTTTCATGCGACAATCTCGTTTAACAAGCCGATGAAAACATGACGATAATTTCGGGTTTTTGTGCTTTGTCGGATTGTTCATTTTGAATGCCCATAATACAAAATCATGTCTGCCGCATTAAAGCGGCAGACATGATTTGATTTTCTATCGGGTTTTGCCTTTCCTCGAAAGCAAAACCCTACGCTTCGCGCTCAAGACGACGGGCATGACCTTCTGCCTGAGAGATACCGTAGTAAGCAGCAACTGCGATGTCCTTCATGTCTTCGATCTGCGGAACTCGCGGATTGGCGGGCGTGCACTGATCTTCATATGCGCGCATGCCAATCTGGTCGAGGACACTCCAGAAATGCTTCTCGTCAACACCGCACTGTTGGAAACTTGAATCCATGCCAAGCTTGTTGTCACGGTAGTCTTCGACGGCACTGGCTAGGTTTTCGACACCCTCTTCAGGGGTCTTGCCCGGATCGATGCCAATCACACGAGCAAATTCTTGGTAACGCTCCGGAGCAACATACTTGTTGTACTTGGGCCAGCTAGTGGGCTCCTGCGGTATAGACCCGTTGTAACGGATCACGTAAGGCAGGAGAACGGAATTGGCACGTCCATGAGGAACACCGCACAGCGCACCGATGGTGTGGGCCATGCCGTGGCACATGCCAAGGAACGCGGAACCGAAGGCCATGCCTGCCATTGTGGCTGCATTGTGCATCTTTTCCTGCGCTTGCTTCTTGATCTCTTCCTGCTCGGCGCAAACCGAGGTTTCGAGATTCTCCCAAATCAGCTTGGCGGCGTGCAAAGCCATGCCGTCCGTGAAATCGTTGGCATAGACGGATACGAAGGACTCCATGCAGTGCGTCAATGCATCGAAACCGGCATTGCTTGCCAGCGTGCGGGGCTGAGTGCGCGCCAGAACCGGGTCAACGATCGCCACCGAAGGGGTCAGAGCGTAATCGGTGATCGGGTACTTGTAACCGGTCCTGTGATCGGAAATCACGGCAAACGGGGTGACTTCGGACCCCGTACCCGAGGAAGTCGGGATGCAGACGAGCTTGGCCTTCTCACCCAGTGCCGGAATACGGAATGCACGCTTGCGAATGTCGAAGAACTTCTCGCGAACGTCGTCGAAGGAGATTTCGGGGTGTTCGTATAGCAGCCACATAATCTTAGAAGCATCCATCGGGGAACCGCCACCGACGGCGATGATAGTGTCGGGATGGAATTCGTCACGCATCATGGCAGCACCACGCTCAACGGTTTCGACGGACGGCTCCGGCTCAACGTAGTCGATTGTCCGGAAGGTGACCGACTCTTCACGGGCACGCAACTGATCCATGACCTTGTCAACCACGCCAAGCTGCTCCATGATCTTGTCACAAACGATGACAACGCGGTGGACGTCGCTCATATCACGCAGATAACGAATGGCGTTGGGCTCGAAATAAACCTTCGACGGAATCTTGAACCATTGCATGTTGTTGTTCCTTCGTGCGATGCGCTTGATGTTCAGAAGGTTGACAGCCTGGACATTGCCGGAGACCGAATTCCCGCCGTAGGAGCCGCAGCCCAAGGTGAGTGAAGGTGCGATGGAGTTGTAAATATCACCGACACCGCCAAGCGCCGAAGGCTGGTTCCAGATAATGCGGCAGGCATGCATGCGCAGACCGTAACGGTTGACGAGCTCCTGGTCGTCGGTATGGATGACGGCCGTGTGTCCCGCACCGAATTTGAGCATCCCCTCGCACATCTCGAAGCCCTGTCCCTCGTTGTCAAAACGAAGCATGGCATGAACCGGGCAGAGCTTCTCAAGAGTCAGAGGCTCCTGCGCCCCCACTTCCTTGCACTCGGCCACGAGAATGGTGACGTCATCGGGAACGGTGAAGCCTGCCTCACGTGCGATGTACTGCGGAGACTTGCCAGGCACCACGGGATTGAGCTTCGGGGTCCCTCCGGAATAGGCGGTGCATCCGAACATATACTGTTCAAGCTTGGCCTTCTCATCGGCGTTGACGAAGTACGCCTTGCGGTTTTTCAGTTCTTGCGCAAGCTTGCCGTAAATGTCGCTATGAGCAATGATGCCCTGTTCGGTTGCGCAAATCATGCCGTAATCGAAATGCTTGGAAAGCACAAGATCGTTGGCCACACGCTCGATGTCTACATTCGAGTCGATGTACGCAGGAGCATTGCCCGCACCCACGCCCAATGCCGGCTTACCTGAAGAATAGGCGGCCTTGACCATGCCGGGGCCTCCTGTAGCAAGAATCGTGGCAATATCCGGATGCGTCATCAATGCACCAGTTGCTTCCATGGAAGGGTTCTCGATCCACTGGATGCAGTCCTTGGGTGCGCCTGCCGCCACAGCGGCGTCACGAACCGTGCGAGCGGCTTCCGCGGAGCATTTTTGCGCGAACGGGTGGAAGCCGAAAACGATCGGGCACCTAGTCTTTAAGGCAATCAGCGACTTAAAGATAGTGGTGGACGTTGGATTGGTGACGGGAGTAACACCGGCTACGACACCGACCGGCTCAGCAACCTCGTCGATACCCATCACGTCGTCTTCGCGAATGATGCCTACAGTCTTCTGACCGGCAAGATAATGTGTGACATGCTCGCAAGCGAAAATGTTCTTCGTGGCCTTGTCTTCCACGAGCCCACGACCCGTCTCCTTAACGGCCATATCCGCCAGCATCAAGTGCTTGTTGAGCGCAGCCACCGATGCTTTGGCAACGATGTTGTCAACCTGCTTCTGGTCAAGCTGCTCAAACTCGTGCAAAGCCTCAACGCCACGGGTGACCAGCCGATCGACCTCGCCTTTGATGTCGGTTTTTTCATCAGTCATTGTTTTCTTGGCAGGTGAACTTCCTGTGTTCTTTGTTGCCGTCATGACTTCCCTTTCTTTTTGCAGTCATGTTGGTACCTATCACACAACATTCCATCAGTGTGAGTCAAATCACAATATAGCGAAATGCAGATACATCTTATGCTGTGTGGCAGATTGGTTCCATGCTTACTCCTTTGTGGGCTTTAAACAACCATATCATTCAACCCACCAACCGCCGCGACAGAATCCGCATCGCTGCAAATCAGTACAACACCATCAAAGTCGGCTGAACAAAACCGGCAGGCGGCGATGCCCAAAACCGGTCCTTATACAGAAAATCTCCCGAATCCGAAAGAAACGGGAGATTTTCGACCAAAACGTAGAATTAACGCTTCGAGAACTGAGGCGCACGACGTGCCTTGTGCAAACCAGCCTTCTTGCGTTCCACAACGCGAGCATCTCGTGTGAGGAAGCCAGCCTTCTTCAACGCGGCGCGGTTAGCGTCACGATCAATGGCGTTAAGCGCACGTGCCACGCCAAGACGGATGGCGCCGGCCTGACCAGTGGTGCCGCCACCTTCGACGAGAACGATGACGTCAAACTTGTTTTCAAGCTTGAGCAGCACGATCGGGGAGTTGACCTCACGCTGATGCAGACGAGAGGGGAAGAATTCCTCCAGAGTGCGGCCGTTGATGGTCCACTTGCCGGATCCGGGAACCAGACGCACGCGGGCGACCGCTTCCTTACGACGACCGGTGCCGTAGCCCGGTGCAATCTGCGAGGCGCCGGTGCCTGCGCCGGCGTTGGTCTCGGTGGTGTAGGAAGTCATTTCCTCTTCGGTCTCTTGAACCGCGGAGTTGTCAGTGTTTTCAGCCATGATTCATTGTCTCCTTTGGTTCACTTGCCCTGTGAAATCTTGTCGATTTCGACGGACTGAGGCTTCTGAGGTGTGTGCGGATGCTCCGGACCAGCAAAGACATGAAGACGATCGAGCTCTACCTTGGAAAGGCGGTTCTTCGGCATCATGCCCTTAACAGCATTCTTGATGATACGCTCAGGGTTCGTCTGAAGAAGCTTGGCATAGCTGTCGGCACGCAGACCACCGGGACGCCCAGAGTGTGCATAAAGGACCTTGTCCATCTTCTTGCCGGTCAACGCGATCTTCTCGGCGTTGATGATGATGACGTGATCACCGAGATCGGCGTTGGGTGCGAACGTGGGCTTGTTCTTGCCACGCAGCAAAAGAGCCGCCCTGGTCGCAAGCTTGCCCAACACCACGTCAGTGGCGTCGATGATGTACCAGTCGTGAGTCAGATCAGCTGGCTTAGGTGTGAAAGTTTTCACGAGTGTACCTTTTTCTTTATATTGTGTTCCCGGTCAAATCGGCAAAACCTTGCGATGATACCTCTCCGACCGCTTTTTCCGTGGGCTCCCTGAAAGTCCTAGTGCGAGTGGGAAAGCGCTTTGAAGGACCCCTTAGGGAAACACAACAACTCACCATTGTACCGCAGTCCGCGACTAACTGCAACACGACAAATCGCCGCACATCGCGCCGAACAGTACGAAGATGACACCGGCACCCCAAAGTTGACGGACACGAAACAGCAGACGAACGACGAATCAGCCGAGCCGGCTTTCTACGGCATGTCGAACATCAAGCGACGCGTCCTCCGCAAGTCTTTCCAAAGTCGCTTGTGAACAGTTCGGATTCAACGCCACGGCACGACGCACCATCGCCGAAAGAATCACCGGGGCATCGGGCTCGGATTCAACGCCGAGATGCGAAAGAAAATCAAGTGTATCGGCCGTGGTTTCAGGATCCTGCGCACCTTCGAGGCGTATCTTCCAGGACGCCTGCGAGTTGCGCAACGCGGCTTCCCTCACCTTGCCCACGCGATCTTTGGCGAGCCTGCCGACCAGCCAATTCTTATCGTCAGGATTGCGAGCCACCATCTGACGCACATCGTCATTGTCGTCTTTCGACAGTTTGATCAGTACGTTGGGGAAAGGCATCGTTTCAGCCAGAAACAGCCGATCTTCCAGCGGGGTGTGCTGATTGCCGGCAACGGCTTCAAGCAATGCCGTAGCTCGGGAAAATGCTGCCTGCTCCGACCTCGGAGGCAGAGGTTCGCGGGCGAAGCGACTCAACTCATCGGAATCTTCGGAATGTCGAAGCTCCTCATACGTATCGGTCAACGGTTCGAAATCCTCCGACCGTTGATCTGTTTCATTCTGATTCATTTCGCTCATGGTTCCAGCTTAGCCCACACCGCCGAGCCGCCGCATCCGCCCAAAAGCAAATCAAGAGGACGATGCAGCGTCAGAGCCTCGACAGTCTTGCCCGAGCATTGAACGCCTCGCGAATACGCGTTTCGAATGCCTCTGCAACAGCCGACGGAACAGCAAAACACACGGTCACGGAGTCGGTAAATTCCTTCGATTCCTCCTTGCCGTCGACTTCGGCCAGCAACTGATCAAAACGCCCCAGCCACTGATATTCCAGAACCGCGCAATACCGCCGCATCGGCACGATCGGTTCCATGGTCGCCGCCTTGAGCGCCATCGATGCACCTGTGGAGTAGGCACGAATCAGGCCGCCAGAACCCAGCAAAATACCGCCGAAGTAACGGGTGACGGCAATAACGCAGTCAGTGAGCTTGCTCATGCGGATGACGTCGAGAATGGGTTTGCCCGCCGTGCCGCTCGGTTCCCCATCGTCGCTCATCCGCTCCTTGGCCCCACCTTCGGCGGCGCCCAAAATGACCGCGAACGCAACATGTCGCGACTTTGGGTGTTGCTCGCGTATGGTTTGCACGAAGGCCAGCGCCTCGTCCATGGTGCTGACATGACAGGCATCGCCGATGAACTCGGACTTCTTCTCGATAAACGAATCGTGCGCAGGAGCCTGGGCGGTCTCGCTAATCGTGCAAAATCCATCGATGATCCCGTTGTGCTGGCTTCCCACCGACGCTCCCTTCAGTGCGCGATCCATAATCCAATGCACTCCACTGTACTGTTGGCCACGGGCACGAGCGCACATGCCTGATGGACAGGCCGGTGGTGGGGCGTCGCGGCCGTTGTCCGTTGCGGCATGTCGCACCCAGCCCCATCACATGTCGATACGGTTTTGCATCACACTTTCCACTGCATGACGATGAGGGCGCGATATTGAAACGTGAGATATGAAAGCGATGCAGAGCAGCTAAAACCACTCACTCAAACGTGCACTTATTGAAAAAGCGATTTGCGATTGATTGAAAAACACTATAGTTAGTTTAGAATAAGACAAAATAACAATTGGGAAATCCTTCGGTGATCAAGGGAGCATCGCATCGGTATGGCAGCGGCAAATCTGCCGATCCTGACAACCGGCAAGGGGCGGGCAGTGTGATTCCCACCCTTGCAGCTATCTGTCGCGAGTTCGGCTTCCAGACAGCCGCCCCACTGCATTATGAAACGGACGAATAGTCAACCACCGCTTCACCCACACACTTCAGCCACAGAAATACGGCCATAAGACCAACACAATCAAAGGAAGTGATTCATGAACAACGACAGTTTCACGCCATAAAACCCCGAACCCGAGACTCAATGTACGGACGGCAAACATCAAGAGCCGGAAATGTGGCAACAGAACGAAACGCAGCAAACGCCAGAGATCCAGAAAGACGGCGAAGCCCAGGAACAGCCAACAACTCAGCAAGCACCCGCGGCTCAGCAACAGCCTGCAGCGGCAAACGCATCAGACCTGACGATGCAACCGCAACCGTATTCCGTAAACGGCATGCAACCGATGTACTACCAGAGCGTCAACACCACTCCCCAAGCCAATTTTGTCGGAGCTGCGGGCGCCACCAGGGCGCGTAAACCGGTCAAAATACATGACCCAATAACCAGAACCGACAAAATCTCTCTGGTCTGCGCGCCCGCGCTCGCGCTGCTATGGTCCTTCTGCGTTTCACCGATATGGATTTCGACAGAGTTCGCGTTTATTGGCGGCATGGCGTTCAGCGGCTGCTTGTTGGCCTTCCTCGTCTGCGCGTGGTTCCTCAGGTCGAAAACAGGGCATGATTTGTCAAAGCCACCAATGTCACGCTGGTTGTCCGCGCTGCTAGGCTTGACAGTAGCGCTTATGTGCGTGCCAGGACTCACTCAGTCCATGTGGATACACCCCCTAACACTTGCGCACTCGCCGTTATGCTGTCCCTTACGCATCTGTCGCTGAGCGACTACAACGGCGAACTGTTTTCACTACCGGCCATCGGGCGCGTTATCAGCACATTCCTGACCGAGCAATTCCGTAATTGGCTGTTTGTCGGTAAGGTCTTCTCAGCAAGCACGAAAACCGCAAGTATTCCATGGCCAATATCGCCACTGGAGCAGTATGCGCGTGCGGTACTGGCCTTCGCGATTCCGACGCTGTCAGCCGCCGATGAGCGCTTCTCACAGCTCGCGGAGAAACTGCTGGGCTTCCTGTTGCATTTGAACGAACCCCGCCCCATCATCAACATCGATTCATCCTGGTCGCACCGATCGTCTTCTCGCTGCTCTACGGCCTGTGCCATCCGGCGAAAAAGACAGAGGTAAGAATCAAGCCGATTGATGTTTTAGCACCCGTCACCACACTGAACACGATGCTTGGCATGCTCGATGCGGTATACCTGATCTTCGTGGCCGTTGAGTCCTCGTATCTGTTCGGCGGAAAAGAAGCGATCGAAGGTTCCGGCGGTTACGCGACTGACGCCCGTGAAGGCTTCTTTCAGCTCGTCGCCGTTACTGCCGTTAATCTGATCATCGTGATGGCGTGCATCCACTTGCGCAAGGGCCACAAGCGCGCTACGTCGCTGCTGACACTTGAACTCACACTCGTCGCTTCGACCACGGTCATGCTTGTTTCCGCGGCATGGCGCATGAGCATGTACATCGGCGAATACGGGCTGTCGCGCCTGCGCATCCTCACGATTTGGGGCATGGCGGTGATTGCGTTCCTTCTGGTTGCGACCGCGGTCAAATTGCTGCGGCCACGTACACAACTCTTCCGAATGGCGATGCTGGGCACTCTCGGGCTGTGGATCGTATTCGGGCTTATCCAGCCGGACGCGATTATCGCGAACGTTAACGTAAACGGATACCTCAACGGCAGCATCAGCAAGGTGGACACGAGCTATATCCGAATCTATCCAACGCTTCCGATCACCTCACGCGTTTGAAGGAGAATGCATCAGATCCGGACGTACGCGACTGCGCCGACCAGAAAATCAAAGATCTCAAGAAAAGAACCACGAATCCTAACGATTGGCCACTGTGGGGAATCTGACGCCAAACGCGCAGCTCCTCAGCCGCACTAGTTATGGCGTTTAGGTCAACGGCTGTTTTGCTTGGTTAGACAACACACCAGCAGCCAGCTGACCAGTAGATTAACCAGCCGGACGCCTGCATGGACTAACACCGGAACACCCATACGCATGCGTCCGGCATTACTTATTTTACACAGCGGGCTGCACGCCCCGTCATGCATAGCGCACGGAAGCATACGGCAGAGCCTCTTGTCGGCAACTCACATGATTGTTGTCGACAAGAGGCTTTGCCGTATGTAAGAAAACCAACGAATGTAGCACATCCCCAGATACGGGGGACTCCCCTGAGACACAAAAAGGCTTCCAAGGAAAACCTTGAAAGCCCTATTCGCGGAGCCGGAGAGATTCGAACTCTCGAACCGCTTGCGCAGTTAACACCTTAGCAGGGTGCCCCTATCGGCCGCTCAGGCACAGCTCCGAGCTGCGAACGCATGCGCGAGCGCAACGAATCTCCACTATATCAGAACTTTGAGACGTACGCCACTCCGATGAACGGTGCGTGTCCCCACAAGTCTCGAAATCTGGGCCACAATAAACGGAACGCGCACTAGCCGCACAAACCAGGAATGGCATCGGCGAAAGTAAAAACAATCACCGTACTTTCATTTCGCAACCAGCGTCCGATATCGACTCGCCTTACAATAGGATTATGAGCACAGCACCGAGGAATGCCGCCGCCAAACGCGACTGGGGGCACGACGAAAGCGGTTGCACCGTGCTGCATATTGACATGGATGCCTTCTATGCCTCACTGGAGACGGCACGGCATCCGGAATTGGTGGGCAAACCCGTCATCATCGGTTGGACGGGGCCTCGTAGCGTAGTCTCCGCAGCGAACTATGAGGCTCGTAAATATGGAGTGAACTCGGCCATGTCCATGGTCCGAGCGCAGCAGCTGTGCCCGGACGGAGCATACGTGAACGTTGACATGCCCTACTACCGGCACATGTCGCAACGCATATTCGACGAGGTTTTTCGGCAGATCACCGATCAGCTCGAACAGGTTTCGGTGGATGAAGGTTACATGGACGTTTCCGGCGCTTTGCTACGCTGGAAGTCACCCGTTGCCATCGGTGCATGGATCAGGCAACAAGTCGCTCAACGCTTCAACATCACCTGTTCGGTAGGCATTGCGGCGAACAAATTGGTTGCGAAAATGGCTTCCACCAACGCGAAACCCAATGGCATGCTCCTGATTCCCAAGGCGATGCACGCCGAGTTCGTCCGAATGATGCCGTTACGCGGGATTCCCGGCATCGGACCTTCGCTTGAGCAACGACTAGGCGCGTGGGGAATCACATCCGTCGCCGATCTTGCGGACATGGACGAGGCTTCGTTGGCACAGGCGACACGTTCGAAAATCACCGCTCACAATCTGTATCTGGCAGCACGGGGTCATGATGAACGACGTATCGTCACCGACGCACCAGAAAAATCGATCGGCTCGGAAATCACCTTCGAACACGATACACGCAACGCCCCTGAAGTGCGTGAGCTACTCCACCATTGCTGCAATGAAGTGACCCGCACTTTGCGCAAGAAAGGCTTGATGGCACGCACAGTGACAGTGAAACTGCGGTTTGCCGATCTCAGCCATTCCACCAAGTCACACACACTCGAACGACCGATTGACGCAACGGCAACAATGTACCCGGAATCCGTCACCCTGCTCAATACCATGCTTGGCTTGCCCAAGGACGCAAGCGAAGACACTCCCCTGCCTCATGAAATACGCTTGGCCGGTGTCAGCGCAAGCTCGTTGAGTCCTAAAGAGGAAACGTCGGTGCAGCTAACAATTGACGACTTGTTAGGCAATGGCGATGAGCATGGCCCCGGTGGCGAGCGCAATCAAAAAGCCATCGAAGATAAGGAACGCAACGGCTGCGAGGGTGACCGCAGCGAACGAATTCGCAACGCAGAAACGGTGCTTGATGCGGTACGCCAACGATATGGAACGGGAGCGGCCAGCCTTGGTCTGGAACACGGAGATTGGAAAGACAGGCAGATTGCCGGCAACAGCAAACTGAAACAATAACAGGTTTGCAACACCGAAGTTCGAAGCGTAAACCACAGCGGATTCAAGATTACGACTGAGCCAACAAACGTTTGCGTGTCCATGACGGTTTGACCAGCATCTTTTTTTGCTGAGCATAGACCATCAGAGCCACACCGGCGATACCCATAAGAACGACAGGAACGATGCTGGCTTCCAAGCCGAAACTGCCGCCGGTCATGATATCGGATCCGGACCATTTCGCCACCAGCCACGACTTCTGCTCGCCGTTGCCGGAAACTATCGAACCGAAAATCGGTCCCTCAGCAATGTTCCACATGATATGTTCGCCTATGCACACCCACAGCGAGCGAGTGATGCAATATAGCGCGGCAGCCAATATACCGTCTTCGATGGCGATCGCCAGGCCGCCCCACACGGTTCCGTTCTGATTAGTAATATGCAACAAACCAAACACCAGTGCCGAAATTGCAACCGACCCCCAGGAACCAAGCCATTCCTCAAACAGACGAAACAGCATGTCGCGCATCATGATTTCCTCTGCTATACCAGCGCAGAGTCCCATGGCAAGAATGTCGATCCACGGATCATAGTCGGCGTTGAACCCCACAATCCGGTAATTGCCCGCGATGGCGAGAATGCCGATGCACACACTAATCGCGGCAAGACCTATAAGCCCGCCAGCCACCAGCCCGCGCCATCTGGAAAACCGAAGCTCAAGAGGGTGGGAACGCCGTTCCATGGCATACACGACCACGAGATATCCCCCGATTACTGCCACCACTTCGAGAATCATCTCACAGAGCACAAAGGGAGAATGAATGTCGTCGCTGGACAGGATTCGAATATCACCGGTCAGTATCATAGACACGACGGCAATAATCGCTACACCAACCAGCTCCACGCCGCACAAGACACCGATAAAGGTCAGCCCTCGGAGCAAAGGATTGAGCCGGAGTGACTTTGAGAACCCCTTTGCTGCATCAGGCGTGTAAGTCGGGTGGTCTTCGGTAAGCAAATCACTGCTTCGCATCATCGGTTTTATAAGCATAATTTTGTAGAATAACTGGACCACGAGTCATCACTTTCCGAACGTCGTATTAGAAAATCACGTAGTCAGTCGTCCCTTACAGCGCGTTTTTCACATGTGCAGTATTTCAAATCCCGAAACCTCACTGACCGCGCGACAAACTCAAAGTTGCTTTGGAGCGACAGAAACACTATTGCGGCCAGTGAACTCGGCGATCAAGCACTCAGCCGAGCAACCACTTCACGAATCGCTTCGTCGGTCGCCGTCGAGGAGAACCGCAAGCTGGAAGGATCACCGTAGAATTCGCCCGGACTGGCAATAATGCCCAAGCGTGCCAAATCAGCCATATCATTCCAGCAATCACCGCTTTTGGCACGTACCCACACATAGAGCGCTCCTTGGGGCATGCGGGCATCGTAACCATACACACGCAGGCCATCGACCAGCATGTGCAGGCGCCTACCGTAACGAGCACGCTGAACGGCAACGGCATCACCATCACGCAATGCCGCAACCATCGCAGCCTGAACCGGACCCGGAACAATCTGCCCGATTTGCTTGCGATAAACGGTCATCGGGCGCACAATGTCGCAATCGCCGGCGATAAGTGCAGTACGATAGCCGGCCATGTTGGACTGTTTGCTCATCGAATACAGCACAAGAATGCCTTTGGCGCCGCCATCACACACATCCGGCTGCAGCATGCAGGGGGCCGCAGGTGCATGGGAGACATCCGCATCCTGCGGCCAGGTAAGCAAACCGTAACATTCGTCAGAAAGCACAACGGCACCAATCTCACGGGCCGCAGCGACTATGCCTCGCATTTGTTCGGATGAAAGTACATCACCAGTAGGGTTGCTCGGGGAATTAACCCAGATCGCCCTCACACCAGCAATGGAACGCCATGAATCAACATCGGCAACGTCCTTCACCTTCAGTACCTCGGCACCAGCCAACTGCGTCCCGATTTCGTAGGTCGGATAGGAAATCTCGGGCTGCACGACGATATCACCGGGACCGAGATGCAGCAACGAGACCATAAGTGCCACTGCTTCCTTCGACCCCACAGTTGGCACAAAATCAGCACCGATGGCGTTGAAATCAACTCCGTAATGAAGCTGGAACCATTCGGGCACGGCCGCACGCAACTCTTCGGTACCGGCAACTGAAGGATAGCCGTGGGCATTCGCACTGTCCGAGGAACCCGCGAGCGCCTGCCGTATATCGTCCGGCACCGGATCAACCGGCGAACCGACTGACAAGTCAATCATACCTCCGGGCACCGCCTGAGCAGAGGCCCTGTATGACGCTACACGGCTCCAATCGTACGGTGAATCAAACCTGTAAAAACCCATCTGACGCCGCCCTTCACGTCGTTACCATCAAAGACTACCTACTCGCGATCATACTGATGAGTTCGCCGAACGATATTGATCTGCACCTTTAGCAATCAGACTTGCGGCGGGAGTGCGGCGATGCGCCCCTCGTCCTTGCCGGAGGGACCAGCGACCTGAGCTCCACCCAAATCGCCGAGATCGTTGAAATAGGTGACAGCGGCATCCTTGTACCAAGCCCACTCGTCCGGCACATCATCCTCATAGAAAATCGCCTCGGTGGGACATACGGGTTCACAGGCTCCGCAATCGACGCACTCGTTGGGATTGATGTAAAGGGTGCGGTTGCCCTCATAGATGCAGTCCACCGGACACTCGTCAACACAAGCCTTGTCTTTGACGTCGATGCAAGGTTGGGCAATCACATAAGCCATTGAACAATCTCCTTTACTGCCCGTATTCTGCATTCAGGGTACGCGGGAGCAACGACGATATGGTCCCATCGCTTGGACATCCGCCTTCACTCGGCAAACGCCCTTATTCTTTGGAATCTCCCTGTTCTCTTCTGACTTGAGCAAGATTGGCATCAAGCTCACCAGCACCAAGCAGCGAGTGTTTGTAGGAGTATCCAAAGTAGATGCAGAATCCAAGAAGCAGCCAGATAACGAAGCGAATCCAGGTAAGCATCGAAAGGTTAAGCATCAGCCACAGGTTCGCAATGGCAATGAGAATTGGCACCCACGGACTGCCCGGAATCTTGAAGGCACGCGGCAGGTCAGGACGCTTCCAGCGCATGATCGGAATCGAAATCGCCACCAACGCGAACGCAGAAAGCGTGCCGATGTTGACCATATCGGCGAGAATCGAGACATCGAAGCAACACGATATCACGGCAAAAAGAACACCCACGCCGATTTGGAGTTTCGCTGGTGTGCCATGTTTGCCGACCTTGGAAAAGCCGCGCGGCAGCAAGCCGTCACGGCTTATCGCGAAGACAACGCGTGTAAGCCCAAGCAGCAGAACCATGACCACCGTAGTCAGCCCGATCACGATGGCGAACGAGATGATTTTGGCCGCCCAAGTGGCGCCCACAAGCTCGAAACCGGTGGACAGCGACGGGTTTTTGACACGTGCGAGATCTTTGTAAGAGACCATACCGGTGGTGACAACGGCCACAAGCATGTACATGACAATGACGAGAAGCATGCCCATGCCGATACCCAACGGTACGTTGCGTTTCGGATCCTTGGCTTCTTCGCTGGCCGTAGCCACCACGTCAAACCCGAGGAATGAGAAAAGCACCAAAGCAGCGCCGGAGATGATGCCGGAAACACCATAAACCGTCGGCTGCTGTCCGGTGATCCACTGCAGGAACGGTTGGGTCATCACACCGCCGGAAGCATCGCCCATCACTGAACTTGCCGGCTGGGAAGGCGGGATGAACGGAGTGAAATTCGACGGCTTGATATAAAAGAAACCGACCACGACGACAAAGATGACGATGCCGACCTTGAGAATCGTGAACGCACCGTCGACCTGTGCCGAAATCTTGGTGCCCAAAACTAGCAGGGCGGTGAAGAACGTGATGACGATCAGCGGCGCCCAATCGAAGACAAACGAGCCGATTGGTACTTCCGTACTCGAATGGACACCCATCAAACGCAGGAAATCATTGAGATACACACTCCAATATTTGGAGATCACCGAACCTGCCATAAGCATCTCGAGAATCAGATCCCATCCGATGACCCACGCGATCACTTCACCTACCGTCGTGTAGGTAAACGTGTATGCCGATCCCGCGGCGGGAATCATCGAAGCAAACTCCGCGTAGCACATCATCGCACCTGCACAGACAATGCCGGCAATCAGGAAGCTGAGAATCGCTGCAGGGCCAGCATGAAAAGCAGCCGCTTGGGCACCGATTGAGAAAATGCCGGCCCCGACGGCGACAGCCACACCCATAACCGCCAGATCCCACGCACCCAGATTGCGCACGAGCTTACGATCACCGGTTGTCGTCTCGGCCAGCGCCTGCTCCACCGACTTGGTCCTGAACAAATTCATTGGATTATTGCGCCCTTCTGTGCTTTTCCATATACAACTGTCATAAAACCCGCTCCGCATGAAGAAGCTCGGGGTGTGCCCGTTTGACTGCGACCATGAATCTAACCGCGCATTCACTGCAGCGTCATGCCGACGACTACGGGCTCGGGAACCAGCCTGACGCCAAACGTCGCCTCAACACCTTCCTGAATGACTTGGGCCAGCTGCACGATGTCATCCGCCGTCGCCCCTCCGCGGTTGGTCAGCGCCAGCGTATGCAGGGAGGAAAGTCCGGCATGGGCGTTTTCGCGAATTTTGTAGCCTTTGGCAAAGCCGGCATGATCAATCAACCAGGCGGCCGAGGTCTTGATGCCTCTGCTGCCATCCGATCGCACTGCGTCAAACTGCGGGGCATCGGCAGGGAGCTTCGCAGCCTGATGTTCGTCAAGAATCGGATTCATGAAGAAGCTGCCGCAGCTGTGTCGATCGTAGTCGGCATCGGCCGTCATGTCAGCGTCGATCGCCTGCGCGACATTGCGATCATCCTTGCATCCAAGCATCCACGGTGATGCATAGCGCCGGGCATCTTCCAGCATTCCTTTGGCAGCACGGACCTGCAACACGGCACGACGGATCTCAGCAATGGGCATCGTGGCACCAACGTCAACACCAAAGGCCTTGGCCAACTGACCAAATGCAACCTCGCCGCAATCGCTGCGATGCAACCTAAACGTCACGGAAAGCACCACATAACGCGGTGTGGGGAAATAATGATCGGCCGGCATAGCGGGATCTTTATACATGGTGGATTTCAGCGCCGAATTGCGGTACCCGAAGCGCATATCGTCTCGCGAAAGTTCACAGATCACGCCGGCTTCCCGATCGAATGCGCACACCGAAACGACTGTCGATGCAACTTCCTGACCGTACGCACCAATGTTTTGAACAACCGAAGCGCCCACAGTGCCGGGAACGCCGGAAAGACCCTCAACTCCGGAAAAACCGGACTCCACACAGAACACAACGAAGTCATCCCAGTTCACACCGGCCTCAGCCACTATTTCAACGTCGCCATTCTCGCCGAATTTCGATGACTTCGCGCCACACACCACAATCGAACGCCTGCCATCACGGATAACAACCCCATGGAACGGCTCATCGCCGGCCAAAAGGTTCGACCCTCCTCCAATGGTCAACAACGGGAGCTTAGCCGCATCAGCGTCACGAACAGCGGAAACAAAAGCTTCTTCCGTTTCAGGCTCGATAAACCTGTCAACCGGGCCACCCACGGCGATAGTGGTCAAATCAGCCAACATCGGGGTACCGGCACCAGTATCGGTACCGGACCGAGGTACAGCCGAAGAATTAGCCGAGCCGAAAGAATCTCTCATGTAACTTACCCCTTGCCACATTTAGCGTTGCTGCGTCATTTCTGAAAGCAATAAACATGGTAGCGCGTAAACCATTCGAACCCTCGCGAGGTGCGCCCAATCTTCGCGCAATCGCTAAAACCGGTACCATCACGGTCGGGTTGCAGACCAATCGGCCGGAGGTCCACAACGTCCGCATCTGTCCGGATACAAAAAAGGCCCGACCGAAGTCAGGCCTTGCGACTGTTAAGACTCAACGGGTCTCGCGGTGCAGGGTTTCCTTGCCGCAACGAGAGCAGAACTTGTTGAGTTCAAGACGATCAGGAGTGTTGCGACGGTTCTTGGTCGTAATGTAGTTACGCTCCTTGCACACCGTGCATGCCAGCGTGATGCCCGGACGGACTGCGGCGCTTTTGCTTGCCATTGGTTCACCTTCTGCGTGTTGTTCTTTACCGACTTCTGCCGATAGTTTGTAGCGGGAAAGAGACTCGAACTCTTGACCTTACGATTATGAGTCGTACGCTCTAGCCAGCTGAGCTATCCCGCCAGAGAGCCTCGGGTGAGAATCGGACTCACGACCTCTTCCTTACCAAGGAAGTGCTCTACCACTGAGCTATCGAGGCGTGGCGGATAGTGGATTCGAACCACTGAAGCTATTAGCGGCTGATTTACAGTCAGCTCCCTTTGACCGCTTGGGAAATCCGCCATTGCTCACTCACCGGTCCAAAACTTGGCCCCTTAAGCAGGCAACTTGACTATGATGCCATAAACTACAGACTGATGCAAACTCGCGACACGCCAAGAGGGCCAAATTTCACTTGAGCCATCAGACCAAACACCATCCCACCGGGGCATAAAATAGGCGGAATACGAACAGATCAAGCAATCAGCAGTGCCGGCTTAGACGATGCCGTCATCCTTGACCTTTTTGCAGGTCTCGATCACCTTGGTGTTCGCTTCGACTTCACCGATTGAAATTCGAATACCCTCCCCTTCAAAGACTCGGACGGAAAGGCCCTCGTCCGTAAAGCGGGCCGCGGCGTCTGCGGTCTTAGCGCCAAGAGGGAGCCAGAAGAAGTTTGCATAGGGCCTTGGGAACTGCCAGCCCTGAGCATCAAGGGCAGTGACGATGCGATCACGCTCTTCAATCAGCGCTTGCACGCGCTCCTGTAGCTCGGCATCGGCCTCAAGGGAAGCCAGAGCGGCGATCTGCGCGGATTGGGTGACACCGAACGGGAGCGACAGCTTGCGCATGTCGGCAATGACCTCGGACGGGCCGATGCCGAAACCGATGCGCAGACCGGCCAGACCGTACGCTTTCGAGAAGGTATGTGCAATGACGATATTCGGATATTCGCGATAGAGCCGCATCGCGACACTGGTCTCCGGATCGGTATTGAAGTGGACGTATGCCTCGTCAAAAAGCACAATTACGTCACTGGGGACGGCTTCCATCAGGCGCCGAGCTTCGTCGTCGCGTACCGACACGGACGTTGGGTTATTCGGGTTGTTCACGATGATCAGGCGGGTCTTGTCATTGATCGCCGCAATCATGGCGTCAAAATCATGACCTCCGTCAAGCCGATTGGAAATCTGCACGCTGGCGGCACCCGAACCGGAAACAATGATCGGATACGCTTCAAAGCTACGCCACGGATACACCACCTCATCACCGGGGCCCGCCAACAGATTGACCAGCTGAGTGATCACCTCGGTGGAACCGCAGCCGAGTACGACGTTTTCCGAATCGACCCCGTAGTCCTTCGCCAGACGCTCTACAACCTTCCAGCCACCCATATCCGGATAACGGTTGATGCAATCCAATGCATGATCCTTAATGGCCTTTTGCACACTAGGCAACGGTGGGTATGGATTCTCATTGCTTGAAAGCTTGAAGGCCCGCCGATTGGCACCTTTGGGAGCCGACTTGCCTTGTTTGTACGCGGGAATGCTGTCTACGACACTGCGATGTTTGAAAGCCATAATCGAATTGTAAGCCGCGTTATCGAATATCGCACGTCGTGCCCATCTACAAACAATGAGGCGCCTCGACCGTTCGCGGCCGAGACGCCTCATACAAAACTGCTGAGACAGCGCTATCAGTTCAGAATCGCAAGCACATCACGTGCGCCTACGATGAGATAATCCTCGCCCTGATAGTGCACATCGGTGCCGCCGTACTTGGAGTAAAGCACCTTGTCTCCGACCTTGACATCCATCGGGATGCGGTTGCCGTTGTCATCGCGACGGCCGGGGCCAACAGCCAGGACTTCGCCCTGCTGCGGCTTTTCCTTGGCGTTGTCCGGAATGTAAAGACCAGACGTCGTCTGCGTTTCTGCTTCGGCTTGTTTGACAATAATCTTGTCTTCCAACGGTGTAAGTGAGATCGACACTGTGGACCTCCTCTTTCTGTATGAGAGTTTCTTTTCCTCGCGCGAGGACACCGCTTTCAGAGGCTGACGATCACTTTCGGCACCGTCCCTTTGCGCTTACCCAACTATCGTAGCGCGAAAATTAGCACTCTGCCAACCTGAGTGCTAACGCTCTGAGTGAAACCTTCACATTTTGAAAATAATGACTTCACTTTGAGAAGACACGCCGAGCCGAATCAGACGTTACGGCGTTCGAAAATCTTCTCCAAACCGGTCCCCAAGGAATCGGAGGAAACAGCAGGAGCTTCAGTATCAGCGGACAACTCAGAGGCATGGAACGTTTCGGAATCGCCGGCATAGTCGCGCGATTCAACGGTTTCGCTATCGCCGTTACCGACGGCTACCTTGGCATGACTGCGCTCGTTTGACTTTGTCGCAATCCCGAAAGCATCAGCTGCCTTGGTCTGCCCTTGCTTGGCGGAAACGGGCTGACTGTCATCCTTCGTTTTAGCCTTGGCTTTTGCCACCTGGCGAGTGGACTTGATTTCAAGACTCTTCGGTTCTTCGCTCTTGACTTCGGCACCATTACGCGGCGAACCCAAAGAGAACGAAATAAGATCCTGATTCGGCACCAAATCCACAAGGTCCAGGGCGGGTGCAGGATGAACCTGCTGCAGCTCATACGTTGCATCCGACGGCTCTGCAACTGACGTCTCAGCCCTTGCCTTCGTTTCCGAAACGGAACCAGCACGATGCGCATCCTTGCGGACCTTGGAATCACGGTTAGACTGCTCCATGGGACGATGCCGGGTGGCGGATTGCGTCTGAAACTTCTCAGCGGTCGCATTCGGTACAGAAGCCGACGTCACTGAATCCTTATCTGCACCCCCATCCGAAGATTGCACTTCGGCAGAGGTGTTCTTACGGTTCTGCCCAGACTGACGGTTCGCACGCAGCTGCATGATACGTTCTTTTTCCATCTTGGCCGCGCGCAAAGCCTGCTCGATCTCATGCTGCTCCATCGTACCCGTCGGCTCCCCATCTTCGGAAACCGCCTCGGCACGATTGTTCGCAGCCTTATCATTACGCTTACGCATTTCACCCGACCGATGCTTGGCCTCGGCCTTACGCCTTGCACACAAGTTACGCTCCCACGAGCGGGCATGGCTGGCGGCACGCACGCCGCACACCAAAACAACGACCAACACTGCCGCAGGAATCAACACGAAAAGTGCACTGAACCCCAGAACAAACGAAAGAACGAAAACAGCGACCGTAATGACCAACAACGAAACGGAAATAACAGACCGACGACGAGCGGCTTCGCGGCGCAACCGACGGATACGTGCAATCTCTGCCTGTTCTTTGTCGGATGTCGCAGATTGCGCGACCAATGCGGGCTTTACCGCGACATTTGCCTGTTCCGAGCGCACGAGCTCCCCTTCCGACAAAAGGTGTCGATTATCGCAGAACCCTGTACCGCTGTTCGCATCAACCAGATGCAAAGAAGGCGAATACTTGTCCTCTCGATGCTCGACTACCCTGTTCATGCTTTCCACCGTACGGCGTGGCAGCCAGCCAAGTACAAGAATTGCGAGAATGACCAGTAGCACAACACCGCTCAACCACGCATAATCCATACAATCAAGAATAGATAGAGTTAATGACTTTTTACACACGTGTAGTTTGGGCGTGTCACACAAGCAGACGGGCGGTAAACCCCTGCGGTGCATCCTCGGCCAGAAGACTATACACCTCATGGTCGTGCCATTGATTTTGAACGAACATGCTTTTCAAGCGTTTGCCTTCATAATGGCATCCAAGTTTTTCCGCAACCGCACGAGATCGTTCGTTTTCCGGCAACATGCAGATTTCCAAACGATGAAGCCCGGGACCGGAAGCATCGTGGATGGCCCAGTCAGCGAGCATCGCCGCAGCCAAGGGCGCCACGCCAAGACCGGCGTGACCCTGATCGACCCAGTAACCGATGTTGCCAGAACGCATCGAACCATAGCAAATCGCGCCGAGAGAAATCTGACCTATGATGGACATCTGATATTCAATGACGAACAATGCACCGGAACCGGACTGCTCATCGCGGCGCTGCCGTTGCAACCAGGTATTGAACGTCAACGCCGGACCGTGCGTCGGATCATCGGCGTTCCAAGGCGCCAACCACGCCTCATTGCGTTGGCGAACTTCGAACCACTTGGCTTCGTCCTCAGCAACCAAAGGCCGCAGTCGTATCTGCATTGCTCCGGCCGGAGGCAGCAGCTCATGAGGCATGGTGAAGACGCTTGGCTTGGGCGGCGACATGAATGCGTCACGCAGCGATTGAAAGACTGACACACGTCTATCGTACTCGCACATTTCATCGATGCCGCAACTCCGCAAATAACCGACAAGACACTGATTGCCGCCGGTCGCTCGTCCATCACCCCCCATTTCGCAAGACCTGAGCCGTTCATTGAGCAAAGCGGCCACCGCCGGTTATCATTAGGCTCATGAGCAACGATGTGACCTCAACAACATCAGCACGTAAGCAGCTGATGCGGCGCGATGCCATAGCCAGACGACACACGGTCGGAGACGCGGAACGCGCAGAGGCCGGGGAAACACTCGCAGAACCAGCAACAACGTTGCTTCCTGACCAAACAACAAACTCCAACGTGGACCCAGCGAGGGCATTTGCAGTCGACCTCAACCAGGCGACAGACGGCAGGCAACGAAGACAACATATTCGCCGCGAGATTCCGGAAGACACTGCGGCAGCTTATATTTCAATGGGCAGCGAAGTCCCAACCATTCCCTTATTAGAGTACCTGCACAAGCATGAACGTCGCGTACTGGTACCAAGGCTTGGCAGTGGGTGCGATATCGGATGGAGTGAATACGACGGCCGAGAGGACCTGCGTTCAATGCCTCGAACTGCCACAGGTGGTATTCGCCCTCAGGAACCGTCCGGCAGGACGCTCGCTGCGCAAGCTATTGAAGATGCCTCGATTGTGTATGTTCCCGCCTTTGCGATCGACCTTGACGGCAACAGACTCGGACGCGGCGGCGGATGGTATGACCGCGCTCTGCGGCTGTGCCGACCGGATGCCGTAAAAATCGGGGTCTGCTGGGACTGGGAATTGATTGACGCCCATGAGGCAGTACCTCATGAAACGCATGATATTCCGGTGGATGCCGTGGCCACTCCCGAACGTTTTCTTTGGCTACGGCGCCAATAGACCAGCCACCGGTTCAACTTTTGACTCCAGTCTCTTAGCATGATGCAAGCCTTGAATCAAGGTAAGCTGTCGAACTGGGTAGGAACGTACGGTTCACCGTGCTTCACCAGTGATGAACGGGGGTCTGGGCATGGACTAGGATATGAAGCATTATCTTATTGAGTTTTTACTTTTGTGGAGGGACCGTTGCCTACTTATCATTATCGTTGCAAGAATTGTGAATACGACTTCACCGAGCAGCAGTCATTTTCCGACGACCCCATCACCGTTTGCCCCAAATGTGGCGAAGAGCAGGTTCACAAAGTTTATTCGTCAGTTCCCGTCAAGTTCAAAGGACATGGTTTCTACCGCACCGACAGGGGCGGCTCATCCTCTTCCTCCGAGAAATAACACTATTGAAAACAGGCGCAATGCTTCGTATTGACGATTGCGCCGCGAAAAACCGATACCCTGTAGGACATCGGTTTTTGCTTTTGTCGCCGAGCTGATTTCAGATGTTTCACTGCTGCTGTGGACACAACTTCGGTGCCGTCCACAGCAGGTCGGTCGGAATGTGCATCATTCCCTAGCGTTCGACCACACTGCTTGTTTTTGCTTCGAAACAATACGCTGATAGGCCATCATAAAGGCATGAAAACCATTTTTTCTCATTTAGGTAAACAAACACCGACACTCAAGCAGCGTCGAAACATGCGTCAGATACGAACCGTGCTGGGAGCACTCTGCGCAGGTCTTGCGGTATTTTTCGCTTTGCAATCGATTGCGGGGACCCTGTCCACCAAATCGGCGGTCACGGCCACACACAACATCAGCCGTGGCCATACCATTAGCATCTCGGACACCAAACAGGTGCAAATACCTGAGAGCCCAGCGTTGTCAGCGGTCTTCAGCTCCGACGAAGAAGCAAAAGGGTTGGTGGCACAAGTAGATATCGCTGCCGGAAGCGTCATTATGCAATCCATGGTCCGTCCGACACCCATGATCACGCATGGGGAAACGGTTATCGATGTGCGTATGAGCGGATCGCATACTTCGCTGATTCCCGGAGACAAAGTGTCTCTCGTAGGCAGTGCGGGATGCGAATCGGTACCCAACCCCATCGTTCAGCAGCCGGATCAACGGCCGGATCAGGACAGCAACGCGGACCCTGCCGATGCTGGAACAGATGAATATCCTCCGAACGATGTATCGAACGACAACCGCGACACACCGGACAGCAGGTCTGTCCCCATGGAATCAACAGGTCAGACCTGCACACTTGCGCCGAAAGCAACCGTGACCGGCAACTCGCAACGAGATAGCGGCGGTGTCACGACACTGCAACTGGCGATGCCACCCCAAGATGCCTCGCGAGTGATGGCAGTGCAAGATCGCATGCCAATTATGGCGGCCAAATTGTGACCCGATAACAAATGATGGGCGTCGGCCAAAAGCCTTCGCCCATCACATCAACGGATATCGATATTAACAGTCCCGTTCGCTGAATATACCCCAATGCGGAGGCAGCTCACGCAAAATGCGACTGTCGTCTTCACTCTGCTTGCTGCTGCGCACATCGCTGTCCGAAGCGTCAACCTCCACACCATCGATGTCAAAACGCTCCGCGCCGGCACGCACCACACGTTTATGACCACGTGGAGAACGGCGCTGTGAATCGTAGGCCATCAGCCAACCTCACGGTACATATCGCTGATACGGGCAACGATGCGGTCGACTTCCTTTTCAGGATTAACGAATGCCGCAACGCTCCATACCGTCATCACCGACCAGCCCAAGGCAGTAAGATCTTGAGGAATGACACGATGACGTTTGCGAGTGGACTGAACGGCCATGGTCTGCACGTCATCGGTCATTACCGCCAACGAGAACGGCTTGTCCTTGAGTCCGACAACCAGCGGAATGGAGATTCCGCCTTCGAAACCATAATTGGCGGCAACCTTCAATCCGCGCGCACGAATACGATCAGCCAAGTCATTGAACAGAATGTTGTCTCCCTTGAGAGACGGCGACGGGCGAACCATTCCCGTACCCAAGTGTTCAGCCCAATCGAGCATGACCTTCAACAACTTCGGACCTGGCTGGTGCAGGCGATCGTCTTCCATATCTTCGGCACTGAATGCAGAGACAATATCGACATTGCGAGAAGACGAGGCAAGCGCATCAAGCAATTTGCCGTCGCCTCCCTCACCCTCAAGCGCGCCGAACTGCTGGAGCAACCGTCCATGCGCGGTCTTTGCAAAGCAAAGCGAAAGAATAACATCAGTGGCACGCACCCCAGCAACCTCATCAATGTCGACCAGTCGAACATGCCTCAGGAATCGACCCATCGCCTCGTTCTTAACAGCCAGCGATTTGAGTTCACTGCCAAGCCTGGTGCGGAAGACCGGAGTCAGGGTGACCACGGCAAGTAGATATCCCGCAGGAACGACGGTGAAACTTGCGGCCCGCTGTTTGATGATGGAGATAACTTCGTCAATCTCCTGTTGGCTGCTTTCAACCAAACCGGTGGACAGCACCGGCACACCGTTCGCTTTGACCCCATGGAAACGAGTCCAGCCTTGCATGGCTTCGGTGCAAATATCCCTCGGAACACTGCCATACCCTTGTTCCTCAAGGAACGTCGAAAGGCGAGGATCCCTGCAGACCGGATGTGCATCGACCGTCACCTCGGGCAACATGTTTACCAACGTCTTCAATGCTTCGGAAGTAATGGTGGGCTTATGACCAAGTACAACGATTTGCTTGGTGCGAATAGCAATGCCCAACAATTCAAGCGACGGCATATGAGAAGCTGCGTCGACAATTGCGACATCAGCAAGCGGGGCGGGGTCGCTCAACACCGCAAGAGTGGAAGGAGTGGCCATAATAACGGGTTTGGTTGCCCCAAGTATCTGGGAATATTCACGAGCTACACGACTCAGCGGCACGCGGGAATTGCTTGCCAGCAGCGTATGCAGCTGATTAGCTTCCTGTGTATGAGAGAACAGCAGGTCGCACAAGCGCCTCATCGACTCTTGATCAATCATCGGACCAATGGAATTAACGTGGTCGATATCGACCTGCGCGAACCGATCGGCGGCCGATTGCAACGCAGAGCCGTCCTGGTTCGAAATAATCGCAGAGGAACGCACGATGTCTTCGAAGACCGTGGTCCACCAAGAAAGCTGAAGCTCACCTTCCACGGCATCCACAGCCACCCGGCGGGTACGCATGTCATCGATAAGTGCGCCAAGTCCGATGGAGTGGAATTCACGCTCAAGGCAAGCACGTCCGGGCAGGGTGTCGAGCGCCTTGCGATCGGCGTAAAGTGCTTTGAAACGCTCTTCGAGCTGAGCAAGATCCACCGATTCGAGGTCACTGCCCAGTATGGTGGTGGCCAGTACGGCATCAAGCGCAGTAACACCCCGCATGAGGGCTTCCTGTGTTTCGACAATAACGTCAAGCTTCGGCGGCAGAACAGGCCAACCTCCGTGAGGCACAATCTCGTGCCACTGCTCCGACTGCTTGGCCACCACCTGCAGTGCCTTATACAGATCCTCAACCTGAGAACCGGCGCGCAACAGGCTCTTGGCTTCCTTGATGTGCCGACGACGTTCCCAGAAGCCCATGGTGGTACCTTCGGCTTTTCGCTGCGCTTTCGGTTTGCTGGCCTCGATCATCAAATTGATGTCACGCTCGAAAATCTCAGGCTGGAAAACGTCAAGGACACGTCGCAGATTCTTAAGGACCGTGACCTGGCCGCTCCACTCCTTGACGGTGCTGGGGACAGGGAAACCACAGATTTCAGCGACGGAAGCGACCTGATCGCGTGTCGCCGGCAACAACCGCTGTAGGAGATTCTCAACATTCTGGTAGGCAGCGACCGCGTCGCTCTCCGAGAACAGCGAAGCCCCGTACCAAGGCGTATCTTCCGGCCCGATGGTGAATTCGCCATATTCCCCGGCCTTACGCAGTTTCTTCGTCCAGTCTTTCATGTGCGGAGCAATGGACCGTGCGGTTTCCTTGGAGAGTCGCACATGCGTAGCCGGATGGGTGGGCATCGCCGAAATGCTGGCAAGGTTCTGGATGGTCTGATACGCAGAAACGCCCCATTCCTTGCTGACGCCGTGCAGATCACCGAGATATCGGGTCAACCGCGAGCGCACACCGACCAGTTCGTCGGACACCTGATCAAAACGTGCTGTGGAGGCTCCCGGCTGGTAGCCCACAGCAGCAATCAGTTCACGGTCAATCTCCTGCGCACCCTTCGGGTTTGCCATATCGATGATGCGGTTGCCCAATGAATTGGAATCCATGACCTGGGTGAATTGCTTCTTCTGTTCGGCTACACCGGGAACATACAGCACCGTTTTCCCTTCGGCGATGCAACGCGAAGCGATGGCAGCGGCAATTTGACCGGTATCCGAATCACACATGTCATTGACGAACAACGAATGATCCTGTGCCGCCATATTGGCGGCATATCGAGCCACGTTGTCGACATCGCCAACTTCATGTTCACCGTGCGGATCGCCATCGAAGGGACTATAGCCAGCCAAGGTGCTGTCTTTCAGAGAACTTGCCGACTCGTCATTACCTGCCAACGCATCCAGAACCACATTGCCGCTCGGCGTTTTTTCCAATGCCTCGATGATGCGACGTCCTTCGGCAAGCATCTTGGTGGACGGATCCATGAAACAACCAAGCATGATGTTGCGCTCGATATCAAAATCCGTTAGCTTCGGCTTGACCTCTTCCGTAATGGCCGTGAAAACCGATGAGGTATCCGGCGTCCCGCTGACGTAATTGCTGCCGTCGAACAGCGCCGCTTCATCAATGATGATGTGCTGTTCGTGCATCGCAGTGGTAAAAGCGGGGTTGAGACTGACGTGGCCCGTAAAACGGATGACGGCATCCGTCTCCCTCCCACCCGGTTTGCGGTATGCCTCAACCGGATAGAGCAACACTGGCACGGAGTTGCCTTTCCAGGCGGCCACACCAACCACAAGAGAAAGTTCAGCCACACCCGAAACCCGGGTTTTTACCGCTTTGTCGTCCAACACACGCTCGAGTCGCCGTCCGGCCGCGCGAAGCATGCCGGCATCGCGGAACATGGCGTCAAGTGTTGTATGACCACTTGCAAAAAGCTGCGCAATGCCAGAAGGGTGAGCGTGGGTCAGATCAAGTTGCGCGGTGAGTTGGCCGACATCCTCCAAGGGAGAAGGAAGCAGCCCGCTGCGATAGTCGTCGTACCACTGGCGCATACGTTTGATGCCGTTGCTTGCCTGTTTCGTATCACTCATTGTTGTTCACGTCCCTCTGCAGCCTTATTACGATATTCGTTATAGCCGGAATTGTTGGCGAGTGCAGCATCGACATCATCATTGCCAATCGCGGAAAGCCATTCATACAAATCACCATACAGTGAAGGATTCATCGCCAAGAAAGGCAGCAGCTGCGGGTGCTTTGCCATTTCGAACTGTTTGGAAAAGTCCGTGGTTTGCTTCGCCTCATCTGAACTCATGCCCTCAACTTCGACTTCCGGGGCTTTCTGCTGAAATTCTCCGTTTGAAACCTTTTCAAAAACCGATCCGGGCTCGAACGTCGGTTTGAATGCCTGCGTCTCAGCAATCCTGGTGGCCTGACCGGAAAGAGTTCCATCCGCTTCGCTCATCACCGGGCGCATGAATTTATTGCGCTCAGTGTTGCTTTCAGCAGTTGCATCAACATTTGTCTGCACGGTTGAGACGGTATTTTGCCCATCACCTCGCTGGGCACCCGACGTGGAGTTTTCCTCCATGGGGACAAACAACACCTCACCGGCTTCTGAACGTGAGAACGGACTCAACTTCTGTTGATCGTTGCTCGCGGTTGCCTTCGATTTGTCTTCGACCATGCGACCGCTATCAGCACCCTCACCGAGGTTGGGAGCGTGCTGGACGGCGCCGGTGCGAACACCGTCATTACCGGGTGCCGACGAGTCGACACCATTCGCCACACCATCGTTACCCTTCTGTTGTGGCGCTACAGTTTGAACTGATGCCTGTGTCTGGACCGGTTGAGCGGCGGACCGGGCTTGGGTCTCATCGCGACGAGACGCGATCGAAGAATCCTGTTTTGCCGACTTCTGCTTCGGCGGCAGATCGATCACCGATTTCTCAGCTGCAACCGGGTTTACTGTTTCACCGAGCTGCGATGCACTTTGCGCCTGAGCGGCATCGACACCCTGGGCAGTTTGATTCCCCAAACCGTTCTCCATGGCATCCTTGAACAAATCTCGCGCCTTGACATCTGCAGCCTGGGTCTCCGGACCCATCACATTAAGAGAGATGCGGTCAACCGGACGACCTTCATTCGGATTCATTGTCCCGGACTCGGAACGCTTTTCCGAGGCTACATCATCGGCAGTAACTTTTTTTTCATTCAATACAGAGGCTTTATCGACAGAGTGTGAAGGAACGCTTTCAGACGACTCATCGATTTCATTCTCAAAAGACGAAGCGGCACGTTGAAGCCGAGTCGCAACATCCGAAGCGCTGAAAGCGGTCGTCGGCTCCCCCGCACGCAAGTTAAGGATGTCATCGACAGACATGCTCGCCATGTGCGGCTCAACATCAGGATTGCCCGCCCCGCTAGAAGCATAATCGAACAAATCTGAAACCTGCTGCTCGCCATCCCCACTCTCCTCGGTCTCAATCCGAACGAAATCGACGGGCACATCACCAAATTGCAGACGCATGGGGGAATCTGGGAAGATGAAATCCTTATTAGGCTCAAGACGTCTCAACCCTTCGCCGTTCACCACGTACGACCCGTTCGTGGAATTAAGATCGGTGATTGATGCCCCGCCGTTTTCCGCAACAGCGAACAAGGCATGACGCTTCGAAACAGAACGGCTTTTATCGTTTATCTCCAGCCGGCGATGGCCGTCATCCGCAACAGGACGTATCGGTCTACGGCCGATCTCAACGTTTTCACCTGGGCCGACATCAGCCTTTGTGGAACCATTGACCTTGATGACCCAATGTTTCATCGTTCGCCGATCAGACACCTTGTGGCCTCCTCTTATCCGTCATGTTCACGCTACTGCAATTCTGCCATGTTTACATCTAAGCTACGAAAGAACCGTCAAAGATTGACAAAATTTATTCATGCCCTAATACCTGCCCGCAGGTGAAGCAAACTCATATCTCTACGATAGCCGACAAAACGAACAAACCCTGTAAGCGGAAAGTCCGCAGACAGGGTTTGTTGATATCTTCACGAATTCGAGAGCGCTGGTTACTCTAGGCGGCCGACGCTATCGTCCGCAGTGAAGAACTACTTGAGTTCGACAGTTGCGCCGGCCTCTTCGAGCTCAGCCTTAGCCTTGTCGGCATCTTCCTTCTTGGCCTTCTCGAGGATGGTGGCAGGAGCACCGTCGACGAGAGCCTTGGCCTCAGCCAAGCCCTTGCCAGTGATGTTCTTGACGGCCTTGACGACCTGGATCTTCTTGTCGCCGAAGGCGGAAAGGACCACATCGAACTCGGTCTTCTCGTCCTCACCAGCACCAGCGCCAGCAGCAGGAGCTGCGGCAACGGCAACGGCCGGGGCGGAAGCCTCGACGTCGAACTCTTCTTCGAACTTCTTGACGAACTCAGAGAGCTCAACCAGAGTCATTTCCTTGAACGCTTCGAGGAGCTCATCGCTTGAGAGCTTAGCCATAATGGCTTCCTTTCAATCATGGCGACGAATATTGATTGATTACGTCACCTAAATTTTTAAATATTGTTAATATTTACTGTAACTGTTTGGAATCTACGCGGCCGAAGCCACACGGAAATCAAGCAGCCTTTTCCTGCTTCTCGCGCAGAGCATCGATCGTGCGCACAGTCTTGGTAGGCAGTGCGGCGAACGTGCGAGCGGCCTTGGACATAGAGCCCTTGAGGTCGCCTGCCATCCTCGCGAGCAGGGTCTCACGAGACTCGAGGTTCGCGAGCTTTTCGAAACCAGCGGCATCGTACATGGTTCCGTCTGCGAAACCACCCTTGATGACGAGGGTCTTGTTTTTCTTGGCAAATTCACGCAGGACCTTCGCAGCCTCGACGTAATCACCCTGTACGAAAGTGATTGCAGAGGGACCGTGGAGCACTTCATCGAAGCCCTCGTACCCGGCCTCTTTGGCAGCGATGCGGGCGAGCGTGTTCTTAGCCACTGAGTAGGAAGTATCGCGGCCTAGCTTTTCGCGCAGATCGGAAATCTGCGGAACGGTAAGCCCGCGGTACTCGGTGAGGTAGACCGCGTCTGCATTACGGAATTGTTCCGTAAGCTCGGCGATCGCCTTTGCCTTATCGGGCCTTTTCATGGCGTTCCTTCCTGAGTCGACCATTGATTGGGAAGTCGTGAATGCCAAGCCGTAGGACACATTGCGGTGCCGTGAAATCACGACGATACAAAAAATGCTCTGCGCACAGGCAGAGCACCATACTGGCCGCTTACGCGACCCACCTTTTACGAGGCTTATGACATTCAACCTATGCTGGCTTGGCGAACCAAACTTCGAGAGGCTGACGCCTCCAACCAACAGTCTGTGGTTTACAGGTCCAACTATACGTAACTGTGCAGACCTCACGACACGCGCACGGAATTCAGCATGCACGAGGCTTACGGCACTCTTGCCATCACTTAATCGTATTTTTGTTTTCACGTTCGAATGCTTGCCAAACAAGGAAGCGGGCGCAGTCGAGATGATCCCGATTGCGCCCGCGACTACTTATAACCTAGGTAGATCAGAGAACAGCCTGTAGCGCGAAGTCAAGAATGAACAGCGCAGTGACCACCCACATCACTGGGTGCACCTCGCGTGCCTTGCCCTTGCAAATCTTGACAAGGCAGTACATCACAAAACCAGCTGCGATGCCATAGGAAATCGAATACGAAAGCGCCATAAACACCGAGGCGAAGATGGCAGGGATTGCTTCGGCGAGATCTCCCCACTTCACTTCCTTCAAACTGGAGGCCATCATGCAGCCGACCACAACCAAAACGCCAGCCGTAGCAGCGGAAGGAATGGCCGAAATCAGAGGTGAAAGAAACATCGAGACCAAGAAGCAAAGTGCCACGGTCACCGAAGTGAGGCCTGTGCGACCGCCGGCAGCGATGCCCGCCGAGGATTCGACATATGTGGTGACGTTGGAGGTGCCGAACAGGCCGCCGACCGATGTGGCGATGGAGTCGGCGAACAACGCCTTGTCCATCTTAGAGCTGAACCCGTGGCCATTGGCCATGTTCTGGATGTCCTGATTGGAAAAGATGCCCGTTTTACGTCCAGTGCCAACCAACGTGCCAATGGTGTCGAACATATCGGACATAGAGAAGGCGAAGATGGTGACGATTACCAACGGGAGACGACCGGGATTGCTGAACAGCGACGGGAACCCTTCCGAGCTGAAAATCGCAAGGAAGGTGGTGGGAAGCTGGGAGAACGTGGTCCCGATGGACATGGAGTTGGCCATGTTGGTGATGCCGAAGGGAACGCCTATGAGGGCGGTTGCGATGATCGAAATCAGCAGAGCACCGCGAACATTGAGCAGCGTAAGCACAATGGCGATGGTCAAACCGATGAGGAACAGCCACAGTTCCGGGTTGTTCAACGATGCGAGTCCCGGCGTCGCATGAATCGGCCCGCCTTTGGCCGCAGCCTTGGGATCTCCGGGGGTGAAGGAAATAAAACCGACATTGAGCATGCCCACGTACATCACGAACAGACCGATGCCGCCGCCGATGGCGTGCTGCAACGATTCTGGAATACAGGCGATGATGAGCTTACGAATCGAGGTGACAGTGACCAAAATATTGATCAGGCCGCACAGGAATGTCATGCACAAGGCTTCCTGCCAACTGAAACCGAGTCCCGCACAGATGGTGTAGGCAAAGAAGGCGTTAAGGCCCATGCTCGCGGACTGTCCGTAAGGGACGTTGGCGAACAGACCCATTACCAGCGTTCCCACGACGGAAGCGATGATGGTGGCAAGGAATACCGCACCCCATGGCATGCCGGTGGTGCTCAGAACTTGAGGATTGACGACGATGATATAGCTCATCGCGAAGAACGTAGTGATACCCGCCGTGATTTCAGCAGATACCGTCGTGTGATTTTCTTTGAGGTGGAAGAACCTGTCCATCTTGCTCTTTTCTTGGTTTATGCATCGCCAAGTCAGAAACCGACAGGAACAGGAGGTCGCGGCTACAACGCTAACATCACTAAGACCGTCGACTTCATGAAACTGATGGACCGTATTGACGACACTGAGGTTGCTGCGACTCATCCGTTTGCACGGACAAGGCAAACATATCACTTGTCATAGCCATCATCCCGACCAGAATCGTCGGACATCTGCACCACCGAAAGAAAAAAGCGTCTGTCAGCCGAAACGACCGGAGATGTAGCGCTCGGCCTCTTCGTTTTGCGGGTTGTTGAACATCGTCGTCGTGTCGGCGAAGTACTCGAGATGACCGGGCTTGCCGACGGCCTTAAGGTTGAAGAAGGCGGTGTAATCGGCCACACGGGCAGCCTGCTGCATGTTGTGAGTGACGATGACGATGGTGTAGTCGCGCTTGAGTTCGTTTATCAGATCCTCGACGGCAAGTGTGGAGATCGGATCGAGCGCGGAACACGGTTCATCCATGAGCAGCACCTGGGGATGCACCGCGACGGCGCGGGCGATGCACAGACGCTGTTGCTGACCGCCGGAAAGACCGACGCCCGGCTTGTCAAGCCTGTCCTTCACCTCGTTCCAGAGGTTTGCACCGCGCAGGGCCCACTCCACCAGCTCGTCCGCGTCGCTTTTGGAGATATGACGGTTGTTCAGACGGATTCCAGCAAGGACATTCTCACGAATGGACATCGTCGGGAATGGGTTGGCCTTCTGGAAGACCATGCCGACGTCACGGCGAACCGCCACCGGGTCAACATCCTTGCCATACAGGTCGTGGCCATCCAGCAGCACCTTGCCTTCAACACGGGCACCGGGGGTGATCTCGTGCATGCGGTCGAGCGTGCGCAGAACCGTGGATTTGCCACAACCGGAGGGCCCGATAAATGCGGTAACCTTGTTGGCCTGGATATTGAGATTGACGTCTTGCACGGCAAGGAAATCACCGTAGTAAACGTTCAGATGCTCGACATCGATACGCTGACCCATGTTTACTCGCTTTCTGTAAGTAAATGACGCTGGCCGCTCGCAGGAATATCCCTGAACGAACAGAACATGAACGAGATTGATCGCATTATTTTGCCTCCACACTGAACAAGCGTTGAATCAGACGGCCAATAAGGTTGAGAACCAGAACAATCGCGATAAGCACCAGCGCAGCGGCCCAAGCGCGCTCCGAAGGAATGCTGGACACGCACTCGGAACCGGCACTGGGCGGGCAAGTGACGGACATCTTGCTGTATTCCTGGTAAACGAACACCGGCAGCGTGGTCATCTGACCGCTGAACAGGTTCCAGTTGGTGGTGACGATGAATCCGGCGGTCATTAGAAGCGGTGCGGTTTCACCGATGACACGCGCGATGGCCAGGACCACACCGGAGATGATGCCGGGCAAGGCCGTACGCAGAACCACCTTGATGATGGTGCGAGATTTGGTGACGCCCAATGCATATGAGGCCTCACGCAGGTCGTCCGGAACGACGTGCAGCATCTCCACGCTTGAGTTGACCACGGTGGGAATCATCAGGATAGAAAGCGCGACCGAACCTTCAAAACCGTTGGAAACGCCCGGTCCCAACAGAATTGTAAACAGAGAAAAGGCGAAGAGACCGGCGACAATCGATGGGATGCCGCTCATCACGTTGACCAGCAGCGAGATGGCCTTTGCGATTTTGCTACCACGGGCATACTCTACTAGATAGATTGCGCACATCAAGCCGATCGGCACCGAAATGACCATCGCACCCAATGTGACTTCCAACGTGCCGATAATCGCATGTTCGATGCCGCCGTGCCCGCCGGAAGGTGTCGGCATGCCGCCGATGACACCGGACATGTTGTAGGCCAAGAAATTCAGATTCAACCGCTTGACACCGCGAGCAATGGTTGTCCAGAGCACCGAAACCAAAGGAATCATGGCAATGACAAAAGCCGCGGTGATGATGCCCGCCATGATCCGGCTCTTCCATTCGCGTCGTTTGAGCAAGCTGTCGGAAGGAGCGAACTTCGAGAAGTCCGGAGTCACGGGTGCCGATTCGCAAGAGACGTTGGCCGACACGTCGACAGATTGAGAAGCGCTGGCCGTCAGCACGGAGTTTTTGGCGGTTTCATCTGATGAATCGCGCAAGTCGGTTGTCGTGCTGATGTTGCCGTTCTTGTTCGGGCTCATCGCGCACCTCCCTTCTTGGTGATACGGCGGGCGATGAGATTGACCACGAAGGTGATTACGAAGAGCACCAGACCCGTAGCAATCAACGCAGAAACACCCAACGAATCCGCTTCAGGATACTGCGCGGCGATATTGGCAGCGATGGTCTGGCTTTTCGAGGCCTGCAGCCAATGCCATGAATACGTCATGCCCGGTGAAAGCACCATCATCACGGCCATGGTCTCCCCCAACGCGCGGCCAAGCGCAAGCATCGAGGCTGACACCATGCCGGACTTGGCGAACGGCAATGCGGTGAGCCTGATCATTTCCCATTTGGTTGCGCCCAAAGCAAGCGCGGCCTCTTGGTTGAGGCGTGGCGTCTGAGCGAGGATGTCGCGAGCCATGGAAGTAATGATCGGCATGATCATGATGGCAAGAATCACAGCGGCGCTGGCGACAGTACGCGGCGGATTGGCGGCCGGACCGGCGAACATCGGGATCCATCCCAGATGCATGGAGACCCAGTTCCAGAACGGGTACATCGCGGGGACCAATATCAACGCACCCCAGAGACCATAAATAACCGATGGAATCGCTGCCAGCAAATCCACGACGTAATTGAGTACGGTACCGACGCGTCTGGGTGCATAGAAATTAATGAAAAGCGCCACCCCGACGGCGACGAAGAATGCGATAACCAATGCGAGGGCGGCAATGACAACCGTTCCGAAAATCAGAGGACCAACATACTGCAAGAACCCGTGAGCCTTACCGCCGCTCAGAGAGGTGAACACGGCCTCTGTCTGGGAGCGGGGACCGGCGAAAATCGGCCATGCCCGCAACAGCAGAAACAGTACCACCGCCCCCAAGGCGACCAATATCAGTGCCCCGCAAAACAACGCCGCCATGTGGAAAATCCCGTCATGGCTGTGTGCATCCGGTTCGTTTTTTGCGTCTGCGTTGCGCGTATCGACAGTTACGCCCATATCTTTCTCTGCCCTGTCATATTCAGATGCATCCGTCATGCTTTTCCTGACTTCCGAAGTTCGAAGCTTGCCGGACCGCACGGAAAACCGGCACGGCCATCCGGTCATTTTGCGCGTATCTCACTGACTGACTTCAAAGCCTTCTGCGTCAGCGTTCCACCAAGCGGCGCAGAACCGGTGTTTTCGGCAGCAACTTCCTGTCCTTTGTCGCTGAGGATGTAATCGAGCCAATCACGAACGAACGCTCCTGTTTTAGCATCCTTATAGGCCGGGCACGCCACAGCATAGGACGATGAGACCACCGGATAGTTGCCCGCGGTGGTGGTGGCATAGTCGACATCGACCACAACGCGTTTGCTTCCTTTTGGCATTGCGCGCAGTGGCGAAGCATTAACCGTTTTCGCCGCGGCTTGTGCGGAAGGTGCAACATAATCGGAACCGACTTTGACTGCAACCGTACCGAAATCGCCCACTTTGGCCTCGTCGGCGTAGCCGATGGTGCCGTCCGCCTGACCGATGCTGCTGATTATGCCATCAGTGCCTTTGGCGGCCTGACCGACTTCATTGGGCCAGTTTTCCTGCGCTTCGTGGGGCCAATCGTTAGGAGCGGCCGCCTTGAGATAGGAAGTGAAATTATTGGTGGTACCCGATTTGTCTGAGCGATGCACCACAGTGATCGGCGTTGCGGGCAGACTCACCTTGGGGTTCTGGGCTTTAATGGCCTCATCGTTCCACTGGGTGATTTTCCCGTCAAAGATACCGGCGACAATTCCGGCATCCATATTCAGATGCTTGCCCTCACCGGAAATACCCTTAAGGTTGAACGTCACGGCAATCGGCGACACATAGACAGGTACATCGAAGGCGCTGCCGGACTTACAAACGGACTTCGACTGCTCGATCTGCTGGTCACTAAGAGGAGCGTCCGTTCCCGCCCAAGCAATGGCTCCGGTGACAAACGTGCTGACACCGGCACCTGAGCCGGAAGGGTTGTAGGCAATTTTCGTGTGGCGGTGCGTGCCCTGATAGGTCGCGATCCAAGCTTCTACCGCACCTTGCTGAGAGGAAGCCCCTGCGCCATGAAACTCGCCGGCAATGCCGGAAGACTTACCCTTGGAGGCATTGGAAGAACCGGCCGGAACGGTATTGTCACCGCAGGCCGCAAGCGCCGTGGTCACCGCCAACGAAGAAACAACGGCGATGATGCGCTTCAGCATTGTGCTGTGCATGATGTTGCTCACCGTTCAATTATGACAGAAAGTCTGCCGTCGCAACCGGATATCTTGCGTTTTTCATATCTCCACATCATTGAGCTCACCGACTAATCGGTATTTCACCCACCGACCTCACTGGGTACGAATTCCGACCTTTTGCCGGATAGTGACGTTTCATGGACACGAAAAAGCACTGATACATCATTCTTCGTGCCATGCTTCACCGACCAAAAATCGACTATGGCACCGACCAATCCGTTTCAGTCACACCGACCAACGCCCTGCAAACCAATCAAAATCAGTACAGCCAAAACTCGTTTTTTCTCATTGAGCGAACAGACCAGCCAGCGATTAGGCGCATGTCGCAACCTGCTGGGCATGCGCCTTGATCGAACATCGGCCACCTTGGCACACGTATCGTGGTCAGCGTTTAGAGACGGGTGACGATGTCGACGGTGAGACGTGCGGCGGTGTCGGCAAAGTCGGAGATATCGAATTCAGTGAACTGTTCGTACTCGGTATCGGCCTCATCAGAAAGTGCACGAATCACCAAAGCCGGTACATCGTTGCGGGCGGCGACATGGGCCACGGATGCACCTTCCATCTCCACTGCGTCGGCATGCGTCGCTTCGGCCACGACAGCAGCCTGTTCGGGAGTGCCGATGAAATTGTTGCCGGAGGCGATAACGCCGGTCATATGATGAATCCCCAACTCGTCAAGAGCCGCATCAGCCACCTCAAGCAGGTGCGGATCACTATGGAATTCTTCGGTTTCGGGCTTCCACTGGGCAATCATGCGCATATCGGAATCGAGGTAGCGCAACGTACCACCGAGCACAACGTCGTTAATGTGCATGCTTTTGTTAAGCGAGCCGGCGATACCTGAGAAAATGATGGCATCGGGATGATATGTGTCGATGAGATACTGCGTGGTGGCAGCGGCGTTGACCAGACCCATGCCACCGACGGTTGCTGCGACAGCGATGCGCTCACCGGATTTGCAGGTAAGCTTACCGACGTTGACGTCTAGGCTGGCGGTCTTGTCGTGCTTGACCTCTTCCAGTGACTTGGCGATCAGCGCTATTTCCTCTTCCATTGCCCCGATAATGGCTACAGTTTTCATATTTCCTCGTTTCTTATTGACTCCAAATTCAGGCTATACGTGCCACTGGTCCTAACCACCCCTGCATAAGCACGGGGTTTCCAGATACCAATGGATCAGGCGACGCGACGAGCATCCACCGCAGCGGCGAGCTCACGCAACAGACGCTCCGTCTCGGACCAAACGATACATCTGTCTGTTATCGACTTGCCGTATTCGAGCTGTGAGAGCGGAGCTGCTGGTTGATTGCCGCCAAGAATATTGCTTTCCATCATCAATCCCGTAATATCTCGCTCACCGGAAGAGAGGCGTTCGGCCAACTCACGGACGACCTGCGCCTGACGAATTTCGTCCTTCCCGGAATTGCCGTGTGAACAATCAATCAGCAAACCCTGGGATGCGGCGGAGCCTTCCGGCATTTGAGCGCGGATCGTCATCATCGCCTCGCGGACGGAATCGCTGTCATAGTTCGGACCGCTAGATGAGCCACGCAGTACAACATGACAGTCCGGATTGCCTAAGGTTTCAACAGCACTCGCCCGTCCCAGGTGGTCGATGCCAAAGAAAGTGTGCTGTTGTGTGGCGGTGTAGCAGCCGTCGATCGCAGCCTTGACGGAACCGTCCGTCGCGTTTTTGAAGCCGATAGGCATGGAAAGACCGCTGGCAAGCTGACGATGAATCTGCGACTCGGTATTGCGCGCACCGATGACGCCCCAACTGACCGCATCGGATATGTACTGCGGGCTGGTTGGTTCAAGAAACTCGGTAGCGACTGCAACACCTTCGCTCAGCACGTCGATCAGAATCTTACGTGCCAAAAGCATGCCTTTTTTAATATTGTGGCTGCCGTCGATGTCCGGGTCGTTGATCAGTCCCTTCCATCCCACTGTGGTGCGTGGTTTCTCAAAATAGACGCGCATGACAAGGACCAGACGATCACCGAGCTGATCCTTCATCACGGCCAGACGGCGAGCGTAGTCAACCGCCGCTTTCGGATCGTGAACCGAGCACGGACCGGTGATGACCAATAAGCGGTCATCGTTGCCATACAGACAATCGCGGATCTCGTTGCGGGAACGAACAACCAAATCGGTGGCTTCGGTATCCAGCGGCATCTGAGAAAGTACCTCAGCAGGTGTAGGCAACGGCTCCAGTTCGAAAACACGGCGATTGATGATTCGACTCACGCCGACCTCGTCTTCCCAACACCTTTCCTTGGAGATCTTCATCGGTTTCCCGTCATTATTCGACGTCACTTCCAGATTGCGACGTTCATCATCCGAATTGCCATCATTCATCAATCCCACCACCAATTCATCAAAAGCCAACGCTCTGCTCCAAACGGATAGATACCCGCTCCGGGATAGGGCACGCCTCCTCATAATACGACACCCAATTATCTCGTGAAGCAATCGTCCTAAGTGCCGATAACCGCTCGGACGCGCACCACACCTACGCCACGCGCAGATATGTCTTACTCGCCGTCAAGCTTACGGCGGGCGGTGATGGCATCTGCCAAGATATGTAACAGTTCGTTCGTGCGTTCCCAAGAAACACAGGCATCGGTGATTGAACGGCCGTAGACCAGCTGGTCAAGCGGAGCGGGCGACTGGTGCCCACCGCGGATGTTGCTTTCCATCATCACTCCAAAGATGCCCGACTCGCCTTTGGACAACCTGTCGGCGATTTCCTCGACAACTTCAGCCTCACGCACCTCGTCCTTGCCACAGTTGCCATGGGCCGCATCGATGACCAAACCGTGCTCGCTGGGACCGGTGACCTTTGACTGCTTTAACGTTTCCAATGCATCGACAATAGACTTGCGATCGTAGTTGGAGCCGGAGCTGGAACCGCGCAGAACGATATGGCAGTCCGGATTGCCCTTGGTCTGTGCTGAAATCACGCGACCGTCGAGATTGATCGAAAGGAAATGATGCTCGTTCGCTACGGTATAGCAGGAATCGGCGGCAGCCTTGACTGACCCGTCGGTCGAGTTCTTGAATCCGATCGGCATCGACATCCCGCTGGCCAACTCGCGATGCACCTGACTTTCCGTATTGCGTGCTCCGATGACTCCCCAACTGACCATATCGCAGATATATTGCGGGGTAATCGGGTCAAGCCATTCGGTAGCTGCGGGCAGGCCTGTTTCCAAAACGTCCGAGAGAACTTTGCGAGCCAGATACATGCCTTTGCGAATATTGAATTCGCCGTCGAGATCTGGGTCGTTGATTAAGCCTTTCCATCCGACGGTGGTGCGCGGTTTCTCGAAATAGACGCGCATCACAATCATCAAGCGGTCTTTGAGATCCTCGTTGACCTGAGCCAGACGTTGGGCGTAATCCTTGGCGGCCTTCGGATCATGTATCGAGCACGGGCCGACGATGACGAGCAGGCGATCGTCACGACCATGCAAGATATTGCGAATCTCTTGGCGTGATTTCAGCACCAGATCACTCATCGGCCCGGTCAACGGTTGTTCCTTCAAAAACTCACGCGGTGCGGGAATCGGATCAAGCTGCCGAATATTGACATCTACCGTTTCGGGATATACGGCACTTTCATCCAAACGTCGCATATCCTCGGAGCTTTCCGGCCCTCGCATAATCGGCATCATTCCCTTCCTGCAATTGCACGGATACTGTCCGCCGGCCTAACCCCGGCAATAGGTTGCTTATTATAATCCATCCGACGTTGCGATGCGGGTCGGATGATCACGTATCAGGCATGGGAAGAAATGAAAAGCGCGAGAGCGTCTGCTTCCTTCCGCGAGTGCCCTCCGGGCCCCGCAACAATCGAGTTCGTTTCGCGAACACGCAACATCACGCAAATCCGCATTAACGCGAATCCGCGGGCACCCGCACCAAAAGTCCACTGGGCTTTTCTTACGCGAGTGCCCCCATTGGATCCCAAGCCGGCAGCATGGTTGCGGGTTCGTTCAACGCAGACTGGTATTCGGCAGGCAGCATCGACCTTGGGACAGCGACCTCGTAAACATATTCGCTGAACCAGTCGTCACTCATGGTGAAGTAACCCTTATCGGCCACCTTGCAACCCCATGAGTTTTCGACACGCCAACGGTTGCTAGTCGTCCCATCATCGGCCACATCCACGCCGACGAAAGCCATCGCATGATTCATGGCGGAATCGGCGTAGCGCACACGAGCCTCTTTGTCCATATCGAAATCAACGTCGTAGACACTGCCGTACTCAAACAAATCGGTGGCCCAAGCGCCGTTGGTACGGTCCATCATCGGATGGCAATCCGCTCCGAACCACGCCGGCATACCAAGTTCGCAAAGGATGCGACGTACGCAATCCTTCATGAACTGGGTGGGCACGTTGAGATATTCGGTTGCGTCTCCCCCGACGACATTGCCTAGGTGTTCAATGCCGATCATCTTGCCTTTGGCATGCTCGACACGCGGATCGTCCACCAGACAGACATATTCCTCCAGATGGGCGCTGCCAACGTATTTGTCCCAGAATTCGACAGGTGTAATATCTCCGTCACGATGGAAGTTTCCGTCTTTGTCTGTCCACTCCCAATCGAAACTCTTCGGCGGTTCGCCCAGATGAATCGTAAGTATTCGATGCCCCGCCTCGACCGTCGTCTCCACGACATCATCGATTGCGCTCGGGTCGGCATACATATGTGCTACAGCAGTGTGCAGCAGTCGGCGCAGCTGCGTGTTCATCTCACCCGTATTGGTGGAAGAAGCTGTTTCCGGGAAGAAATCCTTAGGTACGGCACCGTACTTCTTGTACACGTTCATTGCCATGGTCCATTGCCCGCCGTCGCCCATCACATCTGAAAGCAGGTGCAGCATGAGCTGGGAATCCGCAGGTTCGCCGGCAAGGATGAGGGCGGCTACATCACGTAGGAAATAGTTGATTCGCTCAAGCTTGTCCCAATACATTGCGTAGTTCTGCGAGAATTCAAACGAATCCAGGTTGAGATTCTTCTTAGCTTCAAAACGCGCCACATTGAGCGAGCTGAACAGCCAGCAGCGCCCGGAACGATTCTGATTGGTAGCTTCGCCGTTATCCACACTCACCGAAAAACGGCGTTGCAGCCTGCGCGCACGATCATAATTGCGGGCCACTGAGTTGATGCCGGAAGTGGTGACGGCGTTCATCGCCAACGTGTTGACGGGCTTGGCTTCGAAACGCTTTTGCAGTTGATCCAAACGTTCACCGGTCAACGGTTTCATATCAGCATTCATCTTCATTGTCCTTCTATCGGTCCAATCAACCACTGTATTGATAAAGCATGACGTGTCCGCGCTCGGATCGGAACGAACCGGACCAAACGACCGGAAAACGCATCGTATGCAATATAAAGTGGACGTATATGAAAACGGTGCTTCGCAGCCCAGCGGCTGTAACGCACCAAATACGATTTTTATTCGCAGGCGGAAGCCTGGCGACAGTCTACATCACTTGCCGACACGCGAGGAATCATTCTTACCTTCGCGGTTCGAAGATTGCCCATAAACAAGATGCGAAAGCTCACCTTCGGAATCCTCGGCCGCGGCGTCGCCCTGCTGGGACTGGGCTTTGGTCGAGTTTTCTTTCCCTTCGGCATCGGAAAGAACCTTCACCGTACTACCTTCGGTCTCTCGCCTCGTATCCTTCTGGGCAGCATCATCGAGATTCTTCGCCACGGCATTGACCACCGGAACGTTCACTCCGCCCTTCTCATTGTCATTAAAAGCAAATCCAGAGAAGGCATTGGCGAACATCGAACGCAACTCGGTCACACGTTGGGTGATGGTTGACTCGCGCTCCTGCAGATTCTTGATACGTTCCTGCAGACCATCAAGTTCACCTTGCGCCGCCTTGCGCCGCTCCTCCACACGTGCCTCAGCATCGTGCCTGGCCTTAGCGATGATTTCCTCGGCTTGACGATCGGCTTCTTGACGCTTGGCGACCGTGTAGCTGTCGGCCTCATCACGGATATCCTTGGCCTTTGCCACAAGGCTGTCGGTCTCTTTCTTGGCGGTTGCACGGCTCTGCTCAAGCTGCTTCAACAAGTCGTTGACCTTTGCGGTGGCTTCATCCTGCTGCTTTGAGATGTCGGAACGAATCTGCTCGACCTCGGCATTGACCTGGCTTATGGTCTTGGTGCGCTGAACTTCGGCATCATCAAGAATGCCCTGGGCCGTGGCCTTCGCGGCATCAGTGATTTCCGTCGCCTTACGCTGGGCTTCGGTTGTTTGCCGGGTAACTTGCTCACGCACATTGGCGAGCTTCTTGTTTGCTTCCGACAAAGCTCTTTCAATTTGGTCGTTTGCTTCGCTCTTGAGCTTGGCCACTTCGTCGCTGGCGGCCTTGCGCTGCTCCGCTACCTGCTGGGCGGCCTGCGCCTTCAACTCAGCGATTTCACGATCTTGCTTTGCCTTTTCACGGGCAAGACGCTTGTCGTGCTCCTCGCGAGTGTTCGTCAGCTCAATTTCGATGGTGTCTCGCTGTTCGGTAACCTTCTTCGCCGTCTCCTCACGCAGCTTTGTGGCGTCCTGCCTGGCGGCGGTGGTGATCGACTCGGATTCAGTCTGCGCCTTGGCAAGGATGGTGGCCGCCTTGGAGTTGGCCTCATCGGTGATGTGCTGCACGTCGAGCTTGGCATTGTTGATCAGTGTCTGCGCCTGATGTTCGGCAGCGGCACGGGTGCTTGCAGCATCCTGCTTGGCCCGATTCACCAGTTCAGCACTGGTCTGTTCAGCACTGGCAAGCATTTGCTGTGCATTGGCGCCCAATGAAGCGAACGAGTTACCCTTCGAAGCTTGTGCGGCCTTACTTTTTTCTTGCTCAAGCTGCTCACGCAATTGAAGGATCGTCTGTTCGTCGGAAGCGGCCCTTGTTCGGAAACCGTCAAGCGTCTGCTGAAGCTCGAACAGCTTCTGGTCCACTTGTTCTTTGTTATATCCACGCAATTCCGTCAGAAAGCGATCCGACATGCTGATTCCTTTCGCTTTGCGGCCCCTTGCCGCACTTTTCGAACGCCCAGTATCTATATTATTTGTACTTTCCAGTGTATTTTGTGAAGCAGACCGTTTTCACGCATCACATTCACGTAAATCAGTCGAATAATCACTGGACACAGCGCTGCGCATATGCGACGAACCCAGATGTCTTGTTGCACGCTCGGCTACAGGCGAAAACACAGCCGAACCGACCGTGGAAAGTTAGTCGATCAGGATGCTGGACGAGACCGGTTCCAGGAAATAACGAGCCGTCTGTCGTACGACCACCCGGCATGCCTCCACCTGCTGGTTGAGCGGCAATCCATGCTGCGGGTGCGGTTGCTCATTGACAATCGGCAGGCTCACGAACCCGGAAAGCACCTTGCTCTGTGCCGAAGTCCACTCCATGAGGTTATAGAAGAGCGAATTGCATACGAAAGTGCCCGCATCCGAACTTAACGCTGAGGCAATGCCCTGGGAACCGAAATCATTGAGTATGGCACGCAAAGGCAATCTGGTCCAGAACGTGGCCGGACCGTTGGAGGCGATGGGCTTGCGCTGCGGTTCGTCTGCGACTTCCGTCTGAGGAATAATCGTCTCATCGAAATCCGAAAGCTGTACGGTGTCGATGATGTTGTTGGCACAACGTTCCAAAAGGATGCCGCGAGCTGAGGTTTTCAGGCCGGTCGCAATAACGATATCGGGCTGCACCGCTTCCAGTGTTTCCTTGAGTCGCGGCCAAGCCTGTTTGAAACTCACCGGGAGATCGACAGCGGTGATACGGAAGTCCACATCCGCCAGTAAATCGTCATCGACAGTGCCTTTCTCCTCACCCAAGCCATCCGCCACAAGCTTCTGCGGGACGATATGAGAGGGGTTGTCTTTCACCCCTTCATAGGGTTCAAAACCAGAAATGACGACATTCAAACGTTCCATAACTTCCAGTTTAGCGCTTGCGATGCGCAAAACCACAGCCGGTCCACCGCGATCGATGCGATGCGATGAAATATTGGCCGACCGCATCACCCACAATCACACCACGACGCAAGGCTCACAGGTCATTGGTTCGCAGCGCGGCGAGTTATTCACGCACGATAACTGCCAGCAGACGACCCTCGTTTCCTTTGCCAACCAAGCTTGCGCGGCGATGTGAGTACCAAAGCGGATTTTCGAGCGTGCAACGGCTGTGACGAACCTTGCTCATGCGTTCTACCAAATCAGGACTTCCCTCACCGTCGCATGCGCACAATGCCGCCAGTTCGGTATCTTGATCGAGATACTGGGTTGCAGCCTGGATGCGCGGCATCGAATCGATGATATTGTCACGCGGAACACCGACCTCGGCCAACTCTTGCAATGCAGCGCCGCTGATATCAATGCCCGGTCCGCCGAAACGGGTCAGAGTGAATGTTCCAAGAAACTGTGCATCAAATTCGTCGGCAATCTCGTCGCCGACCTCGTAGCAGTCACCGCAGATGCACGGTCCCAGTGTGGTTATGATGCGTTCCGGTTTCGCGCCTTTAGACACCATCAGCTCAACCGTTGCTCGGATAATTCCGCGTCGCAGACCTTTGCGACCGCAGTGCGCAGCAGCGACGACACCGGCCTGCGGATCAGCCAAGAGCACAGGCAGGCAGTCGGCGGCAAACACGCCCACCGCCACACCTGTTTGCGCGCTCACCTGGGCATCAGCTTCGATGGCCCCCTCCTCGGATTGGCCATCTTGCCCCTCAACCACCGTTCCCGAACGATCACAGCCGTACGGTGTGCTGCAATCAAAATAATCGTCAGCGTCAACAGCTTTGCCGGAATGAACCTGCTTCACCAACGAAAGCGGGGCTCCGACGACCTTGGAAAGAGCCTCGCGATTCGACTCTACCGCAACCGAACTGTCACCGGATTTACCGCCAAGATTGAAATTGCCCCAATCACCGACGCTCACGCCGCCGAGCCTCGTGGTGTACACCACCTTGATTCCGGGAGCCAGATCAACGGGAATGGTGACGGGTATCAGATTGCCCGCACTGTCCGTCGGAGCAATGGCGTTGCTGTCGAGGATAACCTCCTCGTATTGTCCGCTTGTACCGGTTTCATTCGTGTCTTTGCTCATAGGTCCAACTGTACAGACCGGCTGGGTCGTTTACCTCGCCCGAACTGCTCGGAGTGTTGAGACGGATAGATGCGACTTCCGCCGACTCGGAACGCTTCGCGTGTTTATTACGCCTTCAGCGTGCGATTTTTGGCACGGGATCGAATCATCGAGTTCGCGGGAACGGCAAAGGGAAGCGGCAAAGAGAAGACATGAGCAGGGTTGTTGATTTCCTCGACCGGGTTCCCGTCGCAATCCTGCATGCCGTCCGCAACCACAGTGTAATCGACAGGGGCACGGCCGGGAATGAGGAATTCGATGCATTGCCCGGGCTCAATCTTGTTGCGGCTCATCAGCGTAAGGCGCCTGTTCTCCTCGTCGTAGTCGATAACCTCACCAACCACAAGCCAGTCACGGAAATAACCGCCGCGGTTCGTGTTCTGCGTGGCCTTGCGGTCCGGATAGTAGAAACCGGTGCAGTAGTCACGATGTGAAACCTTGTACGGCTCGTCCTTCAGCCACTGCGGCAGCTCGACTTGGTCCTGCTCGTCATCGGATTGCATTCTGGTAGCATCTTGACCGACCAAGACTGGAACCGGCGCAGAAATCATCGTCTTGGCGACAGTCTGTGCGCCCGTGTTGCCGACGCCGTGGAAACCAATGGAATCATGGGATTCGAATTCGGCAGCGGCTTCGGCAGCCTGCACGACATTGGATCGCTGGACCTTGTCATGGAAAGGCTTGAGCGTCTCACCGGCAGCGTTTTCGAAACCACGCTGAATCATGTACTCATTGACCGCGCACTTATAGGCGTTGGCCATGGAAGCCACGTAATATGTACTTTTGGCGCGTCCCTCGATCTTGAGGCTCGTGGCACCGGCGTCAATCACATCATCGAGATGGTCGAGCATGCACATGTCCTGCGAATTGAACAGAAACGTGCCTTCGTCGCTCTCTTCGATTGGGAAAAACTGACCGGGACGTTTCTCTTCGACAACATGATATTTCCAGCGGCAAGGCTGCGAACATTCGCCATGGTTGGCGTCACGTCTGTTCATGTAATTGGAAATGAGGCAGCGGCCGGAGAATGCCATGCACATCGAACCCTGCACGAAACACTCAATATCCATGTCCTCGGGGATATTCGCACGAATGTCGCTGATGGCCTGCAAATCAAGCTCTCGCGCCAGCACAACGCGACGGGCACCCAGCTCGTACAAGGCGTTCGCCGCGAGGTAATTGGTTACGCCTGCCTGCGTTGATATGTGCAGCTCAAGCTGCGGCGCAATCGAATGGGCGGTCAGCATCACACCGATATCGGTGACGATCAACGCATCAATACCGGTTCGAACGAGGTCTGCAATATAGGTTTTAAGAGCTTCGACCTCATTGTTATGCGGCAACACGTTGCAGGTGACGTAAATTCGAGCACCACGGTCGTGAGCATATCGGGCGCCCTCTTTGAGGTCGCCCATCGACAGGTTCTTGGGTGCGGAACGCATGCCGAATTCCTTGCCGGCGCAATAAACGGCGTCGGCTCCAAAATCGATGGCGGTTTTAAGACTGCGCAGATTGCCTGCCGGAACCAGCACTTCGGGTCGGGACCGCCTCAAGATTTTCGAATCGACGGCCCCGTTTCCACTATCCTGCGCCATTACAACACCTTTCCTTCATCCTGATCACGTCGTCGCAACGTCCCAGTCTAAACCAAGACGACCGTCGCGAAACACGACGGAAGGCGCCCACCGCAACTCTTACGCGGATTCAGCTGCATTCACGCATTAAGCGTGGCGAGTTCCTCGTCGGTAAGCTGCAAATCCCCGGCCTGCAGACTGTCCAGAATCGTCTCAGGACGATGGGCACCAGGGATGACGAAAACATGCTTGCCGAGGCTGAGCTCCCAAGCGAGTACAACCCGCTGGTAGCTCACCCCGCGAGCGCGGCCAATCTCACGGAAGGGATCGTACTTGCTCTCGTCCTTGGCCTTACGGAAACCGCCAAGCGGGCTCCAGCACACGAACGGGATGCCGAGCTTGCCTGTGTATTCAAGGGTGTCTCGCGTGCTCTGGAATGTGGGCGAGAACTGATTCTGCACGGCCACCAGCTTATTGCCCAGAATGCTGCGCGCAATGTCGATTTGTTCGATGGAAGCGTTGGAAATACCTGCCTCCTTGGCCACGCCTTCGTCAAGCAGCTGCTTGATGCCCTCGATGGATTCGTTGTAAGGAACCGTAGGGTCGGGACGGTGGAAGTAAAGCAGATCAATCGCATCGACACCGAGCGCGAGCGCCGACTCCTTGCCAGCCTCGACCAAGTGTTCCGGCCGCCCATTGACACCCCAGGTCGGCGTCGTGCCGTCTTCAGCGAAATTGCGGAAATGCCCGACCTTGGTGGCGATCGAGACTCCATCCTTCGGACCGTCCCAGCTTTCCATGGCGCGGCGCACGAGCTTTTCGCCAGCCTGTTCCTCACCGCCGGAGCAGTAGTAGGCCCATGCGGTGTCGATGTGACGGCATCCGGCATCAAGGGCGGCATGGATGGTTTCCAGCCCCTTGGTCTCCCCGAGATTGTTTTCGATGGTCAGCGGCATCTCGCCCAAACCGATGGCGGTGGTTTCGTATGGACCGAGATCACGATGCAGTACCATGGTGCCCCCCTTGTTGCGTCATTGAATATCAATACATCTAGGTTACGGAGTCAGATGGATTTTCTCGGCCACCGACCTTGCCTTCTTCACCGTCGAAAACCATTCGGTAAATGAGTTCCGACAGATTATTTTCTCGGCATAAACGCTGATCTACGGACAACGTCCATATGGAACAATCTTGAGAATAATTTCCACATTTATATGAATTTATGTCACGATTCAATTGACGAAAAGGCCTCAAACAACGTATTTTTTGCGTTGAAACACCTCTCCCATAAGAGTTTTGAGCCACACTTCTCAAGGTTTCCCAAAGTTTGCCAGGCCCGATAAAATCGCAACCATCTTGAACAAAATATAGGCTTGTGAAACAGCCTGGGCAAAACAGACGGATAATAAGGACCGGCGACTAACAGACTTATCGAATGGACTTAGAGAAAACGGACCCGCAGAACAGAAGGATCACCATGGCGCCGACGATACCCGATTGTGATTTCATCCGCAAACTGGACTCCGGCTCCACTGCGGATATATATCTGTATCGTCAGCGCACTCTCAAACGCGAAGTTGCGGTCAAAGTGGGCAAAGCACGGCAAGATCGTCGTTTCGATGCGGCGTTTGACAATGAAGCCAGGATGATGGCCCAGTTCTCCACGCACCCCTACATCATCTCGATCTACGGATCCGGCCTAACCACCCAAACCCATTTGCCCTACCTCATTTTGGAATATGCCCCGCACGGTTCATACAAGGACATCATGCGCAATCGCAGATTCACCGTCGCCGAAGTGCTGGATCTGGGCGTTAAACTTACCGGAGCCTTGCAAACGGCACACCATCACGGCATCATCCACAGAGACATCAAACCGGCGAACATTCTCGTCACCGCCGCAAACCTGCCGGCACTGTCCGATTTCGGCATTTCCAGAAGTATTTACGAAACCAAAGCAGATATCAGCTTTTCCACACCTTGGGCGCCGCCGGAAGTGCTTACCGGTAAAAGCAGCGGATCCGAAACCTCCGACATCTATTCACTGGCAGCCACACTGTATGGTCTTCTGGCCGGAAAATCACCCTTCGAATACATCTTCCAGCCGCGCACCAGGGACGAGCTGGAGAGGCATATCGTTTCGGACCCGATGCCGAAAAACGGCATTTCCGGTGTACCGAAGGAAGTCGAACGAGTGCTGTTGAAGGCAATGAGCAAGGACCCCGATGCACGGTATCTTTCGGCGCAGCAAATGGGCAGGGCTTTACAAAAGGCTCAGGAGGATTGCGCACTGAACGTAACTTCGTTCGTGTCGAAAGGCTGCGACGAATTCCCTCCACACCGCGCAATGCCTCAGCCAGTACGGAATCACTCCGGAGCGAAAACGATCAAACACCCGGAAAAACGCTCGAAAAAAACGCTCGCCACAGCCCTCGCGTCGCTGGCTGCGGTGATGCTTGTTGCAGCTACGTTTATTTTTGGGGTGATGCCACGCGTGGATACCGGGAAATCAAGCAAACACACACAAATCAATACGCTGACACCGGACTCGAAGAATAGCGACACAGCCGGAAGCTCAGGGAAAACGAAGGGCCGCAAAGACTACCGTAAGGATGACATCACCGAACAGGACGCCGGAGCATCAGTGCCTCAACCCTCCAATCTCAGTGGAACCTGGGATGGGCAAAATGCGACGTTCACCTGGAGCAACCCCGACCCTCAGGTCGGAGACACTTATGCATGGGCATTGATCGAAGATGGATCCACTACCACCGGAGAGCAGACCTCGATTGCCGATGAGACCAAAGTCACTTTCGAGACAAACGACCAGAAACCCCAGACCTGCATTCAGGTCAGCATCGTGAGATCCGACGGACATATGTCCGCAACCCCAGCGATGGCTTGTGTAGTAACCAAACAGTAAGTGCCGTCTCCGGCACCAGCATACGGACAGTATCGTGAACGAACCGGTTGAACAGCCGGATGATAAGGAAGCAGTTGATGAAGGCAACGAACAAACCGCAGGGTGAGGGCAAGATCCGCCTGGCATTCAGACGCCTGAACTCACAAACCAGTCGTCACTGGTTCACCCCTGTCTTCGCACTGCTTCTACTCTTGGGTATCGTCGCCGGAGCCATCGTCATCAACACCTTAACCCGCACGCATGTGCATCTGGATGACGGCACGGTCTGGGTCACTTCATTGAAAGACCGCAAGGCCGCACGTTTCAATGTCAAGCTTCAGCAAGTCAACGGGGCGATCACCCCAACAACCCCCACCTTCGACATCAGCCAGAACGATGACAACGTGATTCTGTCCGACGGTGCCAAGGCACAAGGAATTGCCGCTTCGAATCTGGGCATCCACGGCAAAAGCGAAGTCAAAAGTTCGACCTCAACGTTCATCGGCGGCACCACGGCGGCTTTTTTGAACCACAAAACCGGCAACGTGTGGATCGGCAATGCGGACAATCTTGACTCCATAACCCCCAAAACCTCCACCCCGCAAATGCAGCTCGGAGCGCATGGACTGATTGCAATCGACCATAACGGTACGGTGTACGGATACCGTCCGGCCGACGGTAGCGTGCTAAAAATGAACAGCCACGACGGTGGTCCCCAAACGCTCAAGACACTCACCGACGGGAAACAAACCAACGCAGACAGTTTCACTGTCGTCGCAGACCGGCCGGTTATCGCCACCAGACAACACATCATGTGGGAAGGCGGCAGCGCACAAATCAATTCGCAAGGTCCGATAAGCCTGCAGGCGCCACCCACCGATGACCTGCAAGCGGACTGGGTTGCAGCGAGCACGAGCAACGGTGTTTTCACCATCGATTTCAAGCACGGGAACAAAACCTCATCGTTCATGAACGCGGGATCGGCAGAGGCGGCCCAACCTGTGTCATCCAAAGGGTGCGTGTACAGCGCTTGGTCGCAGCAGGCGCACAACTATATCCGGCTATGCTCGGCTGAGGGCGCAGCCGAACCGAACCAGGACAAGGACGGCGTCGAGGCTCAATGGCAGACGCTGCAATCCGTCTCCCCCACATCCCAGCTTGTCTTCCGCACGAACCACCGACTCGTGGTACTTAATGACGTGACGAACGGCAACGTATGGAACCCGGATCAGTCCAACAACGTCATCAAGATTCAATGGCGCCAAATTGATACCAAGAAGACAACCGACCAGCAAAAGGATTCCGACTCAGTCAACAATCAAGCGCAATTCAAACCCACTTGCTCCACCAAGTCCGGTCAGATAAAAGCCGAAAACGACGATTTTGGCGCACGCGTGGGCGGACAGCAGATCCTCGATGTACTGCGCAACGATGAGCAAAGCGACTGCTCGGTACTCCGCATCACCAAGATCGGACCCATTTCGGGAGCCGGCATCACTGTCAATCCCATATATTCAGGACGGTATCTGCAGGTGGACACCACCGCTGCGACCGAAGGCAAAGCGAGCTTCACCTATGAAATCGATGATGGTCACGGACAGACCAGCAGCGCGGCGGTCAACCTGACCATTACCGGCACCGCAACGAACCAACCTCCGGAACAGCGTGACCCACCTGTTGAATACGACGTAGAGCAAGGGGCCACACTCACCGTCAACGCCTTGGGCGGCTTCACCGATCCGGAAGGCGACCCGATGACCCTCGTCTCCGCAGTGGCGCAGAACAACGACCAAGTGGCAGTGTCCACTCGCGCCGACGGCCAGCTTGTGTTCAACACCGGCTCTCTAAGCAGCGGACGCGTGGGTGTGGAAGTCACCGCTTCCGATGGACTACACACCGGCACCGGGCTCATATACTTTTCCGTGCGCCCCGCCAATACGCTGCCGGCAATGATTGATGCCGTGACCAAAAACACCACACCCGACACCTCAACCACTATAGAACTCAAGCAATATGTGCATGGCACCAGCACACAACCGCCCGTGCTTTCATCGGTCAACACCCCTGCAGGCACGACGACTTCGACCAATTCCGGCGATCTTTCCTTCACATTCAAAGCGAGCAATCCGGGTACATATTATGTGCCTTACACCATCAGCCAAGGCAGCGTAGAAGCCCAAGGCCTGGCGCGTTTGGAAGTGCAGCCAGTGACCGGGGAATCCGCCAAACCCGTGGCAGCCAACGATGTGGCACTTTTAGCAGCCGACCGCACCGCCATCGTGGAGCCGCTCAACAACGACACCGACCCCATGGGCGGTGTGCTTTCGATCACCTCTGTGAACGCCGACCCGAAGCTGGGCATCAAAACCGGTCTGGTGGCGCACAAACGTGTTTATATAACCGCCCGGCAGATTCCCTACAAACCGATGAAACTTACATACACGGTAACGAATGCCGCAGGATCAACCCGTGGCACCATCGTGCTGCAACCACCGGCACTAACCACTGCCAACACAGCCCCGAAAGCCTCTAATATCAACACCAACGTGCGTACAGGCGGCATCACCAGTATCGACGTCATCGATCATGTTTCCCATGCCGACGGCACCACGGTGAGACTCCAAAATACTCTGCAATACGACAAGAAGACCTTCAAAGGACTGGCATTTGTTTCAGGCGACAATGTGCGCTATCAAGCCCCGGATGTGCCAGGCATCCATCCAGTGACCTATACCGTGCGCGACAACCTCGGCAACGCCGCTTCCGGCACAATCACCATCACGGTGCACGCCAAGGACCACAACAACAAGTCCGCCCCCACCCCGCAGGACACACAAGCACAGGTAACTGCCGGTCAAAAGGTGCGCATCCCCATAACAATGACCGGTATCGACGCCGACGGCGACGACAATACACTGCTTGGACTCGGAGACAAGTCTCCCAAAATGGGACGCATCGACGAGGTTGGTGCCAACTACATGGTCTATGAGGCATACAGCGATTCGTCAGGCACCGACACCTTTACTTATGCCGTCGAGGATTGGACTGGACAGCGCGCCCAGGCGCAGATTCGCGTGGGAGTCTATAAGGGAGCCTCGGATTCCGGCGTGTATGCGCGCGACGACCAGGTGACGCTGCGACCCAACACCGAAGCCACCGTGCCCGTGGCACAGAACGACATCTCCGGGGACAACACCGATCTGATCATCGATAAAACGCTACAAACACAAGGCATCAACGGGGTGCATGTCACCGACAACATGATTGCTTTCAAAACTCCAAATACCGCAGGAACGTCATACATCGTCTACACCGTCAAAGACAAAGCCGGACTCTCCGACACCGCCACATTGACGGTGATAACCGACCCGAACGCGCCCATCGAACCGCCTATCGCATACGATTACCGCGTACCTTCCGCAGCAACGCTCGACAAGAAATCTATCGACGTGGACCTGTCACAATGGATTGCGAACCCCTCCGGCTCGGCGCAGGAACTCAAGGTCGATATACACCCGACAGCCACCGATCACGCCCGGGTCAAGGGCGACGGAAAGTCCACCACCGTGACTGTCGACCTCACGGACGAAGCCAGAAGCGTGCCCTACACGGTAACGAACACCACCTACAACGTCACCTCCACCGCTTTCGTACAGGTACCGCAATACGGGGTCTTCCCGCCGACACTGCGACCAAAGGCTCCACCCATCAAAGTTAACGCCAAACACAGCGTTGACATCAATCTTTCGGATTACGTACGCGTCGGGCCAGGCAAAACTCCTTACGTGGACAAGGATTCAATCAACGCCACGAAAAGCGACAATTCGGACTACTACGTCAACGACCAAACCTTGAAGTTCACCGCACCCAAGGATTACGCCGGCCCTGCTTCCATCACCTTCACGGTTTCCGACGGAAAACGTGACATCGAAAGCAAGGACAAGAACGGCTCCAAGCAGGCCAAAATCATCAACTCATCGGTATTAACCTTGCCGATCACGGTCATCGGACGCAATGTACCCCCGCCAACCTTCTCTTCCACAACCATCAATGTCGCGGCGGGAGAAGAAGCCACAACCGTGGATCTGACAGCACTGACCCATGCCCCCAGCGGACTCGAGGATGGCGAAAAGACGTACTCTTACTCCGGGGGAGAATCTTCCGGGTTTGTTGAATCGCGCCTGACCAGCAATGGCAAACTCACTCTCAAAGCCCCGGCAACAGCCACGGTTGGTTCGATATCGAGCATCCCAATCACCATTAAATACTCAAATGGCACTGTTTCCGCAGGAATTACAGCACAGGTGACGCAATCAACTCGTCCGCTCACCAAAATCTCCGGATCATATAAGCGGATGAATGCCGGAGATAGCACCACCGTCAATATTCTTTCCGGTGCGTTCAACCCCTTCCCCGGGACGCCACTGAACGTTGTGAGCTGTCAAGCGGACGACACCGCGAAAATCAAGATTGACTGCGGTTCGAAGGGCGCCATCGGCATCCGTGTCGCATCAGATATCGGCGCATCTTCGAACACCGTAGTGGTCAACGTGCAGGATGCCACGAAAACCAAGGAACGTGAGGTCAGTGCCACCATCACCATCTCGGTGATCGACAAGCCGGCCCCACCGTTGCTCTCCCCAGTAGCCGGCCAGCCAGCCGACAGCATGGTCAACCTGAGCTGGACCCCGGGCTCGGCCAACGGCAGTCCCATCAGCGAATACGAAGTAAACTACGATGGCAACACCAAATCCTGCGGAGCCGTGACCACCTGCAACATCACAGGACTCGCAAACGGCAAAGCATACAGCTTCAGCGTTAGAGCCAAGAACGAGGCCGGCTGGTCAAAGCCTTCAAACACCATCCAAAGCATGCCGGACAGGGTGCCTGATGCCCCTGGCGGCGTGAGGATTGAAGGCGCTTATCGGAAAGTCACCGTGAGCTGGAACGCACCGAAATACACCGGTACCAAGCCCGATGACTACATCGTGACCATGAACGGCAAAGTCAAGCATACGAGTGGTTTGACCCAGACATTCGATCTGGGAAACAATGAAATCAAGGACGGTTCCACCTTCAGCGCCACGGTACGCGCCCACAACAGAGCCGGCGACGGACCAGTGAGCGAGACGGCATCAACTGGCAGCAACATGGCTTGGGGCGACCCTGAACCGCCTTCCGTCTCGATGACCCCCAACAGCACCGGCAACCAGATGAACATCAAAGTCAGCCTCGGGGATATGCACAATGCCGGCTGCGGCAGCATTAATGTGCGCGGTGATTTCTCACCAACGATCACCTGCGACAGCCTGAACGATTCGGTACGTGTCGAACGTCGGCAATACAACAAGAAACAGGCGATATCCGTTGTCGTCAACCCCAAACGTTCGGCACACGCTACAACACCGGTGAGCGCAGAAGCGACTCCCGGATACGTCATCCAGCCCCCGATCATCAATATTTCAAGGAACGACAACCGCTGCATCGTCAACATTGTCGGGAAAGGGGAACATGACGGCTTTTCCGTGAACGGCAGGCCACAAACGAGCAACACATCGCCCGAATATGGCACAGTCAGCCCATGGAACACCTGCGCCGATGTAACAGTGGCTCAAATACTCAACGGCGTGAGCGGCCCGAGCGCCACAGCGCAGTCGAACGACATCTATAAGAAGAAAGCCGTCATCTCTTCGAATCTGACTATGACCTGGGATGCCAACGACCGCCATAAAATCAATGTGACAGGAGGCCACATCGACACCTACGGCGGCCATGTAGTCCCCAGCCTGACAATCAGTGTCGGCAATCGGAAGACTTCCTGCGCAAACTGGCAACCGGGCATGGCAACCACCTGTGACGTCAGCGAGCTTGGCGACGACGACTATAACAACAACGAATTTTCATGGAAGATTGAAGCCGTAATTCCGGAAGCCGGCTCAGACACGCAATACAACGATACGAAAACCGGCACAACCGTCAACGGGACACGTAAAGCCAAATCAACGTTCAACACCACGCCCGGCACGCCCAGGGCACCCGGCACACCCAGGAATCCGAACCGGCCACAAACCCTATTCGACCACTTCCCCACCTTGCAGACGATGTGCACGCAACGCACGATGGTCGATGCAACAACGCAGCCTGGAGCGAGGACCTAATGACAGCCGCAGGGACACCAATTTCGCAGACCAAGCACCCCCTCCCCGAAAAAAACATACATACAACGTAAGCCGCGCAACACCCCACATGGCTACACCGGCAATCCTCAATCGAATTTTGAACAGGCATAAGGAGAAAATTCATGAGCACAACAACAGACCCATCCAACGATGAGACAAGACTCTCGGAGGCCACTCATCTCTCAAGGTTCGGCAACAATGAGAACGAATTGAACGCCAACGACAAATCCTTACCTTTCCCGCCGATCTACCCCAAACCGATCGATACGGCACAAAGCGCCAACACCGATGACGAAAACACGATACTGGGAGCTTTCGGCGATACCAGTAAAAACGAAGCGATCAACCAAAAAACCGTCTCGAACATCTCGACAATCATCGAGCCACCAAGCGATTCCATTCTCGACTTCAAGCACTCCTTCGATTTACTGGCAAACAATATCAGCAAGGTCGTCGTGGGCAAGTCCAAACCCATCAAATTGTGCATCACGGCCCTGATGGTCGGTGGTCATGTACTGCTGGAAGACAACCCGGGCACCGGCAAAACACAGCTCGCTCGAGGCCTTGCCAATTCCGTCTCCACATCGTTCAAGCGTATCCAGTTCACCCCTGACTTACTACCGAGCGACGTGGTTGGAGTGACATTCTACGACCAGAAAACCGGCGAATTCGAGTTCCGAGAAGGCCCAATCTTTGCATCCATCGTCCTAGCCGACGAAATCAACCGAGCCTCACCGAAAACCCAATCTGCCCTTCTGGAGGTCATGGAGGAGCAGAAGACCACCGTTGATGGCAAAACCTACGAAATGCCACAACCGTTCATCGTCATCGCCACCCAGAACCCATTGGAGCAGCTGGGCACCTACAAGCTCCCGGAGGCCCAGATGGACCGCTTTCTGATCAAGACGTCACTAGGTGCACCGGGCCATGATGTGGCGATTCGAATCCTACGCGACATCGATATTATTGACCGCGCACAAACCGTTTCCCCAGTGCTCAGCGCCAACGATATCGTCAGACTGCGCAGAACAGCCACCGCCGTACGCATCGACGAACGCATCCTCGAATACATCGAGCACCTCGTCGAAGCAACACGGTTGAACGAAAAGCTTCGCGTAGGCTCCTCCATGCGTGGCGCACTGGCGCTGACACGCTGCGCACGGATTTGGGCTGCCGCCGACGGACGCGATTACGTGCTTCCCGACGACGTGCAGGACCTTGCCGTGCCAGTGCTCGCGCACCGCATCATCCTCAATGCAGAAACCGCGTTCAAGGGCGAAACCGCCGAGCAAATCATCAGCGAAATCCTAGAATCAGTCCCCGCGCCCGTCATGGGAGCATGAAAGTAACATCATGCACTTTCCCACCAACCACCAGCAACAGTCTCAATCAGCGCCATCCCGCGACCTCACATCTGCGCGGAACACGGCTGAGACACCTACAGAGAGCAGTTTGGAAGGCCCTCGATCGAAGATTCGCAAGTTCCGACCCACGTTCGAAAATGCCCGATTTGCGGGCCTGCCATTCAAATTCCGGTACAGAACTACAAATTTACGCTACAAGCTGCCCGGCTGGCTCACCACTTACATCTCTCCTCTCGGCTGGTCGATCACAGCAATTGCACTGGTTTGCCTGGCGGCTTTCCCCGCACTTGGATGGCACGAGCTGTTGGTTTGTGCCGTAATCGGCTTGATCATGCTCATCTGCGGCATCGTGATGTCGCTTGGCAACACAACATTCCAGTCGGCACTTTCCGTTTCGAACGACCACATCGCCGTAGGCGATACCGTTAAAGTCGACGTCGATATCTCTAACCCCGGCAAACGCCCCACCGCCAGCGTCATCGGTGATCTGCCAATGGGCAGGGCACATCAGCATTTCCGCATTCCGAGACTCGCTCCGGGCAAAAGTTGGGACAAGAAAGTTGAATTCCACGCCATGGCACGCGCAATTCTTCCCGCAGGTCCTTTAACGATCAGTAAAGGGGACCCGTTCGGAATCGTACGGCACGAACAGTCGCTTTCCGAATCGGTGAATATCTTCATCCATCCCAAAACCATCTTGCTCAACACCCTCGATTCCGGTGTTTTCCGCGATCTCGAAGGAAGCCCATCCGGTCAAGTGGTTGACGATGACCTCGACTTCTACGGCCTGCGCGAATACCGCAGCGGCGACGACATACGCAACGTTCACTGGCTTTCGTCAGCGAAAACCGGTTCCTTGACGGTCCGCCAATACGAAGCCACCAAACGAACCGACACATCCATCACTCTGAGCATCAACCCCGCTGATTACGCCTCCGAGGATGAGTTCGAACTGGCCATCAGCGTCGCCGCGTCGATCGGAGTCGAATGTCTTGTCGAAGACCGGCCCCTGTCCACGCAGGCTTCCAAGGACTCGCTCATCACACACTCCCCCACCTTTTTGCTCGACTGGATGAGCGGAATCAAACCGGACCCGGACGAGAACCCCAACCTTGCAGACACCACACTGCGCACGAGTCCAGGAGCATCCTTCTATTTCTTCATCGTCGGCTCCGGAGCCAAACTCGAACGACTGCGCCGCATTGCAGCCGCTTTGAGCCATGAATCCGTCTGCATCATGCTGCGAATCGACACCTTGGCGACCAATGGCATTCATCAATACGACGACTTTACCTTGGCCACACTTCCATCACTCGACGATTTGCCGCAGATTATGGAGGCTCTGAAATGAGCAGTACCGACACCATGAACTCGTCACCAAATACGCCAAGCCTATGGTCGAGCGAACACATTGCGTCCCCTTTGTCACACTCCGCCGACACAAACAGAGACGATACGACCGGCACTTGGGCAATCTCAACCAGAACTCCGATCGTGCTGACTTCAAAGGATGAGAACCAACACCATACACGCGTTACCACCTATCGCCATTGGACCGCCCCTGCCATCGGAGCCCTGTTCGCAGCGGTCGTCATCTTGCTAAATTCCGCCAATCTTATTGACGTCTACGGCAGCATATTCGTCTGGTCGGCCGCGGCTATTCCAGCATCGCTGCTTGGCGTTTGCATTGCTCTGACCGGAATCAATCCGACGCTGAGACTTTGGTGGCAAATCGTATTCCTGGCCGTCGCCCAGTTTCTCGTGGGCCCTGTAATCGCACTGAACGACACCACCATCGCTCACCTCCTGCCGAGCCCACAAACACTCAGCCAAGGTTTCACGCAAACCTTCGGCTCATTCAAGTACATCATTGCGGTCATTCCACCAATCGGCGGCGCCAACGGAAGTCTGATGGCCCTGTGGACCCTGAATCTATGGACAGCCTTCCTTGCTGGCGTTTTCGCAGTTTCGGCAAACAACAAGATCAACCTCATCACGGTTCTTCCGTTGGGGCTGAATCTTACGACGAGCGCCCTGCTGGGAACCGATCAGGGCACACTACGCCCGTTCTGCGGCATCACAGCGATGTTGGCATTGATTTTTTGGTTCGCCTGGCGTTGGCACTCCTTCGACATCCGCAGACCGATAAGTGCGGTGACAATCATCGCCATCTCCGTCGCCCTGGCATCCGGAGCAGTGTTCGCCATCCCGGAACATCGTCTGGTTCTTCGCGATCACTACAATCCACCTCTTGACCCCCACCAATATACAAGTCCGCTCAGCAGCATGCGTTCCTACGTCAAATATCACAAAAAGGAAACACTGCTCACCGTTTCCGGACTTCCCGCCGGCACACCGGTACGCCTTGCCGTCATGGATCGCTTTGACGGCAACGTCTGGAACCTTTCCGATTCCACTGATGCCAGCGACTCCTCCGATTACCGCAAAATCGGCAGCGGCATCCCAACCACCGCCGACGGCAATCATTTCAACGCCACCTTCAAAGTCCACAACGGATTTTCCGAGCAATGGCTGCCCTTGGTTGGCGACGCTTCATCCATTGATTTCGACACTACCGATTTGTATTACAACACCGGAACGCATTCCGCCATCGCACCCAACACATCCCTCGGCGGCCGCACCTACACCGAATCAGGGATCATCCCCTACGCCCCCACCCAGCAGCAAATCGTCCGTGCCAGCGCACAGGACATCACACAGCCCGAGGTAAAGGACACCCCCAACAGCGTCGGCAACCTCGCCCCAGCCTTGACAGGCAAGCAGCCCACCGACGGCGCAACGGCGCAAACACTTGCCACTGCGCTAAAAACCAAGGGTTGGTTCTCACACGGGCTTGCGGGCGATTACCCCTCTTTGTCCGGCCATGGCAACTTCCGCATCGACTCCATGCTCGGCGGCTCCGCAATGGTGGGCGACAGCGAACAATACGCCTCGGCCATGGCATTGATGGCCCGCCAGCTCAACCTCCCTTCGCGCGTAGTCCTTGGTTTTATTCCAAAAGACAAGGAAGGCAACATTTCCAAGGCTCGAACCACGACCAACGAGAAAGGAACGACGCGAACCGATTTCACGGGCAACGACATCGAGGCCTGGGTCGAAATCAACCTCAAGGACTATGGATGGGTCGCCTTCTATCCGACACCGAAGGAAACCAAGGTTCCGAACAAAAATCAGGATTTGACACCGCCGAACCCGAAAACGCTTGTGCGTCAGCCGCCCGTGCCGTTGGTCGATCCACTGCACGATCAGAATCAGGCTCGCGACCAGTCTTCACTTGACGGTGCGGATGCAGGCGACCAGAACCGCAACGCCACATTAATCAGGATCATCGCAATCATAAAGAAAGTGGCCGTCTACGGAAGCCCGCTGTGGATCATTCTCATCATTTGTGGACTCATCCTGCTGATCAAAGCCATCCAGCTGGCCATCATGGCCCGCAGCGGCAGTTCGAAGGAGCGCATCGCATCAGGCTGGCAGGCAATCAACATGCTCGCCAAGCAAAGTGGCATCGCGACATCCGGCACCCGTCGACAACAGGTCATGCAAATCCATAAGGCTTTCAGTACGAGTACCGAGAAAACATCCACGTCAATAACCGGAAAGTCAACAAAATCGCAACAAAAGCAGGGCATTACCGTCCGTCCCATAGACCTGGATCAGCTCAAGCTGCTTTCCCGCGAAGCCGATTGGGTCGCCTTCTCCGGCAAAGAGCTCGATGAAGCGGATTCTCTTGCATATTGGAAACGGATCCAGACAATGCGCAAGGTCATGCTTGCCGCCCAGCCGCGCATGCGACGCATCGCCACCCGGCTTTCGCTTAGAGGCGTCTTTCATATGCCGAATTTCCGGCGTTTCAAGCCCAAGCATCTATTGGGCAAAAAACGCTGTGCAAAATCGGATGATACTTCGAGTACCGCAGCCACAACAATGCGACCCGGCACGAACAGCACAAACACGGCAAACGGCACAGCTATACTGACAGGCGAGAGATTGAAGCGGCAACCCGCCGAAAAGAAAGGCCATCAACTGTGACCCGTCATCCCCATATTCGAGCGGCCATGGGCAGCGACATCGGCAAGAGGCGACGCCGCAATCAAGACAGCGGAGTCAATGAACCCGGCGTTTATATCGTGTGCGACGGCATGGGAGGCGGCGTCGGCGGCGAACGCGCGAGTGCCATCGCCGCCAAACACTTCGCATCGGTCGCCGACCAGCCAGTCAGGTCGCTTGCGATCATCAAAACCGCATTAGACGAGGCCCAAAGCAATATCTACAACCTAGGTCAAAATCTCGGCGGCGTCGCTGGCACCACGGCTACCGGCCTTATTCTCCCCTCCCGGCCTTCCGATGACGGCAGCGAACAGGCACCTCTGTGGTATGTAATCAATATCGGCGATTCCCGCACTTATCATTTCGATTTCGACGAACAAGGCAACGCAATCGCTTCCTCCATCAGCCGTATCACCAAGGACCATTCCCAGCGCCAGCAGGCTATCGACTCCGGACTCGTGTCACCACAGATGGCCGATGCGGCCATTCCGCGCAATATCATCACCCAATGCATCGGCTCACCGCAGGAAATCAAACCCGATTTCTACGCTGTCGTGCCATCGGGTCGATTCATTGTGTGCTCGGACGGGCTTTACTCCGAAGTTCCCGATACCGCTATCGCAGCGATAAGCCGCGCGAACCCAGACCCCGACCGTGCCGTCGAAGCGCTGATCCAAACGGCCGTGGACGCCGGAGGAAAAGACAATATCACCGTTCTGGTCGTCGATGTCTGGCCCGAAGTCCCTCATGACGAACCATGGCATGCGAGCAAGCTTGGTGACGGGGAAGAACTGGAAACCATCGGGGACATCACCCTTGATAGCTTGCACACATAAATTCGCAAATTTCCATCTCCATCCACATGGCATATGCACGACATAACGGAAGTAAGCCTATATAATCGTGAACTATCGAAGGTTTAAGACGACCGGATGACGCCGATAAATTCATCCGATAAGAGAGGAAAGCAAGACACTATGGTTGATTACGACACAGCTGTCTCCATCGTTCAGGACTCGGATGCCGACCCGATTATGCTCGCGAAAGTCGCCTATGAAAACCCTGACTTCGGCGCGAACGTGGTTGCCAACTCCCGTGCCTATCCAGGACTCAAGCGCTGGATTGCCGAGTTCGGTGACGACCGCGCCAGAGAGACACTTAAAGCCATGGGGTTCGAAGTTCCCGACCGAGGCGTTTCTCCCCGCGCAGCTACGGAACAGCAGACGCCCGTTAAGAGCAACCAAGCGTCCCATGGTTCCAACCAGCAGGCGCAACAGCCGCAATCGCAGAGCTCAGTGGTTCACATCGCCGACCAACGTGCTAACGGCAACCAGTACGCACCCGTCAACAGCAGCGCCGCGCAGACACCCTTTGCCACCAACACTTATGGCTACACGGCCGAACAGGCGCTGGACCCCAACACCGACCAGATGACCATTGCCCGCATCGCCCAGTACGCTCCTGAGTTGCGCCCTTGCCTCGCTCGCAACCCCAATACCTATCCGGAGCTTCTAAGCTGGCTCGCCCAGCTGCACGACCCGGCCGTCGACGCAGCCCTGGCCACTCGGCAATAAGGCAACAGCTTCCACAATCCCAAGATTTGGCCGCACCCAGCCGTATCAGCCCGCACCAGCCAACCGGCCGCATCAAGTGGCACCAGACCGACACTAATTTAAGTTCCACTCCGCTTAACGATGTAACCCTTCAAGCAAACGCGCCCACATACAACAAGAGACCCGCCCAATCGACGGGTCTCTTGCATTACACACTTCTATCACCGCTTACTACGCGCTCAGCCTTCTTCGGTCAAAGCGAAGAACTGATCGCCGATACGCAACGTTGTGGGAGCCACAACTTGGATGGGACGGTCCTTGATCTGTATCTCGCGGTCGCCATCGATAATATACGTGCCGTTAAGCGATTCGTAATCCTCAATCCAAAGCACACCATCCTTGTCATAACTGAGAGCGGCATGGTTGCGCGAAACGGTGCGCGTCGGATCGGCAAGCTTAATCGACATGGCACCTTCGGGCACCGTTGCCGAAACGTTGCGCCCCAACAGAACACTGGTACCGAGCACGATATCTTGGCCCGTGGCGTCGTTGTGGAGACGATAGCGCTTCTTGGGCTTTTCGCTCATGAAGGACGACGACAGCACCGTGCCGTCCCAGTCTTCAATGTCGCCCTCCCCGTTGGTCTCGGGCTTCGAAGACGACCACCCGGCATCAGCCGACGGCTGTTGTAACCGCGTCGACGCAACCGCGCCGATCAACCCATGTCGAGCCGCATCCGCGCTTAGCTTTCTTGCGGACTCGCCCACCTCATTCACATTGCCAGACACAACCGCGGCATCATCGTCATACCACCCAATCTCTGGTGGCGGAGGAAAAGGCAAAGCGTTCATAGGCAGCATCGTATCCCACTCCCATAACATCATGCCCATATCCACAGCGTATTCATGCGCAATATCAAGATATCTTGAATCATTGTTTCACGGCCGCGAATCAGGAGTATCACCAGAACCACGCTCTATTATGCATTTGTCCCGGCGCACCGCAGCACACCGGGACAAACGTTGACCAAATCTACTGGCCGTTCAGCCTAACTTATCTAGGCTTCGGAACCGGAATCGGACGAATCCGAACCAGAGCCCATACTGAAATCGGTGTCCCCACCGAGATCACCGGCTCCACCTTCATCATTCAGGTAGTCATCCGGATTGAAGTCGTCACCGAGCTTCAGGTCGCCAAAGTCGATGTTGGAGAAGTCCACATCGTCCATGTTGCCCTCGCCGAATTCGCCGGGCGCACCTTCTCCGCCCAGACCGAAGTTCGGGTAGATGGTGTCGCGGATGGCCTTGTCCGGTTCGACCGTTGCGTTGCGATAGCGTGCAAGGCCCGTACCGGCAGGGATAAGCTTACCGATGATGACGTTCTCTTTGAGACCCTTGAGATCATCAGACTTCTGCTCCAAGGCCGCCTCCGTGAGAACACGGGTGGTCTCCTGGAACGAAGCCGCGGACAGCCAGGAATCGGTGGCCAGCGAGGCCTTGGTGATGCCCAGCAGTTCCGGACGTCCTGCAGCCGGCTTGCCGCCAGCCTTAACCGCTTCGATGTTGGCATCGCGGAACTTGGACTGGTCAACGAGCTCACCCGGCAGCAGATTCGTGGTGCCGGAATCGATCACCGTGATGCGGCGAAGCATCTGGTGGACGATAACCTCGATGTGCTTGTCGTGGATATCCACACCCTGGGAGCGATACACGTCGTGCACGCCCTCAACGATGTTGACCTGAGCGGCGCGGGGTCCGAGAATGCGAAGAATCTTCTTCGGATCGACGGAACCTTCAATCAGCTGGGTACCGGTCTCGATGTGCTCGCCGTCCTTAACGGTAAGCGGCGCACGACGGGTCACCGGATAGCTAATCGGTTCGACGCTCGTATCGTCCGGAGTCAAGGTGACAGTGCGACCGTGGTCGGTGTCCTCAACCTTAACGGTGCCGGCATACTCTGCAATCGGGGCCTCACCCTTAGGCGTACGTGCTTCGAAAAGCTCGGTAACACGAGGCAGACCTTGGGTGATATCGGAAGCGGAAGCGACGCCGCCGGAGTGGAAGGAACGAAGTGTCAGCTGTGTACCAGGCTCGCCGATGGACTGAGCTGCAACGATACCGACGGCTTCACCGACATCCACCATGCGGCTCGTAGCAAGCGACCAGCCATAGCACTGAGCGCAAACGCCACGCTTGGATTCGCAGGTCAGCACGCTGCGTGCCTTGACCGTTTCGACACCATGAGCGACCATGTCACGCAACGCGTCTATGGACATCGCATCGCCACGCTTGTAAAGCACGGTGGTGCCATCCTTGGGATCGACGACATCCTCAGCGAGCAACCTCGAGTACGGGCCACCGTCGGCAGCCTTGACGAGCACCAAGTTGCCTTCCATGTCGTATTCACCGATGCGCATCGGCAGACCGCGCTTGGTGCCGCAGTCTTCCTCGCGCACGATGACCTCCTGGGCCACGTCCACGAGACGACGGGTGAGGTAGCCGGATTCCGCGGTACGAAGTGCGGTATCCGCCAGACCCTTACGAGCACCGTGCTGGGAGATGAAGTATTCCAGCACCGACAGGCCTTCACGGTAGTTCGACTTGACCGGGCGGGAGATAATCTCGCCCTTCGGGTTCGCCACCAAACCTCGCATACCGGAAATCTGGCGGATCTGCATCCAGTTGCCTCGAGCTCCGGACTGCACCATGATGTTGACGTTGTTGTCGTCCTTGAAGTTATCGCGCATGGCTTCGGCAACCTTGTCGGTGCATTCGGTCCACAGGTTGATAAGTTCCTGACGACGTTCCTCGACAGTCAAGCGACCCATTTCATACTGGTGGTTGACCTCATCGGCCTGAGCCTCGTAGTCGCTGATGATGGAGAAGCGGTTAGACGGCTCGACGATATCCGAGAAGGACATGGTCACACCGGACCACGGAGCGCGCGTGAAGCCGACATCCTTCAACGCATCGAGGGTCGCGGCCACCTGAGCGGTGGAGTAGCGAGTCGCGATATCGTCAACGATTGTGGAAAGCTTGCCCTTGGCGACTTGCTCGTTGATGAACGGGTAGTTTGTCGGCAGCGTTTCGTTGAACTTCAAGCGGCCGTAGGAAGTGGCGAAGAGATAGGAGCCGTCCTTAAGACGCTCTTCCTTGACCACATCCGAGCTGCCCGGCTCAGGGTCGATAACCTTGAGTTCGCCCGGCTCCCAATTCTCGGGAAGCTTGAAATCGTGCGGCAAGCGCACCAGCACCTTGGCCTGTACATCCACATCGTGGCGGTCGATGGCCATACGCAGCTCGTCGGCCGAGCCAAGCACACGACCTTGTCCCTTTGCACCTTCCACGACGGTGGAGAGGTAGTAAAGACCCAGAATCATATCCTGCGAAGGCATGGTGACGGTATGGCCATCTGCCGGCTTGAGGATGTTGTCCGAAGCCATCATCAAGGAACGGGCCTCGGCCTGTGCCTCGACGCTCAGCGGCAGGTGGACTGCCATCTGATCGCCATCAAAATCTGCGTTGAACGCAGCGCAAGCAAGTGGCGGCAGGTGGATGGCCTTGCCTTCGACCAAAATCGGCTCGAACGCCTGAATACCGAGTCTGTGCAGTGTAGGTGCACGGTTCAGCAGCACGGGATGCTCGGAAATGACGTCCTCAAGCACGTCCCACACGGACGAGTCCTGACGATCGACCAGACGCTTCGCGCTCTTCATGTTCTGCGCGTAGTTCTGATCCACAAGCTTCTTGATGACGAAGGGCTTGAACAGCTCCAATGCCATGGGCTTAGGCAGACCGCACTGGTGCATGCGCAGCGAAGGTCCGACGACGATCACGGAACGGCCGGAGTAATCCACGCGCTTACCCAGGAGGTTCTGACGGAAACGGCCCTGCTTGCCCTTGAGCATGTCGGAAAGCGACTTGAGCGGGCGGTTCGATGCGCCGGTGACCGGGCGGCCACGGCGACCGTTGTCGAACAGCGAATCGACGGCTTCCTGAAGCATGCGCTTCTCGTTGTTGAGCATGATCTCGGGAGCACCAAGTTCGATGAGCCTCTTGAGACGATTGTTGCGGTTGATAACGCGGCGGTAGAGATCGTTGAGATCGGAAGTAGCGAAACGTCCGCCGTCAAGCTGCACCATCGGTCGCAGATCCGGAGGAATGACCGGGATGGCGTCGAGCACCATGGCCTCTGGCTTGTTGCCGGTGGTAAGGAATGCGTTGACGACCTTCAGTCGCTTCAACGCGCGAGCCTTGCGCTGGCCGGAGCCGTTGTCGATTTCCTCGCGCAGTTCCTTGGCAGCGGCCTCGAGATCGAAGTCCTGCAGACGCTTCTTGATGGCCTCGGCACCCATGGAGCCTTCGAAATAATCGCCGTAGCGGTCGAGCATTTCCTGCCACAGATCAACGTCGCCTTCCATATCGCCCGGGCGCAGGGTTTTGAAGCGATCGAACACGGCGGTGAGGCGCTGTGCCTGATCGTCAAAACGCTGGCGGATGGCTGCCATTTCGCGCTCGGCGGAGTTGCGCAGCTTCGACTTGGCGGTTCCCTTGGACTCACCCGCTTCCTCGAGCTCGGCCATGTCGGCCTCGAGCTTCTTGGCGCGCTCTTCGATCTCGTTGTCGCGACGCTTGTTGAGCCGTGCGATCTCGTTATCGAACTCGTCCTGGAGATCCGGCAGATCCTGCTGGCGCTGCTGCTCATCGACGTCCGTAACCATATAGGCCGCGAAGTAGATGACCTTCTCAAGGTCCTTCGGCGCAATGTCGAGCAGGTAGCCCAAACGGCTCGGCACACCCTTGAAGAACCAGATGTGGGTTACCGGCGCGGCCAGCTCGATGTGGCCCATACGTTCACGACGAACGCGGGACTTGGTGACTTCCACGCCGCATCGCTCGCAGACGATGCCCTTGAAACGCACGCGCTTGTACTTGCCGCAAGCGCACTCCCAGTCGCGGGTGGGTCCGAAGATCTGTTCACCGAACAGACCGTCCTTTTCAGGCTTCAGTGTTCTATAGTTGATGGTTTCCGGCTTCTTGACTTCGCCGTAGCTCCACTTGTGGATATCTTCGGCGGTAGCAAGTCCGATCCTCAGTTTGTCAAATGCGTTGACGTCCAGCACTATTGTGTCCTGTCTTCCAATTGATAACAATCACGATTATTTGGCCGACCTGCCGGGCCTGGTCCTCTTTGTGGAACCAGACCCGCTGTCAGGCCGTGGTTGGCTTGCCTCTAGCGGTATTCCGGCCGAGACGCAGCCTGATCGTCCTTGGCTGAGGCGTCCGGTCGGGCGCCGATGTTAAAGCCGAGATCGTTGGAGGATCCCACGGGATCATCCTCGGCGTCGTTCAGGTCGATGGCCACGCTGTCGGCGTTGAGCACCTCGACGTTGAGCGAGAGCGACTGCATTTCCTTGAGCAACACCTTAAAGGACTCGGGAATGCCTGCTGGCGGCAGGTTCTCACCCTTGACGATGGCACCGTAGGCGCGCACGCGGCCGTCGACATCATCGGACTTGGTGGTCATCATTTCGTGCAGCGTGTAGGCCGCGCCGTAAGCTTCGAGTGCCCACACCTCCATCTCGCCGAAGCGCTGGCCACCGAACTGCGCCTTACCGCCCAGCGGCTGCTGGGTGATCATGGAGTACGGACCAGTGGAACGTGCGTGGATCTTGTCGTCCACGAGGTGATGGAGCTTGAGCATGTACATGTAGCCCACGGAAATCGGCTTCGGGAACGGTTCGCCGGTGCGGCCGTCGAACAGCATCGCCTTGCCGTCTTCGCCGACGAGCTTCTCGCCGTCGCGGTTCGGCAGGGTGCTGCGCAGCAGGCCCTGAATCACGTCCGGGCGCACACCATCGAAGACGGGGGTGGCCACCGGGGTGTTCGGCTCGCCGTACTCGGCACCTTGCGGCACGTGCTTCTTCCACTCGGCCTCAAGGTCCTTGTCGAGCTTGATATCCCAGCCAGAGTGTGCAATCCAGCCCAAGTGAAGCTCGAGCACCTGGCCCAGGTTCATTCGGCTAGGCACACCCAGCGGGTTGAGCATGATGTCGACCGGGGTGCCATCCGCCAGGAAAGGCATATCCTCTTCGGGAAGAATGCGCGAGATGCAGCCCTTGTTGCCGTGGCGGCCAGAAAGCTTATCGCCGACGGTGATCTTACGATGCTGAGCGATGTAGACGCGGATCATCGAGTTGACTCCGTTGGGCAGCTCGTCGCCGTCCTCCTCGGCCTCGTCGCGGGTGATCTCCTTGATGGAGATGACCGTGCCGGACTCGCCGTGAGGCACGCGCAGCGAGGTATCACGCACCTCGCGGCTCTTCTCACCGAAGATGGCGCGAAGCAGGCGCTCTTCAGGAGTCAGCTCCGTCTCGCCCTTAGGGGTGACCTTACCGACGAGGATGTCGCCGGCTTCAACCTCTGCGCCGATGCGAATCACACCGCGCTCGTCGAGGTTGGCCACCGCTTCCTCACCCACGTTGGGCAGGTCGCGAGTGATTTCCTCGGCACCAAGCTTGGTGTCGCGGGCATCGATCTCGTATTCCTCGATGTGGATGGAAGACAGGGTGTCGTCCTTCACCAGACGCTGCGAAATGATGACGGCGTCTTCGTAGTTGTAGCCGTTCCAAGGCATGAATGCAACCAGCACGTTCTTGCCTAGCGCCAGATCACCGTTCTGGGTGGCCGGGCCGTCAGCCAGAACGCTGCCACGCTCGACGCGCTCGCCATCCTTGACCAGTGGAACCTGATTGTAGCTGGTGGTCTGGTTGGAACGCTGGAACTTGGCCAGCTTGTAGCTCGACTGGGTTCCATCGTCGTTGGTCACGCGAATAATGTCTGCGGAAACGTAGGAAACCACGCCATCCTTCTCGGCCAAGATCGTATCGCCGGAATCGTAGGCGGTACGCCATTCGGCGCCGGTGCCCACCAACGGACGCTCGGACTTGACAAGCGGCACGGCCTGGCGCTGCATGTTGGTACCCATCAATGCACGGTGGCCCTCGTCATGCTCTAGGAACGGAATCAGCGAAGCACCGACGGAAACCATCTGGCGCGGGGAAACGTCCATGTAGTCGACTTCGGAAACCGGCACATCGACGGCCTCGTCTTCGCCCGCACGCACAAGCGCGGTCTTCTCGACGAAGTTGCCGTTGTCGTCCAGCTTTTGGTTGGCCTGCGCGATGACGTGATCGGCATCGCGGTCTGCGGTCATGTATTCGATCTCGTTGGTAACGTGTCCGTCGACAACCTTGCGGTACGGCGTCTCGATGAAACCGAACGGGTTGACGCGGCCGAAGGTTGCCAGCGAACCGATAAGACCGATGTTCGGGCCTTCAGGAGATTCGATCGGGCACATACGGCCGAAGTGGGACGGATGAACGTCTCGGACCTCCATGGAAGCGCGGTCACGCGAAAGGCCGCCGGGGCCCAGTGCGGAGAGACGACGCTTGTTGGTCACGCCGGAAAGCGGGTTGTTCTGATCCATGAACTGCGAGAGCTGGGACGTTCCGAAGAACTCCTTGATCGTCGCGTTCACCGGGCGGATGTTGATAAGGGACTGCGGGGTGATGGCCTCAGCGTCCTGAGTGGTCATGCGTTCGCGAACCACGCGCTCCATACGGCTCAGGCCGGTGCGTAGCTGGTTCTGGATGAGCTCGCCCACCTGGCGGATGCGACGGTTGCCGAAGTGGTCGATATCGTCGGTCTCGACACGCAGGTCGACATCCTGGCCGTCACGACGGCCCGGGAAGGTCTTCTCGCCGGAGTGCAGCGTCACCAGATACTTGATGGTGGCAATGATGTCCTCGCGGCTCAAGCTACGATCATCCGGAGCGGCTTCGAGACCAAGCTTGCGGTTGATTTTGTAACGGCCCACACGGGCAAGGTCGTAACGGTGATTGTTGAAGTAGAACGACTCCAGCAAGTTCTTGCCGGCTTCGGGGGTGGCCGTGTCGGCCGGGCGGATCTTGCGGTAGAGGTCGGTGAGGGCCTCATCTTGCGTTTCGATGGTCTCCTTCTCGAGCGCATCAAGCACGAGCGGGTAATCCTTGAAGGACTTGGCAATCTCGTCCTTGGTCATGCCGATGGCCATGAGGAAGACAATGGCGGACTGCTTGCGCTTGCGATCCACACGCACGCCGAGAACGTCGCGCTTGTCAATCTCAAACTCAAGCCATGCGCCGCGGCTCGGGATAATCTTCGCACCGAAGATTTCCTTGTCGGAGGTACGGTCCGGGGTACGGTCGAAGTAGACGCCCGGGGAACGCACGAGCTGCGAAACGATAACGCGCTCGGTGCCTCCGATGATGAAGGTGCCGTGGGGGGTCTGCAACGGGAAATCACCCATGAAGACCGTCTGGCTCTTAATCTCACCGGTCTCGCCGTTCTCGAACTCCGCGTTGACATACAGAGGAGCGGAATACGTGTAATCCTTCTCCTTGCACTCCTGGACCGTGTGGCGCGGTTCCTCGAAGTACGGATCGGAGAACGTCAGGCTCATGGTCTGAGCGAAGTTCTCGATCGGGGAGATTTCGTTGAATACCTCTTCCAGGCCGGAAGTGTGGGACACGTTGTTCGTGCCGGCCTTGATGTCGGCCTCGGCCTTCTTCCTCCAGCGCTCGTTGCCGATAAGCCAATCGAAGCTATCGGTCTGCACCCCCAAAAGGTAGGGCACATCAATGGGTTCCCTGATGGAACCGAAATTCACACGGTCCGACGCCTTATGCAACTTGATGTCGTGCTCATCGGCGCGTGCGATGACTTGTGTGGTGTTCGTCTTGAGCTTATTTTCAGCCAATGGACGTTCCTTATCGCTCGCTTGATCTTCGATATATTCGTTGTCGAGGAAACGCACCGCAAACAGCCAGAATACGCGGGCGCCTCATCGTTAGAGCATGCCCGCAATATGACACACCTTATGCAGAGCAACAATTATACATGAAACCGTGACAACTCCGTTGACGGCGGGTGCCAAGACACACTAAACCGGACGACACTCAGGCCCATGCTTCAACGAGCTCTATTATTATTTACCCACCTATACAACAAACAACAACACTCAAAGAATTTGCCCTTATTGTATTGTGCCACGTTTATCATGAATCGATAGAACAAGTCACGGAGTGACACCTCCGCGCCGGCAGGGCGCGGACAGGGCAAGGGATTTCAGGAGAAGGTAGGGCAACCGTGGGCATCCTCAACACCATCATCACCACCGCGCTGTGCATAACCATGACAATAGGGACCCCCCCCCCCGACACGGTCTGAAAACCCACTGACCGGCACACCAGAGACACAGCAAACCAACAACACCTCCGACAGGCCCGAGACCCCGGGCGCGGCCGCGCAACGAGGCGCAGCGCCGCACGCCACGCCCGTCAGCGACATTAGCGGGACGCCGGCGGCACCGCTCGCCTCCGAAGCCCCGCTGGCGCAGTCCGCACCGCTCAGCCCGGCACCCGCGACGCTCAACGGAGACGGCACCGGTCAGGCCCTCTCGACGCAGCGCCGCACCTGCGCACCCGTGGCGGGTACGTGGGGGACGCCGGCGAACGACGCCGCCGTCAACAACGTGCCCAACAGGGACCCAAGCGCGGTCCAATGGGACATCGACGCTCAATGCACCCTCACCCTCCATCACGGCACCTCACCCAACTACCGCGAACGCAGCGACATCCCATGGTCCTCGTACAGCGGCTCCATCATCAAGCTCCGCATCGACGGTAACCTCACACTCTACAGCACCGGCACCATTGCCCCGTTCTATGCACTGAACGAGCGCGAAGTGCAGATCGACGGCACGCTCCACATCTCCGGAACAGCGGGAAGAAACCTGTTCGCCGCTGACCTGTTCGCCGCTGACATCACCGCTTTCACCGGCAACGGAATCGCCGCGATCGAAACTAGCCAAGCCACCAGCATGAGGGCCATGTTCTACGGCTGCAAGACACTGACGTCGCTGGACCTCACCCACTTCGACACCTCCAAAGTCACCGACATGAGC
>NZ_FMBL01000002.1:132696-304637 GCF_900094885.1 Bifidobacterium commune
GCACTGACGTCGCTGGACCTCACCCACTTCGACACCTCCAAAGTCACCAACACGGGCAGCATGTTCGCGCTCTGCGAGAAGCTGACGTCGCTGGACCTCACCCACTTCGACACCTCCAACGTCACCGACATGAGATGCATGTTCTACGGCTGCAACGCACTGACGACACTCGACCTCAGCAACTTCAACACCACCAACGTCGACGGCTCAACCAGCTACAGCGGCCTTAGCAGCATGTTCAGCAACTGCGAGTCACTGGAGTCACTCAACATCAGCGGATTCGACACTTCCAAGGCCCACCACGAGGAAATGTTCAAAGATTCCCCGAAGCTGCGGGAGTTGTGGCTCGGCCCCAACACCTACCTCGCCATGTCCCATTCAGACACCTCAGCGGACCTCGACCCCAGGAATTGGGTGGAGTTGACCGCCCCAGGCGGGCCGACACCCGTCCCCGACATGTACAATCGCACCGAGTACGGTTCGGGTCGCAATCCGCAGGGCCACTACGTGCATGTACTGCTCGTCGTCAGCGTCGACTACAACAACGGCCAAGCCAACCACACCCAGAACCTCAGCTTCGACCCAACCGTCCCCGAAAGAAAGAAAATCACATGGACCGACCAGCAGGGAACGCTGCGGCCGGCGCCGGCGGGCAAGGTGTTCGACGGGTGGGACTTCACCACCAGCGATCCCGACCACGTCACCCTCACCGGAAACACCCTGGCGTGGACCGCGGGCCTCACCGTCCACGCCACCACAACCGCCACCCTCACCGCCAGATGGCGCACCGTCGGTCAACCCGCCCTGAGCATCAACGTCCACGCCGACGGCTCCCCCAACCCCGATGGCGGCATCGGACCATGGGCCGAAGTGACCGCCACCCTGCCCGCGGGAAGTGCCGCCGACGACACCGTCAGGATCGAATCCCTCAACGGCACCGGACGCACCGCCGACTGCACCCCCGCCGCAGGAACCAACACCTGCGCCATGCGCGCCTCCATCGCCCAGCTGCGCGACGCGTCCGACTACGACGCCTCCTACCACGTCAGGGCCGCCGTCACCGCCATGGACCGGCGCGCCATCAACGACACCACCGACACCAACATCCCGGTGACCGGACCGACGGCCGACAAGGAGGGCATCCTGCCCTACACCACCATCGGCTACCGGGCCGGCGCCGGCACCGGCACCGCGCCGGCCGGCGACAGGGCCCTGACCGACACGGCCAGCAGCACCGCACGCCTCACCATCGCCGGACCCAGCCCCATCAACCGGCCCGCCAACAGCCTGTTCGACACCTGGCAGCCCGGCAACATACGGCCCGGTCCGGCCACCGTCGCCACCGCCACCGGCACCACCGACACGCAGGGACGCACCACCGTCACCCTCACCGCCCAATGGACCCTCCTGACCGGACCCGCAGGAGTCAGTGCCACCCGTGACCCCGCCACCAATCAGGTCATCATCAGCGGCACCGCCAAGGCCAACATCGACACCGACACCGTGCGCGTCTGCCACCCAGCCGCCGGCGGCACCCAATGCCACGTCGTCACCACCGACGCCACCGACACGCAAGGCAACCGGCTACCCTACGACGGGACCACCGAACACCCATGGAAGATCACCCTGCCCGCCGGCACACCCGACGGCGACTGGACCGTCGACACCACACTCACCACCAAAGACACCGCCTATCCCGCAGGAAACCAACAGGTCGACAGCCCCACCACCCACACCAACATCCACATCCCCACCCCCTACATCAGCACACTGCCCCTCACCGGAGAAAACAACCGACCGGCACTGCTCACACTCGCCGGAACACTGGCCGCCGTCATGCTCCTGCTCGCCGCAGCCAACGCACTGCGCAACCGCAGAAGCCGCAGGGCGCGCCACACAACACGTCGCACACAGGCCGCTGGACAGTGACGAAAACCGGAACACAACCAACCCGACAGGATCAATAACCTGCCCAAACTGAATAGACCCGGCCAGCGGCCGGGCACACACAAGACTTCCCGCCCGGTTCATATGACCAAAACCCCGGACCGGACGGGAACACAGCCGGGCTTCTGCACGCGGACATGCCCAAAACGCCCACGTGCAGAAGCCCGGCATTCACAACGATCAGCAGACAAATCATCTGCCCAGTGGACAGTCGGCCTCAAAGTTGAGACCTGGCGTTATTGCACGACGACGGGGACCTTTTCGCTTTTGAGTTTCGAGTGGTCTTTGAGGCTGAGTTGAGCCATGTAGGTGCCGCGGCGGACCTTTGGGAGTTGGTCGTCGGGTACGCAGGTGTTGCCGGTTTTGTCGGTCGGCCATGTGATTTGCTGTTCGTCCGTGTCACCCTTGGCCAGCAGCAGGTTGCGCGGTTTGGCGGGGCACACACCTGAAGTCCAGATAATTTGCTCGCTGGAAGTCTTCTTTGTATCCGAAGAGGAGCCGGAACCCGAATCCGAGTCGGAATCTGCGCCGGCCACAGCCGAGATGGTAAGTATGCGGGAGGAGTTCGAAGCATCGATCACACACGGGTCGGAGCCTTTGTAGCGGATTGTGACCTTGAAATCCAGCGAGCCGCCGACATCCACTTTTTGCGAAGCAGGCGTCAGTTCAAGATCAACGTCGTTGGCTCCACATTTTCTGACGCCGCCTTCATCGCCCTTGCCATCCTGGTTTTTGTCGGACTTGGCATCACCCGATTGTTTGTTGGCGGAACCCTTTGGCCTCTTTGACAACCGGCCCTGTTTGCCGCTGTCGGAAGTGGAGGAACTCGAATCGGCAGAGCCTCCCTGCGGCGCGATGACATTGATGACGAGCGCATAGGCGCCGAATCCGAGTGCCGCGAGTATCACCAGCGCAATCGCACCGACGACGATGCGGCGACGGCGGTAAACCCTCTGCATTTCTTTGCTGGGTTTGCGCTTGGCATTGCTTGATGATTGGCGCTTTTTCGGCTGCTCGGAACTCATGGTTCCAGTGTAAACGACGTTGCTGAATTAGGCGCTGTTCAACAACCAGCGCGATGTCGCATTCCAGCGAACATTTCAGACCGGAAGACGCACCGAGCCGTTTGGACCGATTTCGATGAGGCCGTCCTCGTCCAGACTGGCGATGCAGGCGTCTAGTTGAACATGGTCGTTCCACAGCTGTTCGACCTCGGCTCGCGGCAATGTGGGTTGTTCGCGGTCCGCGAGCGAGCGCAAGGCGTTGAGGACGATGCCGCGCACATGTCGGTTCGTTCCTTTAAAACTCTGGCGCGGACGGGTGCGCCTCTGCCCCATATTCGGGCAGCCGTTGGCATAGAAGCGGCTGTATGACGCCCATGGGTCCTTGTCGATCTTTGGGTTCTTGGCGGTGCACACGAGCGCGCCAAGCTCGATAAGCGCCTCGTTCCAGGTCACACTTTCCTTGGCATCCTGCGGCAGGAGCGCTTGAGCGAGTTTGCGCTCCTCCGGTTTTGTGGCACCGCCGAACGATTCCTTGCCTTTGAAGGTGCGCCAGAGCACCCGGCGAACGTTGGTGTCGATGACGGCGATGCGCTCACCGAACGCGAAGCTCATCACGGCGCTGGCCGTGTAATCGCCAATGCCGGGCAGTGCCACCAACTCGTCGTATGTGCGCGGAAGTTCGTTGCCGTACTGCTCGGCGACCACTGTAGCGCATTCTTGAAGCCTCAGCGCACGCCGCGGGTAGCCGAGCCTGCCCCATGCGGTAATGACTTCGGCGGTGCTTGCTTCGGCGAGGCTTGCGGCGTCGGGCCATGCGCCCATCCAACTGGTCCAGTAGTCAACCACCCGGCTCATTTGCGTCTGCTGGCTCATCACCTCGGAGATGAGGATGCCCCACGGCGTTGTGCGGCCGAACCGCCACGGCAGATCCCGCGCGTTGGTATCCCACCAAGAGAACAGCTCGCACTTCATCGTCTCCAGTTCGTCGGCATTGAACCCGTCGACGGCTTCGCGCAATCGTTTCACTGGTGCCATATCCGTATCCTCCTGAACCTCTCGACCATTGTGCTCCAAGACCGCTACAGACTGCAACCATCGGATGAACGTTGCCAGCCGCTGCGGCATCTGTTCTCTCAGGCAACATGACAATTCAGTTTGCAATGCACTGACCGCGACGTCGGTGCGTCTTTCGGGCGCCGCAGTGTCGCTTCGCGGCGATAGCGTTGGGGTATGACAGACGCAGAGAAGGCGGCGAAAAACGCCGAAGCACCCGAGAACAAAGTCACCGAAATGTACGAGTACGGCTACCGCAAGTCCAATTACGGGCCGGACGAGCTGGTCACCGATTCGCACGGCAACCCCATCAGCGTGGTCGACGCGATGATGAGTGCCAAGGATGCCAGCGAGGCAAAAACCGTTACACCCCACCTGTGCTACTACTCCCCTCGCATTCCGGGCAACACCGGTTCTGCCATTCGCCTGTGCGCAGTGACCGGCACGATTCTGCACCTGGTCGAGCCGCTTGGCTTCAACCTCAAGGACACGAAGCTGCGCCGGGCCGGGCTCGATTACCACGATATGGCCCATGTTGTACTGCATCCGGACTTTGACGACCTAGTCAATTCCATGCCCAACTCCCGCATCATCGCCTTCACCGCCCACGCCACCAAGCTGTACACCGAGGTGGAATACCGTCCCGACGACATCCTGCTGTTCGGCCCCGAACCGGGCGATATCCCCGATCCGATGGACATCATGTCCGGGCCGCATGTGACTGAGCAGGTGCGCTTGCCGATGCGTCCGAGCCTGCGCTCGCTCAACCTGACGAACTGCGCTTCCATCGCCATCTACGAAGCTTGGCGACAACTCGGTTTCAGCGGCGGGGAATAAACGAAAAACCGCCGGTTGGTTCCGACGGCTTTTGACTTTCAGGGTTGTGACTCCTTATCCGGAGCGCAACCCTTAGTTTTTGAAACTGTGAATCGGGGCGGGGATTCGGCCGCCGCGGGTCACGAAGGCCTCGCAGGAGGTCTGGTTGACCGGGATGATCGGCGCGTAGCCCATCAGCCCGCCGAAATTGGCCACCTCGCCCACGTCTTTGCCTTCAACGGGGATGATGCGCACGGCCGTGGTCTTTTGGTTGACCATGCCGATGGCCGCCTCGTCGGCGATGATGCCGGAAATCGTGGAGGCCGTAGTTTTGCCTGGGATGGCGATCATGTCAAGGCCAACCGAGCACACGCAGGTCATCGCCTCAAGCTTTTCGATAGTCAGGCATCCGTTCGAAGCTGCCTCTATCATGTTCTTGTCTTCGGAAACGGGGATGAACGCGCCGGAAAGGCCACCGACGTATGAGGACGCCATGATGCCGCCCTTCTTCACCTGATCGTTAAGCATTGCGAGCGCCGCGGTCGTGCCTGGAGCACCGACCTGGTCAAGCCCGATTTTCTCCAGAACCTCGCCTACCGAATCGCCGGCAACAGCAGTGGGCGCCAGCGACAGATCGATGATGCCGAAGGGAACGCCGAGACGCTTCGAAGCTTCCTGGTCCACGAGCTGACCGACACGAGTGATCTTGAAAGCGGTGCGCTTGATGGTTTCGCACAGGAACTCGAAATCCTTGCCCTTAGCGGCATCGAGCGCACGCGAGACCACGCCCGGGCCGGAGACACCTACGTTGACGACCACATCACCTTCGGTGACCCCGTGGAAGCCTCCTGCCATGAACGGGTTGTCATCAGGCGCATTGCAGAAGGCGACGAACTTAACGCAGCCGAAGCTGTCGTTGTCACGCGTGGCGACAGCGGTGTCTTTGATGACGTGGCCGAGCAGTTCGACGGCATCCATGTCGATGCCGGTTTTAGTGGAGCCGACGTTGACCGATGAACATACGATATCGGTTTGCGAAAGCGCCTGCGGAATCGATTCGATGAGCATGCGCTCAGCTGGAGTCATCGACTTGGACACGAGGGCCGAGTAGCCGCCGATCAGATCGACACCCACTTCTTTGGCGGCTCGATCGAGAGCGTGGGCGATCTTGACGAAGTCGGCCGGCGACTTGCACGAACTGGCGCCCACCAACGCGATTGGGGTGACAGTGATGCGCTTGTTGACAATGGGGATGCCAAAGTCACGCTCGATACTCTTGCCTACACTCACCAGATCGCGGGCCTTGTCGGTGATTGTGTTGTAGATGTTGTCGCAGACCGTATCCACGTCCGCCGCCGCGCAGTCTAGCAGCGAAATACCCATGGTGATGGTGCGTACATCGAGCTTTTCCTGCTCGATCATCTGATTGGTCTCATTGACCTCGAAAATATTCAGCATGTCAACCCCCCGCGCTCAGACCCGGTGCATTTTGGTGAAGATTTCCTCGCGCTGGCAACGGATGCGCACGCCGATTCCATCACCCAATGCCTCAAGATCGCTGACCAACTGGTCGAATTGCACATCGGCGTTCGAGTAATCGACAATCATCATCATGTTGAAGAACCCTTCGATAATCGTCTGCGAGATATCGAGGACATTGACATGATGTCGCGAAAGATAGGTGCACACCTGCGCAATAATGCCGACAGTGTCCTGGCCAACCACCGTGATAATCGCCTTGTTCATGAAGCCCCCCTTAAGGCCGATGAGTGCAGATTGCGTACGGCCGGAAAGGCCATACCTGACCCAGTATAGAGGACGCACCGTTGCAAACACGACGCCTGTGCATTAGGAGAGAATCGCGCAGCCGGACACATCGAATGACATCGCGGAGAAGAACACTCACAATAAAATCCACTGATCCCAAAACGCTCCCTGATGCTAAGGTAAGAAATGCACAACGTTTGAGGGAGAGGTATGGAGCATTCGCTGTTTCTGGGAGCGAAAACCGATCAAGACCAGCATTCTCTGGCATTTTCATACTGTGGCATATCACAGACCGAGGCCGGGCATGCCTATGGACCTTCATTGACCGACAGCTGGGTGTTTCACGTCGTTCTCAGCGGCACCGGAGAAGTGCACACTTCGACGGAGACTTACCGGCTGGGTTCAAACGACGGGTTCCTGATCCGCCCCAACGACATCACTCGTTACCAAGCCTCGCAGGATACACCATGGGCTTATGTCTGGTTCGCCGTGAAAGGCGATTCGATACCGCGATATCTCAACGAAATGGGATTCCGCTCCGACACCGTGGCCTTCTCGGTGAACCAAAGCACGCCGTTCCTGCGCATTCTTTCCTCGGCTCTTTACCACACTTCAGATGACATCTGCAACGAGCTTGAACTCGATGCGCTGGCCAACCATTTTCTGGCCACGCTCAGCCGCCATCTCAATTCAGTGGGCCAGAGTGGTTTCCCCAACCAATTGAGCGAAATCATCAGAAGGGCGATTGCTGTCATCCGCGACGAATGGCATCCCGGCATCACCGCGGTATGGGTCTCGCAACGAATCAACGTGGACCGAAGCTACCTCTCGCGACTCTTCCACAAGGAAACCGGCATCACCCTCAAAAACTACATCGACCGGATTCGCCTCTCGCACGCTCGTGACCTGTTGGGCATGACCGATCTGAGTGTTGCGGAAATCGCCACGGAATGCGGGTTCAATAACGAAGACGCACTTACCCGCAGCTTCCGCGACACCCAAGGATCCACTCCCACCGAATTCAGGCGTTCGCACAATGGAATCGTCAACAACCTCGGCCTTGGCATCGACTTCCTGCGCGCGGCCTTTGACGCACACAGCGTTGATGACACCGAGGCATGAAACGGAATCGTAACCGAGTGCGAAATCGTGTCGAACGGCCGACATTTCACGGGATAACCAGTTCGCCGACAAACCCCGCACACATTGCATGCGACCGAGCTTATCGGCGAACAATAGACAGCGCCCTTCAGCGTTCAGCAGGCTTCAAGAACGAACAACCTGGAATCGAAATCGTGAGGATCGCCAAGATTGTTGACACCACCGGCCTCAGCGGACGACGATGCCGAGGCGTCCGTCGACAGCATGCCGACCCTCATTAATTCCTCGCCACTGAAGACCATGCCGTCAATGGTGCTCGCACCTCCTCTGACCGTGACTCGGTAACGGGTGGTCGGATCAAGCCCCTGCAAGTACAGACGGGTGAACGGTGACATCGGGTGTTCAAGCATTCGATAGTCCCCGACGATAGCCGACCGACGATCTTTGGAAACCACCATCCATGCCATTGAATCGTTGTGGCGCGGATTCTTGTTGAACGGCGAAATTAATCGGTAAAAATCGCCCTTATGGATCATCTCACGATGTTTCTTGAAGAAAGCGACATCCTTCGACACCTGCGCAAGCTCCTGCTCACTGAGCGCCGCCGGATCGAGCTCGTAACCGAAGGTGCCAAACACGGCGACATTAGTACGGGTGTTGAGCGAAACCTCACGGCCGGTCTGATGGTTGGGAACGATCGAAACATGCGAGCCTATGGAGCTTAGAGGATAGAACATGCTCGTGCCGTATTGAATGGACATGCGCTCCACAGCGTCGGTGTCATCACTCGCCCAGATTTGCGGCGAGTAACAAAGCATGCCCAAATCGAAACGGCCGCCGCCAGATGCGCAACCCTCGATGATCAGATCTGGGAAGGCTTCAAGCAATCGTTCATGCAATGCATAGACACCGAGAATATAGCGGTGGAAAACCTCGCCTTGATGTTCGGCGCCGCGCGTGATATCGAACGCTTCAGTGATATAACGGTTCATATCCCACTTGACATAACCGATGTTCGCAGTCGAAAGCACCGCATGCATCTGCTCATAGATGTTGTCGACCACCTGCGAATTGGCGAAATTGAGCACATACTCGTTGCGCCCGTGGCTGGCGTTGCGGCCCGGAGTCGAAAGCATCCAATCGGGATGGGCACGATAAAGGTCGGAGTTCTTGTTGACCATCTCCGGTTCGAACCACAGTCCAAACATCATCCCCAAGTCGTTAACGCGCTGAGCGAGGCCCTTGAGACCATGAGGCAGACGTTTGAGATTGGCGGACCAATCGCCGAGCCCTGCCTTATCATCACTGCGCTCGCCGAACCAGCCGTCGTCCAGGACGAACAATTCCACACCCAGCTTCTGAGCCTTACTTGCGATGGCAACCAACTTGTCCTCGTCGAAATCGAAATAGGTCGCCTCCCAGTTGTTGATAAGAACCGGGCGTTCCTTTTCGCGCCACTGCTTGCGCACAATATGACGGTGCACCAGGTCGTGGAAGGCGTGACTCATGCCGTTGTAACCCTGCGAGCTGTATGCGAACGCCGCCTCCGGGCTCTGGAAATCGGCACCGGGCTCCAGATGCCAGGTGAAGCCGAAATCAGCGATGCCCATCTGCAGCCGCGCTACGGCAAAAGGATCGACCTCGACATGCGCTTCGAAGTTGCCGGAATAAACCAGCGCCGCACCGATGACCTCACCGCAGGATTCCGTGGCATCAGGGCGCGCGAGAGCAACAGCCGGGTTATGAATATGACTGGATGCCGAACCTCGCAGTGAACCGATCTGCTGGATGCCCGGGTGCAGATGGTCACGCACCACACTTCGCTCGCGAGCCCACGAACCGGTGAGCTGGGTGAAGACGTAATCGTCATCGGGAAGATCAAGGCTCAGGCTCATAAGACGTTCAATATCTACTGCCGCATTACCATTATTGCGAACCGCCGCGGAACGCGTCATCACCGGCATATCAGCAAATAGCGTGTACATCAAAGTTACCGCCACGCCCGTGGGGGCATCCACGAGTTCAATGCTGAGCGTCACCGCTTCGCGGTCTTCGTCGACATACGCCGACGGCAATCCCCCGAGTTTTGGCTTGCCGTTATCGACACGGTAGCCAGCAAAGCGAAAATCGGTGATGCGCGACCCATTTGCCTGCACCACGCTGATGGCAGGCATGCGGTAGTCGGTTGTCCCGTATTCGGGGAATTCCTGACGCAAATGTTCCAAGGAATAGAACAGATTCCCTTCAATTGGGCATGAGGCGGTGGACCTACGCTGCATTTCGACCAGGTAGCCGAAATCATCCCTGTCCTCAACGGCGGCACCGTAATACAGTTGCAACGCTTTGCCTTGATCGTTGATTCGGAGAATATAACTCACCTGTCCGTTGGTGAGATGAAACTCATTGTTTTCGGCGTGAACGAATACCCGTGCCTCGGCATTTGCTGATCGCATGCTTTGTCTCCTTTGATAGGCTGCCGTTCCTCGCCCGCGACAATTTGCGTGCGACTACATGGAACATGTTCTACTGTGCATCGTCGCATCCTTCGTATGGAAGCAAAAGTCACATCGGTGATTTTTTCCGGTGATTTTGTGACCATCAGGCAACATATCGACGGCTCAGCAACGTCGTAAACCATCGATCCACAGGATTTTTGAGCACCCAATGAACCACAAAAACAAGGAATGCGAACACGAATATTCCGCACTCCTGCGATTTTGCGTACATACCATTTAAAAAGCTGTTGTAACGTTGCATGTGCAGCAGTCAATGCCGATTGAAAAGGACACCGCAATGAAGAGAAGCACCGTTTAGCCAACACAACCCATGATTGCTTCAAAATGTGTCCCGTGCACAGTCGACGCGGCACGGCAATCGGGTTCGACCATGGGGCAGCGAATGCAGGTCCCACGCACGGCGCCAGAAACATCGCAGCCAGTCTTTCCAGAACAATGAAGTAGGAGAAAAGAATGAGCAAACTGAAACAATCCGTTACTTATGCCTTCGGCGCATTCGGACATGATGCCTTTTATGCTGCGTTGACGACATATTTCATCACTTTCGTCACCAGCCAACTTTTGGAAACGCCCGATGGCAGCCAGGTCAACACATGGTTGATTGGTATGGTGACAACGCTCGTGGTGACCATCAGGATTGTCGAGATATTTTTCGATCCGTTCCTCGGGGCCCTCGTTGACAACACTCACACTAAATGGGGCAAATTCAAACCATGGATTATGGGAGGGGCCATCGTCAGCTCGATTTCATTGGTGCTGATCTTCTCCAATTTCTTCGGACTCACCGTAAGTCACCCCATGATTTATCTAGTGCTCTTCGTTATTGTGTTCGTCATCGCCGATTTCTCCTATTCCGTCCTCGATGTCGCGTTCTGGGGTCTGCTGCCTTCGCTGAGTTTGGATTCTGATTCCCGTGCCAGCATCAGCTCCATCGCCCGTTTCGGTTCCACATTAGGCGGCACCGGTGTCGCGGTCATTCTGGTTCCACTCAACATCTGGTTCTCGCACACATTCGCTCACACCCAAGGTACCGAGCAGACTCGTGCCGGCTGGCTCGGATTCGCCGCGGTTATCGCAGCACTTTCACTGATCGGCGCGCTGCTGACCTGCTGGGGCACCCAAGAAGGCGAGGATGCCATTCGCGACAATACTCAGAAAACTTCATTCCGAGATATCTTCAGCATTATCGGCAAGAACGACCAGTTGATGTGGACGGCGTTGGCCTATCTGCTTTTCGCCTTCGGATTCTCCACCACCAACTCCATGATCATTTACTACTTCCGATACGTGCTAGGCAAGCCGGAATCGTACTCGCTGGTGGGTGCGGTAGAAGCCGTTCTGGGCATCATCGCGGTAATCTGCTTCCCGGCTTTGCAGCGGTTGGTGAGCCGTAAGCGCGTCTATCTGTATTCAGTAATCGTTGAACTCGTCGGCTACGTCCTTTTCATTTTCGCCGGGCACAACGTCGTCATGACCTTGGTTGCAACAGCCTTGTGCTATGTGGCGCAGCCACTCGTATTCCTCGTGGTGCTCAACACCATTTCCGATTGCGTCGAATACGGACAGCTCAAGATGGGAACACGCAACGAGTCGGTCACACTTACCGTCCGACCGCTGATCGACAAGCTTGCCGGCTCGTTCTCGACAGCCATCGTCAGCTTTGCAGCCGTGACGGCAGGCATGACAGGGTCAGCCACCGCCGCTGATATTTCCGGCAGCGGCGTAGCTCAGTTCAAAGGCTTCATGCTCTACATGCCGCTGGTGCTGATCGCCATTTCAGCAGTGATTTTCGCCGTAAAAGTCACGCTGACCGAAGACAAGCACAATCAGATAGTCAAGGAGTTGACGGACAAATTCGATTCCGACTCTGAACAGATTGCCGCAACAGCTGCACCAACACCGCAGGCATAAAGAAGGCGATCAACTACCTGCGCAGAAGGGTCATGAATGCCGAATCAATCAACGATATTGGCGCTCATGGCCCTTCATGCCAGCCAAATAATGCGGGGCATCATCGCGACAATCACTGTGCTTGATCTCTTGCTCCGACCCATCCGTCACCAACTTGGCGCTGAACATCGCCTCATATTCGGTCAACGACAGACGTTCGCGGCTTTCAAGCAGTGCCTGATGCCGTTGCGGTTCGAGGCGAGCACGATAGCCGGGCATGAGCGTCGCGAAATAGAGCTCCGCAACGGAGCCGGAACCGTAGGAGAACAAACCAATGCGGTCGCCGGGATTGAGGCTCTCATCGTTCTCCAGCAACGAGATCAACGCAAGATAGACCGATCCGGTATAAATGTTGCCGACTTCACGGCCATAAACGATACTGCGTTCGAATCGCTCGGTCAGACGCTCGTAATCGGCTTCCGTAATGGTCCCGTCGCCCAACGTCCGCAACCCCTTCCTTCCCATTTTCGAGAACGGAATATGGAACAGCAACGCCTGCAGGCTTTCAGGACGGGCCATACCCTGCTTCCGAGCCTTGTTCCAGAGACCTTCGAACATGCCGACGTAGACTTCTTCAGAGAATTTGCCCCGAGCGAAGGCTTCGGCCGAATAGTTGGGACGCCAGAAATCACCAGTGCTCCGGCTTTCGTAGAGCGATTCGGGTTCGATGGCGATAATACCCGGATCACAAGCCACAAGCATTGCCACAGAACCGGCACCTTGCGTCACTTCGCCGGGCGTATCCAGACCGTACCTCGCGATATCCGAAGCGATAACCAAAGCCTTGCGACCCGGATGGCTGCGCACATAATCACAAGCCAATTGAAGACCTGCGGTGGCTCCGTAACAGGCTTCCTTGATTTCGATGGCGCGCAGGTTGTTGGTAAGCCCCAACAGGTCCTGGACGAACAAAGCCGCAGCCTTTGACTGGTCGATGCCGCTTTCCGTGGCGACAACCAGCAGACCGATTTCCTGCCGGTCCGCTTCGGTCAACATCGGTTCCGCGGCGTTGGCGCCCATGGCCACGATGTCTTGATCCAGCGCCGCAACCGACATCTTGCTCTGCCCGATGCCTATGAGGTACTTGTTCGGATCCACGCCGCGGGCCTGAGCCAGATCGACCAGATCAAGATAATGGTTCGGCGTATAGAAATCGATTTTGTCAATGCCGACCTGAACGTCGGTAATTGCGCTGTTCCCGTACATGATTCCCATTCCTCGCTACTGGTTGACGTCTATTGTTTCGCGTTTTCGCGCAGCTGCCTCAAGCAGCGTTGCGCGATTGACAGGTTGGCGCGCGCCGGATCGGTGCGGAGCTTGGCGACCACTGGATCTAGCTCATCGGGCTCAGCTCCGGCCGACATCGCCAAGCTCTTGAATTGCAGGTTCATGTGGCCCGCTTGTATGCCTTTGGTCACCAATGCGCGCATCGCTGAAAGGTTGGAGGCAAGGCCGGCACTCGCCACGATACCCATAAGACGTGCGGCATCGGGATGATGCAGCAGTTTGAGGCTGAGCTTGGCCATCGGCAACGTCGACATCGCACCGCCGACGCTGCCCAACGGCAAAGGCAGATCGATGGAACCAATCAGCTGACGACGCTCTTCGTCGATGCTCCACGTGGTCCACGTTCTGCGCTCGGCACTTAGATCGGCGTACGCGGCGGCATTCATGTTCCTGGTATCGTTGCCGGTGGCGAGAACCACCGCATTGATACCGTTCATGATGCCTTTGTTGTGCGTGGCGGCACGCTGGGACGAAACCTCAGCGAACCGAGCGGCAGCTGCTATTCGGCGTGCCACCGTCTGGCCGTCCATATCGCGAGCGAGCAGATTATCGAAATTGATACGTGCCTCAGATCGCGCACGCTGGCTACCAGCCTCGTTGGAAAGTATGGCCATGAGAAGGTCAAGCCCCTCAAGCTGCGCGACACAATACTCGGCGACGGCCTCCGAGATGGTATTGACCACATTCGCACCCATGGCATCGCCCGGGTCGATAAGCAAATCGATTTGCGCGAAACCTTCCTCATTCCAGGAGACGCCTGACTTGCGCAGACCACCGCCATGCGTTTCCAGACTGGGATGTGAGTCATGCGCAACCTGCCGAATATCGTCCTGGCGTTCAGATACGAAATTGCTCAGCCTGTTAAAATCGGCACGATTGCATGCACTGAATACGATTTGCGCCGGAACGCCATCACGTCGTACCGAGGTACGGAAACCACCGCTGAGCGCAATACGCTGAGCCGCGTTGCCGGCTGCCGCAATCACCGACGGCTCCTCAACGGCCATTGGCACACGTAACGCCTCGTCGTCTATGACGAAATGGTCGGCAAGTCCGAGAGGAACCGGAAAATTGCCGATTTGGTTCTCCACCATATTGGCGGCAATGGGAGTAGGCAACGCAGGCTCGTCGCAGCACAGACGCGCATCGTCCTCATCGATGGCACCTTCGCTGCGAAGTTGATCGATACGCTCCACCGTAGAAAGCTCGTAGAATTTCGTCATCGTATGTTCTCCACTTCCATAGCCACGCCCTGCCCGCCGCCGACGCACAACGCCGCAACACCCAACGCCTTCTCCGTTCGCCGCAGGTTATGCACGAGCGTGGTCAATATCCTCGCGCCGGAAGCGCCAAGTGCGTGCCCCAAGGCGATTGCCCCGCCGGAAACGTTGTATCGCTCGGGATCAATCCCCAACTGTTCGCGCGTCAGCCAAGCCTGGGTGGCGAACGCTTCGTTGACTTCGTACAGGTCGATGTCTCCGACCTGCTGTCCGCCGCAACGTTCCAAAAGCTTTTGAATGGCAGGAATCGTGGCGTAACCCATCTGGTCGGGTCGATAACCGACCTCAGCATATCCGCGAATCACGGCCTGCGGTTCCAGCCCAAGTGCCCGGGCGTTGCCCATCGTGGTAAGAACCGTCATAGCTGCACCGTCACTCAACGGTGAAGCGTTGCCGGCAGTCACCACACCATCGACTTCAAAAACAGGCTTGAGAGCCGACAAACCTTCGGCGGTAGTTCCCGGCCGCACCGTCTCATCACGATCAAGCCCGGCGACCGGCACCACTTCATCGTCAAACCAGCCGGCACTCCAAGCCTCATTGGCCTTACGCTGGGAATCAGCTGCATAACGATCCAATTCGGCACGGCCCACGCTGAACCGACGTGCAAGATTCTCGGCGGTCACGCCCATCGCACAGCCATTAAAAGCGTCATTGAGTGCGTCATTATATAACGTATCATGCCAACTGCCGGTATCGAATTCATTCTTACCGACGCGTGCGGCGAAGGCCGGTGCGTTCGACATGCTTTCAACACCGCCCGCGAGCGTCACTTGCGCATCACCCATCATAATGGCGCTTTGAGCCGAGCGAACGGCCTTAAGACCAGATCCGCAAACCTGGTTGACGGTCATCGCTGTGCCCTCAACCGGCATGCCTGCAGCAATCTGCACCTGTCGTGCCACGTTCTGTTTTGCCCCGGTGCCGATCACACTGCCGAGAACCACCTGATCGAACATATCTGCCTGCATACCCGAACGTTCCAGTCCGCGCACAACCAGATCGGTCGCCAATTCGACCGGGCTCAAACCACTCAATGCCCCACGGAATTTACCGGTACCTGTACGCCACGAAGCGGCGATGACGACGTCGCCATCCTCAATTCGAGTCCCGCTCATCGAACTCCCCCTTCACAACCAAAACGGCTCAGATAGATGGTCCGAGCCAAGCCCTCACCCCTTAATCCCATAAGCACAATTCCTCCTAGCGCCTGCCAGACTATGCGAAGACCCTAAAGAGAGAAAAGGAGCTGTGACGCTATCTCCACCAGCGTTCACAGCCCCTTTACGGATGTCACAGCTTCATCACAACTTTGTCGAAACCATCATGGCTTTACACAACATTCGCGAATCATTCTTGCAACATCCCCACATCTTCGCGTCTTATCGTGTGATTCATGCCTCTCTACGCGCCGAATCTGAAGCCGCGACAGGCAAGGCGCGAGGTGCGGCAAAGCCCCGATGCGCAAATTCGTCGGCAATTGCCTGCGCAATGGTGCGTCCACTCCCCTGTTCCACAAGCGCGATGATGGAACCTCCGAAGCCACCGCCGGTCATACGCGCACCGTACACACCATGATGCCGTGCCACATCAACGGCGACATCGAGCTCAGGAACAGTGACTTCATAATCAGCAGCCAGCGAATCATGCGAAGCGTTGAACAAACGCCCCGCTTCGACGGTATCGCCGGAAGCGAATGCCCTGACGAACGAACGCACGCGGAAAATCTCGGTAACCACGTGACGTACCCGTTTTTTCATCGTCGGATCAGGCAAGGCGTCCAGCGTTTCCTTGAGTGCTTGGAATGGATCAGCCGAGGCCGCAATCTGATCGGCCGTGACGCGGAGATTATCGACATGAAGAATGCGTGCCGCCTCTTCACATGTACTGCGCCGCTGGGCATACTGACCATCGTTGAGCTGGTGAGTGGCCTGTGTATCCACCACCAGCAGTTCCAATCCCAAAGCGCCGAGATTGAACGGCTCTTGCTGCGCACTCTGCACGGCATCAAGCTCCGGACGACAGTCAAGAAGCAGTGCACGGTTGGCTTTGCACCGCATGGAAGCGTTCTGATCCAGCCCGCCCGTGGAGGCTCCCGCCATTTCGTTTTCGGCACGCTTGGCTGCATCGATGAGCTTGACTCGACCAGCATCCGTACCACCAAAGCCCAAATCGTAGACGTCATCCAGAGCAAGGGCTGTCGAGCAAGTCATCGCTGCGGATGAGCTCAACCCACCGCCGACCGGCACACATGAGACGAAAGCGGCATCAAAACCTTGAACGCCGGCGAATCCGTCTTCCCGCAGAGCCCAAGCCACTCCGGCAGGATACGCAGCCCAGCCTTCAACACCCAACGCTTCCAGACCTTCAAGGTCGACGGTCGTCATTTCTCTGTTTCCCATATCCGACACCAAGCGCACTAACCTATCCTTGCGGGGAGAAAGCGCGATGTATGTGCGATGCGGCAATGCGATGGGCAAACACAGACCAGCGTTGTAGTCGGTATGTTCTCCAATAAGATTCACACGTCCAGGAGCACTCCACACGCCTGCAGGCGCAGTCCGGAAAGTATCCACAAACAGCTCGGCGGCTCTCCCTACAGCTTCCTTGGACTCCATTGGCTCAAGATACTGAACGGTTCTGTTATCACTCGTCATGGTCAATCCCTTCTTTGAAATATTGCCTTGATAGTGCGGTTTACACGAATCCAAATGTCTGACTTGAATTATGAAATTTGTATCTTTCGGTGTCATACCTGCAAGACGGCAGATGTACTAACCTGCCGTATTGCTAGCACAACGCACGATGACACGCAGACGTCGTCAGCCGATGTCAACCGGACCAAGCTCGTGGAATCGAGCGGCGATGCGCTCGGGCGTGGTATCGGAGACCCATGCACCCATCCCCGATTCGGAACCTGCAAGATACTTGATCTTGTTGGCCGCTCGCCGGAACGAGAAGAACTGCAGATTGAGCCGGTAGCTCTCACGACGGGAATCGCGTACTGGCGCCTGATGCCATGCCGCGATGTACGGCAAATCCATGCCCTTGCCGTCACCGGTGTCGAAGAAGGCATTGCCGCGGCGCAACAGATGCGAATACATCGAGGCCAGATCCCAGCGTTCCTGGTCGTTGAGTTCGTCAAGCGTTTTGACGTCGCGCAGCGGGGCGACATGCACCTCCAAAGGCCACCGCGCCGCTGCAGGTACGTAGCCCACCCAGCTGGAATTGCGCATCACCACTCGAGTGCCGGCATCAATTTCCGCATCCATGATGTCGCGCAACAGGTTGCCGCCAGTGCGTTCTTGATAAGCCTGAGTATGTTGTAGCTCGGTTTTCATCTTCGGGGGAATGAAGGGATAGCAGTAGACCTGGCCGTGCGGATGCGCCAGCGAGACACCTATTTCGGCACCATGGTTTTCGAACGGAAAAATCTGCTCGATTCCATCGATGTGTGAGATTTCGGCAGTACGGAAGGCCCATGCCTCCACGACGGTGCGCAGGCGTGAAACCGGCAGGTCGGCAGGCAGGCCGTTTTCGTTGGGATCGAAGCAAATTACCTCGCAACGACCAGCAGCTGGCTTCTGTTCCCACAACCCGTTTCCGTCGACATGGGTGATGTCATTGGGCACACCGGGCACCTGCACCATCGAAGGAAAACGGTTTTCGAACACCACGACGTCGTAATCGGTGTCCGGAACCTCGCCGTCCTGATAGGGGTCTCCGAGCCTACGAGCCGCAAGCGGGTTGCCTGTCGCCGTAGCTCCAGGCCCCGCGGTAATTGGTCGGTTCATGCGAGCGGCCGCCATGGGGATCCATTCGCCGGTCAACAAGTCGCGGCGCATAATCGGCTCTGCGTACGGCACCTCGTTCCCGTCAGCGTCGCGGTGAGGTGCAAATCTGTCAACAAGCGGGCGGGGATCGCGCAATTCACGGGTTTTCGCCCCGCTTACATACTCCGGGCTATCGTCGAGATAGAAAAAGTCTCGTCCGTCCGCCAGCCTCGTTGGAGTGATGCGAATATGTTGCGCGGCATACTCACCGGACTGGTAATGGCTGAATTCCAGTTGCTTCATTGCCGTTCCTTTATCTTGGTTTATCTTTGGTCGAGCCGTCGAGTCAACTCGCTGTGACAACAGCCTGCGAACATATCGCGGGTGTCCCACGGACGCACTTCATCAAAAGGCTCATGTCTTGCAAGATCCTTGTTCTTCCGGCCATACCGGCCCTTTGGTCATTACCAAATTATTGACCAATTGGCGTGTTTCTTCGGCTGATGTCAGATTCAGCCCATCATCGGTTATCAAAGTGTCGACCTGATCGAAGCGGGCGAACAGGGAAAGCGAGGTACAGCTCCACTTCGTATGGTCGGTAAGAATAATCGTTCTGTCGGCGATGCTCATCATGGCCATATCCGTCGCCGCCTCCAATGAGTTCGGCATCAGAAAACCACGGGGCACAGAAACGGAATGCGTGCCGAGGAACACGGTATTGACGCGCAGTGACTCGATGACCTTATCTGAAATGGGACCCACCAACGAATTGGAACGCGTGATCACACCGCCGGTAACAATGACTTCGACATCCTTTGATTCAAGCGCCTGCACGAGTTCCGCCACCGGAATCGAGTTCGTGAGGATGGTGATATTGCTGGCTCGCTGGCTTTCCAGAAGATGCTGGGCGAAGATATATGCCGTGGTGCCGCCGCCAATGGCGATTACATCACCGGGCGAAACGTATTTGACCGCTTCCTGTGCGATGGCATCCTTGAGCCCGATGTCCATCTGAGATTTAACCGAAAAAAGCGGCTCACTCAGAAGGGTACTGGTTGTTACCGCACCGCCGTGAACTCGTTTCAGAAGACCTTTATCCGCCAAATCAGCAATATCACGTCGTATGGTCATGGCGGAAACGCCGAGCTCTTTGGACAGAGCGGTGATGCGCACCGCACCTCGCGTACGGAGTCGGCTCAAAATAAGATGCTGCCTCTGTGAAGAAATCATATGAACATTATCGCACAAATAAGAGCATAAAACAAAATTAAATGAGCGTTTCACATGGACAGGTCTACCAAATGCGAACATTAGATACTCACATACACCCGTATCCTAACAGCTCAGCCAAGCGATGCAAACAGCGTCGAATTGCTTAACTCTTGATTACGCTATTCCTCTCCGCCGGCATCTTCCCCGTACTGTTCTTGGCCTTCTCCCTGTTTCTGCTGACTGTTTTGCGAATTACGATTGTTATTATTGGAGTCCCCGTTGGATTGGCCGGCACCATTTCCTGAAGCACCTCCGCCACCCATGTACTTCGGGTCAGGATTCCCGTAATCATTATCAATAGGAATATTTGCATCAGCAAGATACTTGTTCATGAACGCCTTCCAAGCGGGCGCCGCAATCTGATACCCGTACCAAGTGCCGTGCGACTGTCCGTTAATGGTCTTGCCTTTGAAGGAAACATCATGCTCCGCATTCCCCACGGAGACGAAGGCGGCCACCTGGTTCGGCACGAACCCTGCGGTAAGCATTGGCGTATCGCCGTTGGTGCCTGTTTTCGCAAACGTCTTGCGCCCATTGTCGAGCTGAGCAGCCTTAGCCTGACCATCAGAACGAACAACACCTTGGTTCATCGCATACGCGGTTGTCTGCGCAATGGCCGGGTCAATGGCTTGATGGCAGTTGGCACTCGGAACCTTAAGCGATTCACCCTGCTTGTTAACTACCTTCTTCAACGCAATCGGGGTGCACTGCACACCGTTGGCGGCAATGGTTGCATACACATTGGCCATGGTCAAAGGGGACGATGCAACCGTGCCGATAATCAGCGAACCGGGCCAGTTTTTGGAAGACAGCACCTTGTCGTTTGTTGGAGCATTGTGATACCCCAATGTCTTCGCAGTATCGACAATCGAACACATCCCAATCTGCTGCGCCATGGCCGCTTGCGTAGTGTTGTGAGAATGAACCAAGCCGTCAAGCACTGACTCGGCACCACCCGTACCACCTTCGGAATTGTGTACAGACCACGAGTTTGCAATACCGCTGTAGCCAGAGCATGAGAAAGAGTGGCGGGGATACAGACCCTGAGGATGAACAGTCTCAGTGATAGATCTTCCTTGTCGCATCCACGCCACCGTGTTGATGGGCTTCCATGTGGAGCCGACGCCCCAGCCGGTGCCGCCGCCATCCTGCTGATCCACCGCATAATTCACCGCCGTACGCGTGGGATCGCTATGGGCGGCATCAGTCGGATCATAAATACGGTTGATGCCGAAACCAAGCACTTCGCCGGTACCGGGTCTGACAGCCGCGATAACCACTTCAAAACCGCTCGGGTCGTTCAGAGGAATCGTGTCGCGCGCGGCCTGCATCGCACTCGCGTTGGCGTTCACATCCATGGTGGTGTAAATATTCAGCCCGCCCTCATTCAGCAACTTGTTGCGATCCTTGGCCGTCTTACCGAATTCCTTGGAATTAAGGATCTGCTTGGTCGCATAATCGCAGAAGAAGCCCGCGTCACCAGCCACCTGACAACCCACCTGCGTCGAATTATCCTGAAGATTAAGCGTCTGCGCGATCGGTTCGGCACGGAATTTGTCGTGATCAGCCTGAGAAATGAAATGCTGCTGAAACATCAGATCCAGCACGATATTACGCTGTTTCTCAGCTTCGGGTTGATTCTGCGGAACCGAGGGATCGTAGCGAGAAGGGTTCTTGGTGATCGAAGCGATGGTCGCCGCCTGGCCGATGTTGAGATCAGCGGCGGAAACATTGAAGTATCGCCTCGCGGCGGTTTCCACACCGTACAAGTTGTTGCGACCGAACTGGGCGATGTTGAGATACCCCTGAAGAATCTCAGGTTTGGAATACTGCTTCTCCATCTGCACGGCGATAAGCATCTCTCGTATCTTGCGTGCGACGGTGTCTTCCGTGGCATGGTATTCGGCGATCGGATCGTTGTTTTCTTTGGCTTCCACCAGCAGCACATTCTTGACGTACTGCTGGGTCAGCGACGATCCGCCCTGGGTGTCGCCATGCTTGATGAACGTCTGCACGAAGGCTCGCACCACACCTTGCACGTCGACACCGGAATGTTCGAAGAATCGTTTGTCCTCACGAGCGACCGCGGCCTGCTGCATTGGCTGCGAGATCTGACGCAGCGGCACCACTGTACGATTCTGGGCGTAGAACGACGCAATGACCGTCTTGTTGTCGGAGGCATAGATGGTGGATTTCTGCGGAAGACTGGTGACATCAAAATCTATGTCCTCCACCTTCAGCGAAGGTCCGACCACGCGCGCCGCCTCATTGAGTCCCAGCACAGCAGGTATGAAGAACACGCCACCAACCACGCCACCTGCTACACACAGGGTTACGTAGGTCAGCAACAAAGCAATAACACGCCGAACAGTGAGGTCATTCTTCATTTGAGACATGTTGTCATTCTATGGTATTCCCTCTACCGATACATGTGTTTGGCGGCCTTGACGCCCAACATGTGCCAAGTTCGGTGAAGTCAGGGAACTTGCGGAAAATTAGCCTAAACGTTCATGCTTTGAAGACAGGGACTGCACACACGATCACTAACGCCGATGGTTAATGACGCGAACGGCGAATCAGGGCACCCGGCTGATAAATGATGATGGAACGACCCTCACGGGCAATCCAACCGCGATTGGCAAAATCCATCAACGCCTTGTTGACGGTTTCGCGCGAGGAACCCACCAGCTGGGCCATTTCCTCTTGCGTCAGGTCATGGGGCACCCTCACTCCGGATTCCACTGGCTCACCGAAACGCGACGCCAAATCAAGCAAGGTCTTGGCCAGTCGTGCCGGCACATCCATGAATACCAGGTCGGAAATCTGTTCGTTGTTGGCACGCATACGGTTCGCCATCACCTGCAGCATATTCACGGCTATACGCGGATGTTTGTTGAGCCAGGAAAACAGGGTGTCATGCTCCAGCCAACCAACCTGCGTGCCGTTGCTCATCGCGATGGCCGAGGCCGTTCGCGGACCTCCGGCGGGGTCAAAAACGGGAATCTCCCCCAATATCTCGCCCCTAGTATGGATGCTCAACAACTGAACGCGATTGTCGCTGGCTTCCCGAATCAGCTTCACTTTGCCGAATTCGAGCAGATACATACGCTGGTCGGTAGACCCCTCACGGAAAATATAATCGCCTTTTTCGAACTCCGCACGCTTCATGTAAGGCATCAATTCCTCAGCCTCAGCCTGGGAGACATGCTTGAACAATGCCGTCTGCAGAAGTTCATTGTTTACCCCTGAGACGCCGTTGGGACTATCCACTACCATCGCACCTCCAAATACCTTTGTTGCCGTCACCACCAGAAACATTCATATGTATATCTTAGTCAAAATACTAATAAAACGTACCTTAATTGCAGCAATGTTCGCTATATGTTTCGAAATAAGAGAAAACCTGTCCAAGTTCCCTCGCTGTATGCTTTTTGATCGGACAAACGCGGCTCGGTGCCGATTTAACAGCTTTGTCACTCATTTTTTCCGGAGAGGTTCTCAGGATTGCACTCATCCTTTCCACATCAATATCATAAGCCAAAGTGGTGTGATGCAGAAGGGCCCCCGGACCAACATTGCGACCGGGGAAAAGACGCTGCGCCGCACCGCCGATCTTGCCATCCGCACACACGATGTCGTTGGTGCCACCGAACGAAGCGGGAACGCCGATTGCATTGAGCGCATCAACCAACCATTGGTCGCAGAGCCGAAATGACTCGTCGACGCCAACCCCTTTGACGAAATCCTGCGGCGCATACAGCGAATAAGTGATGACATCCGACGGTTTGACGAACATGGTACCGCCGCCTGTGCAACGTCGCACCACTTCAAACCCTTTTTCGCGGGCCGCCGCAATGTCAACCTCATGGTCAACCGACTGAAATCTGCCGACAACAACTGCCGGACCCGACCAACGCCAGAATCGCAATGTGGCTGGGCGCTGACCTTCGGCGACTTCACGAGCCCAACGCTCATCAAGCTCCATCTGCTGCGCCGGTGTGCGAGCAATGTCACGAACCACTTTCGGACGCAAAGCCTTCCAACGCCGTCGGAACTCTTCCCGATCATCATCTACGGCTTGCGCAGCGACCGGACGCCCCGTCACACGACGGATATCGCCCTCGTCACTATGCAAAGCCCTGAGATACGCCGTCTCTATCGCATCGACATCGATGCCTACCAAGCACACGTACGGATGGTCATGCACCACGGCATCCAACGGTTTGCCCTGAACCAAAGCCCGCTCAAGATCACGAAGCAGCAAACGAGCGGCCCCGTCGTTGCCCATCACAAAGAAGTCGCCGTCTATGCTGCAAGAAAGCGGATCACCCTCTCGATTCACATCGACATCGACACCAACCAGTTTGCCTCCGGGCTTCTTGTATTCACCACGCATCGCATCACCATATCAGCTTGCGGCACGCCAAGACACCATGAAGAGGCTTCATCGTTATCTCAAACAGCACCCACAACACCAGATCACTGTCATAGGCGGAATGGCTATACGGCCTTGAACAGAACCCGACTCACGCGACACTAGTCTCGTAATTGAACGCCGTTTGCGTCCACGTGCCATGAGGACGTGGAATCAGAACAAATGATCAGCACACCTTCAACCAGGCCCCAAATGTATGCGGCAATCGGACCAAGCCCGAGGAAAATCCAACCGATCAGGCTCAGCAACAACTGAATGATGGCTTTGGTGTAGAAGCCGAGGTAGAAGTTATGCACGCCAAGGCCACCCAAAAAGATGCCGAGTAATCCTGCAGTCATCTTGCTTCGGGGGTTGTAATACGGCGTGGGCATGGTCGCAGGTGCAAACTGAGGCTGCGTTGGCTGGCCGTATTGGGGAGGGTACGGCTGACCCTGCGGGGGATATTGCTGCTGGTTTCCGTAGGCAGAATACGACTGGCCGCCGGCAGGAGCACCATAGACGGGCTGAGGGCCATAGCCAGGCTGGGGGCCATTTTGAGCTTGTGAATATTGCGGACCAGCGGCCTGGTATGCGCCGTTGGGTGCAGTATATTGCCCTTGGGGAGCACCCGCACACTGCTGGGGCTGAGGAGCCGGACCACCGAATGGATCTGTAGTATTGTTCATAGTCATCTAGTTTAGCTTACATGGGTGAGCTCGTCACATGAAAGTTCAAAAGCGGCGTAAACACGGAAGATGGGGAAGCATATGACCGGTGGCATCGCCGTTCAATGCCACCGGTGCTTACTTACTGCGAGTGTCCACCTATCTGCGCCAAACCACCTGCCGTAACTACAAACGTGCCAGAATATCCCTGCCAACTTCTTCGGTGGTGCGCTTGGTCTGAGCGTTTTGCGCAATATCCGCTTCGACAACGGCTTCAATCTGAGCGGCGGGCTCGTCCATACCCAAATGACGCAACAACATCGCCGTGGAAAGGATGGTTGCGGTCGGATTTGCAATGCCTTTGCCGGCGATATCCGGAGCGGAACCGTGAATGGGTTCGAACATGGAAGGATATTCATTGCTTGCGTTGATGCAGCCCGACGCGGAATAACCGATGCCGCCAACCACGCTTCCGGCCTCGTCGGTGATGATGTCACCGAAAAGATTGTCCGTCAGCAGCACGTCGAAGCGACTGGGGTCGGTCACCATGAAAATAGTTGCCGCATCAATGTGGAGGTAATCATGGAAAACTTCAGGATATTCGGCACCGACCTCATCGACGATACGTTGCCACATGTCGCCTGCATTGACCAGAACGTTCTTCTTATGAACCAACGTGACATGCTTCTTGCGCTTCATCGCCAGTTCGAAGGCGTAACGCACCACGCGTTCGACGCCGTAAGCGGTGTTGATGCTGACCTCGGTGGCCACCTCTTGGGCGGTACCCTTGCGAATATCGCCGCCGGCGCCGCAATACAGGCCTTCCGTTCCCTCACGCACGACCACGAAATCGATATCGCCCGGATTCCTGAGCGGCGATTCAACACCAGGATACAACTTGGAAGGGCGCAGATTGACATACTGGTCAAGCGCAAAACGCAACTTCAGAAGCAGCCCGCGTTCCAACACACCAGCGTGCACGCGCGGATCACCAATGGCACCAAGCAGGATGGCGTCGGTTTTTTTGATCCGTTCAAGCTCTTCATCGGGCAGGATGACGCCGTCGCGCAGGTAGCGTTCGGCTCCCAGATCAAAGTTTTCATATTCAAAATCTGCCACACCCTGCGTTACCTTCTCCATAACCTGCTGAGCGGGTGGGATGATTTCCTTACCGATGCCATCGCCGGGGATGACGGCAATATGATATGTCTTGTTAGTACTCATATTTTGCGACGATAGTCGGGGTCCCGAAGACGTCCACAATCTGGTCCGAAAAATGGACAACCCCTTTGCGACGAATCACGCTCATTGGCACATGTGCGGTGCCGATGATGCCGAACCACCCAAGAGCCATCCGTTCTGTCCGGAATCGACATCACCTGTTGCATTACCCCGCTGTCCAGGCGCTACCGATCAATGCCCATGACGTTGAGGCACCATGCGTTTTCTTCACTGACTTCCTTCCACTGCTTATATCGACCGGAAGTACCACCGTGTCCGGCGTCCACTTCGATGCGAACAATGGCATCAACACCTTGCGATTGCAGACGTAATATCCATTTAAGAGGTTCCACATACAGAACCCGTGTATCATTCATCGACGTAGTAGCGAATATCTTCGGGTAAATTCGGGCAGCGGCGCCGTCTTTCATATCGACTGCCTCAATTTCACCGCCACATTCTCCATCGGACCGACCGCTCTCATCCCGACCAGCCGGCTCACCCCATGGACCGAAAGGTGCATTTTCGTACGGTGAATACAACTTCATATAGTCATATACGTCCTTGTTGTGCAACGGATCGCCCCACTCATCCCATTCAGTCACCGTCAAGGGCAACGACGGATCTAGAATCGAAGTGAGCGCATCGACGAATGGCACATCGGCTTCTATACCCGCATAGCATTGCGGCGCGATGTTCGCGACGGCACCCATCAACAGACCACCCGCAGAACCACCATTAGCGACCGTCCGAGCCGGATCGGCGAACCCTGCCCGCTGCAATGCCATGGTGACGTCGACGAAATCCTCGAAGGTGTGGCGCTTGGCGAGTCTACGACCCTGCTCATACCAGGCACGTCCCATTTCCCCGCCACCTCGCACGTGCACCACAGCATAGAGAACACCACGATCGAGCATGCTCAAACGGGCCACCGAGAACCCTGGATCGCTGCTGACTTCATAAGCCCCGTAACCAGTGATGAACATCGGGGCGCCAGAAATACCATCAGATGGTTGCGTAGGCTGCAAATCGAGCACATCGACACCATCGGTGCACCCCTGCATACTTTCGCAACGATCCGATCTCCAAACCAATGAGACCGGAACCAATTCGCCGTCTCTGACCCGCACCCACACTCGGTGTTCGCGGTAATCGTCCGCATCAAAACCGCCATGAACCTTCGCACGCTTGAGCAGTCTGCTCGTTCCAGTGTCCACATCAAGTTCGCGCAGCTCACCGGGACGGGTATAGCTCGAGAATGAATAACGCAGACGAGGGACATCATAGGACGGATTGCCGCCGACAGCGATGGAATAGAGATGCTCGTCTTCGCACGAACCAACTTGCCCATCGACATCGAAACCTGTTTCGCCCGCGCACAGCTCACGGAAACGCCACGGACGATGCGCCAGAAAATCCTGCTGTGCATCACGTTTGGGCATCACGGCGACATGAGGCAAACCGTTGCACCGATAGCTCAGCACAACGAAATGGCGGTACATTGAAATGCCTTCGATACCCAAACCACGAGCGTTCTGCATAATTTCGGGATTGCTTCCATTACGGTATGGGGTTCCGACCCTCTTGCCAGAGGCACCGGCCTCCACCGCGTTACCCCTCTCACATCCATACGGTGAGCCAACGGCAACAACGGTACCTTCGCCTAACGCATATGGTGGCTCATGCGAGCGCAGATCGACCACATCCACTTCAAAATTCGGATTCTTCGCGTTGTGGTAAACCAACGCCAGAGGAATATCGGAACCGTCTGCGCCCACACCTTCGAAACAAGCAAAGCTGACATCGTATTCCACACCTTCCTGACGAGCAATAAACGCACGGAATTCGCCCTCCGGCTCGTCGACCGGGAGCATCAGCACTTCACTGGTAGTTTTGGATGAGGTTCCGATGACCACATTGCGTTCATCAAAGCTCAGTCCTACCCCGACCCAAAATCGAGCATCCCCCTCATGGAAGACTTCAACATCATCAGCCACAGGCGTACCCACCCGATGACGCTTGACCGCAAAAGGTCGCCAAGATTCATCAAGCAGGGTATAGAACACCCACTTGCCGTCAGGCGTCAAGCACGCCTCTGCAATCCCTTCAAAGACTTCAGGCAACTCATGACCGTCATCAAGATTACGCATATGGTAGTCATAGCGCTCGCTGCCGGCAGTATCGACGCCATAAAGCAGCCATCGGCCATCGCGCGACAAATCAAGGCCGCCTAGCCGGAAGAAGTCGTGTCCTTTGCCTTCAACATTGGGATCGAAAACCACCTGTTCACCCGGAATTGCTCCGGACGCATCATCAACGTTGATTTGCGGAGGATCCCAATCATCAGGTCCCGTGATGGGCAACCTGCATTGCACACCATATTGCAGGCCTTCGCGTGTGCGAACAAAATACCAGTAACCGTCCATCCGCGTCGGCACGGACATATCCGTCTCATCAATGCGAGACTTGAGTTCCTTGAACAACTGCTGCTTCAGCCCGTCAAATCCTGCGGTACGCGCCTGATAGTAGTCGTTTTCTTCACGAACAAGACGCTGCACTTGCGCCGATTCCTTGTCACGCACCCAGTTGTAGGGATCAATGAATGTATCACCATGCGCCGTACGCTCGTGTGGAATGTGCGCGGCCTTAGGAAATGCTTCGACGTCGGCTGCGCCTGATATTGGAGCAAGGTTCGATCTGTCAGTCATCATGCTCTAAATCATACTCACCAAACGAACCGCCGGAAACCTTCTCAAGACGTAAGGGAATTCACGACAGAAGACCTCGTCGCCCTCCCGCTTTGGAAAGTTGCGGACAGGAGGGCAAAACACAGCATTTACAGACGTTTAAGCATAGCCGCATACTGGTCGGCAGTCATCAGCTCAGGTTCGTCGTCTTCAAGTTCCAGCTTGAGAATCCAGCCTTCACCATAGGGATCATTGTTGATGACCTGCGGATCGTCAACTACCGACTGATTGACATATCGAACCGTACCCTCGACCGGAGAAATGAGGTTCTGCACGGTTTTGGCGCTTTCTATTTCAGTGATTTCGTCACCGGCACGTACCGAAGTCCCAGGCGCGGGAAGGTCGATATAGACGAGTTCGCCCATCTGATTGGCAGCGTATTCGGTTAAACCGATGACGGCCAGTTCTTCATTATCTTCAAGCCACACATGGTCAACGGAATACTGCAGATGATCGGGCACATCCAACGAAACGGCGCTCGAAGCACCTGCCGCAGAAACATCTCCAGTTTCGATATCATTCATATTGTTTTCACTCATAGTGCTAGACTACAGCATTCCATCGCGCTATGCCTTGCTCTCTGTGCAAAACCACGGATATCGCGTCGCCAAATAAAAAACCTGCTGCCTGATTGATAGGACGACGGGTTGAGATGTTCAATTAACGCACGGGACCGCCGGGCTGACTACCGACGACCTGCACGAGGCTACCCTGAGGACAGTTGTCGTAAATCCACTTGGCATCCTGAACGTTCATGTTTACGCAGCCGTGTGAACCATGCCCGACCGGATCGCCCATGCCGATGCCGGTGGGATTCCAAGGCGCACCGTGGAATCCTTGTCCACCATTGAAATAGCTGACCCAAGGCACGTTCGGAGTGACATAATCCGAACCTCTCATGGTCTGAACGTCGTAGCGCACATTAATAACATAAGTCCCGGGAGTCGTCTCGTGTCCGCCCTTGCCCGTACATACCGGGAAGGTTTGCACCTGTTGATCGTCCTTGTAAACGGTCACCATCTGAGCGGACTTGTCAACCACCAGCCGCATCTGCGGTTTGGTCTGCTTGACGTCGAATTTGGTGATGTCAGCAGGAACCTGAATGGTGGCAGGCTGCGAATCCATCAGCGCACCGTAGACTTGATCAATCACAGGCCCGCAGTCTTTGACTTTGACACCGTTAACGCCCTTCTTCAATGTCAGCAGCACCTGACCAGAATTATTAATGATGTCCTCTTGAGTCGTCATCTCATGGTTAAGTCGCTTCGGCACTTCAGCGTTGAGATAGTTGGCGACGGCAGCCTTATCGATGTCAAACGAGATGGTTCCCTTTTCCAAGTCGGTCTCCATCTTGATCCACGAGGCAATTCGATCCACAGGGATTTGGAACTTGCCGGTATCGCCATTGTTGATCACGATGGGATTGGACAGAATCTTGTTGGCCAAATCGGCAGTTATTTGGGCATTCTGCTCCGACACAGGGTCGGGAACATCCTTGTAGGAGACTGTCACGCTTTGCGTCTGCCCCGGATTCGCAATCAAATCATCAAGCGTGCGTTTGACACCGGCCATATCAGGGGCACGTCCACCATGGCCGGCCTGTACAACGAACTTGTTGCTTCCATTGAATGCGATGGATGAAGGAACGGCCTTATCCCCGTCTTGCACGAAGCTGTCGGTCAGATACTTATTGACCGACAAATCATTCACTTTGGCGTCCAACTTAATGTATGCTTTGCCGAACGGTGACACACGACCTGCGCCATCTCCCTTGGCATCAAGCAGGTCCCGAACCGTCCTCTTAACATCGACGCTGACACCAAAATCCTTGAAACCAGCCGTTACTTTTCGTCCTTGTTCGTCTGAAACGGTGATCTTGGAGTTGTCCGCCTCACGGGTGACCGTCTGCTCAAGTTGCGAGGCGTTCTGTCCCGCCACAGACACATTGCCTAAATAAACACCGGGAGCGGCCTTGTCTCGGTAGTACCAACGAGCACCGGAGAATCCAGCCAACGCAGCCACAACAATCACAGCAAAAACCACCACCATGATGATAGTTGCCCCATGTCGCTTGTCTTGCGGGACACCACCGTGATCGACATTACCTCCCAAGGCTTCAAGATCATCCAAGGTGGCTTCCGTCACCAACGTCCCAGGCCTGTCGCCATCGTTAATCGCGTTGTCCATTACTTCTTCCTCACACATGCCTTACCGGCGTACTACCTACAGACTATTCCCACTAGTTGACGTCATCCAGCACTTAAACATGAAAATTCTCGACTTTTGCATCAAATGGTGCGGGCCAGACCAGACGTCACAATTTGCGCCCATACCATTCCTCAATCATGTAACGGGCGATGGTGGATTTGCCCGGCGGAACAATACGACCAGAAACCAGCGCCTCAGTGAATTCGTCACGAGTAAAGAAAGCGGCCTCTGTTGTTTCGCGTCGATCAACCTGAATATCGACGCTGAGCGCCCGTGCCTTGAACGCAACCATCAACGAAGCGGGAAACGGCCAAGGCTGCGAACCCAGGTACTTCACTTCTCCGAGCTTAAGCCCAGTCTCTTCCTCGGCTTCGCGCCTGCAGGCATGCTCAAGATTTTCGCCGGCCTCAACAAACCCTGCGCACACAGAATACCGGGCCGGATCCTTCCACGCTTTGTTATGTTGCAAGAGCAAGCGGTCCTGACCATCAACGATGGAAACAATGACCGCCGGCTCCACACGCGGGAACAACAATGATTTATTGGCCCGGCACCCTTCGTTTGTGCAACGCTGAGCCCAACCGGCATTTGCGGGAAGAACCGGCGAGCCGCAACGTGGGCAATACAGCTGTGCGGCATGCCACATACTCAACGCCACCGCTGTGGTTGCCCAGCCGACCTCTCGAGCCGAACTGTGCGGGGCGAAATCCTGCAAGGCAACCCAATCAAACCGTCCCATGACCTTGTCAAGCAAATCCGTTGCGGCAAAATATGCCTGGTTACCGCCCTTCCGATCGATCTGAGCGTCACCATCATGAGCCAATCCAGATACGTCGAAAGCGACCACCTGCCGAACATTATCAGGATCGTCGCCATGGGCGCCAAGAAAAACAGCGATTACCCCCATGACGTCAAGCGCGTCGAGCTTGCCGCCGAAACCGCGCAACACGTAATCACCGGGTACCGAAGCCAAACGCACGGCCGCTGTTTCGAAATCAACCTTTGCTGCTTGACCGTTCGGCACCGCCAACATCCCATCACGAACAAAAATAACGGTCGTTCCGTGTTGAGCGAGCACTGTTTCAATGAGCCCAGGTTCTTCTCTGCGCTCTGCTCGATAATCCGTATCTCCCTGCACCAAGGGCAAAAACGACAGCGTTTGCGTCAACGCCAACGATGAAAATGAAGTAGCCATATTAGCCTCTTTCAATCTCGCCCAAGAGCACGTTCTTTTTCTTCACGACACGTCATGCCAAAAATGTGTCGGTCGCCACGCGTAACACGGCGCAAGCCACTCTTCCGATCAACGACCAGCGTTTCCGTCAAGCAGACCGGCCCACACGTTCAACCAAATCAACCAATGCGGCAGCGACGATGTCCGGATGCTCCACCGCGCTGAAATGACCGCAATCCGGTATGGCGGTGAAAACGGCATTCGTGGAGGTCATGCCTTGGGCAATCAATCGCATTTTCTCCGGCGGACTCGAGGGATCGTTCTCACCGCTGATAACGGAAGCCGGAACTTGGATCTTTGCCAATTGGTCGCTGGTGTCAAGCCTGCCCGCAGCCATGCGCTGACGCCAAGCCAATCCCTCCGGCCGCTGGTCGTCGATCCAACCCGTCATCAAATCCTGGAACTGGTTGCCACGTTTGACTGTGGAATCGCCGGACTTCGGCAAAGCGAAATGCATAACCGGATCGACCGTATTGTCTTCCAAACACGTACGGGCCACTTCAAGACGGTTGCGACGCCCCTTTGGACTATCAGCGGCGGTGGTGGTATCAAACAGCGCAAGACCAGCAACAACCTCCGGATATAGCCGCTGCAAATCCATGGCCATGTAGCCGCCCATCGACAGGCCCGCCCAAATCGCCTTGGAGTAACCGGCTACGTGCAACATGGAGACGTAGGCACCGGCAACACGGTCCAAAGCCTCGCAATAAGCACCGTCCGGGGCAATCTCACCAGTGGCCGCTGCATCGGGAATTGCGGAATCTCCAGCACCCGGAGTATCTGGAGCCCAGATGGGGAACGGGTCCAAACCACGCTCATCGCTCATCCGAATCAGGTTTGCCGCGCACTCGTCCCACATCCGAGCATCGATGGGAAAAGCGTGCAGAAGGATAAGCGGAACACCCTCACCTGAACGATAGACCTTATTGCTAACACGAATATTCATGGCATTCTTCCTCAATAAAGTAAACAGGCAAACGAATCGGCATGAGGCATACCGGCGTTCGACACGAAACCACCGTCAATTACCCACTCCGCCCCAAGACAGTGCCCGACGAACAATCTGACCGTGTCCGTCGGCCATCTGGTTTAGGAACGTATCAAGTTGTTCGCTCTCAACATCACACCATTCGACATCAAGCGTACGATCAAGCGGTTTGCAATCCCCGGAAATCGGAACGACATAGCACAGTGCGATGGCATGCTGACGCGGATCGTAGAACTCGGAGATGCCTGGAGTCGGGAAAAACTCGGCCACGGTAAAAGGTTGAAGGCCCATAGGCATGATCGGCAGCGCAAGATTACCAAGATCCTTGGCAATGTTACGGGCGATGGTCTCACGGATCGTCTCATGGCAAAGCACACGACCTGCGATCAGAGTTCGTTCCACCGACCCGTCATCACGAACTCGCAGCAACGAACCGACTTCGCAGATACTTCCGAAGTCATTAATTCGCACGGGAACCACTTCGATATAGATGATGGGCAGTCTGGCCCTTGCTTCATCGATGTCATGTGGCGAAAGCCAACCTGGAGGGTTGTCGTCATCGCCCCCACGCACGAAATCCTCGGGCGTGATGCCGTCAAATTCGCCACGACGCCGCCCTGCATCGAAGTCACCCTCATCGGGTACTTCATCATTTAACACTGGCATATTCCTATTATCGACTTGAAGGGTGACGAATGCGCGAAATGACCTCTCTTTTCGTCAGAGGCTTAGTGATGTTGGGGTTTGCTGACAAACTGGCCTTGCACCGAATCCAAGGGCCTTATATTCCGGATTCGATGCAATGCACAAGAAGAAGGAGCCGTAATCATGGCAACACAGACTTTGACGGCAGCAAACTTTGAAGAAACCATCACTAGCAACGACTTGGTGCTTGTGGACTTTTGGGCGACATGGTGCGGCCCGTGCAAGGCATTTGGACCGGTATACGAAAAGGCCAGCGAAGCCAATCCCGATATCGTCTTCGGCAAGGTCGACATCGATCAGAACCAGGAGCTGGCTTCGGCGGCAGAAATTCAGGCCGTTCCGACTTTGATGATCGCCAAGAAGGGACAGATCATCTTCAAGCAGGCGGGCGCCCTGCGCGCTTCCGACTTGGATGAGGTCATTGAGCAGGCCCGCACCTTCGACATCAACGCCAAGAAGGACTGACCCAAACAACACACACGCCCGACCTGCGCCGAGTACAACGTCACCTGAAAGATGGGTCACGGACCACTGTTTCGAAAAAGATCTGGGCGACGACCGAAGAGGCGTTCATTTAAGACCACATCTACCGGTATGCCGATAGCCAATAAGTTTTGGCTATCGGCATACCGCTTTCCAAAGCCGGAGAATGCTGGGGCTAACGGCTCCCCGAACAGATTCCACGCGCACAAATATACCTTGCTTATCACGTCAATCGTTTCCTTTTCCGAACAACGCGCTATAATTATGATGGTTTTGTGACGTAACCGCTGGAATGCGAAAAGTGGCGGTGTTACATTGCATGCAGGATCGCGTGCAAAGAGATGATTGAGATTAGAGAGAATGAACGGCTCGTTTGCTGTGTGACGTGCCTGGAACTGTAGGACTACTTAGGAGTGCAGAAGGTAATGGCCAAGGCTAATCACCGCAAGCAGACCAAGACTTTGTCGTCACTGAGCAAGCGTCAGTGGCTTAAGATTACCGCATCGACGGCAGCGGTCGTAACGCTCGTAGGCGGCAGCCTTTTTGCCGTTCAGGACCACAATATGCGACAGAATTCCGTCAATCGCGTCACCTCTTATTCGGCCACCGACGCCAACGGACTCAATGTCTCACGTGGAACTGACCGCGAAGATCTGCGCGGCGGTCAGGCCGGCGACTCTTACGTCAACGTCAAGATCAACGGTCAGAACCGAACCGTGGTCGGTTCTCATTTCACCGATGTCAAGTCAGTACTTGATCAGGGTGATATCACGCTGGATACCGGCGATGTCGTTACTCCGGACCTTAAGACGAAGGTCACCGAGTCTACTACCATCACCATTGACCGGGCGGACGCGGATCTTGAAACCACGGACGCTCCTATCGGCTTCAACGTAGTAACCAAGGAGACGGCAAGCTTGCCCAAGGGTCAGCAGAAAGTAGAGTCCGAAGGCCGCGAAGGCGTGATGGAAACGACAAGCTTGGTTACCAAGGCAGGAAACAAAATAATTTCCTCCAACGTTTTTACTTCATTCGTCAAGCAGGCTCCGGTCGATAAAGTTATTCTTATCGGCACCGGCTCCAAGGCCCCCGTTTCCAGCGCAGCTGCGAATATCGGTTCCACAGTTCCTGCCGGCGAAATGCAGCAGTGGGCTCACGACTATCTGATCGCGAATGGAGGTTCTGAAGCGGACTTCACAGCTACCGTATACATCATCAGCCACGAGTCTGGCTGGCGGGTTAACGCGCAAAATCCTTCCGGCGCCTACGGACTCCCCCAGGCACTTCCGGGCAGCAAGATGTCAAGCGCCGGTGCCGACTGGGCGACAAACTACCAGACACAGCTGAAATGGTTCTGGAGCTACTGCAACGGACGCTACGGCGGCGTTCAGAATGCTTACAAGCACTGGCTTAGCGCTCATAACTACTGAGTTACCAACCAGTAAACGAAGCAGGTGGGGCTTCCGGTTTCATGCCGGAGGCCCCACCTGCTTTGTCATCTACAGCATCGTTGCCAGAGACTTGAATTCGAACATTACGCGTCATGTCTCTCAGCTGATGTTCAACGAGTGAAGTCGACCATCTTCGTTTCCCCTTGGACTCCCCCAGCTGCAAACCAAAGGGGCACCGCGGATTGCATATGACAATCCGCACTGGGTATGCCCAAGCTGAAACAAAAAAGTTTGGGCTGTTGCCATGCATGCACATACCGACAGCCCCAGCTTTCAATGAAAGAAGAAGCGATTCCTCGCTATCAGTTCATCAGTCCTTGCGGAAACCCTTGGGGTTCTTGGTCTGCCAGTTGAGCGAAGATGCTGCCATCTCGTCAATGCCCAGCTCCGCCTTCCAACCAAGCTCTCGGGCAGCCTTAGAGGAGTCCGCGTAGCAGGCAGCGATGTCACCGGGACGACGCGGCTGGATTTTGTATGGAATCTTATGCCCGGCAGCCTTCTCATAGGCCTTGATTACCTCAAGCACCGAATAACCGCAGCCAGTACCCAAGTTGTAGGTACGCACGCCCGGTTCATCAATCTTGTCAATAACCGCAACATGTCCCTTGGCCAGATCAACCACGTGGATGTAGTCACGTACTCCTGTGCCGTCCGGTGTCGGATAATCATCGCCGTAAACCTGCACCTCGTCAAGCTCACCCAGCGCAACCTTCGCTATATACGGGGTGAGGTTTGCAGGGATACCCTTCGGGTCTTCGCCAAGTAATCCGGATTCGTGCGCCCCAACAGGGTTGAAATAACGCAGGATTACGACGGTCCAGGAATCATCTGAAACGTAGACATCACGCAAAATCTGCTCCTGGAAGAGCTTCGAAGTGCCATACGGGTTAGTTGTGCCTCCAACCGGACTCTCCTCGGTAAGTGGCAGATGTTCGGCTTTGCCGTATACGGTAGCCGATGAAGAAAAGATGATTTTCTTGACGTTGTGATCGCGCATTGTCTTCAACAGCGTCATCGCGCCAGTAAGGTTGTTGTCGTAGTATTCAATCGGTTTCGCAACAGACTCACCAACCGCTTTGAGACCTGCGAAATGAATGACCCAATCAATGTCATTCTCAGTAAAGATGCGATCCATCAACTCAGCATCACGCACGTCGCCGGCGTAGCTCTTGACTTTTTTGCCGGTAATCGTCTCAACCCTGTTAAGGGCTTCCGGTACGGAATTAACAAAATTATCGACGCTGATGACGTCATAGCCTTTGTTCAGCAGCTCCACGTCGGTGTGCGTGGCGATGAATCCGGCACCACCAGTAACCAACACAGTCGTCATAGTTGCTCCTTTTTCTATCATAACCTAACAAAACATAACATTAGCACACATTGAGTACATGAGGTCATCGGAGTCTATCTCACTTTTCGAGTTAACTTGGCCGAGGTATCGATGCACGATGCATGCTTGCGAGAACCAAAGAAGGCCGTTGACCGAAACCACACTCTATTGATTGCCATCCATCGCCATAAGCTCATCAATGGTGACGAACTCGAACCCTTGCGCCTTCAGACCGTCGATGATGCCGGGCAACGCTTCAACATCTTGAGTCCTGTCGCCACCGCCGTCATGCATAAGCACCACGGCGCCGTTATACGCTTTCAAAAGCACGGCATCACTAATTGCCTGTGCACCAGGCAATTTCCAGTCCATCGTATCAATGCTCCACATCACGTTGCAATCAATCAGATCTCCGGCGTAGCGCCACTGCTCCGCCCCAAAATTGCCATAAGGAGCTCGCAACATTTTCGTGGTAACCCCGGAAGCCTTCTCGATATTGTCCAAGCTTTGGGAAAGTTCCGCCTGCAGCTGCTGCGGATTCAACTTGAACATATCCACATGCGTGTTGCTGTGACTGGCAACCTGATGACCTTCTGCAACCATGCGCTGCTCCATCTGCGGTTCGGCTGCTGAGTGCTGCCCCACATCGAAGAATGTCGCCTTGACGCCTTTTTCTTTGAGAATATCGAGGATTTGTGCACTGTATTCGCTTGGGCCGTCGTCGAATGTCAAGGCGATTACGTTCCGACCTTCAGGCTTCGGAGAAAACGTGTCAACAACAAGGTCTTGAGGGTTTTTGATTACACCTTTGTTTACCTGCTCACCGGAAATCTTGCCTTTCCAGACCTCGCTCACCCCATCTATACCGTGCTGCTTGAGTTTTTGAATGACACCATGCCCATTCATGACCACATTGAACGGTATCGGAGTGCTTTGCACATCGTAATCTTCAATCAGGTCCTTGCCGTCTCGCACAGTTATTTTCGCACCTTCAGACAATTTGGTCGCGTTCGCATCATCGCCGGCCAAGACCTTCCGCCCATCAATCGTACAGCTTATCGGCTCTCCACCGGCTGGTTTGAGGACTTTGCCTGAAACTGAAAGCAACTTACCCTTCTTAGCTTTGAAATCACCATTATCGGCCAACAACTTACCCAACGTGGCATTAGCGCTCACTTGCCGCTCAGTGCCGTTGACGCTCACCACAATGTGACGAAGGTGTCCATACCCCCAAGCCCCCACGACAACAAGTAAAGCCACAACGACCAGCACCGCCGCGCCGACCAGCGCAACACGGGACCAGCGAGCCAACCTGCGAGCATTGGAGGATTGAATCGACAGTTCTTCGACGACAGGATCGATCTCCAGTTCGGCTTTCGAATCAGCGGACGGTTTATCTCTGCGAAGCGGCCGGCCGTCGGTCATCTCCTTGGAATTGCCGCCGACAGCGGCTGAATTGTCATCAGAGGTAACAGCGGTTTCAATGTCGGAATCAGCATCGAGCCGGCCCCCTGATTCATTGCGTTCACCCTTGCTGCTCATCGATCTCTCCACCTTTTCAATGCCGTAAATCCGCTTAAACATAGCGTACTCGTATTCCGATGCAAAACATTACTCATACAATCGGAAATGAGGAGAAAACAGCATTACGGAGCAAAACGTCATATACCTCCCTTCAAGCGCAAAAGGAAGCACGACGAACGTTGACAGAATAAACAAAAAGTCTAAAGTATTATTGCACCACGATTCTATCTTCAGCGACATCCTTAAGATGTTGTCCATACGTCGACTTCTTATATTTTTTCGCCGCTGCCGGCAGCTTCTCCTTGCTATCCAGCCGTTCTCATATGCCGCCTCTTCAACGACCGCGATCGGCAACCCCTGAGCCTTCTCTATGACGCGCACAAACTCCCTGATCCATAGTCCCCGCATCAAGCCATGCGTAGCCCCTGCCGAGCGTATGGACATTGAGAGTAGCATCTTCGAGATCATGCGATTCAAGTCGGTGATTTCAAGCTCGCCACGAGCACTGACCTTAACCTTTTTCACGAATTCAACCACCCGCCCATCGTAGAAAATACAGGCCGGTCACAGCATAATTGCTCGCAAAGCGTCCAGGTTTCTCCTCGATGCTGACAGCTTTCTTGTCCTCATTAAACTTGACGACGCCATAGCGTTCAAGATCATCAACATAATATCCGAAAATAGTGGATTAACCCGGCGAGTAAGATCCACAGCGTTCTTGAGCACACACCGAAGTCCGTTGCCGTAAAAGATGTTGTCACCCAGAATCAGCGTACACGGTTCACCCACGATGAATTCCTCGCCCAAGACGAAGGCCTGTGCCAAACCTTCCGGCTTTGGCTGCACTTTATATGACAGTTTGATTCCGCATCTGGAACCATCGCCCAACAGTCGTCCGAAATTAGGCAAATCATTTGATGTGGAAATAACCAAGACATCCTGGATGCCGACCATCACCAGCACACTCAGCGGATAATAAATCATCGGCTTGCCATAAACAGGAAGCAGCTGCTGCAAAGCAACCGTGGTCAACCGATACAGCCGTGCGACCGAACCGCCTGCAAGGAAAATGCCTTCATTCCCAACTCACTTTCAACTGGCGATAACTTAAAAAACGTTTCAATGGTTTCATAGCTGCAAAACATGGCGAAAGAGGCATACCAATTCATCCGTATGGTTTCCCGCAATTATTTGATTTCTGCTTAATTCTGCGAACGCTTTTTCTTCTGGACATAGCCCTTGAGCGTCTGTTTCCGATCTACGGGACGATAACCCGTCGATCCAATCTTAGCGAGACTCAAATCACTGTTGGCTGGTCGAGGTGAAATAGACGCGGCAGCGTTCGCGTAGTATCTCTCGGTGGTTACGAGAAGCACCTTTTCGGCATTGCCGTTGGTCTGGTCGAATACATCTTTGGCAATGCCCACCCAGCCCTTGACGGCACCGGAACCTGTCAGATTGTATGTGCCATAGGGTGCAGCCGTGTCAAGCGAGTAAAAAACGGCCTGCATTATATCCTCTCAGTGAAGGTCAGACGTCCAAGTTGATCGTCAAGCATGGTGACCCGCTCGAGCTTGTCCTGGGGATGGGAACGCGGTCACATATCCCCATCATGGTCTTGGCGAAGTTATGTCCAAACTAATCACCCAGCTGGAGCACAGGACGTAATAGCGGGGTAGGTTCGCCACCGCCAAGTCACCAGCGGCCTTGCTCTGGCCATATACACCCAGCGGAGAGAACGGCTCGGCCTCCTTGCGCCCCTTTTCGTGTTCCTTCAAAAACATAATCACTGGAGATATGAACCAACGTCAGATTGTATTCACGCGCAACCTTGGTGAGGAGCGCCGGGGTTTGTCCATTGGCCATCCACGCGTCGCGTCGACCCTGCTCAGTCTCAGCCTTGTCGACGGCGGCATATGCCCCGACATTGATGATGGCACCATAGTGGCTCCAGTATAACTTTCGTAAGCTGACAGATCAGAGAAATCCGATTCATCCCTGTCCGCGAACTCGAATCCTTGCAAATCATGTTCTTCAACATACTTGCGTATTGCATGACCAAGCCGACCTTGCACCCAGTCACCAAGATGCGCCTGGGAGCCATGGGTTTGGCATCCTCAAGCATCGGATGATGAAGATCGGCTTCGCTGCGTTCGCTTTTTCTCCGGCGGAATCAGCCAGTCAATGCCGAGATCCGGATCCGCCATGTTGACGAACACGTACGCCTTCTTCTGCTCCAGCGACCAATGCGCATTCACCAGATACGCATACACCGTGCCGTCCTGCAACACCTGGAAGCTGTTGCCCACTCCCCACGGTACTAGATGGCACGCGACGAATCAAGACGGACAGTGAAACACCTAACCGAAACTCTCGCTTGGGCGCAGGTCCACCCACGCGCCGAAATCTCACCAGCCGCAATCGAGATGTACTTATATCCCATGGCTCAGCGTCAATGCTCCTGATCACACCTTTCTTGTCGTTATAGCTGATGCTGTTCTGTACCGACCCGAAGTCCGGCAAGCCCAGCTCAACCATTTTAGTGCGCCGCCAGTTCTCCTTGAACCAGCCTCGATCGTCACCATGCACCGGAAGATCGAACACCGAAAGTCCGGGAATATTCGTTTTCACGACCTTTGAATCCTTTTTAAACTCAAATGACATATCGTGATCATCTCTGACTACGATAGTAGAACTTCATTGTCGTCAACGACAAAGTGCACCACCCCGCGTGCGTGACGCGCGGCAGCATCATTGACCTTGTTTCTTATACTTGGCTTCGGTTGCCGCCTTGGCGGGCCTCCACCAGTCCTCGTTGTCGGTGTACCACTTGATGGTCTGTTCCAGACCGGATTCGAAGTCAGTGTGCTCAGGCTTCCAGCCCAGCTCAGTCTGCAGCTTAGTGGAGTCGATGGCGTAGCGGCGATCGTGCCCGGGACGGTCCTTCACCCAGTCGAAATCGTCCTCAGCCTTGCCCATCACACGCAAAATATCGCGCAGCACGTTGATGTTGTTGCGTTCGCCATTGGCGCCGATCAGATACGTTTCACCGATGCGGCCCTTGGTCAGAATCGTCCAGACAGCGCTTGAATGATCTTCGGTGTGAATCCAGTCGCGCACGTTCTCGCCGTTGCCGTAAAGCTTGGGACGTTCGCCGTCGAGGATATTTGTAATCTGACGCGGAATGAACTTCTCAACATGCTGGAACGGACCGTAGTTGTTGGAGCAGTTCGAAATCGTGGCACGCACGCCGAAGGTACGATGCCAGGCGCGCACCAAGAGATCGCTCGACGCCTTGGTGGAAGAGTATGGCGAAGACGGATGATACGGGGTCTCTTCGGTAAACTTATTTGGATCGTCGAGTGCGAGATCGCCATAAACCTCGTCGGTGCTGATGTGGTGGTAACGCACGTTGTATTTACGTGCAGCCTCGAGCAAGCGGAAAGTGCCCTCGACGTTCGTCTTGAGGAACGGCTCCGGATCGGCGATCGAGTTGTCGTTGTGCGATTCGGCTGCATAATGCACGATGGCATCATGCCCTGGAACAATTTTGTCAAGTAGTTCTGCATCACAGATGTTGCCATGCACAAACTCAACCTGGTCTTGAGACAGCCCTTTGATGTTCTCAATATTCCCTGCATATGTCAGTGCGTCCAGCACCGTTACGTGCGTCTCCGGATGGTTGTTCGCGACATAATGCACGAAGTTCGATCCGATGAACCCGCATCCACCGGTGACGATGATGTTCTTGGGTATAAATTCTTCTTTAAACATAGTTGGCAGTTTATGATAACTCTTAGCTTTATCAAATACGACAAAACCCAGCTTTTTGATTAATATGTGATATTCAAACTCAGCTCAATCTCAGTCAATTGTCTTTCATCTTTCGGGGTCAGTTTTATTTAGCGTTGAGATAAGACGTTACAATTCCAACAAATTGAAGATGGCACTCACTGAAGGTCTTCTTCCATCAACAACACATCATACCACAAGATACATAACTTCGACCCTCTCATTAATCAGCCTTAAAGATAGATCCTATGTAAGGCATGACTTTGTCATTAGCACATTTCATGAAGAAACACAAGACAAGAATCATAACAATATGTATCAAAAACGAAAATAAAATATCAAATTTACTTAACATCGGAGACTCTACTAATTCAAAACCGTGCAATCACGCGGTTCGAACAAGAAATGGCATGCTGATATTTAGACAACGATTTGGCAACCCTACAGATAGGCCATTTATCAAATTACTGACCCACCATCACCAAAAAAGGAAACAACTTACACCGACACAAGTCACCGCCACATTATCGCGAATGGGCTTAAAATCTGCCACATTCCCAGAAGACCGAAATATGAGGTACTACCCAGCGCGGAACCTTGCGACAGTATTGAACGAAATACATTACATTCAAAACAGGGACTCAAGAAATTGCATGGTCAAAACCTGCTCTGCGGCACACCAAAAATCGGACGTTTATACACCATGGTGGAAATATATAAAACAGCGAAGATACATGCACGGATTCAAAGATGAAATTTAATGCTGTACTGCAAATGACGTAGGAGATGATTATGAATCCAAAAAACGATTGACCCAGTATAATTCGACACTGCTTGTCCTCGATGTTTTAATGCTACTCGTAGCTTGCGCTATCACTCGCCTGAATAATAGCAATAATCCGATTTACACTGCCCGTTAGATACACAACGGAAATACTATAGTAAAATTTATTTTTTTACCTGTGCATGGGTCATCAGCCTGCTGATTCGCGAAGCCTACTCACGACATACCATGAGCGAAGGGGATGAACTTTACAGCAAAATCCTCAAAGCCTCATTGTTTTTCTTTATTATGATTTGCACGCTTGCCTACATTTTGAAGCTTGAAATCCCGCGTTCCATCACCATTCTCATACCCCTCATTACCGGCATGCTCACCTTGTTCGAACGCTGGATTATGCATCACACATTAGATCACAACAGACGAAATGGTGAATTCTTCTACGACATCATACTCATAGGCTCCCCGGAAACGACCCATGCCACATGTCGGCAGTTGCATGAAGATTCCGGAATCGGATACGAACCTATTGCGGTGTGCCCTGTAATGCTCAACGAATCGGACACGTCTTCCTCTCCCAAGAACAACATCCAATGATTGGTTCCTGCCCCATCCATAACCGACAGCAAGGAGAAAGAGGGCTGAAGATACTTCCCGCGAACTCTCATCTTGCGCAGACCACAAAGAACCTTAAGGCGACGGCGGGGTTGACAACCGATGTTCTTTCACGGAGCTCAGAGACGACACGCACACTTCCGTTAGCCGTTGAATCCATAGGAATCGAACTGGCATTGCTACATCGGTCGCTGACCTAGGTGGCCCCTCCTTGCACTTCCGCAACGACCCAAATATGCCGGCGCTGACGGCAAAGTTGCCACAATACACCACTCGAGCGCGGATGTTTAAGCGCGTAATGGACATTGTCCTCTCACTCTTTGCGATCATCGTTCTTGCGATTCCGATGCTGATCATCGTCTTTAAATTCATCATGATGACGACGGGCCCGTATCCTCCTCGCAAGAACGCATCGGCATACTCGATCCACCGTTCACCTTGTATAAAATCAGATCGATGCGCACCGACGCCGAACAATTGAGAAGCCAGCCGGCAAAAGAGAACGGACTTCAAGATGAATTTATTTTCAAGCTGAAGGGTGACCCGAGAATTACCAAATTTGGTAATTTCATCAGGAAACCTCTCTTGATGAGTTGACCCAATTCTTCAATGTTCTCAAGGGAGACATGAGCTTGGTCGATCCTCGTCCGCCACTAGCGTAAGAATTCGCCAAATACAACGCGCTATATTCCTTACAGCTGCTCGTGAAGCTCTGCATCACTGGCCCTTCGCAGGTTTCGGGTCGCAGTGAAATGAGCCAGGAATGATCCGAGTTTGGCGACGTTTCTTACATCCAAAACTGGCCGTTTACCGGCGATATCGCTATTCTGTTCGAGACCGTCCTCGCTGTTTTCCATAGTACTGAGGTGTGACTTTGCTATCGGTATAGCGTTCCTGCTTACGGTGTAGTCTGAGACATAGTAGCGAGGCGTTAATTGATAAGCGCTTTTCTCTTCTGGAAACCATCGGTGAACGCTAAAGATAGCGCGACCATATGATGTCAGTTCGGAAACATTTAATATATAACAAAAAGGAGCAGCGGTAGGATTGCGGTCACAGGCTAAATCGTCGTCTAGATCTGACTTATCCAAAGTACTCACCAAAGAGGAATCATATGTCGACGGTCATTTGAGCCATGCGGCTTTCGTCTCAATCGCCATACTCACATTTATTACATTCATTGGCAACTTCACCCAGCTTCAGCTCAGTGCAGCGTTGCCGACCATTGTTCACGAATTTGGAATCAACGTAACGACCGGTCAATGGCTTACCTCGATTATCCAGTTGGTGCAAGGCGTAATGGTGCCACTCACCGCCTATCTCACCCGTCGTTTCTCCACCAGACAGATCGTTATCACTTCCATGACAATTTTTACGCTAGGCTCCGTGCTGGCATGGTTGGCTCCCAATTTCATTCTTGTACTAGCAGGACGTACGCTTGAGGCGATTGGTTCAGGGGTGATGTGGCCGGTTCTGCAAATCATCGTTTTCTCCGTCTATCCGATGTCAAAGCGTGGAGTGGCCATGGGTACTGTCGGAGTGGCAATGAGTGTCGCCCCGGCTATTGGACCAACGTTCGGCGGATGGCAGACCGATGCCAACGGCTGGCGCTCGATCTTCGTTTCCTTGACCATCGTCGGAGCCCTTGCGCTGATGCTCGCGATATTCTTTATGTACAACTTCAGCCAAAAAGACAAAGGCGCAGAATCGGACTTCTTCTCGGTTTGCCTTTCAGTTATCGGCTTTGGCGGGCTGCTTTTCGGATTCACGAATATCGAGACATACACGTTCCTGAGCCCAGTCGTTCTGCTTCCAATGGTAGTGGGCATCATCGGCATCATCTGGTTTGTCGTTCGTCAGATCAAGGGCGCCAAACGATACAAAGCCGAACTCGATGCTCTCACCAGCTGGTTGAATGACGATGAGGCACTGCGGGAAAAAATCGGAAAGCCCAAGAATGCCACAGAACTGCGTGCAGCTATCAGGCGGTTGCATTCAGAACCGAAATCGGCAGCAAAACTCGAGGAGCACTTTAAGACTTCCGAAGTGCGGGAGCAGATCAAGAAAATCGGCAAACTGCAACCGCCACTGCTGGATCTCACCGTACTGAAAAACAAGAATTTCAGAATCGGCACCATCATAGCCGCAATGAGTTTCTTCGCATTCAGTTCGATTACGGTTATCATCCCCTTGTTCATCCAGAACGATCGAGGATACTCAGCGACAATCTCTGGACTGGTAATGCTTCCGGGCGCACTTGGGCAATGTATCTCGCAATTCGGCGGTGGCAGATTGCTTGACAAGTTCGGATCGCGACCGGTCGCACTAATCGGCTCTGTCACCTTGTTGACAGGCACTTTACTCATGAGTTTCATCAGCATGGACGTTCCAATCTACTGGATATCCATCTGCCAGTTCATTCGACAAATCGGTATGGGTTTCGTGCTTATGCCCATCACCACCTGGTCTCTAAACTGCCTGCGGTCCGAAGATGTTTCGGCAGGCTCCGCAGTTACCAATACCATCCGTCAGATATCGGGCGCCATAGGAGCGCCAGTTTTGGTCATTCTGATGGAGGAATTTGCCAAGATTCGAGAGCACTCGATGGGAAGCGGTCATAACACGGCAATACTTGCAAATGTCTTCGGCATCAGGATGTCACTCATTTTCAGTTCGTTTATCGCATTGGGCATGGTTCTCATCGTGACTTTCGGCGTGCGCGGCCAAGGTGCAGGCTCTGCCCGTGACCTGGCGAACCGCACATTGCGACATGTCCGTGTTCCTTATTTCCATACCCATTCGCATCAATGAACCGTCATTCGAGTTTGCCACTATAACCGCCGGTAATATATCAGCGAGAGATGCCCCATATTCCCCACCAAGGTGTCCATTCGGTTGAAACCGCGGTGGGCATCCAACGTCAAGATGTCAAATCGTTCCGCAAGGGGTGTCCACAAGATAAAACAGCAGTAACCGTTCAATGGTTTGCATCAATGATCAGGAATTTGCTGAGTTGGACAGGTGCGCAACACCGTTGAAATGGCCTGCTTTTCCGTGGTGGTTACAGTCAGTGCGTATTTTTGCTTGACTCCGACTTGGCGGGCGACATAAGCGCAACGATATTGACGACTCGGCGGCAGCCAGTACGCAGCTGAGGCTGACCCTTTTTCCTGATTGGACGGCCCATCGACGGCCAGCAGGTTATAGGTATCGTTACCGTAACGTTGCTTGGTCTGCACATCCCACTGTTTGGCACCAGACTGCCAAGCATTTTCAAGAGCCACCACATGGTCGATTTGCACTGCCGAACTTGTCTGACGACCGCGGATAAAACGAATGGTCTTACCTGTATATGGGTCCTGCAGCATCCCAGACTTAATCTGGCATCGACTTGGGCTTTTGTATGCCACCTCTGTCAAATCACGTTTGAGAATGTCGTCGCGTACGGTGCACCCGTTTCCGTCTTCGTCGATGGTGTTGTAACTGAATGACTTCCTGTCATACCCCTGCTTGCTGGGATGGTCATCGACTGGTAGCGCCGCCAATACTTGCGCCACAGGTCCTGTGGCGATATATTGGCCAGTCACTTGTGCCAGAGGCGTACTGATCTTCGGCAGCAGAAGACCTGTGCCAATACCAATGCACACCGCTGCAACCAGCAGGATCAGAAATCTGGTCAGCAGACTGTCAGGATTGACCCGCCTGCGCCGAAAATGAGCCGCGTTTCTCCTCCGAAACAAACCGCGGAACAATACCGAGTCAAAACAATCCTTGCTTGCAACCGACTTTATGGCATTCCGCATCTTCATAATTTCCGCCTTCCTTCCTCTTCATCCTTTGGCATTATGCACGTTCAACGACTCAGATGCTGCCGTATCGGATAAGAAATACAGGAAAGGAAGAGCACAATCAACAATAAATCGACGTTTTTGTCAAAAATCAAGATTTCTTGATCTTGACCTACCTAAGTATCTACTAAGCATGGAAACTTCAGTAACGCCGATCATCAAGTCGATCAGCCGAACACCGACAAGTTGTTCGTCGGCCTCTAAAGATACCGGGAACAGCCGTTGTTCCCTAAAAACAGTTTAAAAATGAAAGTTGCCCGGCACGTCGCGTGACGTGTCGGGCAACCTGCTCAATCAACTACACTCAGACAAGCGGAGCGAGATCCAGCGGAACGCCGGGACCCATCGTCGAAGTGAGCGTCGCCTTGGAGACGTAGCGGCCCTTCACAGTGGAAGGACGCAGACGCTTGATCTCTTCAGCGACAGCCTGGAAGTTCTCTTCCAGAGCCTTCTGATCGAAAGACTTCTTACCGATGATGAACGACAGATTGCCGTTCTTGTCGACGCGGAACTCGATTTTGCCACCCTTGATATCCGATACAGCCTTGGCCACATCCATGGTCACGGTTCCCGTCTTGGGGTTCGGCATGAGGCCACGAGGACCGAGCACGCGGCCAAGACGGCCGACCTTGCCCATCATGTCGGGTGTCGCCACCACTGCGTCAAAGTCAAGGAAACCACCAGCGACCTTGGTCACCAGCTCGTCGTCGCCGACAAAGTCAGCGCCGGCTTCGGTAGCTTCGGTGGCCTTGGGGCCGCGTGCGAACACGAGGACCTTGGCGGTCTTGCCGGTACCGTTAGGCAGGTTGACCACACCACGAACCAGCTGATCTGCCTTACGGGGATCAACATTCAGGCAATACGTGGCCTCGATGGTCTCATCGAAACCACGCTCCGGCATGCTCTTGAGCAGAGCGATGCCCTCTGAAGCGGTGTACAGATTGCTGCCGTCGACTTTCTCAGCGGCTTCACGATATTTCTTGGAATGCTTGTTAGCCATCTGTCTTTCCCCCTCAGCCTTCGACCGTAATGCCCATTGAGCGAGCGGTGCCCGCAATAATCTTCATTCCGGCTTCGACATCGCGAGCGGAAAGATCGGCCATCTTGGTCTCAGCGATCTCGCGAACCTGAGCCGAGGTGACGGAACCGACCTTGTGGGTCAGCGGATTGTCGGTGCCCTTCTTGATGCCAGCGGCCTTCAGCAAAAGTGCTGCTGCCGGTGGGGTCTTAAGGATGAAATCGAAGGAACGATCTTCGTAGACGGAGATCTCAACAGGAATGACCTGTCCCATCTTGTCCTTGGTGGCATCGTTGTAGGCCTTGCAGAAGTCCATGATATTGACGCCGTGCGAACCGAGTGCAGGACCGAGCGGCGGCGCAGGGTTGGCCTTGCCGGCCTCAATCTGCAGCTTGATCAGCGAAGTGACCTTTTTTCCAGCCATGAATATGGCTCCTTTTCATTGTCCGTGCGGTACAGACGGTCGCCTTCAACTCCTTGCGATACACCGCAGGCCATTCAATCCATTGCAGTCTTGCAACACGCAAGGAACAAGAGCCCCAACAGCACGTCGATCTACCTTGGGCATATCAACGAAACTCCGGCATATCAGGAATTGCAGGTCTCCTCCCGCAACCGATATTGCTGTGCTGTGCTAGCGGGTCTCCCCTCCAGACACAAGCCTTCTTATTATCCCAAGCAAGCACGACAAACAAGCACACTTCGCAGACAGCTATGTTTAACACGAATGTTGCCGCAAGTCTTACGACCCGCGGCAACATGTAAGCAATCGATAAGCTGGAATCAGACGATTTTCTCGACCTGATCAAAGCCCAACTCAACCGGTGTATCTCGTCCGAAGATGGAGACCAGCACGGTAAGTTTCTGGGTTGTCGGCTCGACGTCTGAAACCGAACCGGCCATCGTAGCGAATGGTCCGTCGATAACGGAAACCTGATCGCCGACCTTATAGGAAACCTCGATGGTGCGCTTCTTGGCAGCCGCCGGCTTATCTCCGGCATCCTTCAACGCCTGCGCAGCAATCATCGGAGCCATCATCTCGACGACTTCTTTGCGGGTCAGCGGTGCAGGATCCTTGCTGGGGCCAACGAAACCTGTGACACCTTCGGTCTCACGCACGATACGACGCGCGTTCTCGTCCGGCCACATACGAATGAGTACATATCCAGGCACGCGTACGCGGGTGACAACCTTCTTGCCCTTGTCGGTATGCTTCTCAACCTCTTCCATCGGAACTTCGATCTGGAAGATCTGATCTTCAAGTCCATAGCTCTGAACACGAGATTCAACGTTCGTCTTCACGCGCTTTTCGTAGCCGGAGTATGTGTGCAGCACATACCACTTGCCATCGAGCCCGCGTAGGCTCTTGGAGAATTCCTTGACGGCCTTCGCACCCGCATCATCGGCCTCAGCCTCGGCATTGTCGGAAGCATCAGCAGCGGCATCGGCAGTGTCGTCGACGCCCGATGATGCATCCATCTGGGATTCATCATCGGAAAGGGCACTCTCGGAATCGCCGGTCACTTCGCTGGCTTCCGCCTCGGATTCCACACCGGAGGCAACATTTTCTGCTACAAGATCCACGTTCAAATCAACGCTTGTATTCTGTTCATTTTCCGGTGTGTCCGGCAACGAATCCAAACCTTCAAGATTTACTTCATTATCCATGCTGTCAGTCACCTTTAAAAATTGTCTATACTCAGCCGAAGATCCACAGAGTCAGTTTGCCGAGGCCGAAATCCATGGACGTAACGATAACCATCAACAGCAATACGAAAACAAGCACAGCCACAGACCAACCGAGCAGTCCTTTGGCAGTCGGGGTGACAACCTTGCGCAACTCGTCGATGACCTGCTTGATGAACAAGCCGATGCGCATGAAGATGTTCGGCTTCTCATTCTTTTCAGGCTTGTTTGCCTTCGCCATATCCGTCCTCCGTTTGGCTTGTCATTACTTGGCAGGGAAGGCGGGACTCGAACCCACAACCTACGGTTTTGGAGACCGTTGCGCTACCAATTGCGCCACTTCCCTAGGTGAACTCTGTCAACAGTACTCGAAGCACGGGACCATCTGACATAAATCGCCAAAAAAACAGTGTAATATCAAAATCTATTCACGTCCACTCCTCGTGTCGCGCGGTTGACAGACAGCGTAAAGCGGTTGCATCACAAATCCGCACGGTCATCGAGTCGCCAACAGACAGTAAATCGGTCACATATCACCGATGAAGTTCCTCAAAGTCGAGCGGAAATCACGATGATTCGATAGACATCTGGTAAAACTCAAGGAACGGAACCCGCGGAATCGAGCGTACTCAGCCAACCCACTGCTTGAATCGACGCATACCCTCAGCAAGATCCTCATCAGCAAGCGCGTAGGAGAACCGGAGGAATCCGGGAGCATCGAACGCTTCGCCGGGAACGGCGGCGACATGAGCTTGGTCAAGCAGCAGTGCGGCCAGTTCCGAGGAGCTCTTGGCCACAGCGCCGCTGACCGAAATCGGGTGATTGAGCAAACCGCTCACGTCGGCAAAAGCGTAGAACGCGCCTTTCGGGGTGCGGCAGGTAACACCGTCGATGGCGTTCAATCCGGCGACGATGGCCTTGCGGCGCTTATCGAACGCCTCGCGCATCGCCGCAACAGCATCGAGAGAACCCGCCACTGCGGCGAGTGCCGCCTGTTGGGAGACATCGGCCACGTTGGAAGTCATGTGACCTTGGAGTTTGGCGGCGGCCTTGGCCACCGGAATAGTTCCGACAAGCCAGCCGACTCGCCAACCGGTCATAGCGTATGTCTTGGCCACACCGTTGAGAGCGATGAGCTGGTCACGAATCTCTGGAACCAGAGCGCCGACATATGCGGTTTTTTCGCCGTCGTAAGTTAGGTGCTCGTAGATTTCGTCGCTAAGGACCCAGATCTGGTGTTCCAAGGCCCACTGGCCGATGGCACGTACTGTCCCTTCCCCCCAGACAGCCCCGGTGGGGTTGGAAGGTGTGTTAATCATGATGGCTTTCGTGCGCGGGGTGCGGACGGCTTCAAGAGCCTCGACGCTGGGTTCGAAACCTTGGTCCGCATCGCCGAAAACCTTGATGGGGCTGCCGCCGGCAAGCTTGACGGCCTCCGGGTAGGTCGTCCAGTACGGGGCGGGGATGATGACTTCATCACCGGGATTGATCAGAACCTGCAAAGCCTCATAAACAGCCTGCTTGCCGCCGTTGGTGACAACGACTTGATCCGGCGAAATCTCATATCCTGAATCACGTAGCGTCTTTTCCGCGATGGCCTCACGAAGCGCGGGCAGGCCGGCAGTGGGCGTGTAGCGGTGGTTCTTCGGGTCGTGGCAAGCTGCGGCTGCAGCGTCAACAATGTAATCGGGAGTAGGAAAATCAGGTTCACCGGCACCGAAACCGATGATGTCGATGCCTGAAGACTTCATCGCCTTTGCTTTCGAGTCCACGGCCAGTGTGGCGCTTGGTGCCACGGAAGCCACACGATCACTCAACGTCTGCCACTCCGCCATTTCAATCTCCCGCATTTCTCGGCGTGCATTACCACTATCAAGACTAGACCGCGGTAACGAACTGACGCAGTTGGCGCGCATGTAGCGAAATCGGGCGGGTCAGAGCAGTACGAGATTGTCGCGGTGAACCAGTGGATGAGCGTATTCCTCACCCAGCAAACGCTTAAGTTGAGTAGTGTCGTGGCCAAGAGTGTTCGGCATCTCTTCGGAGTCGAAACTCGAGAGACCTTTGGCGATGTGGTTGCCTTCCTCGTCGTCGATCCAGACGGGGTCGCCGGCGGAAAAGTCACCACGCACTTCGACTACTCCCGCAGCCAGCAAGCTTGCTTTGCCACCAAGAACCGCTTCGGCCGCACCCTTGTCGGCAATCAGCGTGCCGCGGGGGCCTGCAGCGAAACCGATCCACAGGCGGCGAGCGGAATCGCGGCGGGGAGCTGGGGCGAAAGCGGTGCCTGTGGAAGCCCCTTCGAAAACGACGGCAATGTTGTCGGCACTCGTCAGCACAACTGGAATGCCGGAACTCACGGCGATACGCGCGGCCTCAAGTTTGGTGACCATACCGCCGCTACCCACACCGGAGACGGTGCCGCCGACCGAAATATGGTCGATTACCCAATCAATATCCGAGACGAAACCGACACGTTTAGCTCCCGATTTGAAAGGAGGCGCGGTGTACAGACCATCGATGTCCGTGAGCAGAACAAGTGCATCGGCGCGCACCAGATTCGCGACCAACGTGGAAAGCCGGTCGTTGTCACCGAAACGAATCTCGTTGGTGGCCAGTGCGTCGTTTTCGTTGACGATCGGAACCACGCCCAGATCAAGCAGACGTTGCAAGGTACGTTGCGCGTTGCGGTAACGAGAGGCGTGCATCGTGTCGTCGGCGGTGAGCAGAATCTGCCCCACACGCACACCATGCCTGGCAAAACCAGTCTCGTAATGCTGCATGAGAACGCCTTGGCCCACGGAGGCGGTGGCCTGCTGAGTCGACACATCTGTGGGCCGCGCGTCAAAACCGAGCGGGCCAAAACCTGCTGCTATGGCACCGGAAGAGACCAGAACCATACGGACCCCGCGCTTGGCAGCCTCCGCCAGCACCTCGACCAGCGCACCGACCTTGTCGACATCCAGATGGCCAGAAGGCGTGGTCAACGAACTTGAGCCAACCTTGACTACGACGGTATGCGCGCTCGCCACGCAACTGCGCACCTCATGCTCCGTCTGCATCTGTCGTTCTGTCATTTCAGCCATGCCTTGTCATATTTTTGGGATGAAAATCGATTTTAAGCGGGCGAGCCGGGCCCATGGGCCGGGCGTGACCGAACCGTGTTGGACCGCTCACGTCACACTTAAGCCGGGACTAGCGATCGCCGTCGCGCTCGTCCGGCTCGTGTCCGCCCAGAATCGCCTGCTCGTCGTGACGATCGTCGTCGATGGTCGGATCGGCCCAGTGACCAACTGAACGTTCCTGGCGCATCGCCTCACGCACGGCGGTCTTGGCGTCCATCATCTCGTGGTACTGACGACGACGTTCGGCATTGGTTCGACGACGGGAACGCTTTTCGTTGCCCTCGGTCAGACGCAAATCCTCGCCTCGAGTACCCAACTGAGCACCGTCAAGCATCTCGGCCCCTGCCGCAATGGTCGGGTCCCAATCGAAAGCGACCTCGTTCTGCCCAACTCCAATGCGAACCTCGTCGCCCGGCTTGGCACCCTTGCGGCGCAGCTCGTCCTCGACGCCAAGAGCGGCCAGACGGTCGGCAAGATAGCCCACGGCCTCGTCGTTGTCGAAGTTGGTCTGGCGCACCCAACGTTCAGGCTTGACGCCGGTGACGGTGAACCACACGTCATCGCCCTCGCCGGTTCCGCGCTCGACCTGGAAATCGCCGGCCGAACCACGCTCATCGTCCGAACGGCGGCGCTTGCGTGCCGGCTGCTCGAGCGGCTTGATGACCACGCGGGCCTCTTCTCGCTCAGCTTCCTCTTCGGCCAGCTTGGCGCGCAGCTCCGTAACCATCCTGCCCAGGGCGAACCCTAGTTCCTTAAGTCCCTCGTGCGAAGCGGTGGAGATGATAAAGGTTTTCAAACCCATCTTTTGGAACTCCGGACGCACGAATTCCGCCAACTCCTTGGCCTCGGGCACGTCGGCCTTGTTAAGAATGATGATGCGCGGACGCTCGGGAATCGGAATGACGCCAATCGGCAGCTTGAGCTGTGCGGCATATTTCGCCAGTTCGTCTTCCAGTGCGTGATAGTCGGAAATCGGATCGCGGCCCGGCTCCAACGTCGCGCAATCGATGACATGGGCGATGATCTCAGTGCGTTCGATATGGCGCAGAAACTCGAGCCCGAGACCCTTGCCGTCGGAAGCACCGGGGATCAGACCGGGCACATCGGCGACGGTGTAGCGATATTCCTCAAGGCTGACCACGCCGAGGTTCGGCACCAACGTGGTAAACGGGTAATCGGCGATTTTGGGTTTGGCTGAACTCATGGCCGCAATCAGGCTGGACTTGCCCGCGGACGGGAAGCCCACCAACGCCACATCCGCAATGGACTTGAGTTCAAGAATGACATCGTGCTCTTCGCCCGGCTCACCAAGCAGAGCGAATCCCGGTGCACGGCGGGTCTTGTTGGCCAAAGCCGCGTTGCCAAGACCACCCATGCCTCCGGCCGCCGCGACATATCTATCGCCCGCATGGCGCAAGTCGGCCAGCTCACGACCGGGATGCTTGCTCTGGCCCTGCGGTCCCTTCGCCTCAAAAATCATGGTTCCCGGCGGAACGGGCAGGATCACATCGCCACCCTTGGAACCATCCTTCGTGTCACCAAGGCCCATCGTGCCACTTTCGGCCTTGCGATGCGGAACGAAGCGATAATCCAGCAGATTGTTGGCCCTGGTATCGGCCACAAAGATGACCGATCCACCATCTCCACCATTGCCGCCATTGGGCCCGGCCAACGGCTTATATTTCTCGCGCTTGACGCCAGCGGAGCCGTTGCCGCCGTCCCCACCCTGAACGTGGACGGTCACTCTATCTACAAAGTCTGTCATAATTCCTTACTTTACTATGGTCCTCAATCTTCCCATACACTCTGTAATTCAAACCCGCATTATCGTCGCTTGGCGAAACCCGACTACGCGGCAGAACCCACACCGACCAGCCGATCGCACAGGCCTGCGCTACGAGAGGTCCGGGTGAATGGAATCGTCCATCTCGCCGGATTAGCAGGAAAAAACATGTTCTACTTTGATCGAGCTCTTACCGATTTCACTGGGCGGGGCTTACCGGGTTCGAAACCAGCAAACTCACCAGCATGCGCCGAATGTTCAAATATTGCTTCCGCCTGAACAACGCCGATCTCAACATCTGGAATAGTTTTAACATCGGCGACATGCGAGAAATGTTTGAGGATTGCCGAGCACTTCATTGAACTCGTTGGAAATGAACACCCGAGCTGCATCCGCCAACGACGATATGTTCAGAATGCTGGTCGGAACCCATGCTAAGGAGCTGCAACTCGGCCGCAACATCTACCTGGCCCGAACCGACACCGACAGCCTGGGCTTCACCAAACAGTGGAATGTCGGCAACCCCTTCGACAGAAGCGCACACTATGACTGGTGGGTGGAGGTGCCGCCGCCGGATCACACATACGAATACCCGATTTGCGGGCGCGAACCTCACTCAGCTCCTGACTCAATCCCAAGGCCTCTATATTGTTCCGTTTCTCTCAGTGCCGTCGACTACAACAACGGCGACACCGTCAGCTGAGCCGCAAGAAACGAAAACCACAAAGCCACCATCATCGCTCACCGTCGCCACCCACTTGCGCGAACGGCAATACAAGGCATGCCACCGGGCAAACAGGTTGCTCGGCGCATATCTCTGGACGGTGATTTGAGCGGCGGGCGCCAATCTGAATAGTCTGAGATGAACCCACGATGAAAAACAGTTAGACGTCCGATGAGACATTACCGGGAGCACAAAAGAGCTGTCTGCCGACTGTTCGGCAGTCGGCAGACAGCTTTCGTCGAAATTAATTTATTCGTCCAACAATTGCCGAACTAGTAGCGTAGAACTTTATAACTAAATGAAGGAGTTGGCGTATTAGTGTGGCCAGCTGAATCAACTAAACTTCCCGCCCGATTCATATGCCCCAAACCCCGAACCGGACGGGATCACACAGCCGGACGGTCGCACATAACAAACACCCAAAGCACCCATGTGCGGACGCTCGGCACTACACTCCCAGATCAACAGCGTGGGGCAACGACGCCACAGCTAGCAATCAATCGCGGTAAACGGTGCTTGTCACCAGCAACAAGGGGTTCTTGCAGATTGTACCCCATACAGTTCCTTTAAATTACACATTGTAGAACAATCCCCACTTCCATTATCTGAGTCGATACGGATCTTGTTAAGTCCGGTTTGGGAAATACGTTCCTCCCCCAATCTGAGCCCTGGGCAGAGCCGGAGGACATTGCACAGACAGGTTCCCCGCCTGCGAGATGAAGCCCCTGCAGCTTTTAACGCACCACTCGCAGCATCATCTTCACTCTGACGACCTCAGGAAACATCCACATACAAGAAGAGACCGCACCCTGGTGGGTGTGGCCTCTTGCTTAGAAGATATCAGGCTCGATTGCTCACTCGGAGACGACGTCGACAACCTTGCGGTCGCGGCGAACGTCGAACTTCACGTTGCCATCGGTAAGCGCGAACAAGGTGTGATCCTTGCCAGTGCCGACGTTCTGGCCGGCGTGAAACTTGGTGCCACGCTGACGAACGAGAATGTTGCCGGCGACGACAGCCTCGCCACCGAACTTCTTCACACCGAGGTATTGCGCGTTTGAATCGCGACCGTTGCGGGAAGCGGATGCGCCCTTCTTATGTGCCATTGTCTGTTCCTTTCAGTCCTTGATTACCGCAGCAAAATCAGGCGATGGCCGTGATCTTGACGACGGAAAGCGGCTGACGATGACCCTTGCGACGGGCGACACCAGTCTTGTTCTTGAACTTCTGAATATTAATCTTGGGACCCTTGGCCTCATCGTCAACGACCTCAGCCTTGACGGATACCTTGGCAAGGTCCTTGGCGGCGAGCATTACTTTGGCGCCGTCAACGACGAGCGCGACCGGGAATTCCACGGTTTCGCCCTTCTTCGCATTGAGACGGTTGACCAGGATGACGTCACCGACCTCGACCTTTTCCTGATGGCCACCGGCCTTCACAATCGCGTACATATCTCGTTCCTTGCTATCTCGAAAGCTAAACTGCCCGACGCGTCCTACTTACTTCCACGGCCAGACACCGGTCTTTTAGCCTACACCTACCCACGTACTAGCGTCAACTATCGTAGCGGCATGTCAGTACGTGGGACAGGTACGGAGTGTTATATTCCCGGCTTGGCCCAAAACATCACCAGCGAAACTGGAAATGCGCTCCGTTCTCAGTCCTTGTCGGGCGCCGAAGTATCTCGATCGGAGCTGTTCAGATGGGATGCGGTATCTGACTCAACGTCCGAATCTGCATCGCTCTCGTCGGTCGCGGCCGCTGCAGCGGCCGCGATTTGCGCGAGTTTCGCCTTCACCGCCGGACTTGAGCCTTTTGGCGCCTGTACCTCGGAAGCACTGCCGCGTCCATGCTTGTTGGTTTGCACAAACGGGTCGCCCCCTTTCATGGCGTACGGGTCAGCCGTATCGACGGAGATGGTGGGTTCATTGTGGAGGATGAAGCCGCGGCCCTTGCAAGTCGGGCACTCCTCGGAGAACGCCTCCACCAAGCCCTGGCCGATGCGCTTGCGGGTCATTTGCACCAGACCCAGCGACGTGACCTCGGCCACCTGGTGCTTGGTGCGATCGCGCGCGAGGCACTCAACCAGACGACGCAGCACCAAGTCACGGTTCGCGGGCATCACCATGTCGACGTAATCGATCATGATCATGCCGCCGATGTCACGCAGACGAAGCTGGCGCGCGATCTCTTCGCTCGCCTCAAGGTTGCACCGCGTAACGGTCTCCTCAAGTGACTTGCCCTTACCGATGAACCGTCCTGTATTGACGTCAATGGTGGTCATGGCTTCGGTGCGGTCGATAACGATCGAGCCTCCGCTGGGCAGATAGACCTGACGCTCCATGCCCTTGCGCAGCTGCGAATCGATCTGCCAGCGATCGAACACATCCTTGCCCTCATGTTCCTCGGGATCCCAGCGTTCAAGCCGGTCCTTGAGATCCGGGGCCATGGTGTCGAGATATTCCTCAATCCGGTCGTAAACCTTGTTGCCTTCGACGATGAGCTTGGAGAAGTCATCGTTAAAGATATCGCGCACCACGCGGATGGCGACGTCCGGTTCGCCCTGCAGGAGCTTGGCACGCTTGCCGTTGCGGTAAAGATTGAGTTTCTCCTCAATCTTGTCCCACTGGCGCTTCAGGTTCTCGAGATCCTTCTCCAAGGCCTCTTCACTGGCACCTTCGGCCGCGGTGCGGATAATCACACCCATTCCCTTCGGGGCGATTCTTGAGATGATGGACTTGAGCCGGCCACGTTCATGCTCGGGCAGTTTGCGGCTGACGCCGGTCATGCCGCCCGAAGGCACAAGAACGAGGAAACGGCCCGCAAGCGTGATCTGCGAAGTGAGGCGAGCACCCTTGTGTCCGATCGGATCCTTGGTGACCTGTACCAGAACGGGATCGCCGGCCTTGAACGCGTGTTCCATGCGCCTGGGCTGACCTTCGAGACGCGTGGTGTCCCAGTTGACCTCGCCTGCGTATAGCACGCCGTTGCGGGGCTGGCCGATGTCCACGAACGCGGCTTCCATGCTGGGCAGCACGTTCTGTACACGACCGATGTAGATGTTGCCGACTGTGGCGACTTCCTGGATGTCGGAGACGTAATGTTCAACAAGGACGTTATCTTCGATGACGGAAATCTGGGTGTGCGGGCCGCGCTCACGGACCACCATAAGGCGGTCGACGTTTTCGCGGCGGGCAAGAAAGTCCTGCTCGATCAGCTGGTTCTGGCGGCTGCGTTCGCGACGGTTGTCACGTCGGCGCTGCTTCTTGGCCTCAAGGCGGGTGGAACCCTCGATATCGGTGATTTCATCGATGTACTGCTGCTTGCGCGAACGACGCGAGGAAGAGACGCGCAGGTTATCACTCTCGCTTTCCTCGCCCTTGGAACCGCGGCGACGGCGACGGCGACGAGTCAGCGGCTGGTCTTCGCTGTCCTCTTCACTCTCGCGCCTACGGCGTGTGCGACTGCGACGATCATCGTCGTCATCCTGCTCATCGGCATCAAAAGCAGCGCGCCCGGACCGGGAATTTCCGCGGTTGCCACGGCCCGAACGCTCGCTGCCCCGGCTTCGACGCGTGCGCGAACCGGACTGCTCGGCCTCAACGTCGTCGATTGGACGATAAATGATGTCGTCGTCCTCGAGATCTTCCTCAATCAGCTCGATCTCGTCGGCTGCATGACGCTCCTCGGCGTTGAGCCTACGGCGTCGGCGGGTGCGGCGTTCGCTGCGAGTGACGGCCTCTTCGTCGTAAATATCGTCAATATCGTCGTCATCGTCCACACGGGGCAGACGGTCGACCACGCGGGAGATGTTCTCGCCCTCGTTGCGGTAGTCACGATCATTCGACGTCCTGCGCTTTGATGAAGACCTTCCTGCGCGGGACTCGCGTTCCTCATTCTGCTCCGGAGCATCGTCGGCGACACGGCGCGACTGGCTTGCACGAGAGGAGCGACGCGTCATTTTGCGCCCGCCATCCTCGTCCTCGTCCTCGTCCTTGGTCTTGCGTGAAGTTGCGGGCTCATAATCGTCGCCCTCACCGGGAAGCACCGGCTCGCGAAACAGCAAGGATGTCATCGGACGGGATGAGTGTTGCGCGTCATGGTTTGACGACTCATGCGACTCATGGGTCTGTGCATAGCCATCGTGATCCTTGACGGTTTCGCTGGCGGACTGTTCACGAACTTCAACAGCGAAATCCACCTCGGACGACTTGCTGCGCGACCGCGCGCGCCCACCGGAACGGCGTGTGCGACCGGATGCGATCGGCTGTTCCTCGGCCTCATCGGCGGTACGCCGCTTCGAACTGCGCTTTCGTGTTGCGGGCTCCTCGCTCGCATCTTCGTTTTCCTGAACGCGGCTGCGCGTGCGCGTCCTTCGTGTGGTCTTCGCGGTCGATTTCTTAGACGCATCGGCTGTTTCAGATGCGGTTTCACGGCTTCTTGAAGTCTTCCTCGCCTTTGGAGCATCCTCAGGCTGTACCCCTATCGGTTTCTCCCCATTGGCGGAAGCCTTCGCGGTTTCCTGTTCCTCGACTTTCAGCGCAACAGTGACACCGGCCGCTCCTGCGCCGCGAACCACACGGCGACGCACTGCGCGACGACGGGGTGCGGAAGTACCGTCCGCGGAAGAAGTCGGAGAAGACGAACTGGTTTCGTTTTGTTTGGCGTCGTCGGTGTGTTCGACCCCGCCTCGGGTTGTTCTGGGCACAAAAGCTCCTTGACGACATGCTGCAATCATGTCGATTTATCCGGCCACCTACAGCTCTGGCGCCACGCTCTCACCGTGAACACGCTACGATTGCGCTTGTAGACGGCAATCTAAAAGTCATCACGTTCAGACAGCGGACACCGTCACTCGCTGATTGACACGCGAGGGGATCGACGCCGTCGGAATTCGGTAACTTGCAGTATTACCTTTACCATTATACGTCCATATTGGCAACCAAAGAGACGAATGCCATCCCCTACCGCACGAAACGGAGGAAAACAGGTGAATTTCTGCCGACTTTTACCCGGTCAGCCGTTATGGAATGCGATCGGGCATATGCGTCGCTAGTGTAGCCACTCTTCCAAAATGTCGGCAAGCAAGATGATCTGGCTTTCGGGAATCTGCTCGTCGGCCTTATGCGCCAAAAGCGGCGAACCGGCTCCGAGGTTGACGGCGGGGACGCCGATGGCCGAGAAACGGGCCACATCGGTCCATCCGAGCTTGGCCTGCGGTGCCAGCCCGGTCTTACGTTGGACCAGTTCAGCCAAAGAAACCGCAAGAGGAGCATCCATGCCGGGACGCGCCGACGGGGACTCGTCCTTCATCTCGATGGAGAACCCTTCAAACATGCCGCCGGTGGCCTCATGCTCGCCGGCGCCCAGTTCCGCGCCCGTATCGGCTCCCATCATCACTGCCTTGGCAGCGGGCAGATCCTTGTCCGGAGCGAAGCGGTAATTGACATGGACTCGACATTCATCGGGGATGACGTTGGTGCCCTTGCCTCCTGAAATGAGCGTGGCATTGACGCCTTCGCGGTAGGTCAGGCCGTCCACTTCGATATCTTCGGGCTCATAGGTGGCAAGACGGTTGAGGATTCGCGCGGCTTTGTGAATTGCGTTCTGCCCCATCCAGGCACGAGCGGAATGGGCAGCGACGCCGTGGGTGACGACATCGAAGCGTATGGTGCCGTTGCAGCCGCCCTCTATGCCGCAATCGGTTGGCTCTCCGATGATGGCGAAATCACCCTGAATCCAATCTGGATGCACCTGGGCCACTTTGCCGAGACCATTCTTTTCCGCCGCCACCTCTTCGTGGTCATAGAACACGTAGGTGAGGTCGTACTTCGGCTCCTTCATCGTAGCCGCAAGATAGAGCATCACCGCGTCGCTGGCCTTCATATCAGTGGCTCCACGTCCGAGCATGACGCGCTCGCCAGGATTGGCTTTCTCCACGTCTTCACGAATGCGTTCATCGCCCGGTTCGAGCCAGACCGGCGGGAAATTGTCGATAACCGGAACGGTGTCGATGTGCCCGGCCAGCACCACCCGTTGCACACGGCCGAGGGAGGTGGACGCAACCACCGTATCGCCCATGCGGTGAACCGTCAGGTGCGGCTGATCGCGCAGCAACGCCTCGATCTCGTCGGCGAGCGCCGTTTCATCATCGGAAACCGAATATACGTTCATCAACGCTTCGAACAGCCCGTTGAGCGCGGCCTCGCGTGTGACCGACTGCTTTATCGTCAAACTCATGGTCTCATCCTATCGAACCCGTGCCCATATTCCGGCTTCCATTTTATTAGCGATGTCTTGATTGGGCGCCCCGCCCACGTTTTTTGCCTCTTCACTTCCTTGCCGTTACGTTCCCATCCCGCCGTATATACATTCGTTGATTCAACGGAGGAACCATGATGCCCAATAATACCGGTTGTAAATGTAGCGCTGTGAGATAGGACTTCACAAACGGCGAAAAAACGAGCATCATGGTATGTGTTACGAGATTCGTCGACTTGTGCGAGGAGTGGATCGTGGGCTTGCTCAGTGCGATGCAGGGATTTGTGGTCATCGCCATCATCATCGGCACCGGCTATGCTACGGCACGGCTAAATATCGGCGGACCAAGCGCGCAAATGGTGCTTAACCGTTATGCATTCTTCGTCACAAATCCGTTCCTGATGTTCGCGATTCTTTCCAAAGAGCCGATTGCGAACATCTTCAACCAGTCAATTGTTGTTGCCTTCTTTTCGGCTGTGGCCACCGGCGCGCTGTTTTTGCTGCTCAACAGATTGTTCTTCCATATGGGGCCCGCGGATGCGACGGTTGGCACACTCAATTCGCTGTATCTGAACTCCAACAACATCGGCCTGCCAATCGCCACATACATTTTGGGCAATCCCACGCTGGTGGCCCCCATCCTCGTCATGCAGCAGGCGATTTTCGCACCGATCGCGCTTACCGTGCTGGACTATGCGGCCACGGGCAAGATTTCGTTCAAACGAGCGCTGGGGCAACTTCTTCGACAGCCGTTACTAATCGGTTCATTGGGTGGGATTCTGGTTTCCGTCATCAGTGCACGGACTGGCTTCTACCCGATTCCGAAGTTCATCTACGATCCGATCTACATGATCGGGCAGGCGGCGGTGCCAATGATTCTGATGGCATTCGGCATGTCGCTGCACGGCACACGGCCGATGGAAAACAAAAGCTCGCGCCCGGCCGTCATTGCCGTTACGGTGCTGAAAAACGTGGTGATGCCGTTGATCGCGTTCCTCATCGCGTTCTTCATCATGGAATTCCGCGGCAAGGTGCTTTATGCCTGCGTTGTGCTGGCGGCGCTGCCTGCTGGGCAGAATGTATACAACTTCGCGGCGCGATACAACGTCGGAACCACATTCGCACGTGACGGGGTGCTGATTTCCACAATTACCAGTCCATCCGTCATCGCCCTCATCGCCGCGCTGCTGGACTGATAGTGTTGCCGGGGCGACACGGTTGTCACTGGATCTTCCGACGAATGTGCTGAATGAGGCAAGCATGTTGGCCCGAAGTCGATAAACCGAACTGAGCGGACAGAAAACACTGAACCGAAGTTGCAGCTACTGGCTGCGTTTCTCCTGTGCAAGGTGGTTGAGACGGGCGATGAAATTGGGCCAATCGGCATGCATTGCGGTGAGCAGTTTGCGCTTGGGCACTTCATCGACCGGAACCCATTCGATCGCCATGCTTTCATCGTCGTTGGCATGCGGGTCGACACTGCGGCCCGGGCGTTCGAAAGCGAAAACAGTCGTATAGGCCCAAGGTCCGTGTTCCTCACGATACGTGCCGACCACCTCGATGTCCTCGGGGGTGATGTTGGCCTCCTCATAACTTTCGCGCAACGCGCCTTCGATAGGGCTTTCACCGTCGGCGAGCGCCCCACCGGGAATTCCCCACGTGCCGCCTTCCGCACTCCACAGGGCACGATGCTGCATAACGATGTGAGTGACTTCGCCGGTCTCTTCGCTGCGTCGGGCGAGCAGAACACCGGCGGCCCCGTTCATCCCCCAATGTCGGCGACCGCAGGCGCACTGCACCCAACCATCGCCGGGCTGGTGAACGTTGTCTTTCGGAGGAATCACCGAGGTGGCTTGCTGCCCGGCAGTGACCGCATCGGCAGCTGTGCTGTTTGTGGCACCATCGGATTGCCTTGCCAGATTGGCCGACGCAACTTTGCCAAGTCCGGCATTCCACAAGTCCGCCCAATCGACACCCATGCTCTTGACCATGCGACGCAGCAGCGGCAGACTCAGGCCGAGCACACCGCTCGGATCACCGTCAATCCCGTCGATGAACGCCCCGCCGAGACCTTCCAGCGTAAAGCATCCTGCCACTTCCAGAGGCTCGCCCGAAGCGACGTATCCCTCGATGTCACGATCGGAATAGTCCCCGAAACGCACTATGGCATGGCTTGAGGCAAGTTCCTGCCGACCGGTGGCGAAATCGATCAGGCAATGGCCGGTCCACAGCTCACCCGATTTGCCGTGCATCGCACTCAACCGTTCCCGCGCGACTTCGGGCGTGTGTGGCTTGCCCAGCGATTCGCCCTCGAAAAGGAACATGGAATCACAGCCTACGATCAACGGGCCGACCGCGGCATCGGTAAAACCGGGCTGTCGGGCTTCAGCGAGTGTCATCGATTCGGTTTCCGTCGGGACACTGACACCTGAAAAGTCACGGGTCAGGGTCGTTGCGTCGCCGTTGGCAGCTTCAACGTTCTGGCTGCCTGCGGAAACGGTATCAGCTAGCCCAACTTCCTCGGCACGCAAGGGATAAGCGATAACCTGCTCACCATCGGCGTTTCTGGCGGTTTCGGCAACCTGACAGTAGGCCTCATACACGCTTGCGGCTTTGGCCCTGGCGAGGATCATCACGCGTTGCTCGCATGTCAAATCATCGATGGATACCCCGCGAGCCTTAGCTTCGAAGGCAAGGACAGCCGGTTCATCGACGTGGGAGACATGGATGGTCGGGCTGATGCCAGCGGCGTTGAGCACATTACGTCGCGAAGGCGACTTGGAGGCGAGAATCAGCGAAATCGACATATCACTCCAAACGTATGGGACCTGCAAACAGTCCTTTTATGCTGTCATCTAATCGGTTACTTCGATCTGTACGCCTTGCATACTGATCGGCAGATGCAGAACACGCCAGTGTCCGCTCGAAAGCTGGGATGACGCGATCTTGTCAATCTGCGATGCCGCGTCGCCGTAATGAAGCACAATCACGCACGGCCCAGCTCCGGACACCGCTGCTGCGAACCCTTGAGACCTCAACGTTTCGATAAGATCCCAAGCGGGAGACATCAGGCTTTTGCGATAAGGCTGGTGCACTTTGTCTTGCGTGGCCGAAAACAGAAGTCTGTTCGCACGCGAGGACCGGGAAACGTTGTGTCGGTCGTCTCGCTGGTCTCTCCCAAACAGGCAAACCGGACCGGAAGCGTTGTGTTGGTCGTTGGTTGCGCCGGTACTCTGTTCTTCAAGATCATCGTCGGACAGTTGACTGTGCACCCCCAGACGGCTTTCACCGCATGTCGGGTTCATTGCGGCCGGGAGCAACGCCACACGTGAAATGTTGAATATCGCATCGCCATATGGCAGCTTTCCCGGCAGTGCTTCGCGGGCCTTTTCCGTGGAAAGCTCGAAATCCGGAATGAAAACAGCGGCGGTGATCGCGCACGAGACCGGATAGTTGACGGTATCGAACCCGGCACGAAGCGATTGCGGTCCAGAAACAGCCGCAGTACCGGCATCTGTCGAAGTCTCGGAATTCCATGAAACCGTCAGGCCCCCATAGACGGCAGGAGCCACGTTGTCGGGATGCCCTTCAATGGCCGCAGCCATTTGAAAAACGGTGTCACGGTTGAAATCGGCAGAGCCATACGCGAATACATAGGCTGCTGCGATGGCGGCCACGATGGCCTCGGCGGACGAACCCATCCCCCGTGCCTGTGGAATGTTGTTGTAAGCCTCAAGCATGAAGCCGAAACGTTGCAATCCGAATGCTTCGCACGCCCGACGGAATGTGGAGACGACCAGATGTTTCTCATCACGCGGCAGGGTTTCCTCCCCCTCACCGTGGATGATGACCGTGGCGTCGGTGTCGGGAGAAACGCCTGCGGACGCCTGACTGCTCTGATCATCTTGGAAACCACCATCCTGCGAACCGTCACGCCGATTCCCGACGCCTTGCCGATCGACGGCATCGCCCTCATTGAGGGTAAACACAAGCTCGTCGCGATAATCCAGCGCCAGGCCGACGGTATCGAAACCCGATCCGAGGTTGGCGCTCGTGGCCGGCACCCTCACTTTGACTTGCCGAACTTTCGGCAACATTCCCGCCATAATCGTCTCCTTACATCTCACGGAGAATCGAAGGCTTGCCTATGACGAAATCGAACTTGCACACTTGGTCGACGGTTTCACGCAAGGTGATTTCGCTGCACTGATGCGTCACGACGCGCAGGGTCTGCAGCTCACCCGAATACCCTGGATTGTGCGGCGTTGGTTTCAGATCCTGGTTAATGCCGTTGATAGAAACTCCGTGGTCAGCGAACGTCTTGGAAATCGCGGCAAGGATACCCGGGCGGTCGCAGACGCAGAAACGTACGGCGAACGCGGCATGGGAACTGCTCAGCGGGGCCTTGGGCAAGTGGCCGTACACTGAAATCTGCTGGCCGGTGCTGCCTTGAACGATGTGGCGCGCGACGGTGACGATATCGCCCATCACGGCCGAAGCTGTGGGGGCTCCTCCTGCACCGCGGCCATAAAGCATCAGGTCGTCGGCCGCCTGCGCGTGGACGAATGCTGCGTTGAAGCTGCCATGGACGCTGGCCAGCGGGTGATCGTTGGGAATCAGTGCAGGATAGACCCGAGCGGAAACCCCGTTTTCGGCATTGGCCACCACTGCCAACAGTTTGATGACCTTGCCTTCGGCGGTCGCCAGCGCGATGTCGTCGGCAGTGATGAGGGTGATGCCTTCCATTGCAACATCATCGATGCTCACCGGGGTGTGGAACGCGAGCGAGGCGACGATGGCGGCCTTGTTCGCCGCATCCTCGCCCTCGACGTCACCGGTCGGGTCGGCCTCGGCGTATCCCTTGTCCTGCGCGTCCTTCAAAGCAACTTCGAAATCGAGACCCTTGGTGGTCATCTCGTCAAGAATGTAGTTGGTGGTGCCGTTCAAGATGCCAAGGACGCTGGTCACCTTGTCGCCGGCCAACGATTCGCGTAACGGACGAATAAGGGGAATTGCGCCGCCGACAGCAGCTTCGAAGTAGATATCAACGCCGTTTTCCTCGGCGGTGCGATATATTTCCGGACCGTATTTCGCCAGAAGCGCCTTGTTGGCGGTGACCACGGAAGCGCCGCTGTTCAGGGCATTCAGAACCAACGTGCGGGCGGGCTCAAGGCCTCCGATGAGTTCGACCACGATATCGCTGTGCGTGGCGACGTACTCGGTATCGGTGGTGAGCAGGGATGTGTCAATCCAAGAAGCACTCACGTTTTCAGGATGACGGCAGGCAATTTTGGAGATTTCGACCGGCCGACCTATGCGTTGCTCGAGCTCATCGCGCTGTTCGGTCAGAAGCCTCGCGACTTCGGAACCGACGGTACCCGCACCAAGCAGGCCCAGCCGAATCGGGTTCCGGTTACTGTCACCACCGCCGCTGAGGCCGCTCGTTTCGTTGCCGATCTGCCCTGCCTGCCGTTGTGACAAACCTTCGATCTGGCCCATGCCACTCTCCCGTCTTATCCGCTGATACCGCACCATTTGGCTGGTTCATCAATCCTAGAAAACGAATCCGACACCGCCCAAAAGTCCGCTCGCCGCAAACACCCAACAACCGATCCCACGCAATCGGCCGCCGCCAATGCAAGAAACTGGTCACCCAGGCTACACAAATGAACTGTTTCACTCACCCAGCGATGAGGATGCAAGAAAACGGTCGTTTGGAATGTGCACATGAACGGTTCCAAACATCCTACGATGGCGATGCCAGAGAACGGTCGCGTGAGAGCAGGTGGGGCGAGTGGGATGAATGGTCGAGCCACAGGCTGGTGGGGTTAACCTGCGTCGTAGGAGAGGAGGTCGTCCAAGGTTTGGCGGCGGAGCATGATGTGAGCATCGACGTCGGAAACAGCGACAACTGCGGGGATAAGTGCCTGGTTGTAGTTGCTGGCCATCGTACGACCATAAGCACCGGTGACGGGGACAGCAATGATATCGCCCCTCTTAAGATCGCGCGGCAAGCTGCATTCACGCACGATAATATCGCCGGATTCGCAGTGCATTCCGACAACACGTGCAAGCATGGCATCCTTAAGCCCACCATTCTCGCTCCTCTCGCCGCCGCAATCACGGCTCGCAAGCAATGCCGTGTAATCCGCACCATACAGCGTCGGACGGATGTTGTCGCTCATACCGCCGTCGACAGAAACATATGTGCGCTCGGAAATCGGCCGACCCGCATCGTCTTTGGTGTCTTTTGGCAACGTAACGCGCTTGATGGTGCCGACGCGGTAGAGCGTCACACCGGCCGGGGCGACGATCCAACGACCAGGTTCAAACGAGATTACAGGCGCGGGCATGCCGAGTGCGGTGTTGACTGCACAAACGGCCTGAGCGAGTCGGCCGAGTTCGACGTCGACGTCCATCGAATCCTCGGCATCGGTGTATGCCACAGAATAGCCGCCGCCAAGGTCTACTTCCGGCAGCATATAGGCATCGGTCTCGTAGAACGTTTTGCGCAAAAGCATCATACGTCGAGCCGCGACCACGAAGGCATCGGCATCGTGAATCTGTGAGCCAATATGCGAATGGATGCCGACCAGCTCAAGGTCTTCCTGCCGTGAATAAATATCCTTGAGCACCGCGAGCGCCGGCCCGTTCGCGACAGCATTCATGGCTTCAGCGAGTTCGCGGTCGGGCTGCGAAACGTTGGTATCGCTGGTGTCAGCAGCGCGACCGTCAAGTTTGTTGAGCACGTCGAGCACTTCCGGACCAAGGTCGGCCGACAGCAGCGGAACACCGAATTTCTGGTCCTCATGGGCGGTGGAGATGTACTCGTGGCCGCCTGCGTGAATACCGGAAGTGACGCGCAGCATGACGCGGGCGCGCTTACCGAGCCGATGGGCGATGGCGGCGATGCGTGCCGGTTCGTCGGGCGAGTCCACGACGATTTTTGCGAAGTCCTCGCGTATCGCCAACTCGATCTCCTCATCGGATTTGTTGTTGCCATGCAGCACCAACCTAAGCCCTGGTGCCCCAGCGGCGAGGGCTATCTTCATTTCGCCCATCGAGCAGGTGTCCACAAACATACCGGCCTGTGTGACTATGCGCACGACCTCTTTGGAGAGGAACGCTTTGCCGGCGAAACTGACATGTGCAGTGTTGGTATTGAAGGCCGTCGATGCGGCGCGAACAAACTTCTCCGCACGCTTGCGCACTTCGTCGGTGTCGATCACATAAAGCGGCGATCCGAACTCGTCAAGCAACGAAGCCGCGCTGCGCTCATTGAATGTGAGTTCACCGTTGCCGTCGAAGGTTGTTGACTCCGGCCAAATCGGAGTGATACCCATGTCTTCCGCCCTTGCATTCGCTGATATTCAAGTGCTTCCAACGATAACAAACCACCATGAAAACACTAAGGTACCGCCTCATAGTGGCATCGCGCTTACCATTGCATCGGCACCAACCTCATCAACCGGCCCCGCAAGCCACAGAACAACAATCCCACCGAAACCGAGATTCCGACGGGATTACAAGCATTTCAGGTGCTACCGAACTCACATCCGGTCAGGTGCCGAGACACCAAGCATATCAAGACCTGCGGCAATCACTCGCTGGACGGCATCGTTGAGCTGCAGGCGAGCTGCGGCACGCGCAGGCTCTGGGGTCTTGGCGATACGCATCGCTTCAAGCTTTTGCCCATCCCCTTCGCGCGCTTCGAGATCGGTCAGCTCCATCGGCACCACTCGTTCGAGGTTGTACCACTTATGATACGTACCGGCGAGCGCCTCAAGGTAATGCGCGATCTTATGCGGAGCACGCAGGTCGCCGGCGTCGGAAACAACGGACGGCCACTGGGCCAACGCACCAAGCACCTCACCGTCTGCCGGGGTATCGAGCAGTGACAGGTCGGCGACGCTGGCATCAATCTTCGCATCCTCGGCGTTGCGGTCCACGTTGCAGCTGCGAGCATGTGCATACTGTACGTAATATACTGGATTCTCGTTGGTATGCGAAGCGAGCACATCGAGATCGATGTCGACGCTGGTGTTGTAGTCGGTGCGGGCGAGCGAATACCGTGCGGCATCCACGCCGACCGCATCCACCAGATCGTCGATGGTCACGACGTTGCCGGCGCGCTTGGACATGCGCACAGTCTTGCCGTCCTTCATCACGTTGACCAGCTGGCCGATGAGAATCTGCATGTTCTCGCCTGGCTTGTCACCGAACGCATCGCACATCGCCATCATGCGACCAATATAGCCGTGATGGTCGGCGCCAAGCATGTAAATGGCGACATCGGCAGGGGCCGAAGGATTGCCGTCACGGTGACGCTTGTTATAGTAGTATGCGATATCGGCGGCAAAGTAAGCGTATTCGCCATTGGACTTGAGAATCACGCGATCCTTGTCGTCCCCATGCTTTGTGGAGGCGAACCAAGTTGCGCCCTCCTTCTTATAAATGTCGCCTTTTTCGCGCAGCTTGTCGATGGCCTCCTCGACGGCGCCATCCTTATACAGGCTGTTCTCGTGGAACCACACGTCGAAATTGACGCGGAATTCCTTCATGGACTGCTGAATCTCGGCAAACATCATCGGAACCGCGCGCTTGCGAAACTCCTCGCGCTGCTGCGAGTTCCCTTCGCCCAGCGATTCTCCGTTCTCGTCTTTGCCCGCATCGACGCGAGGCAAAGCGAGCACATCCACCCCATCAGCCTTGGCTTCGGCAATGACACGGTCGGCGATCTCATTGATATACGCGCCCTTGTAGCCATCGACGGGGGTTTGCTCACCGTGCGCCGCAGCCACGAGCGACTTGGCGAAACGGTTGATCTGCTCGCCATGATCGTTGAAATAGTATTCGCGCACAACCTTGGCACCGTTGGCCTCAAGCACGCGTGCCATCGAGTCGCCGGTTGCCGCCCAGCGCACACCACCGATATGAATTGGGCCGGTCGGGTTAGCCGAGACGAACTCAAGATTGAGCGTTTTGCCGTTCAGATGGTTGTTCAGACCGAACGTTGTGGAATGCACGGGTTTTGCGGCACCGGCGCCGGCATTCGTCCCCTCATCGACCGGTTCAACATCAATGACCTTGTCGAGAACCTGCGAAACAACCGCCGCGGCAGAGGCAGAATCAAGCGTGATGTTGATGAACCCTGGCCCTGCCACCTCAACGGAAGCAATGCCATCGGCGTCGCGCAGTTGCGCCGCGAATGCTTCGGCCAGTGCGCGCGGGTTCATGCCGGCTTTCTTCGCCAGTTGCATCGCCACGTTCGACGACCAGTCGCCATGCGCACGATCCTTGGGTCGCATGACGGCCAGCTTGTCGGCCGGAGGAATAAGATCGGTCGTCAAATCACCGGCGGCTCCGGCTTCGACCAGCCCGTGGGCAATGTCAGAAATAAGTTCACTTAACACTTCAGGATTCATGGTTCACAGTCTAGCCTGTCTTGTGAACGAACTAAAAGGTCCGTAGCAAAGCGCAAAACCGGCAGCCGCCCCGAAAACATCGCTTCACCCACAACACTCTGCGAAATATAATTTCATCAGATTCTCAACGTTACGAAGACTTATGTCTCACAATTCGTCAATTACAAAAAGAGTGAAACAACTAAAATTGAGAACCACCGGCCCAATAGCCAATTCCGTGGGCCCGATGGGATTCGAACCCACGACCTTTTGCTCCGGAGGCAAACGCTCTATCCAGCTGAGCTACGGACCCATACAACATCTCACAGCATAGCACCGTAGCTGACCAACCGGCACGAACTCAACGAGACCAGCGGTTTGCAGTCACACTGACCGCAACCGGCACCATTGCAATCGCTTCTCCGCCATCGGGTGCAAGAGCGGGAAAGCACAACCCGATGCTTTGCCGGACTCTCGGCGATTTACTTCACGGATATGAACCTCGATGGTGCGCAATGCCGCCATTTCGTCTACACTCAAAATATGGACCCAGATATGAACGACTTCGAATTCGATCGGCGCTTCTTCTGTCGCGACATGCCCAAGGAACTGGCCGAAGGCAGCATACCGACACTTATTGTGCAAAGTTATTACGTTCATTGCGACAACTATGCACTGCGCGTGCGTCTGAACAGTAGGAAGACCCAAGTCGCTATGAATGCCGAAACCGACGCCATGAATGTACTTGACGAATACCGCGACGACTTCACGGATGCATCGGTGGCCATCAAAGGCCCTTCTGTAGGCGGAACACGCTATGAAGCCGAGCGTCAGATCGATGCCGATATTGCAGCGGAACTCATCAAACGCGGCGGCGAGACCATCATCAAGAACCGCTTCTCGGCATGGATCGGCGAGGACGGATGGGACATCGACGTTTTCGGAGGTAACAACGCCCCGCTCGTAGTGGCCGAGGCCAAGCGCAGCCGACCTGTGACCAACCTCATCATCCCCGATTTCTGTATCACCGAGATCACCGACCAGGAGCGTTTTTCCAATGACGGGCTCGCAGGCGAACCGTTCAGCACCTGGTGCAAGGATTTCGAACGGGAGCTGAACGAGCAGGGACCGCACTTCGAACAAATTTACGGCCGCAACCGTCACGAATAAACGGCAGTTTCGTTGCGGCGGCGTACGCATCGGCCGAAAACCGCCACAACGAGGATTGACGGCGAATGCCTAGCTAAAGACGGAACCGTCAACGTACACGAAACGGCACGATCCCTGACTGCTCAGAATCACGCAGCCGAAAATCGTGCCGTTCGTCCTTATCAACCGAATACGTGGAAACCTGGGTTCCCGCGCCACGGCAAATTAGTACATCAGCGTCGAAAGACGACGGCGAGCCGCCTTAAGCCTTGGATCATCGGGCGCAGGGATGGCAAAATATTCGAGCAGACGCTTGCGAACCGGGTCCAGCTCAGCCTTGTGCCCCGCGGCAAGATAATCAAGCAGACGCGAGAAGGCATCCTCAATCTGTCCGCCGATCATGTCGATGTCGGCAACCGCGAGCTGTGCATCGACGTCATCGGGACGGGCGGCCGCAGCAGCGCGCACCTGGCGCACATCGGCACTGGCGGAACGGGCCAGCAACAACGCCTTCGAACGCTCCCGAGCAGCCAAAACATCATTCGGGTCCGCCTCAAGCACCTGCGCATAGGCTTCCGCAGCACCGGCGTAATCTCCGTCGGCCGCGAGCTGATGGGCCTGCTGATGCGCCGGCGGTACCTGATCGTCCAGTCCGGCGTCATCCGCGGTGTCTCCTTCGGCATTAGCATCGCCTGAATACGGCGCCATGCCGGTCACACCGGCTTGCTGAGCCAGCTGCACAATCTGCGGCAGCAACGTATCGGTTATCTGCTGCAATTCCTCGTCGCTGGGCAGGCCCTCAAGAATCGGCATCGGACGGCCACCGATAAGCGCGAACAAAGCCGGCGCACCCTTGATCTGGAATGCCTGTGCAATCTCCGGTTCCGCGTTGATATCGATACGGGCAAGTTGCAGCTTCCCATCCATACCGTTGATGGCGTCACCCAGCTTCTTCGCCATGCCGATCAGCCGGTCGTCGGTGGGAACCCAAAGCAGCAACACCACCGGATAGGTAGCGGAAGTCTGCAAAACCGCCTGGAACGTGGACTGAGTAACGTCAATGACGTATCCACCAGCAGAAGGCGCACCTCCGGCCTGCCCTGGTTCGGCGTGCACCTGATGCTTGATGGCGCTCAAATCAACCGCGCCCGCCAATGAGATTCCCGGATTCTTCTGTGACTGGTTTGCTGCTACCAAAAGTTCCTTCTTTCCCCTTGCGTCGTACAACGCAAGAAACTACTTCATAAAACGTATTTGCCCCAGATGCCTATGACACCCGCAAACCGGGCATCAGATCGCTTCCACCTTGATCGGTTGGCGGTCGGCGCCCACAGCCTTCACTTTCTTACCCGAATCGGCCGGCGGTACATAGAACGCAACCACGTTGACATAGGTCACCTTCATGGTGCTAGTGGTCTGGTTCTGCCCAAACAGCGCACGTTCGGCATCACTGGCCGGTTGCGACTCGCGCCCCTCACCGGCGCTACGAGTCCACTCAGAATTGATCTGCGCCACCACAAGGTCTCCTCCTTCGGTGGAACGCATCACCGCAATCTGATCTTTGACCGGAGTGAACGTCTGAGTCTGGGTGCCATGATTGCGCTCCATGCCTTGCTGAACGGTGGCAGAGAGCTTGGCAAGGTCATCACGGAAAAAATCACCGTCGAACTTCGAGAAGTCCTTGCTTTCCTGACCATGCGAGAGCACATCTGCATAAGCATCCACTGTTTCCTGCGGTGAAAGCACCAGCCCGGAATCATCCAGAGAACCCATGCTGGAACCGATTGACGGAATTGCAAATTCCGGAAGTTTGGCGCCTTGGAAAAGGCGTACCACACCCCAGAGCTTATAATTGCTGCGCGGATCCGCCTGGTTCAGGACCAACAGACGCTTGGACTGCTGGTCCTGCGTCGTGGTGGTAATCGAAAAGATCGAACGCGGCCAACCGGACTGGGTAGGGATAATCGTCTGCGCGATATCCTTCGGAATGGTGGCCTTGGGATCGATGGAACCGGTCGCTTGGGCGATCGACAGCTCGCTGGTCCTTACTTCAAGCGCAGGTCCGGTGACACGAGCAGAAAGTCCGTCCGGGCTTTTGGCGTTGTCGGCGGTGTCAAGCACATCAAGAACAGACTTGCGGATCGCTTTTTCCTGGGCCTCGGTGATGTCGGGAGCGTGCGCGGACGAATCAGCGGCCTGCGGGGTCGAAACCTGGGAACCACATGCGGCAACACCAACCATGGTGGCTGTTACAAGCGCGGCTGCGGTCAACGCCTTCATAAATCTTTTCGCATTTTTCGCACTCATGCTTTTTTCTCCCCACCCTTGGTTGTGGCAGGCTTTTTGCCTATTGCCCCGCTTGCCTTGCCGGACCGACCATCCCCGTCCTTCTTACCTGTCACTTTCTTGTCGTCGCGAACATCTGATTGCTTGCTCTCGCGGCCATCGGTTTTCTTCGTATGGGTGTCCGAACCCTTACCCTTGCGAGAAGTCGCTACCTCATTCTTACGGGCTTCTGGCTTCTTATTGCCAACGGCAGCAGATTGCCTATCACCACGTGTAGGTAATTTCTCACCTTTATGCTCCTGCGCTTTCCTGTCGGCAGCAGCGATAGATTGCTTGCCGTCACGGGCGGCCGATTTTCCATACTTACGACCGTGCGTGTCCTTATCGCCAGAGGTTGCAGGCCGCTTGCCGTCACGGGCGGCCGATTCCCCATCCTTAGGCCCATCAGCATCCTTACCCTTACCAACGGAAGATTGTTTAGCACCATTAGCTGGAGATTTCTTAGCCTCGCCGGCCGGAGATTTTTCACTCCCCCGACTGTTCGCATTATTATCGTCCCGAGCATCCGGTTTCCCATCCGCGGCGTCTGCGCTCTTGCCATCGCCGGCATACGATCGCTTAGCATCTCGGGAGGCGAATTTTCCTTTGCGACCGTCAGCGCTCTCGTTCTCATGCGCATCGGCATTCTTATCCTCGCGAGATTCCGCCTTCTCATTGCCGCGGTCATCCATTTGATCGACCTGCTTGTTTTCAGCGCTTTCCTCATCCGCCCTCTTTGTGCCATCCGCACTGTCAGACTCCCCCGAGGGCGTGGACTGGGCACCCGAGATCTCGAAAGACAGTCGACTCAGGTAATCTCGAAGAGCATCTGAGACTGAATTCTCGTTTGCCGGCCCATCGGTGCTTGACTCAGCGGAACCGCTGCCATCATCATGCGAATCAGCAGTAGGTGACTGGAAATTCGGGCCATTTTCTGAACCAGATGATTTACCGGTTTTCCCACGCATAGGAGCAAACCCGCTCAAGTCATCGCTACCATGATTGTCGGCCCCGCCATCCGATCCGTCTTCATCGTTCCCGTCGCTCTGCATCTGCATATCGGCCACGAGGTTGCGTCTGGTCGGATCGATGATGCTGGGCGTTGATTTATCCTCACCTGCCGCGGCTGACGCCATCGAGGCATCGCCCGGAGTTCCGGTTGTGCCATCGGTTTTGCCATCGACGCCATCAGAGAGCTGACGCTTGTGCGACGGACGATAGTTGCGACCTCTATATGGCAGATTCTTGCGCAACACGTTAATGCTGCCGGTCATCGCCTCAGAAATGGAAACTTCTTCGGCTTTGGCCTCCTCACGCATCTTGCGGCGCTGTTCGCGCTTGCGCTTGAATGATTCATTGGTCATCATCGCAAAAACGGAAGCCGACAATATTGTCATCACCACACAGAACCCAGCGGCGACAAAGAACGGCAATGCGTTGTTGGGAACGTGATCACGCACCCAACGCATTTGTACATCCACCTTGGGCTGAGCGGATTTCGTCCCACTTGCCTTCGCCGAAACATCTTCGCCCATGTCGACAATCATGACCTGGTTGCTTTTTACATCGTTCAACGATAGAGAAACCGAGGAATCTCCGCATCGCACCCTGGTCCACATGTCCGAGTCCTTGAAAGCCACCACATCGGAATCCTTTGCCGTGACGAGCTTCGGACCGGTGGCATCCTTGCCGGAAAGCGCTTTCAACCCATTCAAACCAGTGACACGGGTGTACTTCTGACCAGCGAGCCAGCCGACCGCGTCTTTGGCGCCACCAAGCGCAACACACATTTGCGCCTTGGGCTGTGCATCCGCATCTGGATCGGACTGGGACGAAGCCTTTCCCTTAGGGGTTTCGTTCTTAACCGTTACCATCGTCGAGTTGGCAAGAAGGTTAAGCACCCCCGGATCGGTGACCACGTAACGGGTCCCGGAAAACTCTGTACTGGCGCTCACCTCTCGCGACGGCTTCCAGATAGTCGCATTGAGGGCACCCAACGTGATGAAAAGCACCGCAAGAAGTCCAAAAATCGGCGCAACAACGCCACGCATAATGGTCGCATGTCTGGTCGGCCTTGCGTTGCTTTTATTCTGCTTACTGTTTATTGAAGTCATATTGGTTTATATTCTACAGGGGCTGTTCGATAGATTCAGGAAAATTCTGATTTTGTTTCCTGCGGTGTAAATCGCCACGAAGGAGCGAGGGCACCTTTCACCCACCCCCACCTTTACATCAGTGCACGCACAACATCCATCACGGCTGGCCGGAGCGAACCCCGACCATCGTCGGCAGCAACAGGCAACCCCCTAAATCAAGGTTTCGGTCTAGTGTGGTACTTTATGCATAACAAAAATCACTCGCAAATATTCAGCCGCACCCTGGCCGCGGCTTGCGTCATCATTTTATCGGTGACGATGGCGGCCTGTGGATCCGATGACGACAAGAAGTCCTCCACTAACTCCGCCAGCAACACAAACGGAGTTCAAATGGCCGGAGTCAAAGCCACGGGCGAGCCGGGCAAAAAACCAACCGTTACATTCCACACCCCCATGACCGTGGTCAACAATTCCTATGCGGTCCTGCAAGAGGGAAACGGTGCGGCTCTGCAGAAAGACAATCATATCTGCGTCCAGGCGGTAGCATTTAACGCTAAGGACGGCAGCGAGCTAATGAGCACTTGGGAAAAGAACACCCCGGATTGCTCAATGGTGATGAACGAAGAGGGCATCAACAAAACGTATTACGATGTGATAAAGGATCAAAAGATCAACTCGACCATTGCGTTTGGTGTTAACGATAAGAACAAGTCCAAGACCTCTTACATCATGGTGCTCACCTTGGTTTCGCAATCGAAATCACTTACCCGCGCCAAGGGTGAGAAGGTCAAGGACATCCCCGCCGACCTTCCCAAGGTAACGCTCGGTTCCAATGGCTCTCCATCGATTGATTTCAACGGATACAAGCCGGGCGACCAACTAGTGTCGCAGACGTTGATCAAGGGTTCCGGCAAGAAGGTTGCCGAGACGGACACGATCGATGCACATTACACCGGTTGGGTGATGGACAAGGACGGCAAGCCTTCGCAGTTTGATTCCTCGTGGTCCCAAGGCAAGGCCGTACAGTTCTCGTTGCAGCAGGTTGTCAAAGGCTGGACGCAGGGCCTTGCAGGCCAGACCGTCGGTTCGCAGGTGCTTCTGGTCATTCCGCCGGAACTGGGATATGGCAATCAGGAGAAAGACAAGATTCCTGCAAACTCAACGCTTTACTTCGTGGTCGACATCCTTTATGACTACGGTGAAACACAAACCCAGTGAGTAAATTGAGCATCGCAAGCTGTTAACTTGTCGACGTTTGAAACAAAATTCCCGGACATGTGCAGTGCGCAGTGTCCGGGAATTTTGCATTGGTGTCAGTGTACCGAATCAGAACAAACGTAGGCTGTCGTCCTCTATGCCCTTCATCTCCTCATAGTCGAGAATGAGGCAATCAAAACCACGGTCTTCGGCCAAGACCCTAGCCTGTTGGGTAATCGTCTGAGCTGCGAAGATACCGCGGACGGGAGCAATCAGCGGGTCCCTATTGAGTAGTTCCACATAGCGGGCGAGTTGTTCAACACCGTCGATGCCACCCTGACGCTTGATCTCGATGGCGACATGCCGACCCTCGCCGTCAATCGCCATGATATCCACCGGACCGACGGGCGTGGGATATTCGCGGCGTACCAGTTTCGCACCCTTGCCGATACGCTCGATCTGCTGGGCCAAGTAATACTGAAGATGCTCTTCGACACCGTCCTTGACAAGGCCAGGATCCTCCCCCAAATCGTAGGTCACGTCGGAATAGATGTGCTTCACCGTCACTTCAAGGACATCAGAAGATTTTTTCGAAGCAACACGGAATACCTTTTCGGGGGCGGGCTCTTCGGAAGCGTCACCGTTAGGAACCGAAGCCTCGATCATTTCCGAGACGCCAGCGGTGCCGTTCGTGACGTCATCCTCGCCTTTGGCGTTCGTTTTTGCATCGGTCTCGCTTTCGGAACGCGCGGATGCTCCATCCGAGTCCGTATCGGTTTCTTCATTGAGCTCCGAGGTGACCTCCCGAACGGTGCAAGGAGCAGCCATCCAGTTAAGGGGTTTGTATGAGCCGAGTTCGGAAAAAATCAACAGACTGCTGTCGGCTTTGATCATCAACACACGTTTGGCCATGGGCAACGAGGCGGTGAGTCTTCCGGAATAAATGGCAGCACAGTCAGCAACAATAATTCGCACCCTACCACTTTACCCGAGTGTGTCGGGGAAACAAAATACAGCATACAAGCGCAAATGAAACGTCGATGAATTAAAACGACGATACCCATCAAGCCCAGCATACGACAGTGGAGACACCACATATATGCGATGTCTCCACTGAATAACCGAGGAAATCGGTAATCGACAAATAGTCTAGTCGGCGGTTTGCGTCGGATCCTTATCCGTACCCACACCGGTTTCAACGGCGACGGTCAGCGAATTGGAATCAAAGGACGCAAACCCATCGGTCACCTCGAAACTGTGACGCTCTCCATCCTCATCCACGGCGGAAATCGTACCCTTTTCGATAACCGTCAGTAGGGGTTCATGGTCGGGCAAAATACCCATACCACCCTCGCTGGCGGGAATGCTCACGGACTTCGCATCACCGGCCCACAAAGGGCGGTCGGACGCGACGATGTTCACCTTCATGGTTGAGCCGGCCATCACGCAAATTCCTTCTGCATGTCGTGCCACTTGTGCTCAAGGTCATCGATACCACCGATGCCGTTGAACGCCTGCTCCGGCACTTCGTCATAATCGCCGTCGCAAATGCGCTTGAAGGCTTCGACCGTCTCGTCTGCCGGGACATACGAACCTTCGAGACCCGTGAATTTCTTGGCGACGTAGAAGTTCTGTCCAAGGAACTGCTGGATTTTGCGGGCACGATTGACTGTGGTCTTGTCTTCCTCACCGAGCTCGTCGATACCAATGAGCGCGATGATGTCCTGAAGCTCCTTGTTGCGCTGCAGAATCGCCTTGACGCGGTTCGCGGTGTCGTAGTGAGCTTGGCCGACATAACGCGGATCAAGGATTCGCGAGGTGGACGACAAGGGATCAACAGCCGGGTAGATGCCCTGCGAAGCAATCTCACGAGAAAGCTCGGTGGTTGCATCCAAGTGGGCGAAGGTCGTTGCCGGGGCCGGATCGGTGTAATCATCGGCGGGTACGTAAATGGCCTGCAATGACGTAATCGAATGACCGCGGGTCGAGGTGATGCGCTCCTGAAGCGAGCCCATCTCATCGGCCAGATTCGGCTGGTAACCCACTGCGGACGGCATTCGGCCGAGCAATGTGGAGACCTCAGAACCGGCCTGGGTGAAGCGGAAGATGTTGTCGATGAAGAGCAACACATCCTGGTTCTGTACATCGCGGAAATACTCAGCCATGGTCAGAGCGGTAAGCGGCACGCGCAGACGGGTCCCCGGGGGCTCATCCATCTGACCGAAGACCAGTGCGGTCTTCTCCAAAACGCCCGCATCATCCATCTCACCGATCAGGTCGTTGCCCTCACGGGTACGTTCACCGACACCGGCGAACACGGAGACACCGCCGTGGTTCTGGGCCACACGCTGAATCATCTCCTGGATAAGCACGGTCTTACCGACACCTGCACCACCGAAGAGGCCGATCTTGCCGCCCTCGACGTACGGGGTGAGCAAATCAATGACCTTGATGCCGGTTTCGAACATCTTGGTGCGGCTCTCGAGCTGGTCGAAGGCTGGCGGATTGCGGTGGATCGACCAACGTTCCTTGACTTCGATGTGCTCATTGGACTTGGCATTCAGAATATTGCCCGTGACATCGAACACGTGGCCCTTGGTTACGTCGCCGACCGGCACCTCGATGGGGCCACCGGTATCGGTGACGGTAGCACCGCGCACAAGGCCATCGGTAGGCTTCAACGCAACGGCGCGCACCGTGGAATCACCGATCTGTTGTTCGACCTCAAGGGTGATCTCCTTGATGCTTTCACCTTCGGTGTCGCCCACGGTGTTGATCTTGACTTTCAGGGCGTTGTAGATGTCGGGCAGGTGTCCAGCCGGGAATTCGGCGTCGATAACCGAACCCTGGACGCGCGTAACGCGTCCGGCATTCAGGTTGCTCGCCGAATCGGCTGAGGTCACGCTGGACTGAGTCGTTGACTCGTTTTGTTCCATAAGCGTTCCTACTCTTCCTCTTTGTTCAGCGCATCAGCGCTGCTGATTATCTCAGTAAGTTCTTGTGTGATGGAAGCCTGGCGCGAAGCATTGAGCTGTCTAGTCAGGGAATCGATCAAGTTGTTGGCGTTGTCGGTAGCCGTATGCATTGCGTTCTGACGACTTGCCGTCTCAGCGGCGGCAGCGGTCAACAGGCACTCGTGAATCCGAGCTTGCACATATTTCGGCAGAATCGAATCCAATACCTCGTGCAGATTCGGCTCGAACGTGTACAAGGCAGACAGCTCGTCTTTCTTTGCCACCGATGTGATGTCACCCTCAACCGTGGAGGCGGTTGCCGAAGACGACGAATCCTCTGATTCCTTGGCCTTCATGGACTCGATGGACTCAGTCATAACCGCCGGCTTCTGATCACTGGACTTGATCAGTTCCACGGGCAGCATGCGAAGCACGCGAACCTTCTGCACTACCATGTTGACGAATTCGGTGAAGACGATGTACAGCTCGGAAACACCACCTTGCGCGGCCGTCTTCATGTAGTCCTGCAACAGACGGTCAGAGATTTCCCTGGCGAGTTCCGCTCCCGGCTGGTCGCTGTTGCCTTCCCAAGTGGCCGCAACCTCACGATTGCGGTAACGATAGTAGGAAACGCCGCGACGACCAAAGACATAGAGCAACGGCTCTTTGCCGATCGCATCAAGACGTGTGAGCAACGATTCCGTCTCGCGAATGATCGACGAGGTATATGCGCCGGCCATACCACGATCCGATGTCAAAGCCAGAACAGCAACCCGAGGGTTGTGCTCGGTGGATTTGACAATCGGATGGTCAATTTCGGTATGTGCAGCCAGCGCCTCAACGGCATCGAAAATCGCGTCGCTGTATGGCTTCGCGTTCAACGCCACGGTACGAGCCCTGGCGATATGCGAAGAAGCGATCATCTCCTGTGCGTTGAAGATTTTCCCCAACGACGCGGTGGAGGCGATACGTGATTTCAATCCGAGTTGCGAGGCCATGGGCTACTTATCTCCCGCCACAATCTTTTCTTGCTCAATCTTCGCATCCATGGCGTCAGCAGGCTTTTTCACAACCAGCGGTTTGCCCGCCTTGGTCACGTAGTCGGCACGGTATTGCTCAACGGCCTCATCCAAAGCCTTCTCCGTATCTGCGGTGAAATCACCGGTGTCGCGGATGATCTTGAGGATATCGGTGTTGTGTTCGACATAGTCCAACAGACCATGTTCGAACGGCAGCACATCTTCGATTTCCAGATCGTCAAGCTTGCCATGGGTGCCGGCCCACACGGAGACGACCTCCTGCTCCATCGAATACGGGGAGAACTGAGGCTGCTTCAAGAGCTCGGTCAGGCGCGCACCACGGGTCAGCTGCGCCTTGGAAGCCGCATCCAAATCGGAGGCGAACATCGCGAAGGACTGCAGAGAACGGTACTGCGCCAGCGAGATCTTCAAGGTACCTGAGACCTTCTTCAACGCCTTGCTCTGTGCTGCACCACCGACGCGGGACACCGAAATGCCGACGTCCACAGCGGGACGCTGGTTGGCGTTGAACAAATCGGACTGCAGGAAGATCTGGCCGTCGGTGATGGAGATGACGTTCGTCGGGATGTAGGCGGACACATCGTTCGCCTTCGTCTCAACGATCGGCAAACCAGTCATCGAGCCACCGCCGAGATCGTCGGAGACCCTTGCACAGCGTTCGAGCAGGCGGGAGTGTAGATAAAACACGTCTCCCGGGTAAGCCTCGCGCCCCGGCGGACGACGAAGCAGCAGCGAGATCGAACGGTAAGCTTCGGCCTGCTTCGACAAATCGTCGAAAACAATCAGAACGTGCTTGCCGTTGTACATCCAGTGCTGGCCAATTGCCGAGCCGGTGTAGGGGGCAATGTACTTGAAACCAGCGGAATCGGAAGCCGGGCTGGCCACGATCGTGGTGTACTCCATCGCGCCGGCCTCTTCAAGGCTCTGACGCACGGAGGCGATGGTGGAACCCTTTTGACCGATAGCAACGTAGATGCAGCGGACCTGCTTGGACGGGTCGCCACTCTCCCAGTTGCTCTTCTGATTCAGAATCGCATCGATGGCGATGGCGGTTTTGCCTGTCTGGCGATCGCCGATGATGAGCTGACGCTGACCACGGCCGATCGGTGTCATCGCGTCGATAGCTTTCAAACCGGTGGAAAGCGGCTGATCGACGGGATGACGATGCATCACATCGGGAGCCTGAGCTTCCAAAATTCTGCGGCCTTCGCTCTTGATTTCACCCAAGCCATCGATCGGTTTGCCCAGAGGGTCAACCGTGCGCCCGAGATAGCCGTCGCCGACCGGTACGGAAAGTACCTCTCCGGTACGCCGCACTTCCTGACCTTCCTCAACACCTGCGAAGTCGCCGAGGATAACCACGCCGATCTCACGGGGATCAAGGTTGAAGGCCAATCCGAGCGTGCCATCTTCGAAGGTCAGCAGCTCGTTGGCCATGCAACCAGGCAGTCCTGTGACATGCGCGATGCCGTCGCCAGCCGTAGCGACATAACCCACCTCTTGAGTGGGAGTGTCACTGGGCTTGTACGAATCGACGAACTCGTCAAGAGCCTTTCGCACTTCCGCAGGATCAATGGTAAGTTCTGCCATGATCACTCCTTATTGATTAATTGTTGACTGTAAGTCTTGTTCAGGCACCGCATAGTGCCGTTTGGTCGGACCGTCCCGCTCACATCTCCGTGGTTACCTTGCGCTTGAGCTGCAGAAGCTGCGCCGCCACGGTATTGTCCGTCACGTCAGACCCGACTTGTACTCGCATGCCGCCCAACACGGAAGGATCGATGAATGAGTTGATATGTACCGAACGCCCCAGCTTGTTCGAATAAATCGAAACCAGACGTTGGATCTGCTGCTCGTTCAACGGCGTTGCCGTGGTGACGGTAACCATTGACTCACCCATGTGATCGGTGAATTTGGTGATGAGCCACTCCAACGATGCGAGGAACCTACGGTGACGCGGATTGGCTACTGCATGTTCGGCCAGCCGCATCGTCACCTTATTGAGGTTGGAGGCACCGAAAACCTTGTGCAAAAGGTCGAGGCGTGCCTGGGCCGATGCAAATTCGTCAGAAAGCTTGGAGCGCAGGACCGACATCTTCAGCAGTGCGGAATGCAGATCGGCAAGCTCATCCGGAACCACAAGCGTACTATCGGTTGCATCCGCGTAGTACATCATGGCATCAATCGCAAAATCCTCGGTGGCGTCCGCGATGTCGCCAGCACGACTCCACCGGCAAGAGACCAAATCCTTCAGGATTTCAACGGTAAGCGGATCAGCCTGACCGTCAAGAATCGCCACGATGAGCTTTTCTTTGTCGGCGGCAGGACGAGATGGATCGGTGAGCGAACGCTCGACCTGATTATCGTGGTCAAGCAAATTGGTGATAACAAACAACTCCTCACCAACGCGCCACACGTCCGTTCCCTTGGCCTTAAACTTCGGAGCCAGGGAATTACGCGATTCACGATCGGCGCTGACTGACGCTTCGCCTTGCATTTCTCACCTCACTTCGTTGAATAGATACTGTTTTCAAATCCACTTGCGGCAACGTTCCCGGAATCATCCGTGGTGTCGTCACTGCCCGTTTCCCGTTTTCTTGTCTAAATCTCCAATCATGTTGTCGAGCATGTCGCTCTGCACATCGGTGTCCTGGAGTTCTGACCCCAGAATTTTGCCAGCGAGTGCGGTTGCCAATTCGCCAACCTGACTCTTCAAGCTCACCATTGCCTGCTGTTGCTGCGAGGTGATGGAACGTTGTGCGTTAGCAGTAATCTGCTCTGCTTCCTTGTCGGCACGAGTGTGGGCGTCTGAGATTATCTTTGTCGCCTCACTGCGCGCGTTATCGGTGATCTTGGAAGCATCGACACGGGCGTGGTTGAGCTGGTCCTCGTATTTCTTCTTGGCCTCGTCCGCATCGTTCTTGGCCTTTTCGGCCTTGGCGATGTTGCCTTCGATCTTTTCGGCGCGCTCGTCGAAAATGGCATTGAATTTTGGCATGAAGAACTTGTAGAAGAACACCGCGACCACGACAAGAATGATCAGGGACCACACGATGTCATAAACCTCGGGAATGAACAGGCTGACGCCCTTCGAGGCAGCAAATGTCATCGCGATCTCCTTTCATCGTTCGTTATTGTTATACGTTTGCCTGATGTCAAGCTCTGAAATCAGCCAAGCACCAGCGCGGCAACGAAGCCGAGCAGGCCCAAAACCTCGACAAGAGCGAGGCCGATGAACATAATCGTCTGAATCTTGCCGCTGGCCTCAGGTTGACGGGCGGTGGATTCCATGGCCTTGCCAAAGAGAATGCCCAAGCCGAGGCCAGGGCCGAGAGTGGCCAGACCGTAGCCGATAACGCTCAGGTTGCCAGAGACCGCTGCGAGAGTGATGATATCCATTTGTTTTCCTTTCCAGTGCCGTGTCGGCATTAAAACCGGTACAACAATTACTGCCTTGTTCAATTGTAAAATCAAATCATTGGCCTGCTCAGCTTAATGGCGGCCAATTCGGTTGCCGTTTGCGCGGCCCGATCGTCTACTCAGCCTCCGGATAGCTCAGGTTGATGTAGACCGTGGCGAGAATCGAGAAGACATACGCCTGAAGGAAGGCCACGAAGGTCTCGAAAAGCGTCATCATGATGCCGCCCAAGAACCAAGCCGCTCCGACCGGAACACCCACCAACTTGTTGGCGGACTCAATCATCCAGAACTGCGCGAATGCGAGGCACGTGGCCACAGTCAAGTGTCCGGAAATCATGTTGGCGAACAGTCGGATCGTCAGCGAAGCCGGGCGGATGATAACCAGCTCCAAGAACTGAATTGGTGCCAGCAAAATATAAACAGGCCACGGCACTCCCGGTGTGAAGCATTCGTCACGAATGTAGTTCCACAGCCCTTTTTCTCTCGTAGCGGCAATCCAGTACTGCACAAGTACCCAGATAGCGAAAACCAGCGGCATGGTAACAGTTGCCGTAGCGGCCATGTTGGCGCCAGGAATTACACCGAAAAGATTGAAGAAGAAGATGGTGAAGAACAATGTCGTGATCATGGGCACATAACGCTTGCCCCGCAACTGCCCCATCGTCTCGTAGACCACATTATCTCGCACGAAATCCATGCCGAGTTCGACCAGGCCTTGCCAATGACCCGGAATGAGCTTGGCGCGAGCAGCGGTCACACCCAAAATAATGAGCAGAAGAACCGTGGCAACGATACGAATGAAAATAATGCGGTTTATTGCGAACGGAGTGCCTTGGAAAAGAATCTCCGGGGGAAGGAAGTCACTGACACCAGGCAAACGTGGTCCCGAATCGGCCGCCAACAGCATTTTCGTGCCAACAGCTCCAATCATTTGACCCTCCTGATTCCGTGTTAGACCTACCAAGTCTATTGCGCACCAAAGAAATAAGACCGCCGCTGTTCACAAATCCACACGAATCCATTGCCAGCACAACGGTTTCACCTTTGGTCGGCTCGAACTGAAGCCACACGAGATCACCGTCCCGCTGATGTCTCGACTTCATGGAGTCGGCCACGATTGTACGTCGTTTTCACGATAAATGTAAGCGCCCCTAATAAGCGTGTCATACTTCAGCGAATCTCAGTTTTAGGCTGAAGATTCAATGATATCCGCTCAACTCCTATTGTTTGGCGCCGCTTCTCGTTTTCTCGACAAGACCGTATCCATCGTGTTCCATCGGGGTAAAATTATCGTTTCGTGGTGCTCCTGGTTCATGTCGGATGGAACGGTCAGTACCCAGTTTTCGCTCAATGCGAAGTTTTGGCACCTCTTTAAGGTCGTAGGGCGTCGTCTGATAAACCCAATTAAGCCAATTGCGCCAAAGCAGATTTGCGTGGGATCGCCACGAAAAAAGCGGTTCCAAAGTCGGGTCGTCGTGCGGGAAATAATTAGCCGGGAAGGGAACGTTGGTCAAGCCTTTGGCTGCATCGCGCTCATATTCATCCCGCAGGGTGTACTTACCGTATTCCCAATGGCCAAGTACGAACAATTCGGAAAAATCGCGGGTTGCAATGAGACCAGGGCCACTTTGCGGACCCCAAGTGAGCACCTGCAGGTCCGGATTGGCCGCGATGTCATTCTCATCGACACCGGCAACACGCGAGTTCGGCTGTAGTGAGATCTCATCAAAACCATTGGTTATGAAGCAATACTCGTCCTGCAGATATTGCGGGAATACGCCGAACAGTTTTTCCTTGAAGTCGACTTTGCTCACGCCGTAACGATAGTTGAGCCCGGCCATCGCGCCCCAACAAAGGTAGACAGTCGAAAACACATGTATCTGCGCCCAATCGAAAATCCGAGTCAGTTCACCCCAATAGTCAACCTGTTGGAAATCGAGATGCTCGACCGGCGCACCCGTCACGATAAGACCGTCATAGCAATTATCTTTGAACGCTTCGAAATTCTCATAAAACTTGAGCAGATGATCGGCGTTGACATGGGTCGACTCATGAGTGGAGGTCTTCATGAAATCAATGTCGACCTGCAACGGCGACTTTGAAATCAGACGCAGAAGCTGTGTCTCCGTCTCGATTTTTTTGGGCATGAGATTCAGGACGACCAGTCGCAGAGGACGAATTTCCTGTTGCTCCGCTTCGGGCCTCTCGATGGCGAAGATGCGCTCGGAATCGAGTATTTCGCGGGCCGGCAGTCCGCTGGCAATCTTGATAGGCATGCTTTCATTATCCTTGCTATTCTGCCCTCATAGCAAAAACGCGCCGAGAGATTTGACTTTTATCCTATTACACGTACTCTAGTTTATTGCCGTGTTAAACGGCCGTCGCGGGGTGGAGCAGCTCGGTAGCTCGCTGGGCTCATAACCCAGAGGTCACAGGTTCAAATCCTGCCCCCGCTACCAGTAAGCCCGGAATCTCAATGGTTTCGGGCCTTTTTGTTTTTCAGATAACCGCTGAGAATACGAGTTATAGAGATATACGCCAAATCGCGGGACGCTCGATCAAAGATGTGCCTGCCTGTCTTGCGTTTTCAGTCGGTTTAGGAGGTGCATATTCGGCGGGGAGCGGAATTCGTTCCAGTCCATGCCGGTATCCGCGCAGTTGGGTCAGACACCTAAACACGTGTCGTTGATATGTGAATATGTGAAGATGTTGGTTATCAAAAAGCGCGAATACCTCAAGTGAATGGCAGCCAAAGGGGATGACAGAGGGGGACCCAGCGGAACCGGATCCCCCTCTGCGTTAGAAGGAACTCGCCGCTCAGATGCAAATCAGTACACGAGCTTGGGTTCCTTGAGAATGAGCTCGCCTAAGCCTTGGCCGCGACGGCAGGCTGCTCGGCACGGGCCATAGCCTGGTCGAAGTCGCGAGTACCCTTGAAGACTTCCTGCTTCCAAGGATTGACGCCCTGCTTCTTGGCCCTCCATAGAATGTAGGCAAGAGCGCAGATGTTGACAACCAAGGAAAGAATGGAGACAGCGAGGTTCACGTTCGGGTTGTTAACCGATTCCACAGCGAAGCGAGAGCGCTTGGCATCGAGGAAGAACGGGAAGCACTGGGCAAACATGCACCAGATGGCCAGGGTGTTCGCTCTGTTCTGGATCCAGCCGCCCTTGTTCCACAGGAAGTTGGCGAAAGTCGGAGCGAGGAGCAGAGCCAGACCGCAGTACCAGGAGTGCGTGGGCAGGCAGTTGTAGGTGTAGCAGAAGTTCCACAGATCGTAAGCAAGGATGAAGACCCAGGTCATATCGGGCCAGAGCATATCCTGCTTGTCCTTGGAAGCATAGATGCCGAACCAGCCGGTCATGCAGAAGATGTCGATCAGGCCGGCGGTGCCGTTGATGACGTTGAACCAACCGCCCATGAGCGTCACACCCTCGCTGGAAACGAAGGTGGTGCCCCAGCCGCGGAATGCCGATTCAAAATCAGAGGCCACAGCAATAAGGATGTTAATGGCGACGATGATGAACGGGAAGCACTTGAACCAGTTGACCTTGCCCAACTTGCCCCAGCCGTATTTCAAAATCATGAAGCCGATGCAGCCGGCCACGGCGGCGTAAAGCTTGGCGTAGTGAAACCAGCCGTTCATCTCTGTGTGGGTGGGGTTATTCAAAGCCCAGTCAGCACCCATGGAGGCACCCACATAAATGGAGATAAAGTAGACGGTCAACACCGAAGGGATGCCGACGAAACAGACGAGGCCACCGACCTTGCTACGACGGGCAATCTCATTGGCACCGATAAGCGCTGCAAAAACCAGCACCCAGCCCAGCCATTGATAGAGAGCATCGGGCCCATAGACTTGAAATAACACGGAACTCACTTCCTTTAATTATTATTGTTCATTGTGTTGTTTTCGAGACTGCTGCACAGAGGCGGAATCGTCTGGGTGTGGGCAATCATCGAGATATGGCTCCAGATGGAGAGTCTGGGCCAAAATTTGAATGATGGTGTCATTTGCCGTTTGCGGATATTTACGCAGCATGGCAATCGAACCAGATATCAACATAATCAAGGTTTCATGAAGATGCTTGACCGGAAGCTCGCCATGCACACGCACGAAATCTTCGGCAGTGGTGTGCTCGATATAATCCGCAACACGACACGAGACCTGATCGACGAAACGTATATAAAGCTCGGCGTTGCCGGATTGGACCATACGTTGGCTGAATGGGCCCTCATCGTTCAGGATATCGCGCATCAGTTGGACGATATCGGCCAACGCTTTGTCGATATTGCCCTCTTCTCTGGTCTCATTCCAGGTATCGATTCGAGCAATAATCTCATTGATATCTTCGTCAAGAACCGCTTCGGCCACGGCATCCTTATTTTTGAAATAGTGGTAGAACAGCGAGCGGGTCATGCCGATCTTGTGTGCAATGTCCATAATCGTGATGTGCGTAAAACCCTTTTCCAAACTCATTTCGCGGGCAGCACGCACGATTTGTTTGCGCTTATTCATCTCATACTGCATACCAGAAGACGTCATCGTATCCGACTGCTCAGCTTCCATCGAAACTATCCGCATCATGAAAACTCTTTTCCATACGCCTGGCGTCACACCACACTCACCGACGCCACCATAGATATCATTGACACACTGTCAATTTTTACGCCAGAAGTATAACGCCGGTGTTGACAGTGTGTCAAATTGCCCGAAGCGTCCCGCTTCACCCAGCTCTTGTCGGGAGAAGACTTCCACGTCGGGAACTCGCCCCAGGGACTGTCCTGATCAGCGGTTTGAGACGCGCCCTTCCAATGAGTATGGGCCGTGTCTCCCACCTTCGAGGTAGAGGGGCCGTGGACGGTCACGTCCAGCGTCCAACGCCACGTATGGCCGTCCGGCAGACGGTCGCCGCCCTTCCACGTCGCGTGCGCGACGTTGCCGGCATACGAGATGCCCGCACGGGCCGACAGCTGGGCCTTGATGTTGCCGACCGTGGGCGCACCCATGTCGTCGTCAGCGATCCACGTGACCACGCCGACACCGGAACCCGAACCGCCCGAACCCCCGGCCGAGCCGCCCCCGCCGTCGGCGGCCGCCACGCCCGGCAACAGCATCGCGGCCGCGGCCGCCACGGCCACGCCATATTCGGCAAGGCGGCCCAGCCGTCCTTGTATCTTGTCTTTCCTCATAAGGAAGACTCCTTTCGTTGGTTGACGAAAGGAGTCTATGCACCCAAAAAGGGAATGACGGACAGTTAAATACAATCACCCAATCGGACAACCACGGTTACCGCCAACACAACCCGCATCATCGTTAGCGGGATGTGATGATACCCATGCGTTCCAGTCGAAGTCTCCCCCGTTGTTGGAGGAGCCGCCCGAGGGGGCCGAAGGCCTCGGAGCGGGGGCCGAGGGACGCGACGGCCGGCCAGCGGAACCAGACGACGGGGCCGAAGGACGCGGTGCACGCGAACCACGACCGGAACCCGACGAAGACCCGGACGGCGAACCCTGACGGGGGGAACGGGACGACGGAGCCGACTGTGCCTGAGCCTGCGCCGCAGCAGCGGCCTGCGCGTCCGCATCCGCCTTCGCCCGCACGCTGGCGTTGACGGCGTCGGTCGCGTCGCCGAGGCCCTTGGCGGCGCCAGTCAGGTCGTCGGCCTTCACGGTCTTGTCGTCCAGGAGCCTGGTGGCGTTGTCGATCTGGGCGGAGAGGGCCGTTCGGGTCGCGTCGTCGGCGACCGCGCCGCCGGTCGAGTCGAGCAGCTGCCTGGCCTGGTCCCGCCGTGCGGTGAGGTCGGCGCGCAGCGAGTCGAGGGTCTTCGCGTCACGGTCGGACAGCACGGCCTTGGCCCGGGACGCGGCGGTCCTGCGGGCGGCGGTCAGCTTGGCCAGCGCGTCCCTGGCCGCGTCCGCGTCGCGCCGGGCGTCGGCGCGCTTGGCGGCGTCGCAGGACGGCAGCGATGGCTTCGCCTTCAAGGTCTTGAGCGTGGCATCGAGGTCCGTGACGGTGTTGCCGTCCCTGACGTCCGAGCTCTTGACGGCCGCCGCCTGCCTGACCTGGTCGTCAAGACCCTTGCTTTCGATCCTGGACACCTCGGCGACGGCGCGCGCGCAGTCCGCGTTGGCGTTCGTTGTCTCGTGATGCGACCAGCCGAACCAGCCGCCGACGCCAGCCGCCGCCAGCACGGCGCACGCGATGAGCGCGATCAGCGCGGTGCGCCCGGTCCTGCGCTCCGGCCGCCCGTCCTTGGAGCCGGGTTCGGATGCCGGGGTCCGTTCCGGCGAAACGGTCTGTGTCTCTTCAATGCCGTCCATCGTCTTGCCTTTCTCGGTTCGTGTTAGGAATCCGCCGTTTAGAATATCACCCGATGCACACCCCTGCCATGCGTCCGGGCACCATCGAGACGGTCATCTACCTGATCGTCGCCGTCAACCACGCCGACAGAAAGACCGAATACATCGACGTCGAGGCCAGAGGAACGCAACGAATCTACGTCGAGAACCGTATGGCATCACCATACAAGCCCCTTCACAAGGGAGACTTCGCCATCGTCGGCGGCATGCCGTCAAGAAAACCGCATACGCTGCTGCTCAGGATATTCAGCACCGAAACCAGCTACGGATACGAACCCCTCGACGGCTGGCCGACAAACGAAAAGACCACTGGAAAATAGAAATGTGAAGAATCTGCTATTATCCATAGCAGTGATTGAGGATATACGAACAATCGCCGGAATATCGACAGCAGAGAAGTCGTTAAATTCTCAGGCGATCGAGTTGAGGTCACTGGTTAAAATCTCGTTGCTTTTGGACTTTGGAGCCGCCGAAAGGAGGCTCCTTTCCCACTTTGCTATCTATCCCTGACTACCATGGGCTTGTGCGGTGATTAGATGTCTGTAGTATTCACAACGGTTAAGAAGATCCTTATGCGGGCCTTCATCTAGAACATTTCCGTCTTTGATAACCACTATCCAATCCGCTTCGAGTATGAGCGAGAGGCGATGTGCGGAATATATGATGGTGGTATCACGGAATTTTTTTCTCATAAGCTCTGCAATTGTTTCCTCTGTGATCCCGTCTAGACTGGACGTCGGCTCATCCATAATAAGGAGTTTAGGCTTTCTTATTAGTGCCCCAGCTAAAGCTATTCTTTGTTTTTGACCACCTGATAGGGAGAGACCAGATTCACCTACCTGACAGTCAAGAATCTCCTGTTCATTCGCTTTTCCGATTCGTAAGCCGACTTCCTTAAGTACATCAGAAATTTGTGCATCTGTAGCATGGAAATTGCCCAATCGATGAAACTATCGAAGTGGTGGCATTGGAAAAATAAGAGAAGTACATCAGGAACATGACAAGAACGGTGAATTCCATTTGACCACTTGCGACCAGTCTGTGTCAACGGTCCCACTGCACTATATAGATAAATCAGTTTTTCCCAAATGTGAAGGCTCTGGATACGGAATTCCTCAATTTTCCTTTTTCAAAAGGAACAGCATTGTATGCTTTGAGCATACGCATGGCGGAGGTCGCCTCCTGCACGTTCATAGTCATATCCATTGACGCGTTCTGCACATCGTTCTGCCATTTTTTGATTGGTTTTGCCGCCAATTCGACAAACAGCATCGAAAACCCTGCTGGGAGAAGAACTATCAGAAAAAAATAGGGTTCAATTTCAGCAACGCCAACCCCGAACCCAACAGCAAAATCACACCTTGAAGTAATGAGAGGAACTCCGTCGGTATGGATTTGATCAGTTCGGCGTCATTGGTGATTCTTTGCGAATACCATGCCGGTGGATTCGTTTCTCTGGCCAACAGGCTCATCCCGAAAAACCGATCAGTCATGCGCATGCGCACATCACGTACGGTTTTCTCCCCTATTACGCCTAGCAAAGCTTGCTGAACGGCTGTAAGTACAACACCAATGATGATGAGCATTCCAAGGAACAAGGTCGTCTTCGTGATTGAGACATGCTTTTCGACCCCGGCAATCAGTTCACCGCTGTACTTTGGTTGCAGCAAAGTCAGTACCTGCACGGATATTCCGAGAAGGAGCGCGACCATATATGCGACAATGTGCCCTTGGGTATATTTCTTGATGAGACAGACAGGTTTCATGGCTCTCCTATTGTTCTGATCCGGGGTCTCCGAGCATACTACGTGAGATCTCGAAGGTCGCCGCCACGCCGATGATCAACAGCAGCAATCCGATCAGGCAGAACGATCCTACAGGGATCGGCGTGTAGGAGACCCCTATCCCCGCACCGTTGAAAGCGGCAGCCAATGCAGCCACCACGACGCAGACGGCGACCATGGCGATGAGGATGCCGGAGAATGCATCCACCATGATTTCCAGTATCGCCGACCAGATGATGGACCGATGCGATACGCCAATCTGATAGAGCCTGTGGTCCTGTCGGCGACGTTCCGCAAGGGCTATGGCGATGGACTGGACCAGGAACACCATCGCCAGGACAGTGCCGCCGACGATCATGACGGACAACGCATGTTGTCCGGATACGCCGCGGCGTACAAACCGGTCGATGAAAGCCGCGCGCGTTTCCACCCTCATCCCCCTGACTCCGGTTTCTTGAAGACCTTTGAGGATGCCGTTTACCGCAACGGATGAAGACGCGGATACCATGGCTATGAGCTCATCCAGCTCACCGCTGCGCGGCAACCCGTCAGCGGATGACAGGAAGTCCATGGGCAACTCCGGCATGCCCTCAGGCGGGTCGACTATGGCCACTACAGTCAACCGGTACCGTCTGTCATGCCGGTCCAAGAGTGTGACCTTGTCACCCAGCCGGTAATCGGCGTGTTCGTTCGAGACCGCTATTCTTCCGGGCCCCAAGTCAGCCAGGCTGCCCTTGACGACCTTGGGGGCAGTGACCCCGGTACCGCCGGGAAGCCGGCCCGGCCCTTCGTGCCATGCGACCTGGAAGATACTATCGGAACCCTCCACCGCCCACTGCTGGGTCTGGTAGATGTCGGCTTCATTGACCGCATCGCCAAGGTCCCGTATAGATGAGTCTATCCTGTCGACACCGGAAGAGGTGTCCGCCGTGGCGACCACATCCGCCTTGAGCGGTCGCAGGTTCAGCATGTTACCGCCTATCGACCCGGCGCGCAGCACCGCCAGGAATGAGACTACGATGGTCAGCACCATCATGACCGGCAGGGCGATCGACATGGATCCCTCCGTTTTTCTCCTGGCGCGCTGGCGGGCCAGGATGCCGGGTCCTTCCGCAAGTTTTTCCGGCACCAGGCCAACCAGTGAAACCGAGACGGACACGAGAAGCGGCGAGGAGGCATAGACGGTACTGATAACCAGAATGACCAGCAGCATGCAACGCACGTCGAGCGTCACGCCGATCGGGGCGAAGCCCACGATCAGGGTGATCAGCAACAGGACGCCGGCAACGACAGACCGAAGCCAGCCCATCCTCCCGGTATCCTTCACCGGTTCCTGCCCCATCAGCTCCAATGGCGTGGCCTTGCCGATTTTGCGTACCGCCAGCCATACGCCCAGCAGGCAGACGACCATCATGAAGACGAAGGCAAGGACGGACACCACCGGTCGGATCCTCGGACGGAAGAGCATTCCCGAACCAGGAAACTCCGCGGGACCATTGACTGCCATCCCCATGGGGACGGTCAGCAAAGAGCCTGCCAGGCATCCAACCGCATTGGCAAGGGCTAGAGGGAGGGAGAACTCACCCAGCGCCATCACCATAATGCGTAACCGGCCGGCACCGTTGAGACGCATCATTCCATACTCTCGCCGGCGATTCTGCACCAGCGATGACACGGATGCCAGCACCAGGAAGACAGCCACCAGTCCGATGCACAGCACGGACACCGTGGACAGCACGACAACATTCTGATATGGCGTGACGGCCATCAGACGCCGTAAGGTGTTCATGGAATCCATGCCCACGGCACCATCCATCATCTTTCCCGCCGTGTACACCTGCAATGTCGAGCACAGTAATAGCGACGTCACGAATACGGTGAGAGCCAGGACCGTGTAGGAGGCGCGATGCGCCTTGACCAAAGACCACACCAGCGAACGGAGGGAATCCCGGCTGGCGGACGAATGCGATCGGAGACCATGGGATGCAGTGGAGGAACCATACTTCTTCATCGACGAGACCTCCCTGCCACCATAGACGTCATGTCAGCCAAGTGCATGGCCAGATGCTCCGCATCGTATCCTTCGCACACCGAATCCACCTTGCCATCGACAAGGAACACCGTACGCTGCGCACGCGCCGCCACATTCGGATCATGAGTGACCATCAGGACCGTACGCCCCTGTTCCACCACAGTGGAAAACGCATCGAGGACCATCAGCGCGCTGCGACTGTCCAATGCGCCAGTCGGCTCGTCCGCGAACACGATGTCAGGCTGTGACGCCAAAGCTCTGGCTATCGCCACACGCTGACGCTGACCGCCCGACATGTCAGCGGGATACGAGCCTGCGAACCCATCCAAACCGACCAACGACAACGCCTGGAAGGCACGTTCCTTTTTTATGCGAGGGCCTCCGAAAAGCGACGGCAACATCACGTTCTGCAGGCACGTAAAGGCATCGACCAGGTTATAGTCCTGGAACACGAACCCGATATGGTCGCGTCGCATCCGTGTCAGATCGGACTCACGCATCCCCGCTATGTCCCTGCCGGCTACCGACACCGTTCCGTTCTCAACGGGCAACAGGCCGGACGCGCAATAGAGGAAGGTTGATTTGCCCGCCCCCGACGGTCCCATCAGCGCCGTCCAGGAACCCGCCTTGCAGGAAAGGGAAACATCATCGATTCCAAGTCCGCCTGAGGCGTAGTGAAAGGAAACATTGTTGAGGGCCAGCGGGAAATCATTCATATCAACACACTCCGACGTGCAAAATAAAACCAATCCTGATTTTTATATCATGATAACACAGAAAGACTCCAAAAAACTGGCTATGACAAGACTCGCGTATTAATAACAGCGCTGACAGTGTATCGAATTGCGATATGCTTCACTTGTATGCACCGCACCAACGTGGTGCACCTGATTAAAGGAGATCACTACGGTTAACTCACTGCAGAGCCTACAGGCAACGAAGGCGACCGCAACACCATTGGCGAATTGGACCACCGTAAGCGTGAAGTGCGGACGTTCGTTCAGCACATTCAGCAACGGCTGCAGACGCTGACATCAAACGTATTGAAGCAGCTTCTATGCTTTCGGTGCCGTTACTATCATTTTAATGTCATACAGTTATTCAGGTTGCTTCAATTTAATGGGCATATGTCATGAACTCCTGTGTTGCCTGATCAATGTACGTTATGTTGTCCAAGGTGTTGTCCTGCACGATTCCCTTGTTGTTGTTCATCTTTACAGTCTGGATCCACAGAGACCAGATGAACGGGGTCGTATGTACCTCGATGTTGCTCCTATCAATATTTCTTATTCGCTCCGGACTCCACTGGAGAGCCCTGGCGTCTTTTCTGGAGCATTGCGATTGAATGAGATCCTTAGTATTGTACGCCGCTGCGATCGTCTCGTCATTTACTTTCCATGCGTAGGCATATTCACCGGCCGCTTTTTTGGCGACGCCGAAGGATAGGACCCAGCATGCGCAATAAACCAAAACTATGGCAGTGGCAATCACGAACAGCTTTTTACTCATTGACGGATCCTAGAACTCGCATTTGAATTGCAGGCCTTTCCAAATTGTCTTGTTCCCGTGTGCTCTCCGGGCGTTTTGGACGGTCTCGTAGAAGGGGTACTCGAACCTGTTTACAGTTTTCTGGCAAATGACGGGGAGGGATGAGGGCCTCCGTTGATGTGGCCTACGACGACCATCGCATGACCGAGATTGCCTGTTCCCTCCCAGTCGGCATAAATAACGCCTCCCAGTCCTACGTTATAGGCGTTGCTCTCTACAGTGAAAGCTCCTGAATGATCTTTCATATAGTTGTAATTACGCTGTGCTCCAGACCAAGTGTGCGAGGCTCGCGCTATACCGCTGAGGTTCCAGGTCCAGACGCTGTCGTTCCAAACGTCGAAAGAATTCCCGCGCGTTGTATGAAGTCCACCAGCATAGATTGATTGGGAAACAAAATTGGCGCAGTTTCCTCCGTCCCCTTTCTCGTCGTAAATGGGGAAATCGGGATTCATCCTGTCGGAAGTAATCGAATAAGCGCGAGAACTGTTCAAGTCGCGACCCAAGGTGATCACATGTCGATCGGTAAAGCTCGAATCCAAATGGTCACGGTTTTCTCCTGCGATCGTGATGGTTACCCCTGGATTCGGAACCATTTGCAGATCGGTGCTGATTTCAGAGACGACACTGTATCCTGTTCCTTTTTTAACTACTGAATCAACACTTTGTGAGACCTTAGCGCTCTTTAGGGTCATTCCGATTTTCAGGAGCCATACTTTTCTGCTCGCTGTTCTTTTTGGCGAGTAGTGACTCCTCGTTGTTCTCGTCTGCTCTACTGGCTATTCCGGAATAATCATTCTGAATTTGTGCGGCATATTCGTCAAGGATTCCATCCACTTGTGAATCCGACAACTGTATATCCGCAGCGTTAGCTGATAATGGGGTAAAGCAAACACACGTTGTCAGGGACAGTGCAATTACCACGGCTTTTCGTATTCTATGGTTTGCATCTAAATGAAACATCTATCTCCAAACCTTCTTTAATTGAAATGTATGTATATTGAGTATCAATGGGTGACACTCGATATGATGATTATTATTAATCATCATCATCTTATATTATCTTTGCTTAAATATGAGTCATAAAAGGAATTAATGGTTGGTGCTGATTGGCATTACCTCAGTCGAGTTGGATTCAGTTCCATGACTTTCTGCTGTATCTAGTTCGTTCAGCAATTTGGAGCGTCTTGTAAACATCCGTTTGTGAAACACAGTTAGAAATATGGCAAAGTTGAGGCTGTATTGCGGATCTGTGTGCCCCGAAAGCCGTTCCTTATTCAACGTCCGGTAGAATGGAAGGATAACGGGTTTCGGAACGATGAGGGATGAACGCTGATTGGATACGCCAGGGTGAGCACCACGGAGAACGCTGATCTACAGATTGATGCGCCCAGGAAGGCCGGTTGCGAGAGGATCTACACCGACCACGCCAGCGGCGCCAAAGCGCACAGACCGCAGCTCGACCGCATGATCGAATCGTTGCGTGAGAGTGACACGGTGGTGGTATGGAAGCTTGACAGGCCCGGACACGCAGCCTCCAGCACCTCGTGGCCATGCTGGATCGCTTCGGCGCCGCCGAACGGCTTCTGAACAGTCGGGAAACGAACGAAGATTCCCTCAAGCGACAGGAACGGGCCCTGAGCGAATCGTCGAACCGTGTCGCCATGAGCATGCAGGCCAAAACAGCAGCGGACACGCAGGCGCAGGAGAACCAGCCCGCAGCCCCCGAACCGTCCCAGCCAGCCCCGGCACCCGTCACACCGGCCCGCACCACCGGCACCCCTGCAGCAAAAGCAGGGCCACCGGAACGGCACGCCCGCTGCGCCATCGCAACCGGCGGCACCCTCGGCGCCACAGGGAGGCGGCGGATGGTACGTGCCGCCGTCGGGCAACGACAACACCTTGCCGAACCATCTCTGACACTGATGCCACAGACATTACACACCCCTTTAAAACCCTAACGAACCGTCGAAAAAGCAGACATGACAACACAAAGGGTCATGCCATAAAGACAATGTGGTGGATATGCGGGCCGTGATGGCTGTGGGGGAATTGGGAATTGAGAGAACCACACCCTCGGCCCGCATATCATCTCGGGACTGCCTGCCAGCAGCCCGTTCCCGCCGGAAAGAGAGAAAAACGGCGGGACGTCTAAAGGTGCGGGCGCGGCCGACGTGCACCGCACCCGCATTCATTCATTTCATTTCATTCAGTGCTTTCGCAAGCCCTGAGGAAATCGCCGGCCGCGACATGACGAGGCCGGCGACCCATGCGCTTTCCACGAAGGACGGCAACGGCGAGGACACTCACCGTTCCTCCCCGCCGTCCGCATTCGGCGCGACGGCGTCGGAGCGACTACGCACGTACATCAGGCCGAAGCCGGCACCGGCAAGCAGCAAGGCCGCAAGCACAACCGCGAGCACGGCCGAGCCGGTACGGGCGAGCATGGATGCGCGGGTGGCGTTCCAGTCGTCCTGGTTGCTTTCCACCTTGGTGTCGGCGCACAGCGTCCTGTCGCCGACCCGCACACGCTTCATGCCGTCCGCAGGGGCCGGTTGCTGTGCGTTGTTCTTCTTGGACGCGTCGAACGGGTCGCCCGCAGGGACGGGGCATTCGACCAGCGGGGTGCCGGTGACCTTGGCGCGGTCGGTGTGGTGGCCGGTCACGCCTTTGAGGGTGCCGGTCACATCGACGTGCTCGCCCGGCCTGAGCACGAGCGTGTCCCAGTTGTCGGGGTATTTCAGGTCGGTCACGGTGCCGTCGCCCGCGATGGTGCGGTCCTCGAGCTTCAGGTCGCCGGCCTTGTACACCGCCCCCTGTCCGCCTTCGTTGTTGCTGGTGTTGGTGATGGTGAACACGATCGTGTCGCCGTCACGCCACAGCTTCTTGGCGTCCTTGGACTCGTCGCGGTCGCCGTCGGGCCATCCGCTGTCCCTGTCCCATTTCTCGATGTGCAGGCCCGGGGTCATGTCCGGCGTGCGGGTCCAGACGACGTTCGACTCGCTGTCCCTGTCGTTGATGGTTTCGGTGAACCTGTTCTCGTGCCGGTCGGTGACCTTCACGCGTTTGGCCTGCACGTAGGCGCGCCAGCCCTGCTCGTGCCCGTTGTCCGCCGACACGAGGGCGAGGTAGGCGGCAGTGGCCTCGATGTTCAGGGTGCCGTCGGAGGCGGCGTGCATGGCGAACATGTCGCCGCCCAGCTTCGAGGAGTCGAAACCGCTGCCGGCGATCCTCTCGCCCTTGCCAGCCACGACCTTGCCGTCGCGGTACAGGTCGCGCGCGGCGTACACGGCCCACTGGCCCGTGTACTGGTCGTACGCGGGGTCCAGCCTGTCCGCGATCCGCCACCTGTCGGTCTTGGGGTAGGCGCGGTTGGCGGGCAGCACGGAGCTGTCGAGCCGGTAGAGGAACACGTGGTCCCTGTAGATGCTCGTGCCGTCCACGCTTTCGCCGCCGACCTTGACGACCACGTCCTTTGCCGGGTTGATCGGTTTGAGCGGGTTGCTTACCTCGTTGGTGTCTTTGCGCACGGTGTTCTGCACCTGCGTGGCCTTGTTGCGCACCACGTACCCGTCGGTGACTTTGGCCACCGTGTAGGGCAGGGTTACATGGTACTTCTGCCCGAGCAGGGTCTGGTCGATGGCCGGGTCGTTCAGCGGGTCGTAGTCGTTCGATTCCGAGTAGGCCTTCAGGTCGGCCGGCTGGGGGTCGCCCTTGACGGTCTCGCCGGTGGCGGGCACCTTCGTGTCGACGCGTTTGGCGAATGCGTAGAGCACGCCGTCGCGCACCTGGATGTTGAACCGGCCCGTGTAGTCCCTGCCGTCGTCGCCGGTCACGCTCACGGCCGACGGGTCCACCTTGAGGTACCGCTCGTCGAAGTCGTCGACGATGCCGAGCCTCCAGACCTTGTAGGCCGGGTTGGACTGGGTGGCGTCCAGGTCGATGACGTAGTTGCCGGTGTCGCCCAGCAGCAGCGTCCTGCCGTCGATCGACACCTTCGGGTCGCCCTGTTTGGCGGACTGGTTGTCGTGCTTGGCGGGGTTGAGGCTCGGGGGGATGTTGAACACCTCGTTGCTGGGCGTCAGGCTGTTGTTCAGCGTCAGCACCCAGCGGTTGTTCACCTTGTGGTCGGCGGGCGCGTCCTTCGCCACGGTGCCCTCGAAGCGCAGCTGCAACCTCGGGGCGCCGCCCGCCTGCCACTGGGCGATCAGCGTCGGGTCGGTGATGTTCGCCGCGACCATGTGCGCCTTGTCGTCCCATGTGGTCGTGTACTTGCTCTTGGGGACCGCATGGCCGGTGTTCAGGTCCATGATCTCCAGCGTCTGCTTGTCCACCTGAAGGTACCGGTCGTACCGGTCGGTCAGGGTCACCGTCTTGACCGGATAGGCGAGCGACGGCAGGTGCGGCTGGGTGTCGAGCTGGTACTCGACCTTCTGGCCCGGATAGACGGCCTTGCCGTCCACGCTGGACTGGTCGCCGCCCTGCGACGCCTCGCCCACCACGTCCTTTTTGGCCGGCGGCACGTAGCCGCACACCTTCGGCTCGTTGGTCGCCGTCTTCCGGGTGTTGACGGTCTCGGAGCCGGCGTTGGTCAGGCCGGAGCCGTCGGGGTTCGTGCAGAACGCCACCTCGTCGCCCGGCTCCTTGCCGAAGTCCTCGCGCACCTTCGCCGCGCCCTTGCCGTTCGCGTAGTCCACACCCATGGGCACCAGCATCGTCACCTGCAACGGCGTGGCCATGCCCTTGAGCTTCGCCAGGTACGACGGCTTGGCCTTCGCGACCGCCTTGGACCCGTTGAGGCTGATGTCGAACTGGCCGGTCACGTCACGGCCGGTATTGGCGATGTCATTGACGCTGGAACGTTCGTAATGGCCGTTGGCGCCCACCTGCGCGTCCGCCTCGTACACGCGCACGTCCGACGCCTTGGCCGCACCGACCAGATAGCCGGCCTTCGACCAGTCGTCCTCGAGCGAGAACACCGACGGGGCGTCGATCAGATGCGCGTCGACGGTGCCGTTGACCACGCTGCCCACCGTGTCGCCGTCAAGGAACGTCATATCGTCGGCGCCCGTGGCGTTCGAATGCGTCGGATCCACCACGGCGAGCCATTTGCCCGAATCGTCCCGCCTCACCCAGCTCTTGTCGGGGGACGGCTTCCATGTCGGGAACGAACGCGACGGCGTATCCTGATCGGCGGTTTGGGCCGCGCCCTTCCAATGCACGCGGGCCGTGTCGTCCACCTTCGAGGTGGAGGGGCCGTGCACCGTCACGTCCAGCGTCCAACGCCACGTATGGCCGTCCGGCAGACGGTCGCCGCCCTTCCACGTCGCGTGCGCGACGTCGCCGGCAGGGGCCGACCCGTCGGCGGTGTCGAACGCGAACCGGTCGGAGATGTCCCGGCCCGTCGTCACATCAAACACCTTCTGGTTCGACACCGTGTACGACTGGCCGTGCGCGTCGAACGAATCCGAGAAGGAGAACTCCCGCCCGTTGGTGCCCGTGCCGCTCGTGACGGTCGTCCGGTTCACCATCGCATCGGCCGACACACCCCTCTGCACATCCTTCGACGGAGGGGCCGGCGGCACATCCACCGGCGGCTCGTCCTGGCTCAGCACCACGACGATAAGAGCCACGTTCCGTGAAGCCTCACGAGCCACAAGGGAATTAATGGTTGTTGAACCATCTGAAAAAGGTGAAGAAGTTAAATAGCTGACACCTCCATGACTGTAGATTTTCCCCTGCGTTTCGGCGTTCCATGCCGTCGCCCACTGGTTTGAAGTGAAGCCTGCAGGATGGCCGGTGAAGCTGTTTCCGGCGGTCGGGGTGTATATCGCGCCAACGGACACGAGACGGCAATTCGCCTGCGCCGCCTGCCCTGGGTGCGACGCACCGTATCTCGCCTGGCATTCGCCGACGGCGCCGCTCATCGCCTGATTGATCGCGATGTCCGCATCGCCCCCTGTCACGGACATGCCCATGCCACGGAGCACATCGGTCACGAGCGCGTCACTCGGCGTCCCGAACGAATCCCGATACGTCCACTTGATGGCGCCTCTTCCGCCATTCGCACCGCCGGAACCACCGGAACCGGCACCTCCGTCGGCGTTGGCCATGCTCGGCGCAAGCATCGCCACGGCAGTCAGACCGACGACCGCACCGGCCAGCAGACGCCTGAAGACCCCGGCCCTTACATTGCTGAATCTCATTACTATTCTCCTCCAATTCGGATAGGATGGAGGAAGAGCACCCCCAAAGGGTCCTCTTCCAAAAAATTGGAGTCGAATCCCCCGCCCTATCCGCCAAGATCAGCAGCGGGGGAAACGACAAATCTCTTAATCAACCAATAGGACAAAATCCTTGATGATTCACACAGCCCGGAATAGGTGCTGAGGGGGTCAGATCAAATCCTGAATTGCCTGATGAATCCGACGGCGATGAGCCGCCAGAAGGTGCAGACGGCCTCGGCGACGGGGCCGATGGACGGGACGACCGGCCGCCGGAACCCGACGACGGGGCCGAAGGACGCGGTGCACGCGAACCACGACCGGAACCCGGCTGCGCACCCGACGACGAACCCTGACGGGAGGCACGGGACGACTCCGCCGCCTGCGCCTGAGCCTGCGCCGCAGCAGCGGCCTGGGCGTCCGCGTCGGCCTTCGCCCGCACACTCGCGTTCACACCATCCGCCGCACCGTCCAACGACTGCACCGCCGCCTGAAGATCGGCAAGCCTCGCATCCTTGGAACCCAACAGGCCACCGGCCGCATCAAGCTGCTGCGACAGCGCCGTGCGGGTCGCATCATCGGCGACATTGCCCGCCGACGACTCCAACAGACCCCGGTACTCCCCCACCTTGCCCGACAACGAACCCCTCGCGTCAGACAACGCCTTCGCATCCCGGCTACCCAACACAGCCTTCGCCGCCGAATCCAGACCGGCACGCGCACCACGCAGGGAATCCGGCCGCGATGCGGCCTCACGCTCACGATCGCGCGCGGCACGACGAGAGGAAGCATCACACGAAGGAACACCCTGCCCGCGCAAACGGCCCCACTCCTTGTCGGCACGCTGCAACGCGTCCCACGTCCCCGCATCGGCGACACCATCCCTGCCGACACCCAACGCCTCAACGACATCCTTGCCGTCCTTCGCGTCCCTCAACTTCGAAAACGACGCCGCATGCTCGCGACAACCCGACAACGCCGCATCCCTCTCATGCGTATTCCACGCGAAACCGCCACCGGCAGCCAACACGATCACAAGAGCGGCCGCACCCACAGCGACCAACGTCGAACGACGATGCCAGAACACGGGCCTTGCCTCTGTCGACGCAACGTCATCCAACGCAGCGTCATCCGAGAGGAGATCGGCCTCTGTCGCATCCGAGCGCATCTTATCCGCAGTGCCGCTCTCTTCGTCTGTGACATCGAGATGTTTCACTTTCTTATCGTCATCCATGAGTTCTCACTTCCCTGACTTTCTGAATCAGTAATGCCATACTCTCATAATGTAATGGATGTTCGAGTTCTTTCCGACCGCTGTGGTCGAACGGTTGACAAAACCTGCCATGCTGTGGGCAACAATGTCCACTTTGTCCACATTTCACCGCTTTCAAAGCACAACCCGAACAAGCCTCCACAGGTTTGTTGACAATTTCAGGATCCACAATCCAGTTATCCACATCAAGCAGCGTTCGTCCACAGGTCACCAAAACCTCAGTTTTCCCTTTACAATGAGAATTACAGAGCACTTCACGGACATCGACGACAAGGCGGAACACCATGACAGCCAGCACCAGCAACCACACATTCGACGAACCCGCCACACCCAGCATCCCCATCTCCCGACCAGACCAGTTCGGTCGCGTGGTCATAATGTCTGCCACTCCATCCGAACCATCAGGCATGTTTCCGGCCCGCATAGAGGTTGGTGAACCGTTCACCGTCACCGCACAGATTTTCATCGAAGGCCGCGTACATACCGGCGCCACAGCGATATTGCGAGACCAGCACGGCATCGAGCGTCAATGCGTCGCCATGGACTGCATCAACCCCGGTCTTGATCTCTGGAAGACCTACTTGCAGGCCGGAAAACCCAGTAATTTCAAGCCTTGGGATACTGATTACACCGAAGTTCGTCGTGAATTGGGAGAATGGAGCGTCACGCTCGAAGGCTGGGAGGACACGTACGCCTCATGGCTTGACGACGCCCGCATCAAAGTCAAGGTCGGCGACGATATCGACAACGTCCTAATCTCAGGCTCGCAGCTGCTCACCCGCTGGTCGCAGCATGACGATGCGCACCTCGAAGCACACCAGCAAGCTACGCTACGCGAGGCTGCACAGTGCCTTGCCGACACCTCACTAGCACCCGAAGAACGTCTCAACGCCGCCGATAATCCAACCATCAGCACACTGCACGAGACCAATCCACTTCGCGACGGCCTCACCACGAGTGTCCCGCAACGTTTCCGCGTCGAACGCCCGGCATCGAGCTTCAGTGCCTGGTACCAGTTCTTCCCGCGCTCAGAAGGCGCCTACCGTAACCCCGAAACCCGCGATATCATTCAAGGCACGCTGGCCACCTCGTTCGCAGGGCTTGATCGCGCAAAGGCCGAAGGCTTCGACGTCGTGTATCTTCCGCCAATCTGTCCCATCGGTGTCACCAACCGCAAAGGCCGCAACAATACGTTGGTCGCGCAACAAGGCGACCCCGGCTCCCCGTTCGGCATCGGTTCGTCGCTGGGCGGGCATGATACCGTTGACCCGTTGCTGGGCAGCATGGAAGACTTCAAAGCATTCTGCGACTACGCACACAAACTGGGTCTGGAGATTGCACTGGATTTTGCACTGCAATGCTCTCCCGATCACCCGTGGGTCAAGCAGCATCCGGGCTGGTTCCGTCACAAACCCGACGGTACCATCGCCTTTGCCGAGAACCCGCCAAAAAAGTATCAGGACATCTATCCCATCGATTTCAACATCGACATGCCCGGCATCGAACACGAAACCGAACGGGTCATGAACCTGTGGATCGAGTCCGGCGTGACCATATTCCGCGTCGACAACCCACATACCAAGCCGGTGCGCTTCTGGCAGGACGTCATCGAAAAAGTGCAGCGCAACCACCCGGAAATCCTCTTCTTAGCCGAAGCTTTCACCAGACCCGCCGTCATGCGAGCGCTGAGCTTTGCCGGTTTCACGCAGTCGCACAGCTATTTCCCCTGGCGCAACACCAAGGACGAAGTTGCCGAGTACCTGCAAACCACGAACAGCGACGAGGCCTATTACCAGCACAACACGTTCTGGCCGACCACCCCGGACATCCTCACGGATTATCTGCGCGACAACGGTCCGCAAGGTCACAAGGTGCGCGCTGTCCTCGCAGCGATGGGATCGCCCTCATGGGGCATCTACAACGGTTACGAGTTGGTTGAAAACCGCCAGCAGGAAGGCCGCGAGGAACAGGCCGACAACGAGAAATACGAAATCAAGGTGCGAGATTGGAGCAAGACCGACGAGTACGGCATCGCGACACTACTCACCGAACTCAACCGCATCAGGCGCTCTCACCCCGCCTGTCGCAGCTACCACGATCTGACGATGCTGTGGACCAGCGACCCGAACGTTGTGGCCTTCGCACGGCACATTCCGTCGAATCTTTGTCACACAGACACAGGAGCGACACCGGAAGACAACACCAAGGTCTACGGCGACACCCTCATCACCGTGGTCAATCTTGATTGCCAATCTGCGCATACTTCGGAAGTCAACTTCGATCCGGCACTGCTCGGGCTGCCTCGCGATCGAGTATTCAGCGTCCACGACGAACTTGGTGGCGAAGAGTTCACTTGGTCCAGCAACAATAAAGTCACCCTCGACCCAAGCAAACGTGCAGCCTACATTTTCAGGGTTTCCGGACCGGGGGAACAGTAGGAAAACAGGAAGCAGCAACAGCCTGCATTGACACAGACTGGATGAACAATAGCCAAACAAACGGCCCTGGCGGTCGCGGACATCAAAGTCCGCGAATCAAGCTCCGACACCGACGACCGATCAGGTAATGTGCATAGCAAGTCAGCACAGGCAGTCCGGCAGATACAGCCAACGCAATGACCGCCCAGCAGACTGCCGAGCCATAGCGATCTACGGACCTACTATGGGCGGGTATCTGCGCTAGACTTGGCAACGCAACCAACCGTATGCGCGATGTAAGTTAAAGGAGCAAACATGGCTGAAACATTTAACGTTCTCGTCGAAATCCCGCGCGGGTCGAAGAACAAGTACGAAATGGACGAAGAAACCGGTCGCATCAAGCTCGACCGCACGCTGTTTACCGCAATGGGCTATCCCGATGACTACGGCTACATTGAGGGAACCCTGGGCGAGGACGGCGATCCGCTCGATGCACTCGTGATGATTCCGAACTCCGTGTTCCCCGGCTGCGTGGTTGAGTGCCGCGCCGTGGGCCTGTACCACATGGAAGACGAAGAGGGTGGCGACGACAAGGTGCTGTGCGTGCCTGCAGACGTACGCTTCGATGACATCAAGGACGTCGACGACGTCAACAATTACCACAAGGCCGAAATCAAGCACTTCTTCGAGCAGTACAAAGCACTGGAGCCCGGCAAGGAAGTTATGCCCGGCGATTACTGGACCGGTGCTGCCGAAGCTGAAAAGGAAATCAATGCCGCTCGCGAGCGCCTCGCTGGTCAGGCAAAGTGACATGTCTGATTTGAAAGACGAGCGATATCGCTTCAACGGCTACATCCACAGATAGCTGTCCGGATCAACCGCCTTTCCACGATTTGAGACCGGAACGCGCAATATGCAGCGTTCCGGTTTTCTGTTTCTTGAATCATCCCAGATACCTAGGCTGTCGAGATCACCGATCCCCGAACCACCGACGATGCCGTCCAACCCACCCATATCGTTTAAGTCGTTTACAGCTTACGAAACAGTAAGCAACAACAGGAATCAAGCCATGACGGACAACAAAACGTAGCGCGCACCGACGGACAGAAAAAATTCCACGACATACATTCAAGCCTCGGACTATAGTGTTCCTCGTACAGATGGCATGTGAACTGCGTTCACATAGGGAATTCAAAGCCGGATACGAATAAGTCATCGGCAGTTCTCAATGCCCAACACGAGGCGCAGGCGGGATTGACCGTCGAGGCCCATCCGTGCACAGCAGATGTCAACGATTGCGGATTACGTCGTTGCCGAGCATGAAACCGCGGATGAACAACACGGAAGCGCACACCTACTGATGATTATCGAAATTTTTCTTATCGCCGTGTCCGTTTCGATGGACGCTTTTGCCGTTGCCATCGGCAAGGGGCTGGCCACCAAGCGCGTAAAGCCCCTTAATGCACTCAAAACCGGACTTTGGTTCGGTGGATTTCAAGCGCTCTTCCCCGTCCTCGGCTACTTCTTCGCCTCGCTGTTCGGCAAATACCTCGAAGTTGTGGACCACTGGATTATCTTCGCCATGCTCGCATTGATCGGCGGCAACATGATTCGCGAGGCGCTTGGAGAGCCCGAGGAGGACGCCAAGGAAACACCGCAGTTCGACTGGCGCCACATGGCTCCACTCGCGGTTGCATGCAGCATCGATGCCTTTGCCGTTGGAGTCAGTTTCCAGTTCATGCCGATTAACATCTGGGTTGCAGCAGGCGTCATCGGCGTCATCACAGGGGCATTCTCGGTGGCCGGTCTTTACTTGGGCCACTTCATCGGCGTGAAATGGCAGCAGGTCGCACAGATCGGCGGCGGTGTCGTCCTGATTCTCATCGGTCTGAAAACACTGCTGGAACATCTCGGCTTCATCACCTGGTAACTGCCCGGTTCACTTACCGTCAACAGCCGTGCCCTGCCTGATATCGCAGGTCAATTCGCATCAATTGCAATCGGCCGCGCACGTCGTAGTCCAAGATACGACATGCGCGGCCGAACGAATAACAGCCAGATGTCCTCCGTCAGCCGACGAAGAAAAGCAATGCGACCAGCGCCAGAAAAACGACGAACCCACCGCACATCACCGAAGCAAGACCCATGGCCGCGCACGATTGATGCGAACGGTCATGCTTGACCGGCACCGAGGATGAAACACTCATAGAAGCAACATAATCCTTCCACCAGCGCGTTGACGCCCACGACAGTCCGGAGAACAAAACGATTGCAACCGCCAAGACAATCACTACGACCAGCGGGCCGTGCATTCCCCAGACATTGGTCCCGATGTAACGGAAGAGCAGCGGCGACAGAACCCATCCCGAACTGGCAACCAACGCAACATCAAGCATCAGACTGTGAGACATGGAACGCACCATATCCGTGCGGTTCCGTCGCAGCATTTGCTGCAGGAAGCCCGCAACAACAAAGACAACAAGCGTCAAAAGCAGGGCGAACGCCCAAATCGCGTACAGGCTGTTCAACAGGGTTGGATAGATAGCAACAGCCGCGGCTCGGAACGTCCTACCGGCGGCATCCAACTGGTCGATTTCAGGCAAAGCATCCATCACCATCAGCTGGGTGGCAAAAATCATGATGACCCCGCCAATCGCTCCCACAACGGCATCAACGACATTGCTATACAAAGGCCACATCCCCATGATCGCAATCATCAAAATCAAGGCAGTCGCAGTTGAAATGCCGAGTGCGAACTGCCGGCCAACAAAGCAGGAAGCAAGCGAAGACACCGCAATGAGGGCATAAACGGCAATCTCAAGCATCACCATTCGCCTCGTCGACCCCTTCATCGCAGCGTCATTCAAGGGAGTTTCGGAGTCATTCACCGATTCCATAGTCTTCACAGTTCCCATCCTTTTCGCTTAAGCCCGCAGCGAGCGCAATGTTCCGTCATTGTCGTTCACAGCAATAACCATCGTGAATTGCATCCCGCCTTACTTTCTCATCTGTGCCATTGTAGACACGGAAATCCGGTCATCCAAAGTCCTGCCGCCCAATCGTTTGCGGAATTTCAAAGCCATTGAAACCCCGACGTAACACCGCCGACACATACAGGGGTTTCCATAGGGCTATATGGTACCTGCCTGTGTCCACAACCGGCAGGTACAATGCATGAATACTGCATGAACCCCAATGATGCCCCTTTTGGTGTCAAGCTATGCGCTAACCGGTCGTCAACGGACGGGTTGATGAAGCCTTTGAGGTCGTGCTTGAGCAGAAAGGGGCTCAATGACGGATTTGACGTTGATGACGATGGCCCCTCGTCCTGCAGGAGTTTTGCCAAGCCTTACGCTGCTCTCCTATCGCGTACGGGTGCTGCCGATGGAAGCGGCGAGCATTGTGAAACTGCCGGAAAACACCATTCTTTTCCTCGACGCCCGGGACGATCTGGCCAATGCCAAAACGCTGTGCAATCTCATTCATGCTTCTGGACTCGCAGTCCCTGTAATTCCTGTCGTCACCGAAGGCGGATTCGCCGCCATCAATCTCCAGTGGGGTGTGGCGGACGTGGTGGTCAGCAACGCTTCACCAGCCGAGGTCGAGGGCCGGTTGCGACTGGTTTCGGAACGTTGCCGCTCGGTTCCTTCGGCGTCACGCACCACACACAACACCAGCGACAACGAAGAAAGCGGACGAATCCGTTCCGGCGATCTGGTGGTGGATACCAACGGCTACACCACAACGCTCAACGGCGAACCGGTCAATCTGGCATACAAAGAATTCGAGCTGCTCAAATATCTGGTCCAGCATCCGCACCGGGTCTTTACCCGCGCCCAGCTGCTGCAAGAGGTGTGGGGCTATGACTATTACGGCGGCACACGTACCGTCGATGTCCACGTACGTCGTCTGCGCGCCAAGCTCGGCGGTGAATACGAACATCTGATTGGCACGGTACGCAACGTCGGCTACCGTTTCGACCCGCCGGAAGATGGTGCGTCGAACGGCGATGACGACGTCCAGGGCAGCGACGATGCCGGCGAGGAAAACAACTGCGCAGACGGTGATGCCTGACGATGGCGGGCCGCTTGGATCGTCGTGCCGCGCATCATCAAATCGACACGGAACACCTAGGGCACTGATACAGATGAGGCACACAGGCCGCAACCAGCGGAGCGCAATCCGGCCGGTTCAGCCCTGCCCATGCAGGCATAGCGAAAGGAACGAAAAGCCATGCCAAGGGAAACCACGCAGCAACGCAGTGATCGCATCCACGCCGAATACGCTGTGCTGTGTCGGATGTTCCCCGAAGCGATCTGCACACTCGACTTCCAGACACCGTTCCAACTGCTCGTCGCCACCGTTCTGAGCGCACAGACCACGGATGTAAGGGTCAACAGCGTCACACCAGAACTGTTCAGCAACTACGGCACCCCAGAAACACTTGCGGTGGCCAATCCGGAGCACATCGAAGACATCATTCATCCGCTGGGCTTCTACCACACGAAGTCAGCTCATATCATCAAACTCGCTAACCAAATCGTCAGCGATTTCAACGGTATTGTGCCACAAACCATGGAAGAGCTGACCAAACTCGCCGGCGTCGGGCGTAAAACGGCGAACGTCGTTTTGGGTGATGCGTTTGATGTTCCTGGGTTCCCCGTCGACACGCATGTCATCCGTGTGACGGGACGCTTGCGTTGGCGCACCGATTGGCGTGACAAGCACCCCGATCCGGTTAAGGTCGAAAAAGAAATCACCCAATATTTCGAACCGTCGGAGTGGTCGGATCTTTCACATCGACTCATTCTTTTCGGACGCACCGTCTGTACGGCCCGCAACCCCGACTGCGAATCGTGCCTGCTGAACGATACATGCCCAAGCGCCGGGCATCCGCTCTGATGCCATGAAAACACCAACCAACGGCCTGCCATTGAGGCCCGCCCAAGAACTAGTAAACATGCGCCGCCATCGTTTCCGCCATTCGCAACAACAAACCACCGAAGCTTTAACTCGACAACAACACCTCGCCTCTCGCAACGAAACCAACCTGCGTCTGCGTACGGAATTCGGGCAACCAATGCCCCAGACTGACATTTTTGGATGATTGTCAGCAATCGTTCAGGACCAGATAGTAAGGTAATAGCTCATGTCAAGACACGCACAACGCTCAAACGCACCAGTAAAGAGTCTGGTGTTCGTCGTTGTTGCCTTCATATTGATCGCTTCCGCCGGCTTCACTCTGATCCGTTGGAACAGGAACTCAGACAATATGACGATTGCGCTCCATTCCGGTTCGGAAGTGACGGTTGGATTGGACAGCACAGCGCCGAAATCACTCGACATTCGGACGACACCGGGCAAGGAGCTGGATCAGACCCTGCTTGGAAATGTTTACGAAACGCTGATCGGACGTGATGAAAACAACAGACTTGTTCCCTCAATCGCAAAAAGCTGGAAAGTTTCCAAGGATGGGCTCGATTACACGTTCACGTTGAACAACGATATGCGCTTCGCCAACGGCAACGCACTCGACTCCACCGATGTGGTCTATTCGCTGCAACAGATCATCCAAAACAACTTTGTGGGCGCCCAAGACCTGTCGGATCTCAAAACCGTCAAGAACCCCGACACCTCCACTGTGCAGATTACGCTCAACAACCCCAATCCGAGATTGTTACGAGCGTTGTCATCACGGGCGGGAATCGTGTATGATGCGAATTCCAACACCAACTACGCCAAGCAGACATGCGGAAGCGGTCCCTTCACCGTACGAAGCTTCGACCCGGGCAGTTCCATCGTCCTCGCGCGAAATTCCATGTATTGGAAGGACCAAGCCGCAAGCTCACAGATAACGATCCGCCATTACAGCGATGCCGACGCCCTTCACGCTGCACTCAACAGCAGAGAAATTCAACTGGCCGTCCTGCGCCCCTCTGACTCACCGCAGCCGTTCAAGGAAAGCAAAAACGTCACCGTTGCAAAGGGATTGACGACATCCAAGGTGGTGCTGGCCCTGAACAACAATGCCGATTCGATTTTTTCCGACAGCCATGCGCGCAAAGCGGTTCGTTATATCATCGACAACAAGAAGATAGCCCAAAATCAGCCCAATGCAGCCTCCGCATTAAGCGGTCCCATCAGTCCGCTCGAGCCAGGCTACGATGATTTGTCTGAACTTTTCCCTCACAACCTCACCGAGGGACAGAACGACATCAGCTATTTCAGCCCCTCCTACATCGGCACTATCACACTTCTGGTGCCGAATGAGTACGCTTCCCTCGGGCAACAAGTTGCCGACCAGCTTAAGAACACACGGCTCAATCCCGTGGTTCAGGTAGTCGACGACCAAATGTTCGCGCAACGAATCGCAGCGGGCGATTACAAAATGGCGATTACCTCGATGGGGGGCTTCAACGATACCGGAGCGTTCGCCAACGGAGCCTTCGGCTATCAGAACGGTCAGGCCCAGCAGGATTACCGCAAGGCGCTAGCCTCCACCAATGACGTCGATTATCAGACCAACCTGCGCGCATACTCAAAAACCGTAAGTGCCGACGCCGCCAGTGCTTGGCTTTACACGGAAAGCAGCATGGTCGCCACAAAAGACAACGTCACCGGTTATCCGGAAAACATGACCGACGAACTCCTGCCATTGCACAACATAAGGCTAAAGTAGTTTCAATCTCACGGGTTGCCGATACGACCTTTTCTCATCGCTTCGTAGCACGATTTCTTTTTCGTCCGTATCAGTGAGCAACCCTTCGTTGATGTCACTGTTTCTTTCTAACATTGGGTCTTATGACTGATCAGGACAATAGCACTATCAACGCAAGCCTTTCACCGCTCCCCGACAGAGTCGGCGTGGACGGCCTGGAAGACAAATGGCGCACCGAATGGGACGGCGACGGCACCTACCATTTTGACATCCCGCGCGACGGAAACGGTGAACCGGACCGCAAGGCCGTTTACTCCATCGACACCCCGCCTCCCACCGTTTCCGGTAGCCTGCACGTAGGTCATGTTTTCTCTTATACCCACACCGATGTCATCGCCCGTTACGAGCGCATGAAGGGCAAGCACGTCTTCTACCCAATGGGTTGGGACGACAACGGTCTGCCCACCGAACGCCGTGTGCAGAACTACTACGGTGTGCGCGTGGATACCTCGTTGAAGTACGATCCTGATTTCAAGCCGCCGTTTGAGGGAACGCAAGGCAAGAAACTGGACGCTCGCGACCAGGTGCCGGTGAGCCGTAAGAACTTCGTTGAGCTGTGCGAACGGTTGACCAAGGAAGACGAAAAGCTGTTCGAGGAGCTGTGGCGCTCCTTGGGCATGTCCATCGACTGGCGTCAGACCTACAACACCATCGGCAAGATGCCGCAGCGTGTGGCTCAGAAGGCGTTCCTGCGCAACCTTGCACGCGGCGAGGCCTATCAGAAGGATGCGCCCGGCCTGTGGGACGTCACCTTCCAGACCGCAGTGGCACAGGCTGAGCTGGAAAGCCGAGAATACGACGGCTTCTACCATCGAATCGCATTCCGCTTCGAGGACGGCACGCCTCTGTACATCGAGACCACGCGTCCCGAATTGCTGCCCGCCTGCGGCGCTCTGATCGCCAACCCTGACGACGAACGCTACCAAAAGTACTTTGGCGAGTATGTCTACTCACCACTGTTCAAGGTGAAGGTTCCGGTTCTCGCCCACCCCGCCGCCGAAATGGACAAGGGCGCGGGCATCGCGATGTGCTGCACCTTCGGAGACCAGACCGATATCGAATGGTGGCGTGATCTGAGCCTGCCTACCCGTCCGATCATCCAACGCAACGGCCGTATCATCGCGGACGTGCCGGATTGGATTACCGACGAAAGCGGCAAGGCCATCTTCGAAGAAATGGAAAGCAAAACCACCTTCTCTGCTCGCAAGGTCGTCGTAGATTACCTGCGCGAATCCGGCGACTTGGATGGCGAACCGAAGCCGACCAAACGTATGACGAACTTCTATGAAAAGGGTGACAAACCGCTTGAAATCGTGACTTCACGCCAGTGGTACATCAAGAACGGCGGCACCGACATGAAGCTTCGCGCAGAACTGTTGGAACGCGGCAAGGAACTGCAATTCCACCCAGATTTCATGCGCGTGCGCTATGAGAACTGGGTCAACGGCCTCAACGGCGATTGGTTGATTTCACGCCAACGCTTCTTCGGCGTCCCCTTCCCGCTGTGGTATCCGATCGACGCGAACGGCGAGACGGATTACAACCATCCGATCACCCCTTCGGAGGATCGCCTGCCGATCGACCCGACCAACGACACTCCCGAAGGCTTCTCGGAAGACCAGCGCGATGTGCCCGGCGGATTCACGGCCGAGCAAGACATCATGGACACCTGGGCCACTTCCTCGCTTACTCCGCAAATTGTCACGCACTGGGAAGAGCCCGATCAGGGAAGCAAGGATCTGTTCAAGGCCACGTTCCCGATGGATCTGCGCCCGCAAGGCCAGGACATCATCCGCACATGGCTCTTCAGCACAGTCGATCGCGCACAGCTTGAGAACAAGTGCCTGCCATGGGAGCATGCCGCGCTTTCGGGCTGGATTCTCGATCCCGACCACAAGAAGATGTCGAAATCCAAGGGCAACGTGGTCGTACCAAAGGAACCGATAGACAAGTACGGTGCCGACGCAGTGCGATACTGGGCCGCTTCCGCCAAGCTCGGTCTAGACGCCACCTATGACGAGGGACAGATGAAGATCGGCCGTCGTCTTGCAATCAAGCTGCTCAACGCCACCAAGTTCGCTCTAGCCATCGGCCGTGAAGACGAGAACCATCACGTCGGTTCCGCTGCAAACATCGCTTGGAATCCGGCGGACGTCACCGAGCCGCTCGACCGCGCGGTGATGAAGCGTCTGGCTTCCGTCGTTCGCGAGGCGACCGCTTCGATGGACGCATACGAGCATTCCAAGGCTCTCGAAACCATCGAAACCTTCTTCTGGCAGTTCTGCGACGATTACATTGAGCTGGTGAAGAACCGCGCTTACGGCACCGCCGATTCCACCGACCAGCCCCCTTCAGAGGCGGCCGTGAAGTCCGCCCGCACCACGCTGGGCTTGGGACTCGAGGCCTTTGCACGTCTCTTCGCGCCGTATCTGCCGTTCGCCACCGAAGAGGTCTGGCACTGGATGCACGCTGGAGAAGGTTCGGTCCACACCGCCGCTTGGCCGACAGCCGACCTATATAAGGCTGCGGCAGCGGATGCCGACCCGAACACGCTCATTTGGGCCGGCAAGGCATTGGCTGAGCTTCGCGGTTTGAAGTCGCAGGCCAAAGTTTCCATGAAAACGCCGATTCTCAAGGCAACCCTGAACGCGTCGGAAGCCGGCAAGAAGGCCGTCGAATCAAGCTTAATCGACATCGCAGAAGCAGGCAAGGTCACCGGTCCGCTTACAGTCGCACTCGACGAGTCGAGTGACACCAGCGACGGTGATATCACCGTCAAGGTCAGCGATTCCGAGCTCGGCGAACCTCCGGCCAAGAAGCCCAAGAACTAATGGGCTACGCCGCAAGGCACATAACGAGATAAAGAAGGGACTGCACTGATTGAAAGTGCAGCCCCTTCTTTTGTTTATCGTGTGCGTAGCAATCTATCGTTCCACGCCAGCACTGCCTTCATCTTCAGAAGGCATTAGGCTCGGCCATCCAAGTCGGCAGGAAAACTACAGACAGCTTCACACAGATCCATCAGTATCCCGACCTAGGATGCAAACCCATTGCCAGATGCAGTGCCAGATTCCCTACCAGACCCAACGCAAGTCCTCAGCAACCGGACTTGGCACCGGCCCTGGCGATGCACTGATGACGTCTCTTGACCTCGGTGACGACGAATTGCAGGTAGTGCTCTTCGACGCTTGGATCAAGGCCGGCATTGACGGCCACCTCGTTGAGGCGTGCGGCCTGGCGCTGTTCGCGCTCTCGATCTTCAGGGGCGAATCCAGCCTGAGCTTTGAGCTTTCCCACTTCCGCGGTGTATTTAAAGCGTTCAGCGAGCAGTGATACGATCGCCGCATCAACGTTATCTATTGATTGACGCAGCTCTGTAATCCGCTCGACTGCCTGCGCCACCCTCGGATTGGCCCGAGCCTGAGCATCGTCAATCGCGGTGTTGCACCAGTCGTCACTGCTTGACACGTCGCTGGTTTCAGAAAAATCGGTCATGTCTTCACCTTACGACAAGACCCCACCATTAAACGACGAAGCGGCACCCGTCCGAAGTCGGATGCCGTTGAACGAACGTCAGGTCGTCAGAACGGAATCAGCTGTTGCCGTTCTGTTTGATGATGGCTTGAAGGAAGTCGCGGTTTGTCGCCGTCTTCTTCAAACGCGGCACGATGGTCTGGTAGGCTTGTTCAGCCTCAAGACCGCCCAGCAGACGACGAAGACGATAAATGACCGCCAGCTCGTCGTTCTGGGTGATGAGTTCCTCGCGACGCGTGCCGGACGCATTGATATCGATGGCCGGGAAGAGACGCTTGTTCGCCAGATCACGCGAAAGACGCAGTTCCATGTTGCCGGTACCCTTGAACTCTTCGAAGATGACCTCGTCCATCTTCGACCCGGTTTCCACCAACGCCGAAGAGATGATAGTCAGCGAGCCGCCGTTTTCGATATTGCGGGCCGCACCGAAGAACTTCTTGGGCGGGTAGAGCGCCTGGGCATCCACACCACCGGAAAGCACACGACCAGAGGCCGGAGCGGCGATGTTGTAGGCACGGGCGAGACGGGTCATGGAATCGAGTAGCACAACCACGTCCTGACCGAGTTCCACCAGACGTTTGGCGCGTTCAATCGCGAGTTCGGCAACGGTGGTGTGATCGGAAGCGGGCCGATCGAACGTGGAGGAAATCACCTCACCCTGGACGGTACGCTCCATATCGGTGACTTCCTCAGGGCGTTCGTCCACAAGCACCATCATCAGGTGCACCTCGGGATTGTTGGCTGCTATGGCATTGGCAATGTTCTGCAGGGTAATCGTCTTGCCTGCCTTGGGCGGGGAAACGATCAAGCCGCGCTGACCCTTGCCGATCGGCGCCACCAGATCGATGAGTCTGCCGATAATCTTGTTCGGCGTGGTTTCCTGCTTGAGCCGTTCCTGCGGATAAAGCGGCGTCAGCTTGGAGAACTGCGGGCGATTGGCGGCCTCTTCAACACTCATACCGTTGACGGTGTCAATGGACTGGAGCGGGACGAACTTCTGACGCTGGTTACGACGGTCTCCCTCACGAGGCTCACGGATGTAACCCTGCACCGCATCACCCTTGCGCAGACCATATTTGCGAATCTGACCCATCGAGACATACACATCATTCGACCCCGGCAGATAACCCGAAGTACGGATGAACGCATAGGAATCAAGCACGTCGACGATGCCGGCGACAGGAACCATTCCTTCCCTGGACTCACCGCGATGCTCACGCACCTCGCCCGCACTGGCCCTGACGTTGTCATTATCGTAGCGACCATTGCGCTCATTACGGTTATCGCGGTCCTTGTGGTCATAATTGCGATCACGCCCACGAACCCTGCGCTGATGACGATCGTTGTTATCCTCGTGATTGTACCGGTCGTTATTGCGACGAGAATGGCGTGCGAAATCACGGTGAGGCTCTTCTCCCTTGGCCTCTTTTATCTCGTCCGAAGCAACTTCCTCTTCATCGGGGACAGGCAGCAAAGCGAGTATGTCATCCAGATCGCGAATCTCACTGGACGTGGTATCTGCATCAGACTTCTGATCGGAGTGCCGCATACGACGACGGGTATGTATCTCATTGTCTCCGGATTCACGCTCATCGCGACCAAAGCCAGCGGAAGATTTGGCTCCACGGCGCACCGGCTCTTCGTCCTCGAACAACGGTGCGTCCTCAGCATGGACCTGATTGCCCAACATTTGTTCAACGTCCACTTCATCAGAAGGAAGCTGGATGGAGTGAGCTGCGTTTTTCTCCTGTTTTGCCGAATTTCCCGATGCATTGTTCATCGATCCGGAAACCGACCTTCTGCCGTTATTCGATTCCTTTGCAGAAGATTGCATGGACCTTTTTTCAGCGCCATTCGTTGTCGCGGAAGCTTGGGACGAGGCCGATGCGGACTGAGGCGTGCCAACTGTGACACCACTGGGTGCCTGCCCTCCACTTCTTGCGGCTTGGAGGGTGGCGATTAATTCCGGTTTACGCATCACTGACGTACCGCGAAGCCCCATTTGTTTGGCGAGCGTTTTAAGCTCAGGCAGCTTCATGTCCTCAATATTCTGGCTTGTTGCCACTATAGTGTTGCCTTTCCTTGACTTCCAATAACTTTGTTTGGGAGTTTAATGAAAAAGATGCGGAATACCTAAACCGCTGATGAATACTCGATGTCACCGAGTAATTCCCGAATGGCATCCAGCTTACCTCCGGCCCGTGACCTTCACGACACGATATGTGTATTGTACAGAGGTTTACATGACGGACAACGCGACCTCGAACACGAACGAACGTGTCAAATCGAGCAACAAATCACCATCGTTTATCGGAAATCGCTCATCGAGCTTTGGACGGCACTTGCTATAGTCCGTAGACACTTGCACGACCACGCAAGAACATATGCAGCAACGCAAAAGCGGGCGGCCATCAAGACCGCCCGTCTCAAACGCGAGAACACTGAACGCTAATGCTTACTTTACCTCATGGTAAGACTTCTCTGTATTGACGGACCACACGTTTTTCTTGTCTGCTCGGCCGGTACTGATGTTGTCGACGGCCTCCATCGCGCTGACCATCGAATGATCCTGGTTGTTGTAACGATGCTGACCATTACGACCCACGCAGTACAGATTGCCGAAGGAATCGAGGTAATCTATGAGTTCCGGCATCTGGTCGTAGGTGTCGAAGTAGGCGGGATATGCCTTCTTTACATGTTCACGATGCGAATCAAGAACGTCCTGGGATCCGTTGATCACGCGCATGCGCGTTAGTTCCTTAATGGCGAACTCGGTCGCTTCCTCATCGGAAAGGTTCCAGAACTCGTCGCCTTCCTCGCAGAAATACTCCAAACCGACCCACACCGTATCGTCCACATCCTTGACGAGATAAGGGCTCCAGTTGTTGAAAATCTGAATACGCCCGACCTTATAGCCCGGATCCTGCACGTAAATCCAGCAATCGGGGACAATCGGCGGATTGCCTAACGTCTTCATGTCGGTCGTGTTCTCAAGTCGCAGATGCTTCACCAGAAGACCCACAGTAACGAAGTCACGGTACGGCAGACCGTTGGCGATGCGCTTCATTTCCGCTGGAACAACCTCGGAGGAAGCGGAACCCTTCTCCTTGTTGTCTTCCTGCGCAGCATCATCGATGGCGTTGACCAAATCCTTGACCGGCATGGATGAAATAAAATCGTCCGCCTCAAGTTCAACGCGCTTACCGTCGGCATCCTCATAAATCACACTGGCAATGCCGCCATCGGCCTTCTGTCGAAGTTCGACCACGTTTGCATCGGTGATGACCTTGCCACCATTGTTAAGAACCTGGCTCTCAACAATCTCCCAAAGCTGGCCTGGGCCGAGCTTGGGATACCAGAACTCCTCGATGAGCGAAGTCTCGACATCCTTGGAATCACGCTTTTTTGGCATCATCTTCTGCACAGCGTTCTTCAGAACGCTGATTACGCTCAGACCACGCACGCGCTGCGCTCCCCAGTCCGCCGAAATCTTGGACGGGGTACGTCCCCATACCTTGGCCGTATACCCTTCGAAGAACATCGAATAAAGCTGACGACCGAACCTGTTGATGTAGAAGTTCTCCAAGTTGTCTTCAGGCAGCTTGTGGACCATCGACCATAGGTAGCTGAACCCGGCCTTCATCGTCAACTTGAAGCCCAACGCCTTGAACAGCGACGGCGAAAGCGAAATCGGATAATCCAGGAAATGCTGGTTCCAGAAAATACGCGAGACACGATGACGCTTGAGCATCACCACATCCGTCTTCTCCGGATCCGGTCCGCCGGCCTCAAGATCGTGGTGGCGACCAAGTTTCTTGTCGTCGTACGAAGGCGCACCCTGAAGCGGCATGATGTTCTTCCACCAGTCCATCACGCGGTCGTCCTTTGAGAAGAAGCGGTGCCCACCGATATCCATGCGATTACCGTTATGCTTCACCGTGCGGCTGATACCACCAAACTCACGGGTCGCTTCCAAGACCGTAACATCATATTTTGCGGCGCCGCCGTCCTTGACCAGTTCCCAAGCCGCTGTCAGACCGGCGGGACCGCCACCGATAATCACCACAGATTTCTTATCCGCAGCCACAGCCATACATTACCTCCGAAAATCCATGCTTTTAAAGTCTATCTGCCCTATAACCAAATCCTCACCAGTCTACAAGCAGATGCAAACAGCACATATTTACAGCTAAAACATGCACGAATCATGTGCATGTTTCTTAAAAATCATCATGTCAACGAATCAGGAATATCAATGTCCGTTTTCTGAACTTCCTCAACGTTGACGTCCTTGAACGTGACAATACGCACATTCTTGACAAAACGCGAGGAACGGTAAACGTCCCATACCCAGGCATCCGTAAGCTGAACATCAAAATAAACATCCTGACCCGCGGAACGCACGTTGAAATCGACCTTGTTGGCCAAGTAGAAGCGGCGTTCGGTTTCCACCACATAGGTGAACAGCTTGATGACGTCGCGATATTCCTTGTACAGCGCCAGCTCGGAGTTCATTTCATAGTTATCGAGATCTTCAGCACTCACTGATTAGTACCTCCCGAAGTTTTCCTATCTGTCAGATCGCCGCCATCCATGCTGTTTTTGTTCTGTCCGGAATGACCCAGATTCCGCCACCAGGCCTTCTTGGATTTTTTACCTTGCTCATCGGAATATGGCCACAGGTTCTGCAAGCCATTCTCCGATTGCTGTTCGTCATTGTTTTGCACCCGTGAAGATGCAACCGAAGACAATCTGAGCCCTTCAGAGCATTTCGAATCTGCATCGGCCACAGGGGAATCATGTCTGGCGGTATTGTCGGAAACAAATTCTGCGGTCGGGGTTTCAGCCGTTTGCTTCCCGTCCAATCCGGCACGAGGGGAAACCCCGTCAGACAGCCAAACTGTTTCATTGTCGACAGAGTCGGCACCCGCCTTCTCGCCACAACTGGCGTCGCTGCCTTCGGACGCATATTGTTTGATTTCAGTGGAATGCTCCGAGTCGATCATCGCCTCTTTGACGCCAGGATTGCCTTCGATGACATGCATACCGAAAGTATTGAGTGAACGAATTGGATCATATTCATCTGCAAGCGTATCGAGGATAATGAGGTCCTGATATTTGCCAATGGAAGCGTCCCACAACGAATCGCGGGAAGTTCCGGACTTGATGAAGCCCAGGGATTGATAGACCGAAAGGGTGCGGCTGCTTTTCTCCGGCACGGCGACCCAAATGCGGTGCATGCCCAGACCGACCGGCCCCTCGGCAAAACCGTATGTCATTACTCGGGGCATCGCATCTCGCGAATAGCCACGACCACGATAATCTTTGCCAAGCATCACCTGGATGCGAGCCGAACGCGCCCAGCCGTCGATATCGATGAGGAAAATCATACCGATGACATTTCCAGTCGATTCGGCATCGATTTTGCCATCCGCATCATGATCGGCATCCGTCATAATGGCCCAAGCCATCGTGCGCCTGGCCTCAGGATCACCCACTCCCGATTCGGAGGAGATACTGCCGTTCGTCCAAGCCACGGAACGTCGAATCCACTCCTGAACCAACGCGCGCTCTGATTGCTTGTCTTTGCCAGTGTCGCCAGAAGCGTTGAAGTAAGCATCAAGCTGATCCAGTTTGGAAATGTCGTCAAGGGTCGCAGGACGCAGATGCACCATCTCACCACGAATTTCCGGAATGACAACACGTTCCGGTAATTGCCGCGAAACATCTTCTTGTGCAGAAATTTCGGAGTTTTCAGACATAGTCACCACCCTCTACTGAGACACATCCGTTAACAGGATAGTGTATTAGACTGACTATGAACAGAACAGCAAAAACGTACGCAAACAGTGCATCTCATCCTTCAGAACCGTGAACGCTCCGCATGCGGCAAGTTGGCGGAGCTTGACTGCGTATCTGCTCGAACAACCTGCCCAGTCTCGAAAGGGTGCCGCATCAAGCCTACGAAAAACATCTTTCGAACCAAGTGAGTCATCATCAGGACATTGCTGCCGTCACAATTGTATCCGAATGCGGACCCATTCCAGATATCAAAGCGCGTAGGGGAACCTCGCGATTCCGCCTACGCGCTTATTGGTTCCCGGGAAAGTTCATCTGACTTTTCCGGGGGATTCAAGAAATCAGCCCTTGACCTTCTTTATGACCAAAGCACTTACCGCCTTGGCATCAGCCTGACCGTGGGTGGCGCGCATAACCGCACCGATAATGGCGCCCATCGGCTTCATGTTGCCGCTCTTTAGCTTCTCAGCGATTTCCGGATCGGCAGCCAGAGCATCGTCTACAGCCTTCTCGAGCGCACCGTCGTCGGAGACGACCTGATAGCCGTGCTTTTTCACGACCTCATCAGGTGTACCTTCGCCAGCGAGAACACCAGTGACGGTCTGCTTGGCGAGCTTGTCGTTGAGTTTGCCTTCGGCGACAAGCTTCTCAACCTCGGCTACATCCGCCGGAGTAATCGGCAACTCTTCAAGCGAAAGACCATGCTCGTTGGCCACTCGGGAAATCTCACCGAGCCACCATTTGCGGGCACCAGCGGCCGTAGCGCCGTCTTTGATGGTTTCCTCGACCAGATCAAGCGCGTCGGCATTGATGATGTCACGCATCTCGAGATCGCTGAACTTCCACTCTTCCTGCAGGCGGGCGCGGTGCTCACGCGGCATTTCCGGCATGGTTTTGGTGATTTCGTCGATGTGTTCCTGCGTGATGTGCAGCATGACCAAATCGGGATCCGGGAAGTAGCGGTAGTCGTTCGCATCGGACTTGACGCGGCCACCGGCCGTGGTCTGCGTAGCCTCGTCCCAGTGACGGGTCTCCTGCAGAACCTCTCCGCCTTCGTCCAGAAGTGCGGCCTGACGGCGAATCTCGTACTGCAACGTTTTCTTGATGCCGCGGAACGAGTTGACGTTCTTGGTTTCACTGCGGGTGCCCAGCTTTGTCTCGCCCTTTTTGCGCAGCGAGATGTTGACGTCGGCACGCATGTTGCCCTGCTCCATCCGACCGTGCGAAATGCCCAGGGCGCGCACGATGTCACGGAGGGTGCGCATGTAGGCATCCGCGATCTCCGGAGCCCTCTCCCCCGCACCTTCCACAGGCTTGGTGACGATTTCGATCAGCGGAACGCCGGCACGGTTGTAGTCGACCAACGAATGGTCTGCGCCTTCGATGCGGCCGTCGGAACCACCCACGTGGGTGTTCTTGCCGGCGTCATCCTCGATGTGGGCGCGTTCAATCGGAACGCGGAACACCGTGCCATCCTCAAGATCGACGTCGAGATAGCCGTTGCCGTTGGTGGGCTTGTCAAACTGCGAAATCTGATAGTCACGAGGCATATCCGGGTAGAAGTAGTTCTTACGTGCGAACTGGCTCCACTCGTTGATCTCGCAATGCAATGCCAAACCCAGCTTAATCGCGAAATCGACGGCGGTCTTGTTGACCACCGGTAAGCTTCCGGGCAACCCGAGGCTCACGGGTGTCAGCTCGGTGTTCGGATCGGCTCCGAACTCCTCATGAGCAGGGCAGAACAGCTTGGTCTGCGTGCAGAGCTCGACGTGGGTTTCCAAACCGAATACCGGGTCAAATTCCTTGACGGCATCGGAATACTTCATCAATTTTTCAGACATGATTTTATGCTCCTTGCCGTCCGATTACTTTGCGTTGCCGAGCCACGGGGTCTTGAGGCTTTGCCAGATCGGACCGCCCCACTGCTCCTCGAGAGCCGCTTCGAGAGCGGCCGCGGGCTTGTACATCTGCTCGTCATGCTTCTGCGGTGCCATGAACTGGAAGCCGACCGGCAGGCCGTCGTCGGAAAGACCCGCCGGGATGCTCATCGCCGGAATACCGGCCATGTTTGCGGGAATAGTAGCGATATCGCTCATATACATCGTGAGCGGGTCGTCCATCTTCTCGCCGAACTTGAAGGCGGTGGTCGGGGACGTGGGAGTGACCAGCACATCGGCCTTCTCGAACGCCTTGTTGAAGTCTTCGATAATCAGGGTGCGGACCTTCTGAGCCGAGCCGTACCATGCGTCGTAATAACCGGCCGAGAGTGCATAGATGCCGAGGATGATGCGGCGCTTGACCTCGTCGCCGAAACCGGCTTCGCGGGTGTAGGCCATCATGTTGGCGGCGGTCTGCGGCACACCTTCAGGCGGCATGACGCGGAGGCCATAGCGCATGCCATCGTAGCGGGCCAGGTTGGAGCTGACTTCGGAAGGCATGATGATGTAGTAGGCGGAAAGCGCATACTCGAGGTGTGGGCAATCTATTTCGACCACTTCGGCGCCCATGTCTTGCAGAAGCTTGACGGCCTCGTTAAAACGGGCTTCGATGCCGGGCTGATATCCATCGCCAGTGAACTGCTTGACAAGACCGACGCGCACACCCTTGAGATCGCGCTTGTAGCCTTCGCGGGCAGCGGCGGCGACCGGGGGGATGTCCATCGGAATCGAGGTCGAGTCACGCACGTCGTGGCCTCCGATGACTTCCTGAAGAAGTGCGGAATCGAGGACGGTGCGGGACACCGGACCAATCTGATCAAGTGAGCTCGCCATGGCGATGGCACCGAAACGGGAGACGCCGCCGTAGGTAGGTTTGACGCCGACCGTGCCAGTCATTGCACCCGGCTGACGAATCGAGCCGCCGGTATCGGTGCCGAGGGCGATCGGGGCTTCAAATCCTGCTACTGCGGAAGCCGAACCGCCTCCGGAACCACCGGGAACACGTGAGGTGTCCCAAGGATTATGCGTCGGGCCGAAAGCGGAATGTTCTGTTGAAGAACCCTGTGCGAACTCATCAAGGTTGGTCTTGCCAAGCAACGGCATTCCAGCGGCCTTGAGCTTGGTAATCACCGTGGCATCGTACGGCGGAATCCAGCCTTCGAGAATCTTAGAGGCCGCAGTGGTTTCGATGCCCTTGGTGACAATCATGTCCTTGATAGCAATCGGCACACCTGCCAGCTCCGGCAGATCTTCGGTTTCGCCGGCGGCATTTTTCTTGTCGAACGCATCAGCCTGCGCGCGGGCCTCATCAGCTGACACGTGGAGGAAGGCGTTGATTTCAGGCTCTGCGGCCTCGATGACGTTCAGTTCGGCATCGACCAGTTCACGGCTGGAAACTTCCTTGTTGCGAATCTTCTCCGCCATCTGTGCGGCGGTCAGTTTCACCAATTCGTTTGCTGCTGCCATCACTCTTCACCTCCAAGGATCTGCGGGGCCACGAACATACCGTTTTCGGTGGCTGGAGCGCTGGCGAGTGCTTCTTCGCGATCCAGCGGTTTCTGGGGAACATCGGGGCGCAGATAGGCCTCAAGCGGTATCGGATTAGCGGTGGGCTGCACGTCGTCGGATGCGACTTCCTGCACCTTATTGATGGAATCGGCGATGACGTTCAACTCGCCCTGCAAACGGGTTGCTTCCTCATCGGTAAGCGCAATTTGGGCAAGATGACCCAGATGCTCGACTGTTTCTCTTGTAAAAGTAGGCATAACCTTAACTATATGAGTCGTCTGTGACGTTCAGGCAACATATTCCAAGCGAGGACGAAAGGTCGTCAACCATCTTGAAAAACAGTGTCACAGCCAACTCTTAATCACGACAAATGACAACCACGTACGCAAACGCCACCTTATTCCACGATCCGCACTTCAGATTTAAGTAGTTTGCCTCAATGCATCCCGCGTCGACCAAATCAGTCAGCCAGATGCTGGGAAATCCAGCAGTGCATGGAGACCGCAGCGGCGGCACCGGCGTTGATCGAGCGAACTGAGCCGAACTGGGATATATAGACCACGTCATCTGCCAGTTCCAGAGCCTTTTGCGACAAGCCGGGACCTTCGGCTCCGAAGAGCATCAGGCAACGGTTTGGGAAACGGTAGGTTTCGATGGGAACCGCTCCCGGAATGATGTCAAGCGCAACGATGCGCGAGGTCTTGGCGTCATCGATGATCTTTTGCTGATGTGCCCGTTCGGATTCCGTGCCGCTATTTCGAATCCGAAATTCGGCTTCCGCTATTTCCGAATCGATTCCTTGCCTCCATGAAGCCACGAGCTCTTCGACGGAGGGACAATGATCGACATGCTGATACAGCTCGGTCATCAATGCGCCTTTACGGTTCCACTTATGCGGACCGACGATATGAACCTTGCGAGCGGCGAAGGCATTGGCAGTGCGAACCATCGACCCGATATTGAAATCGTGTGTCCAGTTTTCCACAGCCACTTCGAAACGGTGACGACCCAGCTTATCAAGGTCGGCTTTGATGGCGGCAACTGACCAGTAACGATAACGATCGAGGACGTTTCGACGATCACCTTCTTCAAGCAGTTCCGAATCGTAGCGCTCGTCATAATTTGGAGATTCCCGATCATCGGGACGAGGCTCATCGGGGTGTGTCTGTGACCACGGGCCGACACCTACCTCACGAAACGTCGGTTCTTCAGAAGCAAGTGCCGCAGCAGTAATGGGATTGGGCTCACGCATCTCAATAGACCTACTTTGCCGTCGAATCGCCATCGCGTAACGAAGTCTCGTCAAAAGCGCTCACGAACGGCAAATCTCGTTCCTCGTCAGAAACGGGATTGAGGACGTTGATAGTGCAGGCACCAGCATCGTCGCCGACTCCTCCTACCAATGAAGCAATTGCAATCACCTGTGCGCCTTCATGCTCGACAACACTGAAATCAAGACTCAACTCGTTGCCGTTACGCAATGTCACCAGCGACGATGTCTGTACATACGATTTCTCAGAAAGCCAGGAATCGAGAAGCACCACTCGTTTGCCGGCTATGGAAGATCCTTTGATTGACGGGTAGACGAAATCCATCACGAAGCCATCGAGCTCATGACCACGGGCACCAGCCTCCTGCATAACGGCAGTGACCATGGGAACGGCCGCAGCAGTCAACGCACCCACCGCATCGATATCGTCAAGGGCAAAGCCACCCCGCTCCAGAGCATCCAGCAACGCCTCACCTATGAGTTTGCTACCGCGATGATCAAGACTGACATCAAACAACTCGCTGAATGGTTTCCACTTTATCGCCGCACTCAGAAGCTTGCGCAACTCACCTTCATTCCCGGCTGTCGCTTTTCCCATGTTCATCGCTACTCCTCCGATTCATCATTGAGCTCGGGCGCAGTCAGCTCGCGGACATCAGTCTTGTCGAAATCAACCATCTCAACCGGCTCGATGACTTTGCTCGAATCAATCTTCTGCATTTTACGCGCTGTGACCAACACACGCGATTCCAAAGACGAAGCAAACGTATTGTACGCAGAAACAGTGCGAGTAATGGAATGGCCGAGCTTATTGGCCTTGTCTCCCAGAACAGCAAAGCGTTCGTACAATTCACGGGAAAGATCAAAGAGCATCTTCGCGTCATCAGTAAGACTCTGCTGCTGCCAAGCGAACGCAACCGACTTCAAAACGGCCCACAATGTGACCGGCGAAGTCAGTGCAACCTTTTTGGCAAATGCGTCATCCATCAGCGACGGATCGACCTTTAGCGCGGCTTCGAGCAAAGCATCGTTGGGAATGAACGCGATGACAAAATCGGGAGCTGTGTCGAAGCCTTTCCAATAGGCCTTGTTTCCCAACGTTTTGACGTGATCGCGTAAAGCCTTGGCATGTGCCGCAAGCAACTCATCGCGACGCTTGAGTTCATCCTCGGAAGCCGTATCGGGAATTTCACAGGCCCGTTGATAATCGGAATAGGGGGCCTTTGCATCGATAGGAATGGTCTTGCCACCAGGCAGATAAACCACCATATCTGGTCGCTGGATACGTCCTTCGGCATCAGCGATGACCACTTGAGTATCAAAATCAACATGTTCCAGGAGTCCGGCAGATTCCACGATATTGCGCAACTGCGCCTCACCCCAGGAACCGCGTACCTTATTGTTGCGCAATGCGGCGGACAGTGAACTGGTCTCCTTGTCAAGACGCGTCTGCTGCTCATTCAAACCTTTGAGCTGCTGCCCCAATGCACCCATCTCATGCTTACGGCCTTCCTCAATTTGAGTGACTTTCTGTTGCAGGGCATCAAGATTCTTCTGCACAGGAGCCAACGCTGAAAGCACCTTGCTTTGCTCAGCCATTGCCTTGGCCTGTTCGGCCTGCTTGCGTTCAGATGCCTCACGCTCCTGCTCCTGCTGCCGCTGCACACGCAACTGCTCAGCCTGCTGAGCCTGCGTCAACTGAGATTTGACAAAAGCAAGCTGTTGACTGAACCCTTCCGCCTGCGTACGGTATTGAGCAACCTGGGTTGTCAGATCAACGATCTGGCCACGAAGCTCATCATTGCGCCCCTCGGCTTGTTCAATATCAACATTGTTGGCGTTCCGCGCGGCTTCCTGCCCTTTGGATCTACCCAGCACAAATCCGGCCAGCAGACCCAAGGCCGCTGCCAACACAACCAAAATGATTATCACGACAGGATTTTCGAACATATGTTCTATTAGACAGGATGCCATGGACGAACCAGGAAGCCCTGACGGCTCTTCACTCATGAACCCTAATCGCTGACGAGAAGACCTTCCACGACAACGTCCCGTTTCACGCTTCACGATTAAAATCACCGGCACAAAACCGAAAAAGGTCGGTCGCTCACGAAGAGCAACGAGGTGTACGGTACGACCTCTCTACACAAGTACGAAAAAGTGGGGCCAGCCCAACAATCGGCTGACCCCACTCTCTGCAAGAAGTGAATAAAACCACCACGACCCGCATTTATATCGTCGGCGGCGCAGGGACCGGTGTCTCTACACCGTCGTCAGAGAACCATCAGTCCTCAGCATGTGCAGAGACGCTGAATCGACGCCACAACAGGATGCAGATCGCTGCCGCCAAGGCGGTCACGGCGACCGCGGCCACAATCCACGATACAGCGCCAGTCGAGGAAAGGGACTTCGACCTCTTCACCTTTGCAGCAGGATCCTTCTCCCACACGGCGTGCAGGACCATCGGACCATCAGAGACCTGAATCACATCACCGGGGCGGTACAGCTTGCCGCTGCCGTCCGCGTTCAAACTCCAACCCTTGAAGCGGAAGCCGGGGCGCGTAAAGCCATTGCCCGCAACCGGGAGGCCCGAACCGGCATCCCTCTCACCGGAACCAGGAACCGAACCGGATGCGCCCGGACCGCCGTCATAGGAAACCGAACCGGTCGGCACCCACTTGGCATGCAGCGTCACAGAACCGTCAGTTATCGGCAGTTTGTCGCCGGGCCTATAGACCTTGCCGCTGCCGTCCGGACTGAGCGTCCAACCGTCGAAACGATGGCCGGGACGCGTGAAACCACTGCCAGGTACGGAAGCAGACGAACCAATGTCGATCGGATCGGAAGGGGGCATTGTGCCAACCACGCCCGGTGCATTGCCGTCGTAGGAAACAGTACCGGTGGGTACCCACTTGGCATGCAACTTCAGAGGACCTTCGCCCATCGGCAGTTCGTCGCCGGGCCTATAGACCTTGCCGCTGCCGTCCGGATTCTCCGTCCAACCATCGAAACGATGGCCCGGACGCGTGAAACCATTGTCCGCTATCGGATACTTCGTACCCGAGTCCACGACACCGGAGCCGGGGACGGAACCAGTCACATCCGGACCATTGCCATCATAATCAACCGAACCGGTTGATACCCACTTCGCATGCAGCGTCGAATCCTCCGAAGGCATCGGAATCGTCTCACCGGGTTGGTAAACCTTGCCGCTGCCGTCCGGATTCTCGGTCCAACCATCGAAACGATGGTTCTTACGGTCGAAACCGTTCTCCGGAACCACGAACGACGAACCCGCATCCTTCTCACCGGAGCCGGGGACAGAACCGGTCACATCCGGACCGTTGCCATCGAAGGAAACAGAACCAGTGGCAACCCACTTCGCATGCAGCTTGACGGGCCCAGGCTTGATCTCCATCGGATCACCCGGCTGGTAGACTTTGCCGCTACCGTCGGGATTCTCCGTCCAACCGTCAAAACGATGGCCGGGACGAGTAAAGCCATTGCCCGCGACGGGATACTTCGTACCCGTGTCAATCACACCGGAACTGGGAACCGAACCGGACGCATCGGGCGCATTGCCATCATAATCGACCGAACCCGACGACCATGCCCACACCGCATGCAGGGTCGCATTGGACTCAGGCATCGGATAATTATTAATCGTTGCGGCCTTCGCATCGGCCTCGTTCAGGAACGGTTCATGTTGGTCTTTGGACCAACCAACAAATTTCGCATGCTGGCCAGCAAACTTGCCTGATGTCGGGGACGGATACGTCAGCATCGAAGAATCCCAGCAATCGGAATCCTTGGCACCAGTCGGCAACTTAACCGACTCACCGGCAGCGTGATGTGTCGCGCAACCACCAATACCGGCATTCGGAACACCCCCGACCCGCTCCGGAGTCGTGCCGACACCCCCGTTGGAATCGAAACTTAATGGATACACCACACTAAAACTGACATCATCAATGAAATTACCAGAGATACCACTGAGCGAATCAACGGATTTGAAGCTGAAACGCGTTACGGTCTGACCAGCGGGAATCACATAGGAACCCTCGTATGTCTCAGATTGGGTCAATGCGTTGTGAGTTGCAACCTTCGTAGCAATTCTTGTACCCACTGGCCCGACTTCATCGCCAGCGCCATTGACTGAAACACGAACCGCGTTCTGCGCAGTCAACGTACCGTTTGCAGGCCCAATCATCACATTCATTACATCGACATGAGTTTGGTCAAAGCTGGAATGCCGAAGCCTCCACTTGTAGATTGCACCAGGAACAGTACGCACATCCTGATAGATGCCTTTACCTTCCTCTTCGCCAACAATTTCGCCGACCTGATTGCCATTAGCGGACTGCAACTCGACTCGTTGCGCATCATTCTTGTTCAGAGCCGGCAGATGAAATGTCTCCATCGACTCCCAACCGAAACGAGAACGGCAAAAACCAGGAAGAGCCTCATAACGATTGTACTTCGTTCCGAAATATCCATACACCGGATCGATGTTTACCCAGTACCCATCGATAGTTGTCAACACAGGGTCACTAGTACCAATCTGCGGATATTCAAAATCACCGTTGACAATACGGTTCGGCATGTTCGCCCCACCGAAAGGCACACACCCGCCATCCTGTACAGACGGACCAGATTCGGTCACTCCGGCAGGTTTGATGCCCTTAGGCGCGGGAACCAGACCAAGCTGACTAGCGTCGAGGGAAGGAACATCAGAACCAACCCCCTGATCGCCTTCAACCGTATCGGCGAAAGCCGTGCCGTCAACAAGCGACAACGACAATATGCCGGCGACAGCTGCCGCGACGGCATTTCTCATTCGAAACATAAAACATCCTTCTTCTTTCTTGTACATAATATAAGTCAGTGTCAATATAAGTCAGTGTCATTAAATACGATCACCATGACATAAATTGTTTTATTTTATAATACATCAGCGAGTATGTTGTTTAGTCATAACCGAATCAACAAAGCAGAAGTCGCACAACACCGCCATTCATGGGAAACCCAACGCAAGTGCGTACATCTCGTGTCAGTAATCAAGCAAAGTTGATATCAGAGAACCTAAAACTGAGATGATGTAAGCAAAACGAGGAGGAATCATGGGATTTGACTTATTCATGGGCGGTTTGGCAGTGGCACTCGCCGCGCTGGTCACATGGCTCATCGTTCTTTTTTTCCGTTCATCGCCACCATCCGGATCCGCGCCGGAACAGACGCTGCAGAAACCATCCAATCCAAATGCAGCCCCCAACAACCGATCGGCAACGCTCGGCACACCGAACGACGAACAAACGCCAGACACAGAACAGCACCACAACCGGATGTCGAACGACGATCAGACAGTGTCACAGATTTCGCATGTCACCCGTCTGCTGATTCTTGCCGTCGCACTGACCGCGATCGTCTTCATTCCGTCGTTGCTCAACCACTGCAACCCCTCGCCCATCCCCGACTGGATGGTCAATCCGTGGGTGCAGGCCGTGATTTCAACACCAACAATGTTCCTGTGTGGCACCCCGATTCATCGTAGAGGCTGGCAGGCGATTAGCCGCCGAACACCTGACGTCAATTCGCTGATTTCCTTGGGTGCCACGGCGGCATTCATCTACAGTTTGGCGATTTGCGTGGCCGGAGGACAATTCCCCGCCGGTTCACGGCACGCATATTTCACCGAGATCAACGCCGTCATCGCCTTGGCGCTGGCCATCAATCTGGTCGAGCTCCACATCTTGAACGACATCGAAATAATTCAAACGCGGGTCACCAACCTCACATCCTTTGATACGACCACGGGCACAGCTGACGAGAAGATCTCAGCGAATGGTAACACGACCAACAACAACGGCCAGGCGATCTCCGCCGCGCAGGCAACCGCGCAATCCGTTGCAAACCGAGCGTTCGATACATTTGTTTCAGGCATCAGCAAACTCACCCGCTTCACACGCACATTCGTCATTGCCGTCATGGTCATCGCTGTTTGGGCGTTCGCCCTGCTTCTCGTGTTCGGCCCTCAGCCCCGCCTGGCGTTTGCGTTGTCCGGCGGAGTGGGAGTGTTGGTGATTGCCGGCTTCGTCCTTGCAATCTTGGCGCTTGCCTTCATCGCCAACGGGCGCAGAAGGGCTCAGCACACCAACAAGCAATAAGCAAACCGACCGAAACGTTTCCCCCATGCAGGAAGCCGGGCATCACATTGTTGCGACGACCCGACTTCCTTGGTACAGCACCGAATGCGACCCTTAGCAACATTCAGCGGCAAATCCCATAACTCTTACTTTTCCTCGTGGTCCTCAGCAAGCGGATCCTCGGGCATTGTGGTCAACTCCAAATGCTCGCCGCCGGTTTGATCCACAAGAACAGTATCGCCATTGTGAACCTTTCCGGACAGCAACATCCTCGCCATCTGGTCGCCGACCTCGGTCTGCACCAGACGACGCAACGGACGAGCGCCATAGGCAGGATCGTATCCAGCATTGGCGAGCCATTCCTTCGCACCCTTGGTGACCTCGAGCGTAATGCGGCGGTCGGTAAGGCGAGAGGCGACCTGCTTGACCTGGATGTCAACGATTCCACCAAGTTCCTCGCGGGTCAGCGGATGGAAGATGACCAGTTCGTCAAGGCGGTTGATGAACTCGGGCTTGAAGTGCGCGTGAACCGCATCCATCACCGCAGTCTTCTTCGCCTCGTCGTCAAGATCGGGCTGCACCAGGAACTGCGAACCAAGGTTCGAGGTCATGATCAGAATCGTGTTCTTGAAGTCCACGGTTCGCCCCTGTCCATCGGTCAAGCGACCGTCGTCAAGCACCTGCAACAGGATGTCGAACACCTCAGGATTGGCCTTCTCCACCTCATCGAACAGCACGACGGAGTAGGGACGACGACGCACAGCTTCAGTGAGCTGACCACCCTCTTCGTAACCGACATATCCGGGAGCAGCACCGATCAAACGGGTGACGGAGCCCTTCTCCATGTACTCGCTCATGTCAATGCGAACCATGGCTTTCTCGTCATCAAAGAGGAAATCAGCCAATGCCTTGGCCAGTTCGGTCTTACCTACACCGGTCGGCCCCAGGAAGAGGAACGACCCTGTAGGACGGTCCGGGTCGGAGATACCGGCACGCGAGCGCCGCACAGCATCCGAAACGGCCTGAATGGCTTCCTTCTGCCCGATGACTCGATCGCCGAGGAAGTCCTCCATGTGCAACAGTTTTTCGTTTTCGCCTTGCATCAAGCGTCCAACAGGAATGCCGGTCCATTCGGAAACGATGCCCGCCACCGAATCGGCATCCACATGATCGGGCACCATCGGCTCGGTTTCCCGACCTTGCTCCTTGTCCTCATCCGCTGCCTGTTCAGCCAAGTCAAGCTGCTTTTGGATTGCCGGAACTTCACCATAGAGAATCTTGCTGGCCTGCTCAAGATTGCCCTCGCGGGTAAACTTGTCAGCTTCAACACGCTTGGCATCGAGCTGGGCACGCAGGTCACCGACCTTGTTGTGACCGGCCTTTTCCTCATCCCAACGAGCTTTGAGCCCTGCCAACTTCTCCTTGGTGTCGGCCAGATCGCTCTGCAACTTGCGCAGACGGTCCTTGCTTGCAGGATCTTCGGCTTTTTTGAGCTGCATCTCCTCCATCTCGAGGCGTGTTTCACGACGTTGCAGTTCATCGATTTCCTCGGGCTGGCTATCCAGCTCCATACGCAGGTGCGCCGCCGCCTCATCGACCAGATCGATGGCCTTATCGGGCAACTGACGACCGGAAATATAGCGGTTCGAAAGGGTGGCCGCGGCTACGAGTGCATCGTCACCGATGGTGACCTTATGGTGAGCTTCGTAACGCTGCTTAAGCCCACGCAGAATGGCAACGGTGTCTTCGACACTCGGTTCGCCCACGAACACCTGCTGGAAGCGACGTTCCAACGCCGGGTCCTTTTCAATGTTCTCGCGGTACTCGTCGAGGGTGGTGGCGCCGATCAGACGCAGCTCGCCACGGGCGAGCATCGGCTTGAGCATATTGCCCGCATCCATCGAACCTTCGGTTGCACCCGCACCGACGATGGTGTGAATCTCGTCAATGAAGGTGATGATCTCACCGTTGGCGCTCTTGATTTCGTTGAGCACAGCCTTAAGGCGTTCCTCGAACTCGCCGCGATACTTCGAACCGGCAACCATCGAACCCAAATCAAGACTGATCAGACGCTTGTTCTGCAAAGTGGTGGGCACATCACCTGCGACGATACGCTCCGCCAGACCTTCGACAACGGCCGTCTTGCCGACACCGGGCTCACCAATCAGCACCGGGTTGTTCTTGGTACGACGCGAAAGGATCTGGATAACCCGTCGAATCTCCTGATCACGTCCGATCACCGGGTCGAGCTTGCCTTCCTTCGCTTGCGCCGTGAGGTCCGTGGAATACTTTTCCAAAGCCTTGTAACTGCCCTCCGCGTCCGGGCTGGTAACTTTCGTCCCTCCCCGTACGCCAGGAACGGCCTTGCGCAAAGCATCCGCAGTCACACCGTTATTATTCAAAATCGTCGCGCTCTCATTGGGTGCGCTGGCCGCGATACCAATCAGCAGATGCTCAGTGGAGACGTATTCGTCGCCCATCGCCTGCATTTCCTTTTCGGCTTGCGCCAGTGCAGCCGTCAGCTGACGGCTTGCCTGCGGCTGCGAAGTTGAAGACCCGCTGGCACTCGGCAATGCAACCAACGCGTTGCGCACGGCAGCACCGATGACCTTCTGATCTCCCCCGGCAGCACCGATAAGCCCTGTCACCACGCTGTTTTGCTGACGTAGCAAGGCATCCATCACATGCAGGGTGTCAACTTGCGGATTGCCCGCGGCAGCCGCACTCTGAATCGCGTCTCCGATTGCCTCTTGGGCCATTGTCGTAAATTGCTGTTCCATAGTCTTCCTCCGTCCATTCGCCTCGTTTCCTACAATCGTTGGAATTCCGAGGCATCGTTCGTCATCTGTCTTATCCAACAGCAAATCTAAGCCATCTATTCCCAAACTTGAGTCTTCCAGACTCAAGTTTTAAAAACCATTATGGTTTCACTTGATCCATCTGTCAATGCCTTCATCTCATAAACGCAGCAACGCGTTTAAATATCAACAGATAAACATAAAGAGGCCGGCCAGCGGAATCAAATCCCGCCAACCGGTCCCGAAGACGCGCATCAATATGCACCTGCACAGAAAGGACTATTGAGCCTTCACGACTACATTTCGCAGAGGCCCGATACCTTCAACGGTGACAACGGCCTCGTCACGGGGGTTCAAAGAACCGGAGGCGTTGGGGGTGCCCGTCAGGATGACATCACCCGGAAGCAGTGTCGCGAAACTGGAAATCGCCGCAATCTGCTCGGGGATGGAATGAATGAGGTTGGCCGTGGTGCCGGATGCCTCAGGAACATCCTCACCGTTAAGCGTGAACGAAATTTTCGCGTCCTGCCAGTTTAGATCGGTCTCGATCCATGGGCCCAGTGGGCATGAGGTGTCGAAGCCCTTGGCACGCGTCCACATCGGGTCGGTCCCCTGCAGGTCGCGCAAGGTCACATCATTAACACAGGTAAAGCCCAGCACGTAATCCATGGCTTTCTCAACCGGAACGTTCCTGGCGATGCGGCTGATAACTACAGCCACCTCGGGTTCAAAGTTCATGTCATCGGAGCATTCGGGGATGACAATGGGATCGTCGGGACCGATGACGGAAGTGGATGGCTTCATGAAGATAACCATCTCGCTCGGCGCATGCTCGACAGCAGACCGACCCTTGGCATGCATAAATTCAGCATGGGCCTCGTAGTTCTTGGCCAGACCGTATACCTTGGAGGGAATGACCGGCGCAAGCAGACGAACGCCGTCCTCATCAATCGCATGGCGCTCGCCCGTCGGACCGACCGGCTTGGAACCGAAGGGGTAACCGTCAAGCTCGACCAGATAATCCTTCTCGTCAGCGCCATCGGTCTGCACAAATGCATAGTGCGGAACATCGTTATAGGAATACCGTGCAATTCTCATGCCTACAGCCTACGTCATTTCCGGGTCTTTGGTCATCCAAAAGCCGAAAAACCATCCCCGCCGAATAATGACGAACTCGACCAGCGAGCCTCTGCGGTTCCATCACAGATCCGCACAGCCTTGAAAAACCGATGATTTCAGACGAACGCGCGCTCGCCGAAAATCGCGGTGCCGACGCGCACAATCGTTGAGCCCTCAGCAACTGCGTAGCCCATATCGTGGGTCATGCCCATCGACAGCTCGCGGCATTCCGCAGTTCCAGGCTCACCGGAGGCAAGAACCGCGTCGCGCACTCCACGCAGATGCGCAAAACCGGCGCGGATCGTCCCTTCGTCGTCGACATGGGCACCGACGGTCATCAAACCCTGCAAACTCAGCCCTTCGAGAGCTGCAATCTGGTAGGCGAGATCGGTGGCTTCCTCGGGTTCGCAGCCCGACTTCGACACCTCGCCCGATTCGTTGACCTCCAGCAGCACGCCGACCACGATGTTGCGAACAACGGCACGACGCGCGATTTTCTGCGCTTCTTCAAGCGAACCGACGGATTCAATGGCGTCGACGTATGGCAGCACCTTGCCGATTTTGTTGGATTGCAGCTGGCCGATGAGATGGAAGGAGATATGGCCGTTCGGTGCGGCTTGAGAAACGCCAGAACTGTTGACATTCTGTGCGTTCGCGGCGGCACCCAGCGAAAAACCGCGTTGCGCACACCGACGAATCAACCCCTCGGCCTTGGCGGAGATTTCCTGCGGCCGGTTCTCGCCAATCATTCGAACGCCCGCATCGATGGCTGCCATAATCTCGCCGACATCGCGCGTTTTGGTGGCCGCAAGCAACTTGACCGACCCGGTCTCACGCCCAGACGCAGCTTCGGCCTGCGCAATGTCGTCAAGCACGCGGTGCACGCCGTCAGCGATTTCCTTGATTCTATCCTCGTTGATGACCTCGTTGGCGAGATCCTTGTGATCCATATAAGCAGTCATCATTCCCCACTTCCGCTTCGTTTTACCGACTCCATATTATGCATGCCCATGCGGAACCACAATAAATCACGTAACTCAGAAAAACACCAACCAGAACAATATAAATATGTCGCGTTATATAGCGATAGGCAAAAGCCGACATCCCAGTGTTCACTGGTACGGCTTGCACATGAAATGGCTACTACTGTCCTCAATCATTTCAGAATGAAATCAGAAAAGGTGCGATCAGCGTGATTGCCTAACGCCAATCACACCTTTTCATCGACCTAGCGAACAGTGAGCCGATCTCAGTTCAGCCCGTGAACAGCTTCAGCCAACGAACGGACATACTCGCAAACATAGGGCACCGAGTCCTCGCCATGCTCTCCAACCATGCGCACGATGGCCGAACCAACGATGGCACCACCGGAATCCGCAGCCATCTGGACGGCCTGCTCAGGAGTCGAGATGCCGAAGCCGATGGCGACGGGCACGTCGGTGACGGAACGCACTTCGCGCACCATGCCCTTCACATCGCTGGTGATTTCCTTGCGGACGCCGGTGACGCCAAGCGAGCTGACACAATAGATGAAGCCTTTGGCGTCCGAGGCGATGCTGTGGATGCGCTCGTGCGAGGTCGGCGCGATGAGGCTGACCAGATCGATCCCCTCGGCAGCGAGCGGCTCGTCGAATTCCGGCTTTTCCTCGTGCGGCACGTCCGGCAAAATCACACCGTCGAGCCCGACTTCAGCGGCGCGATGCGCGAAACGCTCGAGACCGTAGGAATAAAGCACGTTGGCATAGGTCATGAAGACCATCGGCGTATTGATGCCGTGCTCCCTCCGGAGACGGGCGACCAGCGCAAAGGCGTCATCGGTGGTGGTACCGGCCGCGAGGGCACGGTTGCTCGCCTCCTGAATGACCGGTCCCTCGGCGGTTGGGTCGGAGAAGGGCACGCCCAGTTCGATGAGGTCGGCACCAGCTTCGACCATGGCCGGCACAAGTTTCTCGGTCAGGGCGATTGAGGGGTCGCCGATGGTGACGAACGGAATGAAGGCCTTGCGGCGGCAGCCGTCGGCGGCCGTGAACGCCTGGGCAATACGGGACCGGCGGACACCGGCCTGCCGGGTCTGTGTTGTCTCAGTCATGAAGATCCTCCCCACGATAACGGGCGATTGCCGCCACATCCTTGTCTCCACGACCGGACAAGGTGACGATGATGCTTTCGTCCTTCGGCAAGGTCGGCGCGAGCTTGATTGCGTAAGCCACGGCATGCACACTCTCGATGGCCGGAATGATGCCTTCGATACGGCTCAGGTATTCGAACGCATCGACCGCTTCGTCATCGGTAACGGGGACATATTCGGCACGTCCGGAATCCTTCAGCGCCGCATGCTCGGGCCCGACGCCCGGGTAGTCAAGACCGGCGGAAATGCTGTAGACCGGTGCGATCTGGCCGTATTCGTCCTGGCAGAAATAACTCTTCATGCCGTGGAAGATGCCAAGCGAACCGGTGTTCATGGTAGCTGCGGTGTCCTTGGTATCAATGCCGCGACCTGCCGCCTCGCAGCCGATGAGCCGCACGTCCGTGTCATCGATGAAATTATAGAAGCTACCGATGGCATTCGAACCGCCGCCGACGCAGGCGATGACAGCTGCCGGCAACTTGCCCTCATCCTCAAGAATCTGCTCGCGGGCTTCTTTAGAAATGACAGCCTGGAAGTCGCGTACCATTGTGGGGAACGGGTGCGGGCCCATGCATGAACCAAGGCAGTAATGGGTGTCGCTGATGCGTCGCGTCCATTCGCGGAACGTCTCGGACACCGCGTCCTTGAGTGTGGCGGTGCCGGCGGTCACACCGCGCACTTCCGCCCCAAGCAGGCGCATACGGTAGACGTTAAGCGCCTGACGCTCCATATCCTCCTGGCCCATATAGACCACGCACTCCATGCCAAACAGCGCTGCGGCCGTAGCCGTGGCCACACCATGCTGACCGGCTCCGGTTTCCGCAATAAGCCTCGTTTTGCCCATGCGCTGTGCAAGAAGGGCCTGACCAAGCACGTTGTTGATTTTGTGCGCACCGGTGTGGTTCAGGTCTTCACGCTTGAGATAGACCTTGGCACCACCGAGATCCTTGGTCATATTTTCGGCGCAATACAGCATCGAAGGCCGACCGGCGTATTGTTTCTCCAGGTCGTCGAGCTCAGCGACGAAGTCCGAATCATTCTTGTAATGGCCGTAGGCCTCCTCCAGCTCGTTGACGGCGCCCATCAGCGTCTCGGGGATGTATTGTCCTCCGTGAACACCGAAGCGCCCTTTTGACGTGGGCGAGTTGGTCATGATTGTGCTCCTTTGTATAACTTCATATTAACGGTCGTTATTCTTTGCGGCTTACGGTGTCCGCCAATCGGTTTGCATTCATCCGCCACCGGGAACCCGCACATTGCCGAATGGGCTTATTCATGCCTCTATTCGGGTTGACGGTAACCTCCGACTTCGCCGGCGGTCTCCCGGACAGCCGCAACCACGGAGGACATCTTGCTCGGATCCTTGAGTCCGTCGGTTTCGATGCCGGAACTGAGATCGACGCCGAACGGGTGCGTTGCGGCAATGGCCCGAGTAACGTTGTCGGCCGCAAGTCCACCAGCTAGCATGAACGGACGGCGAACCCCTTGCGCAAGCGACCAATCGAACGTTTGCCCATCGCCGGAGCCCGCATCGAGAAGAATCATATCGGCCGAAGACTCAACGGCATGCGCGACATCTCCTTCGCTGTGAACCGTGAATGCCTGCATAATCGGCACCTCGACCAACGCATGCAGACGATCGATATATTGCGCATCCTCTTCGCCGTGCAACTGGACGACATCAAGGACCGCCTGACGAACCACGTCAGCCACGGTTTGCGCAGGCTGGTTTACGAACACACCCACCGCACACGGCTTCTCGTGGCCGGTTTCGTCGGCCTTCGAGCGCAACCGTTCAACCAACTCAGCCGCACGTTCAGCCGAGACGCTACGGCGCGAACCAGGAACGTCGATGATGAACCCAACGGCATCGGGCATTGCTGCGATTGCGGCATCAACGTCCTGTTCGCGTTTCAGCCCGCACAGCTTGACTTTGCAGCCCAGCGCATCTTTTAGGCCCATACCTCCAGCCACGCCAGCATAGCGTGTCGCCGCAGCGCCGGCCATCACACCGCCTCGCGTTCCGTAACAACGGACTGGGCACCACCACGAAGAGCCGCGAGCGCCGCGGTCTTGTCGGACGAACGCATGAGCGTCTCACCGATCAGCACTGCATCAACCCCGACCTTTTCGAGCGCGGCCACATCATCGGCATTGCGCACGCCGCTTTCGGAGACGAACACCCGGTCATCGCCAACAGTTGGCCGCAAATCAATACTGTGGTCAAAGTTCACTTCAAAGGTGCGCAGGTCGCGGTTGTTGACGCCGATCACGCGGGCTCCGGCGGCGACAGCACGCGGCACTTCCTCGGGATGGTAGGCCTCCACCAGCACACTCATGCCGAGCTCATGCGCCAACGCCAGATAATCCGCCAACTGCTTGTCGTCGAGAATCGAACAGATAAGCAGCACCGCCGAGGCACCACACTCGCGCGCCTGATAGATCATGTATTCGTCCACCACGAAGTCCTTGCGCAGCACGGGAATATTAACCGTTTGCACGACCTCGCGCAGATGATCGTCGGATCCCTTGAACCACGTCGGCTCGGTCAGACAGCTGATGGCTGCCGCCCCAGCTTTTTCATAATCGCGGGCGATGTCGAGGTAGGGATAATCTTGCGCGATGATGCCTTTGCTCGGGGAAGCCTGCTTCAACTCGCAGATAAAACTCATGCCCGGGGCCTTCAATGCCCTTTCGAACGGAAACGCCGCTTCTCCACACTTCCCGCCCTTGAGCTTACGACAAGCCACCTCACGAGCGCCCTTCTCCACGTCGGCCTGTGGCACGCGCGCCTTTTCTTCGACCACACGCTCTCGGGTCTTTGTGGCGATGCGTTGCAAAATGTTGTCGAAATTGTTCATATCAGGCCTCTCCTTCCGTGTACTTCTCTGCGAACGCCTGCGAATCTGCGACGATGGTGTCCAGCGCACTTGTCGCGTTGCCCGACGAAATCTGTTCACGAGCCAGCCCGATGCCTTCGCCGATGGAAGGCGTGGCGCCGGCGACATACAGTGCACAGCCAGCGTTGAACAGTGATGCCTCGAGTTTGGCCCCGGTCTGCTTGCCCGCAAAAATGGCACGAACCGTCGCCGCGTTCTCCTCGGGAGTACCGCCAAGCAGATCATCTTTCTTGCAGCGCTTGAGTCCGAATTCCTCCGGTGTCAGCGTCATTGCATGATATTCTCCGTCGCGCAGTTCGCAGACCGCGGTTTCGGCGGAAAGAGAGACCTCGTCCATCCGATCGCGGCCATAGACCACCATCGCCCGCTTCACACCGAGGCTTTCCAGTACGTGCGCGATTGGCTCGACGAGATATTCGTTGTAGACGCCGAGCAGGAAATAGTCGGGTCTGGCAGGGTTGGTCAGAGGACCGAGAATGTTGAAAACCGTGCGAAATCCGAGCTCCTTGCGAATCGGACCAACGTAACGCATCGCCGAATGATAGAGCTGGGCGAACAGAAATGCGAAATTGTCCTTTTCCAGCAATTCGACCGCTTCTTCGGGAGCCAAGGAAAGGTTCACGCCCAGCGCTTCGAGGCAGTCGGCAGTGCCGCACTTCGAGCTGGCCGCACGGTTGCCGTGCTTGCTGACCTTCACTCCGGCTGCCGCGCAAATAAGCGCCGCTGTTGTGGAAATGTTGAAGGTATTGGAGTTGTCGCCGCCCGTGCCGACGATATCCAACGTGGAAAAACCTGGATGCGACACCGTGGTAGCCAGCTCTCGCATGGCAGCTGCGCATCCGGCGATCTCATCAATGGTTTCGGCTTTGGCGGACTTGGTAGAAAGCGCCGCCAGGAAGGCCGCATTCTGGGTGGGAGTCGATTCGCCACCCATGATTTCTTTCATCGCTCGATATGCCTCATCGTAGGTCAGGTCGTGCTTGTTGACGATTTTGATGATGGCCTCACTGATCATCAGGTCCTCCTTCGCCTTGGTGACGGTTGCTAATAAATGGTTCGACAGGTTGATTCATGCGCTTCTCCGATCGCCAAAACGATCGACAACGGCGATGAAGTTCCTCAACATCGTTTCGCCTTGTGGACTCAGGATGCTTTCGGGATGGAGCTGAACACCAAAAAGCGGGCGCGCGACATGCTGCACGGCCATGATTTCATCCGAATCGACGGTGCGCACGACGCGCACGTCCGGCAGGACGGAGCCGATGAGCTGGTAAAGATTGTATGAGAAGCTGTCGTAATTGTCGACGATGGTAATCATGCCACACCTCCGTTCGCCTGCACGACGGCGTTCATCACGGCGCGCGCCTTGTTGCGGCATTCCTCGAACTCCTTGTCGGGGTCAGAATCCGCTACGATTCCAGCACCTGATTGCACGCAAAGCCTGTCTCGATGCTTGAACGCGAGACGGATGTCGATGCATGTATCGAGATTGCCGGAGAAATCGAGATAACCGATCGCACCACCGTAAATTCCTCGAGAAGAACCTTCAAGCTCCGAAATAATCTGGCAGGCGCGGATTTTAGGTGCTCCAGAAAGAGTGCCAGCAGGAAGCACCAAGTCCACCACATCCAGCGCATCCTTGCCATCGGCCAGTTCGCCGGCCACCGTGGAACCGATGTGCATGACATGCGAAAAGCGCACGATATCGTGCAGCCGCTCCACCTCGACACTGCCGAGTTTGGACACGCGACCGATGTCGTTGCGCCCGAGATCTACCAACATGTTGTGTTCGGCCAGTTCCTTCTCATTGTGCAACAAATCATGCTCGATGCGCCGGTCCTCCTCGGTGGTCTCACCGCGCGGACGAGTGCCGGCTAGCGGATAGGTGAGCAGCCTCCCATTTTCGAGGCGCACCAGTGTTTCGGGCGAGGCCGCGGCGATTTCGATGTTGTCGCTGGACATAAAGACCATATACGGGCTCGGGTTTTCGGCACGCATCAACCGGTATGTGTCGAACAGACTTCCCGATGCCTGCGCGACAATCGGATTGGAAAGCACGACCTGGAAAATATCGCCGTCATGGATGTAGCGCTTCGCTTTGCCGACAATATCCGCGTAACGAGAGCAGTTAGGGGTCGGCTCAAGCTCGTTCTCAAAGTTCAATGGCCTGAACTCGTAACGCCGTCCGTCTTCGAGAATACATTGCATTTCATCGATGCGATGAACCGCACGCTCATAGGAAGCGTCCACATCATCGACATCGACGCCGGCAATGAGTTGAAGACGCTGACGGTAGGAATCGAAAGAAATGAGCTGATCGAAAAGCATCAAATCGACATCGGGCATATTCGCACGATCCTGTGCCGCTCGTTTCAGCACCGGCTCGGCATACGCCAGGTATTCGAAGGAGAAGTAACCGACCAGACCGCCGGCGAATGGCGGAAAACCTTCAAGGCAGGGGCTGCAATATCGGATAAGCACGTCCCGTATCGCTTCCTTGGGATGATCGACATGGCTCCGTTCCACCACGGTGTCTTGCGTGCCATGGCCTGCGGAAGCAACATGCTTGACTGTAAGCTCGCCGTCCTTGCAGGTCAGCTCGAGCTGCGGCGCAAAGCCGAGGAAACTGTAACGACCAAGCCGCTGACCCGCCTCCGCGCTCTCGAACAGGAAGCAATGGTTGGAAACCGCACGCACGCGGCGCATGGCCTCAATGGTGGTCAGACGGTCTGCAAGCAGCTCGCGCATCACGGGGATACGGCGATAGGGACCGGTTTTCGCCAGCTCACGCACCTCTTCGATCGAGGGGCGAATATCCGAGCACTCGGTTTGCACGCTCGAAGCGCGTCGAGTGATCGATTCGCCGCCCGCGCCCACAGCGCCGTTCTTGTGCACACTCATCGTGGCACCCCCCTCAAGACTTTCGTCTCTTTTGGGACTAAAAAAGCCCGTCCCAGCTGTCGCTTACAGCCAAGGACGAGCGAATGCCCGCGGTGCCACCTTGATTCACGGTCTCCCGTGCTCTTAAAGACGCCAACACGTCTCCAGCAACTGACGTATGCCTTCACGTCACAGCCTCATGGTTGTTTCTAACCAATCGGTGCGCCCTCGGCGGCCCACTCAACGGCTCGCTTTTCGTCCCGGCTCCCACCGTCCCAGGCTCGCTCTTCGCGCGTTTCCGCCTACTTCCCCGCTTCATCGGTTTGCAGTGTTCAATTATCGGTAGTCAGGCTACACGTTCGTTTTCATTCGTGTCAAATCATCGGACCAACCTAGAGGCAAAATGCGGTCGGACCTGTCCGCACGGACACCGTCCCAAACGAAGAATTGCAAGGCTTCCTGAGCACTCATCGGAACCGGCCCGATGGTGTTCGACATGTGGACACCTCCCGGCGGCCGGATGCCCAGCAGCCATGCGCAATAGCCGACGACCTGCTCCGGGCTGGCCCCGGCATCGCGCAAAGTGCCGATATCCAGCGACCCCTTCCGCTTGGCAAGACGAACCCCCTCGGAGTCGTCAAGCAGCGGCAGATGGGCGTACGTGGGATAGAGCTGCGTTCCTTGCATCGCGGGCGGCAGAGATGCGGAATCCAGAACGGGCACGCCAACGGCGTCGGCGCACGAAACGCCGCACGCCATCAAACCATTTGCAGCTCCAATGGTTTTCGGCACAAGACCGTATCGAGTCTCGAAGCCAGAGGCAGCCAAAACATGCCTGATCCATATCTGCATGGCCGTGGAACGTAACAAATCGCGACCACGAACGATGTCATTGACACCGGTCAGCCAGTCGTCCACGACCACGGCAAGCTGGTAGGAGAAGATGCCGTCGGAGCGTCGAATCACCATATCCCCAACCTGGCTCGGCAGGTCGAAACGCTGCTCGCCAAACACCAGATCGTCGAACACAACGGTCCTTTCGCCAGGACACTCCTGCGGCACTGCCAGACGCAGCGAATGACGCCGGCCAGCATCCAATCGAGAACGCACTTCATCGGGGTGCCCGGCCAACAGTTTGCGGCATGTACCCGGATACAGAAGGAATCCATCACCCTCCTGCGGTGCTGCGGCGGCATGAATGTCGGAGCGTGAGCAGAAACACGGATAGACAAGTGGGAAGTCGGCCGGCAACGCATCGCCATCGGATCGCCGGGGCGTCTCGCCAGCACAAGCCTTATCGTTGAAAGCCTTGCCGTCAGAAGTACCGCCCTTTCGTGATTGACCAGCGAATTCCACGTCGGACAAGCTGTTCGACTTCAAAAGACGCAAAGCATCATCGTAAATGTCGGCACGCTGCGACTGATATACCGGCTCGCCGTCCCAATCTAGCCCGAGCCAGTGCAGATCGTCCATAATCCACTTATCGGCATCCTTCACCGCACGGGAGGCATCCACATCCTCAATGCGCAGCAAAACCTTGCCCCGAGAACGAGCGGCACCGCTGGAAGAATCGCTGTGGCAACTCTTATCTTGCCGTCCGTTTTCCCCCTTTTTATCAATATCGCAGTTCAGCGCTTCACGCCGATCGATACGGTTGGCGAGATCTCGGTCTGACGCGTGCACGGAAAGCCAAGTGGCCAGCATCGCATAGACATTACCGACATGCAGCCTTCCCGAAGGCGTCGGCGCAAAACGGCCTATCCGCGGCGACAGCTCAGCACGGCAACCTGCAACGTTCGCTGCCTCCGCACTGGCGGCTTCGCCTGCTTCAACACCCACTTGTTCATCGCTCATTCAATCGCTCAATCAATCCAAAGCTCGGAATCGGTAGGCCATTCGTTTGGGGCACAACCATGCAGGTCAATCGACTGCTCCTGCATCAGCGGCGCGAGGGCTTGTGGACCTGGACACACGTGCTCGTTGTCAAGATGCCCCAGACGGTGGCCGACCTCATGGTTGATTACCATGCTACGGTAACGATCTAACGACATTCCCGCCTGCAACATGCGCTCAGTAGCCCCATTCCAACGAGCTTCGTTGATAATGACATCATTGCCCACGCGGCAACTGTACTTGTCGGAACAGTTGTCCGAAAACGAGGTCATCAACGAGGGCTGCGCCAAGTATACGACGAAATCGCACTGGCCCGAATCGGCACTATATGTGAAGGTCGCGCCGGCACGAGGCCACCCGCGAGCATCGTTCAGAGTACGGAAAACAACGTTCTCAAATTGTTGTTGCACACCGGCTCCACCGACCTCGCCTTTGGCACTCACGCAGTAGGAGTATTGCCGTACGCTCTTGCCACTTGCCGCTGCCGTTGCCTGTGCGCCAGCAAGAATTTCCCTACGGCTCCGATCTATCAGTGCAGACTGCACCGTCGCCTTGCCCAGAACCATTTCTTTGTTCCGCTGCTGCACAGACTCGTCCTTCCGCTGCTCTGCAGGACGTTTCACGGCAGGATCGTCGTGGGAGGGCCGAGGAGGATTGTCTTCCTCAGCAGCAATGCGCGCATTAGTTGCCGTTGCAACAACAATGACAGCAACAATCACTACCAAAGATACCGATAACGTCCCCATACAATGCGTCCGATACACCGACTTGGCAACTTTCGGCGAAGCCTTACGACGAATTGCATGGAAACAATCACGAATACAGGCAAAGTGAGTTCGACCCAGCGGCCGCAGGAAGAAACCTCCTCGGTCATGTCTCACGTTACGCGGGTCCCTATCTGACGAATCATTGTCCCTCACGGCATCCTCCAACCCGTGTCCGATGCGATCAAACATCCATAATAGACATTCTTCATGACCGCAAGACGCCCCACAACGACACACCACCTTGCGCAATATCAAGTTTCTATGTATACTTTCTTTTGGCTCTTGTCATTAAGCCAGCGCCCCTATAGCTCAGCTGGTTAGAGCAGCTGACTCTTAATCAGCGTGTCCGGGGTTCGAATCCCCGTGGGGGCACATGCAAGGTATCGTCATCTGACGGTACCTTTTCTATATCTCAGAAACATTGAAAACACTAAGGTTTGGGATTATACGCGAAATTTCCCAAGTACAAAAAGGACCCGCTTCCGCGGGTCCTTTTTGTTTTAGCTTAACTACAGCAATATATCACCAATCGCATCGTCGAACAATCCAATTGCGACCAACCCAATTTACTTACTGCTGTTCGGCTCATCATCCTTGCGTTTGCGAATCAACACGAGAGCGACACCGGCAGCGAGAAGCGCCACAACCATAACCAGCACCGCCAACACGCCAACACCGGTATGCGCCAACGCACCCCTGAAAGTGGACGGACCCTTTTTCGAATTGAAAGCGTGACGAGCAGGATCATTCTTGGAGTTCTCTCCAACAGGATCATCGACCTTCTCCCACTGGGCGTAAGCCTTCCTTGCCGAAATCACCCGAGCCGAGAAATCAAACGGATCGTGACCCTCGGGATCCGAAGTCCATCCCTTGAAACGATATCCTTTACGAACCGGATCCGCAGGCTTGAATGCAAGATCGCCATGCGCTACGCTCTGCGAACTAACGTTCGAACCGCCTTGAGTATCGAACTGCACTGGATGGACAATCCGCTTCCAAATACCGTACACCGTCGTGCCATCAGGCAAGGCGGAATCAAAATTGAACGGAGTAGAACCATCCTTGCTCAGAGACCATCCGACAAACTCGAAGCCCTCACGCACCGGATTCGCCGGTTTGCCGGGAATACCGTTGTCGGCAGGTTCGGTCGTAAAGACCGGAGTGCCGTTCTGTTCATCGAAATGGACTTTCGCCTTCTTCCACTTCGCATGCAAGGTGATGGTATTGGTCACTGCGTCATCAAACGGGTATGGATCGGTTCCATCCTCGTTACGCCCCCAGCCTTCGAAGACGTAACCGGGCCTGACCGGATCTGCGGGCCGTTTCGCGGTCCCGTTATAGTCGACGCTCTGCACCGGCGGAGCAGCCACAGACGGACTGCCTGTTTCGAACTTTACATCATACTTGTTGACGTCCCACTGCGCGTGCAGAACGATGTCATCGGTAACCGGGTCATTCGCGATATCGAAGGGATGCTTACCTTCCTTATCAAGGGTCCACCCTTTAAAGGTGTGGCCCACCTTGGTGGGAGCAGTCGGAGCACTCGCATGCTCCTGGAAAGGCACACTCTGTCTATCCGCCAATGTGCTGCCGCCGACGGAATCCTTGAAATCGACATTGAACTTGTGTTTCTCCCACTGTGCATGCAGTGTCACATCGCCGGTGACCAGCGTATTAGCAAAATCATAGTTGCTACCGGCACCGTTCTCGTTCAAGGACCAACCTTTAAAATCATAACCATGAGATTTCGGATCTTCCGGAGCCGTAACTTTCCCGTCATACTCGATGACTTGATCAGGAGGATTACTGACGTCACTCTTATGCGTCACGAACGTGGCCTTGTACTTCTTCGCGACCCACGTCAACTTCACTTCGGAAGCAGAATCAAACTTATAATCAGTCGGAAGGCATCCAGTTACACCATCCTTCTGCCAACAAGGCGTATAACCCACTTTCGACCTGGTCGGGAACGGCACACTCGACGGAGTGCCAATGACCTCCGAACCAATTTCCGTGGTACCGTCAACATCAAAGAAGATCACCTTTACTTTTACGACCTGATTCACGAAGCCTTCGAACTTGAAGTTCTTGGAACCTCCTACCAAAGCCGAAAATCCCAGACCATGAATATCGGCCTTCGGGGAGCGCCATTCCACATAACCTTCACGGATATTCACATCTCCGCCTACGGGATCAGAACCCGTGATAGGCGCGTATGTTTTGGGATTGCCATCAGCAACGACAGCATCATATATCTTGTACGATTCACCTGGATTGCTCACTTGATAATCAGGATACTGACATACTTGTTCGTCTGCAGAAAACGCGTCCAATTGAGTCAAGAGACTGGACAAAGACGAGATGTCAATAATGTGGTTCGAATCGAGATTCAACTCTTTTAACGAGGTTAGTGCCCCCAGCCCGGACGGATCCTGAATGTCATTATCGCTTAGGCTAACGCTTGTCAGATTGTGCAATTGCGCAATCCAAGCGATATTCGACTTTGGTTTGGTCGAATCTGCCAGCCACGCATCGTATACAGTTGCACCTATTTTGCATGTCTCTAAGCGCAGACGTTCCAAGCCGGGGCTGTAGCGCGGCAGCAAATCAAATTTATCCTCACCTGCAAATTTCTTGATCGACAAATCCTTGAGATTGTGCAACTGGTCAAGATATTCGATATTCTTAAATTGTTTAGCGGCCAATGTCAGTTTCGTCAGCTTCTTCAAACTCCGCAGCACGGCGAATTCCTCTGATGGAGTGGAAGCATCTGTGAGAGTGAGCTCTTCCAGGTTAGTCAACTTCTCAAGGTTCTTGATATGTGGTGCATCAGGAAGATTCAACGCTTTAACCATGTCCGCATATGCCTGAGACAATACAGAGGTATCCCTCAAAGTCGTACCAACACCTTGAGCCTGTAAGGCTCTGACTACTTTAGCAGCCACATCTCTACCAAAACACTGTCTTATTGTGCTGGTCCCGACGATGCATTCCCCTGCACCATCCTCATCTGCATAAGCACTGGACGGCACCGCCAACAGACCGGTCACAGCCAAGGCGACGGCGACAAGCACTGCGGTCGCACGTCCACCCAATAACCGAATACCGTTCCTCAAACCCATACAACCCTCTCTTTGCCGCTTCCCACAGAACCGTGCTGCATGTACAGCACTTTCCGCATGATTAAAGTTCTACGAGATAGTATCACTAACGGCTAACCGATATCTTTTTGAGATAATTTTGTCTAGTGCAATGTTCAACAGAATCAATCATTTGGTGTGGTAACCGTACACTGGAATCACCCATATCAGACTGGGCATGATGGACATCCGGCTCAGGAAGCGATCACTCAAGCGGACAATGAGACGCTCGCCGTCGGTGGCTGTGCTATTCCCCTACAGAATGCATCTGAACAGGCTGGTGCTTGCGGATCCTGACGGAAACGAGAGTCAACACCAATGCCACCACCGAAAGCCCGATAAGCAAGGCGAAGGCATTTTCTCCCCCATCAATCGAAGCAACTTTGATGTCGTCAGGGAAATGGGCCTCACTCAAGGAAAGCGAGGAAGAAAGCACGCTCGTGCCCAAGGATCCCGCATACTGCTGTAACACGTTGAACAACGAGTTGAAATTGGTCTGCCGTTCGACGGGAACGAATTTGCTCGCATCCGACATGGTATTGCCGTAGCCAAAATTGAATCCAGCACGTAGGAACATATAGAGCAGCGCCAGCAACACAACGGACGCCTTATCTGTCATGAACCAAAGGGCCACCGCGCCGACAAGCAGCGAACTATTGGAGATAAGCAACACCAACGTCGGACCACGCCGATCATAGACCTTGCCGACCAACGGGGCAATGAAGGCACCCAGCAGGGAGCCCGGGAGCAGCATGAGCCCTGCGGTCAGAGAATCGATACCAAGGAGATTTTCCGCGAACACGGGCAAGAGGAAGGAACTGCCAATATTAATGAACTGCAAAACCGCATAGTTCACACCGCGCAAAGCGACGATCGGTTTGCACAACAGCCGCAGGTCAAGCAGCGGCCACTTGGCATTCAGGCAACGCCACACAAACAAACCGAGCAGCAACACGGAAGCACCAATGGCAATGCCCACACGATACGACCACCCGCCGTTGACCCCAATCTGGTCGAAAATCTGTGTGAAACTGACCATAAACAGGCTCAGCAGCACGAGTCCTATGCCATCAAACGATTCATCTGCGCCCTTGGCTTTCAGACGCAGGTTTGTCTCACCCAAAATCCATGCGATGACGAGCAACGGCAACGTCAGCACGAAAATAATGCGCCAAGAGAAGTAGTGGTTGATAAGGCCGCCATAAGTCGGGCCTAAAGCCGGTGCAAACGAGGTAACCATGTTGGCAAGCCCAATGTAGGTGCCGCGACGGCTTATAGGTACGAGGGAAAGAATCGCATGAATCAGCAGCGGTGTGGAAATACCCGTGGCCGCGGCCTGCAATAGACGAGCGAGCAGAAGGAGCCAGTAATCCAGAGGCAGGCAGCACAAGACGGTGCCGACGATGCTGACGACGACTGCACAGCGGAACAGGGGGCGTGTATCGAAACGTTTGAGCAGGAACGCCGAGGTGCTCATGACGATGGTCACCATAAGCAGATAGCCGGAAGTCAGCAGCTGTATAGTCGAAAGCGGCAAACCGAACTCATGGGTCATTGTCGTGAACGTGACGTTCAGCGAGGTCTCGGTCAAAATTCCGATAAATGAAAGTAAGGCTGCCGCTGCGATGGAAAGGTTTGTCTGCGTCGAAACACGTTCTTCTTGCAAAATCTCGGACCTCAATACGCTCTGCCAAATCAGGTACTCAGGGTATAGATGAAAATCTGCACACCCCGACCCTCCGGACATGCAACAGCCTCATTATACGGCGGTCGCCACAATTATTGGACAAGTGTGACCCACTCAACAATCGGACAATCAACGGCTCAGCTATTATTCGGCGCTTTCAACACCATATGGCGCCAATGCCTCATTCAGATTTTGCTGCTGAGCAAAACATAAAATCCCGCCCGTACTGGTGGTATGAGCGGGATTTTCGCTTAAGCTTAGAGTATTAAACCCAATATGGTGTGAAATTACTCAGCGACGACCTTGACGGTGAAGTTCGCGGAGATTTCGGGGTGCAGAGCCACGGTGGCGGGGAATTCGCCGGTGGTCTTGATGTTCTCGACCTGAATTGCCTTCGGATCGACAGCGGCCTTGGACTCGAGTGCGGTGGCGATGTCGAGGGCGGAAATGCCACCGAACAGCTTGCCGGACTCGGAAACCTTGGCGCTCAGCTCAACGGTGGTGCCGTCGATTGCAGCCTTGGCAGCCACAGCGTCCTCACGGGTAGCCACGGACTTGGCCAGGCGTGCACGCTTCATGGCCTCGATCTGGGAAGCGGCGCCCTTGCTCCACGCGAAGGCCATGCCCTGCGGAATAAGGTAGTTGCGCGCGTAACCGGCCTTGACCTCAACGACGTCACCGGAGTGACCGAGGTTCGCGACGGACTTGGTAAGAATAACTTTAGTTTCAGCCATTGTTCCTTGCCTTCCTATCAGCGACCGTTGGTGGCGTACGGCAACAGAGCCATCTCACGCGCGTTCTTGATAGCGCGGGAAATTTCACGCTGTTCCTGAATCGAAACGCCCGTGATACGGCGGGAGCGAATCTTGCCGCGGTCGGAGATGAACTTACGAAGCAAAGCGGTGTCCTTGTAATCGATCTCGGTGACCTTCGCGGTCTTCAGCGGGTTCGGCTTTTTCTTGAACGGCTTGACTGGTGGTTTTGGCCTTTTACGTGACATATCAATGTCTCCTTAACACTTAAATAACGTCTATTCTGTGGTTTTACGCTTCTTACAGAGCGCTTAGAACTCCGGCTCGTCGGAATCTCCACCGAAATCGGAGTTGCCTCCGAAACTGGAGAATCCATCGCCCGAACCAGCGGAGTTGCCCCACGGATCGGCTGCGGGGGCCGACTGGCCTCCCTGCGCCTGCTGAGCCGAAGCTCCACCAGAGTAGCCAGCGCCACCCTGATATCCGCCGTTACCGCCGCCGTTGAAACCGCCACCGTTGTGGGAACCGCCCTGGAACCCACCGTTGGAAGCAGCTTGACGTTGCACCTGAGCGGTGGCATAGCGCAGCGAGGGGCCGATTTCGTCAACCGTAAGCTCGACGACCGTGCGGTTCGAACCGTCATTGGCGGTGTACGAACGCTGTGACAGACGACCCTGCGCAATCACTCGCATGCCCTTGGACAGGCTCGACGCGCAATGGTCGGCCATATCCCGCCACGCGGAACAGCGCATGAACAGGGGTTGCCCGTCCTCCCACTGATTCGTGTTGCGGTTGAATGTCCGCGGCGTCGAAGCAATCGTGAAACTCGCGACCGAAGCACCGCTACCAATAGTGCGCAACTCCGGGTCAGCCGTCAGGTTGCCCACGATCGTGATAATCGTATCTCCCGATGCCATGCTTGCCTTCCTCATAAGCCTTTGGCGCTTCGATAACTATGAAGCACAAAGCGAATAGACTAAATTTATTATTCCCTCAAACGGACTTACTTGGCGTCCTTGCGAAGGATCTTCGTGCGAATAATGGACTCGTTCAGGTTCATGACACGGTCCAACTCGTCGCTCACTGCAGGCTCGCAGCTGTAGTTGACTACAACGTAGTTGCCTTCGGTCTTGCCATCGATCTCATAGGCAAGCTTGCGACGTCCCCAGATATCGGGGTCGGAAACGGAACCGCCTTCTTTGGTGACGATTTCCATGTGTTCGTTCGTCAGCTTCTTCAGGGCTCGCTCGTCAAGCTCCGGATCGGCGATGAACATCAGTTCATACTTGTGTGCAGACATCACCCACCTCCTTCGGACTACAGTCGGCCGCGGTCTTTCCGCGACAGGAGTGTGTATGCATGCCATCTCAGGACGCGAAACCACGCCAAAACATAGCTTTTCCATAGTAGGGGCTGGCGACGACTTCCAGTAATTCCGAAGCTTAGGCCATATCGCCCGAACCGCACACGTAAAGAGCGGTGCCTGATCCCTTCGGTATTCGTATCAACAGCCAATCGATACATAATCAACGAAGCGATTCAGACGTCAATTCAGAAATTGGCGATTCTCGAACCACCAACGACAAACCACGAAGGTCCGTCAATTCGGCGCAACCCGCTACACCCGATTTGCGCGGGGTTCCCTGTACCATTGGTAGACGGTTTCTATAATTCATCTTTGCCTCGTTTAGGTTCGGCGCTTAGGTGCCGAGTTGCTGGCTCGAACGCAAAGTCTATGTATCGGAAGGCGAGACATGTCCGCGATTCTCGGAGGAGAACCCACAAAACGACTGGCACTGGTGACAGGAAGATCTTATCCAGAGCAGGCACAGGCCACTGCAGAATGCCTGGGTACCGTGCCTCTAGAAACCACCGCCTACGACTTCGCCAACGGCGAGATGTATGTGCGCTATACCGAACCGGTGCGCGGCGCTGATGTATTCGTTTTGCAAAGCCATACGGACCCGATCAATAAGTGGATTATGGAGCAACTGCTGATGGTTGACGCTCTCAAGCGAGCCTCGGCACGTTCCATTACTGTGGTGGCGCCGTTCCTCGGCTATTCCCGTCAAGACAAGAAGGGACAGGGACGCGAGCCCATCACGGCCCGCCTGATTTTCGACCTGTTCCAGACCGCAGGCGCCGACCGCATCATGACCATTGACCTGCACGCTTCGCAGGAGCAAGGTTTCTTTGATGGCCCCGTCGACCATCTGACGGCGATGCCGGTACTGCTCGACTATGTGAAAAACTCGATGCCACTTGGAAACGCGACGATTGTCTCCCCCGATGGCGGACGCATCAAAGTCTCGGAACGCTGGGCATCCAAGCTCGGCGGTCTGCCGTTGGCCTTCATTCACAAGACTCGCGATGTGACGCGCCCCAACCATGCAGTGGCCCACGGCATCATCGGCGAGGTACGAGGACGAGACTGTGTGGTCGTCGATGACATGATCGACACCGCCGGAACCATCTGCGAAGCCGTACGCACACTTAATGAAGCCGGTGCGAAGTCGGTAACCCTAGTGGCCACCCACGGTCTGCTTTCCGGCCCCGCGGTGGAGCGACTAAAGGACTGCGACGTGCGCGAAATCGTCTTGATGGACACCGTCCCCGTACCGGAAGAGAAGCGCCTGCCCAACATGACGGTGCTCTCCATCGCCCCGCTTCTGGCGGCCGGCATGAAATCGGTCTTCGAGTCCGGATCGGTCTCAGGGCTGATGGACGGACTACCCGAAGACATGCACCCACGCAATTTGTATGCACGCTGAGCCTTCGTACAGACAGCGATGGGGGGGGGCGGAGCGAGACGATTACTGAAACCAGCCTCGTCCCGTTGCACCTATCGCCCCGATACGGCAATAGGTGCAACCACCCGCGTCAACGGGGGCATCGACCCAACACATACAGAAAGGATGAGATGAGAACACATCTAAGCCGCACCATCACCGAATTTGACTTCTTTGATAAAGCGTTTTATCATGTTCCATCAGATAACCTTCATTCAGTTTTTGGAAGCTTTAACATTTAATCGACGCGAAACGAGGATGAGATGAGCGCGAGTCCACTTTCTTTATTGTCTGATATTTCAGGTTCCATCAGCATCGTCGGTTCGATGAATGCCGATTACACGGTAACCACCGAGCGCCTGCCCAAGCCGGGCGAGACCATCAATGGCGGCCCGCTGCGCATCCTCCCCGGCGGCAAATCAGGCAACCAGGCCGCAGCGGCCGCACGCCTCGGCGCTCACGTCAACATTTTCGGTGCGGTCGGCTCGGACGATAACGCGGACTTCCTGCTCGCCCAGCTTGCCGATGCCGGCGTTGACACCTCCCATGTCCGCCACGTGGAGGGCGCCAGTGGCACCACCGTGATCACCGTCGACGACAACGGCGAGAACACCATCGTTTACTCCGCGGGATCGAACGCTAAGGTAGATTCCGAATATGTTGAGCAGCAAAAGGACGTGCTGCTCAACTCCTCCGTACTCGGCCTGTGCCTGGAGAGCCCCATCGATGCCGTGACCGCCACCGCAAGAATGTGCCACGATGCCGGAATTAAGGTGCTTCTGAACGATTCCCCCTTCACCGACAAATTGCCGGAAGAACTGATCGAGTACTCGGATATCCTGCTGATCAATGAGCACGAAATGGCTCAGCTGCTCAATATCGCGGAGCCGAGCAACGGCGACTGGCTGGGCATGGATTGGGGCTATATCGCTCGCGCTATGCATGAGTTCGGCTTTAAAGAAGCCCTGGTCACCCTGGGCGGAGAAGGTGCCATGGCCATCGACGGCGACCAGACCTATCACATCAATGCCGCCAAGATCGACGCAGTGGACACCACTGGCTGCGGCGATGCCTTCATGGGTACGCTGCTCGCCGGTCTAGCCTCCAAGTTCACTCTCAGCGATTCTGCATCCTTGGCCTCATACGTTGCTGCTTATGCCGCAACGAACTATGGCGCGCAGGCTTCCTACGGAAGCAGCGAGCAGATCAAGGCTTTCTTCGCCGACGCCAACTAGTACTTCCTAGCTCCGTAGCTTCTCTTAAGGTAGAATGCATGGTTGGATACCGGTCATCAAGATCGGGCGCGGCATTCGCAGCCGACGATTACAGCGCGAAAGGCGGTTCGATGAAAAAACATGCGACTCTAAGAGATATAGCTACCGCCGCAGGAGTTTCCATCACCACCGTCTCGCTGGTCCTCAACAATCATCCAACCCGCGTTTCGGACGAGAAGCGTGCTCTGATCAAGCATGAGGCCGAGAGACTGCATTACATCCCCAACCAGACCGCGCGAAGCCTGGTCACGAATCAGTCGATGCTGCTGGCACTACTGGTTCCCGACATCGAGAATTTGTTCTTCGCCTCGCTCGCCAAGCAGGTTGAAGATGCCTGCAGCACCGATGGCTACTCATTGATCATCGCCAATTCGAATGATTCAAAAGCAAACGAAATCAAGCTGTTACGACAATTCGAGTCGCGCAACATCGACGGTCTCTTCCTGATCCCCTCAAGCGAATCAACCAAGGATTCCACCGATCTGAGACAAAAGGTCGCACAGATGAATTGCCCCGTGGTACTTACGGATCGCTTGGTTCGCGAAAAATGGTGTGATGCCGTCGGATCCGACAACTACTGCGGAGGACAGTTGTCCGCGAAACTGTTCGTTGAAGCCGGTCATACCAATATCGCCTGCATCTCCGGCCGTCACGACAACGGCAACGCAGAAGCCCGAAAAGCGGGATTCGTGAATGAGCTACGCAAAAACAACATCGAAATAGACCCGGAACTTGATTGCTACGGTGCCTATCGATTCGACGGCGGCTATCAGGTCGCCGACCAGATCATCGATTCAGACGCCACCGCGGTCTTCTGCTGCAACGATCTGATGGCGTTGGGTTTTTCGAAGCGAGCAAACGAACGTGGGCTCAGCATCCCACATGACATCTCCGTGGCCGGATACGACAATGTGATGAACAGCCTCGGCATCGCTTCCGACCTGACCACCATCGATCAGGACGTACCAAGCCTAGTGCAGGCCTGCCACGATCGCATGATGAACCGCATCAATCGGCAGAACGATTCAACAGAGCAAACTCCTTGGCTGAGCGACCCACAAACATTGCTGATCAAACCAAGAACGGTTATCAGGGATTCGATCCGATCGCTGCATCAGACCAGCGTCGACTAGAGCCGCATATCGCCGCAGAGGTTGTGCCACTGCTTCCAGTTCATCGAGGCACTTTACGGGTGAATATCGCTTTGGGGCATCCCCACTCGTTTTACTGTCACGAGCCATCATCTTCCCGCTGCAAAACAAGCGGATGAAGCCTCTGCATACAGGCACGATCGAAGCTGACACCAGTGCGGTGAACCTGTCGGCGATTGTTGTTTGCCGTGTGATTACGACACGCCATGAATTGGTTCACAACAGAAAACCGATCACAAACGCCTCGAATCCCATGATCGGTTCCGTTTACCAAAGCCATTGAAAATCCTCGAATATATGCCCCAAGAATAAAAGAAGGCCGCATGCTTCAGCGACTGTTTTTACCTTCACACGTTGAAACAGTTGTTCTGAGAGTGGTTTGGCCAGCTATCGGAAAGTATTTATTATTGCTAACATATTGATAAAGCGTTTTACCAATATTAATGCGAAGTTACGAGCAATGGCGCCCTTTGGATAACATTATATTGAAGTTACACTTCAGCCTAAACGCTACTGGAAGGCAGTGGAATGAAAAAGAAGATCATCCTTGATCTGGATACGGGAATTGACGATACCCTCGCCATCTCCTACATCCTCGGCAGCCCTGAGGTCGAACTCATCGGCATCACCAGCACGTACGGCAATGTCCTCGTGGATCAAGGTATCCGCAACGACCTCGCCGTCACCGACCTGCTCGGTCATCCCGAGGTACCCGTATACCCGGGCGAGAGCCATGCCCTGAACGCAGACTCGTTCGCGGTTTCCGACATTTCCGCTTTCATCCACGGCAAGAACGGCATCGGTGACGTCAACATTCCCGATTCCTTTCGCAATGCCGAAAGCATGAACGCAGTCGACTTCATCATCGACTCGGTCAAAAAGTATGGCAAGGACCTCACATTCGTGCCCACCGGCCCCGAGACCAACATTGCCAAGGCACTTCAGAAGGCTCCTGAAATCAAGGATGAGATCGGCAGCATCGTGATCATGGGCGGCGCACTGACCGTGTGCGGCAACGTGAGTGCTACGACCGAAGCCAACATCTCCCAAGACCCTGAAGCCTGTGACATTCTTTTCCGTTCCGGTGCACCAGTAACGATGGTCGGCCTTGACGTGACTCTGCAGACATTGATGACCTACAAGGATTCTCAGCAGTGGCGCGAAATCGGTACATCGGCCGCCACATTCCTTGCGGACATGGTTGATTACTACATCAAGGCTTACGAGACCACTTCGCCGCACCTCGGCGGATGCGGCCTGCACGATCCGCTCGCGGCGGCTGTTGCGGTTGATCCGACGCTGGTCACGACCCTTGATATGAACATGAAGGTCGACACCGAAGGCGAGATTCGCGGCCGCACCATCGGCGACAACGAACGTCTGAACGACCCGCACAAGACCATCAAAGTCGCGGTAGGAGTCGACAAGGAACGCTTCCTGAACGAATTCATGACTCGTATCGGCAACCTTGCTGCATCGGCAAAGTAACCCGCAACAAGCTATTCCAAGGAAAAAGAATGACCGAAATAAACAATCAGGGCACCGTCAACCCCTCAACTTCGGCAGTTCAGAACGAGCCCGAAATTACCAACGAAATGGCCATCAAAGCCTTGATTCCGCTGTTGATCACCTTTATCCTAGGCACCCTATGCCTGCAAGGATTCAATCTGGTGTTCACCGAGGTCGGCAAGGACGTCGGAGCTCCGGCTCAGGCTTCTCTGATTACCGCACTGCCCAGCATCGTGCTCGGCATAGTCTGCTTCGTTTACGGCTCCCTGGGTGACTTTGTCTCCCTGAAAAAGCTCGTCGTCGTGGGCATCATCCTGCTGCTGGTAGGATCCGCTTTCGGATTCGCCGCCAACATCTTCATGCAGGCAAACATCTGGACTGTCATCATCGCCCGCATTATCCAGACAGCCGGTGAACAGGTGGCCGGATCGGTTTACCTCGTGGTTGCCAGCAAGTACTTGAAGGACTCCCTCAAGGTTATCTTCTTCGGTATCTTTACCGCTGGCTATCAGGTCTCCGCAGCCATCGGTGTCTTCGCCGCAGGCTGGCTGACTTCCATCCACTGGCAGTATCTCTTCCTGATTCCGATCGTCACCGTGGTCTTCCTTCCGCTCCTGCTGCACAACCTGCCGAATAAGTCTGGCACTGGCAACAAGGTGGACGTTTGGGGCTTCACCATCTTTGGCACCGCCACCGCGTTCCTGACCCTCTTCTTCTCCTACACCGCTTGGTGGATGCTTCTGGTTTCGGCCGCTCTCTACGTCGTCTTCGCGGTGTACATCCACAAGGCCTCCAACCCGTTCATCACCCCAACCTTCTTCCACAACAAGCATTGGATCATGGCCATCAGTCTGATTCTGCTTTTCTACCTGCCGAACTATTCCTTCTCCCCGATCTTCAATGCAATCGGCACGGGAATCTATCACCTCGGCACCCAGGAAGTTTCACTCTACATCGTGTGGGCTTTCGTGGTGGCAGCCGTGTTCGGCACCTGCTCCGGTTGGATCATCGACAAGATCGGCAAGCGTGCGGGCATCATCTGCGCGGCCTGCTTCCAGCTCATCGGCTTGATCATCGCCGCATTTTGCGTCAGCGTCAGTCCTGCGGCGCTTGCAATCGCCGGATGCCTATACTACGCAGGCGTGGGCTTGCTGTACTCCCCGGTGGTCGATACCGCCTTGGGCACACTGAGCAAGGATGAGTCCGGCCGTGGCGTCGGCATGAACGATCTGGCGATGAACGTCGCCGGTTCCATTGGCATCGCCATCATCGGTGGCTTGATGACCTCGAAGAACATGACCGGTTTCAGCATTGCCGGTTTGACCGGCGATGCTGCGAACTTCAGCAACCTGTTCCTGGTCGCTTCCATCGCCACCATTATCGGCCTTGCCATCTTCCTCATCTTCAACAAGGCCATCTACAGCGAGAGCGAGTGATTCGACACTCACCCGCTTCGCCCGAATGACCGAACTAAGCCGGGACCTGATATTACATCAGGCCCGGCTTTTTGATAATCATCTCTGCCCGAGATACATGCCGGCATCAATGAAATGCATGCAGAACGAGACTGACGACATCAACAGGGGCAAAACGGCAAAGAGCCGGACACATCGTTGCGGGTTCCTGCCTTAATATTCGATTACAACACGGTTCATCGATGCGGCAAGCAGCAAATAGCGATGCAATGTTGCATTCCATATCGATTTCTGCAGTGTTTTGCTTGCACCCCGATATGTATTGACATCCGAAATCCACAGTCAATATCAGCAACGATTCACAAATGTTTTGGTTTGGTTTTCGACATTTCTAAATATATTGCCGCTTATCATCAACGAAATTATTCAATATATTATCAGATACGTAATATGTAAGACATGCACATCTAATTTGACGCCTTGAGGAAAACAAATTATTATATAAACCGATCTTGATAAAGCGTTTTATCAAAATTCATAAAAATTAACATGCAACGGAGCACGGCATCCAAGGGAGGTTCTGGACACCGCCGCAGCAATGAATCCCCGTAATTGAGAAAGGCATTTTTATGAAAAAGGTTATTCTAGACCTTGATACAGGTATCGACGACGCCCTTGCCTTGTCGTATATCCTTGGCTCGCCGGACGCCGAACTCATCGGCATCACCGCGACCTATGGCAATGTCGTCATCGAGCAGGGCGTTACCAACAATCTGAATCTTCTTGCGATGTACCATCGGGAAGACGTCCCGGTCTACAAAGGAATTGCCTACCCCACGGGGACCACATCTTTCGAGCCTGAATGGTTCGTTTACCACGGCAAAAACGGAACAGGCAACATCTCCATTCCCGCCACCGCCACACGTACCGCGGAAGAAAAATCAGCCGTCGATTTCATTATCGATTCCGTACGCGAATACGGCAATGACCTCGTGGTCATATCAACCGGATCTTCCACCACCATTGCAGCCGCCCTCGAAAAGGCACCTGAGATCATCGGCAAGATTCATCTTGTGGTGATGGGCGGATCGTTGACCCAACCGGGCAATTGCAATCCATTCCAGGAAGCGAACATGGGACAGGATCCGATCGCATCCAACAAGATGTTTGCCACGGACGCCGACATCACCATGGTCGGTCTCGACGTTACCACCCAGGCGCTGATGAGCAGGGAAAACACACAGGCCCTTCGCGACACCGGCACCACCAGCGGAAAGTTCCTTGCCGACATGACCGATTACTACATCGGTGTCAGCGAAAACGACGAAGGCGCGCCGCAGGGCGTATGCAACCTGCACGATCCGCTCGCAGCCGCGGTGGCGCTCGACCCCACGCTGGTCAAGACCTTCCCAATCAACCTCAAAGTCGAGACAGAAGGACCGAGCATTGGCCGCACCATCGGCGACCCGTCCAGGCTCCTGTCTCCTGTCAAGAACACGAAGGTTGCGTTGGAAGTCGATACAAAACGTTTCACGGAACGATTCATGGAACGACTGCTCTCGCTCGTAACCTCGATCGACTGAGCATAAACAGGGAAAGGAAATACGACAATGACCGATGTCAGCCCCCAAACAACGACCGCGGAAGCGGACGCTCTGTTTGAAGAGAACCGACGCAAGACCAAGAAGGCACTACCCAGCCTCCTGATCGTCTTTACCCTCGGCACACTGATGCTTCAGGCGTTCAACCTGGTGTTCCAGAACATCGGCGATTCGCTGAACATGTCTTCAAGCGCTTCGCTTATCAGCACCCTTCCAGGCATCGTGCTCGGTGTGGTGTGCATGCTTTACGGCACGCTCTGCGATTTCATCTCGCCCAAGCGAATCACCATCGCCGGCGTTACCGCACTGGTTCTCGGCAGCTTGCTGGGCTTCTTTGGTGCATCGAACTTCTGGATCGTTCTTATCGCACGTATGATTCAGGTCGCTGGCGCCCAGGTCGAAGGCTCCGTCTTCCTGGTGATGGCCATGAAGTATCTGAAGGACAATGAAAAGGCCGTCTATCTCGGTGTATTCAACGCCGTGTACTACCTCGCGTCAGCATTCGGCGTCTTCGCCGGCGGTTTCATCACCTCCTTCGATTGGAAGTATCTCTTCCTCGTTCCAGCACTCTCGATCTTCTGCGTGCCGTTCATCGTGAAGAACACCCCCGACATCAGCGCCAAAGGCGAGAAGATGGACTACATCGGCATCATCATCTTCGCACTCTTCGCGGCACTCATCGCGATCTACTTCTCCTTCCCGAGCGTTTGGTACATCGTCGGCATCATCGCGCTCGCTGCGATCTTCGCTCTTTGGGTCGCTTTCAGCAGCCACCCGTTCCTGTCGAAGAGCTTCATCACCAACGGCAAGTTCATGTCGATTGTTCTGCTGCAGTTCGTCTACTACTTCTTCAACTTCGCCTGCGTGCCGATCTACAACATCATCGGCGACAAGATCTATAACATGCCGCTTACCACGATCTCGCTGTGCCTGACCATTGTTTATGTGGTGGCCACTATCGTAGGCGTGTTCTCAGGCCCACTGATCAACAAGCTCGGCCGTACGACCACCCTTGCGATCGCATCGGTAATGCTGGTTGTCGGCTTCGCTGGCTCCGCTATCTTCATCACGACCAGCTTCTGGCTGCTGACCGCACTGGCCTGCATCTTCATCGCCGGTATCACCGCCGTTTACACCCCGCTCTACGATGCGGCATCCTATGCGCTTCCGGTCGACGAGAACGGGCGCGGCGTTGGTATTCTCGACCTGGTCATGAACACCTCCGCTTCCATCGGTATGGCCGTGTACTCCGCGTTGATGGCGAACCCTGCCATGGAAACCAAGGGCCTGTTCGGAGTTGACAAGGGCGTTGCCGCAGCGACTTCAAACATGTTCTGGATTATGGCAACCGCTGCATTGCTCGCCCTCATTCTTTTCGTGATTTTCAGGAAGTCGTTCAAAAGCAACAAACAGTAATTAGCCAGTTACCTTGGTTTACGAAAGATGGAGCTGCCAATGCGCAGCCCCATCTTTTTCTATATTCGCAGCGACTAAATGCTGCGGGTACGAGAGCGATGCGCCAGCACTGAGATGGCAACACCCAGGAGACGTGACTCTTCGGCGGTCGTGCCAGTGACCAGCAAATCGGTATGCCGCAAGTCCGCAACGGTTCTCGCACCAAGCAAGGCCATCAGCGACCGGACCTGTTCCTTCCACCCGTTGATTTCCGCCGTAAGCCCGTCTTCTCCGGTAGCATTGAGTACGTGCAGGAAATGACCAGATACGCCAACGGCCTCGGCTCCGAGAGTGAGCGCCTTGACAACATCAAGAGGGTTACGCACACCGCCGGACGCCAGAACTTGGGTATGCGCTGCAGCACCGCCGGTCGATTCGGTATTAGCAGCCGATTGAGAGTCAACGGTTGATTCGCTGTCATTGGGCAGCAATTCAAGCAGGCACAACGCCGTGGACTGACCCCAACCGGCAAGATAGCCGTACTCGTGCTCTTGGCGCCTAGCGTTCTCGATACGCGCGAAATCCGTACCGCCACGACCGCTGACATCAACGCAGCGCACACCCATTTGGGCGAGCTGCCGCACGGTCTGCGCGCTCATGCCGAAACCGACTTCCTTGACAACCACCGGCACCGGAGATGCCTCAACAATTTGCTTGATATGCTGCGGCCACGACTCGAAGTCGCGCGAGCCTTCCGGCATCACCAGCTCTTGGGCTGCGTTGAGATGGATCTGTAACGCGTTCGCATGAAGCATTTCCACCGCGTGGAGCGCCTGGGACACGTCAACCGTGGCACCAACGTTGGCAAAGACGAAACCTGCGGCGTTGTGCTCACGAATCGTGGTGAACGTGGGCTCGAGACGCGGGTCGCGGATGGCGGCGTGCTGCGAGCCCGAGGCCATCGCCAAACCCGTCGCGGAGGCGACACGGGCGAGTGAGGTGTTGATCTGCTCGGCTTTGGCCGACCCTCCGGTCATCGCGTTGATATAGAAGGGCACGTCCCACTCCACCCCGCACACTTGCGTGCTCATGTCCACATCTTCAACGGCAATGCTGCCGAGGCTGTGATGAACGAATGCTAGATCGTCGAACGCGTTGCGCCGCATATCGCCGTATTCATCGAGCGCCAGACGTATGTGGTCGTCCTTGCGGTTCGAGCCGGGTGAAACCGTTTGAGACCGTGAAGTTTCGTTGTTTACCTGAGCGGCGGAGAACCGACCCGATGTTGCATAATTGCATGCAGCGGTGTCACGGACGCCATCGCATGAGTCGGCGAAACCGTTATCGGCACCGGCACGGCTTTGCGCATTGTCCGTCACCGCCGTTGCGGGAAAGCGACCAGCGCCATCGTCGACGGCACTGCCAGCCCAATCGGCAAGCTCGAGCTGCGGCTCTTGTACGGAAAGATCCAAAGGAACGATGTCCTTCTGCTGCCAGCCTTGGCGGATGGCGGCCGCATCGGCGCCAGGTCCGGCGATCGCAATACCGCAGTCACCACCGCCGGCACCGGAGCTTTTCGCCGCGGCTCCGTGACGTTCGGCAACATCGATCAAATTGCGCAATGACGGGGTCTCGATGGTGACACCGGTGAACAACGAAAGTTCCTGCAACAGTTTGCGGGCCTGCCGCACGCAGGCGATGACGGCCTGCTCATCGTCCGCGGCCAGCGCCTGCGCCAACGCATCGACGCAGGCATCGCTGCCGGTAAGGAAGTCCTGATACATCCGCTCATGCTCGGCGGCGCTTTGCTGCTGCACGTGGCCAACGAGCGACGACGTGGAAGCTGGACTGCCAGTCCAGCCAACCATCAGACGCAAGGTGCTGCTCGGCTCAAACACGCGAAGACGGGCGATGCTCAGGCCGGGCCAAGGCATGTCAATCAGCGCACTCAGCGCGGTGTCTTGCAAACGGTTGGTGACCCACTGGCGATCGACTGCGGTAAAACGAATGCACCCGCCCAACAGACTGGCTGCAAGGTCGCCTCCCGAACCTACTTTCTGTGCACGACTTGCGGCCACGAACGCAAGCTTGTATTGCTGAATCGGCGTGAGTTCAAGCTCATAGAACGACGTGAGCGCCTTGACCATCGCCACCGTCACGGCAGCCGAGGAACCGAGGCCGTATTTGCTCCCCGATGCATCGTCGAGCTCGCTTTCGATATTTACGTCATAGACTTTAAGGGCTCTGCTCTGCTGCTGTGCCAGTTCCTCGACCGCATGAATCACGGCAAGAACGAAAGCCGCACCCGGCTGCTCGAGATCCGGTACCGCACGACCGGCACGTCGACGCCACGTCACGGAAGCTTCGGGATGACCCGCAGAATGAATGCGCCCGACCGGATCGACACCGAATGGCTGCGCTTGATCGGCGGACGTGTCGTGCTCGGTGATGCGCACGGTGAGCATACGGTCCACGGCCACCAGAATCGCCGGATGACCATGTTCAACGACGGCATACTCACCGGCAATGTAGAGCTTGCCAGGTGCCGAAGCAGCACTGCTTTTCGGTTCCTGGATTCCCCCACCGCTCATCGTCCTGTCGATCCTTTCCGCAAAGTCCTTGACTGCATTCGCTTCCCGCAACATATCTGTTTGAAACCTTACCGCAAAATCGCCAGAAGCCACATGACGCAGTATTGTCATCTTCTTTCCACCAATGTACGCACAATCGCCGGGGAGCGAAACGTTTAACGCATACTCTGCACCAAATACCCCCGATTACTTGGTGCAGCGGTACGCGAGGCCGTGAGGCACTGGCCGAAGTGCGGAAGCCTGTCAGGTCACGAGCAACCGAGTAACCTTGAAACGGAACGATTGCCGGCAATCAAAAGCACCGGGCGCCACAACAATGAGCAACACGGCGAACGTGAGCCGCCAGCACGGTAGAATCGGAAGCACTGTAGATTCGCTTCACCAAAGGAGTTACCCATGCCAGTCATCCACACCCACGTTTCCGTTTCCACCACCCCCGCCCAGCGCGAGGCTCTCAAAGCCGCGTACGGCAGGGCCATCACCGCGCTTCCCGGCAAGACCGAAGCCTGGCTGATGTGCCCGTTCGAAGACAACATGCCCATCTACTTCGCCGGCGACGACAGCAAGCCGTGCGCCTACATCGAGGTCAACGCAAAGGGAGACAACGTTGGTCGGACTTACTGGGAAGAGATGTCGAGGCAGATCATGTCCGCGCTGAGCAATGAGCTCGGCATACCCGAGGACCGCACCTACATCCGTTACACGGCCACGGCCGACTGGGGCTGGAACGGCGGCAACCTCTGAGAGCCCCGCGCTTCCACCACAAAAACCCGCCCTTCGGCAACCATCCAAGGTTGCGTCGAGGGGCGGGTTTTCGTTTATCTGCGACTGGCTGATTTGCAGGATTTTCGGCACCGATTAACCGCACAAGCTCCTCAGGTTTCCGGCCTGATGTTTCCGTGCCAACCTTATCGGGAGTGTTTACCGATTCCGGCTTTCATGCGGGATTATTCGCGCACCCACGCAAACTGCGCTTGACAATGCCGCGCCGCCTGCAGCTCAAACAATTTTCGGCATCGGGGTGGTCAGCGAGGTGGTGAGGTTGACGTGCACCACACCGGCACCCAGATGTGGATCGACCTTTTTGAGGGTTACCGTGCGCTCGCCGGCTGCAGCTGAATCGTCATCGGTCATCGTGGCCGGCGACTTGACCGCAACCACCGCGAGGTCATCAATGCTTGTGCCGACGCCCTTGCACAGCTCCGCCGCCGAAGCGAGCGAATCCGCGAAGCCGTCTTTGAGCAGCACGCGGTCGGCAGGAACGCCGTACACGTTGGCGGCAATCCACTGCACATCCTCGACCAGCCCAATGCCCTTATGGCTGCCGCGCTTATCGGCGTGCTGGGCGGAAGCGCCGCCCGAAACGCCCGCAATATCCGAGTTCAGCGCATCCACGAACCCATCAAGCTGCGGAGCAAGAGCCTGCCCTCCATCGCGGAAGAGGTTGCCAATAATCGGGTTGCGCAAATCGAGCGATGCTGCCGTGTCTCGCAAAGTATCAATCCGATCGTCCTCCCCATCCCACAAGTTGACCAGCGGGAAGGTCGGAATGCCAAGATTCTCAAGGCGATGAACGTGGAAGGGATAGCGCCAAGCGAGCTTCGGGTCGTCACGCCAGGTCGAGGCGCGGGTAACGACCACCGCGGCGGACGGCCACTGCGCACCGAACTCGCGGCAGGCGATATCAAGCCACTTCTGTGCTCCGGCGTCGGCCCCGTATCCGGCCTCGACCACCACCACATCGTGAAGCGCGCACGCCATCTCAACCGACACAAGGCTCGGGATGCCAAGCGACACATTGGCGAACGGACCGCAATGCACATAAACCGGCGAGCCGTTAACTGTTTCGGTCAGGGCCGGTTTCACCGCATCGCCCAGAATGCCCGTAATTCGCCACAAATCAACGAACGAACCGAAGGTAACGGGCTTGCCGTCCTTGGTTCCCGCGACCATCTTGGAAACGCGCTCGGCAACCTCATCCATGGAACGCGAAAGCACCACAATCTGCATGAGCTCGCAGGTCGGCGTGAGCACCACCTGCTCGGCAACGTCCCCCTTGCCACGGTCCACGGCAATCTGACGCAGCGAACGCGAGGGAACTTCGGAAACGCGCGGCACGAGAATCGTGTCGATGAGGCCATCGTCAACCGCTTTTTCCGCGAACGAGACCAGCAGGTTCTGCGCATTCTCAATGGCGGCCATCTCGCCGCACAGGCCCCAGTCAATCAGTTCAGGATGCGAAAGCGAGGATTTGCCGCCGCCCGATGCCCCGCCTTTGGAACCGGCCGCAGTGATGCCCATACTCGGCTGACGCAGAACGGCAGTTGCGTCGACGCCACGGGCACGCAGCGCATCGATCAGTGCAATGGTGGTGGTGGTTTTGCCCTCACCGCGCGAGGCTTTCAACGGCGTATCGGCGGTGACCAGCACGACCTTCCCGTGCTTGCGCGGCTCATCGGTGTACTTCTTCAAGTAATCGAGATACCCGAACGCATCAATTTTCTTGACCAGTCCATATTGAGTGCTGAATTGATCGATCAGAGTCATGTTGCACCTGCTTTCTGCGCATAGCCATCGCTGTATGTCGGCTCAGGACGACCTTAACACATTCGCGCGCACAATACCTCGCAAAAGCATACAACTATGATGACACGCTAACCCCGTCCCTTATCATCCACAATCTATCAGTAACGGCACGTATCGCCATGTCGATGACTGATACCAAACCTCAACACAAAATGTTCATTTAACGATTTTTTTATCATAATGTATGATAATTTCATCTATAGTAAACACAGTTCAGGGGGAAGTTCTGTAAAGGCAACTCACGTCGAGAAGACGCAGAAACCCTGCAGAAGAAGCCAGAAGAAAGAGTTGGGTAATTGTGAACATCTTCAACAACATCATTGCTGCGGCATTGTGCATAACCATGGCAGCTGCGCCATCCGCGAAGCAGTCTGAGGCGCCGAGCAGCGCATCTCAGCCACAACAAACCTCAAGCGCTCCCAGATCAAGCGTGGGACAAGGCACGAAACCACGCCCCGGACCGACGGAGCGCACAATCACCGATCCCGTCAAGCCCAAGAGCGGCATCAACTCACCAGTACCAAACGATGCATTAGCCGCGCCCACCACTCTCGGATTGTCAACGGCACCCGCAGCTCCGCTCGGTTCTGCCGCAACACTGAATCCACCACTCCCTCCGTTGGCTGGGGCTATGGGTGTACAGGACAGCTCCTGCACACCCATAGCCCCCAGAACTTTGGGAGAACCCGCTAACGACAGTACCGTCAATCGCGTGCCCGGCAGGGACCCAAGCCCCATACAATGGGAACTCGGTAGCGACTGCACCCTCACCATCCACCACGGCACCAGTCCCAACAAAGTTGGTGTTTGGCCTTGGCAGCAAAATGCAGTTATCGGCAACAACTATGTTGCCAAGGTTCGCATCGACGGCAACGTCACCCTCTACAGCGATGGAGACGGCTATTCACCATTTCGCTTACGGACACTTCGCGAGGTGCGCGTGGACGGCACCCTCCACCTCGCAGGGAATATGGCCGAGAGCCTATTTGTGTTTGATTCTAGTCTTAGCGACTTCACAGGTGCTGGCCTCAGCGGTTTCGAAACCAGCCAAGCAAAGAACATG
>NZ_FMBL01000002.1:305282-372965 GCF_900094885.1 Bifidobacterium commune
TCGCTGGACGTCACCAAGTTCAACACCGCCAACGTCACCAACATGGCGTGGATGTTCAAAGGCTGCAAGAAATTAACTTCATTGGATCTTTCCTCGTTCGACACCCGCCTGTCACTTACGTATGATCTCGATACTGTCATGGGTTACGGCGTACAGGGTATGCTGGCTGACAATCCAAGCTTGCGTGAGCTTTGGCTTGGCCCCCACACCCACCTTGCCAAAAACGACAACGACAGCCGTGTCTTCTGGGACTCGACCGCAGGAGACCCTGCCACCAATTTGCCATATGACACTTGGGTGGAGGTGCCTGCCACCGGTCGCGGCATACCGGTGCCTGACATGCGCTCACGCACCTCGGTAAGCTCGGGACGCAACCCTCAAGGACACTATGTGATGCCCGTGCTCGCCCTCACCATCGACTACAACAACGGGCTGGCCGACCACGTCGATACCATAAGCATCAACACCGCCCGAGCCGGCTCGAAACAGATCCCATGGTCCCGGCAGGGCGCCCCCGTACCGGCACCCGACGGCAAGTTGTTTGACGGATGGGATCTGGCCACCAACCATCCCGACCATTTGACCGTCTCCGGCAACACCGTCAGCTGGACCGCCGCCAACTATCTGGATGCGGACGCCAAGGTTACGGCTAAATGGCGCACTCTGGGGCAACCCGCTATCTCTCTCAACGTGCATGCCGACGCAAGGACGAACCCCTGGGGCAGCACTGACCCTTGGGTCGAGGTCACCACGACCCTGCCTTCCGGCCGACGCGCGGGCGACGCCATCTCGCTCCAATCGGCCAACGGCACCGGATACAACGGCACCTGCACCCCCACCGCGGACACCTGCACGTTCAACCTCACCGTCGGGCAGGTGCGCGACCCGGCAGACTTCGAGGCCGCCTATCGGCTGACGGCCGCGGTCAGCGCCACCGACATCCGCACCGACCCGGCGGGCACCGCCACCGGCCCGACCACGGAGCAACAGGGCATCCTGCCGTACACCTCCATCAACTACCATCCGGGTGTCGGCACCGGGACCCCTCCCGCCACCGACAAGGCCCTCACCGACACCAACAGCCGAAGGGCTTGGCTCACCGTGGCCGGCCCCTCGCCGATCACAAGACCCGCGCACAGCCTGTTCGACACCTGGCGGTCCAGCCACGGCACCGTAGAGCCCGGCGTCACGCCGGTGCCCGTCAGCATGGGCGACACCGACACAAAAGGACGCACCGTCCTCGAGCTCACCGCCCTCTGGACGCTGCTGGCCGCGCCAGGGCTCAGCGCCGCGCGCGCCAACAACGGGACCATCAGCGTCACCGGCACCAGCAAACCACGGCGGGGCACCGACACCGTGCACGTCTGCCACCCCGCCGCCAACGGCACGCCCCGATGCCTGGACATCACCCCCGATGCCTCCGGACCGGGCGGCAACACCCTGCCCTACGACGGCGCCACCGAACACCCATGGACCATCACTCTGCCGGTGGACACACCCACCGACGAAGGCACCATCGACGCGACGTTGAACACCATCGACACAGCCTATCCCGCACCTGGGCAACCGGTGCAAAGCCCCACCACAAGCACCCCGGTGCCGCCCCTCTCACTCCAGTCACTCCCTTTGACTGGAGGACGCGCCACACCCACACTGCTCGCCCTCGCCGCCACGCTGACCACCGCCATGATCCTGGTCGCCGCGGCCACCCGCCTGAGCGCACACAGGCGCAAGGCCCGCCACCGCAATACCACAGGACAACCGAATGCTCAATAAACACCCATCGCCTGCAATACTTCAACAACCGAGGCGCGTCAGACCCAGATAGCGACACCCGGTCTGACTCTCGCACAGACTTGCCCTGCAAATATTTATCTACGGGCTTCCGTCATCGCAGTGCAGTTAACCAATGGCAGATGCATCGGGATGATGTGGAAAACAGAGCAGGATCCGCATTTTATCGAGCGCCTGAAGAAAACCGGTGGCCGCAAAGCAAGTAACTGCTATGAATAGCGTTACTTGCTTTGCGGCCACCGGTTTTCTCGTAAAGTGCCGTTAAACACCCAAGCCCAGTGATTTCAACTCGCGAATTGCGACTCAGTGGTCGGAGCGGTTGAAACCGTTGGACATCTTCATTGAGACTGTGTAGAGCACGGTGTCGAGCAACGCGTCGGTTTCCTCTTTTAGTTGGTCGGCCATCGTTTGGTTGGCGGCGCGCAGGATCTCGCGTACCTGTGCGTTGCGGGTGGCTTCGATAATCTCGTCGGGGTCCATCGGCTCGACGTCGCACTCGGGATTGCCGGCTTCGAGTTCGGCTTGTGCCAAGGACTCGGCGGTGGCCTCCTTGTCGCCGCCCAGCCTGGCAACCTGTTCGTCGGTGGCCGCAATCATGCGGTGGGCCATGCCGCCGAGCTTTTCCTGATAGCGCTCGATGGCGTTTGACGTTTCGCCGAATGCCGAGTCGCACAGCGCCGCGATGATGCGGTTCTGCCAGTAGAAGTTCTCCGAGGTCACGCGTGTGGTGGTGGCTTCAAGATAGGCCGGCGTGGTGTCGACGTTCGGGTAGAAGGGAATCAGGGCATTGAACGGGTTCGAGCCGTAGGAAATCCACTGAATTGCACGGTCGGATTGCGGGCGGTACGGGCGAATCTGGATGGCGGCAAGCTGGTTTTGGCGGTTGATGCCGATGCAGCGATACATGTGACGGGTGCGTTCGTCACCGAGGTGGCCGTACGGATCGTATGGTGTGCCCTGATAGTGCGAGCTAAGCACGTACTTGATGTCTTCGATGGTGATCTTGCGCTCGGGTTGGCGTGCCCACGGGATGTTGTCGGATTCGGGGGTGTGGTCGGCGTCCGGACCGTCCCAGACCTCGTCGTACGGGTTAAGTGTGCGCTGCATGTACCAGGCGCGCGGGGTGTTGTAGACGTGGTCGGAATCGGAGTGCGAACCGAAGGCCTCACGCGGGTTGAACGGGGTGTTTGCCTCGACGGCGAGGTCGAGATGGTTCGCCTCGATGAACTCGCCCAGGTCGGCCGAGCACATATGCTCCTCCTGCTCACCCAGCGCGTCTTCGAGGTCGAATCCGTCGATGCCCAGCTGGTTTGGCATGGTCACGTACGCCTCGTCGGGCACGCGCTTGGCGATCCAATGATGGCCGCCGACGGTTTCCAGCCACCAGATTTCATCGACATCGCTGAAGGCGACACCATTCATTTCGTTGGTGCCGTACTGTTCCAGCAACGCACCCAACCGTTCCACACCTTCGCGCGCGGTTTTGATGTACGGCAGGACGATGGTGAGGAAGTCTTCCTCGCTGATGCCGCCGGGGACTTCAGCGACATAACCTTCCTCGCCCTTCGCGCCTTTGGCCGGCTGAAGCTCGACCAACGGGTCGGCGCCAAGCACGCGCTCGTTGGTCGTCAGGGTTTCGGTGGCGCTCATGGCTACGTTGGCCTCGTTGACACCCGCCTCGCCCCAGATGCCCACCTCGGTGTCGGCGTTGGGCATCGAGGAGTATTGCAGCGGGTTGTCGGGCAGCTCGATCTCAAGATGACTCAGAACGCTTTTGTAGAGCCTTGGCTGCTCCTCGGGCTTGACGACGACGAAACGCTTGGGGTCGAACTCCCCGTTTGCGGAATCCTCGTTGCGGGCGATGATGGTTGATCCGTCATAACTCGCGTCTTTACCGACCAAAATAGTGGTGCATGCCATATTGTTCTGTATTCCTATCGTTGATTTTTTTGGATTCTCTTATCACTCGGCGGGATTGGCCATCAGCGTGATTTCGGCTTCGTCGATCGGGCCTTCGTGCGCGCGAATCTTGTGGTAGAGCTCGTTGAGCCAGAAGCCTTGGTTCATCTGCGGCAGTGGGGTGGCCGTGCCCCACACATGCAGCACGTACCCGTGGGGCTGATCGGGTGGAGTAGGGCCATTGTAGCGCATCGTCACCGCGGGGTTGGTCGAGCCGACGAACTTGCTTGCGGCGCTGGTGCGACCCTGCGCGGCCTCGGGAATCATCGCCGGCATCGCGCGAGAGAAGTCCGTCGGGATTTGCAGGGCGTGCGAATCGTTGAAATCGAACATCAGCGCATCGACGGGCACGTTGGTGGCGGACCAGTGAATCCACTCAAAACCGCAGACGGGGATGGAATCGGGGTCGGTCAGCTGCCAATGGAGGTAGCGGACCTCCGGCTGCATCTCATCGATGTAAAACGGGTAGGATACGATCGGTGTGCCCTCAAGCTTGTTCTCCGCCGCCGCAGCCCCGGTGAAGTCCTCGGGAATTGTCGTAAAATCAGCAGAAATCTTCATACACCAATTATCCCTCGGACTTGTGACCAAATAGGCGTCTTGCATGAAAGCATACACATACAGGAAGGGCTGAAACCAAAAGATTCATCTTCCAGTTTCAGCCCAGCTGTTCAATTATTGAAATGGGATCCGTTAAGCCGACGACAGCGACGCAGTGAGTAGAAGAAATTCAGCCTTGCCGATGTGACGGATTGCCGGATACATTCAGGCCTTGGCGGCAGCAGCGTTCTTTGCGGCCTTGGCAGCGGCCTTGGCAGCAGCCTTGGCATCTTCTTCCTGCTTCTTGACCTCAGCGATGAATTCTGCATGCTGAGCACCGGGCAGCCAACCCTTGTTGACAACCTTGACCTGCCAGATACAAGCCACAGCGAACAGAACGATCGCGAAGACGATTAGGGAGATGCCGCCGGCCACGGGGCCGAAACCTGCAAGCTTGCCGGCGATGGTGCCGTACCAGCAGAAGTCCGCATCGCCGAAGGTGGCGTTGGACAGGCCGAAGCTGCCCATAACGGTCATCAGCATGGCGGGGAGGAAGGTGACCAGCAGACCGTTGACGAAACCGCCTACAACAGCGCCGATACGGCCACCGGTTGCGTTACCGAATACGCCGGCACCACATAGATATCGTCGCCAGCATGCGTGAGGCCATCACACACATAACCGATCACAACGGGACCTCAATCATGTTCATGAGTCCTGACATAGGCTCAGATACAGCCTCTGAGGCCTTTGTTTCTTTCCAGAATTCCGACCAGATCACGGGCTATCTTCATAAACCCGAATGGACGACCTTCGGTAATTACACAATCGAACGCGGCTACAACGACGTGATGAAGATCTTCTCCAACGAAGAAGACCGTCCCGATGCCATCGTCTGCGCTTCCGACGAAATTGCAGTCGGTGCGCTGATGGCATTACAAGAGCTTGACATCGCGGTTCCAGACGATGTGAAGGTCATCGGCTTTGGCGACTCCCCACTCGCTGCCGCCTACCGTCCGTCTATCACATCGCTCAAACCACTATACGAATCGATAGCGGAAGAGGCGTTGCTGTTGATCGAGCTCAAACGCACCGGTCGACGCCACCTTCCCGCGCACACCGCTTCCCCCCCCCCCTCAGGTCGTTCGCAGAGAATCGACTTCTTCGCCACGCATCGGCACCAGCGACATGGCCGATCCTCGCTGACGAGACTCGGATAGAAAGCCGATCTTAAACCATCAGGGCACAGAAAAGCGCTTCGAACAGGAGGGTCTGGTTGCCGTTGCCATTGAGTCGGCGGCGGGCGGTGGACACCGAATCGAGTCGGTCAACTACCCCTTGGCGAGTGAGACGATCGGCCAGACGCGCGATTGCTGCGCGGTTTTCGCGGTTGATCAGGCCGACGGAATCTTCGGCATTGTTCTGCAACACGGCCGCATCGCGGTAAATGCTGGCGATGGTGTTGAGATCGCGATCAAGCACATCACGGCTCCGACGGGTCGCCCGACGTTTGAGTTCGGTTTTCTTGCCGATCTGGTTGAACGCGGTTCTCAGTTTGGGAGGTATGCGGTCCTTTTCACCCAAGCCGTTGATGCGACGGAATTCCTTTTCCTGTTCGGTGGCTCGCTCCTCGACTTCGGCTTCGGCCTGCGCCTTGGCGTTGTCGATGAGACGACCGGCCAGCAGCACTGCATCCGATGCTAGGGCAAGGTTCACCACCCCCGCCACCAACTCATCCCTGTCGGCCATAACCCGCTCATTGATGGCATACAACCGAGCCACGCCGATATGCCCCTCAGCCAGACGCGCGGCACGCTCGGCTGTCTCCGGTTCTATATGGTCACGCGATTCAAGGAAGTTCGCCACTGCCGGCGTGGACGGCACCGTGAGGTTGACGATGCGGGTGCGAGAACGGATGGTAGGCAACACGTCCTGGGCACTCGGCGCGCACAACAGCCAGATGGTGTGGGGGCTGGGTTCCTCGATCTCCTTGAGCAGCACGTTTGTGGTGCGCTCGAGCATGCGATCGACATCTTCGATGATGATGATACGCCACGGTGAAATACTAGGGGTCTGCTCGGAAGTTTCGATCAGCTCACGCACCTCGTCGATGCCGATGGTGACCTTGTCGGTGGCCAGCACGGTCACGTCGGGATGCGATCCCGCCAGAATTTGTTCGCTTGAACGTTCCGGCTCATCGCTCAACCCGTGCGTCGGGCTTTCCAGAGCCGCCGCAAATGCGCGTGCCACATTGGATCGTCCGGATCCTGGAGGGCCGCAAATCAGCCACGACTGGGCAATCGCCTTAGGATTGCCGGATGCAATGGTGCGTAGCCTGGCCACCGCCTGATCCTGGCCTACAATCGAATCCCATACGCTCATTGTTCCTCCACTGATTTGTTACCACCACACTATTGCCCACCGCGGATAGCGAGTCGAATTTGCATCCCACACACAGTCGCCATCCGACTGTTCCAGGAGCCGTTAAGCCTTGATGCAACTATGTCTTTTGTGGCAGCGTTTATGAAGTGCGTGCAATGAAAGCCGTCCTATTAACAGCTTCAGCTGGCCAGCAGACCGTCGGCGTCACCGCGAATCTGATTCCACACTTTCTCGATGGGTTTGGCCGCATCGACAACCATGAGACGCGAAGGCTCGTGCGAAGCCAAATCAAGGAACGCCTGACGAGTGCGCTTTTGGAACTCCTGCCCCGCCGATTCCATGCGATCCTCACTGTGTTCCAGTCGATTATGGGAGGCCGCTGGGTCCATGTCGAGCAGATATGTGCGGTCGGGCAACAAATCGTTCGTCGCCCACAGGCTTAGATTGCGCACCTCGTCCTGAGTAAGTTCCCGTCCTCCTGCTTGATAGGCCAGCGAAGAATCGATATAACGGTCGGAAATGACCAGTGCCCCGCGTGCGAGCGCTGGCCGAATAACCTCGGCAACATGTTGCGCACGGTCGGCCGCGAATAGCAGAGCCTCGGCACGCGGCGCAATATCGCCTCCATCATGCAGAAGCAACTGCCGCAAAGCAACACCCAACGTTGTGCCGCCCGGCTCGCGGGTCACCACAACCTCACGCCCCCGCTCCTCGGCATACTCCTTCAACCGCTCAACCTGCGTGCTTTTCCCCACGCCGTCAACACCTTCAAACGAAACAAATATCCCGCTCATAAACCCTCAATCCAGCGATTCAATATCTTTGGAATCCATTATCGGTCATCCGGTGTGACCATACTCCAGCTGTGTCATTAACAATAAATGGTCGCCAGTTCTTTAATGCTCACTTATCGAAGTGATAGTCACCGCCAAATTGTTATGTCCAAGTACCAATTATCTTTCCGTATCGCTTTTCTACAGCTTTCTGAATTTTTGAAAGCTTATTGCATAAGACCACCCCGGTTGTGTGCCAAAAACACGCGCCCATCCCGAGCCAGCACGTACTTGCTGAGATCACGTTTTCGTCCTTTCCAACATGGACATGAATGCCATGGTGCATAACTTGAGAACTGAAAAATACGGAATAACCCATCACCTAAAATATTTCAGCCATGCCCGTACTTCCGATCTATCTCTCGGGCAGACTCGATCATGTCATAGTTCTCACGAAAATACCGATGAACAAGATCCAAGCTATCGTTCGGAAAAGTCGATGACAGGATGGTTCCTGCGGTATCGAGGACCGCTTTCTGTCATAACCAATCTCTGTAATCGTCACGGTGTCTGCGGTGTATCCCAAACGAATACCATCCTATTCACAGTAATTGTCGTACTGCAGATTGCACCTCCTTTCCTTCTGCGATACCGCCAATTGTAGCGACAACGCAGCAGGTCGGAAAATGATTCGAGTGCCGCAGTCTGCGTCGCCGGCCCTGTTTGCTGCAGGTCGGCGTTTGCTCTCTGCTATTGATTGAATCGCCATGACTTGCTCTTTTCATCTCGATGCGACTTCATTGACACTATCGAAACACAAATAAGCCAAGAACCGAAGAAAAACAGGACAATGTGGTCGAATGGCCGAGGTTATCTACATTCAATGACGCAATGGTTCCACATCACCCCCCCCCCAAGGCTTCCGAATGATGATTTTTAGTGCACTCAGAGAAGAATCATTGAAAACAAGACGACGCAGGCAACGCATCTACGAAATGCGTTGCCTGCGCCCTAGAGGTTCAGCGTTGGCTACTTAGCGGTTGATTTGTGAGTTGCGGTCTTCTTGGCGCTCGTCTTTCGCGCTGTTGTTTTAGTTGCTGGCGACTTACGCGTGCTGGTCTTGCCGGTTGTCGACTTGGTTGTCTTGGCCGACTTGCGACCGCGCCGCTTTGTAGGGCCGGCGGCACGCTTCTCGGCAAGCAGCTGGAAGGCGGTGACCGGGTCGATGGACTCCGAGGTGTATTGCTTCGGCAACGTGCGGTTGGTCTCGCCATCGGTGATGTAGGCACCGTAGAAACCGTCCTTGATTGTCACGTTCTTGCCATTCTCCGGATCGGCACCCAGCTCGCGCAACGGCGGTTTGGCCGCTCCCCTGCCGCGTCCACGACCGTACTTCGGCTGGGCGAACAGCTCCTTGGCCTTGTCCAGATCGACCGTGAAAATCTCGTCCTCGCTCGCCAGCGAACGGGTCTCCGATTTGCCATCGGCACCCGTCTTGGTGAGGTAAGGACCATAACGCCCGTTGCTCGCGGCAACCACAACTTCGCCAACCTCGCCAGTTTTCGTGTCGTTTTCCTCGTATTTACCGACCTCGCGGGGCAGACTCAGCAATTTCAACGCTTCGTCAAGCGTGACCGTGTCCGGGCTCATGGTCTTGAACAGGGACGCCATCTTGGGTTTTGGGACCTCAGATTTGGCGGTTTTCTTCGCTCGAGTTGTAGCGGCCTTTTCCGTTTTGGTCTTTTTGGCCGCACCCGACTCCTTGGCACTTTCGTCATCCGCGGCAGCCTCAGGAGCCACCAATGCCACATACGGTCCGAACCGTCCATTGCGTACCTCGACAGTGCCGCCGGTCTGCGGATCCTGACCAAGTACACGCGGGCCGCCAGCATTGTTTTTAATCAGCTCGTGCCCGGCCTCGACAGTCAGTTCGTCAGGCGCCATCGTTTCGGGAATCGAGGCTCTCTTGGGATTGCCTTCGGCATCCAGATTCTTCGTATCCTCGAGATACGGGCCATAACGACCGACGCGAACCTGAAGCCCGTCGCCGATCTCAATGGTGTTGATGGCGCGCGCATCAATATCGCCGAGCTGTTCCACCTGCTGCTGCAAGCCCTTGTGCACCTCGTCCTGCGACTGCGCAGCACCCTTCCCATCGCCAAAGTAGAACTGGGTAAGCCATTCCTTGCTGGTCTCCTTGCCCTGTGCAATCCTGTCGAGCCCATTCTCCATGTCGGCGGTGAACTGGTAGTCCACATATTTCGGGAAGTTGGTCTCAAGCAATTTGGTCACCGCGAAAGCAAGCCATGAAGGAATGAGCGCGCGGCCTCGTTCGTAGACATAACCGCGGTCGATGATGGTGGAGATGATGCTGGCATAGGTCGACGGACGGCCGATTTCCTTGGCTTCGAGTGTCTTGACCAGTGATGCCTCGGTATAACGGGCCGGAGGCTGGGTCTCATGACCGTCCGCACTGACTTCGCTTGCGTTGAACACTTCACCGGTTTTCATCGGCGGCAACGCTTCATTGTCGTCGGAATCACCTGATTTAGCGCTGGTCTTGCCGTCTTTGGCGGCGGTGCCGGAAGATGCGGAGGAGCCAGAACGCGACCAGTCCGAAGCCTTGAGGAATCCGGGGAACTCGATAACGGTGCCGGAAGCTTGGAAAATCGCCTCACCCTTGTCGCCTGTTGGCGCGGAGAGCCTGACCGTGGCGGTGGACCCGGTGGCATCGGCCATCTGCGACGCCAATGTGCGCTGCCAAATCAAGGTGTACAGCTTGAGCTGATCAGGCGGGACTTTCGCGGCCAGTTCAGAAGGATCGTGGAACTTCGAGCCGGCGGGACGGATGCATTCGTGCGCTTCCTGCGCACCAGCGGTTTTGGTAGCGTACTGCTTGGGCTTATCAGCCAGGTATTCCTTGCCGAAGTGCTCCGCAACGCACTTGCGGGCCGCACTGATGGCCTCCTGAGAAAGCGTCACCGAATCGGTACGCATGTAAGTGATATAGCCGTTTTCATAAAGACCTTGGGCGGCGCGCATCGTCTGACGCGAGCTCATCGAAAGCCTGTTGCCAGCGGCCTGCTGCATGGTCGAGGTGGTAAACGGCGGCACCGGACGACGACGATACGGTTTGGATTCCATCGACACGACGGTGAACGGCGCATGTTCCAACGCCTGCGCGATGACTTCGGCCTGAGCTGCGTCAAGCTGGCACACGCCATCTTTCTGTGCAGCGGGAGTGAGGGCACCCGTGGAGGTGAAATCACGCGAATTGGCCAGACGCGATCCGCCTAAAGACACCATGCGCGACTTGAACGCAACATTCTCGCCCCGTGTATCAGGAGCGGCCAGTTCAGCAATAACGTCCCAATAGGGCGAGCGCACGAACGCCATACGTTCACGCTCGCGCTCGACAATCAGCCTGGTGGCGACGGACTGCACACGACCGGCCGAAAGACCGGGGCCCACCTTGCGCCAAAGCACCGGCGACAGCTCGTAGCCATAAAGCCTGTCGAGCACCCGTCGTGTCTCCTGGGCGTCGACCATGTTGGCATCCACATCGCGCGTCTTGCCGATGGCGGCCTTGATCGCTTCGGGTGTGATCTCGTGGAAGACCATGCGGTGCACGGGGACCTTGGGCTTAAGCGTCTGGACCAGATGCCAGGCGATCGCCTCTCCTTCGCGATCCTCATCAGTTGCGAGATACAGTTCGCTGGCGTTTTTCAGTGCGCTTTTCAGCTCGGCGACGGTTTTCTTCTTTGCTGGCCCCACAATGTAATAGGGATCGAAGCCGTCATTGATATCAACGCCGAAACGCCCGAACTTCTCCTTCTTGGAGGCGGGCACCTGGCTGGGTTGCGCCAGATCGCGGATATGGCCGACGGAGGCCTTGACCGTGTAATCCTTACCAAGGTACCCGCCTATTTTCTTCGCCTTGGTGGGAGACTCCACGATGACGAGTTTCTTACCTGTCGCCATAACCGCTCCTTCACGTTCTAGAAGTTACATTCGCCACATACCCACCCATCACAGCATACAGCGAAATATCAGTGTAGCGCGCAACGCGACATACTGTAATGGCGCAGCAGAGCAACACTGTATCAAGGGCTACCATATCGCGTGGAACGTCCATAACGACTTGTTCGGCATCAACGCGAGTTGCATGGTTGACGGCAGCCGAAACGCGCCAACGAGGTTCAAAGTCTACGAAAAACGTTCTGCCCGTTTTCTCAGGAATATGACAGTGACCTTATGCTGGCATCGCCCCATGAACACCGTTACAATGACAATCGCAACACATCAGACAAGCATGAAAGCACTTTGAGCATTACCACAGTGAGCGAAAAAACTTCAGCGTCCGACATCGACCGAGACACCCCTACAGCCGACAACACGCCGACCTACGACAGCACCGAACGCAAACGCGTCACCCGGCAGATTCTTTCGTTGGCCATCCCAACGTTCGGGCAGCTCATTGCGGACCCGCTTTTCGTGCTTATCGACACGGCCATCGTCGGCCATATCGGCGATAGCGCACTGGCCGGGCTTTCAATCGGATCCACGGTTCTGCTCACCGTCGCCGGACTTTGCAACTTCCTTGCCTACGGCACCACCTCACGCGTGGGACAGCTCATGGGAGCCGGACGTAAGCGGGAAGGGTTGGAAACCGGGGTTGACGGACTGTGGCTTGCACTGATCATCGGCACGGTTATTTCCGTGGCTCTCTTTGTTACAGCGCGGCCGTTGTGTGCCCTGATGGGGGCACACAACGAAGTGCCCGACAATGCCGCAATCTATCTGCAGGCCGTTATTTTCGGGCTTCCGGGGATGCTGCTGGTGTATGCGGCCAACGGAATTTTCCGCGGACTCAAGAAGGTACGCGTCACTTTGATCGCCGCGGCTCTCGGAGCTGCACTGAATACCGCGCTTGATTTCCTCTTCGTTTTCGGGCTTGACATGGGCGTGGTGGGATCTGGTCTCGCAACCTTCATCGCACAATGGTTTATGGGCCTCTACCTTGTTATCCCCGCACTGAAATGGTCGCACGAAGCCGGTGCATCCTTGGCACCAAGACTCTCGGGCATCACCGAAACGGCCGCCGATGGGTTGCCGTTGTTCGTGCGAACCTTGGCACTGCGCATCTGTCTGGTGGCCACGGTGGTGCTTGCCACACATATGGGAACGCAGGTGCTTGCCGCTTATCAGGCGGTTAATTCGAACTGGAATTTTGTGGTGAACATGCTCGACGCCATCGGTATTTCAGGTCAGGCGCTTGTAGCCACCGAAATCGGTGCAAAACGCTACGGACGCGCCAAGGAAATGACACGCATCTCAGCAAAAGCCGGACTATACAGCGGCATCGGCATTGGGATCGCGCTTGTTTGCTTCGGGTTTATCGCAGCCCCAATGTTCAGCCCAAATACCGACATCCAGCATCTGATTGCCATAGGCACCATCGTCGTTGCCATCTTCCTACCGCTTTCGGGGTGGATGTGGGCGCTTGATGGCATTCTCATCGGCGCGGGCGACTACCGCTATCTGGCAGGCACCTGCTCAATCGTAACGCTCGTTTACCTACCGCTGGTTCTGCTGCTTAATGCCATCGACACAACCTACAACCTCAGCGCCGCAACCCGCATGGTGCTGCTCTGGGCCGTGTTCGACATCGTCTTCATCGGCGGCCGCAGCATCTTCAACGGTCTTCGCGCCTACGGCGACAAGTGGTTCATGGAGCACCACAACTAAGCCACACTTACGCGCCTGCATGCGTAAGTTCACAACTCCGGTTCAGAGCGTACAACAGCTTTCCATCAATATTCACGATGCCCGAAAAGCGGCAGGCCTAAGCCAAGAGGAACTGGCGAACGAAACAGGACTATCACGCTCATGGATCAATCGTCTAGAAACCGGAAAAATCACGAACCCCGATTTTAACGATATCCTGTCTGTTTACAAAGTCCTACATATATCCGACACCATTGCCTATGATGCCCCAGAGCCCGAATCTCGAAACGATAAGCCCGTCGAACGGACAATAGCAGCGCATACTCAAGCTATTGACCAAATAAGCAAATTAACCACCCCCTTTTAAGGGAAGCGGCGATCCCGAGTTCTATTTTGAAAAGTCTGCCCCTGCCCCCGGAAATTCAGTCATCCATGAATATCATCTTGAAAACATTCAAACAAGCAGCTGACGAAACTCAACAGCGGGCCCAGCAAATAGACAATTCAAGCTCCGATCAATCTCATCTACGTCGAAAGGAATAGCATGCAAGCCAAGGAGCTTCACGTTTTCCTAGAGGGTCAGCGCATCGGCATACTCCATGAAGACGCAAAAGGACACCATAGCTTCATATACAGCGAATCGGTCGGCACTGCGCAGCTGTCGCTTTCACTGAAACGCCGGCCTTATCGCGGGCCTGCTGCGTCACTATGCCGAGATTCTCCCGGACGCGTTCAACGACACCGCCAAAACCGCCCTTGCGGAGGTTTCTCATCTCAAGATTTCACGACAATCGTTGCGAACACCCAACGGCAGCAGCGCACAAAGCCGCAAGGAACTGGTCAATCGCATCGCCGCAGGCATCAATCGCCGGTGTGACACCGTGCTTGACTGGTGACTCCACGCAGTCACATCCGGCAATACGTGTTGGCGGCTACTTGCTGCACTGGATGCGATAGAGGGCCCAGTCTTTGGCATATGGGCCATAAGAACTGAAATCCTTGACCTTGATGAGCACGCCGGACGCGACATAGCCATCGATAAGATCCTGCCGATGGAACGGATCGTATTGCTGGCGGAACGTGAACATTTGCAGGCTCGGGGCCTGTGGGCCCATCGAGAGGAAGTACTTCGGCGTCGATCCGTCGATCGGGCACGCGGTCCCGCTGAGTTCCACCGGGAGACCGGAATTGAACGCGCTTTCAGTGGCTGTGAAGACTGCACCGTCTTTTTCGTGCATCGCATTGTAGATCGGGAACAGCATGTTCGCGTCAAAAATGGCCGAGCCGTACATGGAACCGTTGAGCGGGTCCGAGATGATCAGCGCGTCGGTGCCTGTGATGGCAACGGTCTGGCGCAGCACGTCGTACTTGGCTGGCGTGAGCTGCTCGTCCTCCGGTTTGCCGCTCAATGTCATATTCGCTGCCACACCGCTTCCAAGCGTCTCCCGCGTCGTATTGCCGAACTGACAGGCGACCACAAGGGCTGCAAGCACTACGACCGCAACGCTTCTGGCACCGAAACAGCGAACCGAGCGGGCAGCATTTTGCCTGTCAACCTGTTCTTCTCGACCACCCAAAGAATCGGCCGCACACACCGCGAAGACCAGCAACGGAATAATGCCGAACGGAATCATCGTCAGAGGCCTTGTTTCGGCACGATACCACGCACCGGCCACGATGTTGGGGAACCAGCCGGTCAGCGAGGTCGAGCAGACATAGACCAGAGCGACCAGCAGGAACGCCAGTATGAGCGAGGCCGCATCTTTGGCCATTCCGCTGTCGGCAGTGCGACCCGAACGTCTCGACTTGAAGAACACGACAATGAGCGCAACTGCGACAAACAGCGCGACGATAACTGCCACAGCCATGAACCAGCCGGACGGACCGCCGACATTATCCGTTATCAGCACGCGCAAGGCATCCGGCACGGTCCGGTTGGGAACGTAGGTGTGGAACCAACTGGACGGATCAAGATAGCGCGACGAATGGTAATGCCCGGTCATGTAGAAGAAGAAGGCAACACAGCAGACCGCCACAGCTGCAAACGCTCCGAGAATGAGTTTCCACGGCAGCCGGAGCAGGATGAATGGAACCATCAGAAGCAGCCACGTAAAGGCGATACGCGGGTGCGCAAAAACACAGAGCAAACCCAGAAGCACAGCGACAATCACCCAACGGACGATGTGGGAGCGTTGCGCGATGGCATCGAAAAGACGCAACGTCGCATAAAGCCAGAAAGGCAAAAGCGTTGTGGCCAAACCGAATGCTATGAGCGGGCCTGAAGCGAGCATCTGGAAGGGATGGCTGGCCGAAGCGACGGCGAGCGAAGGAACAATGAGCATCATGGCACACGAGAACGGCCTGCGAGCGCATGTACCATCAATCCTGCGGGTCCAATAACTGGCCCACAGCGCCACACCGGCCGGCCACACCAAGCCGGACGTGAACAACCAGACGAGGTTGAATGCCGTGTAGATATTGACATTGATGCCAAGGAACTGCCCTACGGCAATGATAGCGGCGGCAGCCAGGTGGAACATGGGCGGATAGTAGGTGTTGTTGGGCCACAGATGTGTCGCCGCGCCAACGCCCTCGCGAAGAATCCTGCGAATGAAGTAATAGTGGGCAGGTGCGTCGACCTCCTGCAACGGCAGACTCCACGCATCCGCAGTCTGCGGGAACCACGCCAGTACGATACCGAATGCGGCGAGCACGCCAACCCCGGCACACAACGGCAGCATCATAGCGTTCAGACGACGTTTCCATGTTGTATTCATCACGCGATCATCCTACCTTTCATCGGTCGGGCACGGCCAGTATATGCTCCGATCGCATACCAAATCGACAACATATCCTACGGATTCACGTCGTCCGTGAATTGAAGAAAACACGCGATACAACGAAGCGCAACGATTATGTGACATCGCTGCGAATTACGAATCATTGCACACAAAACCGAAGCTCTCAGGAAATTTTTAACCTATCTTCAGGTTTTATCCTCCCAAATTAAGCCCTACAACATATACTTGAACCTGTTACTCATGCCGCGGCCCAGCGTCGAAGGCTACGCAGGCTACAAACGGCGGGGAAACAGTGGTGCCCCATCACGCGCTTGGCAAATGATTCCAAGCGACGCTCTAGCGGGCCTGAATGCAGGAGAAATGTATGTTTGTGCTCACCAATGCTTGGTCAACAACGATACGCCACAAATGGCGGAGCATGATGCTCCTACTTGTCTGCGTGCTCATGACGTTCGGCGCGGTATTCACCACGGCCGTCGCCGCAGCGAGTGACAAAGCGCACAGCGATGATTACCAGGCACAGGCCCCGATAGCCGTCGTCAGACCGACCACACAGATGAAAGCCAAGCTCAAAGGCGACGACCCCGCAACCGTCAAGAAATATCTTGGTTTAGAGCAATACAATACATATGCAACGTCAGCGCAGCAGATCGCCGCTCAACAGCAAAGCCCGTTCACCATAAGCGCTTCTCTGCCGATGCGTCAGACCGACACAACCAAGGCCATCGCAGGCAAACATGACGAAAGCGCCGATAAAACCGGCGGGGAAATCCTCCTGCAGAGCCTTTACGACGACAGCAGCGTCGAAATCAACGCCATGGGCAAGTTCAAAATAGTTGAAGGCAAAGCGCTCGACTACGAATCCAAGGACAGCGAAAACGCGTTGGTCTCGAAGGTCTTCGCCAAACAGAACAAGCTGCGTGTCGGCGATACCTTCAAGCTCGGCAGCACCACGGACGGCAAAACCACCTACGAGTTCAAGGTACGCGGCATTTACACCTATACCGACCCAGTGCCGGAGGGCAACGGCGATGACGCACGACTTGCCAAAGACAACCGCAACAACGCCGTTTACACGGGACCTGCCGCCTTCAGCGACAACAATCTGCTCGTCGAAAATCCCGAAGGATGGACGACCCCGCACTTCGATGTGGGCTTCAAATTCGAAAACGCCGACCAATATCAAAGCTTCGTCAAGACCGTCAAGGACCTGAAGATGCCGAAAGGCTACGAAGTCAGCTCCCCGAACCTCGATCGATACAACGCCTCCCTCAAACCGTTGGACAAACTCAATGCGACGACGAACAAATTGCGCATCGCATCCTACATCGGCGGCGGGGTCATTCTGCTTATGCTCACCGTGCTCGCACTGATGCATCGAGACGACGAAATCAGGATGGATATGATCATCGGAGTGACCCGTGGCCGCATAGGCTGGCAATTCTTCCTGGAAACGCTAATACCCATTATCCCCGGTCTCATCGTTGGCGCAGTGACCGGAGCGTTGTGCGCCAAGCCTCTCGGAGGGGCACTTGCCGACGGATTTGCGACACCGGCCGTGAGCGGCTGCTGGATGGCAATGTGGCACTGCATTGAAATCGTTGTGGCACTGGCGCTTATTGCATTCCTGAGGGCAGCGCTGTCGAGTTCCTCAAGGATTTTCGACGCAAGAACCGATGCCGGCAGCGAGACCGAAGCAGATAACGGTTCCGGTTCTGGCGCCACTTCGAAGGACGACGACGAGCAGCAGAACCATGACGATCGCCCCAACAGCGACACGCCGGAAGACGATACGGAGGCTCAGGCATGAGCGGCAACAACACCGACCCAAAGGATGAAGCCATGAACAAGAAGTCCAATGACGGGGAAACGCCGGACGACACTACTGACACCTCCGCAGAGCGAACCGACCCCACCACTCCGGCCATCAAATATGACGTGGTGTTCGAGGACGACGACGCACTTGATCTTGTCGATCTGACCTCCGCAGGAACGATGTCGTCCACTGACCATGCCAGCGACGAGAACGCGTCCGACAGTGAAGAAAGCACATCGTCCGACAACGATTCCGCGGTCTCGAACCATGACGACGAAGACAGGGCAGATTCCGGCAAGGCAGTTGCCGACGAATCGGCTACAGTCAACGCCAAGCGGGCCAACGAGACCCTGGGCGTGGCGATTGAAGAGGACAACGAGTTGGACACTCACGAGGAACAATCACCTGTTCTTGAACCGGCAACGGTGGTCTCCTCGAAACTCGACAGGGATGTCATCGCGGAGACCGATATTCTGCTCAAACCCAACCCCACCTTTGCACTGGACCACATCACCGTCATCAACCGCAAGAGTGGCCGCAACGTGCTCGACGACATCAACTGGTCATTTTTTGCCGGCTCGTTGTATGCCATTGCCGAAGCGGATGAGGAACAGCGCCGAGCCTTGCTTGCCGTGGCCTCAGGATTCCGATACCCCGATAACGGCCAGGTCATGATTAAAAGCCAGAGCCTTCCGGAACTCGAAACGAATGAGATTCGAGGCCATCGCATTGGCCTGATCACACAGCGCTACAGCGTGCGAGACGACCTTGACGCTCTCGGGACAGTCACGTTCACCATGCGCGCTTCCGGCCGCACCTTCCTCAAGCCCATTGCGCAATCAGCACGAGATATGCTCAAAATCGTTGATTTCAATGAGGCGACCACAGGCGTTCCGGTTTCGGAACTTAAACCGGTGGACCAGCGCCGTCTGGCCATCGCGCGTGCCATATGCTGTGAAGCCACGGTCATCATCGCCGACAATCCCGCAGGCGGACTTGACGAAGACGACCGCAGGACCATCCTTGATTTGTTGGCACGTCTGGCACATATGCGTGAACCGAAACGCTGCATCATCATGGTGGAGCCCAGCACGGAGGCGCTTGGCGGGTCAGGTGACCACACAACAACCGATTACGAGGACAAAGCCGACAAGATCTACTCGTTTTAGACCGCGACCGATGCCGACCTTCGCTCGTGCATCGAATCGTCAGTATTGCAAAACCGATGCTGCTACCATCAACGGCATCGGTTTTACAGTTTTACAGACACTGGGCATGGATCCTTACCGGAGAGTACGCGACTACTCGTCCAACTTCATTCCAAATTTTCTGGCAAGTTCCGGGATATCAGGAACACCGTATTTCCTCACCAGATCAAGCCACTGGTGTTCGTTGGACGATCCGAAACGTCGAGCTTTGCGGGCATATGCCTCAGCGGTAAGAAAACGAGGCGGAATGGATTTGCTGTTGTATTTGTCGGCTACCATCACCACCTCCTGCTCCAGATTCAGCGGTACGTAGTCGGCCGGCGGCAGCGGCAAATGTTGCGCCACAACCTGATCGCGAGTAAGCCCAACGCCCGTATGGTTGCGGGCGAATTGCGCGACAGACTCATCGACACCCTGTGAAATCAACCAATCGTAGCCTCGTAGGCCATGGAGGATGTAGTGCGGGCCATCGAATTGCAGCTTTTCACCATCAGACCCGTCATGTTTGAGCACGAGGTAGGTGCCGATGTCATGCAGCATCGCACCCACAACCGCAAAGTCTTCGTCGAGCAGACGCGGTGGCACCATTCCACCTTTAACACCATCTGTCGGAGGGACACTCGCGCCCATACCTGCGAACACGGCACTGACATCCTTGCGCCTCTTCGCGAGCGTGGCAGGCGTGACGCGCACACCCGCACCGTTTCCCTTCGAGCTCACGCCGCCATCGGCGCCATCATTCGTGTTTTTATCGTTTCCACTTGCCGCGACTTCATTTTCAACCGCTGCAACATCGTACTTTCCGGTGAGCTCAGGCGCGTTGTCGGGCAACGTACAACGCCTCACAAACAGCGCATTCTGCCGACGCACCAGCTGGCGTGTAATCGTCGCGATAACGAAGCAATGGGTGTGGATGAGGCCATAGGCCGCCTGTGAAGGCGAAATTCTATGATGCAGCTCATCCACCTGCGCGAGTGTGGGAATATATCCGGTCATGCATCCGACCGATTTTCGTCGGTTCCCTGCGATTTTCTGCCATGGGAGTGGCTGATGGGCACACGTTCCAAGCGCGGCGGACGACGAGTGGAAACGAAAAGCGGCTGCACTTCGACCACGGGGTTGTACGGAGCCAGACCAAACCACTTCACCGGAGAACCTGCGACGTGGCGAATCGCATACTTCATCTTCAGGCTCAGCGACTCACGTGCGGTGAGCTTGGATTCCGGCATCAGTTCCTTATGCACTAGCACATAACGCACCGTACCAATGTCCGGATCGGCGTCAACCTTCGGATACACCGACTTCTGAGCCGGCAACTCGCCCGTGGCCGACAGATCGTGCATCACCTGATGAATATAGGCCGGGATTGACTGCGAAACCTTGAAACCGAGACGAATACGCACACGGAAGATGTAATCCGTGCCGAAATCCTCGACCGAGTACTCGCGCGTGTACGGTTCGTCCGTCGTCTGCACCGACACCGCCCACCATGCACGGGCACGCTTGGGATGATCGGCGAAGATGGAGAAGAAGATGTCCGTATCCAAACGGTGCATCTCGCAATCCGAGGTGAGATAGACGATGTTGTCCGCGAAGTGAGGAATACGGAAATCGTCGTGCAGCTGCGCCAACGCAGGCTTGAAATCACTTGCAGACATATGACGACGCTGGCTGCGTTCGATTTTGGTTCCGTCATTCCATGTGACCATCACGAGCAGAATCAGCGCCGTGAGCAGCATCGTGAACCAACCGCCGCGCATGAACTTCGACATGGACGCAATGAAGAACAGCGTCTGAATGGCGATGAACACCAGGAAGAAGACACCGGCGAACACGCGATGGTGCCTGTACCACAGATAGACCGAAAGCAGAATCGTCGTGGTAATCATGGTGATGGTGAGCGCAAGACCGTACGCCGCGGAGATGTGCTCGGAATCCTTGAACATTCCCAAAACCAACAGCGTCGCAACACACAGCACAACATTCACGACCGGGATGTAGAGCTGGCCGCGCGTACGCGAAGGATAGCGGACCTGCAGATGCGGCATCCAGTTGAGACCGGTCGCTTCGGAAACCATCGTAAACGCCCCGGTAATCAACGCCTGCGATGCAATCACGCCGGCAGCCACAGAAAGCACCACACCTACATAACGCACGCCTGGGCTCATCATCTCGAAGAATGGGTTGACATTCACCATCGTGGCATTGCCCTGGTTACGCAGCATCCAAGCGCCCTGGCCGAAGTAGTTGAAGACCAACGACACGAAAATGAACGGCCAGGTGAAGTAGATGTTACCGCGACCGACGTGACCCATATCGGAATACAACGCCTCCGCACCGGTCGTGGAAAGGAAGACCGTACCCATAATCGCAAGGCCGGCCATATTGTGCGAGCTGAAGAGGAACTGAAGACCGTAAATCGGGTTGATTGCCTCGAAAATGCTCCAATCCCCGCCGATGTTGACGATACCGGTTATTGCAAGGAACGTGAACCAGACCAGAACCACGGAGCCGAAGACCTTGCCGATGCGCTCTGTACCGCGCGACTGAACACAGAAGAGTAAAACGATGATGATCACGGTTATGACCAGCGAAAGGCTGCCGTTCTCACGAAATGCCGGCTCGAAAAGCGGGATGGTCTTCAAACCTTCGACTGCCGAGGAGATTGAAACGGCGGGAGTAAGCACCGAATCGGCAAGGAACGCCGCACCCCCCAACATGGCGGGAATGACCAACCACTTGCCATGATGACGTATCAGTGAGAACAATGCAAAAATACCGCCCTCACCATTGTTGTCGATACGCATGGCGACCAGCACATACTTGACGGTGGTAATTAGCGTGATCGACCAGAAAACCAGGGACAAGAGGCCAAGCACGGCAGGCCTGTCGATATTGGCGAGGCCGCCCTGACCGACTAGGAACGTCTGAGCGGTATACAGCGGCGAAGTGCCGATATCACCGTAAACCACACCCAAAGCGACAATGGCCATGCCAAGCGTCACCTTGTCCGAACTCATCTGCGTCTTGCGCCACCAACGACCAAGCGGGCCGTGAGCCGATGCCATGGTAAGCTTCTCGGCCTTTTCCTGCTCTTCGCGCTTATGCTGGGCGATAGCCTGACGTTCCTCTTGAGTCAACGTGATTTGTGCGACTTTCGGAGCGTTGGTAAAAGTATCGGCACGCAGAAGCGCCCTCTTTTCCGCGCTCATCCTCTGCCTCTCGGCGTTGGCTGCATCGTCAGTGCGATTCCTATTCCCCTGACGTTTAGGCTGCTTCAATTCGCCATCATGCGATTGCGCCATGACCTGCCCTCCAAGCGGAAACTACCCGCGCATAGTGTTCTTCTCAAAGCCCCGCTAACGGGCGCTCTCATTTACAAACCAAAGCGCAAGTTTAGACCTGTTCAGCGGATAAACCAAAAACGGTTTTATTAAGCCAAAACGTCCGTGCGCGAAAACGGTGCTACCGCAAGTTGAAAAATAAGCATCCATTAGTTCTCGACCATAATTCGCAAAAATCATCACGAACCGGCTTTACAAGCCATACACGGCCTTTGTGGTCTGCCGTGTCGCTTTTGCAACTTCACTTATTGGCAAATCAAGGGCATCCGCGAGCGCCCGCAAGGTGTATGGAATCATGTACGGCGCATTGGGACGACCGCGATACGGCATCGGCGTGAGATACGGAGCATCGGTTTCCACCATGATGTGGTCGAGCCCGACGACGGCAGCCGATCGGCGGATTTCCTCGTTGCCTTTGTAGCTTGAAGCCCCCGAAAAGCTGAGATACCAACCTTGCGCCTCGGCGATTTGGGCCAGCTCGGTGTCGCCGGACCAGCTGTGGAAAACGGTCCGTTCCGGGCTGCCGTCCTTAAGAAGCGTTTCAATGACTTCCCGATGGGCATCGCGGTCGTGGATCTGCATAGGAATGTTCAGCTCTTTGGCAAGGGCGATGTGCGCGCGGAAGGCATCGCGTTGAATCTCCTTCGCAGCCTCGCCAGTGCGGAACAAATCCATGCCCGTCTCACCAATGGCGACCACTTGCTGCGGGTGTTCAACCACCAAACGGTGAACCTCCGCTAGCGCATCCTCGAAGCTGGTGTCGTGCCACGGTTGATACTTCACCGGCAAACCGTCCGGTCCAGCCGCCCCCCGATGCCCGTGCAGCACGGCTTCGTTCGGATGAATCGCCAGTGCCGCATGGACGACACCGGGATGATCGATGGCCATCTGCACCGCAACCTCAAGATTCGGCAGCTCGCAACCGACATCGATGACGCCTTCAACACCGACCGCACGCGCCTGACCAAGCATTTCATCGACGGAATAGACAGGAACCGGCGGCTGATCGCGCTCAATGGCCTGACGGTTCATTTCGCGGGCGAACGGCACCACACTGGCGATATGCGTGTGGTCATCGATAACCCGAACCACATCCGGCAATGCCTCCGGCGCCGGCGCCCAACTCCGATTGCGATGTTTCTTGCTCATGCGTTCAGTCTAGCGACCAACCCGCCCTCGAGGCCGTTTCACCCAGCATCGGGCACCGTGGCATAGCCTCCTTACCTTCAAATATTTTATGATAGAATTCACTCGTATGAACGAGATCCGAAGCGTCGAAGATTCGGCTCAAAACCATGCGAATGCACTGTCGCAGGCCATAGACGACGAGCAGACCGGCCCCGGTTTTGACGCAGGAGCGACCACAATCGCCGCACCCAGACATGGCTCCAAGGCAAGATCGAACGCCTCCACCAATTCAACCTGGCAACCGCAAACCTCTACGGCGGCAGCAACAAACTCGTCGACTCCGGAGGTCTCCACAAACATCAGTGGTGGGAATTCTGGGAAAAAGCCGAAGTCGACGAAGTCCCCATCAAATGAAATCAAGTTAAACAAGGACTTCTTAACGACCCGTGCAGTCCAGGCGATCTCTCACAAGGTGAACTTGGAGACTGCTGGTCACTCTCCACACTTAACGCACTCATGGATGCTGGCTACGATCTGAGAAAAGGAATTGAGGACCATATCAATGAGACCCCCGTACTACATAGTCATCATTTACGACCGGGGGCAGACATGGGTTGGCAACATCTGAATCGTTCTGGTGCCGGGAATCGGCGGCAATCACAACGAGGGAAAATACAACATTTTAGCCGTCATTGGCAGCGATGCACGACATGCGGGATTCAACACCGGCGTTCTAGACCGCGACGTGAAACTCGAACTCGGCAAAACGCGGCATTCGGAACAGCTGGGCATAGCGGTGACCCTGATCGGCATATCAAGCAAGGACGGGTCAAAAGGCTCCGCAACCATACTCGTCGAACCCTATTGCAAAAGCTCGGTCATCGAGCTCGCCGCCGCTCATCCGAGATTGAGGAACGGGAAGGAGTCACACGATGCGGGCAGAAGCAGGCAAACCGGGACACACAGCCCTGGCCGTCTTAGCGATGGCCCTCGCAGTCGGCCGCGCCCTCTGGATCGACACCCACAAAGGAGATCACGGAGGCCACATGCAACCCTCACCACCACGACCGGTCATCATCAAGAATGCCGCCGGCTTGAACACGATTGCGATGTTTCCCGATCATGCGCTCAGCCCAACGACCGATTCATCCCCGAAGTGGGCAGAGCCGCACTTCCGCGGACTTCTCATCTGTTCGACCCCGTTCAATCGTTGCGCACCAAATACGGGCCGACCGCCCAAAGTGGAACATCAATCATCCAGTCCCGCTCGCGATAGTCGGACATGAAGTCGCCTATAAACCCTGCGGAGGCGAAACCCGCGCAACCCATCTACTTGCGGTTGAGTGTGGCGGCGTAGACAGCTTTGCGATTAGGCAATGAACCGTCGGGAAGCGGATGCTGCTTGATGATTTCGACGATGGCGTCTTTGATGCGCTCATCGGTTTTTTCGGCACGTTCGATGGCGAGCGCAGCCAGATCATCAATGCTCAGAACGGTTGCGGCAGCTTCCCCGGCCTTCATCACCTCACCCTCGCTCGCACCCGCGATGACCAGAACGATTTCACCTCGTGGTGGGTCGTCGACCACGGATTGGCGAATCTCGCCGATCGTTCCACGGCGAACCTGTTCATAGTCCTTGGTGAGCTCTCGGCACAGCGCCATCGAACGGTCGGGACCGAACATGTCGAGCAGATCATCCATCGTATCGGCAATGCGATGCAGTGTCTCATAGAAAACCATCGTGCGCCGTTCTCCCAGCAACGAGCGGAAGCGCTGAACACGTTCGTTGTGCTTGCGCGGCACAAAGCCCTCGTAGCAGAAACGGTCGGTCGGCAGGCCAGAAAGGGCAAGCGCATCGAGCACTGCGGACGGGCCGGGAGCGCAGGTCACTGGCAGGTCACGCTCAATGGCACGACGAACAATCGCCACACCCGGGTCGTTGACGGTGGGCATGCCCGCATCGGAAACAACCAATACGGTCGCGCCACGTTCGACCTCGTCAAGCAAGCCATCAGCCTTCGCACGCTCGTTGTGATCGTGGTTGGCGACCACACGGCCGCCAACGTGCACGCCAAGGCGGTTGGCCAGGTCATAAAGCCGGCGCGTATCCTCGGCAGCCACGATGTCCGCCCTTTCGAGCAACACCCGAAGCCTTGCCGAAGCATCGCCTACATTGCCGATCGGCGTGGCCGCAAGAACAACCGTTCCTTGCGGAATCTCAGTCATCGCAACGCCGTCATGAACGTCACGCACACCAGAAGCGCCATCAGCAGATTTCATATCCCGTGTCTCCATAGCTCAAGTATCCAACGGCATGGTGACGCAGACGTGTTCACAAGAACCTGCACGCAATCGAAACCACATGATTAAATCTGCCGCGCATTGTTTTGGCACTGGCATCGGGGACATAGCCCAGCATGTCAACGGCTTCCATAACCCTGTTCGTGGTCTTCGCAGATATTGAACGCCTGCCTGAGAGCACATACGAAACCGTGGAAACCACGACACCGGCGACTTCTGCAACGTCTTTGATGCCCGTCATATAAGCGCCCTTCCGCCGTTTTCGTTACCCATTGCCGGCTACCGCGCAGTCGAAACAACTCATCGAAATCCGAACCTCCACGTTCGAAACGTTTCGATGCCCATTGTAGGTTTACTCCCTTCATTCATGAACTGTTAACTTTCACAGTTCAAAAGTTTCTTATTGCCACATAATTATTTTCGGCAACTCTACCTTCGATCCGTAAACCTTGTAATCGACACCATGAACCAAAAGTGCGCCCTTGAAAATAGCACAAAAGCCGACTTCACCCTTGAAAGCTCAGGACGAGACCACATACCACCCACTATTTTGTGCAGATTCATGGAGCACTTAAAATACCGCGGCCCGATCCGTTATTCGCGTTGATACACTTGTCGAGATTACATATTTCGGCAGGTCTCACGACCTGTGCCGAGCGCGGCCGCAAAAACAGAGCACCGCAGACGAACGACAGACAGGACATCATGGGTTTCATTCACTTCCTCATCGAGCTGCTGAAAGACCCGCGCACCATCATCGCCGGTTGGATTTCGATGGGGATTGTCCCCACTCTGGGCTTCATTTTCCTGATCATTTTCATTGAGACAGGCGTGGTGTTCTTCCCATTCCTGCCTGGCGACTCGCTGCTTTTTGCGGCTGGGTTCTTCGCCGCTCCCGACGCCCTCACCGGCAAGTCGGCGCTGCCGCTCTTCGGACTACTGCCGATCGTCTGGATCGCCCCGATTATCGGTGACCAGTGCAACTACTTCATCGGGCATTTCTTCGGCCGCAAAATCATCGAAAGCGGCAAGGTCAAAGCCATGACCCCCGAACGCTTGGCTAAAACCGAATCCATGATCGACAAATGGGGACCACTCGCCGTTTTTCTCGGCCGCTTCTTCCCGTTCATTCGCACGTTCATGCCCTTCATCAGCGGCCTTACAGGCATGCGTTGGGTTCGCTTCACACCGTTCTCCGTGATAGGCGGTCTCACCTGGTCGACACTGTTCACATTGCTCGGCTACTTCTTTGGCGGCATTCCGTTGGTCCAGAACAATTTCGAGTTGGTTATCGTCGCGATTCTCCTCCTCTCACTGCTGCCCACCATCATTGGCCTGTGCAAGGCAAAATTCGGAAAAAAGAAGCCACTGCGCAGTAACCCATGCATACGTTGCAGCCAATATCACATTGACTGAACGGTATTAAATATGTCAAAATGTCGTTTCTTTTAAGGTTCAAGGCCTATCGTGCATCTTTGATGATCGCTAGACGGTACGTCGAAGGTTGACCGCCGCCCGCAACGAAGCCACATACGGTAACTTCATCGCCGAACGCATCAAACGATGGAAGCCCATTCGAAGAAGTCAGTATGAAGGTAGCTATTTTCTCCACCTGTCTGGTTGACCTCATATTCCCCAACGCGGGAAAGCCATGGTCGAAGTCCTGAAAGATTCGGTTGTGAAACGTACATGCCCCTGCAACAAATCTGCTGCGGACAGATCACGTTCAACAGTGGATATGTCAAGGAATCCACCAAGGTAATGCACAACGAAATCGACGCACTGATGAGAGTCGATGCCGACTATATCGTCGGACCGCGGGTTCCTGCGTCAACATGCTCAAGGAGCTACAGTTCCATCTGCCGGAAAGCGATGACGAATACAAGGCCAAGGCGCAGGCCGAAATCCCGTCCAGAAACCTGAACACGGCAACATCGTTCGGAGCCTATGACAATAGCATTTCGGCACGCAAGGCGGCGAATCCGCCGTCCACACTGGTGTCTGACGCGACCATGCCGGTGGCGCTTAGATCGACGAAGAGGCCGGCGTGGGCAACTACAGCAACCCGCACAGCAATGCCACGGGCAGCGCCACCCCTGAGAAGACCAAGCAAGAAGGAACCACTCCGGCAACACCCGGGCAGGGACGGACCTTCCACTTTCTGCCGGTGCACTATCTGAGCATCATTCGCAAGTCCAAAATCGTGGCGCGCCCCTCATCAAGTAAGAGGCGCGCCACTTTTGCTGTGCCGGATTTATCTGTTTCTTGACGAGTCTCAGTGCTGTCCATAGACGTTCTGGTAGCGTTCGTTGAGCTTGTCAATGTCATCCTGTGCGATCGGGATGATATCACCAAGCTGACAAGCGGCCCACATCGTGTGCGCCACCTCCTCGGTCATCGCCGCGGCCTTCACCGCCGCCTCGGCGTCACAGCCAATCGCGAACGGGCCATGATTCTGCATCAGCACCGCCGGCGAATGAGGATATTTTTTAAGCGTATCCACCACGCCCTCGCCAATTGCCTCGCTACCTATCAGCCTGAACGGACCCACAGGCACCGATCCACCGAACTCATCGCCCATCATCGTCAAGCCGCACGGAATCTCCTGTCCAGTCGCCGCCCAAGCCGTCGCATACGTCGAATGCGTATGCACGACACCATACACGTCCGGCATGTTACGGTAGATGTACGCGTGCGACTTCGTATCCGAGCTTGGAGATGCCTGTCCGTCGACCAGCTCGCCGTTCAGATCACACACCACCATCGACTCCGGTGTCAGGCTTTCATAGCGCAATCCACTGGGCTTGATCACCATCAGATCTGCGAAATGCAGGCGCTGTGAGACATTTCCCGCCGTCCAGACCACCAGATTCCACTTAATTAGCTGTTCATGCAGGCTGGCAACAACCTCACGCACCTGCTTCACCTCAGCCCTCACTTCGGGGCCAAAATCGTTTAACGACACCATAATCGTCATTCCTTTTCAACTAAACACGGCCAATACATCATTGATGGCCACGTCAGAGCAAACACGCAATTCCAACATGCCGTATCTACATCATCGCTTCATCTCGAGCAGCAACAAGATACGACATGTCATTATGAGCCGCAATGGCAAGCATCCGACGTCAAACAGTTCTATGGCAAAAAAAGGAAGGCGACCGTCGGCAGCGACGACTCCGACGGCCGCCTTCCTGAAAATTTTCCGCTTAGAGGCTTTCAAGATCCTTGCCGCGGGTCTCCTGGGCAAAGAGATATGTGATTGCACCGATAACGAGGCAGATACCGAAGAAAGTGAACGCCCTGGTGATCACGGAGATATCGATGTGCTGCGAAACGAAGCTGCCACCCACAAGGATGCCCATAAGCGCAGGGCCGATGACCTTGGCGATCGCTCCGAGACCGTAGCCCAAGCCCAGACCAGTGGAACGCACGTCATTGGAGAACTGCTCGCCGCCGAAGGCGTTCAAGATGCCGAACGCACCATCCGCGAAGGTCATGATGATGAGCACCGCGATGTAGAACTGCCAGCCCGAGCTGTGAAAGAATGCGGCATAGAAGCAGCCCAAAGCGCCGACGACACCGAAGAGGAACATCGTCCAACGACGCCCGATGACATCAGCAAGCCAAGCAGAACCGAAACGGCCGATGCAGTCGGCGACGGACACGCCCATGAACAGGTAGGCAACCACCTGCGGCGTGAAGTGGAACGCATCTTTGAGAAGCGTCTGCCCCCAAGACTGGATGGCAAAGCTGCCCATCATAAAGCAGAAGGAGCCAACCGTGATGATGACCAACGGGCGCATATGCTTGCTGAAGAGCTCGCCATAGCCCACCTTCTTCTCCACCTGGACCTCAGGAAGCGTGCCGACCTCATCGATTGGAAGCTCCATCGCCCAAGCCAAGGCTTCACGGGCCTTTCCGTCCTCTCCCTTGGACTGGTAGAAACGAGGGGATTCAGGAACGTAATGCAGCCAAACGAGCAGCAGCACCGGCAGAGCTCCAAGCGCAATGAGAATACGCCAGTTATCCCCGACCACGCTTTGCGATACGGAACCGAGCAACAGACCAAGCGGGATGAAGACCGAAGCAAGGCCGGAAAGCATGCCGCGGTTCTTGGCCGGCACGAATTCCTGAACATACGGAATGGATGTGATGTTGAGACCACCGACTCCCACACCCACACCAACGCGAAGAATGGCTAGAAGCAGCCATGCCCGATCGGGAAGGAACACCGAAAGGACGGTAAATGCGACGAAACAAATCACACACCATTGGAAGGCACGCTTGCGACCGAACTTATCAGCGAGACGACCCCACAAAATGGATCCCAAAACCGTGCCAAGTCCGGAACACGCCAAGATGACGCCCGCCTCAAAGCCAGTCAGTCTCCATGCAGTCGTCAGCAGGGAAACCACGAAGCCAATGAGGAACATATCGAAGAATTCGGAAACATTCCCGACAATTACCAGCGAGATGATGCTTTTTTGGTGGCCAGTCAGCGGCCGCGAATCCATTTGTTCATAAGCCTTTACCGGTTTCGACGATAAATCCGGGGAAACCGAAGTATTTGTTGCTGTGCTCATAATTGTTTTCCTTACCATGCCATAATGCTAATGGACAATTACTGTTGTTGTTTCACCTCAGACAACCAGGACTAGCGGTCAATGTCGGTACCCAGCGGAATATGCAGCTCATCCGGGCGAATGCGGGTCAGATCACCCTTATGCGTGATGGCAAACTCAGAGGCGCGCTGACCCCACTTGACACCTTCCTCTATTTCACCGGAGAGGTAGCCGTGCAACGTGGCGGCCACAAACGAATCGCCCGCACCGGGACGATCAATGACCGGCACCGGCGTGGTGTGATACTCAGTGAAACCTTCATGCGTACGCAAATACGGGCCTTCCATATGGTTGGTCGAAACGACATACTCCGGTTCAAAGCGCTTCATCAGCTCAGCAGTCACTTCTTCGGGCGTACCGGTAATCTTAAAGACTTTTTCGGCGTCCGCAATCGAACAGAACAGGACATCGGCCTCTTCGGCGATAGGAGTAAGCACTTCGCGGGCGCGTTCCCCGGACCAAAGTTTACGACGGAAGTTAACGTCCAACGCCAGCTTGGCACCGCGCTCGACCGCATGATCGGCCGCATAACGAACCACTTCAGCCGTGGTATCGGTCAACGAGGCTGTGATGCCCGTAAGAAACATCAGCCTTGTATCAAGCATTGTGCTCCAGTCATAGTCCTCGATACCGGTGGAACGGAACGAGGTCCAATCGCGGTCATAGATCACGTTCGCCGGCATAGGACCCGCTCCTGGTTCCATGAAATAGAGGGCGGTACGACCACCAGATTTGCGCACCATGGTTTTCATATCGACTCCAACGGAACGATATTCAGTGAGGATATAGTCACCGAGATCGCCTTTCGGCAATGAACTAGTCCACAATGCATTGCGACCGAGCTGTGCCAGCAGTCCAGCCACGTTTGCTTCAGAACAAGCAGGATTCATGGAAACCGATCGGGTGAACATCAATCGTTCGCCACTGTTGACGGTGAAACGGATTTGGCCCTCACCGATGGTGGAAATATCATAAGTTGCCATAACAGCACTTCCTTGTAACTATTTTATGTCACCTCGAATCATCCCGAGGTATTAGATTCGTTTTCTGCGACGCATTGGCAGAATCATTTTGTACCGACCCATCCCATGTCGTACGCACAAGCGCGGATCGAAAACCGTTCATCCATATCTCTCGGCCGACACGGGCTGCACTTATAGCCGCGAAGCAATCTCAATTCCGGCATCAGTCAACCAATTGGTGACCTTTTGACGAGCCGACGAGCTGATTTCACTGGAATCAGGCGAATCGTCATTCCACATCTCAAGCATCATCCTGCCCGACCAATCCTGCCTCTTCAATTCCTTGAACGCAGCGGCAAAATCGGTAACGCCGGTGCCCATAGGAATACGACGAGGCTGCCCCGGCAATACATCCTTGAGATGGATGGCAAGCATCCTTCCCTCCCCGGCCTTGAGTTCCGAGGTGGTATCAAGCTGCTGCTCGGCGAGATTGCCGATATCGGGATACATCGTAAGCCACTGCGAATGGATCTCATCGCAGATTGCAAGGCCCTTGGTGATCGAAGTGACATCGTTACCATCAACGTTTTCAACGCCAAGCATCACACCGGCCTGCGCCGCATAGGACGCAGCCCGACGCAGAGACTCCACATAGCGCGCGCGCTGACCGTCGTCCGGATCCTCGTAATAAGCGTAATAACCAGCGACCTGCACGACAGGAATGCCCGCCTCATAGCTGAGATCAATGGCCTTGCGGAAAATGTCGTCCGCCTCTTGACGCACCTTGGGATCTGCGGAACCCGGACCGACCTTACGATGACAGCTCAGGCACATGCCTCCAACCTGAACTCCCGAACGATCGGCCGAATCCCTGAAGTCATGCGCCTGCTTCGCTGACCAGTCGAGACGCGCCATACGTTCAGGCGATTCATCAACGGAAAGATCCATGAACATGAATCCACCGTCACGCACCTGAGCGAAAAACGAATCCCAATCGTCGGTCTGCCTAAGCGCTTTCTCATAGATGCCAAGCCTGACAGTACTCATTACGACCATACCTCGCTGATGTTGTCCTGAAGATGCTTGGCCGCAGCAAGCGGATCATCAGCCTTGACGATGCCTCGTCCGGAAATGATGACACCAACCGGAGCACCTTCGAAGAATGGAAGGTCTTCGGCCTTCACGCCACCGGTTACCGTAACCATGAAGCCCATATCGTGAAGCTCCTTGATGCGCTGGATGTCGTCAGGACCCCAGGTAAGCTTGCCGGCAACTTCCGCATCACGAGAACGGTGGACGATAACCTGAGTGACCCCAAGACGACGCCATTCACGGGCTTGTTCCGGATCGTAGTTCTCACCGAGTTCGATCTGAACCTCACCACCAAACTCATCGGCCACCTTAACGACCTGCTCAACGGTGGTCATCGAAGCACCAGCTACGACGGAAACCCAGCTAGCACCCGCCTCAAAGCAATTGCGCGCGATCAGAGCACCCGCTTCCACAATGCGCACATCCGCCAGGATTGTCTTGTTCGGATACAGCGCCCGCACTTCACGCACGGCCTTCAGACCTTCAGCAATGATGAGAATGGTACCGCACTCGATGACGTCAATCTGGCTTATCGCCGCATTCAGTGGACGCAGCGCGCTGGGCATATCGGTCGTATCAAGCGCAATTTGCAGCTTCGGTCGTTGCAATGTTTCTGCCATGTCAATCAGCCTTCCTTCTTGAAGGTGAAGAAGGTCTTGGCATTTTTGATCAGAAGCTTGTCGACGTACTCGGGATCGAAGCCTTCGTCAATCATGCGAGGACCGTCGACGGCGGGGTTGTAGTCCACGCCGGAGACCGAGCCGTAAGCCTTCTGATAGGAGCGCTTGCCGGAATCGGTGCCAAGCAGGACGCGGTCTTCAAAACCGTCCTTCTTGAAAGCGGCGAGTTCCTTGATACGGTTGGAATCCGGCTGATACTTGATACGGTTGGTGCCGTCAATCTCAAGATAGACACCCAAATCAAGAATCTTCTCCAAGTAATAAATATCGGCGTTGCGCTGGATGTGACCAATGGCAATCTGGTTGGCAGGCACACCCAACTTCAGCATTGCTTGAGCCTGCTCAAGCCCGCAAGTACCGAAAGTGGTGTGGGTGTTGATTGGAGCTCCGGTCTCTATGGCAGCAATCGAGGCAGCCTCGAGGCACTTGTGCTCAAACGGAGTAATCGCGCCGTAAGCCGTGCCGACCTTGATCACGCCAGCCTTGCACGAAGTACGGTTGACGATCGGGCCACTGTAATCGTTCTGATCGATGCCTTCACGAATATCGGCAATGACCAGTTCAGCAACCTTGTCGACGGAATAACGGTTAATCCAGTGCGACTGGGTTTCCAAATAGACATGTTCGCGATGGAAACCGGTGGCGGCGATGACTTGCAGACCCTCAACGTTCTTGGCCACTTCGGCAAGTTTGGATGGATCACGACCGCAGTTGATGGGGCACATGTCAACAACCGTGCCTCCATGTTGGCTCCACTTCTTGGAAGCCTGCGCGAAGCGTGTTGCCTCTTCTTCGGCCTTTTCTACGGAATCAAGCTGATGATCACGGTCAATGTAGACCTCACCCGCACCGACGCGGATGAGATGGTCATGGCAGTCAACCACACCGAGAGTACCTGGATCGACATCGCCCAAAATTGTGCGTGCAAACGACATTGCTGCTCCTTATTTCATTCGTTAACCATTACCTTGCTCACAGCCAACCGCGGTCGAAATCATTGACGACCCTCAGATGCCTATTTGCAATTTTCACGTAGAAGATCTGCCTGAATCGCAGCTTTCGAAATACCGAAATCAGGTTCGCGGCATCGTTGCAATCTGACCCACTACGTTTCAATTAACTACTCTATGAGGTTCAAATGGTAAGAATCCACTCCTTAATGAACAAACGTTCATAGATTTTTATTTTTTATTTTCAAATCCTCAGTAAAAACGCTTTAATACCAGTACATGAATCTCTTTATCATGTTAAAATGAACATATGTTCAACGATAAATCACTCGCAACGAACTCATCACGACAGCATATCGAACTCATGCTGCGAGTGGCGCGCTCCTACTATCTCGAGGACAAAACACAGGCACAAATCGCGCAGGACATCGGTTATTCGAGACCCACCGTTTCACGATTGCTCAAGGAGTCCAGAGACTCGGGAATGGTTCACATCTCAATCAGCCACGAGTTGGAACCCATCCGAAAAATCGAACGTCAGCTGGAACACAAATATGGACTGCAGCATGTTCGCGTGGCTACAGTACACGACAACGAAAACGCGAGCCAAGTCGTGCCGAAATATGCCGCAGCTCTGTTTTGCGAACTATGCAAGCCAGATTCGCTGATTACCGTTTCCAACGGCAGGGCCGTAGCAGCAACAGTTCATGAAATGCCCATACGTGAATGGCCGAAATCAAACGTGGCGCAAATGATTGGCTCCTTGAGTCCGGATAATCCTATGATCGATTCGCCCGACATTTGCCGCATGCTCGCCAGCAAACTTGGAGGCACCTTCACCTCACTGCCCGCACCGATGATCTTATCGAATGCAAAAATCGCGAGCAGCATACGCAAGGAGCCACAAATCGCGACGGCGCTCGCACTCGGCGGCGGTGCCGATATCGCTATTGTGGGCGTCGGCACAGCCACCGAAGACAGGTTGGGACATATCTTTGATGAATACGTCGATCGGGCTACAGCACACACCCTCTGCCAACGTGGAGTTATTGGCCATATCTGCGGTCATTTAATCGATGCGGAAGGCAACCTTGTTCCTTCCGACCTTTACAATCGCACAATCTCCATAAATCTGGAAAGACTGCGTAGAATTCCCATGGTAATCGGCGTTGCATGGGGTACTGTCAAAGTCAATGCCATCCACGCCTGCCTGTCCGGACACCTAATCTCAGCGCTGACCACTGACCAAAAGACCGCGGAAGCACTACTCGCTGTCTGATTGCCCACAAAGACATGAGCCAAATGGCAACGGACGGGGCTGGACCTAGAGACCTGACACTATAAACAAGTGGAAGGAAAAGGGCGGCGATACTCGCAAGACAGGCAAAGAACCGAGCAGTGGAACAAACCAGCCCAAATCCGCTCCACCAAAAAGCATTGAACCAACGGATGCCGTTTAGAATATGTCACCAACCCGCCGAATTGTACTTGGGAGCGGATTGTACTAGACTATGAAACGTTGTCTGGGGGGATTGGCTCAAGACATGGGGCTGTAGCTCAGTTGGTAGAGCGCTTCGTTCGCATCGAAGAGGTCGTGGTTTCGATTACCATCAGCTCCACTCGCAGGGTTTTCGGAATGTCTCCGAAAACCCTTTTTTCATGCCTCGAGAGTCGCGCTCCGCTGTTCTACGTAACGCTCCAGAGCCTCTACGGTTAGACCGTCGTAGCCGTTGATGGATGCGAACTGGGGGCCGACTGAGGTGTCGGTTTTGATGAAACCGGTCTGTGCAAGCGTGGTTGCACCAGATGCGGCAGCCGAATGAAGGCCGGTCATCGAGTCTTCAATCGCGACGCAATGGGCCATTTCCCGACGGAAATCAGCAAGTCGCGTTGCGGAGCCTGCCGGATCAATCGAATCCTCAGCCACACGTTCCAACATTCCGTTCTCAACCAAAACTGTTTCAGGAACTTCGATCCCCACTATTTTTGCAGCCGTAAGGTACGGTGCAGGGTTGGGCTTCTTGGGCAGATTGGCATCACCGCTGACGTAACCAACAAATGCACCCTCGGGAGCCTGACGAACCAGATTCTCAGCCAGATTCCGAGGCGAAGCGGTGACCAAAACCGAAGGAATTCTCGCTGATGCCAACAAACGGAGCACATCTTGCACACCCGGAATCCAGGGCATACGCGCAGCTTCTTTTCGCCCAACACCTGCAACCAGCTGCTGCTGAACCTCTTCAATCGACAGCTTCGTACCCTCGTCAATCATCCGCTGCGCAACCCGAGGGACCGGCTTGCCGGAGCACTCCCAACCAATGCTTTCGCTCCAATGGCCGCCGTTTTCGCGCGCTATTTCCATTTCGACCTCATGCCAGTACGGCTCCGAGTCGATCAGCGTCCCGTCCATGTCCCAAAGAACTGCTTTAAGCATTCCTGTCGCATTTGCCATATTATTTCGTTCTTGCCCTGTCAAAGCTCTTCCACCTCGTCATATCCGTACATGCCAGTCTTCCATGAATTGCTATAGCGCGTTCCGTTGGCTACTTTCGTTTGCTACACATCTCTATCATGCCATAACCGGGTGCTTTAGCCCAGTTCCCCTTGCGCAGCTGGCGCATGCCAAGGGCGATGGCAAACGCCGAGAGGTGCGGCCCATCCGAACTTTCCGTGCATTACCAACTCACACCGCAACATATTTACGCGGAATGCTTACACGGACCGACATGGGCAATGACTCCCAACCGTCAATTACAACGGAAGCGATCAGTCAACGTAGTTGCCTCAAACGATCACCGGACGAGGATTAGCAGGACCATCATCCTCAGAATCAGAGGGTGGACCTGCCGCATACTGAGGTTTATGAACGAGTTCCTGTTGTCACCACAAGACATTGTCATCACCGAAGCGAATCAAAGCTGAACCGTAGGGACTGGAATCATCGGCATAGTACGACCGCGCGGGCAATTGGGGAGCACTGGCTCTCACTTCATGACGCCAACGGCGGGCCTGCCTGGAGTGCTGGATTTCAGTGATACCGCCATCCCGATCTGCGGCAAACACACTCGAACCTTGCGGCCTCTGCAAACGCTTCACCTCACGCCGAAGCTGTCGATTCTCCTCCTGCAATTCGAGAATACGGGCAATACCGGCAAGATTGATGCCCTCTTCCTGGCTCATTCGCTGCGCTTCGACAAGTTTTTGTACGTCACGCAGAGAATAGCGGCGAGCGCCGCCTTCAGTACGCTGCGGAACGATCAGCCCCTGACGGTCGTACTGCCGCAAGGTCTGCGGATGAATGTTCGCAAGCTCTGCGGCACGACCAACACTGAACACCGGCAAGTCGATGTCGAAACCGACTTCGTCGGCCCCGTCCAAGTCAGCACGCTGCTCGACCAACGCAACCGCGCACAGGCCATACAAAACCTGCACCCCACGTGAAACCCGAACCATCACATTCACCGCCGTTTCATTCACATATCACTACATTGGCACTGTTGTGCTTTGTTTGCCGGCAATCGATTTGCACAAGGCGAAACCATGCACTATTCGCGCTTCTTGGCCACCTCATCGACGAACTCGCCTGAGTTCTTGTCAAATTCTTTGGCATCGTGCTTCTGGCCCAATGTAGGTTTCGACGGAACACAGATCTCGACACGGCCAACCAGATCGCCATGGCGTCCGGAAACACCCTTGCCGCTCACACGAACTTCAGTGCCGCTCGAAGTTCCAGCCGGCACACGGAATGTCACCTCTTCGCCATCAAAGCCAAGCGCCTTGACGCGAGCACCCGCCACTGCCTGACCGATCGTAACTGGAAGTGGCATAACGATATCGTTGCCATCCAAGCTGAACTTCGTATCGTTCTTAACCGAAATCTGCAGGTACATGTCTCCTGCGGGACCACCGTTGGAACCTGGCTTGCCCTTGCCGGGCAAACGAATCTTCTGTCCGTCCTTCACACCTGCGGGGATATGGGTCTTGAATTGAACTCCCCCCGCCTTGAGCGAGACGGTGGCCCCCTTCACGGCCTGACGGAACGTCAGCGTGATCTTCGAGTTGCGGTCGTCCCCACGACGCGGTTCCTGAGGCTCGCGATAGCCACTTGAATCACCACCGAAACCCGCTCCGTAAGGAGATCCCGCGCCAGCGCCCCCTCCGAACATCGAGAAGATATCATTCAGGTTGGTCGGGCCACCGCCGGAAGTGGAGAAACGAACGCTGGGCCCGTCTGCACCGCCTCCAAACATCGAGCCAAAGATATCGGAGAAATCGGAGGCAGAACCGCCGAACCCGCCCTGACCTGAGCCGCCAGCAAACCTTGCCCCACCGCCCGCAAATTGGCGGATTGCATCGTATTTGCGACGCTGATCCTCATTGCTGAGCACATCGTAGGCTTCCGAGATGTCCTTGAATTTCTCCTCGGCCTCTTTCGTCTTATTGAGATCGGGATGATATTTACGTGCCAACTTGCGGTACGACTTGGTGATCTCTTCGCTCGTCGCATCTTTCGAAACACCGAGCACCTTGTAAAAATCTTTATTCAGCCATTCATTCTCAGCCATATCACTGCCATCCTTTTCGGCCACCGATTCGGAGCATTTCCTGCGACGACCCTAATAAACAAATAAGTGCGATTCTCCGGTCATGTGGGGAATCGCACTTACGCATACGTCACGTCATCGCGGAATCCCACTAGACCTGCGGGGAAGCCACAACCACGCGCGCGGCTCGAATCACTCGATCGCCGATGCGATAGCCTGCTTCCACGACAGTGTCCACAATCTCTTCCGTCGCCTCGGCATCCGGTTTGTGGAGAACTGCCTCATGTTTGGTCGGATCAAAGGTTTCACCCTTTTCCCCGAACTTCTCAACACCGAACTTCTCAAACGTCTTGTCAATCTTGTTGGCAACGGCGGCAAACGAATCATCCATCTCGCTGTGCTCGCGGATACGATCGATATCGTCCAGCGCCGGAAGCAACGCGGTCAGCACATCGATGATGCCATGCTGACGGAAGGTTGCCTGGTCTTTTTTGGAGCGGTTACGGAAGTTGACGAACTCAGCACGCTCACGCTGAAGCGCCTCAAGATATTCTGCTGCTTCTTTTTTGGCCTGCCCAAGTGGCGTCAGCGTATCCGCGCTGCCCTCACCCTTGCCAGCGGTTTCACTCGTATCAGCGCCGTTGTTACTATCGCGATGTTCCGCTTGGCCTGTAGCCTCTCGCGCAGCATCACCGTTGGTACCATCGGCCTGGTTGTCGAAGTTGTCCTCGACAGCTGAAGCGGTGGCGTCCTCTCGGGTCTGCTTCGCTTCGTTGTCAGCCTTGTCATTCGCCTGTTCGGAGCTCATTGTTTTACCCGCCTTTTCGCCGGTTCCACCGGCTGTTGTGTTGTCGGACCTACCGTAAGCGGCGTCCATCGATGAGTCATGCTTATCGTCGGATTGCACCGCTTCCGATTCACCGGCATCACCGTCGTCATGTGCATCGGCAGATGCGTCATTCATGGCGTCGGCAACAGAATCAGCGTCTCTTCCGGATCCGCCGAACCCGGAAGCCGCCGCATCAAACTCGGCCAGGGACCTGAGCCATGCGTCGTCCGGATCCGGCAAATCCTTCAGATAACTGTTCTTATCAAATTCGGACACGATTACTTGTTGTCCTTGTCATCTTCATCGTCCACGACTTCGGCATCAACCACATCGTCGTCAGAAGCGGCACCAGCTCCCTCAGCACCTTCAGCTCCGGCAGCACCTTCAGCACCCTGCTGAGCATAGAGGGCTTGACCAATCTTCTGCGAAGAGGTGGTCAGCTTCTCCTGTGCGGCCTTGATCTTGTCGATGTCGTCGCCCTTCAGCGCTTCCTTCAGCTCGTCGACATCAGCAGTCACTTCCTTGACAACGTCATCGGAGAGCTTGTCCTTGTTGTCGTTGACCATCTTCTCCATCTGATAGGCGAAGCCTTCAGCGGTGTTGCGAGTCTCGGCCTCGTCCTTGCGCTTCTTGTCGTCGGCCTCGTGAGCCTCGGCTTCCTTGACCATACGATCAATCTCGTCCTTCGGCAGAGCGGATCCACCGGTGATAGTCATGGACTGCTCCTTGCCGGTGCCCTTGTCCTTGGCGGAAACGTGCACAATACCGTTAGCGTCGATGTCGAAGGTGACCTCAATTTGCGGGACGCCACGCGGAGCCGGAGCGATGCCGGTCAGCTCGAAGGTGCCCAGCGGCTTGTTGTCGCGAGCGAACTCACGCTCGCCCTGATAAACCTGAATCAGCACGGAAGGCTGGTTGTCTTCGGCGGTCGAGAAGACTTCGCTGCGCTTGGTCGGGATGGCGGTGTTGCGGTCGATAAGCTTGGTCATGATGCCGCCCTTGGTCTCGATACCAAGTGAAAGCGGGGTGACATCGATCAGCAGAACATCCTTGCGGTCGCCCTTGATGACGCCAGACTGTACCGCAGCGCCGACTGCGACGACCTCATCCGGGTTCACGGACTGGTTCGCGGCCTTGCCACCGGTGAGCTCCTTGACGAGCTCCTTGACGGCAGGCATGCGGGTGGAACCACCTACAAGCACCACATGATCAATGTCGGAAACCGAAATGTTGGCATCATGCAGCACGTTGTTGAACGGCGTGCGGCAACGGCCAAGCAGGTCGGAAGTCATTTCCTCGAAACGAGCGCGGGTGAGCGTCTCGTCCAGGTGGACAGGGGTACCGTCGGGGGTCATGGCCAGATACTGCATCGAGATATTGGTCTCGGTGGAGCTGGAAAGCTCTTTCTTAGCCTGTTCTGCGGCTTCCTTCAAGCGCTGCAGGGCAATCTTGTCCTTGGACAGATCAACACCGTATTTGTTCTTGACTTCCCCGACGAGCCAGTCGATGATCTTCTGGTCCCAATCGTCGCCGCCGAGCCTGTTGTCGCCGTTCGTGGCCTGCACCTGAATGGTGGCGAAGCCGTCGTCGTCCTTGCCGATCTCCAGCAGGGAGACATCGAAGGTGCCGCCGCCGAGATCGAAGACCAGGATGCGCTCGTCTTCCTTGCCTTTTTCAAGGCCATAAGCCAAAGCGGCAGCGGTAGGCTCGTTGATGATACGCAGTACGTTCAGCCCTGCAATCTTGCCGGCGTCTTTGGTCGCCTGACGCTGAGCATCGTTGAAGTATGCGGGGCAAGTGATCACTGCGTCAGTCACCGGCTCACCCAAGTACGCCTCAGCGTCCCTCTTGAGCTTCATCAGCACCTGAGCGGAAATCTCCTGAGGAGTCCACTTCTTACCATCAATCTCAACGCTCCAGTCGGTACCCATGTGGCGCTTCACCGAGCTGATCGTGCGATCGACGTTGGTGACGGCCTGACGCTTGGCGACCTCACCGACGAGAATCTCGCCGGACTTGCTGAACGCGACAACCGACGGGGTCGTACGAGCGCCCTCGGCGTTTACGATTACCGTGGGCTCGCCGCCTTCAAGCGTTGCGATGCAAGAGTTTGTAGTACCCAGATCAATACCTACTGCACGTCCCATATTCGTTCTCCTTGTATTCGTTCGTTTCACATCTGTTCGCTCGGGTCCGGTCGCCGTTGCGAAACGTTCACGACGTTCGTTCACGGCCCGCATCCAGGTTCGCACCTCATTGATGTTCCAAAACCTGAGCCTACTTCACTCAACTTTATATTGTCAAGCTCTATTCCCGATTTTCGAAAAAAACTTGAGTCTTTTTCGCTCAGGTTTCAAAACCGTCGAATCTGCTCTACAAAAGAAATCTTCGCAACGACATCCTTCCGAGCGCTTTTGACAAGCCCCGGCTAGGGGGAATACCCCAATACAAAACAAGTCCTCATATCTGCATATAGGCCATTCTCGCCCTCCATGACAGATTTGAACAAGTATTCTTTCCGCTGTATTATTATCCGAAAGGAGAGATTGTGAGCACCGGGAAATACGATCAAGTTCCGTGGATGCGCAGGAGGCGATTGCGGAGCTGACAGGTCTTGACGCATCGTCTTTCGCAAATCAGCCGGTATCCTTTCATTCGGCGACAGTGGCTTCAATGTCGGCAGGTATGGGCCTATGCAACGAACTGATGCAAGATGTCTCGAATGTGGCCTCATGCGTTCTGCCCCAGGCCAACAAGTTTCCGCAGATAGCGCACGTCATCGAAAAACGCGACGAAGCCGCCGCCCAACGATGGAGGTGACGGGCCGTGAAATATTATTCAGAGGACTCCCTTTCTCATCCGCATCACCCAAACAGCGACGACGATTCAGAACGCGCCAACCGCCTTCACGAGATCATCTCCGAGCAGGAGGAGTTGGAGAATCTGCGCTGGCGCGAAAATGCGCGCAACGAAGAGCCCACAGCGGACTTCCTGTCATTCGCCGAACAAACCCACAGCTTATATGACCAAAGGGATTGAACGCTTCCATCGACAGCATGAACAACCAACTGCGTACTCTCGAAGAGCTTAAGGCAGACTACGACGAGGAACTGGCCGCACTTCGTGCATTTGAAAGCCAGACCGCACCCCTGTGTTTAAGGACAGTGCACGGGTGTTCAAGGACGCTATGCGAGGGGTGAACGCCATCAACAGTACACGCGCCGCAGCGGACGGATCGATCACCTCCAGGAACCGACATGAGCTGGCTGTCCGCACCGAGAAAACATACACTATCCACCCCCTCCAACAAGCGAGACCCGAATGAGGTACCCGCAAGCCTACTGTGCCAGAATCAGGGACATCCAGGATAACCCCACCCTTACCGCCAACAAAAAGGCCGATAAAATCGAGAAAGTCTATCAACGATGGCTTTATTCCCTGACGCCAAAAGCGTTCGACGAATACGCCAAAACCCGAAGAAACTACGACAAAAAGGGAAAACTACGAGTCCGAGCATGGCAAAAACAAATACCCTCCAACTGATCAGGTTGAAGCGAGGCATTGACGTTGCACGCGCTGTAGAATCACTCGTCGTTGCTGCGATCGGCGGCACGAGCCACCCAGACGGAGGCAAGAAGGCCGATGCCCAGCATCACAATGGCGACAACCAGCGTCCATTGGCTGGCGCGAGTGAACGCGGAGGCCAATGCGTCGGCCACCTGCGGGCCAAGCGCTCCAAGTTTGCCGGTCGTGCCCTGAGCCCGAATACCGACGATGGCCGCACCAGCCGAGGCGTCGAGTGACTTGGTGAGACCGGCAACCATGCCCTCGTTAAGGCCGTTGATGCCGTCGAGTGCCGAAGGTGTCACATGCCCGAGCATCACGGAAAGCATCAAACCTGCGACGGCCGCACCAATGCCGGTGCCGAGCTGGCGGATGGTGGACTGCGTCGCGGACCCCTCTCCTGACTCCGCAATCGGAACTTCGGAAAGAACCAGGCTGGTGAGCTGTGCAGCCGCAAAGCCCAGACCGAAGCCGTAGAGCAGGAACGGCACCAACAGCCAGGCAACGGAAAGGCTGGGCCTCATCATCACCATCAGCAGCACGACGCTTAGAATCTCAACAATCAGACCGAATTGCACCGTGTGCGGAGCACCGATTTTCGCGGTTACAGGGCGGGCGAGGCCACCGGAAACGATGGAGCCGATGCCCATGACCGCAATCAGCGCGCCGGTAGGAAGCATATTGATACCACGGACGTTGATCAGATACAGCGGCAGCACGAACATGATGGCGAACTGGCCGGCCTGAATAGCGCCGGCCGCGATGTTGCCCATCGAGAACGTGGGTATGCGGAAGAGCGTTAGATCAAGCATCACCGGCAACAAACGACGAGCGCGGCTGTTTTCGGTATGAACGAACAGCACGAAGAAGATGATGCCCAGCACAATGCAGAACGGTATAACAGAGACGGGCCAATCGGCACCCCACTTGAAGCCACCGATGGCGAATTCAGACTTGGGCTTGAACCAGTCATATGTCTGGCCCTCGATAAGACCGAAGATCAGCAGTGCCGAGCCAAGAGCGGAAAGAACAACGCCGAGCGGGTCGAATCCCTGCGGCTTGGCTTCAGCAGCACCGGACTGAGCAGCGGCCGCAGCCCGCGCCGCACCACCCATCGCGGAGGCACCGGCCTTGCCACCGGTTTTCGGAACGAAGGGAATAGCAGCAATGAACACAAAGAGACCAAGTGGGGCGTTGACCAGGAAAATCCAGCGCCAGCCGATGGTTTGGGTGAACAGACCGCCAAGGAACGGGCCCACCGCAGCGGCCGCACTCATCACGGAACCCCAAACGCCGAAGGCTATCGCGCGATTCTTGCCGCGGAAGGAAGCAGAAACGATGGAAAGCGTGGACGGCATCACCAAAGCACCGCCGACGGCCTGTATCGCACGGGCACTGAGCAGCATGCCGGCACCGTTCGAAGAGGCTGCCAGAACGGAACCGGCAACGAAGATTACGACACCGACCTGCAGCGTCATCTTCCTGCCCTTAAGGTCGCCGAGCTTGCCAAAAGGCAACAACAGCGCGGCGAGAATGATGTTATAGAGTGAGGTCACCCATTGCGCATCGGTCAGATTAAGGCCGATCTCGCGAATCATCGCTGGAATCGACACGTTGACGATGGAACCGTCGAGAACAATCATCGCCAGCCCCAGCGCCAACACCCACAAGGCGTTCCACGGCGGCTTCTCGCCGGAACGAGACACGTTCGAAGCGCCCGGAGCGGCGGCTGACGCGACGCTCCCCTGACCTTCCACCATCTGGCTGTTCTGTTGCTGATTCATGAGTCGTCCTTCTCCAATAAGAGCGATGCTCGGCCGCCAAGGCCCGAACAAGAAAGGTCTCAGCAGCTATGCACTTTTGCGACACGCTGTCGCAAACTGTGTTTGACTATACGACGTTAAGATTAAAGATGCAAATCAATGGTCATGCGGCATGGAATTTGCCGTAGTCAGCGCATTCGTCGACGGACACCGCACATAGACAAGCCCCGAAGGCCACCCGAACACCAAAGCCGAAAACCGACGCCATGGACCAATGGGGCACCGCGCTTCAACCAGACAAGGAGAACGACATGCCACGCATCAATGGGTCGAACCTTGAGGAACACCGTCGCCGCACCATGAACGCATTGCTTGATTCGGCGGAAACCATCATGCGGGAAGAGGGCGACGCCGCCCTGACTCCGACCAACGTCAGCCGCGGGGCCGGTATCGCACGCAACTCCATCTACCGGTACGTCAAGGACATGAAGGACTTGCGTCACCAACTCATGGCACGGCGGATGCCTCAATGGATCGATGCCCTTGAAGATGGGCTGAGTGGCATTACCGACCCGGCGCAAATCGTGACGCTATGGGTCAAAATCAACCTCGAACAGTTCATTCTTCAAGGCCACGACTGGATGACCAAGATGCCCCTCAGCGACGCCGAGTTCTACTCCAGCGAAGAGCTGTGGAAACAGCACAACAACACGAAAAACGAAAACGGCACGGAAACTACAGGCGGCACGGACGACAAGGAACAGGCGAGCGACGAGCGCGACAACGCCGAACAATGGTATAAAGACGCGGCGGCAACCGACATCTTTTGCGGGCACCGCTACGATGCCTCAGCCGACCAATCGCTCGAACCGCAACAACCAAGCCTGCACCAACGGCTCAGGGCACCGATTGTCGCAGCATGGAAAGAACTGCATCCGGCGAACCCCCAGGTCGGCATCGCGCTTACGGAAGGCGTTGTTTCCAACGGCATGCGCCTGCTGAGCGGCAAAGAACAAGCAAAGGAAAGCCGCTCCGCAATTATCTCCGACATCAGCCGTTCCATCCGTGCGATCGTCGACGAATTGCGCGAAAACTAACCACGCTTCATCCACCGAAATATCCACCACCATCCACATTTCAACGAAGTCGCTGAGGACAAGAATTTCAGCTTTTGTGAGATAGCCCACACCATCCAAAATGCCTCCCTCGGATCCGATATCCGACGACCCTTGTGCCATCTAGCCTTAAGCACTACAAGCACTACATCTAGTGTCTCGATATACGACACGCTACTAGAAGTTGGGGTTACGTTTGGAACCACAACCATGTAATCTGTCCTTGAAAGCACAAATTCACGAATCCGGAGGCTGGGATGACCGTCACAGTTTTTACCAAACCACGCTGCCCACAATGCGAGGCAACCAAGCGTCAACTGACACGTCAGCAAATCACCTTCGAGACCGTCGACCTGACGGAGAACCCCTCAACACTCAAGCAGCTCACTGAGGCCGGCTTCCGTCAGGCTCCGGTGGTCATCACGCCCAACGCTTCCTGGAGTGGCTATCGCCCTGACCTCATCAAGCAGCTGGCGGACGAGACCTCCGAGCAGCCTGCATCGGCCAAGGAACAGGACACCAAGATTCTCGCATAGGCGAAACCGGTGATGATTCAAAAGAACGACGAAACGGACCACGGAGAAAAGACGCGAGCGATGAACGAAACAATTGGCACAAATACCGACGTAAGCATGGAAAGTGCCACCGCATCGCAACCGACATCCGTTCCAGCCTCGCAGTCATCCCAAGCCGGAAACGCCAGCACAGGTACACAGGAACCGTTTGACGACGAGTGCGTCACCCCAAGTGAACCTGAAGGAAAAGCACAAGGCAAACATATCGGCGCGGTAGTCTACTTCTCCTCGATATCGAACAACACCGCCCGTTTCATTGAAAGCTGCGGATTCCCCGAGGAGGGAATCAACGTCTACCGCATCCCGCTTCGCCCCAAGGAAGCACCTCTGCAGGTACGCGAGCCTTATATTCTGATTGTTCCGACCTACGGCGGTGGTGACATCTCGAAGGCACTGCTTCCCCAAATACGCAAATTCCTGAACGGACACAAGAACCGCAGCTTCATTCGCGGCGTAATCAGCTCGGGAAACAGGAACTTCGCGACGGCGTTCTGCGCCGCCGGCGACATCATTGCAGAAAAGTGCCATGTGCCTTTCATGTACAATTTCGAGCTTTTGGGCACGGCCGACGATCAGTGCCAAGTGCGCGACGGAGTGCGCAATTTCTTCCTGAACGCGCAATCCTCCCAGGCTGAACACCGGTAACCGTTAACCATACGGATACCAAGACCGCCTTGCCGCAGCAGGCAGGGACGGTTACGGATAACCACATTTTTTGTATCAAATTACGTAAATAACCAACGCCGTCAACGCGACGACACTGAAAGAGTAGGGAAACAATGGCTCTCAACGACACAACGCTGAGCATGGACAACACCAGCGAAGACACCAACTTCGATCTGGAACACGATTATCATTCGCTTAACGCGATGCTCAACCTCTACGACGAGGACGGCAACATTCAGTTTGACAAGGATCAGGCCGCCGAACGTGCTTACGTCAACGGTCATGTCGCCAAGAACACCGTGAAGTTTGCCTCCACCGCCGAGCGTATCAAGTTTCTGGAAGACAACTTGTACTACGACAAGTCCGTCTTCGATCAGTACACCCCCGAGTTCCTCGACAAGTTCTACGACCACGTTGAGAACTCCGGTTTCGAATTCGAAACCTTCCTCGGCGCTTTCAAGTTCTACCGTGCATACGCGCTGAAGACCTTCGACGGCAAGCAGTATCTCGAGGACTTCCCGCAGCGCGCCGGTGCCGTGGCGCTCGAACTCGCCGCCGGCGATGAGGCCGACGCCATCAAGTATGCCGACGAAATCATCTCCGGTCGCTTCCAGCCCGCCACCCCGACCTTCCTCAACTTGGGCAAGGCCCAGCGCGGTGAGCCGGTTTCCTGCTTCCTGGTGCGCATCGAAGACAACATGGAGTCCATCTCCCGCAGCATCAACTCCGCACTCCAGCTCTCCAAGCGCGGCGGCGGTGTGGCCCTTCTGCTCACCAATCTTCGCGAGCAGGGCGCACCGATCAAGCACATACAGAACCAGTCCAGCGGTGTCGTACCGGTCATGAAGCTGCTTGAAGATTCCTTCTCGTACGCCAACCAGCTTGGTGCACGCCAAGGCGCGGGCGCAGTCTACCTGAACGCCCACCACCCCGACATTCTCCGCTTCCTCGACACCAAGCGCGAGAATGCGGACGAAAAAACGCGAATCAAGTCACTTTCCTTGGGCGTCGTCATCCCCGATATCACCTTCGAGCTGGCCAAGCGCAAGGAAAAAATGGCCCTCTTCTCCCCCTACGATGTCGAGCGCGTCTACGGCAAGCCGTTCGCGGATATCTCCGTCACTGAAAAGTACGACGAGATGCTCAACGATGACCGTATTCACAAGACCTACATCGATGCCCGCGAGTTCTTCATGACCTTGGGTGAAGTGCAGTTCGAATCCGGTTACCCTTACATCCTCTTCGAAGACACAGTGAACAAGGCCAACCCGATTGACGGCCGTGTCACCATGTCGAACCTCTGCTCCGAGATTCTCCAGGTGCAGGAAGCCTCCACCTACAACGCCGACCTAGGCTACGACCATGTCGGCAAGGACATCTCCTGCAACCTTGGCTCGCTCAACATCGCGAAGGCGATGGACGGCGGTCTGGCCGATCCAGTGGAAACCGCCATCCGTGCACTGACCAGCGTCAGCGAGCACACGAGCATCGATTCGGTGCCCTCCATCAAACGCGGCAACGGAGAAGGTCACTCCATCGGTCTCGGACAGATGAACCTGCACGGCTTCCTCTCCCGCGAGCACATGTTCTACGGCTCGGAAGAAGCGCTGGACTTCACCGACATGTACTTCATGACCGTCGCCTACCACGCCTACAAGGCCTCGCACAATCTGGCCGTCGAGCGCGGCCACGCCTTCGCAACCTTCGACACCTCGGCTTACGCAAAGGCTGCCGGCCAAGGCAACTACTTCGATAAGTACACCGACGGCAGCCGCTCGCTTGAACCGCGTACGCAGACCGTCAAGGATCTCTTCGAGCGCTTCGGCATCCATATCCCGACCGTTTCCGACTGGGAGACGCTGCGCGACGAAATTCTCAAGGACGGCATCTACAACGAGTACCTGCAGGCTGTTCCGCCGACCGGTTCGATCTCCTACATCAACCACTCCACGTCCTCGATCCACCCGATCGCTTCAAAGATCGAAATCCGCAAGGAAGGCAAGGTCGGCCGCGTCTACTATCCGGCACCGTACATGACCAACGACAACCTCGAGTACTTCCAGGATGCCTATGAAATCGGCTGGCAGAAGATCGTCGACACTTACGCCGAGGCGACCCAGCACGTCGACCAGGGCCTGTCACTCACGCTCTTCTTCCCCGCTGGCGTAACCACGCGTGAGCTCAACAAGGCACAGATCTATGCCTGGCGCAAGGGCATCAAGACCCTCTACTACATCCGCATCCGCCAGCAGGCGCTTGAGGGCACCGAGGTCGAGGGCTGCGTCAGCTGCATGCTGTAAAGAAGCGCCCCAGACCCTTACTGAAAAGGGTAGTGCCCGCCAGATATTTGTTAGTATCGGCGGGCACTTTATATAAACGAGCCACGTGAGATTAATGGTTGCATAATACCGACAGACAAGAAATTATCAACGAAGGAACATTCATGACTTTCGCAGCAGCGGATTGGACACGCACAGATGCGAACACCGATATCGACCGCACCGCATTCAATACAATGACGGCGAACCTGTGGACCCCCGAGCAAATCTTGCTTGCCAACGACGCCGAGGATATCCGCGCACTGAGCAGCAACGAGCGACTCGCACTCGCCCATATTTTTGCAGGTTTGGCAAGCACCGAGGCGTTGCTAACAAATGCTTCCATAAGCGCGCTAAACGAGGATGCCGCGCGCTACAAGGCAGGAACCAGACAGGCTGTGCTCACTGCCATTGCATTCAGCAGTTCAATACACTCGAAGGCCTATTCGGCGCTTCTCACAGCGCTCGATGGCAACCTACCCGGCAAAGCCGGCGAAGGGTCAAACACAGACACCAATAAAAACAACGGTTCCACAACTTTGGCATTCAACTGGATTGAGCAAAACGCATCGATGCAGGGGAAACAGCAGCTGCTCAATGACGCATATCGGACTGACACCGAAAATGAAGGTAGCTCGAAACTTGATGCCCTCAAACGCCTCGCGGCGACGGTGCTTGCGCAATCACTGACCATCGAAGCCGGATTCTACCTGCCGATGCGATTTTCCAGCCGCGGAACGCTGACGAAAACCGCCGATATCGTTCGTTTGATCAATCGCGATCTCGCCACCTCCAGCTCATATTTGGGCGCACTCTATCAGCAGGGAATCGAGCAGCTGGACAGCGAAACCAGCGAAACCATGCGAGAATACACCTATGATCTCGCAAACAATCTGTACTTTGCGGAAGAAGACTACGGCTACACGCTGCCGTATGCCGATTTCAGCCTCGAAGAAGACACCGAAAAGTTCCTGAGCTACAACACCAACAAGGCACTCTCCTATCTGGGATACCCAGCCTTATTCCCCGCCGAGATCAGCGAGCCGAACCCTGCCGTCATCGACGAGCTCAATGACATGGAATCGACGTCATCGGCGTTGGCGTCCAACAGCCTGTTCGACGCCAACGTCAACTTCACGGCATCGACCACAAACGCGGCAGCCGGCACGGGAGCCACCACTGATTCCTCGGCTGCATCCGGCACCGCCGCCAACAAAACCGAGGAAACCAGCGACGACGACTGGGATTTCTGAGCGATACACTGTGACTCGCGGTACACATGACCCATCGCGGCAATCTGCCAGTATCGGTAGGGATAAGGGGGGCTCGTCAATCATCGAGCCCCCCTTATCCATAAACGTCAACAGTTAGCGAGCACACCTGGCCAGGTACGGACAATAACGGAAACACAGCCAATCTACGAATTCCACCGCGTTCAGCCGCGACCGGACCACTTGGGATTGATACTCATGGTCTGGAAGCGCTGCTGCATCACACTGTCGTCAAAATGCTCCCCGAAGAATCGAGCGACAGGCGAGGTCTGTGGCAAACCGGCTACGCGACCATACCAGCAATCAAGGGCCATCAAGGTAACCACGATATCAATCAGCATCAGCGCCAACGCCACGGCCGTCAGAGCGTAGCGCCACTTCCACGGTATGAGATTGATGAATTTCAACAGGCGCGGCAGCAACTCACGTAGCCATATCAGCCCCGCCAATCCCCAGAAAATCATGTATTTGCCACTTGTTCGACCACCGAAAAGCGCAAACCAGTCACCCGCATAATTCCACGCGATAATGCCGAACGCCACCTGCATGAACCAGCTGACGAACGCCTCAAACGCTCCGCCGATCAGCGCGCTAGCGAAAAAAATCAGTACGGCATTCGCATGCCAAAGCCGATTCAGGCACATGGTCAGCACCACGACGCCGAAACCGTAAATCGGCGAGAACGGCCCCCAAACGAGTCCGGCACGGTCCTGCCACTCGTTGAAGAAAATGAGATGGTAGATTTCCTCAACGACCAAACCAATGACGCAACCAACCATAAACAGCCAAAACACATTGAAAACATTGAGCTCGATGTACCCTTTACCACTTGGATCGCGCCCCAGCATGCCCCGTGCTTTCGCCTCGACATATTCGTCATGTTCATCCATGCGCTTGAGTTTGCGACGTACGGCACGTTCCCCGATCAGCCCTGGGTCGAGCGCAATGGCGAGCGCCACCAGAATCACAATCTGCAGAACGGAAAGGCCAACACCGATTCCCAAGCCCTGCAAAGCCAGCGAAAGCATGCCCTGTGCCACAGTCACAGCCATCAGCGCGTATGCCCATCGCGCCGCATACTTACGCATATCGCGCAGCAGCATCACTCCGAACACAATCAGTGCGCCGGCATCGATTAGTGAGATCACGGTTCCCGAGCAGGTCAGAAGGAACGTCAAATCAAGAAAATCGACATGAAGTAGACCCGTAAAAAATTTATGCATCCCATTAACAATCACATAGCCGATATATGGCACACCGACAAGCCCAACGAGCAGAACCAGCACGCCGTAAATCCGACTGATGGCAGTGAGATGGCGAGATGCACGGTTCGCCAAGTCGCGGGAAACGCCGCCTACCCCCTCGGCCGCACGAGTTGCCGAATGTGCCACGGCATCCGCTGTGGACCTTGCGACTTCATGGAGTGCGATTGCCGACGACTGCGCAGAATGCGACGATTGCCCATCAGCCACTGCGCTCTTGGACTTTTCGCGATCCGGAGCAGTCTTCATGGCTCCACTCCTCCTCCGACACAGACATTCACGACTCCACAAGGCTACCCTGCGCAGAAGCGACATCCAAATCTGTTCCTGAAACCAGACTGTGCAAAGTCTCTTCTTGCCTGGCCTGTACATCCATGCACCGTCTCCATAACAGTGCGCACCATGACGGCGTTTCGCCTTCAACCTCTGTTCGCTTGTCGCTCATTGATCCGTTATAAGGCCGCCGGTGGCTGAGCCTGCTTGTAATGTATGACGGTAGACGGTGCGGTGAGGACGCGGAAGCGATGTTCTCACCGTATTTTGATGCTGAGACGGTGCAAGGGAATCCCGGAGGGCACGGATGAGCAATGTACTGGAAATCGTGCTGCGCGATATTAAACGTTTACTGCGCGTACCAGCGGCGTGGGTGGTCCTGTTCGGGCTCATATTCATCCCACCGCTCTATGCATGGTTCAATATAGCCGGTTTCTGGAATCCTTACGGTAATACCGAAGGAATCGAAGTGTCCGTAGTCAACAACGACAAAGGCACCGATTCCAAAACCCTCGGCAACATCGATCTGGGCAAGCAGATCGTGAAACAACTGAAAAACAACAAGAAACTCGGATGGCGGTTCGATGACGAGTCCGAAGCCATGAGGCGTGTGAAATCAGGCGAGAGCTACGCCGCCATCGTCATACCGAAGAATTTCAGCAGCCGCGTCGCGGATATCATCGATGGAGACAACACACAACCCGTTCTCGAATATTACGTCAACGAAAAGGCGAACGCACTCGCCTCACGTATGACCGACACCGGTGCATCCACAGTTGACAGCCAGGTCAACGAGACCTTTGTCTCCACGGTAAGCAAAACGATTTCCGGCATTGTCAACAAAGCAGATGACGACATCCACGCAAAAACGAACACCGCCACCGCCGATACCCTCGCTGATCTCAACAAAGCGCAGCAGTCCATTGCCGATATCCGCAGCAGCATCACGGACCTTACGACGACACTGAACGATGTGCCGAACAAAACCAAAGCCGCTCAGGACACGCTCAACAAGACCCAAAAAGCCGCTGCAGACACTTCGAAACAGCTCAACGACGCTTCAAGCACAATTACCCAGACTCAGGGCACCCTCAATGCGTTCATTAACAACACCGGAGCGAGCCTCGATCAGGGCTCAGGACTGCTCTCACAAGCAAGCTCGCAGTCCAACATCGCCATCAACTCCATAGCCGCGGGGCTCACAAAGGCCAACGGTGACGCCGGTTCCGCCCTTTCCACCGCACAGCAAATAAACAAGGACACCGCCAACCTCATCAACGAACTGGAGTCAGCAGGCCTGCCTGGCAGCGACACCGCCATCGACAATCTGAAACAGCAAAACAAGACCCTCGGCGACTCAATCAAAGCTCTTACCGACCTCAACACCAATCTTGGCTCGACCACAAACAGCACGGTCAACGCCGCCAACGGCATCAACACGTCAACGCAAACAACGCTGAACAACCTCTCGAATGCCCGCACAACCCTTGGTACCGGTGCTCTGCCGCAACTCAACACCGGACTCAACGGTCTGTCGACGGTCGCGGCAACTTCCTCCGCGAATCTGACTTCACAGACCTCGCTGATCACCCAATCCTCCTTGGTGCTCAGCCAACTCAACCAAGCCGCCGACACCACAACGAAAGCGCTGGCCGGCACCGACAAGGGACTAGCTGGGCTGCAGGACCACCTATCGACGCTCACCACCGACATCACAGCGCTATCGAATTCGTCAACCCTTGAAAATTCAGGGTTATTGGCACAGTCCATCGGCGGCGACGGCAAGCTCGATGCCGCCAAAATAGCTGATTTCATGCTTTCGCCCACTGTCCTCGATACGAAAGTAGTCTATCCGGTGAGCACATACGGCTCCGGAATGGCGCCGCTGTTTACCAACCTGACGCTTTGGGTAGGCGCGTTCATGCTGGTCGTGCTGTTGAAGTTGGAAGTGGACGACGAAGGTTTGGAGGGCGACCCGACGCCGGGGCAACGCTACTGGGGCCGTTGGATTCTTCTGGCACTCATCGCCTCGACGCAAGCTATCGTGACAGTATTGGGCGAACTCATCATTGGCGTGCAATGTCACAATGTTCCGGTATTCATTATTACCGCCATACTCGCCTCGATGGTGTATGTCAGCATCACCTATGCACTTTCGACGTCGTTCATGCACGTTGGCAAGGCATTGTGCGTTGCGCTCATCATCATCCAGATTCCCGGCTCTTCGGGCATGTACCCCATCGAAATGATGCCGAAATTCTTCCGCGTCATGTACCCGTTCTTCCCGTTCACCTACTCCATCAACGCGTTGCGCGAGACCATCGCGGGCTTCTACCATGCCGATTGGTTCGTCAACATGGGCAAACTGATGATCTTTGCACTCCTGTTCTTCATCCTTGGCCTTGCCGTCAAGCCACACATGGGCAATCTGCGGCGTCTGGTGGACCGTCAGCTCCAGGCCAGCGACATCATCACCAACGAACCACCGTCGCACAAGAGCCACGAATACCGCCTGACACAAGCCCTGAGCCTGCTCGCAAACAAAGAGGAATACCGCAAGAGCATCGAAAAGCGCGCGCGCAAATTCGCGCTTCTGTATCCCAAGCTCATGCATGGAGCACTGATTGCCGGCATCGTCGTTCCGGCGATTATGGCCATCACTTTCTCCCTGACCACCGGCACCAAAGTAGTCGCACTGGCGGCCTGGGTCATCTGGTTCCTAGCCATCATCATCTTCCTGGTATCCGTCGAATCCATCCGCGACAGCCTTGACAGGCAGGTACGGCTAGGCAATCTCGATGACGATGCCGTACGCACATTGCTTTATGAACGTAAGAAACCACGCAAAAAGACCGCGGGCCTACTGAAAAGAGGAGAGGCACGATGAGAACGATATGGAAACTCTTCACTGGTGACGTACGACGAATCACCAGCAACATCATCTCGATCATCATTCTTATCGGTTTGGTCGTCATCCCTGCGCTGTTCACATGGTTCAACGTTACTGCCAGCTGGGACCCATTCGGAAACACCAAAAACCTCAAATTCGCAGTTGCAAGCGTCGACGAGGGCTACACCAGCGACCTCATGCCCGTGAAAACGAAGCTTGGCGACCAGGTCATTGGCCAATTGCGCGCCAACAGCCAGCTTGACTGGACGTTCACCACCAAGGACAAGGCCATCGAAGGCACGAAAAACGGAACATACTACGCTGCCGTCATCATTCCCAAGGATTTCAGCCGCAACATGATGACCTTCTTCTCAAACGACGCCAAGCATGCAACACTCGAGTATTACACCAACGAAAAGAAAAATGCCGTCGCGCCCAAGGTAACCGGCCAGGGAGCGGACAAAATTTCAAAAGAGGTCAACGAGACGTTCGCCCGCACCATCACCAGTACGGCGCTGAGCGTTGCCTCCGGTTTGTCCAAACAACTCGATTCCTCAAACTCCCGCGACCGCCTGACCTCGTTCAACGGCAACATCAACGATCTGGCGAACCAATTGAGCGAAGCCTCAACGAATGTGGAAACATACGGCAGCCTCATCGACGTATCGGAAACCCTGCTCGATAGCTCGTCGGCTCTACTGGGCAACGCTTCCAAAGCCGCCGATCAATCCAAAAAGGACTTGAAAAATGCGGGAGGCAGCCTCAAAAACGTCTCCAGCTCACTCAACACAGCGATGTCAACACTTTCGACATCGCTGAAGGCCAGCAGCGCCAGTAACGGCTCCATTGCCGCAGACATCGACAACGCCTTCAACAGTGCGGGCAAATCCTCTGCCGATGCTTCTTCGAGTTTGCGCTCACAAGCGAATGCCGTCGGCAATCAGGCCACGCAATATCAGAAAATCCGCGATTTACTGGCAACCCTCCCCGGTATCCCTTCCGAAACACTCAACACCATTGACAGCATCATCACCCGCCAGCAGAAACTGCAGTCCGCACTGAACACCGCAGCGAACGATCTCGACACCAAAACCGGAGACGCTCAAAAGCAGCATGACCAGATCGTCAGCCTTGCCAACCAATCAAAAACGTCAATCGACGGACTTAATACCGATCTTAATAACACGCTTAAGCCCCAAATAACCAGCATCGCTTCGTCGCTTTCCTCTATTTCTGGGGCGCTGACCACCGGAACCAACGACCTCAACAGCAGTCTCTCGACGCTCAATGACACGTCCAAGAATGCAAACGACAAACTCAAACTGGCCCGACAGACACTCAGCGACACTGCAACGACACTTTCCCAAGCCAGCAGCAGGCTGAGCGCGTTTAGCGAGCAACTCACCACGGCACTGAACAGCAACGACATGGACAAGGTCAAAGAGCTGCTGTCCAGCAATCCCGACACCCTCGCCGATACCCTCGCCGCGCCGGTAAAATTGCAGCGCAATGCCGTGTTCCCGGTTGAAAGTTTCGGTGCATCACTAACGCCGTTCTACACGTTCATTCCGCTGTGGGTCAGTTCGTTGCTGATTGCCTTGACCATTAAAACCGATGTCTCACGTAAAACGCGGCGAGAACTCAGCATGGCAAGCACGGATCGGCAACAGCCGCGTAGAAGTGTTGTCCGCAAGATTTCACCATCTGCACCAGCTGCCGAGGCGGCGATGTCAGCCAATGTGTCCGACGAAACCGGTGAGATCGACAACGACCTCGCCGATACCCTCCCTCTGCCGCCCATAACAACGGACATGCAATCCGACACCGTTGATGAAACCGAACGTTTCATTGATGAGCCCAAGCCTTACCAGCTCTTCTTGGGCCGCTTCGGAATCTTCGCGCTCATCTCACTGCTGCAAAGCACTTTCTCCTGCGCCGGTACGCTGCTGTTCCTAAGGGTACACGCGGTCCATCCGATGCTCTTCATGCTTACCGGATGGGTTTCCGGTTTGGTCTATGCCTTCGTCATATACACCTTGGTGGCTTGCTTCGGCACCATCGGCAAGGCTGTGTCCGTCATCATCCTGGTCATGCAGATTTCAGGATCATCGGGAACGTACCCGTTGCAGGTACTGCCCAAGTTTGTGCAGGTCATCAACCCGTTCCTGCCCGCCTCCCACTCGATACAAGCAGCGCGCGCAGCCATTGCCGGTATCTATCAAGGTGACTTCTGGATTCATCTTGGCATTGTGGTGCTTTACGCCGTCATCATGCTTGTCATCGGCCTGATCCTGCCCAAGCCATCGAAGTTCAACGAATGGTTTAGCAATCAGCTTTCCCGCACCAAACTGATCTGACCTGAACCGGCATACGAGCACATCAGCGACAAGCATTCTCGCTTATCCCTTGACCTTGGCGGCCTTGGTTGGATCCGCAAATGGAATCGGGGCGTCACCTTGCCTCTGCGCACCTTCAACCTGCGCACCGGTGGAAGCCGGCCTGCCTCCCGCAGCTTCATAAGCCGCGCGCGCATCCTCGTCATTCCAACGCTCGCCAACCAATACGCCGTGGTTGAGCATGATCTCACGCTCTGCACACGAAGCCACCAGCGCATCGTGCGTCACCACGATGATGGTCGTTCCTTGTTCGTGTAGCTCACGGAACAGGTCAAGTACGATCTTCTCATTTTTCTCATCCAGATTGCCGGTAGGTTCATCAGCGAGAATGAGCTTGGGGTGGTTGATAAGCGCGCGGGCGATGCACACGCGCTGCTGCTCGCCGCCGGAAAGTTCGCTCGGCAAATGCTTCGCACGATCCTTGAGACCCACATGGTCAAGCGCTTCAAGAGCTTCTTTCTCATCCACCACCGAATGGTAGTACTGCGCCACCATCACGTTTTCCACTGCCGTAAGATGCGGCACCAAATAGAATTTCTGAAAAACAAGTCCAACAACGCTCTTACGGACATCGGCCAGCTGCGAAGCGTTCAAATCATTGAGCTCACGGTCTTCAAGACTCACCGAACCTTTGGAAGGGGAGTCCATGCACCCGATAATGTTCATCAGCGTCGTCTTGCCGGAACCCGACGAACCAACGATGGCAAGCCACTGGCCTGACGGCACACTTAGGCTGAGGTCGTCAACGGCATGAAGTTCGCCGTAAATCTTTGAAATATGATCAAGTTCGAGCAGCATGGCCGCTCCTTTCACTAAGTAATTCGTTCTATACCGCCGCGTTCTCAGCGCCGGCTTTCACCAAAAATCCGTTGCTTCACAGATCGGGCTCCCACATTCACTACCATCGTTTTCTGCGCGTACGCCATGCTTATTCCTCTCGCAACACAACGGCAGGGTCGATGCGCGTCGCATGTCGCACGGGCAGCAAGGAAGCAAGCACGGCAACCAAAGTGCTCACCAGCACAGAGGCGAGCGCCAACGGCCAATTCATCGCCAGGTTCTGACCGAAGACCGAAGAGCTGAGCGCATTGGCAAGCACGTAGCCGATCACGGTTCCGACCACACCGCCAATCAACCCGTAAAGCGCCGCTTCGGCGGTGAATTCCACGGCAATATCCCGCGACGGCGCACCGAGCGCCTTACGTAGGCCAATTTCATTGCGTCGCTGCGAGACAATGGAGGAAATCGTGGTTCCGACACCGACAAGCGTCAGCACGAGCACCACCACACTCACAATCCAGAACAGCGTCTGCAGCATAGTGATGATACGAACATTGGAGGCCGTCATTTTCGTTACCTTCTGCGCTTTAGCACCAAGCGAGGTATTGGCGTTGATTCGCTTAACCAGATCGCTCAGACCGTCATCCGTGGCATCAACAGAGAATTCGACCACATCGGCCCCGCGCTGGAAACCGGTGAGCTTAGCAACGTCCTGGTTGATTGCGTAGACCATGTCATCCTCACTGCCGCCGGTGTCAACGATGCCGTCGACACGGAATTCCATTCCACCCGCATTGGGAGCCGTCGGCTTCCATTCGGCGAGATGAACGGAACCGGAAGTAGTGGTGGACATCTTCATGCCCGACATCTGGTGACCATCTTTCATCGATGACATCGAGTCCAAGGCATCGCCCAGGTTATCTTTGCCACCGTCGGAGCCTCCCGACCCCTGCTTCCCGTCGTGGTTCATGGAACCGGACATATCCATGCCCTTCATGTTGGACATGTCATGACCCGACGAATGACCATCCGAAGATTGGCTCGAGCCGTTGCCCATACCATCGGCCGAGCCGCCGTCAGTTTCGTGATGGCCTGTGGAGCCTTCTGCACCCTTGTTCTTGCAGCAATCAGACATGGCCCCATCATCACCGGATTCGCTGTCGCCAGAACCGTCGCTCTCATCCGTTTGGCCGGACACACTTTTAGCGGGACTGTATTTGATTGTGATGGTCGAACCGATCTTTGCATCGAGTTTCGTTGCAGCATCGCGACCGAGAATCACCCCACCTTCGGAAGGCCACTCACCTTCCACACTCCAATGATGATTCAGTACCTTTACATCGCGCGGATTAATGCCTGCGACCACGAAAGGCAGCGAATTGATGCGCGTATTCTCGTACCGGTACGTCGCCGAATGCTCCATTCCGGCACCGGTCACTACCTCATCAAGCTCTCCGACCGCTTTGGCTCCGAAACCCGAACCCGAGTCGGACTGATCACTCTGCCCCTTGTGGTCCATATCGCTTATATGGCCCGCTTCACCGTCGTCACCGTGATCACCATGCTTGGCCGAACCGTCAGCCTTCTGTCCATGAGTCGTCCGATGAGTCGGTGTAATGATGAGATTGGCGCCATATGAACGCATCTGTTCGTTCATCTGCTGCGGTACGGCGACACATATGGCCGCCAGGCAGAACAGCGTAGCCGCACCCACCAGCGATGCCACAACAGCCATCATCGCCCGCGAGCGCCGCTCGAACACCGCACTGAACAGCATCCGGAAGAACATGCGTCGATTGGTCATCGGACGCCCCGTAAATGTGGCAGCCCCATCCGTGGCATCCTGTCCGCGTCCGGCATCTGCGGTGCCCTTGCCCTTACGGTCGACGGCGTGCTCAATGTTGCCATCAGCGGTCTTACCGCCCTTCCCAGGTGTCAATCCACTCACTCCATCCTCCTTTCGGTCTTTCGACGTTCCAGGTGGGAGCCTGCGCTCGTTGCACACCTGCACATCTTGCCGTTTTCATTCGTTGCCGTTGCCGAACGCCCTTGTTCACGTCCGTTTCGATCAGCGACCATGCAGCACCTCCGCAGGACGAAGACGCAGAATCGAACGAATCGAGGAGAAGGATGCGAGCAGAATAGTTACTGCCAGCAGCACATACACCAACACGAATACCATCGGCCTCATCACCACGCCAGAGCCAAACACAACATGCCCGATAACCTGTGCAAGCAGTGAACCCAAACCGGCACCCACCAGGCCACCGACCAACGAAACAACCGCCGTTTCCGCAAGTATCAGCCTCGAAACTGCACCATCAGTGGCACCGACCGCCTTAAGCAACGCCAGTTCCGAGTCACGCTCCCCGATCGAGGAAGCCATAAGATTGGCCACCGCAATCGCAGCGGAAATCAAGCTCAGGACGGTCATCAGTATCATCACAGCCTGGGTTTTGCGCAACACATCGCCCTGCAACACCGCCACCTGTCGAACCTGCTTGGCCACCGCACCAGGCATGACCTCTTCAATCTGGTATGCGATTGATGAGGGGTAGGCCGTGCAGTACCAGGTCTCCCATTCCTCTTGGCTCAACGCCGTGGGATCACGCTCGGCCTTGCGAGCGAGGTCGTTCTCCGGTGTCGTCAGAGCCTTGACTTCGACCTTATTGATGGAATCGGGAAGGTTGGCCAGGCGCTGTGCAGACCACGAAGGGATATATACGGTGTTGTTGTCGCTGTCACCGGATTCAAAAATTCCGACTATTCGCACGCGCTGGCTGCGCTGTTTTCCATCAACCGCGACTTTGGATATCGTAACGGTCTGCCCGATCTTCACATGAGCGAAACCCGCCAGATCCTTGCCCATCATTGCCTGGGCAACGTCACCTTCGTTCCCGGCAGCGGCAGAGCCCGGTACTTTACCCGTTCCCGACGCCCCAGAGCCATCCTTGGCCCAATCGCCATCGACCTTCCACCAAGAACGCATGCCCTTGACTCCTGCGACAGCAGTCTCTCCGGTAGACAGCGGTACCTTCTTGTTGAACCACGTTCCAACCACCGGCACACTACGTCCGTCGATCGTCGCGTTGACGTTGAGCTTCGGCGCAAAATCAGTGATGTTGAACGCCCAGAACGTCGTCTTGATGCTCGGTACGTCCGATTCCTTGAGCAACGCGGTCGGGTCCGAGTTCTCCTCAGCATCGTCGGTGTCCGCAGTGTTATACAGCTCGGAAACAACCGCCTCAGCCTTGGGACGGACCACAATGTTCGATCCGTAGGTCGACAACTCAGCGTTGAGCTTGTCGCCCACATCGAAGACGACGCCCAGCATCGCCACACAAATCGTGGACGAGAGACATACCGTTACCGCAACCAGTAGTCGACGCCTGAACTGGCGTGAAAACGAGCGAAATACCATTCGTAGCAGAAACATCATGCGACCTCTATCCTTATTCCTTGAAGTGCGACGAGAGCGCATCGAGATCCGAGGTCTGGATTGTAATCTTTCCATGCGAAGCCTCGAATGGGAACGGTATGGGGTTGCAACCACCGTTGAAACCGATGGTAGCCACGTTCATCTCCACGGCACAACGTTTGCAGATGATCTTGCCGTCCTTCTCGTAGTAACCGGCATCGCCACAGGTCATGCATGCATCAAGGCCGACACCGTAGGAACCGCCGTTCTTCTTGATGATGATGAAGCGCATCACTGTGCCGTCCTTGGCCTTGTACTCGAAACGATGCAGATGGCCATCGTCCACCTTGTTAAACTCAATAGTCGCGACACCGTTGTGCTGCGAATATCCTTCGGGTGGAGAAAGCGTGGGCTGCTCGTGAATTTTGGCGATACCGGCGGTCAAGGCAAACGTCACCGCGACCATAACAATCAGACTCCACGCTCCTGCGGCTTTCGCACGACGTCGGAACGCCTTGTGTTCGCGCACAACCGCACCATTGGATCCAGCCAGCGGCGCACGGAATCCAGCGACAATCGAGGAAGCAGCCGGAATGGCAAATACCAGCACCGAAGCGATAACAAGTTTCGTGTTGTTGTTGGCGGCAACGATGAGCAGCTGAAAAACGGATCCGTGGAATTGCACGATCATCAAGGACATCAGCAGCGAGCACAGCTGGGTGAGATGGCGTACCAACAGGATAAGCATCATCAGTAGGGATGCCACAAGGAAGCTGCCACGGACCGCCGTGGTCCGCATGGTACGGAATATGGCCGCGACCAGAACAGCGGCACCAACACCGAGAACGAACCCAAGCGTGCGCAACAGCATTTTGGAAGTAAAGGGCGATTCACCTGTTTCCACAAAGCTTGTCAACTGCATAAAAACATCTTGTGAAGCAAAAAACGTGGTAAGCGCGATACCGATTGCACCAACGGCATTGGCGGCATGCAGCCAAACCGTATAACGACGCCAGTTACGCACCAACCGGGTTGAGCCGATCATCGCGACCACGATGAGCAAATCGCAGACCACACAGCCGATAAGCACCGGCAGATTAACCACGGAACGTCTATTGACTATTACCATTACACGCAGCACTGTGAATACCAGCGCCGCCCCAAGGCCAATCAACAAACCATACAACCGCCACCGTCGGCTGAAAGGCATATCACGCCCCTCACCCACACCAAGCAGCACGCTCAGAGTCATTACGAGCAGGGCAGGCGCCAACATCCCGGGTAGCGCCCCAACAAATTCCTCGAGCATCTTTCACCTCAATATCCCTATCGTCACTCGCTCCAGCAGCTTTACACCATGGTGAACATGCATTCCGAAGCGAGTTGCGTGCGCTTCTGTGACAAATCGATAATTATTGCACAAAACAAAACCCAGTCGAGCGAGCCGAAGTCGCGGTATAAAATACTACCGCCAAGCAACTCCGCACAATCTACTATTTTTTGCATCCATTTGGGGATGGCGTCTTGTCGCCCTGACATGACGCCATCCTAAAAACAACGCACAGCCCTAAGGGCTTTGCATTCAACTTCTTACCACTGGTGAACAACGTAGTCCCAGTCGAAAGTGGCCACAATCGGCTTCTCCCAGAAGCGGCCCTTGACGCCGGTATCAGGATCGACGTGAAGCGTCCAACCGTTGGTCTCCGGACTGTAAATCGTGTAGGTCAGCTTGTACTGGCCAGCCTTGTCGAGCTTGATGTTCGCCCCGTAATGGGGGCCATCGTCTGCGTTCATCTCCATGAACGTGCCATCCTGCTTGTTGTTCGGATCGTTCTTGTCCTCGATCAGGTACTTGACGGTGAGCTTCGGAATGAAGTCGCCGGTGCCGTAACCCAGCTCGTTGTCCTTGAGTGCGTGGATATCAGCCTCAAGGTGCAGGTTCGACTCGGCTGCGGACAGGCCCATGCCTTGCGGGTACATATCAACCGGCTGGAAGTACACAGTTGCAATGTTCAGTGGGAAGATCTGCTGATCGTGACCGATCGGAATCTCTTCGAACTTCGCTCCCTTGTCATCCTTCTTGTTGGACTTCGCGGAATGATCCATGTCCTCATGCTTGGAATGGTCCGTGCCCGTGTTCGCCGAATCTGAACCGTTCGATGATCCGCACGCAGCCAGCGAAAACGCGAGCGTTCCGACCATCACGGCAGCCAGCACACCTGTCACTTTGTTCTTCTTCATTGTTTCTCCTCTTTGGTTTGGGGATTTTGATTGGTTGCATTTCAACTGTTTAGCTTTTCGCGCAAGCGGTTCCTGTAATGTTCACCGCCCACGGTTCAGGGCGTCGCCCCTTTTCAGTCACAAACAACGTCTTATTCATCATCGCGCAGGCAGTCATATTGTCGTTCATTTACGCAACAGCCTCCTTGGATGCGTTGGAATCCATTGATTCCGCAGTGCTTTCCACATTTTCGCGATGCTTTCGAATACCAAAAACGGCAAACAGACCGACGATTACAACAGCCACAACGATCTGCGCGACAATGGTTTCCGTATACGGGTAAAGGCCAAGCCACTCATTGGTCGGCACCGTCGCCAAATACGTGCCGTTGACCAAGTCGCCTTCAATCAAGGAGTGCACACCACCCCCTGCAAACGTCACCGAAAGCAGGGCAAGCAGCACTGAAGTGATAAGGAAGAATGGACGCAGCGGAATACGAACCGAAGTGAAGCGAATCAGCACGAAAACGACAATCAGTACTACTGCAGCCGACAAACCGCCGATCCACATGCCTGCCGAATCCTTGGTCATGGAATACACACTCTGGTAGAACATCACCGTCTCAGCACCTTCGCGGAAAACGGCCAAGAAACTCAGCATCGCCAAAGAAACAGCGCCTGCAAACGTAAGGGACTCAGCGCTACTCACTTCGGAAACCGTCTTTTTCGCCTTGTTTCCGATATATTCCTGCCAGGCATTGACTTTCGACTTCGAAAGCATCCAGTTGCTGGCATAGACGAGCATGCACATCGCAATCAACGCGACCACACCCTCCATGATTTCCTGTTGCGGTCCATTGCCGTTGAAGAAAACAACGAATAACAACGCAACAAATCCGGACCCGATCAAACCAGCGAGCACACCAAGATAAACCCATTTAACCAGTTTTTTGTTGCCGCTTTTGAGCATGTACGCGATGATAGCCGCAACCACCAGAAGGGCCTCAAGACCTTCACGGACCAGAATCAGGAACGACTGGCCTATGGAACTGGTAATGAATTTTGCGGCCCCATTGACCTGATCTTCGGCCCCGCCGTCCAGCTTCTTGCCATCAGCGACGAGATTTGCCTTCAGTTCATCGGTCTGCTTCTTGATTCCGGCAGCATCATCCCCGCGTACCATCGCCTTACGCAGCTCCTTGAAGCTGCTTTCGATATAGGAAACACGCGAGCCGGAAATCGCGTTCATGACGTTTTTTTCGAACCCAAGCTTTTCATAATATTGGTAATAAGCTTCGTTGACCTTTTCGGCACCCTTTTCACCGTCGCCATCCTTAGAAGCCACCACGCCCCGATCAAGCACCTTGCCCATCTGCTCGGCCACCTGAACCCAGGTCTGGTCTCCCTTTCCATGGAACTTGGTCTTCTTGTTGCGTTGCAGCTCTTTGCGTTGCTCCTTGATCGTCTGCTCGATCTGGGCAGCGTATGCTTTCGGCTTGGCCAAGTTCTGGCTGGCATCAAGCTCAGCTGCAACACTGTTCAGTTCACTCGACAGCCGAGAAATCTGAGAACTCAGATCGGCAGCATGCCCGTCTGCATAGGTCAGCTGCTGCACGCTTTGGAACTGATTCATCTCGTTCTGCTGACGATCGACACCGAGCGTATCGTGTACCGCGCGGCTGAAATTGGAAGACGTATATTGGGCTGAAACTGCACTCATCTGCGAAGCCGCGGTAGCCCTATCCCCAGCAGTATAAGTCTCATCAACCTGCGCAAGCCCCTGATTGAGCTCCTGTGCCACACCGCCCCAAGTGTCATTCCCGACACTGCCCGAATCAACAGTTGCAGCGATTGCCAAATCCTGTGACACAAACAACGACGCAAGCATCGCCGCTATCGCTAACAACGGCAACAACACCACTAACCTGGTCGGCCTTGTTTTCGCTTGCATTGATGCTCCGCTCTGTGTAACTTTGTTCACGGCATGATTTCGCCATGGTCTTGACCCACAGTAGAGGAAAAAGACACAAAAAAATAGACTTGAATTTTTATTTTTTTATGATATGCATTGCAATGTTAGCGTTTCACGCCAAGTTTCTCATTGTATTGACCGATATCCGAGCCAATGTTTTGCACTCAACATCGTCAAGACGCAGCGCAAGAGCTCAAGTCTGGACAGGAACACAGAATCCTATATGCACTTCGGCATTGGGGGCGCTGCCTGACTTATCGGCTACAGTCGTTGGCTATGGGCACCTCACAGGGTCCGAGCGGCGGCACCACGACGAGTGCATGGCCAATCATCATCTTCGCCGTTGTATTAGTAGCAGCTTTTGCCGTTTCTTGGATCATTGGTGCGCGAAGCTCGTTGGACATCCACTCGGAACGTCCCGAGCACGGTTATTTCAAACAATCGGGCAACGTATCAAGCTGGTCATACGCGCTTGCATTCATCGTCGGAATGGGCAGTCTGACGATATTCGCCGGAAAATATGGACTTGGCAATACTGAGATATCGGTGCTCTACAATTTTGTGGCACCGCTGATTCCTGGCATCCTCTACTGGTTCCGGGGGGGGGGACTGTATACGGCAGTCGAACACTATCCTTGGCAGGTGTCTGGGTGATGGCACTGAGCTGGGCACGATTTCTACGGCATTCCTGTAGGCAATTGGATTATGACCATAGTCGGTGGCGGCGGCCTGCTTGTTGTATTCCCGGTAACGTAGATCTCGGCTCATCACGAAGCAAGCACCGCAGCAGCCGAACCGAAACAGGAGCACACGGTATGAGCGAACAACTCGATCCTGTTTTCATGAGCCCACACTTTGAAAACCATAACAACATTGACCTTGCTCAACAAGGATGAATCCTTCTCATTCCCAAACTCAAGCAGCTGCTGAACATGACAAACGGAAATCTCTCCGTCCACTTGACCATGCCGGAAGACACCAACTACATTCTCATCAGCAAAACTTTCGAAGGCAAAACCCGCACATACGTAACAGCCACGCCAACCGGTCTAGCCTCCTTCAACAACTACCTCCACACGCTAAGACTATTGCTAAAACCGCTTACTAACAACCAAACATCTTCCCTCAACTAAAAGATCCTAAAAGTCGGCCCGCACAAGCGTGGCCCGATTTTTCATGCCGACCCATCCGCAACAGCTCCACTACACATTCAAAATAGACAAGCTCTACACAATACACACCATCCATGAATAGCGTACAAACGTATAAAACGAACGGGTCGAGTCAGCTCAGAAACAATTGAAAGCAAGTCCAAACAAAACCTACAGATTCCCAAGAGCAAATATGTCGCGTTTCCGCTATCCCACTCGGCAACAGCGAGACGCTGTTGATCAAGCATCGCTCGTGCGTGGCACCGTGACAAGGCGGATGAATGATGCGCCACCTTGCATTTGTGTCATGCGCTGGTGTGCATCAACTGGTTTGGGCCATCTGTGTCATGGTGTCTCTTGTTGCGGCCCTTGAGGCGTGGCCCTGTCGCCGGTAATGCGGTCCGTCGGTCCGACCAGCGGACCGATGCAAGCGGCGGGCAGTTCGGAACCGGTCGTTTGCGCCGTATGCCGGTGTATCCTGAATTTGCTGATGAGTTGTCGGGACTCACCTCGGCCGTCCCCGCCAACAGGAACGATGAGACGCGAGGGGCTTTCTCCCGCGTCCGTGCGCGGTGTCGGGTCCCCGGCAACGGC
>NZ_FMBL01000003.1:0-184335 GCF_900094885.1 Bifidobacterium commune
CGGGACTCACCTCGGCCGTCCCCGCCAACAGGAACGATGAGACGCGAGGGGCTTTCTCCCGCGTCCGTGCGCGGTGTCGGGTCCCCGGCAACGGCATCGCCGTCCGGCCGTCCGGCGCACCGGGCGGTGCGGTCAGTCACCGCCCGGGGGAGGGCTCGGCCGCCGACCCGTCAAAGTCCGGCGGGGGCGTGGCCCCGTCACCGGGTCCCCGCGGCCCCTCCCGCGGGCATGAAAAAAGGGAGGCCCGAAAGGGCCTCCCCGTGAAGTGTGATGCGGCGGCGAGCTACTCTCCCACACCCTATCGGGTGCAGTACCATCGCCGTGCCAGGCCTTAGCTTCCGGGTTCGGAATGGGACCGGGCGTCTCCCCTGGGCTGTGACCGCCGCAAATCTTATATTGTACGCAACCCACCGGGTTGCGGGAAGTGGCGGCTCGGGAACCGGAAAGCGGACGCGTGAAAGAAGCAATGTGTATCGAGTCGTGGTCACCAAGCGCTCCGTGCTGCCTGATGTAATTCGCAGAGGATGCCCCACGCACCCGACGTACGTCGGGTAGTGTGATTGCCTTTCGGCCGTTAGTACCGGTCTGCTCCACCCCTCGCGGGGCTTCCACGTCCGGCCTATCAACCAGGTGTTCTGACCTGGGGCCTACAGGGACTCGAGGTCCCAAGGAATATTAATCTCGGAGCAGGCTTCCCGCTTAGATGCTTTCAGCGGTTATCCCTTCCGAACGTAGCCAACCGGCCGTGCCGCTGGCGCGACAACCGGCATACCAGAGGTTCGTCCACCCAGGTCCTCTCGTACTATGGGCAGGTCTCCTCAATATTCCAACGAGCGCAGAGGATAGAGACCAAACTGTCTCACGACGTTCTGAACCCAGCTCGCGTGCCGCTTTAATCGGCGAACAGCCGAACCCTTGGGACCTGCTACAGCCCCAGGATGCGACGAGCCGACATCGAGGTGCCAAACCATCCCGTCGATATGGACTCTTGGGAATGATCAGCCTGTTATCCCCGGGGTACCTTTTATCCGTTGAGCGATGCCGCGTCCGTACGCCGGCACCGGATCACTATCTCCGACTTTCGTCCCTGCTCGACCCGTCAGTCTCACAGTCAAGCCCGCTTGTGCGATTGCACTCAACACCCGATTGCCAACCGGGCTGAGCGGACCTTTGAGCGCCTCCGTTATCCTTTGGGAGGCAACCGCCCCAGTTAAACTACCCGCCAGGCACTGTCCCTGACACGGATGACGTGTCGAGGTTAGACATCAAATGAGAACAGAGCGGTATTTCACCTTTCGGCTCCACGACAGCTGGCGCCGCCGCTTCGAAGCCTCCCGCCTATGCTACACAATCCTCACCTAATGACAATACCAAGGTATAGTAAAGGTCCCGGGGTCTTTTCGTCCTTCTGCGCTTAACGAGCATCTTTACTCGTACTGCAATTTCGCCGAGCTCCTGGTCGAGACAGTGGGGAAGTCGTTACGCCATTCGTGCAGGTCGGAACTTACCCGACAAGGAATTTCGCTACCTTAGGATGGTTATAGTTACCACCGCCGTTTACCGGGGCTTGAATTCACCGCTGCCCCCTCACAAGGAGGGATGACGGATCCTCTTAACCTTCCGGCACCGGGCAGGCGTCAGTGCATATACAGCGGCTTGCGCCTTCGCATGCACCTGTGTTTTTGGTAAACAGTCGCTACCCCCTGGTCTGTGCCACCCCCCAAGGCTCCGGGCGCGAGGCCCTTCACCCCAAGGGGTCTCCCTTATACCGAAGGCACGGGAGTAATTTGCCGAGTTCCTTGACCAGGATTCGCTCGATCGCTTTGGTATTCTCTACCTGACCACCTGTGTCGGTTTGCGGTACGGGCGCCGCAGGCCCTCACGCCGAAGCTTTTCTCGGCAGCATGGATCACCGGATATCGGCCCATACGGACCCCATCATCACGCCTCGCACTGTTGCACCGCGGATTTGCCTACGGTACGTGCTGCGCGCTTAACCACGGAAAACCACCTCCGCAGCCGGCTACCACTCTGCGTCACTCCTGCGCTGACCTACCGGAAGGTCTGTCCCAACCACCCCGCCTCAGGAACCCCGAAGGGAACCATCGACGGGAAGGGAGGTTAGTACCCCACTTTCGGTCCTGTCGGTCCTGCGCCGGTACGGGAATATCAACCCGTTCATCCATTCGACTACGCCTGTCGGCCTCGCCTTAGGACCCGACTCACCCGGGGACGATGAACGTGGCCCCGGAACCCTTGGTCATCCAGCGGACGGGATCCTCACCCGTCTTTCGCTACTCATGTCTGCATTCTCACTCCCGCACGGTCCACGGCTCGTTTACACGGCCGCTTCACCCCATACGGGACGCTCTCCTACCCAGCGACAAAGTCGCTGCCGCGTCTTCGGTGGCGTGCTTGAGCCCCGCTACATTGTCGGCGCGGAACCACTAGACCAGTGAGCTGTTACGCACTCTTTCAAGGGTGGCTGCTTCTGAGCCAACCTCCTGGCTGTCTATGCGACTCCACATCCTTTCCCACTTAGCACGCGCTTCGGGACCTTAGACGACGATCTGGGCTGTTTCCCTTTCGACGACGGAGCTTATCCCCCGCCGACTCACTGCCGCGCTAAACACCACGGGTATTCGGAGTTTGGTTGCCCTCGGTACGCGATACGCGCCCTCAGGCATCCAGTAGCTCTACCCCCCGGGTGAACCACACGACGCTGCACCTAAATGCATTTCGGAGAGAACCAGCTATCACGGAATTTGATTGGCCTTTCACCCCTAACCCCAAGTCATCCCCCCAGTTTTCAACCTAGGTGGGTCCGGTCCTCCACGCGGTCTTACCCGCGCTTCAACCTGCTCAGGGCTAGATCATCCCGCTTCGGGTCCAGGACAAGCGACTCAAACGCCTTTTAAGACTCGCCTTCGCTACGGCTCCCCCACGACGGGTTAGCCTCGCCACTTGCCACTGACTCGCAGACTCATTTTTCGATAGGCACGCCGTCACCCCTCAAGGAGGCTCCGACGGTTTGTAGGCGCACGGTTTCAGAAACTATTTCACTCCCCTCCCGGGGTGCTTTTCACCTTTCCCTCACGGTACTCGTTCACTATCGGTCAGACAGGTATATCTAGGCTTACCCCACGGTCGGGGCTGATTCACACGGGATTCCTCGAGTCCCGTGCTACTTGGGAACCTGGATCGGAAGGCAGCGCGCGACCGGCTACGGGGCCATCACCCTCTACGGCCGGGAATTCAATCCCGTTCGCCTAGCACGCCGCTTTATGACTTCCGCCGGACGCTCCAGCATCCGGGCACCAGACCCCACAACACCCGCCGCGCAACGCCTGGAGGCTATCACACGCGGCCGGTTTGGCCTGATCCGCTTTCGCTCGCCACTACTCACGGAATATCCTTTCCTGCAGGTACTGAGATGTTTCACTTCCCTGCGTACCCCCCGCACGAATGCGGTGCCGGCCCATACGACCGGCGGGTCCCCCCATTCGGAAATCCTCGGATCAAAGCCCTGTCGGCGGCTCCCCGAGGCCTATCGCGGCCCCACACGTCCTTCATCGGTACTGTCTGCCAAGGCATCCACCATACGCCCTTACCAGCAACACACACCCATACAGGAATGCATGCCGCAAGGACCCTTGCGAAAAAACTCTGGACAACACATCATCACACTAAAAATGATCACAAAACGATCGACCAAATCCCCAATCCGAAAGAATCGGAGACCGGTCTTAAAAAATTGCATCTAACAAAGCAAGACAAAATCTTGCTCGCGTCCACTATCCAGTTCTCAAGCCACCACGCACGACCGCATCAGACCCGCAACAACAGGAAATCAACGGAAGGCACGAATCGCACCCGCAAACGCGGGGGTGGCGATCCGGGAGCCCAAAAGCATGCCTGCACCACCCTGAAAAGCAAAGCAATCGTCATCGATCTTTTCCACACCAGCAGGACCGAACCAGGGAACATCCCCGGCAGGCCCGACACCGGACGCCAAACAGCGTCCTGAATTCTCCGTAGAAAGGAGGTGATCCAGCCGCACCTTCCGGTACGGCTACCTTGTTACGACTTAGTCCCAATCACGAGCCTCACCTTAGACGGCTCCGTCCACAAGGGTTCGGACACCGGCTTCGGGTGCTGCCCACTTTCATGACTTGACGGGCGGTGTGTACAAGGCCCGGGAACGCATTCACCGCGGCGTTGCTGATCCGCGATTACTAGCGACTCCGCCTTCATGGAGTCGGGTTGCAGACTCCAATCCGAACTGAGACCGGTTTTAAGGGATCCGCTCCATGTCGCCATGTCGCATCCCGTTGTACCGGCCATTGTAGCATGCGTGAAGCCCTGGACGTAAGGGGCATGATGATCTGACGTCATCCCCACCTTCCTCCGAGTTGACCCCGGCGGTCCCTTGTGAGTTCCCACCATAACGTGCTGGCAACACAAGGCGAGGGTTGCGCTCGTTGCGGGACTTAACCCAACATCTCACGACACGAGCTGACGACGACCATGCACCACCTGTGAACCTGCCCCGAAGGGAAACCCCATCTCTGGGGCGGTCAGGAACATGTCAAGCCCAGGTAAGGTTCTTCGCGTTGCATCGAATTAATCCGCATGCTCCGCCGCTTGTGCGGGCCCCCGTCAATTTCTTTGAGTTTTAGCCTTGCGGCCGTACTCCCCAGGCGGGATGCTTAACGCGTTAGCTCCGACGCGGAACCCGTGGAATGGGCCCCACATCCAGCATCCACCGTTTACGGCGTGGACTACCAGGGTATCTAATCCTGTTCGCTCCCCACGCTTTCGCTCCTCAGCGTCAGTAACAGCCCAGAGACCTGCCTTCGCCATTGGTGTTCTTCCCGATATCTACACATTCCACCGTTACACCGGGAATTCCAGTCTCCCCTACTGCACTCAAGCCCGCCCGTATCCGGCGCAGACCCATCGTTAAGCGATGGGCTTTCACACCAGACGCGACGAACCGCCTACGAGCTCTTTACGCCCAATAAATCCGGATAACGCTTGCGCCCTACGTATTACCGCGGCTGCTGGCACGTAGTTAGCCGGCGCTTATTCGAAGGGTACACTCACTCTCGCTTGCTCCCCAACAAAAGCGGTTTACAACCCGAAGGCCTTCATCCCGCACGCGGCGTCGCTGCATCAGGGTTCCCCCCATTGTGCAATATTCCCCACTGCTGCCTCCCGTAGGAGTCTGGGCCGTATCTCAGTCCCAATGAGGCCGGTCGCCCTCTCAGGCCGGCTACCCGTCAAAGCCTTGGTGGGCCACTACCCCGCCAACTAGCTGATAGGACGCGACCCCATCCCATGTCGGTAACCCTTTCCCGCGATCACATGCGATCACGCGGAACATCCGGCATTACCACCCGTTTCCAGGAGCTATTCCGGAACATGGGGCAGGTTGGTCACGCATTACTCTCCCGTTCGCCACTCTCACCACGGTGCAAGCACCATGGATCCCGTTCGACTTGCATGTGTTAAGCACGCCGCCAGCGTTCATCCTGAGCCAGAATCGAACCCTCCACAAAAAAATGCAGAAAAGCCGTTCAACGACTCTCAAAATATTCCTAAATAAGAAAATCGACGGAACCGTTCCATAAGGGGGAACGGTCCACACAAAAACCTCGGCATCATTCAAGCCCCCTAGGGCACCCCAAACAGGGCCGACACCGAACTGGCAATCAAAAAACAATTAAACTTTACAAAAAAGTAGTACAGACACACTCTTGAGTTCTCAAACCACCACCACACCAACAAACAACCTCAACCTTTTGTGAGGGGCTGTCGTGTTGAGTAGCAAGAGATAAATATACGCGAATCTCCAATAGTATGCAAATCAATAGGGCATAAAAGACCATAGAACCGTTGCAATTAAACGGTTCTTTCGGCGTGTCACTATTGAAATAATCGCGACAGTACTTGTTATTCTAGGCAGAACATTACAAGAAGCAAGTTTAATTATCAAATTTTGACATATTTATGACCTATTGTATTTAGACAGCATGGGGTTGTGGCAATCCTGAAACACTATCGGGAGTAAGGATGCGGGGGGGGGAGAGAGAAGCTGGTATTGAAGCTGGTATTGAGATTAAAGTTGGAATCCAGATAGGAATCGAGATAGAGACTGGGTTGCACTCTTGAGGATGATTACAATCGGGGTATGACTAAGAAGATTGCGGTGTTGACCGGAGCGGGGATATCTACGTCGGTGGGGATTCCCGATTTTCGGGGACCAGATGGGGTGTGGACCAAACATCCTGATCAGATGAGCGTCTATGACATTGGGGCATTTGTTGGCGATACGAAGGCACGTGAGCATTCATGGGCTTGGCAGAAGGCGTCGCCAGTGTGGAATGCACAGCCTGGGAATGCGCATAAAGCCCTGGTCAGGCTGGAGAAGGCGGGAATGCTGACGCTTTTGGCCACGCAGAATTTTGATGCACTGCATGAAAAGGCCGGAAATTCTAACGATGTTATTGTCAACCTGCATGGCACGATAGGTACTTCGCACTGCATGAAATGCCGTGCACAATACAAGACGGCCGACATTATGGGGAGACTCGACGACGAACCGGACCCGCGTTGTCATCGTAGGCTGCCGTATAACGGCAATATGACCTGTAATGGGCTGATTAAAACGGACGTTGTCTACTTTGGGGAGATGCTGCCCGACGGAGCGATGGAAAAATCAATGAAACATGTGGCCGCGGCTGACGAGTTCTGGGTGATTGGGTCGACACTTGAGGTTTTTCCTGCTGCATCGCTTGCCCCGACTGCGGTGCAGAGTGGGGTGCCGATGACGATTATGAATATGGGGCGGACGCAATATGACGGCCTTGCTACTCGGCTTGTACATGCCGATATTGCCGAAGCCTTGCCACAGCTGGTCGAGCAGACGATTACCGACGCCGGAGAATAGGGGCATCGACGGAGGGAAATCTGCCTGTCGATAAAGAAACGGCGTCATACAGCAGGTAACACAGCTTCGAACAACGGGGCTGCACCGGTTCAGCAATAGGAACGCCGCGGTTCATACAACGGGAAATACTACAGCTCACACAACATCAGCAAAACAAAATGGGAACAGTCCGCATAAAACAAAGAACACCCCGGTTTACACAACAGAACGTGACAGCACGCACAATAAAAGGCAGCAATCAACACAACAGAAACGCTGCAATCGATGAAATGGAGAAGCCAGCAAACAACGTAATAGGAATGCTGCGGAGTTTTTATGGGATGTAGGGGCGAGAGTATGTGGGGAGATGGCCGGAAGCGTGGCGACGACTGACCCGTTTTATGGCGTGTAGAGAACGGGGCGCGCGAGAACGAAGGTTGCGACAACCCCCTTGTCGCGGGTGTCGTATTTTGCGACAAGGGGGCTGTGGTGCGAGGTGCTTTTAGTAGATACGTTTAGGGTTGAAACCGGCTTCTTTTAGGGCGGTTAGAACCTGGTCGATGTGGTCGGGGCCGTTGGTTTCCACAGTGACTTCCAGCGAGACCAAATCGGTGTAGTGACTCGATGCCTTGAATTGGTCGTGATCGAGCTGGATGACATTTGCACGAGCGGCTGCGAGTACTTGCGCAACTTTTACCAGCTGACCGGGGGTATCGGGAAGTTCGACTTCAAAGTTCATGATGCGGCCGCGGGCAATCATGCCCTTTTGAATAACCGCGCTGATGGTGACCGTGTCGATATTGCCGCCGGAAATGATAGGGGCAATGACATGCTTGCCCTTGGCCTCCGCAGACACTCGCGAGCGCAGGGTCAGATGCTCAAGCGCGGCCAAAGAAACAGCACCGGCTGCCTCGACGACCAATTTATGCTTTTCGAGCATCAGCAGAATCATCTCGTTGATGTCACGCTCTGAGACAGTGACAAAATCATCAAGGTATTCGTTCAGGATTGCAAAAGTGAGATCTCCGGGGTGGGCGACCGCCACGCCTTCGGCCGAGGTGACCACTTTATCAGCCGGAACCAGTGATCCTGCCGCGAACGAATCCTTAAATGCGGGGGAACCTTCCGGAACCGCGCCAATGACCTTGACCTCAGGCTTGAAGGTTTTGATGGCGAGCGCCACACCTGCGCCCAGCCCACCTCCACCGAGCGGAACCACGACATCGGTGACGTCGGGAACGTCTTCAAGAATTTCGAGTCCAATGGTGCCTTGGCCGCAAAGCACCTCGTAATCGTCAAACGGAGGAACGTAAATCATCCCGTCGCGCTGGGAAAGTTCGGAAGCGTAAGCTGCGGCTTCGTCGAACAAGCTTCCGTGCAAAACCACGTTCGCGCCGTAGGATTTCGTGGCATCCACTTTAAGTGGCGGGGTACTCTCTGGCATCACGATGGTTGCCTTGGCCCCGCGCTCTCGGGAGGCATAGGCAACACCCTGCGCATGATTGCCTGCTGAGGCCGTGATGATGCCGCGGGCCAGCTCTTCATCACTGAGGGATGCAATCTTGTTGTACGCGCCGCGAATCTTGAACGACCCAGTGACCTGAAGATTTTCCGGCTTCAGGAGAATCTTGTAGCCGGTGGCTTCGGAAAGGGTCGGCGAAGGCATGATACGGGTGTGTCGTGCAGTACCGTCGAGTCTGCTGGCAGCAAGTTTTAGTTCGGCTGCATGATCGCGTTGAAGCGCTTTGACGACGTCATCCTGTTTCATACCAGAATTGTATGGCCGCACAGCACTTCAGCTTGGCTGCTGTTCCAAAATACAGATACTATTTCTTTGCTTTAGGCACACCCTTCGGCTTTGCATTATTTTTCGCTTCGATTTCATCCTTGGGCCGACCTTCAAGCTCAGGGAGGGAGCCCGCGGCGACAGCTTGGGATTCGGATACCAAATAGCCGAGAAGGCGTTCCGTATCAGCTGGGCTGGCGATGCGGGAGTGAGCTTGAGTGTCCCCTGCGCCGACTTTGATGGTCCAACCGGTCAACGTTGAGTCATTTGACTCGATGTCGCTTTCTGCATCCGCCGAAGACAATGCCGACTCCACATCGATCTCACTGTGAGGCTCGATGTGAGCGCCCGCTGCGTTGACAACAGCCTCGAACATTGTTTCATCGGTGGTGTCATCGCCAAGAGCCAGCACGAAATCATAACGACCGCAGCGCAGCAAAGGTTCGACAGCCTGGCCCTTGCTTACATTTGTGGGGCATACCTCGATGACCTTGGAGTTGCGCATCACCAATAGATCGTATTGAGGGCAAATCTTTTCAAGTTCAGCTACGAGACGTTCGCGTTGTTCCTTTGCCAGTTTTTGGTCGCTCAAACGATAATGCCATGCCAAATCCGTGGATTTATGCTCGATGAAAGACTTCGGGACGCGTGCGACGGCCTTGTCCATGATGATTTCGATGATCGGACGCCACTCCTCAGGGTCGGGCATTCCGTCCGCGCGTATCCAGATGCGTTTGGAGGCGGCCTTGTCCGAAATGACAGGTTCACTGCGCCAAGCGCCGTGTTCAGCAATGAGGCCAACGGGCAAATCCCCGAACCACTCTTCCATGGTTTCCTGTGTGCGTCCGGAGACAAGATACAGGTCGACATCGGGAATGGATCCAACCTCACGCAGCAAGGCAAGTAGGCGGCGCGTCGGCTTGGCCCGCCCCGGAGTACGCGTCAGCTGAGTGAGTGTGCCATCGTAATCGCACAACAACAGTTTGCGGCCGGATTGACCCCATTCATGAACCAAGCGATCGCGCTGGATGCTTCGCAGGCGGCGATCAGCCCAGCGTGGATCACTGACCTGACGCAGCGCACTGAGAAACTCCGTGCTCCACAGACTTGCGGTGCGGTATTTGAGACGGGCCTGCATAACTGCGTTGCGACGCTTGGCTTCGGCCGAGCTGATCTCCAAAGCCGAATGCAGCGCCTCACATACCGCTTCGGTGTCGTATGGATTGACGATGTATGCGTCCGTCAGTTCGCTGGCAGCACCGCATTGGTCGGAAAGAACGAGTGCGCCGTCGCGCCCATCACGCGAAGCCAGGTATTCCTTAGCCACTAGATTCATACCGTCGCGAAGCGGGGTCACCAAGGCCACGTCACCTGCGGAGTAGATGCCGCAGACGGGCTTGATAGGCAGCGAACGAGTGATGTAATGAATGGGAGTCCATGAAAGCAGCGAATACTTACCGTTGATTTCGCCTACCAATTGATCGACATGTTCCTTAAGCTGGCGATAGCTTTCAACACCCTCACGTGAAGGCGTGGCCAGGAGATAATAGGTGACGTGTCCAACCCATTCGGGATAACGGCTCAGCATGAGGGCAAAAGCGCGCAGACGCTCCGGAAGACCCTTTGTGTAATCAAGTCGATCGACGGAAACGATGACCTTGTTGTCTCTGGTGCCGCGTTTGGCCGCTGCAGACTGGGCCAGCTTGACCTCGGACAAGTCGTCTTCAGTGTAAGCGCTCCAACTCTCTTCCGCTTCGGCTGCTGCGCGGGATTCCGCAGAAAGTGAGGTGCTCACACGACGTGTGCGTTTACCGCTGAACGCCTCGATTCCGTGTCGCATGGCCTGTGCAAGGCTGGAACGCGCGTTGCGGCGATACAGGCCGTAGTCCATGCCGATAGGGAATGCGTCAACCGTCACGAAACGCTGCCTTCCATCTTCCTGAACCGATATACGACCGCCTTTATCGATGCCGAGGTTGAGCATCGACTTGACCGACGCCAGGAAATTGGCGCAGAAATCCTCGGTGTGGAAGCCGAGCAAGTCTGCCCCCATCAAGCCCTCCAGAAGCTCCTTGCCGTTGGGTAACTGGTGGAATATTTCGGGACTCGGGAACGGGATGTGAAGGAACCAGCCAATTTTGAGCTTCGGCTGCCGGGCGCGCAGCAGCGCGGGCAGAAGCATGAGATGGTAGTCCTGAACCCACACGGTGTCGTCAGGATTGGCCAACGCGGCGATGGTGTCAGCGAATTTCTCATTGACCTCTTCATAAGCCTTCCAAGTCAAGGAATCGAACTTGGCCTCATGCGCGAAATCATGGAACAGCGGCCAGAGGGTATCGTTGGAATATCCGGCATAGTAACCGTTGATTTGTTTGCTATCGAGGAAGATGGGGATGCAGCGATGGCGTGTGAACTCGTCACTGATGGCGTTGATTTCATCTTCGGTGCGAGTTGTCGGGTCGATACCGCTCCAACCGACCCAGAGGCAATCCTTGTGGGACTTATGATATGGCCCGATGGCAGTGGAGAGTCCGCCGATATTCTGAGTCAATACGTACGTACCGTCCGGTCTGCTGTGCAAAGACATAGGAAGCCTGTTGGAAACAATAATCAACCGAGCCATAACCGCTCCTTCACTCATCTTTGATGGACATATGCGCGGCCAGTCGGACATCAACGGCCGCACGTACGCATATGGACCAGTATAAGCGAAAATACACCGAACCGAAGGGGCAGCGAATTGTTATATCCGAATGCCCTCGAATATCGTTGCGGATATTTATTCAAAACCGCACTTTGCTAACGGCGCACAGAAGCGACGTTCCGTTGGTTCCGCTACCGCCTTTGGGCGAAGAAAGCTGCAAGCAATTGCGCACATTCAGGCTCACGCACGCTTCCAACGGTTTCCGGGCAGGCGCCGATATGAGGGTCGCGCGGGATGTCCCAAACCGAACCGCAGGCACCAAGTTTCGCGTCCCAGGCACCGAAAATAATACGGCCAACGTGCGTTTGCAGCGCCGCTCCGGCGCACATCGGACACGGCTCGAGCGTGACCACAAGGGTGCAATCCGCGAAATTCCAAGCATTCTTACCATTACGTTTCGCAGCTTCTTGCATCGCCACGATTTCGGCATGCGCCAACGGGTCGCCATCGCACTGACGCCGATTGCGACCCCGACCAATGACGGCACCCTGCCCATCAAGCATCACCGCACCTACGGGGACCTCGCCCGCGTCGGCCGCTTCTTGCGCCAAGCGCAAGGCCTCCCCCATCACGCTTCGCATGGTCGTTTTTTCCATGCATCCCAGTTTAAAGGAAGGTTTGCGAAGCTCGGGGCGTAAAGCCGAGACAAATGTCCGATATAGTGGAATTGTAGTGTCCGAATGCTGGAAGCTTCAACGAAATCAGATTGCGAGCGCCATTGAAAGGAATCGATAATCCGTGCCAATATTTGAGCTGATCCTCTGCATCCTCGGAGCCGTCGTGCTCTCATCGTTCATCAGCCGATTCATTCCAAAGATATCCACCCCTCTCGTTCAGATTGCGCTGGGTGTCGTCCTTGCCTTCCTACCGACTTTTCCTCACATCAAACTTGACCCTGAACTATTCATGGTGCTGTTCATCGCGCCGCTGCTCTACCTTGAGGCCCATGAAATCGACAAGCGGATGCTGTTCAAGACCCTGAAATTCTCGTTGCCTATGGCCATCGGCTTGGCTTTCGGCACCATGGCCGTCGTGGGGCTTATGCTGCATGCGGTGTGGCCCGTGATTCCGCTGGCGGCGGCTTTTGCACTTGGTGCAGCGCTTGGACCCACCGACGCGGTCGCGGTTTCCTCGCTTTCGAGCGAAGCCTCATTCACAAAGCAACAGTCCGGAATATTGACCGGCGAATCGCTCTTCAACGACGCTTCCGGCGTTATCGGCTTCCAGTTCTCGATTTTGGCGGCCGTAACCGGATCATTCTCCATGGCGAACGCCACAAAAGATTTCGTTATTTCCTTCTTTGGTGGTGTGGCCCTCGGCATTGTGGCTGGCGTAATCGCCAATGGCGTCTTTACTCTCGTCCGGCGACTGGGCTGGGAAACGATGACTACACGCATCCTCATGGAATTGTTCCTGCCGTTCCTTGTCTTCCTTGGCGCAGAGGGCTTCCACATTTCAGGCATCCTTGCAGTGGTGGCTTTCGGCCTGACGGTCCATTTCGACCTCAACGGCATCGGCGGCCCCAACGTCGCCCGCACAAATATCGTTTCAAACAGCGTCTGGACTGTTCTTTCCTTTGCCTTGAACGGTACCGTGTTTATCCTGCTAGGACTGCAATTGCCGGACGCCATGCGAGCGAGCTGGCTCAACCATAATGTCCGCAACGTTGAGCTGGTGGGCATCATCCTGCTGGTCACGCTTGTGGTTATCGCCATTCGTTTCCTGTGGGTCTGGCTCATTGCGGCACCGACGCGCGATCCGGAAAGCGGCAAGCGCGCGCTACTTAAGCCGCGCTCTCTGCGCGATGCCATGGTAATGACCTTCGGCGGCCCCAAAGGAACCATCACCCTTTCGTTGATGTTCACCATTCCTTATACCGTCGCGTCGGGTGCTGCCTTCCCCATGCGCGACGAACTCATCTTCATCGCCGCTGGTGTCATCGTGCTGACGCTACTGCTTGCGAATTTCATGCTACCGTTGATTGCGCCCGCAGAAGACACTGACAAGGAATTTGGCAAGCTAACGGAAATCACCATCGAAGAGCTCACCCGTACGGTGCAGGAACTCACGAATCGCGTCAACGACGATAATCGCCACGCGATTTTGCCCGTCATCGACTCATACAACAACCGAATCGCCCGCCTTCGCCAGCGAATCAGTATGTTCGACTCCCAGGAATTCGAGACGTTGCGAATCGATGCGCTGCACTGGGAAAAGGAATATGTGCACAAGCGGCTTGATGAAGCTCGCGCCGACACGCAGATGGACAAACACCACAGGGAACTGCAAATCGAAGCCTGCGAGCGGATGCTGGATCAGATCATGAACGCCCTTCGCCACGCTTCGAATAAGAAGACCCACTATCGCGCAGTTTCACAGATTCGCGGTCGCGTTCACGGATTGCGACATCAGCTGATTATGGCTGTTAGACGAGCGCACAGCAAGTTCAGGAATTCCGATTCGGCGCTGAACGAGAACGAGATTTACTATTACCTGCGGTCGACGCAAATCAGCGCGCTCGATAGTGTGATTACTCGTTTGTACCAAGAGATGCAAGGCGATACATACAAGCATGAGTACTGCGCTCTGCTGTTGCGGGATTACCAACGTGCCCGCGCAGAACTGGCGAGTCGCAATGACATCAAGACTGCGGCAAAAATTGCACCGCAAATCTCGGAAGTCAAGCATGAGAGCTATTCCATCGAGCTGAGCATCATTCAGGAGATGCTCGAATCGGGCGAAATCAGCCGAAGCCAAGCCAAACAGCTGCGAAGCAACGTGTATGTGATGCAGGTTGATGCGGAGGCCGAGCTCTAAGAATCATTCAGTTGCGCCTGCCCTTTGTTTCGCAACACGGGGCAGGCGCAACTGTCATATTTCAAGGCGTTCACGTTGCGCAACCGGAGCCATGGCAAGGACGGCGCTATCGCTCAGGAACGGTTGCTCACATCACCCCAGAAGAGATGTTGTTCAGCAAAAGCCAGTGACGCAAGTCGCTGAATTCAGGCAGGCTCACGGCGTGGTCAAGCTGCCGGTAATGCTTCATCGTCAGCCAAGTGTGTTCTTCAAGCCAGGCAGCCGCAGCATGGATTTCATATTTCGGTATCACGGAGTCCATATCGCCGTACCCATAAAAAACCGGCCTTTCCATACTGGAAAGTCGTTCGTCGGCGGGAGCGGTGCCCGGTACTTGGCCGGGAGCCACGAATCCGGAAAGCGCTATGGCGGCCCGGTAACGTTCGGGATCAACACGCAGCAAGTGAATCGCCAACGCCGCACCCTGTGAAAAGCCAATTGGCACCAGTTCTCGACCCGTCTCGATATGGCGAGTCACCCAATTGTCAACGGCAGTGGCGGCAGCGAATATATCTCGGTCAAGATCTTCTCCCGTCGGCAGACTGTCGTGGTACCAGCTGAACGCACCGGAACCGCTGCCGAATTCACCGGGCCCCTCGGCCTGTAGAACCAACGGCGCACGCAACGAAACATAATCGTTGCCGGGTGCCACATAGCTCATCATCTGCGCCAAATCCTGCTCATTCGAACCCCAGCCGTGCAAACACAGGAACATGGGGCGGGTCGGACAGGCCTTTCCACCACCTTGCGAATAAATTGCGCGGGAAATCTCTTGGGGCTCACCGAAACGGCCCGGCACGACTTCGGATTCGCGACCGATAAGACCGTTTTCCTCGGGCCGTTCACCGGTTCGGCCGCTGTTTACTGCTTCGTTGCTCATACTGACCATCATAAACACCAAGGGCAACAGCGACATTGCGTTCGCGTACGATTTGATACCACAGAGCGGCGCTCGGGATATCCGCGGTCATAACACCGTACGGAAGAGACTATATAAGAAGTCGGTACACAAAAGAGAAACCCCGGTGCTGAACGCACCGGGGAAGAGAAGAGAGAAGAAGAAAGGGTTCAATTATCGGCATCCAAACCTCAAGATAACCGGTCAACTCTTGCTGACAGGTATTATGTAACTCCACAATCCTTGATGAAAGAATTAGATTACCTGAATGTTATCTGGTAATTTTGTGATGTTTCGTACATTAATTACTACTTTTTGTCTAATTTTGAATAATTAAAACTGGTCAGATTTGCCATTTCAGCTGGTATTGCAGCGTACACAGGGCAAAATCGGAAACGCACCTTCCAACCCGGGAACTGCGCACATGCGCACCTTGCGCCATTGCAAAGATCGACCTCGGCGCCAACGTCCGCAGGATCCGACGCCGCCGGCATCCTCGGCAACGTCTACACTTGCAGACAACGAAAACGAACAGAAAGGCTCCAGCCCGGCCGGGCCGCGACATCGTCCGCCGCCTCAGCCGACCGCAGGTGCACCGAACTTGGAGGAAACATGCTGCTTTCCGATCACGATATCCTTGCGGCGCAGGCCGCCGGCCACATCTCGCTGGATCCTTGGTCACCCGAAATGGTTCAGCCCGCTTCCATCGATGTTCGGCTCGACCGGTATTTTAGACTGTTCAACAACCACGCCTACACCTACGTTGACCCGGCCGAGAACCAAGGCAACCTGACCGAGCAGTTCGAAGTCGGACCCAATGAACCGTGGATCATGCATCCGGGCGAATTCGCGCTAGCCTCCACTTGGGAATACGTCAAACTCGATGAGACCATCGCGGCTCGGCTGGAAGGCAAAAGTTCGCTGGGCAGACTGGGCATTCTCACCCACTCAACCGCAGGTTTCATCGACCCCGGTTTCGAGGGACACATCACTTTGGAACTGTCGAATGTGAGCACGCTGCCTGTGAAGCTTTGGCCCGGAATGAAAATCGGCCAGCTGTGCTTCCTTCAACTCAGTTCGCCCGCTGCGCACCCATACGGATCGGATGGCATCGGATCGCATTATCAAGGCCAGCGCGGCCCGACCCCGTCACGCTCATATGCCAACTTCTACAAGGCCGAAATCGAGGACTGAGAACGGTCTGACAGCACCCCGCGCCATCAAGCTTGGCTCGGGGTGCTGGGACAATTGGACGCATGGCTAATAAAAAAGGCCCGACCAAGGGTTCGGGTGGAAAACATCGCAACGCATTGAAGGGTCACGGGCCGACACCCAAGGCCGAGGACCGCGTCTATCACAAGGCATACAAGGCCAAGCAGCGCAATGAGGCACGTCGTTTTGCCGATCCACGATTGGCTGCACGTCGCCGGGCCGCCAAGTACGCTTCCGATTCCGATGATCTGGTTGTCGGCCGCAACGCCGTGCTTGAGGCGCTGCGTGTAGGGGTTCCCAGCTCGCAACTGTATATCGCCAACCGCATCGAGCACGACGATCGCACACGAGAAATCGTGAAGCTCGCCGGTATGCAGGGACTCAACCTACTTGAGGCCGACCGGCTGGAAATGGATCGCATCGCCCATTCACGCAATCATCAGGGCATCATTCTGAAGGTGCAACCGTATCAGTATCACACGCTGGCCGAACTGGCAGACAAAGCCGACAAGAAGTCGCGTGCCATGCAGGAGGCCGATTCGTTGACCGCCCGCATCAACGCACGGCCACTGTTCATTGCACTGGACGGGGTTACCGACCCGCAGAATCTTGGCGCAGTGATTCGTTCAGCGGCGGCCTTCGGCGCGAATGGCGTCATTTTGCCGGAAAGACGCTCGGCATCGGTCAACGCGGCAGCATGGAAGGTGTCCGCCGGCGCCGCAGCACACCTGCCTGTGGCTCGCGTCGTAAACCTAACCAAAGCCATCGAAGCACTCAAGGAGCGCGGCTACTACGTGGTCGGGCTCGACGGCGGCGGCGACGCAGTTGTCGGAGAAAGCGGCTTTGAATCCGACCCGCTGGTCGTCGTGCTCGGTTCCGAAGGCAAGGGCCTGAGCCGCCTGGTGCGAGATGCTTGCGATTCCATCGCGGGAATTCCGATTTCCAGCGAAATCGAATCGCTTAATGCGTCCGTTGCAGCCGGCATCAGTCTTTATGCAGTCTCGCGTGCCCGCAGCAAAGCCGCGACCGAGACGAAATAGTGGAATAGCGCCGTCAACGTTGCAACCACAACCGGCATGACGACAACATGAGCGACCTTAGCGAGAGGGTCCCAGACGAACTTCACTGGGACCCTCTCGCTATACGTTGCACTCTCGCGATTCAATGGATCCACACGGCAGCATCCTGATCATATTCGTCCGGATCGTAATCATCGTCATCGTCGGCAACGGAAGCGGCACCAGAGCCCGTACCTTCCTCATCAGCCACGGAATGCTGACCGAACGAATCAGCATGCGTGGGCCACATGCCCTCGAATACATCCGAATTGACATCAAGATCAAGTCCATCAGTTGCGCTCGCGGACCCAATATCCCCTAAACCGCCAAGCAAATTGGCATAGCCGTCACGCCCGATGCTGTCCACGTTCTCGTTATCCGCCCCAACGATATCGCCATCTTCCTCAGCTTCGGCAGACGCTGCCCCATCGGATGAGCCACTGTAAGCGGCCGTGTCGTCAACTACGCCTGAATCCGCATCAGCGTTGATTTCCGCGAGCGTCTTCGAGTCGATGTTGTACTTGGGCAGGTTATTCTTGATATAATCGCTTGCGGCAACGGCGGTGGGTATGTCATGCCCTACTTTTTCGGCCATATACCAACGATTTTGCAGCACTTCATGGAAGAACTGCGCAGGCTCGATTTTGGAACGGTATCCACGGGGAATCATTCGCACGACCGGCTCGAAGACTTCGCGCATCCAGTCCGTGGCCACGATTTCCAGTTCCTCTCCATCGCGCCAGGTGGAAGCACGATAAGCATCAAGGTCGTTCAAGAGCCTACGAGCCTGGTTCTCCTGCACATCCAAGCCGGTGAGACGCAAGAGCTTGCGAGATGCGTATCCGGCATCAACCACGCGTGGTCTGACAAGCACACGCTTGCCGTCATCGGCGGTCTTGACTTCAAGCTCGTCGACGTCGAAGCCCAAATCATTGAGCTTGTTGATGCGCTTCTCGATTTTCCACATCTCATCAGGACCGAAGTCATCCTGATCGGTTAGCGCACCCCACAGCGAATGGTAACGTTCAAGCAATCGGTCGCCCACCGCCACTTCGTCAACCTCGTCAGGCAGCAGCTTGCCGGAACCCAAGTCCATAAGCTCGCCGATGATGTTGGTACGGGCCAAATCCATGTCATATTCACGTTGCCCGACCGTCAACGAGGTGTGAAGAACACCGGTTTCCGCGTCTACCAAGAAGGCCGAGAACGCATCGGCATCACGCAGGAAGAGGACATTCGAAAGCGAGACATCCCCCCAATAGAAACCGGAAAGATGCAGACGCACCATCAACACCGCAAGCGCATCGATCAATCGATCGGTGGTGTCCGGGCGCAGATTCCCGGCGAACAAGGCACGGTACGGCAGTGAAAACTTGAGCTGTTTGGACACCAAAATCGATTCCAACGGCTCACCATCGCGCGTGTGCCGCCCGGTCACGACCGCAATAGGGGTGACCGTCGGCAGCTCTAGTTTTTGCAGACGGCGCAACAGCTCGTATTCGCGGGCAGCCACACGGCTGGTAATTTCCTTCATGGCATAGATTTCATCGCCGACATGCACGAATCGTACGACGTGTCGCGAAATACCGCGCGGCAGATTGGCCAGCAGTTCCTTGGGCCAGCTCGCCAACGGCTTCCCCCAAGGCAACGTGAACATTTTCGGGTTGGAACTGGCAGCGGTAATCTTTAACGCTGACGGCTCGGCCACCTCGGCCTCTTCGATGTCGGGGGCGGTCACCGACGTGGCCTTCAGAGCCCTCGGATCCATTTGCATTCCTTGCATTCCACCGGTCAGTTCCATACCTCAAATCTAGCGCCCGAACAGGATAGTTCCCAATTCGTCTCGCACACCTTCTTTCCCAGTCATAAAACAGGCATGGCGGACCGTCAATCCTCAAGCAATACGAAAAGGCCCACACGCGGACGTGCAGGCCTTTCAACGCATAAATGCGATTAGTTCAGACGCAGCTCGGAAGCCGGGGAGAAAAGGTGCATCTTGGACAGATCAATCTTGATCTTGACAATGTCGCCGATCTTCGGAAGCCGACGCGGGTTGACGCGAATCGTGGTTAACTTGTTCTGATCGGACATCGTTGCAGCGGCCTGCGAGGCAAAACCGTCGGTGACGATATCACCATAGATGTAACCATCGCTTCCCAGATCTTCAACATTCTGAACCCTCAGCGAGAAGGCGTTGGCCTCTTCAGGATCTGCCAGGCTGGCATCTTCAGGACGGAAGCCGACAACAATCTGGCCTTCATCCTCCGGAGTGAGCTTGTCAACAGCAGCCTTGTCAAGCTCGACGGTATCGCTGCCGATCTTTGCCTTACCATCAACAACCGGGTGGGTGTTGATGTTCATGGAAGGCGAGCCAATGAAGCCGGCGACAAAGACATTTTGCGGCTTATCATATAGATCGGTGGGGGCGCCAACCTGCTGCAGAACACCAAGCTTGATGACGGCGATGCGGTCGCCCATCGTCAGAGCCTCGGTCTGATCGTGGGTGACGTAGAGGGTGGTGACGCCGAGCTGGCGCTGCAAGGCGGCAATCTGGGTACGGGTCTGCACACGGAGCTTTGCATCCAAATTGGAAAGCGGCTCATCCATGAGGAAGACCTGCGGCTTACGGACGATGGCGCGGCCCATGGCCACACGCTGACGCTGACCACCGGAAAGTGCCTTTGGCTTACGGTCAAGGAACTCGGTCAAATCGAGGACCTTTGCGGCCTCCTCAACGCGCTGACGGATCTCTTCCTTCGGGACGCCTGCGATCTTCAGTGCGAAGCCCATGTTGTCGGCCACAGTCATGTGAGGATACAGAGCGTAGTTCTGGAAGACCATGGCGATGTCGCGGTCCTTCGGCTGCATCGTCGTGACGTCTTTATCGCCGATGAAAATCTTGCCTTTGTTGACTTCCTCAAGGCCAGCGAGCATACGCAGCGTCGTTGACTTGCCACAGCCGGAAGGCCCTACGAGCACAAGGAATTCACCGTCTTTAATATCGAGTGAAAGATCGGATACCGAGGCCTCGGTATTGCCTGGATAGATACGTGAAACATGGTCGAATACAACTTTTGCCATAATAAATTAGTCCTTTCATCGGCAGGTACGTGCCGAACGATCCGCTGTGAAGGGGTTTTGCATCAATCCGTAGGACAACATCGAGAAACGAATTTCCGCACTTTCATTCCATTCTGAGTGGGGTCTTGTGAAGGGACCGTCCCCTTCGGCTCAGCCTTAACTATACTCTGGCGATGCCGGCAACCGCAACATATACCCAGTAAATGACGAATTTCGATGAATATTCGTCTGCAGGGCATTCAGAATGAAGTGAGATGTATACTTCAATCACCATAATGAGAGAATATTCACATCAATATAAAGTAATTCCTGTTGCACATTAAATTAAACACTTATGCGTTTTTAACACAGTAAGACTGTTTGTTGAATCCTGAGCCGACAAATTAAGCTGAAGACGGAATTTTATTTTTCAAGAACACTTGTCGAGTTCACAGAAGCATGGCAAAACGCTTTACTTCTTCGTTTTCAAGACCTCAAAACCCAGATTTCGCAACAATCAGAGGATGTTTGCCACAAGCAATAAATCTCGTACCCCAAGCGCTGCGGCTATCATGAGCGGTGTTCGTTTTGCGCAACCATCCACACATCCGATTGAAAATATGACGAAAACTGCACCCATTTTTGTTTCGTTGTCACGGATTTAAATATAATTTTTATGTCGCAATAACCGATAAACCCATCAGAAGACTATAATATGAATATTTATTTAACTTCCGGTAATCAGATCCAATGGCTGCGAGAAATCACCCATGACGATTCGATTAACAAGATATCACAGCTGACAGGAATCCCGTACGCCACTTTGTACAAACGATTCAAATCAAACGAGCTGGCAACCGACGAAATTATCACCATTGCGCACAGCTACGGCATCAACCCGGTAGAGGCCTTGGTGCAGACGGGGGTCATTTCTGAGGAAGAGGCCACGGGAGTGCGCGGAGACGACGCTTTGCGTTTGTGCAACATCGAGTCAATAGCTCGGGAAATCATCCGGCGTGACAACAAAAAAAGCGAGTACACCCCCAGTAACAGACGAGACTGAACCGCCGACTCCTCAGCTGCCAGGTCTCCTCGGGAACAGATGAGCCTGGCGCTTCGAGCTGGCAGGTTTATGCATTTCGCACGTTCTTAGCGCATTGCCGTCAACTATCCGTCCCGAGGAGTTCTTAATATCCATCCGGCACTTTGAATCAACGAGACCTTCTAACAAGCTGTTAACGTTGCACTGAATTCACTTCAACACTCTTCGCCAGGCACACAATCATCAATTTTTGATTAAAATCTTGCGTGCATTCCTTTCATGCGTTATCGTCACAGATATGACATCATCATTTTCTTTTGTGGACAGCAACATTCAGGCCGGCTTCAACCGTTCGGCCATGAGCTGCATTTCTCGTCCCAGCACAATGATGTCCTGTATGACGATTTCTTGTTGTCACTGAAACAGATCGGCTGCTCTGACGCTGAAGTTCCTGCGCATGCTGTGATGTAGTTCACCTTAGACATCTACTTGCTCTTGGTCTTACTACAGGATTAACGATTCCCATTGATGTTCGCAGCAGAACGGACATAATTCGGCGTTTCAAATTCGAAACAGGATTTGCAAACAGCCTCTCTGGCAATTATTGCCCCTTCACCCACTCCAAAAATACTGAAATACGAACGTTTTCAGCATTGTCATAGCATATTCGCATCACCATAATCGTATGCCATTCATCAACAAAGCTTTACCTATTTTCACACAACAGTAATTGAGAGGAACATCATGACAGACACCTTATGGAACTGGCTGGCTTTAAGCGTTACCACCCTGTTGTTCGCCGGATTGGCGCTGCTAAGCATCAAGAAAAAAGCCGGCTTCAGCGCCCGCGTAATTATCGCCACCTTGCTCGGCATCATCATGGGGGTGGTGTTCAAGGAGCACACCACCTTCATCGCGGCGTTCGGCGAAATCTGGTCGAACGCCATCGGCGCCATCGTCGTGCCGCTGCTGCTGTTCAGCGTCATCGCAAGCATCACCAATCTCGGTTCGTCGCTGCGCCTGAAGAACATCGGCGCGAAAACCGTGGTCTTCCTACTGCTCAATACGTTGACCGCTTCGCTCATCACGCTCGGGCTTGCGCTGGCGTTCGGCGTGGGCAAGGGCTTCAATGTCGCCATGCCACAGCATTATCAAGCCAAACAGGTGCCCGCGGTGCTTGATACCATCGTCGGGCTCTTCCCCTCCAACCTCATATCCAGTTGGTCGGCGAACCAGGTGGTGCCGGTCGTCATTTTCGCTGTCCTCGTGGGTCTGGCCTACAACTCAGCAGCCTCAACAGCCAAAGGCGAAACGGTTGTCAAACCGTTCAAAACATTCGTAGATGCAGGCAACGTCGTCCTTTCCAAAGCCACGCAGATCGTCGTTGGATTCACTCCATACGCCGTACTTGCACTCATCGCCGCAGCCATCTCCAACAGCAACCTCGTGGCGCTGCTGCCGCTGCTGCTTGTGTTGGTCGTGGCTTACATCGCCATGGCAGTGCAGATGTTCGCCATCCAGCCCTTCATTCTCGGCGTGACCGCGCGAATCAATCCGCTGCATTTCTTCAAATTCTTCTGGCCGGCAGGAGTTGTCGCATTCACCTCCGAAAGCAGCATCGGTACCATTCCCGTGACCGTACGGCAGTTGCGCAAGGGCGGAGTTCCTGAAGACATCGCCTCGTTCGTCGCCTCACTGGGTGCAAATCTGGGCATGCCGGGATGCGCTGGTGTATGGCCCACACTGCTTGCAGTGTTTGCCATCAACTCATTGGATATGCACTACTCTCCCCTGCAATATCTGCTTCTTGTGGCACTGACCCTGCTGATTTCCATCGGCACTGTCGGAGTGCCCGGAACCGCCACCATCACCGCAACCTCCCTGTTCGCCGCCACCGGCCTGCCGATTGCCTTCATCGGCATCGCCCAACCGATCTCGCAAATCGCGGACATGGGACGAACCGCGCTTAATGTGGCCGGAGCTTCCAATACCGCGGTGATTGTCGCTGCCACCGAGCACCAGCTCAACCCGAACCTTTACGAAGGCCGCGAGGAACTCACTGACGACAAGCAAGATTCGCTGAATTCTCACAAGGAAGCCGACATACTTGCAGCAAGCACCAGCTCGGCAGAAAACGCAGGTGAGCGTGAAGCGGCAACCACAGAATCGGTTCAGGCATCGGCGACAAATTCGCCAACTCCTTCACTGAACCTTGCCTCTACCGAGAATCTGCTCAATTTCTCGCCAAGCGCTGCCCTTGACAGTCAGGACAACGACATGTGCGGCCTGCGTTCTTTCGATAAGCACGACGAGAAATAACGCATCGCCGAAAACTGCTGAGAATCACACAGCAGGAAAAAGCGCATCGTCCGACGAGGTTATCTCGGGGACGATGCGCTTTTCACGTCATCGAAGCGGAATCAGCGGCGGCACTCAGCCGTGTGGCTGAGTTTCCGCCGGAATCACGGACCGGTAAGGCTTGCCCTTGAACTGCTCGGCATAGCTTTCCTTGGCCTCCTGCAACAGCTTCTGATCGGTCAAGGCATCGTAAGCGGTCAGCGCTATGGTCTTCGCAGCCATCACTAGGCCCTTGTGAGCCACGCTCGATTGCCCGTTGGCCACCCACTGCCAAGAATGAGGCGGGGTACCCAAAGGTTCGAAGCCGGCCATGAACTGTGCAGTGGGGGTGCACCAACTCACATCACCGACATCGGTGGATGCCTGGCCCTTGGTGCTGGTCGTATAGATGAGCGGGAATTTGGGCAGCGCCATACTAGAATTGGCGATTTCGCTCGCTTCTTCATCGCTCAGTTCAGGGTTCGCCGCCTTGAGGCGTTCGGTTAGCGGGCCAACATAGCCTTCGGGGTTGTTTGACTGAATCTTGCGTTCGAATTCCATCTCCTCATCGGTGAGCTCAAGCGGGCCGACCAGATCGAGGTTCTTGTCCATCGCCTCACTCAGCGGGTGGTTCGGCACATAGTTGGCGCAAGCGGAATCGAAGTCGATGGATAGCTCGGTATCCGTCATCATGGCAGCGCCCTTAGCGATCTTGACGACACGGTCGTAGATTGGCTTGGCCTGCTCAAGGAACGGGGCACGCACGAAGAAGTACAGCGTTGCGGTGGGATGCACGACGTTCGCCGACTTGCCGCCATCATCCAGGTACGCGTAGTGAATGCGGGCTTCATCGATGATGTGCTCACGAAGGAACTGCACTCCCACCGTCATCAGCGTTGCTGCATCGAGTGCGTCACGTCCCTGCTCCGGAGCCGCAGCCGCATGAGCCGCAACACCCTTGAAGCTGAAGTTGGCCTGTATCACCGCAAGTCCGCCGCCACCAGCGACAGAGGTAACATCTGATGGATGCCAGGTGAAGGCCGCATCAACGTCATCGAAGACACCGTCACGAGCCATGAACGCCTTGCCGTAACCGCTTTCCTCGGCCGGGCAGCCGAACAGTTTCAGCGTACCCTTGAGCTGTTTTTCCTCCATCAGCGTCTTCAGCGCAACGGCCGCACCCAGGGCACCTGTGCCGAGCACGTTGTGGCCGCAGCCCTGCCCCGGAGCTCCCGCCACCAACGGCTTACGATCGGGATTGCCGGCTTCCTGACTCAGATTATCAAGCGCGTCATATTCCGCGGTGATGCCGATCACAGGACTGCCGGAACCGTAGGTGGCGATGTAAGCGTACTCCATGCCCGCCACGCCTTTTTGAACATCGAAGCCCTCTTTTTCAAGCACTTTATAATGTTGCTCAACGGAATTCGGCACTGTGAACCGTGTCTCGGGCGTCTCCCAGATACGATCCGAAGCCTCTATGAACTCGTCTTTCTTTTCATCGACGATATCCATGATTCGGCGCTTGTCATCATTGATGTTTGCAACTTGCATAAGGCATTTCCTTTCAGGATGTAAGCCTTCTCCATGTTCCCGGATAACATAAAATGGGCTGGCAGACACCGCGTTGGCCACATAATCAACTCAGCCTCTCGCGACCGATTCTATCAAGTCGTCTGCCGCTATAACGGCGGGCAAGGTCAAACGCGCTTGCGGCTACCGAACTTGAATGCAGCAGCAATAGCGGCAAACAGCACCATAACGCCAGAGACGATCAAAATCAAAACGCCGGTCTGTGCCCAAGGTGGCCTTTTTCTTGGCAGCCTACAAGCCGTTGGGCACAAACGGAGAAGACCAGCGGAAACATCGACATCACGTTGCGTCATCACACCACCATCGAACCACTTGCCGTCAAAATAACGAGACAGGAATTTATCCTACCGAATACTTACAATATAGGCATATCAAATACGTTTACCCATTTATAATCAATGCCAACAATTTAGCTCCATACGAAATCGGCAGTACAACCAAATAAATCACGATTGGCAACACCTCAAATAATGCCATCTGCCAGTATGATAGGGCTTGAACTCTCAAGGAAAGGCGGCACTATGCGCGGCATAAGGATTGGCGTGGTGGAAGATGAACCCGCTGCATGCCAGCAAGTGCTTGAATATCTGGACCATTACCAAAACGAAAACAACGAAAACTTCACGGTTTCCGTATTTGACGACGGTGCCAAAATCGTTGAAAACTACCGGCCCATCTACGACATCCTGCTGCTTGATATCGAAATGAAGGAAATGGATGGCATGGAGGCGGCGCGACGCATCCGCAAAATCGACAACAGCGTGGTTATCGTCTTCATCACCAACGCTTCGCAGTACGCCATCAACGGATATGAGGTGCAGGCACTCTCATATTTGCTCAAGCCAGTCCCCTACTTTGCGTTCTGCCAAGAACTGCAACGCTGCATCCTGACCGTGCGGCGCCAGGCCGACGAATCGATGCTTTTCGAAATTGGTTCGCAGCGCGCCCGCGTTGAACTCAAGTCCATCGTCTACATCGAATCAATCCGACACACCATCATCATTCACACGCTTGATGGCAAGCTTTCGGTCACATCGACATTGAAGGAGCTCGAGGCGCAGCTTACCGAGCATGATTTCTTTCGATCAAATTCCTGCTATCTGGTCAACCTGCGCCATGTCACCGGCATCGAGGACCAGGATTGCATCATGAGCAATGGGGAACGCCTACGCGTCAGCCGGCCGCGCAAAAAAGGCTTTGTCTCCGCACTTGCCAGCTATATAAACGGCGGGTCGCAATGACCACCATCACGAACGCGCTGCCCAACATCCCGCGACTGTATACCGGCATCTGCGAATGGCTATCCTGTGTGATCTACCTGCTGGTCATGTACCGGCGCGCACCGAAATGGCGCAGTATAACCGCGGCGGCCGTCGGCCTTCCCGCGATCATCGGCATCCAGTATTTCGACGGGGCGATGGACATTGATTTTTGGATCTTCGGAATGCTGCTTGCAGTAGCCGGAATGTATGCAGTCATCTTTTTTGGCGCGCAAACCACGATGCGAGAATGCTTGTATATCACCACACGTGCTTTCGTACTCGCAGAACTTATAGCGTCATTGCACTGGCAGATCGCCACATTTATCGGGTTCAACGACCACACAAATCTGCGCAGGCACGCACCCCTTGCCGGACTTGAACTGCCGACAGTCTGCCTTGCCACGATTATTTATTTTGTCGGGTTCGGTATGGCATGGATTATCGAGCGCCGCAATTTCGAACGCGAACGCCCGATGGATCCCAGCCGCACGGTGGTGATGGGTTCCGTCATCATCACCATCGTTACCTTCGCCATGAGCAATCTGAGCTTCATTTCGACCAACACGCCATTTTCCGGATCGGTTGGGCAGGAAATCTTCTACATCCGCACGCTCGTTGATTTGTGCGGCTACGCCATTCTGAAAGCGCAACAGGAGCAGGCGCGCGTGACCCGAGCCAATGTCGAACTCACGTCCATCGACGCAAAACTGCAAAGCGAGCACCAGGAATATCTGCAGTCCAAGGAAAACATCGAATCACTCGGACGCATCGCACATGATTTGAAGCATCAGATCGCTGCACTGAGAGCCGAGGTCGACCCCGAGCACGCAGCCGCCGGCTTCGAACAACTTGAGGCGTCGGTCAAAGAGTACAGCGCCCAAGAGCACACCGGCAATTCGGTGCTTGATGTTATTCTCACTTCCAAAGTCAAGACGTGCGCGCAGCACGGCATCACCCTAACCACCGTCGCCGACGGTAAATTACTGTCCAACATGAGCTCGATGGACATTGCCACGCTCTTCGGCAACGCACTGGACAATGCCATAGAAGCAGCATCGAAAGTCACAAAGCCGGAACGCCGCCTCATCAAACTCGCACTTCACACACACGGTCGGTTCACGGTCATACGCGTCGAAAACTATTACGAATCCGCACTGCAACGGGACAACCAAGGCGATTTGCGCACCACTAAATCGGACGATCGCGCCCACGGCTACGGTGTGAAATCAATCCAGCATATCGCCAAGCTATACAACGGCAACGTCAGCATCAAAACCCACGATCACTGGTTCACCCTGACCGTATTGCTGCCGCACTAAACAACCAATACCCCCACAAACGCACAGTGTCCGTAGAATCGTGTGGTTTACACGTTTCTACGGACACTGTTACCGTTAATCACTACAGCCAATTCAAAATTGGCTACTATTCGGATTTTTCGCCCTTCTCAGCGGGGGCTATCCACCACTTGAGCAGCGGATAGCTGATGACGACGGCCAGAATCGTATTGACCACGGAAGCCAAAGTCGAGGAAATGGCGTCATTCCAACCGAAGCCCTTGCAGATTGTGGTGATGTAACCTGGCAACAGCAGACCGACAATGACGATGATGACAGCCAGAATCGCATACTTCCATGCAGCGGACTTGAAGCTTGCGTCAGACTTGAAAACCCACTTCATCTGGACCACAAAATTGACTGCCTGAGCCAGTATTTCCGCAATCAGGAAAGTGAGGAATCCGCCCAAACCGTTGGAGCTTGGTTTCGAATAGTTGAAAATAAGGAAACTGAACGGTTGAGTCAGGTTCATCGCGTGCACAAACAGCGCGGTCAGGCCCCATACAGCCACGAAACGCGTGATGGTCGAGATGTTCGAGAGCACGTTGAACTTGATGAATTCCCAAAGGTTCGGATATTTGTCAATCAGACGCCTGCAAGCGGCCATGAATCCCCTGCCTTCAGGATCGTTGCCAGGTCCCGGATTCTGATTGTCTACTGACTGATGTGCGGACTCGTTCATTTGTTTTCAAGCTCCTTTTCTACACGCTTATTGGCGGAAATATTGCGGAAATAACCGGCGACGAACGAACCGATACCCCGGAAGGTATGGCCGTTCGCAATCTTGACGATGGCCTGCACCATCGCCGCGTCGATCATGCCTTGCGTCATCTTGCACATCGCACGTGGCGGCATGTTGAGGATGAAGAGGGTATTGAGGTCAGGCTGGCCGGTTTTCCGACGGACAGATTCCTCACGTTTGGTCAGCGTCTTTGCAATCGTGCGCGCTACAAAGCCACGTGAATCGACCCACGAGGAAATCGGGTCGTTCTCCCCGAAGACGGTGGTCTTGCCGGGAGCGATGACACCGTGACCGAACAAGGCGGTCATCTCGTTGTCGGTGACATCCTTGACCCTACCCTTGAGGTAGTTGCCGAGCACCGGGTTCGGCGGGCACAGATCAATATCGCCTTGAATCGACTCACGAACGGAAAGCGGTAGGTTCACGACGGAGTCGCCGACGAGAATTTCACGTTCGCCCGTCTCCGTTTTCCAAGTGCCTGGCACCACGTCGTAATGACGGAACGTATAGCGGTCAAACGCGATGGTGACTTTCTTGGTTTCATGAGCGCCGAGAAAGACCTTCTTGAAGCCCTTGAGCTCTCGATCTGGACGCATCGCACCGCCCTGCGGACCGCGCACATACATCTGCGCGACAGTGGCACCGGGGATGTCGGAATCATTGGTCACACTAAATGTGATGCCATTTTCGTCGCTGCTCAGATCGGAATACGTAAACGTGCTGTAGCTCAGGCCGTAACCGAACGGGAAGCGAACAGGCACGCCCGCGGTCTGGTAATAACGGTAGCCGACGAAGGGCCCTTCACGATAAATCGCGTCGCGACCGATGGCCGGGTACCAGCCAGAGCTGGGGCAATCCGTGTACTTGAGCGGCCAAGTCTCGGCAAGATGACCGGATGGATTGACTTCGCCTACAAGCACACGCGCGGTCGCCGAAGCTCCGGCCTGACCGGAAAGACCGATGTACAGAAGCGAAGCGATATCGTCAAACCAAGGCAGTTCGACGGGAGAGCCTGCAACAAGCACGACAACCACGGGCTTTCCGGTGGCGGACAGTGCTTTGACCAGTTCATTCTGACCTTCAGCGATGGCCATGGTGGAACGGTCGAGACCTTCGGACTCACTGCGTTCATCAAGACCAACGACAGCGACGACCACATCGGTGGTATCGGCCGCCGCCAGTGCAACGGCATCTTCAACCAGCACACTGTTCTTGCCACCGTGGCGCTCGTAGCCCTGCTGATAACCGACAACATCGATGCCGCCCATCTTCTTGAGCTCATCGAGCAGGTTCTCCTCACCAGTCGCGTTGACCTTCGAAGATCCGGATCCTTGGTAACGCGCCGTTTCGGCCATATCGCCGATAACCGCCACACGGGTACCCGGCTTGAGGGGGAGCGCCGGAGCGACAGTGCCGTCTGCACTGCCGTTCCTAAGCAACACAGCCGTGTTTTCAGCCACATGACGAGCGATTTCATGATGCGTCTTAATAACATCATCACTAAGGAGGTCATCGCGTCCCACACCCTCAAAACGCGTCCGTTCGGCAAGTGTGGCAACCTCGCGGGCACGAACGTTGATATCAGCCTCGGCCAAAGTACCGGCCTTCACCGCCCCCACCAGCTCACGCACGGAGGTGTATCCCGGCGACGGCATCTCAAGCGAGCCGCCTGCTTTCACTGCGGCAACCGCGGAATTCGAACCACCCCAGTCGGAGATGACGGTGCCGTCGAACCCCCATTCCTGACGAAGAATTTCGGTCAGCAGGTGCTTGTTTTCGTGGGCATATGTGCCGTTGACCTGATTGTAGGAAGTCATGATGGCCCAAGGGCTGGCCTCACGAATCATGATTTCAAAACCGGTCAGATACAGCTCACGCAATGTGCGCTCGTCGATAACCGAATTGGACGCCTGACGGCGCAGCTCCTGACTGTTGACGGCAAAATGCTTCGGACAGGAAGAGACACCATTGCTCTGAATACCCTTGACGAGGCCAGTGGCCAAGCGTCCGGCGACCTGCGGGTCTTCGGAATAATACTCGAAGTTGCGGCCGCACAGCGGGTTGCGCTTGATGTTCATGCCCGGACCGAGCAGCACATTCACGTCAAGGTCATGCGCCTCACGTCCCAATGCCTTTCCCATTTCCTCAGCGAGATCGGGATCCCAAGAATTGGCCACCGTACCGGCGGTGGGGAAGCAGGTTGCAGGCTTGGATGCGCCGAGACCGAGATGATCGCCTGCGCCAAGCTGTCGACGTACGCCGTGGGGGCCATCGCTCATCACAAAGCTGGGGATGCCGGCACGCTCATTGCCCCGCGAATCCCACTCGGATCCGCCGGAAAGCATCGCGGCTTTCTCGGTCACCGAAAGCTCTTCGAGTTCCATGGTTCTCCTTCAGTAATTTTGTTGTCGCCATACAGCTATCGTCACCGTAGCTGAAACCCGACATGCATTAGTGTGCAGATATATGCAACGCCGCACAAGGCTGTGCCACATCGCATACAATCCACCAATAGCAATTTTATTTAAGCAACAAAATCAACGACCGGGAGCCGTTACAGCCTAAGCTGTCGATTCGTTGGCATGAACGGTGCGAAGCCGTGAAGATATGGCAAAGCCCCCACCGAACGTAGCAGATGGGGGCTTTGCGTATTAGTTCAAACCTTTGCCCGGTGAACCATCAAAGCACTATCAACGAACACCGGAATCAAGGCCTTTCACCTTATGCTCACTCCTCTTCGGAAGTGACCTGCTCTGCAGTTCCATCGGGAGTGACAGACTCGGCCATTTCGTCGGAAACTGCCTGCTCCGGAGTCTCAACGGACTGAAGAGCTTCAGTCACCTTGGCCGCCTCACGACGGCTGCGGAAGCGGCGGATGGCCACAACTTCAAGACCGATGAAGAGCAGTCCGAAGACAACCCAAGCAGCATACATAGCCGTACGCCAGATCGGGGTCTCAGCCTTCGGCTCACCCTTCTCGTACTCCCAGCTGTTCACCACGGTGTAGAGCACGTTCTTGGTAGCCCTACGCATGGCAATCACGGAAGTCGCGGACTTGTCGGTGATGTGATTGGTCACCTTGGTGGTCGCCAACATGGTGTCACCGCCGTTGCGAATGATCTGATCGGCGTTCTGGAAGCCGTAACCTGCATAGTAATCCGTAACAACGAAGCCCTTAAAGCCCCACTCGTCGCGCAGCAGCGACTGAAGCAACGCCGGATTCGCACCTGCATAAGTGGGTCCGATATAGTTGAAGGAGCTCATCACAGCCCGTGCGCCACCGGTCTTCACGCTCATCTCGAACGGCTTCAGGTACACCTCACGCATCGCCTGCTCGTCAGCCCAGGTGCAAAGCATGTTGGTACGGTTGCTTTCCTGCTCATTCATCGCGAAGTGCTTGATGAATGCGTAGACGCCCTTGGACTGGGCACCAGCAGCCTGATTGGAGGCCATTGTGCCGGCTACCAGCGGATCCTCGGAGAAGTACTCGAAGTTGCGGCCGCCGAACACATCGCGATGCACGTTCATTGCAGGTGCGTACCAGCCGGCAACGTGCATGTCGTGACCCATTTCACCGATGAGCTCACCGAAGCGCTTGGCGAGATCTTTGTTGAAGGTCGCAGCGACGGCGGTGGAAGCCGGGAAGCCGATAGAACCGGCCTTGGTGAAGTTGTTGTTCAAGGAAGCAGGGCCATCAGCGTCAGTGACACGCGCCTTGCCGATGGAATCAATCGCAGCGGTGCCGTATCCACCATTGGCGATGAGCTCATCCATCTCCTTGAACGTCAACTGGTCGAGCAGCTTGTCCCATTCAGGATCGTCAAAAGACTTTCCACGCAGCGACGCCAGGCGAACGTTGTTCTTCGCACCTGTCGTAGGCATCTTGTCGTCGGCCTGGTTATGGTCGGCCGCCTTGTAGTTGCCGTTGTTGACGAACTCAGACTTCACTTTGTCGCTCATCTTGAAATCGGTGGGAACCGAATTTGCAGCAGCGAAGTTCGCGAAGTGTCCGGCACGGGAGAGATACGTGACGTTCTCGCCCCTGGCCTTGTCGAAGATGTTCGTCGCCGGTGTCTTGTCTCCGTTATGGGCCTTGCCCTTGGCGTTGTACGTGGTCGTGGAGTCGACGGTAACCGTCTTGGTATCGATCACGGTGTGGGAATCGGACTGCACCGAAATCTCATACTGCCCCTGCTCAAGCACGTATGCACGAGCACCCTTCGAATCGTACGAAGCCATGTCGGAATCGTTGAACTCGATCTTCACGGTCTGCGAAGCGCCAGGCTTGAGAACATCGGTCTTGGCGAACGCAACAAGATTGGTGCTCGCCTTCTCGATGCCACCTTCGGTGTACGGAGGGTTGTAGTAGACCTGAACGACGTCCTTGCCAGCCTTGGACCCATCGTTCTTCACGGTGACATCAAAGCTGACCTTGCCGTTGCTGTGGTTGATCGAACCCATCTTTTCGCTGAACTTGGTGTAGCTCAGGCCGTAACCGAATGGATAGCGAACCATGCTGTTATAGTCGATCAGACCTTCCTTGGCAGCAGTCTCGTAGAAGCGGTAGCCGACATAAATACCCTCGGTGTAATTGATGAAAGTCGGCTTGACAGTCTCGGTCTTACCGGTGAAGCCGGCAAAGCTCTGCGCGAATTCATCAACGTTGTTGTACTTGAAATCACCAGAGTTGTTGTAGGTGACGGACTTCTTCAAATCCTTCAGGAAGGTATCTGCAGTGCGACCGGACGGGTTGATGTCGCCCGCGAGCACACGACCGAGAGATGTGAAGCCGGTCTGACCAGCCGGCGGACACCACACGAGAGACTTGACCTGAGGATATTGATCAAGGAAGTCGAACTGGAACGTGTTTGCACCGTTGTAAACAACCGTCACGTTCTGGAAGTTCTTGGCGACGAGATCGAGCATGTTCTTCTCGGTCTGATCGAGCTGCAGGATGGATTCGCCTTCTTGGAAGTCCTCATAATTCTTCGAGTTGTTGGTGTAGGTAATATCCTTGGCTTTCATATTGGTCGGAAGATCGGCGCCCTCGCCGCCTACACGGCTAATAACCACAACTGCCTGGTCGGAGTATGACTTCGCCTGATCGATGAGGCTCTGCGAATACCGGTCCGCTGGCACTTCGGGTAGGGTCCAATCCTGGGCAAACATACCAACTTCCGGACGATCCTTACGGTAATCCGTATAAAGCTTGGAAAGCTTGTCGTTGGGTTCGAGGCCGGCATTCTTCATACCCTGAAGCAGGGAAACGGTGGGATACTGCTTCGACATCGAACCAGAACCCGTTCCACCATAAACCGGGTTGGTGGAGCCCCAGCCGAATACGTTGACCTTCTTGCTGGAAAGTGGCAAGTTGTTGCCATCATTCTTCAGAAGGGTCACCGCTTCGCTCTGAATATCCTCAGCGAGTTTATTACCCTTGTCCACAGTGCTCTGTGAAAGCTCATATTTCTTAGCAGACACATTGTTGAGCAGCGTGGCCATCGGGCCGGTGAGCATCATGGAGACGGCGGCAACTATGGCCACCATGGCCACAAGCCACGTCTCGCTGCGCACGAACTTGCGGGTTCCGACGTTTTTTACCGTCTTCTTGTTGACGGCGATGCTGATGATAACGGCCAAAACCATAAAGACACCAATCGCCACCAGATAGGGCACCAATGACTTAATGACGTTGACGACATCAGCCATGTTGATCTGCAACATGAGAAGTCCTCTCTTATTTACCTGCATATCGTGAATGAATCGATTGCGCCTGAATCACAGTATCGCAACCGTACATACTCGCTCAACTTTGAACAAAGCCAATGCGACGATGCAACATTCATACAATTTCATTGTGCACTGTTAGTCAAAACGACGTAACTTTTCCACTTAGCCTGTCATTTTGCCAGCATGTTCTGTGCACAAACAACGATGTGATATCAATTATACAACCGCTTGCACTCGCGCCCGCCTGCCGCCGTTAAGACCACTGGCACAGCACCCTCCGCCCGCCCCAGTATCATGGGGGACATGAGCGACTTGAACGCGTTGGACTTACAAGCTGGGGACATCGTCGGCGGATACACACTGATCTCGCGACTGGGCGGCGGTGCCATGGGTTCGGTCTGGCGCGTACGCGACGGTGGCGGAGAGATGTATGCAATGAAAATCTTGCGCGATTCGCTCCGAGACGGCAATGAAGCCGGCAGCGATGGCACACCTTCAGAAGGACCGCACGCGAATGTCGCCGAAGGTATCGGAAACGATTCGAACGCCGATCAGAACAACGGCAATGAGACCGGAAGCGTACACTCTCATCATCACAGCCATGAGGTCCATGTAACCGCCCGCGAGCGCATGCGCCGTGAGGCCGTGGCAATGCGCAAGATTAATCATCCCGGCGTTTGCGCCATCGTTGACATGGAACTCGATGATTCCCTCGCATTCATCGTCACCGAGCTGATCGAGGGCAAGAACCTGCAGGACGATGTGGCCGCGAATGGACGGTATGTAGGCGACGACCTGCAGCGTCTAGCCGCCAAACTGATTGATGCCGTGCAGGCGGTGCACGCACAAGGCATCATCCACCGTGACATCAAACCCACAAACGTCATGATTTCGGCTTCCGGACCGGTTTTGGTTGATTTCGGCATTGCGATGACCGAAGGCGAAAGCCATGTCACACGCACCGGTCTGGTGATGGGTACACCCGGTTTTATCGCTCCCGAAATCATTGACGGAGCGGAAAGCAACGAGGCCACGGACTGGTGGTCGCTTGCGAGTGTGATCGCCTTCGCCGCCACCGGCCACCCGGTTTTTGGCAGCAAGCCCATGATGGCGGTGCTCGAACGTGAGGCAAGCGGTAACGCCAATCTTGCCGGCCTTGCGCCCAACACACTTGCGGCCTTGCGCAGTGCACTTAACCCCGACCCATCGAAACGTTGCAGTCCACAAGATTTGCTTCAGGGCATCACACTCGACACACTCAACCCGTTCGAAAACGGCGAGCTAAGCAACGACGAGAGCAATGACACCATGCCGTGGCCATTGAAAAATAACGGTGCCGCCGCAAATAACGCCAATACGGAAACCTATAAAACACAAGAGGTGATGCCCCCTTTTGGCATAAGCCCTCGAACTGATTCAGATTCCGGAAGCCCGATTCAGGATAACCCGAGATCGATGTGGACCGACAATCCCACGGATTTGATTACACGTCAACTCGAACCCGCACAACGACAACCGCGTGACTCAACACGACTCATGGCGCAGCCGGAAGGCAGTGAAACCGCCCCCGTTCCAGTTGGTTCGAACGGTTCAACGAACATGGATCAGACGTCCGTGCTGCCGACATCGAACATACAACCAGCGCAACCGATGGAAACCGGCACCATGCCCCTTGCCATGAATCTATTGCCGCAAGCACAACCGTCAATGGCCCCGCAAACACAACCCTCTGTTTATGCGTCGTACCCATACAGCCCAGCGAACATACCGATGCCTCCAGCTCCGCTGCCCGAGCAAACGGTCAATCCCGCCGACATCAGGCGAGACGCGTTAATATCGCGTTCGACGTTAGTGCTGTGGCTTGCCATGGTCCCTCTCGCACTGCTCGCCGCAGCGATGCCTGCTGTCTCGCTGTGCTGCGCAGCGGTCCTGCTATGGCTGCTGCTAACGCTCGGTTACGGCGAAACGTCGCAGCTTGAACGCGAAGCTCGACGTGATGGCATCCGCAAACGCGGCGACACAGCTTTGCGCTTGGCGAGCCTCCCCTGGCACGCAATCAAGGCTCTTCTTTCATCCATTCCACGAATAGTGGCGATGGTTCTGATTGCCGATCTTTCGCCGATTGTGGTGAATCTGGTATCCGGACTGCCCACCAAAACAGTCAGTATGACTATCGGCTCGTTGCATATCCCTTTGCTGCTGGCGGCCGACATCTCCTTCTCATATTCGAGCGCATCACTCGCAATATTCATGGCCGCAGCCTGGCTGATCACGGTTTTCGGACCACGAAAGGCAACGCTACGTCTTGGGGCGGGATGCTTGGGCAAAAGCCGACATCGGTCGACTGCCATCAATGGCACAGCTGGCGAGACGCGAGAAATCTTCGAACCGCAGGACGACGGGTATGCTGACGGTTACGTCGACGACGACCTTTCCGGCGTCGGTGAAAACGTCAACGAGCCCCACGGCTCACATTGGCTCAATCGAGGCTCAATAATGCTAATACTATGGGCCGTTGCAACGGTGGCAGCGGCCGTACTGGTGCTGACGAATGGTCAAATCGATTGGATTCCGCTGCCAAACCCGTCGTTATAGCTGACCGACCATTATGTGACCCTTCTTTGAACAATTCATCCACCCATTCGTGCACAATTAAAGGACATACTTGAGCACACCCGTTGTGCAGCTGTCAGAGCGCCACAGACGTTGATTTTTAAGGCAATCGGCAGCTAAGTCACCAACGACATGAAGAAGGACCCATGGCAGAACAAGGCAACAGAAAGGCACAGAAACGCAAAGCGCGTGCCAGACGCCAGGCTGAACAAGAGGCGTTACGACGGGAGCAAGCTGAAATCGCCGCCAAGGAACGCAAACAGCAGACCATCATCGGAGGTATCGTCGTTGCGGTCGTTGTTGCGCTTGTAGCCATCATCGCCATCGCGACGTTCCACCCTTTCGATAAGAAGGAGGAGCCGAAGCCGGTCTCGACTAGCAGCGCTTACGAAGCCCTGCAAAAGGTGAAAACAAAGCCCTCCGCAGTCGACAAAAAGGGCGGCATCCTGATTTCGAAGGACGGCTACGGCAAGAAAATCAAAAACGCCCCCACGGTTGACATCTACATGGATCCGATGTGCCCCGGCTGTGGCTCCCTGCACCGCCAAATCGACGATGACCTGGTCAGGCTCGTCAATGCCGGACAGATCAATCTGGTCTACCACCTCATGAACTTCCTGGACGGAAATTCAACGGACCAGTACTCCACCCGTACCGCCGGCGCCGTGCTCTATGTTGCCAGCAACGATCCAGACACCCAGCACCTAATGAAGTTCATCAGCAACCTCTACGACACGGACTTCCAGCCGGAAGAGGGTTCCGACTACGTCCCAACCGACAACGCCAAAATCAAGGAGCAAGGCCTCAAGGCCGGTGTCCCAGAGGCCGTGATGGACAAGGCGTTCGGCGGACAATACAACAAATGGCTTGAAGCTTCCTACGACTACGCGGTCAGCCGCAAAGATTTGGAGAGCAACTACGGTAATAACAAGGGCAAGATGAGCACCCCGACGGTTCTGATCAATGGCAAGCTCATTGAGCAGAGCGAAATCTCCGACTTGCACATCCCTCAGAAGGAGGCATTGCTCACGTCGCTCGACATCAAAGAATCAGAAGTCGGCAAGGAAGGCGTGATGCCGAAAATCGGCGGAACGAAAGCCCCCAAGCCCCTGCAATAATCACAAAGCAGGCACCTGCCGTCAAAACCGTACCACAACGACTGGCTGACGAATTTGCACAACGATTCGTCAGCCAGTCCGTTATTTTCGGGAAGTGCAATAATCGAGCCGTTCTGTTAGAATGCATTCTGTTTGCTTTGCGTTACAGTCGAAAGCAATGCCTTCTTAGCTCAGATGGCCAGAGCAGCCGCCTTGTAAGCGGCAGGTCGTCGGTTCGATCCCGACAGAAGGCTCCAACAACAGGGGGAGGGGCGCGCCTTTTCTTGTCTCCACGCCACTCATCGCGGCGATTTTGCGTGCAGAGAATCCGAACGGACTGTCGTTTGCGGGTTTTACCCGCATGATTTCACCAATATTGCAACCTTTAAGGTTATACCGTTAGACTGGAATCCGACAATTGGGACTAGGCATGCGAGGCATGTCCGATTTTCTTCAGGGGGCTTGAATGGCACGTCGATGGACTCCACGACGTTTTGTGACGCTACGCAGGATACGCGTGGCCATTTGTGCGGCTGCGGTAACGCTTGCCAGCATAGGAATGTTCGCCGTCACCGCACGCAAGACGGTGGCATTGACGGTCAACGGTGAGACAAAGAGCGTTACAACTTATGCAACAAGTGTGCCTCGTCTGCTTCAAGAGCAGGGAGTCAAGATCAAAACCCATGATTTCATCGATTCCACGAACGAAAATAACGGCTTAAGCGACCACGACGTGGTCACAGTACGCAGTGCCTACCAGACCACCATCAACATCGACGGACAGGAAGTGCCCTTCTGGACCTATGCCACAAGCGCCGACCAGCTACTGGGCTTCTTCAACACCAACGACCAGAACGCAACGAAAATCTCGGTCAACGTCGGAAATATCTACAACCAGCTTACCGGCGGGTTTGTTATCAACAAAGAGGGCCCGGTCACGGTGATAGCCGACGGCAAAACCTCCATAGCCCCCAACGGCAGGCTTACGGCCGCTTCAATTCTTGACTCCAAAAACATCACCATCGGTAAGGAAGACCGCGTCAATGTAAGCGAGGAGAACGGACAGACCATCCTGCGAGTCCAGCGAGTCACACACGGCCAAGAGACAAAGGACACTCCCGTACTTTTCTCCACACGCACCGTGGTCGACCCCAGTCTGCAGCCGGGACAGACCGAGATTCGCCAAGTCGGAAAGAACGGCAACAAAGAGCAGGTCTACGACGTCACCTATGTCGATGGTCAGGCCGAAAGCTCGACATTGAAGTCCGAAACCGTCACACAGGCGGCAATAGACCAGGTCGTAGCCGTAGGTCCCGCCGCACCGGCAGAACCGGAACCTTCGACCGGCAAGGACAGCGGAACGAACAAGGACGACAAGCCGAAAGACGACAAATCGAAGAAAGAGAACGATTCAAGCAACAAGCAAACGCCGTCCACCCCTAATTCCAGCCCGTCAAACCCCAGCAAGCCGGGCACACCATCGGCACCCTCACAGCAGCCTCAACCATCCAAGCCGTCACCACCCACTCCAGCACCTGCACCCGCACCAGCCCCTGCGCCGGCACCCTCCACACCTCCCAGCTCAGGTGGAGGCGCCTACTGGCACGCGAGCCCAGCACAGGCACAGGCCTATGCTGCCGGAGCGGCCGCTCAATACGGTTGGACAGGCCAACAATTCCAAGATCTGATCGTATTGTGGGACCACGAATCCAATTGGCGATGGGGCGCGGGAAACCAAACATCAGGCGCATATGGCATTCCACAAGCCCTTCCCGGCAACAAAATGGCTAAATACGGGGACGACTGGAGAGACAATGCCGCAACACAGATTGATTGGGGCCTAAATTATATCAAGATCACCTATGGGAATCCTTCGAACGCTTGGCAAAAGTGGCTTTCACGATGCAAGCCACCATATTCAGGACATGGCGGATGGTATTAAATCAACTGTTCCCACACATACCCTCAGATTGGTTCATGAGTAGAGAGTATCTTGAGAAGTATGGATGAAGAGATGACAGAGCACACGAATCAGGCAAACCAAGATGAGCGCACCGCTGGCGAAAGCCAGCTACTGGGAGCCGCAGACGTGCGACGAATCGCAGGTGAATCCGACATCAGCCCGACCAAGAAATTCGGGCAGAATTTTGTTATCGACCCGGGAACTGTGCGACGGATCGTACGGGAGGCCGGCGTGACTGCGCATTCCCGCGTGCTTGAGGTGGGCCCAGGACTCGGTTCGCTTACGCTGGCGCTCTTGGAAACGGGCGCGCATGTCACAGCGGTGGAAATCGATCCCTCGCTGGCGCAGCGCCTGCCAGAAACCGTTGCACAGTTCATGCCCGACACTGTTGACCATTTCACGGTCATCAGGGGAGACGCGCTGAACCTGAGCCCCGAAACACTGCCGGAATATGCACCCACCGGTTCGCAATCGGACGATAGTTTCATGCTGGTTTCCAATCTGCCGTACAACGTTGCGACACCGATACTGCTCACGTTGCTCGAGCGCTTCGACAATCTTGATCGTTTCCTTGTCATGGTGCAGAAGGAAGTGGCAGACCGGCTCGCAGCCAAACCGGGTTCGAAAATCTACGGCACACCAAGTGTGAAGCTGGCATGGTATGGTCGGGCCGAGCGAGTCGGGCTGGTGGGACGCAACGTCTTTTGGCCCATTCCAAACGTTGACTCCGCACTTGTTTCCTTCGTCCGCTACGCCAACGCCGAGAACACAAACGAAGCGAAGAAAGACACCAACGGATCGGATGCCGCAGGCTTACCGTATACAACCGGCACCGCCCGACCGATTTCGCCCATCAACGTTGAAGTCGATAGGGAACAAGTGTTCCAGCTTATCGACACAGCCTTCGGCCAGCGCCGCAAGACTCTGCACGCAGCATTGAAAAAACTAGTGCCTGAGGAAGCCTTCAAATCTGCCGGCATCGACCCAACCAGACGCGGGGAGACACTGACCATCAGCGAATTTGCCGCGCTTGCCGGCGCTCTGCAAGCATAGATACGTGCGCGGGGGGGCTTGGCCGCCGTGCGTCACACTCTCACGGTAAAGTAATATCGTCGATATTTCGCCGAATTTCCTCGCGCCCGACTAATCTCACGCGTTTGCAGGAACAGGCACGGGTTGACAGGAACGAACGATGCAACAATATACGGATGAACGCCAAGCACGCAGGCAGTACGTACATCACCGTCAGATGCGTATTTTCTCAGTACTTGCGGCGGTTATGGCCGTTGTTCTGATTGTTTCACTCTTCACGTTCTTCTACAGCATCAGCCGCGGCAATGCCAAAGAAGCACAGACACAAACGAATTTCGGGGCATCTGTGATCTGCCCGTCCGAAGATCAGAACAAGAATCAGCCCCTCTATGAGCAAAACGGAAACGTTCAGGTCAGTGTATACAACGGCACCAAGTCGGTTGGTTTCGCCAAGGCGGTTGGCAGTGCGTTGCAGAACCGCCATTTCTCCGTGGTCAGCGTCAGCAATTTTAGCTCCCGCAAAGTGGAGCGAACCGCCATTTATTACGGGATGAACAACATCGCACAGGCGTACACGGTCTACGCCAATTTCACCGATGCGAAACTGGTGATGGACAACCGTCAGGGGCAGGTTGTCAGTGTGGTGCTGGGTTCGACTTTCAATAATCTGGCAAACAAGGAGTCGGTGCCGGCACCGGGTTCGCTGATCAAGAGCGTCGAAGGGTGCACCCCACCCAGCAAGGTCGACACCAAGAAACTTCCCGCCACATTCGAGCAGAACGCCGCCTGACGCTCGCAAACTCGTGCTTAGCAAACCGGAGAACGGATACCGGAAGAGCCCGGACAAACTCAGTTCGACACAACGTTACATAATCCGACCATTGGCCGGTAATGCCAACACCCAGAATCGTGCTTTCGACTCTATTCGGCAATTAGCCCTTCATCAGCAGCCCACCGCTTAAGTTCGGCCAAAGCCGTGTCATGGTCGGCAGGGCCGTGATCCAAACGATAATCAAGCATGTGCTTGTAGGCACGCCCCACTTCCGGACCGGGCTTGATGCCCAAAACCTCAATGATTTCATTGCCGTTAACATCCGGCCGAATCGCATCAAAGTCCTCTTGCCTCTTGAGTTCCCGGACGCGATCTTCCAGCTCATCCATCGCCTCGGAGAACATAAGGGCCTTACGCTTGTTCTGTGTGGTGGCGTCAGCACGAGTCAACCGGTTGAGTCGTTCATACAGATGACCGGAATCCTTGACATACCGGCGAACCGCAGAATCGGTCCAGGGCTCGTCGATATAGCCATGAAAACGTAGATGCAGATTCACCAGCTCGCTGACATCGGAAATGACGTGATGGTCGAACCGCAGCGCTTTGAGTCGCTTGCGCACGAGTTTTGCACCCACAGCATCATGATGATGGAAGCTCACCTTGCCGTGAGGCTCGAAACGACGGGTGCCTGGCTTGCCGATGTCGTGCAGAAGTGAGGCGAGACGCAATGTCAGATCGGGAGCGGGCACCGGCCCATCCGGTCCGGTTTCAAGCGCAATCGCACGGTCAAGCACCATCAACGTGTGCTCAAAAACGTCCTTGTGCCGGTGATATTCGTCAATTTCCAGCTTCAACGCAGGAATTTCAGGCAGTACGATATCGGCCAGGCCTGAATCAACAAGAGCCTCAATGCCTTCATGGGGACGGTCGGAAAGCAGAAGCTTAGTGACTTCATCGCGCACACGCTCGGCCGAGACGATGGAGATGCGATCGACCATATCGCTAATGGCTTCGGCGGTGTCCGGCTCAATGTGAAACCCGAGCTGAGCAACGAACCGAACCGCACGCATCATACGAAGCGGGTCGTCCTCAAAGGATTGACGCGGGTCCACCGGAGTGCGCAAAATGCCCTTCGACAAATCGTTTGCACCTCCGAACGGATCAACGAACTCAAGGTCGGGAACTCGCAAAGCCATCGCGTTAACCGTGAAATCACGCCGTGAAAGGTCACCTTCAAGCGAATCTCCATAGCTAACTTCAGGCTTACGTGAATCCGAATCGTATCTGTCGGATCGGTAAGTCGTTACCTCAACCTGAACTTCAGTGCCGTCTTTGCGGCGCCGCATCGCTCCCAAGGTCCCGAACTTGCGGCCCATATCCCAAAAGCCGTCACGCCCGAACCGCTTAAGAATGGGTTCGAATTCCTCCGGCCTGGCGGAAGTGCAAAAATCAAGGTCATGACTTTTTCTGTGGAGCAGCAAATCACGCACGGGCCCGCCCACCAGCGAAAGCTCGTATCCCTGCTCAGCGAACATGTGCCCCAGCTCGATGGCCTCAGGCCACACCTCAAACTCCACGATTTGCCTCCACGGTTCAAATTTCACGCGATTACCAGCATACCTTCACCGTTGCCCCCGCCGACAAGTCTCCAAACGGATATCGTTTTCATGCCTTAAAACCTCGCAAAATAGCAGATATATCGGTTACTTCTGTTCACCGTCACCCTACCTGCACATCCTTCTGAGTAAGCTGGGTTGTATGATAACGCCCGCAGACCTGGCTCGCATGGTAGCCAACGCCTCAGGTGAGCATGCCCAAAACCGCCCGAAACCGGACCAGCCACTCTATACTTCGCAGTCCGAAGAGCAGGTTGTACGCTTCATTGAAACGGACGGGGGACCGACGCCGAGGATGATGCCGCATCATCGCAACAGCAGCGGTCCCACCAAATTCGCCACGCTCGAAACTCAGGAGCTGCCGGTCACACGCGAATACTCAGCAGGCGGCTTGATTTTCGATGACCACAATCATGTCGCACTTATCGCACGGCATTCCCGCAGCGGCCACCTTGAGTGGTGCCTGCCGAAAGGTCATATCGAAAAAGGTGAAACCCCGGAGCAAACCGCGGTTCGCGAGGTTCATGAAGAAACCGGCATTTTGGGCGAGGTTGTCGATTCCATCGCAACCATCGACTACTGGTTCACCGGCCAGTCCGAACGCATCCACAAACTCGTCCACCATTTCGTGTTGCGACAGATTGGCGGCACGCTGAGTGTAGAAGGCGATCCGGATCACGAGGCCGAGGATGCAATCTGGGTCAATTTCGATGACCTTGACAACGTGCTGAGCTATCCTAACGAACGTAAAATCGCATGGCTCTACGCCAAGAAACTGAATAGGCAGGCAGAAGGTTGAGACACTGGCACCCCTGCAACTCGCGCTTGAAGCGCGTGCCCAAGCCAATAGAGATATCGGCAGTTGTGACCTCGGTGATCGTCGCATTATGCGCCTTCGCCCTGGTTCTGCCCGCGCACATGGCTCTGGCACTTGATGCACCGGAAGCAACCCAATCTTCGAACGACAGCGATGCGCAAACCGCCAAAGTCACAATTGACAGCTCAACCGCCGTGGTTACCTCGACTTCGGGCTATCACCTGAGCGCAACACTAGAGAACACAGGCAACGACTCCATCCCCGAGGGAACGCTGAGCGTGGCGGTCAACGATTACTACACGTTCGGTTCACGTGCCGACATGCAACAGTGGGCCCAAGGCAGTTCCCGCATTCAGGTACCGAACCAGTTGGGGCAGGTGGCGGTTCCGCAAATCGACAAAGGCGGCAAGATCACCGTCGCCATCGATGCGAATCCGGATCAGCCAAGCTTGAAAAACATCATTTCGTGGGGGGCAAAACCGGTACGCATCACCTATGCATTCCCTGTGAACGCATCAAACGGCAACGCGAACGCCGCATCCTCCCGAACGTCGACCACCATTACCGTTCACACATTCCTGACCCGCTCCAGCGATGGTCTCAACAACGCCAGTACACCGCCGATGAACATCACCATGGTCATCCCGCTGGCAAGCGAAGGCTGGCAGATCGACGACAACAAACTCGGACAGCTGATGACAACGGGGGAGGGCGACGGCAGCAAAATCGTCAACGCGGGCAAACTTCCTCAGGCCGCGGACCAACTCATCAGCAAACACGACGGACTACAGGTCATCACCGACCCCACACTCGCGCAGAATCTCGCCATACCTCCCAAGTCAAGCGCAATCATGCAGCCAGGTGCGTTCGACATCACTGCTTATTCCGCAGTGAACAACGAGTCCGCATACGAAAAGGCCGGTGTTTCTGCCAAAACATGGAATGCTGAAACCAGTATGCAACAATTCCGTTCAGCGGTCGGTGACACTAAAGCCGCTCCAACCACTTACGCCTGGCCCGGCCGAGGACAGTGGACAATGAGTTCATTGGAAACAGCAAGAAGACAGGGGTACACCACCGTCATCGCCCCGGACATCGCCGGCATGGGTAGCAACAACGCCAGTTCCACCGTCCGCACGGGTAAATACACCATCCATACGGACGCGGGCGAAGTTACGATGCTGATGGCCCAGGGCGAGCTGAGCCGACTTGCACAAGGCAAGCCCACCGACAAACTGGTAGACGGCGAATCAAGCGCAGCCGGCAGACTTGCACGTTTCATGGCACAAAGCGCCTTCTATCAGATGGAAAGCCCCTATGCCACGCGCAATCTCCTCATTTGCTTCGATACCGATGCCGTCAATTCCGACGGTTCCGTCAAAGACGCTGATGCTCTTATGACTGCCGTGGAGCAAGCCCCCTGGCTCAAGTTGAGCAATCTGGATGAGTTGAATCAGTCAAAGGCCTATCTTTCCGGGGAAAAGGCCGCAAACATAATGCCGGATTCGGCGAATATCCACGATTCCACAATCGCGCAGATACGTCAGAGCCTCGCCACGCTTGCGAGCAACAAAAACGACATCGATCGGTTCAGCACTTCCATCCTTGACGAATCATCCACCAAGGCACCGGCGAAAAGTGGGACATCGGCGACACAACCGGACCAAAATAAATCTTCCATGGGATCATCACCGAATTCCGATACAAAATCGGAGTCATCGGCCGATTCGTCCAATCCCGGCAAACCCAACAACGCATCCCCCTCAAGTCCGCAAAACGACGCCGACAACAACCACAAAACCGACACAGGCGACGCCCAGGCATTGGCTCGCCAAGATGCAAATATTACGGCCAAACGGTCCAAAAACGGCCATGACTGGCTCCTTACCATTGCTGATTTGCAAAGATCCGCGGCGTTGCATGCGCTTTCGTCCAGCAACGCTGTATCCAAGCGAATGAGCGCCGGCAGCCAGGATATCGCTTCCCAGCTGATGAACGGTGTCAGCATCACACCCTCGGAATCCATCACCGTGCTCAGCGAAACCGCAAAAATGCCAGTCACCGTCAAAAACGACCACCCGTATCCCGTAAACATCAAGGTTTCCTCGCTTACCGATTCGATGGAAATCGTGACCACACGGTTCGAAACCCTTTCCGTACCCGCACGCAGCGAGGCGCAGACCACTTTCGATGTGCGTGTGGCAACCAGCGGAACGGCCACAGCGCATTTAACGCTCACCGACCGCAAAGGTGACGCCTTCTCGAAGCAGGAATCAACACGCATTGCCAGCACCCTGCGCATCAGCGACATGAGCGGCCTCATCTTCATTGTGGCCGCAATAATACTTGGAATGCTCGGCATTTGGCGTCAATTCAATCGCAAAAAGGATCCGGACGAATGAGCTCTTCAGTAGGCCATAACTCTTTGGTCATGGCGGCAGGCACCGCTGCAAGCCGAGTCACCGGGCAGATTCGCACCATCCTTCTGGCAGCGGCTTTGGGCACAACCGGCCTTGCGGCAAACGCCTACCAAGCCGGTTCCACCATTCCACAGGTTATTTTCACCCTCGTTTCAGGCGGTATCTTCAACGCCGTACTCGTCCCGCAAATCGTGCGAACCATGAAGGCCAAGGATGCCGAAGACCGGCTCAACAAGCTCATCACTTTCGCCATCGTGCTGTTGGCAGGAGTGACAGCCTTGGTCACTCTGCTCACCCCACTGCTGGTCAGGCTTTACGTCCACGCGGGTCCGGATATGATGGCACTTTCCACGTCATTCACGTTCTGGTGCGTCCCACAGATTTTTTTCTATGGCCTTTACACGGTTATCGGGCAGATTCTTGCAGCCAAGGACCACTTCGGCACATACGCATGGAGCTCGGTCGGAGCCAATGTCATCAGCTGCATCGGCTTCGCCGCTTTCATCGCGCTGTTCGGCCGTGCCAACGAGCGACCACTGGGCTACTGGACTGCCGACAAAATGGCCCTCACCGCCGGCACATGGACGCTCGGCGTCGCCTTCCAAGCCTTGATTCTCTTCGTGCCGCTGTTTCGCATCGGCATCCATTACCGCCCAAGCTGGGGGATACGCGGCATCGGCCTGCGTTCAATGGGATCCGTGGCGGGCTGGAGCCTGGGCATCGTACTCATGGGGCAGGCATCCAATATTGTCAACACCCGTATTCTCACCAGCGCACCGGAAAAAGCCGCCGCAGTGCAGCATCTCAGCCAGTTCGACATCGCCGGCAACGCATCGTACCAGAATGCTTACACGATCTATATTCTGCCTTATTCACTTATCGCGGTGTCGGTGGCCACGGCCGTTTTCCCGAAAATCGCTCAGGCAGTGGCTGACCACAACATCGACAGTGCGCGCGCCGATTTAAGCCAGTCCTTGCGCAACGTATGGCTGCTGATGTGCTTCTTCACAGTCGTCTTCGTCGTGATGCCCACACCCATCGCACTGGCCCTGCTGCCGAGCATCAGCATCAAAGAAGCGATACTGATTTCCGGTCCCATGAGCTTGCTTGCGCTAAGCCTGCCGATCTCCTCGTCGTATTTGCTCATTCAACGCACGTTCTACGCTTTCGAGGACGGATACCACCCCTTCCTGTTCGTCGTTTTGCAAAATGTGCTGCAAATAATCATCGCGTTTGCCGGAACTCTGCTCATTCAGCCAGCAAACTGGGCCTCGTTGATGGCGTTCTCAAATTCGATCAGCTACATACTCGCTTTCCCGCTGCTGCTGGTCATGATTCGCAAACGCTTCAACGGCAACATCGACGGCAGACGGGTTACCGCGAGCTTTACCAAAGCGATCGTCGCCTCGCTGGTTGCCATCGCCGGCGGTTATCTGCTGATCCAACCGACCTATGGGATCCTCGGCGCAACCGTCAAAGCCGGAAAGGGAGGACATATGAACTGGTTCCAAGCGGTGGGAGTCTGTTGCATACTCGCCATCGTTGTTCTGGTGCTTTATCTCGGTATGTTGTGGCTGTTGCGCACATACGAGCTGATGCCAATCGCACGCCGTCTGGCCGGCAGATTCGGCATCAAAATCTCCGCTCACAACAGCAAAGATGCTCAATCGAGCACACCGCGTCACGGTATATCCTAATTGTCAGCGAGGTCGGCATTTCGCCACAGACCCGCAAATCGACATAAACCAACACAAAACCTTGTCAAAAATCACGTTATCCGACTACCTCCACCGATAGAATAAAAGAGTCATTGTATAGTCAAAAGTTCGTTTAGGTTTTGCATTTAGGGTCGAGGGTATTTATGAAGCCACAGCTGGGAGATATCGTCATCAGCAGATATACGCTGGTATCGCTGCTGCGTAGTATGCCCGGCCTCGAGGCATGGAAGGCCAACGACCGGGTCCTCACGCGCGATTGTCAGCTCCTCATTGTCGCCGACAAGGCGATTATCCCCAGCTTCGAGGCCATCGCATCCACACTTACACTTTCGCGCGACCCCCATTTCACGCCGATCATCCAGATACAGCATGTCAATAAGATTCCTGTGCTGATCACCAACCTTGATGAAGGCATGTCACTCAACAATTACTTGGGCCACGGTGCTCGGAAACTGGGTTATGAGGCCATGCGCTCCATCATCGGCGAAGCAGCCGACGGCCTGGACACCTTGCTTCACGACGATCTGTACCTGCGGTCACTGAACACGAACGCCGTTCGCATTACCTCTCACGGAGTCCAGATTGCCGATGCGCCGTTGGCAGCTATGTTCAACAACGTGTTGCCAGTACCTCGTATGGCGCCGGAAATGCTGACGGTCCATGCGCTTGCTACCTTGCTTTATGCCATGCTCACAGGCAAACAAACTTCGGAAATCAAGGACTTCGATCTTTCCAAGCTTCCGAAGGACACGCCCGAAGAGTTTCGTGTCATTTGCGAACGCGGCCTGAAGATTCAGGACATAGACGAGCAATCGACTCTTCCGATGGTTTCGCTGGGCGAGCTTGTGGGTCTGCTGGGCGAATGGAAACCACTTGCCACCCTTCCGAACAGCGAAATAAAACTGCCGACTTCCGACGGCGAAGCCTCCATTTCAAGGCTTCCGCTTCGTCGTGCACGTCGTAGGGGACTGATTGACTTCCCCGAAAATCTTTTTAGCAGCCAGTTGGAATTCCGAGCCAAACAGGCTGCCGGAAACAGCACGTCTGAATCGAAGGCCGGGAAGGCAGCGCTGCCAAAGGTCGATGCGCCGGTATTGGCCACGGCTGCTTCCACTGCCGGCACTCCTTCTGCCAGCAAGAAATCAGGCAGCAAAACCACTGGCACAGACGCTGCGTCGAAGTCATCCAAGCCTTCATCTACTGCGTCCAACCAAAAGGCAGACACAACCTCTGCTTCCGAATCGGCATCCAAGCCCCAATCGGACAAGCAGGACGGGCAGCAGGGCAAATCTTCGAAACTGTGGCATCAGCGCAACCGGAATCGCCGTGGGCGCAACGACTTTGACTCCATCTTCGATTCCAACGATTCCGCACCGCGTATGGATCTGCATGACCTGACCGCCGCAGAAATGGCCGACGCTTTCAAATCGTTCGATTCAACAGCCGACGATTCCATCTTCCCTGAATTCAATCAGCACGCAGCACGAACCAGCAACCCGACGGTGCAGTTTGACTTTGCGGTTGAAAGTGATTCCGTTGACATGCCTGACGAAAATCCCGGCAGCCGGACCGAAGCGACCGACCGCATTCCAGTGCTTGACGCCGAGGGAAATTATGTCGCACCTGGACATGAATCCGCACGAGCCCTTCAAGAGGAACAGGAAGCAATCGCTGAGGCCAATCCCGTCATTCTTCCGCCCAGCTTCACACCGCAGCAGAAAGTGCACCAAACAGATGCCACCGGCGACGACATCGCCAACACCCCACTGTTGGGCAGACTGACCACCAAAGTGGTCGCCATCGTCACTGTCGTTGTGCTGATTATTGCGGCTGCAGGCATCGCTGCATACAAGCTGATTGGCCACGGCAGCAAAAACGGCGGCTCTTACCAGCAATCCAGAGCCGATCCTTGGCCCGAAATGAATCTCAATAAAGTGCCATTCGGCGCCGAGGCCACCGACGGAAACGAAAACAGCTCAAACAAGCAGGGGAACGACGCTTCCGAAAAGAATGATTCCACGAAGACGAACAAAGACAACAAGATCGCCAATGCCGTTCCTGCACCCTCAATTCCGGTAAACAACACACCGCTGACCATCGACAAGCAGGAGTTCTATCACAGCCCTACAGGACAGCAGGGCCTCGCATATTACATGCATCTGAGCGCTCCTGCGAACGTCACGCGCTTCGTGGTGCGCATCCGCACATCGGGCGGAACCGGCTATCTGCTCGCCAACACATCCCAGGACCCGAATGCGGGTCAGCAGGTGGCACAATTCACCTTCGACCAGAGCGGTACCACTGACGTCAAACTCGAGAAACCCACGCAATCACAGGACTTCCTGCTCTGGGTACCGATGGATTCACTGCCTAATCGCTCCCTCTATATCGAGCAGGTTCAGCTCTACTAAGTTGCTCGGATGTTCTTCGGTGGCGGCGCGAACAGACGAGTTATCAAACCAGGGAAGCGTGTGGGTGGCGTGCGCGTTCCAAAACAGCAATTGCATATATAACAGTGTGATGGCTAGAATTTTCTTTTACGTTCCTAATCGCGCGAAGTAACTGATTGGTACAGCTCCCGGCCTGCCGGAAGCACCAATCGAAGAAAGGCATGGCATCGATGTCTGAATCCAATAACGTTTCCGAACTACAAGGTGGTTTGACTGCTTCTGGTGCCGTCAACACCGAGATTTCTGAACACCATCGGCCAGATTCAAAGGCCACAGAGCAACGGGCAGCCACGGAATCGAAGGTCATCAGCAGCGATCCATGGTACGACTCATACGCGGCGCGCGCCGACAACATGCGTGCCTCCGAGATTCGTGCCCTCTTCTCCGTCGCCTCGCGCCCCGACGTCGTCTCGTTGGCAGGCGGAATGCCGTACCTCGAATACATGCCCTTCAGAGAGCTTTCGGAGCTGATCGGCAAAATGCTCGTCGACAAGGGCGATGTAGCTTGGCAGTATGGCTCGGCACAGGGCGATCCGCACCTACGCGAGGATGTGCTGCAGATCATGGCGCTTGAGGGCATCAAAGACGTACAGCCCGATGATGTGGTTATTTCCAACGGCTCCCAAAACGCGATCGACCTCATCACTCGTATCATGTGCGATCCGGGCGATGTAGTGATTGCCGAAGAGCCGAACTACGTCGGTGCGCTGGGGGTTTTCCAGTCTTTCCAGGTCGATGTCGTCAACGCGCAAACCGATGAGGACGGGCTTATTCCAGAATCGTTCGAGGAGAACATCAAAGCCCAGCTCAGTGCCGGCAAGAAGGTCAAGTTCCTTTACACCGTCCCTAATTTCCACAATCCCGCCGGTGTGACGATGAGCGTCGAGCGCCGTCCGCGCATCCTTGAAATCGCCCGTAAATACCATGTTCTTGTGGTCGAAGACAACCCTTACGGCCTGCTCGGTTTCGACGGGCAGACCTATCCCGCGCTGCGTTCGATGGATGCGGAGAACGTGGTTTATCTGTCCAGCTTCTCCAAGATCATCGCGCCGGGCATGCGCATCGCATGGATCGTGGCACCTCCGGGAATCCGTAAAAAGCTGGTGTTGGCCAACGAGGCCTCGATTCTGTGCCCGCCGAACATGAGCCAGATGACCATCAGCACGTACCTCGACAACTTCGACTGGAAACAGCAGATCGCACAGTACCGCGTCATGTACAAGGAACGCTGCGATGCAATGGACGCAGCCCTGCACGAATACCTGCCGTATTGCTCGTGGAACAAGCCCAAGGGCGGCTTCTACATCTGGCTCAAGATTCCCGAAGGTCTGAATTCCAAAGAAATGATGCCTCGTGCCATCACCGCAAAGGTCGCCTACGTCGCCGGCACCGGCTTCTATCTCGACGGCAGCGGCACGCACCACATGCGCCTTTCGTTCTGCTATCCTACACCGGACCAGATCGCGCTCGGCATCCAGCGTCTAGCAGGCGTAATGAACAACGAACTTAAGACGGCGGAACTATTTGGCACGACAAAGTCCGTCTCGGACAGATGAAAGACCGAGAGAGCATATTATGGCAAAGCACATGAAGATCAACACACCGGTTGACTCCCACAATCACACCCCCATCGATCGGCCAGCAACCACAGTTCTCGTCATCTGTGGCGGCATCAGCCACGAACGTGACGTTTCACTGGCCAGCGGACACCGCGTAAGCGGCTATCTTCAAAAAGCCGGCTGGAACGTGACCATGCACGATATGGACAGCGATCTGCTGCCATACCTGAGTGACCCGAAGACTCGACCCGACATCGTCTGGCCACTGTTGCACGGTGCCAATGGCGAGGACGGCTCGATTCGTGACATTCTGGAGGTGGAAGGGCTGCCGTATATCGGATCGCGAGCAAAAGCCTCGCGCACGGCATGGAGCAAACCTATCGCCAAGAACGTGGTTCGCAAGCTCGGAGGGCTTTCCACACCAATTTCGGTCGCATTGCCCGAATCAATGTTCCGTGAGCTGGGTGCAAGAAAAGTGGTGGACCTACTGGTCGATTCACTCAACTTGCCGCTGTTCGTCAAGCCCACACAAGGCGGTTCGGCAATGGGGTGCACACGCGTCGACAAGGCAGAGGAACTGCCTCAGGCGATGGTCAACAGCTTCGCCTACGGCAATGTCGCGCTGGTTGAGCAGGCCGTCACCGGCACCGAGATATCGGTCTCCATACTGGATATCGACGGTGTGCCTCTGGTTCTGCCGCCTCTTGAGGTGGCCACACCCGATGGCGATTACGACTACGAGGCCCGCATAACTCCCGGTCCCACGGATTTCTATGTCCCCGCACGTCTGCCTGAAACCGTGCTGAAAGCGGCTCAGGACGCAGCACTAGTAGCACACAACACACTGAGCCTGCGAGACATCTCCCGCACCGATTTTATTGTCAACGAGAGCGGCACCCCACAGTTCCTCGAGTCGAACGTAGCCCCCGGCATGACCGCGACCTCACAGTTGCCACAGGCGGCCGTCGCTGCCGGTTACAACCTTCCCGACCTTTATTCACAACTGGTCGAGTCGGTTCTGCACCAGCATCGCGCAGATAAGTAAGCCGAAGCATCCGACCCGACAGCCCTACCGGCACACGACAAAAACACGCGTTCCCGATGAACCAACGAAGCACACTGATGCTTCACATCTTTTAACGGTCCATCGGGAACGCGCGGTTAACGGCCTTGCCTCATCATTTACAGGCGGCCAGATTAGTGGTCTTGCGCTCAGCTGTACGGTATTTGCGCCGGCATCAGCAGCGCGGCAAGAACAATTAGCACCACAACCACGATTGCATCATAGACCAGCATCCGCTGCCACAGCGGCCGATAACGCAAAGCGCGGGTGCCTTTAAGCAACAGCCATGTCAGCACCAGCCCGACAATGAATCCACCGAGATGGGACTGCCAGGCCACTTCCGGCATAAACAAAGGCATCGCAAAGTTGACGGCGAGGCACATCAGCATTCCACGGATATCCGTCTTTGTGGTGCGGAACACCATCAGTAACGCCGCAAAAAGACCGAACAACGCATCGGAAGCACCGTACGCGGAAATACCCCAATCGTGGGTAACGGCACTGTAAACCAACAACCCCTCGGCTCCTCCGAGCCCGCAAATCAGGTAGAATGCCAGGAAATTCCAATGATCAAGCAATTTTTCAAGGTAAGGTCCGATGGCAATCAACGTAAGCATGTTGAATAAGACGTGAAACACGTTGGGATCATGCAAAAACATCGACGTCAACCACGTCCACGGCTTACCGAAAGCCAGCGCAGGCATAAACGCCCCATTGTACACAAGAAAAGCGAACTTCATGGGAGCGGCATATTTGCAGAATATCTCGATCAACCACATCACCACACAGATGACGACGATCGCACCCGTTATCACGGGCCCGCCGGACCTCCACTGATACCTCAGTCGCTGATACCACTGCCCGATGGTTCCGCCTTTATTAGTCATTTCTTTATTTTATCCGCGAACAAGTACAAGTCATTTGCCAAATAATGCCGAAATTCGGACAATGAGCGAAAACCTAGATCTGGATATCAAGAAATCTTGAACATTGTATTTTTCACGGTTTTGCACCCAATTGTCACAAAGTATCGGCTAAGATGGGGGTGACGTTGGCTTGGATGCACACAAGCCGGCACTTACGAAAGGAGCCGTCATGGAGAACAAGTCTTCTAACGGTTGGAAGTTCTTTGCGCTGCTCTTCGGCGGACTGCTTGCCGCAGCCACCGGTTGGTACCTGTACAAGCAGCAGAACCCCGACTATGATCCGTGGGAGGAGCCCTGGGAAAACAGCTCTTCTCCGATCGACTTGGGTCTTGAGAGGGAAGACGATCCGCAGCTCGGTGAGGGCTCGGACACTTCCATCGCCTGACCAGTCGTTCATTTACGTATCAAAACCGTCGCATCGCTTTTTGACAGTGCGGCGGTTTTGCTTTTCCATCCTTTGCCAATAACGTCGATATCGATGTGAACGCACATCACCCGCATCGATCCTGCGTCCATGAGAAGAGAGACGATGGCGCCATGGCAGCAATACGAGAACAGGATATTTCAAAGGGCATGGCCGCACTCAACCAATGGCGCAAAGCAACAGACGGGCATCGGGGTGAACCAGCCGAACAGCGGCTCGAGTTTTGCCCGAACGACTTGCAGCGCAACACATGGGCCATGGCAGTGCGATATTCGCTCTATCTCTTGGAAAACAAAGCGCCGGGCCCAGGTGTCGAAGTGCGCGTGGCCCCTTGGGGAGCCGTGAAAATTCTCGAAGGCCCGGACTCGGATCCGCATAATCTGACCCCGCCCGATGTCATCGAATTGGAGCCGGATGTGTGGCTGAGGTTGAGCTGCGGCCTAACAACGTGGGATGAGGAAAAAGCCGCCGGTCATATCAGTGCAATCGGTGAACGCGACAATCTGGCCGCACTGCTGCCGTTGGAGTGAAACGCCCTACCGCCCACAACGGCCGGTAACCGGCACAAACTTATGCTTCAGCGCTTTCTTCGGATTTCGGCTTGTGCAGAATGCTGGGAACAGGCATGCGAATCGGCTTGCGCGGCTTGGGCATGGCAACCTTCTTGGCACTGGACTTATCATCGCCGGAAGCCTTTGCTGCAGCTTCAGCGGCCCACTTGGCGTAATCGTCCAAATCGTCATCGACGACCGGCGAATCATGGTGCCGGTCTGCGGTGTTCGTACTCACGTCGGCAACCGTCTCATTGTGATCGGACGAATATTCCTGCTCAACTTCAACGAACGAGTCCGTTGATTCGCTTCCCGAGTCTTGTGCGCCGAGCTCTTTGGCGAGCTCATCATAATTGGTGTTGGTTGTCAAATACTTCAGCTTACGGGCCATCTTCTTTTGTTTAGCCTTTTGACGTCCCCGGCCCATTTGACCCCCCGAATTATTCTCAGTCGCATGTATTCATCAATATGATAGGATACCACCCAATTCGCCATCTTTCATTGTCGGCTCAGACTTTTACGATAAAAACAAGATTTTTCAGGCATCCAAGCAGCAATTGAGGGCAGGTCATGGCGGACGCACAAAACGGCGCAAACACGGAACAAATGACGGCGGCTGGCAATGAGATAAGCGCCAGCTTCGCTGCTGCAAAAAAACGTTCGGAGGCAGTCTCGGCAAAACTTGAGAAAGACCCAAACAAGTTCACCATGCTCAGCGGCGATCGCCCGACCGGACGCCTGCATTTGGGTCACTATTTCGGTTCGATTCGCGAACGAGTCGCGATGCAGAACAAAGGTGTGCACACCAACGTGCTCATCGCCGACTATCAGGTCATCACCGATCGCGACACCACCGAGCATATTCAGGACAACACCTTGAACCTCGTGCTTGATTATCTCGCTGCTGGCATCGATCCAAACAGGACTATGATTTTCGCACATTCGGCGATTCCAGCCGAGAATCAGCTCATGCTGCCTTTCCTTTCACTCGTTACCGAGGCAGAGCTGCTGCGCAATCCAACCGTGAAGGCCGAAGCCGAGGCAAGCGGACACGCACTCACCGGCTTGCTGCTGACTTATCCGGTTCATCAGGCCTGCGATATCCTCTTCTGCAAGGCAAACGTCGTGCCGATCGGCAAGGATAACCTGCCGCACGTCGAACTCACGCGCACCATCGCACGTCGCTTCAACGAACGTTACGCGAAGAAGGACCCAATCTTCCCCGAGCCGACGGCAATTCTGTCGGAAGCGCCCGAAATTCCAGGGCTCGACGGCCGCAAGATGAGCAAGTCCCATGGCAATTCCATCATGCTCAGCGCAACCGCGGAGGAAACCGCCAAACTCATCAAGAAGAGTCCGACCGATTCCGAACGCCGTATCACCTTCGACCCGAGCAACCGTCCGCAAGTTTCGGCGCTGCTGACCACTGCCGGACTCGTTACGGACCGCGATCCCAAAGAGATTGCCGAAGAGATCGGTGACTCGGGAGCAGGCGCACTCAAGCAGTACGTCATCGAATCCGTCAACGAATTCCTTGCCCCGCACCGCGAGCGTCGTGCCGAGCTTGCAAAGGACATGGACTCGATTCGTGACATCCTCAACGACGGCAACAAACGCGCCAACGCCATCGCCGAGGAAACCCTCGACCAGGTACGCGATGCTATGGGCATGCGCTACTAAACACCTTTTCACCCCAAAAGGTCGGCCGATACAGCGTCAGAAACGCTGAAAATACAACATTCCCCGAACCCGCATCGGCCGACCTTTGTTATTAAGGCAAACCGTAAACTTCGTATATTTACCGATTTTCTTTTCTTGTCACACAAAAAATGACAAAACCACAAATACGGTGATGACGCCTCAAATGTCGTAGCGCCAGGATTTGTCGGTGATTACGCGGGCCATGGCAAGGCCTATCGGCAGACAGAGTATGACCATGAAAGCACGGATGGCCCAGTCGAGGGCATTGAGCGTGTCGAACTGGCCGAGGTAGAACATCGCGCGGTACATATACAAGCCAGGGACCATGATGACGATTGCCGGGACAGTCAAGCAGATGCGCGGGTAACCGAGATAAGGCGGCAAGAAACCGTGCTGTACGGCTCCGCGCCAGAACGAAGCAAGCAGGCCGGCAAGCATCGCTCCCAAGAACGCGGCGGCCTCGGGCGGCATGCCCATATCGATCACGGTTAGACGCAACGTATCGGTGATCATACCGATGACCGCCGCGGTCAGACACATGCGCTGAGGTGAGTTGAAAAGCACAGAGAAACCCCAAACTCCGCCGAATGCGGCGAGCGCCCGCAACCCGGTATTGAGCCAGGGATTAAGGGTAAGGGACTCGAAGCCCTGCGGATTGAGATGGACGATGGACGCTACCATCCAGCCGGCGAACGTTGCCATCAGGATAAGCGCCATCGTGTAGACCAACCGCTGAATGCCGGATGGCAGGTCCAGTTTGGCGATATCAAGACCTCCTGTGATGAGCGGGAAGCCGGGGATGACGAAAAGCATCGCGCCGATATAGGCGGTGTCATGCCGAAGCGCGACCGGATTGACAAACCCTATTAGACGCAATGTGCCAATACAGGCAAATGCGGCCGCGGCGACGGCGATGAACGTGACGAAAAATTGGTTGAGATGGTGCGCAAAAAGCCGGCGACGAAGCCATTGCCCGATTCCCGCACCCACGAAAGCACCGATCATATCGAAGGGGCCACCGCCAAGCAAAAACACGAAGCATGCGCAGGCCACGGCCGCCGCAAGTCCCGAAAGCCACGGCGCATAAAGTGGCTTGCGATGTTGAATTAGGCTTAGACGCTCATGCGCTTGCCGCACAGTAATGCCGCGGCTGGCAGAAGTCCGAGTCTGTGTTTTTTCAGAATCGTTCAATGGAACCTGCCGAGGCTGTTCGTTTTCGACACCAACCTGTTTCTCTTGCGTTTGGCGGATGTGCTCGAAATGCTCAGCGTACTCGCCTTTCGGCGGCCGGAAACCAAGCTTTTTCGCTCGATCAATGGCCTTTTCCTGAATCCGCCGGCGCTTTTCGATTTCACGGTGTGCTTTCTGCACAGCCATCATCACCGAGTGCTCGGCCTCAGGATTGCCGAGCTGCTGCACCACTTCGGCCGAAACCGCGGGCTGCGCATGGTAGGTCGTCCCCGGACCACCTGCATTGATGCTGAACCAATCCGCAAAATGCTCAAGCAGCCAGATGCGCTCCGTATTGACCCCGATTGTCGGCAAATCGACGACTTGCGTAATCCTGCTTACCCCATCGGTGCACGAAACGTTCATGTCCTTGAGATTGACGTTCGCGCGAACATGAACGCCAAGCGTATAACCAATGCGATGCATCAACTCATGAATACGGAAACTTCCCGTGCCCGCGCATAGATCAAGTAGCCCCACGCGCACGATGATGCTAGCTTTCGCCGCAATTCCCGCATCAAGAACGGGAGTGTCCCAGTCTCGTTCGATGTCGGCAGTATCCAACGGGATGTAATGCGTCATCTTATCGCGCACTTTTGCACGACGGTCACTGTGGAGAGGCGCGCCATTCGCGTCCCCCTCACTCTCACAGTCCTCTATGGAATCCGCGGTTTGCGCGGCATCCTTGTATTCCTTGGAATCGAAATCATCCACCCCGCGGAAGATATCGCCAATCGAGGCCGCATCGTTCATTGCCATAACACTTCCCTCGTCGCCTTCCGGCTCCTTCTCAATCGTTTCGCATGCAAATAAGCCAAGTCTCTGCACCAAACCCCATTGAAACCCAACGGTACGGATACAGCGCATCCATACCGACATATCGCGATATTTCATTTTTAGCACTCGTGCATATTTAACCACTCTTCGAACAGCCTCGCATATCCACAATGAAATTCAGATTCCAACGCCTCACCGTTGCAACACAATGACCTCGAATCCAATCGTCGCACACCTGCAGTAATTCCAAAATTGAGAAAACACGATGATTCCTACTATAGTTTGTGAATTGGGAGTCTTCGCATCGATGAGACGAGGCGTTCGGTCGGCAGTGCAACGACAACTGACAACACTGCATATACCAGCGACGACCAGTCCTGATGACATGACGACCGGCAAAGGAGTATAAGAAATGAACACCGCCAGCACCGCAACCCGCCGGGCCGGGCCGTCCTGTCCATGCTCCTGGCCGTCCTCATCATGACGCTCGCCGCCTGCACCATACGCCCCGTGAAGCTCGAACCGCAACCCAAACCACAGCCCAAAAACGAGAAAGTCATCTACCCAGCCACATTCGTACGACGCTTCTGCATCTCAGAAGAGGAGAAAACACCCGAGGCCGTCGCACAGTCGTCCAAGGACGAAAGGCCGGGCTACTTCACCGACGTCTACGCCACACCCAAGGGCGACTGGGACATGCAGACCACCATCTACAACTGCCATACCAACCAACAAGTCATAACATTCAAAGCTTCAGACGGCTTGAACCTCAACCTAAAAACACTCGGTGACTGACCAACAAATCCGAAGAAGAAGCAGAAATACTACCGGTCAATTGCACGCAGTCTTCCGCTGGTGGCTAACGCCCAAATAGCGGTCAGAAAACCTACAGAAGACAATGAACCGCCGACATTCACCGACACGTCCGAAATATGACCATTACGAATTGTTATTGCACAAATGTCTGTTAGGTCGCTTTACAATCGAAATCGTACCTACCAAGCGAAGGCTTTGGGTCCGCAACGATCGACTCCACAACCGCGGAGGAGCCGCGGAACGCCGATAGACCGGACAACCGGAGTTTGGTCAGAAGGAGGGTTCAATGGCTAACACTATCAACAAAAAGAAGCCAACCAGCAATCAGCTCACTATGTCCGGAGCGCGAACCAAAAGCCCAGAAGAACACGATCTGCCCGAGTCGCTCAAAGACGATCTCGCCCTGTGTCTTGATATTCTGCGCACGGTGCTTGGGGAATACGACGAGACTCTGCTCTCCACGTTCGACACGGTTCGCGAATATGCCCTTAAGGCGAGCGCCGAACACTATGCGGAAACCATGGGGAAGAAAAAGTCCAAGGAAAACAATCTTGAGAAGGCCGAAAAGGTCATCGAAAGCCTGGATGTTCACCAAGCCCAATTGCTGGCACGCGCATTGACCACATATTTCCACCTGGCCAATCTTTGCGAGGAAAACTACCGCGTCTCAGTGTTGCACCAGCGCGAAGCAGACGTTGACGAAACGGCAGCCACCGATCCGGCCAACGAATTGACCGGCGCATATCATCAGCTCATCAACGAGATGGGCCCTGCAAAGGCGAAGAAGCTGCTCGACAAGCTCGAGTTCCATCCCGTTTTCACCGCGCACCCCACAGAAGCCCGCCGCAAGGCCGTTGAAGGCAAGATTCGCCGTATTGCCATGCTGCTGAGCGCAGGAAAGCTGCTGAGCGGATCGGACAAGAAGGAAAACAACCGCCGTCTTTACAACGAAATCGACGCACTGTTCCGCACTTCGCCGATCGGAGCCAAGAAGCCGACACCGGTCGAAGAGGCCGACACCATCATCGATATCTTCGACAACACGTTGTTCGACACGATTCCGCAGGTTTACCGTCGTTTCGACGATTGGCTTCTGGGCGACCAGGCCGGCGTTTCGGAACCGCAGTGCCCAGCGTTTTTCCATCCGGGATCCTGGATTGGCAGCGATCGCGACGGAAATCCGAACGTCACCGCCAAGGTCAGCCGCACTGTGGCCCGGAAATTCAGCGACCACGCCATCGAAGCGCTCGAGAAGGCCACACGTCAGGCCGGCACGAACCTGACGATGGAAGCGGTAACCACACCACCAAGCACTGAGCTTGTCAGCCTTTGGAGCCGTCAGAAGGAGATGAGCGAGCGTCTGACCGACAACGCGGAGATAATTTCCGCTCATGAGCCGCACCGTGCCGTCATGCTGGTTATGGCCGACCGTTTGCATCACACGGTGACGCGCGATGCCGACCTGATGTATAGGAGCTGCGACGATTTCATCACCGACCTGAAGATCGTTCAGCGTTCGCTGGCAGCCGCCGGCGCACGCCGCGCGGCTTACGGACCGGTGCAGGATGTGATTTGGAAGGCCGAAACCTTCGGGTTCCACCTAGTGGAGATGGAGTTCCGTCAGCATTCGCTCGTTCACAGCAGGGCTCTAGAGGACATTCGCGAGCACGGGCTGCATGGGGAGCGCGGCAAGCTTCAGCCGATGACGCATGAGGTGCTTGACACGTTCCGCGCGCTCGGTGCCATCCAGAAGCGCAACAGCGAGAAGGCCGCCCGACGTTACATCATCTCGTTCACCAAGTCCGCGCAAAACGTTCGCGATGTTTACGAACTGAACCGCATGGCGTTCTCGAACCCTGAGGATGTGCCGACCATCGATGTCATCCCGCTGTTTGAGCAGCTTGAAGATTTGCAGAACTGTGTGAGCGTCCTTGACGAAATGATCAAAATCCCTGAGGTGCAGGCACGACTGAAGGCCACGGGCGGCAAACTTGAGGTTATGCTCGGCTATTCGGACTCCTCCAAGGACGCCGGCCCGACCACGGCAACGCTTGCGTTGCATTCCGCACAGGGTCGCATCGCTGAGTGGGCCAAGGAACACGATATCGACCTGACGCTGTTCCACGGACGTGGCGGCGCTGTCGGTCGCGGCGGTGGCCCGGCAAACCGTGCGGTACTGGCCCAGCCGAAGGGTTCCGTCAACTGCCGCTTCAAGCTCACCGAGCAGGGCGAGAGTATTTTCGCACGTTACGGCAATCAGGTGCTAGCCATTCGCCACGTCGAATCGGTCGCGGCCGCGACGCTGTTGCAATCGGCCCCGAGTGTTGAGAAGACAAACACGGAAATGACCGAGAAGTATGCGCCGATGACGCAGAAACTCGACGACTCCTCGCACAAACGCTTCCTTGACCTGCTTAACACGCCCGATTTTGCGCCGTGGTTCTCCACAGTGACCCCGCTGACCGAAATCGGCCTGCTGCCCATCGGATCACGCCCGGCCAAGCGCGGACTGGGAGCCAAGTCACTTGACGATCTGCGTACGATTCCATGGGTCTTCTCGTGGGCACAGGCCCGCATCAACTTGGCCGCGTGGTACGGCTTGGGCACCGCCTGCGAGGAATTCGGCGACCTGAAGACGCTGCAAGGCGCCTACAAGGAACTGCCGATGTTCTCCACATTCATCGACAACATCGAGATGTCGCTGGCCAAAACCGATGAGCGCATCGCCAAGATGTATCTGGCACTGGGCGACCGCGACGACCTGCGCGACAAGGTACTTGGCGAGATGGAGCTGACCCGAAAGTGGGTGCTTGCCATCGTCGGCGACGACTGGCCGCTACAGCACCGACACGTGCTTGGCCAAGCCGTACGTGTGCGTTCGCCTTACGTCGACATCCTTTCCGTCATCCAGGTGCTCGCCCTGCGCGACCAGCGTGCGCTCGAGAAAAAGCGAGAAGCTGAAGAAGCTGCCAAGGCAAAGACCGCGAACGGCGCCATCGCCGCCAAGAAGTCGGATAATGAGGAACTGGCGCGCGACCAACAGCGCGGCGGTTTCACCTATCTGATTCTCTGCACGGTTTCCGGTGTGGCCGCCGGCTTGCAGAACACCGGCTGATCGCATCCATCAGTATAGACAAAGCGCCACGGACGTTCGAGAATCGTCATCGATTCCCATTCGCCCGTGGCGCTTTCTGATGTTTCGATTTCCACTCGAATCAGTATAAAACACATAAATCCATTAATTCTAAATGTTGATTTTGGCAAAAATTGACACGAAGCTCCTTAATATTGCAGCGCTAAAGTGCGAAAATCGCCAAAGTCGACATTTAGAGATACGATTTCAGTCATCAAAATGTCAATTTTGGAAGAAATCGATATTTATGGGATACAAAAGCATCAGCACCGAGTCCCACGCAAGTTCCTCAATCATACCGCCAGCCGATTTTGCCGAGCAGGAATATCAGCGCCGCCTGCAATTCCCCTCAACAATTCCAACAGACATCATTCTTGACGGATCCCATAAGATCTTTACCGTGTTGATTCCGGAATCCGTCACGCTGATCAGCGATATACTGCACCGCGAAACCGCCGTGGAGCATACATGGCTGGCACTACCCGGCGTGGCTCGCAAGGCCTATATCGGCGAACTTCTTACCGAAGAACTGTTAAGCACGAACCAAATGGAAGGCGTTCGCTCAACACGCAAAGAGGTCGAAGCGGCGCTGCAATCAGTCGACAACCCACTTTCGCACACACGCTTCAGTGAATTTGCGAAACTGTATTCAAGCATTTCCGGAAGCGAGCATTCCAAACTCCCCGAGACGCTCAACGATGTACGCAGCATCTACGATCAGGTTGTCGACGGAGAACTGTCCGACAACAACAAACCCGATGGGGAACTATTCCGCAAAAGCCACGTCGGAATCTACGACGAGGCCAACGGGCGCGAGATACACAGCGGTTTGCCCACCGAAGCGCGCATTCAAACTGCGCTTACCCAGATGCTTGCATTCATGCGCACCGAAGATGTTTCGCCGCTGCTTAAGGCAATCATCTGTCACTACACCTTCGAATATATCCACCCCTTCTACGACGGAAACGGAAGGACCGGAAGATTTCTGCTGACCTTACAGTTGCGCGAATATCTCTCGGCCCCCACGGCGCTATCGCTGGGACCGGTGATAGCGGAGAACAAGCATGCATATTACAAGGCCTTCGAAGACGCCGAGAATCCCCTGAATTGCTCGGAGATCTCATTCTTTGTGTTGCAAATGCTGCGGTTTATCCAAATCGCACAACGTCGGTTCAATGACAACCTCAACGAGAAGGAACTTGCGCTGAACACCGCCACGAACGCCATGATCCATTACGCGGCAGAACAGCGGCTGGACCCAATGTCTACAGACATTCTCTCAATACTTATTCAGCAACGACTGTTCCTTCGCCGAGAAGCGGAGCTGACTAGAGCGATGCTTGCCGGGTATGAAAACGTCGGACAAGCACGGATCCGGAGCAAACTAGAACTTCTCACGAGAAAAGACTTGATTTCCACGGTTGGAAAGCGACCGATCTGTTATCAGCTTTCCAACCATGCGTGCGAGCTATTCGGCATAGAGACGCGGAACCTCTAAAACCGTTGGACGGGGACGTGGGCTTTAGCCTCGTCGATCAGGTCAAGCATTTGGGGGACCGTTTTCTTGCCGAATTCGACCTTCTGACGAGTTGTGCCGTCTGGGGCCGTCCTGTTGACGACGATGCAGGGCACACTCATTGCGTCGTACTGGCTTTGCAGCTCGGGGAAGTGTGAGATGTCATATGCCTCGGCTCGCACCTTCGGGTTGTCGGCGGCAATGCGCTGAGCGGAAAGCACAGTGGTCGGGCACATGGTGCAAGTCAGCGAGACGAGCACCATCACTTCGGTTGTGCCGCCATCGGCATCGAGCGTTTCGATGCGCTGCTGGGTGCCATCATCGACGGACTGCCCCGGACCGGCGGCGTTGTAGAGCGCAAGCACAAACGAGTTGAATTCGTGTCCGCTCGGCACTCCATGGAAGGCCAGACCGGTCGGCTGCAACTCGCCGTCCGCGCCCGTCTTGCACAGGCGCACACACGGACGAACCATCGGCATCGAATCCTGGACGTCGAACGTTGCACGACCTCCCTCATCCTCTTCACCTTCGCCCGGCGCCAGCGCAACAACAACGGAAAGTTTGCCGCCGCTCAGACCGACCAGCTCATCGACGAATCCCTTGAGCTCCTGCGAAAGCTTGGTGCCGTCGAGCGAAAGCTCCAGCACCAGCGGCTGAGCCATCCGACCGAAAACCATGTCAAGCTGTTTGCGGATGGCATCATCGAAGAACCCTGAGGTCTTGGCAGCATCGCTCGCGCTCACAGACGCGGCAGCAGGAGCTGGGGAAGTGCCGGAAGTCGCTGCCTTCTCAGCTTTCTCAGCCTCGCTCTTCTCATAGTTCGAATTGGTGGGACGTGGCGGCACCAACCCTGTCTTCTCACTCATATCCTTGGCGTAGCGTTCAAGCTCCACACCGGCAACGGCACCATCCGATACGGCGGTGACCACCTGACGCAGGTTCTTCTTGCGCAGATCGCCAGCTGCATAGACACCCGCCGCGGAAGTTTCGAGGTAGCCGTGCGTGACGACATATCCGTAATCGTCCAAGTCGACGATACCTTTGAGGATATTGGTCTGCGGCTCGTATCCAGCAAACACAAAAACACCGAAATTCTTGCTCTTGCTCGGCTTCCACTCGGTGTCTTCGCCGGTTTTCCGGTTATGGAACACCGCGCTCACCAAGCCACCTTCACCGGCCGAGACCGACTTCATCTCGGTGTTGTAGCGAATGTCGATATTCGGTTCGTTCTTCGCCTCGTCAGCCACGGCCGAATCACACGTGAAATCGTCGCCGCGCACCAAAATTGTGACTTTGCTGGCGTATTTGGTGAGAAATACCGATTCCTCAGCAGCCGAGAAGCCGCCCCCGACGACCACGACTTCGCGTCCATTGAAGAACTCACCATCGCAGGTTGCGCAGTAGGAAATGCCACGACCGGCGTACTCGGCCTCGCCAGGGAAACCGATTTTGCGCGGGTTAGCGCCAGTGGCAACGAGAATGCCGAAAGTCTTCAAGTCACCGCGATCGGTGTGGACGGTCTTAATATCGTCTTCAACATCGAGACTGGTGGCATCGGCCGCCATGAACTCCGCACCGAAATCCTCGGCCTGACGACGCATGGTTTCGGTAAGCGTGCGGCCATCCGTCTTCGCAATGCCAGGATAGTTGACCACCTCGTTGGTGATATTGATTTGCCCACCGAACTCTTCCTTTTCAAGGATGAGCACGCGGTATCGCGCACGGGCCAGATAGAGGCCTGCCGTAAGACCTGCGGGACCTCCGCCGATCACCACAACATCATACAAATCGTCTTGCTGCTTCATAGTTTCCTTTATATTTTGCCGTCCTCAAACCATGCGGCGGCCCCATTTGCCGCCATCCCGCATATATCCGCCGCTAAAAGCACCCGATACACACTCACGCCGCACCGAAATCGACAACACTGCCGCGGCTGACCTCAATACAACGCGAAAGCGGCACGGCAGTGCGGTGAAACGGATGCGGAGCGCCGATCAGAGCTGACCGACGAGGTCGAGGCTCGGGGCGATGGTCTCGTCGCCCGGCTCCCACTTCGCGGGGCATACCTGATCGCCGTGCTCATAAACGAACTGCGATGCCTTGACGCGACGCAGAATCTCCTCGGCGTTACGTCCGACATTGGAGGAAATGACCTCGTAGGCCACAACCTTGCCTTCGGGGCTCAGGATGAAATCGCCGCGCTCAGCCTGGCCATTGACCTCGTCATAGCTGTCAAGATCGCGGGAAAGTCGGTTGGTGGGGTCGGCAACCATGGGGAACTGAATCTTGCCAATCTTCTCGTTGGCTTCATGCCAAGCCTTGTGCACAAATTCAGTGTCATGGGAGACACCGTAAACCTCGCAGCCAATCGCCTTGAAGTCCTCATAATGATCAGCGAGATCCTCAAGCTCGGTAGGGCAGACGAAGCTGAAATCGTTGGGGTAGAAGAAAACGAGCGACCAGTGACCGAGCATGTCCGCTTTGGTCAGCTTGCTGAACGCGTTGTCCTGATAGATATTTGCCGTGAAATCTGTGATCTCATGCTGAAGCATGGTCATGGTTGTGCCCCTTTTAATATTCGATTGCGTTTACCGCCACGCGGGAACCGGCCACGTCCTGTGTCCAACCGGACCGACATTCTGTTACGAACGTTTGCGGCCTCCAAGCCAAACAACAACAGACATCGCACCGTGGAACCCTTATCGTTGCGGTGTCCAATGCTATACCGAAAATCCCAAACCCCAAGAGCAAACATGTGCACACAGCCACATCTTTTCGTGAAGCGCTCTTACGTTGCGCACAATGACCACCTTTGTCTGTTTCATAAATTGCAGATTGCACATTTCGAAAACAAGCGGTTCTCGTTGAGCTACAACATGAAAGCAGGCCCGGATTTTTGACGCCCAACAGACAATGAGAGAGTAAAGTCAACGGCAACAACATCATCGGGTTTGCGCAAAGCGAGCGCCCCGTCACTCGGGAGGAACCAATATGACAGACAATATCCGTTACGACGACGGGGACTTTCTGAACGCGCAAATCAGCAACCCCAACGATAACCCCATCTCCGATGAATACACCGCCAACGCCACATGGGGCCGTATGCTGCAGGGCAACGCCCGGTTCGCCTGCGGAGGGGCCGAACATCCTCGGCAAGACAAGCAAACCAGGGAATCTCTTATCGACGGTCAACATCCGGACGCCGCGGTGCTTTCATGTTCCGATTCGCGCGTGCCCCCTGAAATTCTCTTCGACCAAGGACTGGGTGACATGTTCACCGTACGCACAGCCGGACAGATCCTGGATGATGCAGTCATCGGATCGCTCGAATATGCCGTCACGAATTTGGGCGTAAGCCTGTTGGTCGTGCTGGGACACGAACATTGCGGGGCGATCGGCGGGGTCGTTGCCCAACTTGACATCATCGCTGACAACGCGGGCATTGACTTGGGTGCGGCTTGTGCCGCAGAAGTGACCGATTCGGCAATCATCGACCCCGTGACTCTCAACGAGAACAGCGGCGACAGCGATGCCGACGACGTATTCGACATCATGAACGACCTCGTCGCCGCCTCGGATTCGATTCTCGTCCGTTCAGCCGGCGCATCCATATTGGCCGCCCGCGAAGCACGATTGTGCGGTACCGACGATTTCGAACGTGTTCACATTGCCCGCACCATTGAGGCCTTGGTCAACCGCTCCGACATCCTCCAACAAGGCCTGGCCTCACAACGCCTCACAATCGTTGGCGCCCGCTACCTGCTAACCACCGGCGAAATCGAAGTTCTCTCATTCTGAAAGCGAGAGGCTCCGAGATATCCTTACCTATGCGACAGCGGCCAACAACCGTTTGACTCCCGGCTCTTCTAGACTGGAAACATGCCTTTGTTCGTAGATATTCTTTTCGTCTTCATTTTCCTGATAATCGGCGGCGTGTTCTCATGCACCGAACTCGCGCTGGTGAGCCTTCGAAGCTCGCAGCTTGATGAGATGGAGCAGGAGGATGCCCGCGGAGCAAAGGTCGCCAGAATCGCCCGCGACCCCAACACGTTCCTTTCCACAGTCCAGATCGGTGTGACCCTTTCCGGCTTCTTCTCGGCATCGTTTGGTGAATCCGCCATTGCCCCATGGGTTGTACCAGTTGTTGAAAGTTGGGGAATTCCGCATCATCTCGCAGCCCCGACCACCACTATCGCGCTCACCCTCATCATCTCATTCTGCGACATCGTCATCGCCGAAATGGCACCAAAACGCATCGCCATGCAACGCACCGAGCAAATCGCGCGCGCCGCCGTGCCAGCCATCGACATCTTTGCCAAGATCTGCCGTCCCATCATCTGGACCATCGGCAAAAGCACCAACGGCATCGTGCGGCTCCTAGGCTTCGACCCGACCCGCACCGAAAGCGAGGTCAGCGACAAGGAACTGCGCGTACTTGTCAATTCCAACACCAACCTGAGCAAGGACGAACGCACCATTCTCGACGACGTGTTCGACGCCTCCGAAACCATCGTTGCCGAAGTGATGCGCCCCCGCGCCGACGTGATCTTCCTGGAAGGGTCAATGGACATCAAGAGCGCCGCAAAATACGTGCGCGAGATGCCATATTCACGCTATCCGGTCACCGGTAAAGATTTTGACGATGTGATAGGCTTCGTGCATGTGCGCGATTTGCTCGACGTGCGCGACCCGAAGGCTACAACCGTGGCCGACGTGACCCGCGAAGGCATCTCGCTGCCGGGAACCTCAAAACTTTTGCCAAGCCTTTCCCTGTTGCGCAAACGCGGCATCCACCTGGCCATCGTCATCGACGAATACGGCGGCACCGACGGCATCGTCACCCTTGAGGACATGACCGAGGAACTCGTCGGCGATATCCGCGACGAATACGATCTGCCGGAAAACAGCAACGGCGGCACTACGAACGGCGTGGGCAACGGCCGCAACAACAAGTCAGCCTTTGTGGACGGCGTGGCCACAGTCGACGGTGGCATGACCATCGAAGACTTCGCAGACCTGACCGGCATCGAACTGGACGACGGCCCTTACGAGACGGTCGCCGGCTACTTCCTTGCACACACCGGTCGAATGGGCGAGGTCGGCGAAACGCTGCATTCCGACGATGGCTACGACATGGTCGTCACCAAGGTCGACGGCCGTCGCATCGAAACCATCGAAGTTCGCAAAAGCGGACTTACCAATGTGGATGAGGCCGAAGAAAGCAAATCCAACCGATCCGAGTAACCGCTCATCGATCAAGGTTAACCAACGAACGGTTTTCTTTTCTACCCCATCCACCCTTTTTCTGCATCACTTTGCTACCAAATGATGCAGAAAACGTGCATGCTCTCAAACACAAAGGCAGTTTTAGCGCAAACATTCACAGTCTTTTAAATACGGTTGCTCTATGACGGGCAAATCGAAAAGCATGCTGTGGGTCGATCCACGAAATACGTCAGTCTGCATTAATAATCAAAATCAGACAAGACGAATCCGAATCCACATTTTTGCAACCCGGCTTGCAGATGACGTGCCGAACCCTTCAATACACGCAAACTTTGGTCTTGCGAACCCACACCAAGCAACCAATTATACCTTCAAAACCCTTTATTTTCAGCAATTTTTGACATATTGAGCCAAACAGCGAACCGCAATGGGGGATATCGGGAATCGCTAGAATGAAGGTAATTAGTTCCTCAAGAAAGAAGGAAATTATCATGACGAACGAATTTTTGAGCCCAGGCCTTGACCAAGCAACATCCGACAAGATCGTCTCGATTCTGCAGAATCGTTTGGCACAGGAAGAGGAAGCCTCGCTGATCCTCAAGCACGCGCACTGGAACGTCGCAGGCCCGAGCTTCATTGGTGTGCACGAAATGCTTGACCCCGAGGTCGATGCCGTACGCAACATGGCCGACGAGACCGCAGAACGCATCGCTACCCTCGGCGGTAGCGCGGAGGGCACTCCTGAGTCCATCATCAACAACCGCACTTGGTCTGAATTCAAACTCATGGGCCGCCGGAACACACAGGATTACCTCAAGGCATTGATCGAATACTATGCCGACTTCATCATCGCCGAGCGCAAGGCCTACGAAGAGCTTGATCCAATTGACATCATCAGTTCCAACATCATGCAGGACCATGTGCAGGAACTTGAGCACTTCAACTGGTTCATGAACAGCCACCTGATTGAAGAGCAGACTCACGCCTGAGTTTTAAGGCAATTCGGTTCACACCAAGCCATCACCGCTGATTGCGTTGCGTAAAATACGCGGGAACCGATAGCCGAAAGATGCGCCGCCATCCGCATTTTCACGGGTGACGGCGCATTTTCATATTTAAATTTCATCCCTGCGACATTCTCGCGTCAGCCTTCGCGATAAACCCTGTGTGCGGAGGCTTGCGCACGCGGACGCACCACCAGCGAGTCAACATCCACGCTGTCGGGCAAATCTAGCGCCCACTCGATGCATTCGGCAATGTCATCACCGGTCAACGGATCCGGCACCCCTTCATAAACGGCATCGGCCTTGGCCCGGTCGCCATGGAAACGGTTGAGCGAGAATTCCTCGGTCCGCACCATGCCGGGGGAGACATCGATGACACGCAACGGCTGACCGACCTGCTCGAACCGCAGCACCTGGGCCAGAACGCGCTCAGCCGACTTAGCCGCGCAATAGCCAGCGCCTCCCTCGTATGGTTCGATGCCCGCGACCGAGGACACGACCACCACTGTGCCGCCGCCAGGAGCCTGCTTCAATGCCGGCAGCAGTTTCTTGGTGATGCGCAAGGTGCCGAGCACGTTGACCTCATACATGTTGCGCCAATCATCAATGTTGCATTCTTCAATCGGATCCTGACCAATCGCTCCGCCAGCGCAGTTGACCAGTGCTTTCACCGGTCCGCCGCGCAAAATCCGGTTTACGGCTTCCTGCGTAGAGGCCTCATCGGTCAGGTCACAAACTACATATTCACACGCATCTCCGAGTTGGTCTGAAAGTTCAACCAGCTTATCTCGACGCCGCGCAAGCGCAACGACCTTCCACCCCGCAGACGCCAACTGCAACACAGTCGCACGACCAATGCCGCTGGACGCACCAGTTACCACAGCCCTTTTTGATGTAATCGTGTTACCGAGCCTGATTTCGGATTTTCCTTCGTATTCAGCTGTAATTCCAGCCTGTGTCCCCACCATCGAGAACCTCCTCGTCACTGCGTGAGCATCTGATATGCCATTGCGCATCGTCTACATCAATCGGCGATACCCGATTACTAACGCTACCGCAAAACGGCTTCACCCAATTTAGGCAAATAGTACATTTTGTATAAATACCCCCGGTACAAGGCACGCAAGCAATTCCCTGCGCCCGTTAATCACCAGACCAACTCATTGTTCAGCGCACGACGCCACTCACGCCATTCGGGCAGATATGCATCCATTCGTCGCTGAAATTCGACACCATGACCACTGGCCCACAAATGCGTCATCTCATGAACCAGAACATATTCCAAAAAACGCCGATCCATAAGACCTAACTGCAAATTCAGCCGAATTCGCCCGGTATTCGGAGTGCACGAGCCCCAACGGGTATTCATCAGCCGCAGCGTGATATGCGTCGGCTTCCGGCCAACTATGGGTTCCCAATGCTCCAGCAGCACCGGCAACTGCGCATTGATATTTGCCGCAGCCAGACGCTTATTATCGTCCGTCCACTCAAAGACAGCACCGTCGATTCGTTCCTTCTGGCGTTCAATCCAGACCCGGCGACCCCGCACAAACGAGGCGATCTCTTCATCCTGCATGCGCGCAGGCGCACTCACTTCAACGGCCCCAGTCGGGGGCTTTACTCGCAAATACATGTTGCGCATGGTCTTGCGGGTCACTTGCACCTCAAAACCATCAACGTGCAACGTCGTGCGCGAAACGATTTTGGCTTTCTGGCGACGGCGATAAGGCATGTCTGCATTCTCTCGCGCGCGATTGACTAGGCCAGTATTTCGGCCAAAACTTTTTATGTCTTCAAAAAATGTTCACGACACGCAAGCTTGTCAGATTGACTTTTACCCTCCAACTGGTAGAGTATCTGTTTGTACGTCTCAGAACGTGCTGTTCGGGCCCGTAGCTCAGCTGGTTAGAGCGCATCCCTGATAAGGATGAGGTCGGAGGTTCAAGTCCTCCCGGGCCCACGCAAGTTCCAAAAATCTTTTATGACATTGATAAACAGACTTGGAACAGTGCACAACGGGGCTATGGCGCAGCTGGTAGCGCATCTGCTTTGCAAGCAGAGGGTCGCCGGTTCGAACCCGGCTAGCTCCACAAGCGGGGTTTTCGGTATTTTTCCGGAAGCCCTTTTTCATACTGTTTTCGGTTTGCTTCCAAGACTTTCGATTATTTCCACGATTCTAGCGGTAACATCATCTCATCATAACCGTAAATGGTCAGGATAAGGTATGGGCAGGTTACGAATTAGGTTACACACCTACCCGAGCAACCCAAGAGTTTTACTAGTTCCTGAGTTTGCCCGCGAGGATCTCTAACGTACCGACCCATAACTGAACCTCAGTTATTTCCCGGCATTACCCCAATTAAAAAAAGCCTTTACAACAGGCCCGCTGATGGGCTATTCTCCCAAGTATGGACGAATCGTTACGAACCTGCCCACTCGGAGTGGATGTGGAGATATGCAGGATGGACTTCGAGGCTCGCAGCCGTTTTCGGCTCAACGAGCTTGGCCTTCGCGTGCATGAACCGATTCGCGTCATCCAAAAGGCGGTGTTCGGCGGATGCGTAGTGGTGCATAGCGGCGAACGCATCGCGGTCGATGGAGGCACGGCCCGGCATATTTTCGTAGTCCCTCGAACGTAACTCTTATACTACAAATATTATAGATTTACGAAATCTGTCGAGCGGCATTATACATAAAGTAATTATCCTCTCGTCATTCGCTGTATTCCTGGGACGGCTAACATGGTTCGGATTGAAAACATCGATGGTTCCATTGACTCGGGCCTGAAGTCCGATTCCACGGCATGCCATTGCAAAGACAGACATGCGGACATTGGCATCACCGAAAGCGAACAAGACCCCTCCTGCCAAACCGACACCGAATATGCGGAACATGGCAGCCACCACCACCGTCGCGGCCTCGCAGTGCTTTTGCCGACCAGCCATCACCATCTCGAATCCTCCGGGCACGCATCCGGCACGCAGTCGATGCACAACCAAACCGATCTAACCACACATACAATCCCTCGCATCGTCTTCGTCGGCAATCCGAACGTTGGAAAATCAACGCTTTTCAACGCAGTACTCGGCTCGAATGTCACAGTGATGAACGCACCGGGCACCACAGTTCTCGTGGAATCGGGCAGTCTGAAACACGATGGTCAACTGTGGGATTTCATCGATACCCCCGGCACCGTGTCATTAGATGCCTACAGCCCCGATGAACAGGTGGCTGCGGAAGCCACAATCGGCCTTCATCATTACCCCCGACCCGATCTTGTCGTGTTCGTATTCAATGCGGCTTCTCCGTCGAAATCATATTATCTTTTAAGTCAGCTCATCGATCTGGGCCTGCCAATCATCATCGCCGTCTCCATGCTCGATTTGGCCGACAAACAGCACTCTCCAGTGACGTTGCAGAGGCTTAGGCAGACACTTCCCGGAATTCCGGCAATCAAGGTCGATGGCCGCACCGGCGAAGGACGGGACGAGCTGCTGAGCACCATCGCCACGGCGCTCACCGAGGCAAAAGCGCAGCGCAAAGTGCACGAAGCAGAAGGAATCATCGAACCACCGACAACAGCCCATGAATCGCAACAAAAACAGGGCAGTGATACGGTTTCGCATACGGCGTCCGAAATAAGCAAAGCGGAGTCAGCCGCACTCGACGGCGGCGGAGCCGAAATTTCCCGTGAAATTCATGTGAAACTAACTTCGGCACAAATCACATCCGGCCCTATCCCGACGCCGACCGCAACGCAGGAGGACATTTCGCGATGGGTGCACAACAGTGCGGATGAGCGGTTCGATTGGATTGCCGAGCAGCTTCAATCGCTCAACAAGAATCTGCCGCAGAATGCGACGTACACGGCAAATTTTGAGACATTCTCCGACAAACTTGACCGGGTATTGCTGCATCCGGCAGTAGGCCTTGCCGTCTTTCTTATCACCATGTTCCTTGTTTTCGAGGCGACCACAACTCTGGCCGGCCCGTTGCAGGACTGGTTCGATGTAACGGTGCGCGGTTGGTGCACAGACGCCGTGGCATGGATTTTTACAGCGATAGGCGGCAAAGCGGCTCTCGACGGATGGCTGTATTCACTTCTGGTCGACGGAGTGCTCAACGGTGCGATCACCGTATGCACGTTTATCCCGCCGATGGGCATAATGTTCATCATCCTTTCATTGCTCGAGGATTCCGGCTATCTGGCCCGCGCCGCGTTCGTGATGGACCGAGCCATGCGCATGATCGGACTTGACGGAAGAGCGTTCCTGCCGCTGGTGGTGGGATTCGGCTGCAATCTACCCGCACTGGCCTCCACACGCACCTTGCCGGATTCCAGACAACGGCTGCTGACCGGTCTGCTGATACCGTTCACCTCTTGTTCCGCAAGACTGAGCGTCTATGTGGTGCTTGCCTACGCCTTCTTCGGAAGGTTTGCCGGACTTGCCATTTTCCTCATGTACGTCAGTTCCATAGCCATCATCCTGGCTGTTGGTTTCGTGTTGCGCAAGACGCAGTTCAAGGCGCTCAAGACACAACCATTTGCCATGGAACTGCCTCCATATCAGATGCCGCGGCTTGTGCAACTGCTGAAGTCGGTGTTGATGCGGCTTTGGTCGTTTGTCACGGGCGCCAGTTCCGTCATCATCACAATGCTGATCGTTGTCTGGGCGCTTTCGGCAATTCCGATTTCCGCAGGAGCCGACGGTTCCAACTCGTTCGGACATGTCGATGAGGTCAAGAATTCCGTCTTCGGTGCAGCATCGTCAGCAATTGCGCCGATTTTCAAGCCCGCCGGTTTCGATGACTGGCACGCATCGGCAGCGCTTATGACCGGTTTCGTTGCCAAGGAAGTCGTTGTCGGATCACTTTCGCAGAGTTACGCACTCAACGATTCCGGCGATCAGCCCGAACAGGATCAGGGACAGGGGAGTCTTGGGCAGGCCGTGCATGAGAGCTTCGAAAAGTCCAGCGACGGACATCCCTCGGCCGCTGCGGCAGCATTCATGATCTTTATCCTCGCCTATACGCCTTGTTTGGCGACGGTAGCCGAAATGAAGCGACAGTACGGCACGAAAACCGCGTTGCAATCAGTAGGAATGGGACTGTTTGTCGCCTACATTCTGGCGATAGTGGTTTTCCAGATCGGAAGATTGCTATGACGTCCCGCACACATCACGATTTTTCCATCACAAGCAAGGTTGTCAACGGGCTGACGCACGGTCAGACACCGAGACAAATTGCGGATCATCTTAACCTGCCGCTCGATTTCATTGATCTTATCATCAGTCAAGAGCGGAATGCAGGACGTCTTGATGTTTACGACCTGCGCTCATGCAACTCGTCATCGGGCCAGGGATGCAATCCTGACCCAGAATCGTTGGTATGCGCCGGTTGCCCCATCCTTCCGATGGAGATTCGACGCCGTCAATCCGTGATGGCTCGAGTGAAATCCAAATTCCGCAGGTAACTTCACCTGTGCTGAAATCCGCTCAGCAGTTTGAATCCTCGTCACCGTGCCTCATTTCCCCTTGGAATTTGAGCGCGCGACGCAGTGAGGAAACCGATCCAAAACCGCAACGGTCCGCAATCTCCATCAACGTCAGCGACGGCTGGCTCTTACGCAGCTCAAGGGCCGCCTCCGTCCGTGCCCGGCGAACAAGCGCGGTGAAATTGGTGTCCGCCTCCTGCAAGGCCAGTTGCACCGTACGCACGGAAACGTTCTCATGTTCGGCGGTTTTGATCACGCTCAATGCAGAATCGGTGTAGTTGCCGGCAATATACTTGCGCACCCGCTCAATCAGCGGCATGACACTCATACCCTGACCAAAGCATGCGATGAGCAGTGATCGAGCGACATCGTTGGCCACGGTTTGCAATGTTTCCACCATTTGTGTGCTTTGGTTGCGAAGATTGCAGGCGCTCATCACAAACGCCAATAGGGGCTGCAACGAAACAACATCGAGTTCCGAATTGGTTCCCATCATCGAAAAGGTCTTGTAATCCGGCAGAATGGTAGCGAAAAGACGCGAGGAAAGACTTACCGCAATCAACTCATTGGACGGAGCGATTGCCTTAACCACGACATCGCCGGTATTCGGCGGAACAAGAAAAACACCCGGGTTGCGTCTGAGAATCCTTTTGCTGTTGACCATGCTGATTTCGACATGGCCATGAAGCGAAAAAATCATGGTGGCCATTTCAGCTACATCATCGCCGCGCTGCCAATCCATCACAGCATCGGGCAATGCCGCATGATACAAGCTGACTTCAGGAAATATTGCGGAACGAACGGTCATCTTTTTGTTTCCCGGCAACGTTCGAATACGTGAGTTGCGAGGCCTGCCATTATCCGATGAGTCATTGCGTTCCAGCATTCCCGAACACACCGTCCTTCCGACTTGGCAAATCTACGAAGCCAAGCATACTAGGCAGCCACACATATGGACCTTATCCGCGTTCGCTGAGACCAGTCCTCATAAACCGTTCAATCTACATCATGAGTTGATATGACGGCCAATAACTTCATGTTCACCATCGGAGCCACCTTTTATTTCATTAAGCTCGTCAGCAATCTGCTTGAGCAAATCGACGGTTTGCTGGTCAGTGCTGATTTCCTTGGCATCATCGCTGTCCTTCTGCTTTTTGAACATCGCATCGGACAAATCACGGAACTTATTGATGGGCACAAGAATACAGAAATAGACGGCAATGGCCACAAACAGGAAGTTGAGCAACGCTCCTAGGATCGCACCGATGGAAACGGTGGAGTTGTTGAATGTGAACGTCAGCACACTGTTCAGATTCGGTTTGCCGAAAAGCATGGCTATCAGTGGGTTGATGAGATTCTCGACAATTGAATTAACGACGGCGGTCACTGCAGCGCCCATAACCACGCCGACTGCCATATCGATCACATTACCCCGGACGATAAATTTCTTGAAACCGGTAAACATAACAACCTCCTGTTGTTGTATCTCCCTATAAACACTCCCTACCAACAATTCTAGCCTTTTCGATAATTACTATCAGCAAAGTGTCAGTACAATGGACATCGCGCAAACAGCAACGGACTTCGCCAATGTACGGCATAAAACGCGAGGCACGAGAACATTATGTCAGACCACCATTGCCCACGCTATCCGCATCAAGACGAAGCAGGTCTATGTTTCAGTTTCGTTAACGATTCAAAAAATGACATATTTTTCCGCGGGCATCCTCTTCTGCCAGAGCAGAATGCTTCTTACAATGAGACAGGCCATATCAACTCAATGATGGAGCATACATGCTGAATAACGAATATGTTAAGCGCGTTTACGCGCAGGTCGAGAAGCGCGACGGCGATCAGCCGGAATTCCTGCAGGCCGTTCGCGAAGTTTTTGAAACTTTGGAACCGGTTGTAGAGAAGCACCCGGAATATGAGGCAAACGGCGTTTTGGAGCGCATGGTTGAGCCTGAACGTGCAATCAAGTTCCGCGTCGCATGGGTTGACGATAAAGGCAAAACCCAGGTGAACCGCGGCTACCGCATCGAGTTCAACTCGGCCATCGGACCGTACAAGGGTGGTCTGCGTTTCCATCCGACAGTCACCGAGTCTGTCGTCAAGTTCCTTGGTTTCGAGCAGATTCTCAAGAACTCGCTCACAGGCCTGCCCATGGGCGGCGGCAAGGGCGGCTCCGACTTCGATCCGCGCGGTCGCAGCGACGGCGAGGTCATGCGTTTCTGCCAGGCATTCATGACCGAGCTGCAGCGTCACATCGGCCAGTTCACGGACGTTCCCGCCGGCGACATCAACGTTGGCGCACGTGAAATCGGCTATCTGTTCGGCCAGTACAAGCGCATCCGCAACGAGTATTCCGGCGTGCTCACCGGCAAGGGCCTAGAGTTCGGCGGCTCGCTGGCCCGTACCGAGGCTACCGGTTACGGCCTGTGCTACTACACCGCGGCAGCCATGCGTACGCTGCGCAACGATTCCTTCGAAGGCAAGACCACCGTCGTTTCCGGTTCCGGCAACGTCGCAATCTTCGCCACCGAGAAGGCACAGGAACTGGGCGCGAAGGTTGTCACCTGCTCTGATTCCAACGGCTACATCTACGATTCGGAAGGCATCAAGCTCGACGTCGTCAAGGACATCAAGCTGGGCCACCGCGGCCGTATCAAGGAATACGCCGATCGCGTTCCCGGAGCCGAGTACCACGAAGGTGGCAAGGGCATCTGGACCGTTCCCTGCGATATCGCACTTCCTTGCGCCACCCAGAACGAGATTGACGGCGAATCTGCCGCCATGCTGGTCAAGAACGGATGCACGGTAGTGTGTGAGGGCGCTAACATGCCCTCCACACCCGAAGCCATCGAAGCCTATCAGAAGGCTGGCGTGCTCTACGGCCCTGCGAAGGCCGCAAACGCCGGCGGTGTCGCTGTTTCCGGTCTGGAGATGAGCCAGAATTCCTATCGCCTTTCCTGGACGTTCGAAGAGGTTGATGGCAAGCTCAAGGACATCATGGAAGACATCGTCGCCAACAGCCTCGCCGCTGCGAAGGAATACGGCCACGAGGGTGATCTGATGGTCGGTGCCAACGCCGCAGGCTTCGTCAAAGTCGCAAACGCCATGGTCGCCCAGGGCATCTGCTGATCCTTTCCGAGCTCATTAATTCACTAAAGACCGCCGCTGACACCACATCACCGGCGGTCTTTAAAATACCTGCGCAAAAATCACATATACATTTGTCGTTTCTTAGCGCATACCCAGCCTAATTCTCGCTGAACACAATTGTCATCATGCATTTACCCATTGCTTCATTCCAATGAGTAATACTGAGAAAGATCATTGGGACTCGATCCATGCCACTTCAAAATCTCTTTATCTTTCAGACCTTTTAAAACCGTCCGAACCGTTCTTGGAGTGCAATCTATTCTTGCAGCTAATTTTTTACAGTTACTTGCCCCTCTGCATAAGCCAACTGTACAGCAGCGATTTCATAAGCAGATAGATTACGAAACACTTTTGGGTCAATTCTTCGTTCAAGAGAATCATTATTTCGCAATAAACGAGATGTAATGCTGTTTTCGAGTGTTAACTGGACTTTGACATGCTCAGGTTCAGAATAAACGGGATCCTTCAGAAAAGCACTTTGCATTTCTGTATAAATACGCTGCACACCTGCATTGGTGAGATGATCTCCAATCAAAATTTTCGGCTATGGAGCACTTGCTCTTCCGAGAAATCGTCACCATTTATCTTTCGCTTATAATCATCAAGTACTTCATGGTCGATATCTGCAATCCCCGACCATTCAACAATTTCATCTTCAAATATCCGTTGATTCTTGTCATATTCCAGACGGATAATCTGATCATGATTCAACTAAATACTTTTATCCACTACCCTCAAAAAGACATTTTTATCGTCTTTGAGATGAACTACGACGTCATTTGAGGCTGCAACACCCAAAAGAAGCACTTCATCATTTTCATCATCATTATTAATCACGAAAACAACGCGTACTGAAACCGATGGAGCCGGCTCACAATAAAAAATGTGACAACGCCGAAGCTCCTCTATATTCTAAGCACCGCTACGCCGAAAACCTGTTACTTTGCCATCATCTTCGATGTCTATCGCTATTGTACCTCCCGAAGCATTCGCAAAAGCACTGATATGCCGCGCTAAATCTTTAGGACGGATTCGGGAACTTTTCCTGTCAAAGTATTGCCCCTCCTCCAAAGAAATTAGTTGCCTGATATCAGAAGACATGATTGGTCATTCCCCGTCACCATGTTTCCTCGGCAATTACTCGGCAATCCACTCAGTTTCGCAGTCATACGTCGTCAGAACAACAACATTCCGATTAACAGCGACGTTAAAATGACAGGAGATAAAGCCTTCGGCGCTAACAAAACCACTATCATGAATACCTATATCCTGATTGTAGCCCCGTCATTAAAATCATCATCCCATTCGCGACCGGGGATGAGGTCATATGGCATCTGATGGGCAAATATCCAGAAAACAATCAGCACGACGATTACTATGACGCCGAGTTCACGGGTGGGTTCGGCGAAGAGCATCGTGCCGACCATCAGCATCACAAGCCGTACCAGATAGAACACAACGCGGGCAACGCCATGCCGTTCCTTGGTTTCACAGCTCATGTGCGTGAACATGCCGCCAAGGGTCTGTCCGCGGTGAAGCACGGGAATGAACAGCTCGAAAACAACGAACGAAAGCACGGTGAAGAACTGCGCTATGCCGTCGGATACACCTGTACCGAAAGCATGACCGAGGAACATGTAGGTTCCGTTAGACAGATACCGAGAGGATTTGTGGAACAGATAGATGGCCCCAAGTGTGAGGGAAACATCAACAACGGCAATGAATATCAGATCGATCATCAGTGCCACCGAACGATGAAGAAGCCCCGGTTTCCCAATAACTTCGTTACGGTCTTCGATTTCTCTCACGGGCACCAGAGTGCCGTATATCCATGCGATGAAACAGCCGATGATCACCCCCAACGTGTTGGTCAGCAGATCGTCGACATCAAACTGACGATAGGCGCAAGGGTAAATACCCCAAACTCCGGTGAGCTGGGAGGTTTCGATAAGCAAGGAAACGAGGAACCCCGCGGGAATCACGGCATAGAACTTCCAGCGCGCCCAGCGGAAAAGTGCGAAGCCAAGAGGGATGAAGAAGACAACATTGAAGGCCAGCTGCAATACCGCCGTTTTACCACCCGTCGTTAGGTCAGTCATGAATTGCGTTACATGAAGCTGCGGGTGATGTGCGTGCGTCAGGCAGTATTTCTGCGGATCATCAGGCATCGGATACAGTGTGAACGTGACCAGACCGAGTGCATAGAGCACACATAAATATGCCGAAAGGACCGCACTGGAACGCAACCGGTGGTACCGGTGATACAACACGGCCAGAATCGGCAACGTCAAGATAGCCGAAAGAACCGGCCAAAAGCTCATCGCAAGAATGAACGATGTGCTGAAATTCCTAATATAGGAAATCATCGAGCACCTAACTTAGCGAAAAGATGTATCAGTCGTCGCCAAGGGTAACGTGCACTCCGCCCACAAGCTGGCTGACAACGTTGTAAAGCGCCGCAAGGATCACAGCAAACAACGTGGCTATAATGACTCCGACAATGGCGAAGATGGTAACAGCACTCAACACGGTGCCGAAGGAAAATATGCTGGCCAAATTGAATCCGCCAGCATCAAGGCCCGTCGAAGAAACGATTTGCGTGACCTGGTCGAAGACACCGACCACATTAAGCAGCACCCAAATAAGGGCCACGGCCACAATCTGGATGATGCCGCCGGCAACGGACAACAGGAAGGTCACCTTCGCCACTGACCAAGCGTCAACGCGAGTAACCGAAAGGCTCATACGACGTGCCCGGGGAGCACGCTGCTGCGGACGCTTGCCGCCGTTACGATTACCAAACGACCATGGTGTGTTCTTCTTCTCGGAAGCTTTGTCCTCTCCGGAAATCGAGCGCGCGACGCGGGGGGATCGGTCGGATTGTTTCGCATCGCCGTCCTTGCCGACGGTCTGCTGCGGTTTGCTGTTTTCAGCGTTTTTTTTCATCATTTTCTCCTTGACCCGCCGCATGGATTGCGGTGCAACAGCCCTTTTCGCACAATATATCTGTTACGAGGCTACCAGTCTTCGGGGACGAGAAAACAGGGATAAACCAATAGATCAACATGATTGATTCCGTGTACGTTATGCTGCTGCAACAAGCAATCCTCGAACCGAGTCACCCGAACCAGACCAGCAAGTACGTTTCCCGATGAAAGGAGCTTTTTTAACAGGTGTGGCCGCCGACACCTAAAAGTGTCGGCGGCCACACCTGTTAAAACGACCCTGTAACTCAGCCCTTATTCTTCGGTCTGGCTGTTGTCACTTTCTGTCGAAGTCGAGCTGTCGACAGTGGTTTCCGAAGCATCGGTATCCCTGGAATCACCATTCGCCACTTCATCGCCTTCATTCTCGTCATCGGTATCAGTGTTCCGAGCGATGGAGAGAATGGCATCACCCTTGTCGGGCTTGGCAAGCGTGACACCCTGCGTGTTACGGCCGGTGCGCTTGACCTCTTCGACAGCGGAGCGAATGACCTTGCCGGACTTCATGATGGCGAGAATCTGGTCGGAATCGGCGACGATGACCGCGCCCACCAATTCCCCTCGGCCTTCATTCATCTGCAGAGCCTTGACACCGAAACCGTTACGCCCTTGCAGACGGTACTGGCTGATACTGGTGCGCTTGGCGAAACCTTCGTCGGTAACTACGAGAAGGCTCAGTTCGTCTTCCATGTCGGAGCGAACCACATCCATTGCCAGCAGCTCATCATCTTCACGGAACTTCATACCCTGCACACCGGCGGTCTGACGACCCATCGGTCGTAGCTGCTCATCATCGGCCTTGAACTTGAGGCTCATTCCATGACGAGAAACAAGAATGATGTCATCATCCGCATTGCACAGCGTCGCACCGATCAGTTCGTCAGCGGGCTCGCCGGTCTCCGGATCCTCCATCAGACGCACGGCTATCAAGCCGCCCTGACGACTTGAATCATACTGAGACAGCGGAGTTTTCTTGATCTTGCCGCTTCGTGTTGCAAGTACAAGATACTTAGCCACTTCGTAGTTCGGAATGGACAGCACTGCTTGAATGCTTTCACTGGGGGAGAGCTGCAGCAAATTAGCTACATGCTGACCCTTGGAATCGCGCGAGCCTTCCGGCAATTCGTATGCCTTGAGACGGAAGACACGGCCACGGTTGGTGAAGAAGAGAATCCAGTTGTGCGTTGAAGTGAGGAAGAAGTGATCAACCACATCATCTTGGCGCAGCTTGGCACCCTTGATACCCTTGCCGCCGCGGTGCTGAGCACGGTATTCGTCGGCCTTGGTGCGCTTGACAAAGCCCGAATGCGTAACCGTCACAACAACATTTTCAACGGCAATCAGGTCCTCGTCATTCATTTCACCAGAGAACGGCAGAATCTTCGTGCGACGTTCGTCGCCATACTTCGCCACGATCTCATCAAGCTCATCGCCCACAATCTTGCGTTCGCGTTCGGGACTGGAAAGAATATCATCGTAATCAGCGATCTTCTTCATCAGCTCATTATGTTCTTCGACAATCTTCTGACGTTCCAGAGCAGCAAGCCGACGCAGCTGCATCGCCAGAATCGCATCGGCCTGCACATCATCAACGCCAAGCAAATCCTCAAGACCTGTACGGGCGGTCTCGACGTCCTTCGACGCGCGAATCAAGGCGATAACCTCATCGATCATGTCAAGAGCCTTGAGATAGCCCTGCAGGATATGATCGCGTTCCTCGGCTTCACGCTTCAAATAGCGGGTACGGCGATCAATGACGTCAATCTGATGATTGACCCAGTGACTGATAAAGGCATCGATAGAAAGCGTGCGCGGAACATTATCGACCAAAGCGAGCATGTTCGCACCGAATGTCTCTTGGAGCTGCGTGTGCTTGTAGAGGTTGTTGAGTACGACCTTCGGCACGGCGTCGCGCTTGAGAACGAGCACAAGACGCTGGCCGGTACGACCGGAGGTCTCGTCGCGCATATCCGCAATGCCCTGAATCTTGCCATCACGCACAGCATCGCGAATCGAAGCCGCAAGGCGATCGGGATTAACCTGATACGGCAGCTCGGTGACCACAAGGCACATACGGCCCTTGATTTCCTCGGTATTGACCACTGCACGCATCGTGATGAGACCACGACCAGTGCGGTAAGCATTCTCAATGCCTTTGTGTCCGAGAATGGTGGCGCCGGTGGGGAAGTCCGGTCCCTTGATTCGCTGCAGCAGAGCCTCGAGCAGCTCTTCCTTGGTGGCATCCGGGTGATCAAGCGCCCAATGCACTCCATCGGCGACCTCGTGCATATTGTGCGGAGGGATGTTGGTCGCCATACCGACCGCAATACCGGACGAACCGTTGACCAACAAGTTCGGGAAGCGGGCCGGAAGTACGGTCGGTTCCTGAGTCTTACCATCGTAGTTGGGCGCGAAATCGACGGTGTCCTTGTCAATGTCACGGACCATTTCCATCGCCAGCGGCGCCATACGGCATTCTGTATAACGCATTGCTGCCGCAGGATCGTCGCCCGGGGAACCGAAGTTACCTTGACCGTCCACGAGCAGATAACGCATGGACCACGACTGAGCCATACGCACCAATGTGTCGTAAATGGCGGAATCGCCGTGCGGGTGATACTTACCCATGACGTCACCGACGACACGGGAGCACTTGTTGTATCCTCGGTCGGGGCGATATCCACCGTCATACATCGCGTAGATTACACGGCGGTGCACCGGCTTCATGCCATCACGCACATCAGGCAACGCACGCTCGACGATTACGGAGAGGGAATAAGCGAGATAGGACTCGCGCATCTCCTGGCCCAAGTCGATACGCTGAATGCGTTCACCGGCCATCAGGCCGTAATCGGTGTCGTCGGCTTCCTGTGGACTCAATGGCTCAAGAGCGCCACCGGGGACGTACTCGTCGTTTTCATCATCATTGTTGTTGTTTTCGTTTGCCACGCTAAATCCTCATATCTTCAAAATCGTTCAGTCGAATCGCCATTCGTCATATCGGACGGCGTCAAACCTCACATCACACGTCAATAAACTTGGCGCTCGGAGCGTTGCGCTGGATGAATTCACGACGAGGACCAACCTCGTCACCCATCAGCATGGAGAAGGTTTGATCGGCCTGGGCCGCATCTTCGATCTCGACCTGCTTAAGAATGCGGTGATCGGGATCCATGGTCGTGCCCCACAATTCCTGGTAGCTCATCTCGCCAAGACCCTTATAGCGCTGGATACCCTCACCCTTCGGCAACTGACGACCAGCTTCTCGACCTTCCTTAAGCACACGATCGCGCTCGGCGTCGGTATAAACGAAGCTGTGAGAGCCCTTAGTCCACTTGATTCGGTAGAGCGGTGGCATGGCGACATACACATAACCCGCGTAGATCATCGGCCGCATGTAGCGGAAGAAGAGCGTCAGATTCAATGTTGCGATGTGAGCGCCGTCGACATCTGCATCAGCCATGATAATGACTTTGTGGTAGCGCACCTTGTTCAGGTCGAAGTCTTCGCCATATCCGCCGCCGACTGCTGTAATCAGAGACTCAATGGTGTCGGATTTCATGATGCGGTCGATGGAGGCACGCTCGGTGTTCAGGATCTTTCCTCGAAGCGGCAGAATAGCCTGCGTAAGCGGGTTTCGGCCCTGAATTGCGGAGCCGCCTGCGGAATCGCCCTCGACGATGAACAGTTCGCATTCCTCAGGATTGTTCGACTGACAATCCTTGAGCTTGTCAGGCATACCGGCCGTCTCGAAAACCGACTTGCGTCGCGTGTTCTCACGGGCCTTCTTCGCTGCGATTCGCGCACGTGATGCTTCGATCGCCTTCTGGACGATGTTCTTGGCCTCGCCGGGATGTGCATCGAACCAGTCACCCAGTCTATCAGTCATCACACGCTGGACAAATGCCTTGGCCTCGGAATTGCCGAGTTTGGTCTTTGTCTGGCCTTCGAACTGCGGATTCGTCAGCTTTACGGAAATAACGGCGGTCAGACCTTCACGAACGTCGTCACCGGAAAGGTTGTCGTCCTTTTCTTTGATCAGATTCTTGTCACGCGCATAACGATTGACCAAGCTGGTAAGTGCCGCACGGAAGCCTTCTTCGTGGGTACCGCCTTCGGTTGTGGAAATTGTGTTGGCGAACGTATGCACGGTCTCGGAATAGGCGCTCGTCCATTGCATCGCGATTTCAGCGGAAACACCAAGCTTCAAGTCCTCGGACTCAAGATCGATGACTTCCTCTTCAATCGGCGTGGTATTGCGCGATTTCACCAGGAAAGCAACGTAATCCTTGATGCCGTTCTCATAGCAATAGGAGACTGTTTCTGACTTGTTTTCCGTCGTCTTTTCCTCGCTGCCGGCAACCTCGTCACCGGTCATTTGAGGACGCTCATCAGTCAGCGTGATACGCAGACCTTTGTTGAGGAACGCCATCTGCTGGAAGCGAGAGCGCAAGGTCTCGAAATCATAGATGGTTGTTTCGAAGATTTCAGGATCAGCCCAGAATGTAACGGAGGTACCGGTGGACTCGTCTTCGTTCAGAGGCGCACCCTGCTTGAGTGGTGCAGTCGACTTCTGGTTCTTGAAGCTTTGGGTCCAGTGGTAACCCTGACGGCGCACCTCCACGTCGATTCGTGTGGAAAGCGCATTCACCACGGAGATGCCGACGCCGTGCAGACCGCCAGAAACCGCGTAGCCGCCGCCTCCGAACTTGCCACCCGCATGCAGCTTGGTCATAACCGTTTCAACACCGGAAACACCTTCTCCCGGCACCTCATCGACAGGGATGCCACGGCCGTTATCGATCACACGTACGCCGTTGTCTTTCAAAATAGTCACTTCGATATGCGTAGCATATCCTGCAAGTGCCTCATCAACGGAGTTGTCGACAATCTCGTAAACAAGGTGGTGCAGACCTCGGGGACCCGTGGAGCCGATGTACATACCCGGACGAATACGTACTGCCTCCAAGCCTTCCAGCACCCTCAGATCACTCGCGTCGTAGTGATCGGGAGAAAGGGAATCATCAAGCTGTACGCCCTCATCCATATCCGTTTCTGCGGCAATTTGTGCTTCGTTTTTGGATTCCACGTCGCTGTCATCGGTATTTTCAGCATTTACTTCTGGATTTGCCACAAGGTTCCTTCCTGCATTTTCCCTCGCACGAGGGGTTCCCTGTGCGGGCGATACACTCTAGAAAGCAAATAATGGGGCCTTCTAGGGCATTAACCATATAGTTGGTATATTACTTGAATAGAGGGACTTTCAAGGCTTTGCCCCCAAAAAATAAAAATCAACTTTTTACTTGATTCAACGTCGCTTACCAGCCAAGTTGAACCTGTCTAAAATTGGTTTCAAAACCATATTCTTGTAATTATATTCATCTCAACAATCTCGTGTGAAGCCGTCATTGCTTCTCTTTACTTGCATTACATGCGATGTGAGCAGCTACCTCCTCATATATCGGTTGGGATATCGACGGTTCCCTTTTTTGAAGTTATGGGATTGTGGCCCTGTAACACGAATTTCACGAATATCAAGTCCTTTGAGACGTTCATGAATCGTTGCAGTCAGCTCGGGAATGAGGTAGGTCAAGGTGGTGGCCCAATTATTGGATTCAGTTCTGATCGTCAATATTCCATCACGAAAATCGGCAACGACAGAATGGTTGGCGATATCGGGTCCGACCACCTGGTCCCAGTGATTGCGCAGTTGTGCAAGCTTAAGATGCGGAGTCCATTGACCATTGGCGGCGATAACTGACATCACGCCACCCAGCTTGCCTGGATCACGTCCGGGCTTACCAAAATTGTTCCATGCACTTTCCTCACGGGCCTTCCAATCCTTGTACGCTCCTGCTCGAGAGGCCAGGCGATTGAATACTTCCGCAGGCAGTCGGCGTTGGTCGAGATGTAGTTGATCTGCAATCGGCGGGATCATAGTTGCTCCCCTCTTGTAATATTGCCACCTGCAGAAATGTCGGAAGAGCCGTAAGCTCCACTCATTTCATGTCCATGCTCGGCCATCAATTGTGCTACGAGATTTGCGTTCTCATCCTCCGTATCAGCCTTAAGCGCTGCCACATCAATGATGTTGGCTTCATGCGCCTGACTTGGTTCCAAAGGAATGTCACCAGCGGCAGCCACAGTAATCAGCACCTGATCCTGTCTCATGGCGAAGTCGAGAATCTGGCGACGCCTTTTTTCATCAAGCTGGGCAAAAACATCATCGAGAATAACAATCGGCTTAGTCTGGTGTACTTGTGCAATTTGTCCAAACAACGCCATTTTCAGCGCCAACGCCATCGTCCACATCTCACCGTTAGATGCAAATTCGCGGGCAGGCATGCCATCAAGCGTCAAGGCAATGTCGTCTCGATGAGGTCCTATAAGATTACGTCCCCGAGCAATTTCACCAGAATAGAGCCGCTGATAGTGCTTGCTAATTTCCGCCTCCGGATGATCAAAATCTAGAACTTCCTGGAATGACGGTACATACTGCAATCCTGCATGCTGCGGCTTGCCTGCCAATTCATCATAAATACTCGAAAACGGTTCGGCCAGAAGGTCTACCAACCTTGCACGCATTCGAGTCAAAGAAACTCCTACCGAAATGAATTGGCCAGTCCAGACCTCCAAGCCGCTCAACGCAGCATTCCGCTCATCCAAGGGCTCGGTACGCTGCCCGAGTTGTTTGAGCAGTATAGATCGCTGTTTGGCAATTTTATTAGCATTCGCCAAGTCTGCCGCATAACTCGGATTGAGCTGCGAACCCGCCTGATCAAGGAAACTGCGTCTACCAGCAGGATCACCTACAACCAAACGCTGATCCTCGGGAGTAAACGAGACACTTGGAACTTTGCCCACGATATCGCGCATATACAGGGAATTGCCGCCGTTGATTCGCCCACGATTTGCTCCATGCGTGGTTACAGTCACTTCGTAGGTAGTTCCATGACCAAGATCTTCTGCCTGATCCCCGTCCTCGCCTACCAAAGAAACATGTTCTGTTTCTTGCTTTTCAAGCCCTTCGACATCACATTTTAGAACAGCATCGTCCTGTTCGATCGCATCAACAACAAGGGTTTCCTTGTCACCGTCAAGCGAATAATCTTCGCGAATATTGGCACGAACGGTAGCTTTTGATTCACCGCGTTCAATAAGTGGCAACGAGCTGGAAACACGATGGCTGGAACCCGTGGAAAGCACTTCAATGGCTTCCACAATATTGGTTTTCCCTAAACCATTGGCACCTTTGAGGATGGTGACACCGGGCGCGAAATCTACGACAAGATGCGGCCATGAACGGAAATGATCAAGCGCCAGTCGCGAGACATACACACGAATCTCCTTGCTCACACAGTACGTAGTATCGAATGTAAAAATGACTTACGGTGTAACCCATAAAAGGTGAACACCGTAAGACAATTTCGTTCTCGTAACATTCAGTTGTTAAAACGCATTGGTACCAGAAGGTAACGGTAATCCATCGACTCGTCGGAATCAGCTTCCTGCTGACCATTGAATTCAACAGGCTTGACAGCGGTCGTCATCTTGATGCGCACAAATGGTTCAGTAATCGCACTCAGTCCCTCAATCAGATATGCCGGGTTAAATGCGACGGTGATGTTCTCACCATCCATATCGATGTCAAGAACTTCCTTGGCTTGAGATTCGTCAGCAGTTCCAGCCGAAAGAGTCAGTGTCTGTCCCTCGAAAACCATACGAATCGGCGCATTGCGCTCCGCAACAAGAGATACGCGCTTGATGGCACCAAGCAGAGCTTCATTGGAAATAACCGCCTGGATGGGATATTCATCCGCAAACAGCCTGTCAACAGCTGGGAATTCGCCGTCGATCAGCTGCGAGGTTGAGATACGTCCCGCATTCTCAAAACCAAGCAAAGAAGGGTTTTCTGTATCGAAATCGATGGTCACATTCTGATGTTCATCAACAGTACGGGCTACATCGCGAAGCAGCGAACCACGGACGAGCGTTTCAGCTTCGAGATTGCTGTCTTGCGGAGTCCACTTGAAACTGGAACGAGAAAGACGGAAACGATCCGTGGAAGTCATTACCACCTTATCTCCGTTGAATTGCACACGTACACCGGTAAGCACTGGTCGGTTCTCTTCACGGGATACTGCAACCGAAGCCTGCGATACAGCTTGTACAAATGTCGGAGCATCAACCTGGCCAAGCATTTTTGGTGATTCAGGCAAATCCGGATATTCCGATTCGGGCATGAGCTGCAGGTTAAACGTCGATTTGCCCGAAGTGATGGTCAGCATGGTGTCAGTGGTTGAAAGGTACGCTTTTTCCAATGGCAATGATTTAGTGATGTCCGCCAGCAATTTTCCTTGAACCAGAACACTTCCGGCCTCATCCACTCCGGCTTCGATATGGTGGCGTGCCGAAATTTCATAGTTAAACGTTGAAAGTTGCAGTGAGCCATCAGCGGCTTCGAGTTTAATGCCGGCGAGAATAGGGTTGGCCGGTCGTGAGGAAATGACTCGTGTGGCCCACGCAACTGCGTCAGCCAAGGAGGTGGAGTTGGTTTCGACTTTCATTAGGGCTCCTGTTTTGATTGATAACTGATTGCTATTCTAGTTGCTTTTTGTTAAGCGCAAGATTTTAGATTCAACTTGCTCACTGCGCTGATTGTGATGAAACGTAAGTTGTTTAAGTAATCAAAATAATAAGCACGGTGCACATGTGGATAACCGTCCTGAGCCGTTATAAACAGCCTTGTCCACCAACAATAAACATGTGGATAAACTAGCGGAGAAATGTGGATAAAGCGACGATTTGTCCACTGCGTTTTGTTCGTCATATTTTTATCCACATTATTTGAAGATCTTTCCACGACTACTCCACAAGCAATCTTGTGGATATCCACTACTTATACGCAGAGTTTACCCCCATTTGTGCATAACGCTGTGGATAACTTTTATTTAAATTTTTTCCACATCCGGTGTGTCGCGAAGTGGATAATATAGAAAACCCGTTAATTTGTCTATAGAAATGTCTTCTTCATTTACATGGTCACTACGTCCTTCATCTGGAGTAGGTACTGCCCGCTAAGCGCCTTTGCCGGAGCCAAGCGATTCAGTTATCGCGCTGAGGACACTGTGCCTGTATGTAATGAACTTTACAGCCGGAATGCTTTCATTCTTCCGGATGCTGCTTGAGGCGTACCGTCAACTCCATAACGTAGTTGTAGATTTCCTGTTTTTCCTGCATCTCATTAGAGATACGGGTATAAGCATGCATCACTGTCGTATGGTCGCGTCCGCCGAAAACCTCTCCGATGTCGACAAGACTCATACTGGTCATTTCCCGGGCAAGATACATCGCGATTTGTCGCGCCAAAGCAACGTTCTTGGTACGTGCTCGCCCCACGAGATCGTCGAACGTCAAATGGAAATATTTCGCCACCTGACCGATGATGTCGGTCGGTCTGATTTCCACGTCAGTCGTGAAGAAGTCCTGCAACGTCTGCTCCGCAAGAGCGCGCGAAACCGGCTGGTTGCTCAACGACGCCACAGCGGTCACACGCGTAAGTGCGCCTTCCAGCTCGCGGATATTCTCAGTGAAGCGTTCGGCAATCAAATCGAGCACATCGTTGGGAATATTGGAATGGTTCATCGTTGCCATCATGCGGAGAATGGCGATACGAGTCTCAAGATCCGGCGGCTTTACGTCCACAGTAAGACCGGATTCGAAGCGCGAAATCAGTCGAGCCTCGAAACCTTTGAGATTCTTCGGTGCGACGTCAGATGCGATGACGATGCGTTTGCCGGCCTGATAAAGTGCGTTGAACGTGTGGAAGAACTGCTCAAGCGTTGCCTCTTTGCCGCCCAGGAACTGGATGTCATCAATCAACAGCACGTCAACCTCTCGGTAACGACGGTTGAACGCGGCAATCTGCCCCTGGCTCTGGTTCGGCGTCTGCAAAGCCTCGATGAATTCGTTGGTGAATTCCTCGCTGGTGACATAGCGCACCTTTAGTGAGCTGTCCTTAACCAGCGCGTAATTGCCGATGGCGTTGAGCAAGTGGGTTTTGCCAAGACCCGAGCCGCCATAAATACATAAAGGATTGAAATCCTTGCCGCTGCCTTCTGCCACGGCAAGTGCGACGGTACGTGCGAAACGGTTGGAATCACCGGGAACGAACGTGTCAAATGTTGCATTCGTGTTCAGGTGGGTCTCAGGATCTCGTGCGGTTTTCTGGTCGTTAACGTCGAAGCCCGGGGCATTGCCGGAAGACGGTGCAGGCACGCTTGGTTGTTGCTGAGGTAGTGTCACGGATGTTTGCGGTTCCGGTGTCTGTCGAGTCTGTCGTTCGGACATTGCTGTCTTCTCGCTTTGCGAGGCAGTTTTTGCCGTCCCTGGTTGTGAAGAGAGATTTTCGTGCCGTTTGTTGCCGCGCCAGCTGCTGTAACCGCCGAAACCCGAGGCATCGGAATCGTCCGCTTCTGCCGTTGTTTCAAAGCTTAATTGGGACGCCTCCATCGAGCCATTTCTGGGCCGGTAATCGTAGTGATAGGCGTTGCTGCCGGGATATTGCCTGGGTCGCTCATCAAGTCGTGCGTGAGGTTCGACGTCGTGTTTGTCAGAGAAACGTTGTTCTGAAGCGAAATCACCGGAAGCTGCTGATGGGAAGTCGGGTGATTGTGAAGTTTCTGAAGAGGACTGTACATCCGGTTGGGCAACGTTGTCGTTTTCGACGTCACTATCTTCGGAGTCCGAATCCTCGGTCGTCCCGTTTTCGTCAGCGCGAATGCTGTCATCATCGGTCGCAACGATTTTGAAAGCCGGGAACATATCGTGACCTGTTGCGAGCTTGAGAGCATTCAGCAGCGACTGATTCAGTTCGCCCTGCAATGCCTGTTGAGTTTCTAAATTGGCCACACACAAGACGATGGTCGGGCCGAAAACACCCTCTGGCCTGACTCCCTCAAGCCAGCCCTTGCTACGTGAAGTAATCGAGGGATCCCGTTGTAGTACCACAAGAGCATCGTTCCAGATACGCATGGCCTGGGCCATTGGGTCATTCGACTCATCTGCCATAGTGGCCCTTTCCTTGGTATCGGTACGTTTCCGACATCGTTGCCTTAACCATCGTGCCGTCTTCATCTCAGGCACAGCATTCCAGACTTTGTGATGCGGTGTTCTATTATATGTACTCCCATGACTCGAAGTTATCCACAGTCTTGCGTGTTGGAAACATTGAATTGTGAATAACACGCGTGTAATTTGTGGATAAGTCGTGTGCATGAGCCGCATAAAGTAAGCCTTGTACCGCTAGGGAAAACACAATATGAAATGTGAAGATAACCTTGAGATTATCCACAATATGTTCGCTGAACTTTCACTTGGTTTGACTTGGGACTAGGGGTGAGAGTAATTTGGTAGAGCTTGACTCATGAGGAGCCGTGCATTGGCATGGCTAAAACAACCGGGAGCATATTATGAAGAGGACATTTCAGCCGAACAACCGCCGCCGTCATATGAAGCACGGCTTCCGCGCACGTATGCGCACCCGTGCCGGTCGTGCGGTCATCAATCGCCGCCGTGCCAAGGGCCGCAAGAACCTGACTGTCTGATTAATCGGCAGCAAAGGTATGGATCGGCTGCAAAGCCATCGTGATTTTGTGCAGGTACTGAAACGCCGCAGAAAAGTCACTGAAAAGGATATCGTCGTGCATTTCTTAGTGTGCGACGATTCTTGTTGCAATCGCGCCAACGATTCTCGCAGTGCTTTAACTGCCAAGACATCGGGCAGTACTATGGATGCCGCACAGGCGTCTACATGTGCGAATGAACCGCGACGTGGTGAGGTGAAGCGTCGTCTCGGACTTGCCGTGTCCAAGAACGTGGGCAATGCAGTGAGACGAAATCATGTGAAGCGCCGCTTTCGTGTATTGGCTAAGTCCTACGAGGACCTGCTACCAAAACATTGTGATATCGTGATGCGGGCCAAACCAAGCGCGGCACAGGCAGATTTTTCTTCCCTCGATCGGCAGGTGGGGGAGCTCTTCGCAGCGATTGACCGTAAGGCGGTACAAAGCAGTGAAGTGCGGTCAAATCGTAGGGACGAACCTTCTTCAAACAATCGCCGGAGCGGTCGATCATGACCATCACGAATGTGTCGCAAATATGCTCGAAACAGCGGAATTTCAACAATTCTAGACACTTGGAAACCTGCGACGATGCTAATGGTACGGTTGAACCAAAGTCATCGACAGGTATCGGCAAGGTGAATGCGTTCGCGGTCCCTGACAAATCTGCATGTGCGGTTGTTTCCACCTCGCCTGCAGCCCGTGCTATTCTCGCTGCGATACGCTGGTATCAGCGTCATATCTCGGCTGGCAACCCGCCTTGCTGCAAGTATTATCCGTCTTGCTCAAACTACGCGGTTCAAGCGGTTACGCGGTACGGGGCCGTCCGTGGTGGGTTGTTGGCGGCGCTTCGGCTTCTGCGCTGCCGACCTTGGAGCAATGGTGGTATTGATGATGTACCTCAGCATTACTCGGTTTTTTACAGATTTTCTTGGTCTCGTGCTCACGAAGAGCCGAGATTGACTCCATTGGCCTCGGACATGAAGGAGACGGCCTGACGATGTTCAACAATCCTGATTACAGCAAATTCCTCCTTGACCAAGGGCTTTTCGGTTGGGTCTATAAAATCCTGACCCCCATCGAATGGCTTATGAGTGAGATCATGTACTGGTTCCATAGGCTTATGACCATGATTGGACTGCCGTCCAAGGGTACTTCATGGATCTTCTCCATCATCTTCCTCGTGTTGATTGTTCATGCTCTAGTTCTGCCAATATATGCAAAGCAGATGAGGGGCATGGCTAAGATGCAGGCTATCCAGCCCAAGCTAATGCGCATCCAGAAAAAATATAAGGGCAAAACCGATCAGGCCAGTAAAGAAGCCATGAGTCGCGAGACTATGAAACTGTATGAGGACAACAAGGTCAACCCGATGGGTTCCTGTCTCCCGATGTTGATTCAAGGACCTGTGTTCATGTGCATGTTTTATATGCTTTCTGCGATTCCTTATATAGCACACGGTTCGAGAACCGCACTTGGCGCCTTCGACAAGGCGACGGCCGCCGAATTCGCAGATACGCAACTGTTCGGACTCAAGATTTCCAACACTTTCGGAATGGCTGATCTTTCCGGCAAGATTATTATCGGTATCTTCACCTTCATGATGTGCGCAGCGATGTGGTACATGCAGTTCAACAACATGCGTAAGAATCTTCCCGCAGCCTCCATGGAGGGATCGCAGTACAAGATGCAGCAGGTGATGACCTGGCTCTTCCCGCTGATGTACATTTTCTCGGCAATCTCGATGCCATTCGCCGTGTTGATTTACTGGTTGACAAGCAACATCTGCAACATGCTGCGTTCACTCTGGCAGGTTCGTGTTTTCCCAACCCCTGGTTCCCCGGCTGATGCCGCTAAGAAGGAACGCGATCATGTCAATGAGAACAAGCGGCGTGAGAAAGCCGGTGAGATTTCCATTGAAGAAGAGAATCTCAGAAAGGCTGAAGAAGAGGCGAAGCGGCGTGAGGAGAAAGGGTATCAGCGCGCACAGCCTAAGCGTAAGCGTAAAAAGAAGAACTAAGAGTTTTCGACCCCGGCGCAATTGCAATACAAAAGTGTCGGGGTCGGGGTGAGTTAGACTTAAGGGCAGTAATTGAACTAAGGAGCGTCTATGTCAATCGACGAGGAAAAGACCGTTGAGCAGCTCAACGTTGAGGCTGATATCGCTGCTGATTATCTTGAAGGTTTGCTGGATATAGCGGACTATGAAGGTGATATTGAAATGGGCGTGCGTAATGGCCGTCCGACGGTTCAGATTGTCGCTGATGACAATGAGGACATCAAGAATCTGATAGGGCACAATGGTGATGTCGTTGATGCATTGCAATTGCTCACGCGTTTAGCTGTTCAACAGAAGACCGGTGAGCGGTCCCGTCTGATTCTTGATGTAGATGGTTACTTAAGAAAGCGTCGAGAACGTTTGCGCGATAGCACATTGGATGTTATCGATGAGGTGCGTGAGACCGGAGAACAAGTCGATCTTAAGCCGATGAATTCCTTCGAGCGCAAGGTCGTGCACGATCTTGTTCGAGAGAAGGGCCTCAGGTCTCGGTCCCATGGTGAAGAGCCTCATCGTTATGTTTCTGTCTTTTTAAAGGCGCATGCCGCTGATTCGGCGCTGGATGACGAAGATATCACAGAGTCCAATCTTAGCGATCCAATTGTCGAGGACACAACGCGTCGTCGTGCACCACGAGCAGGCAGAGACATTGACCTTGATGAGGTTGTGGATATCGATGTCGCCGATGGGGATCGGGACTGATTTTAGCTATTCTTGATTGAACTTACGATAGGGAAAAGAAGCCATGGCGGATATACATGCCGTGGCTTCTTTGATGTTGATAGTTTACTCATCATGAAATGTGATGTGTAACAGAGATTATTTCTTTACTGGCGGGTTCTGATTCATCGCGTTGTTGTGAATGGTTATGTATTTTGCTAGATTCGCAGATAAACACATACTTGAATAGGGGAAGAATGTATGGAATTCCAGATGCACACAGACGATGAATTGGAACATTCGTCGCTATTGGAAGATTTGTTTGGAGAAACTCTCCTGCAATTGCGTGTTTTTCAGAAAAAACTCGCTACTGAAGGTGAGCAGAGAGGTCTTATAGGACCGCGTGACGTCGATATTATTTGGGAGCGGCACATCCTTAACTCTGCAGCAGTTGTACCCTTTATTGAAGCTTCAGTGGATGAGAATGAGAGATTTAAAACCGTAGCTGACGTAGGCAGTGGCGGGGGATTCCCGGGCATTGTTGTTGCCGCATGTCTGCCTAATTTTAAAATCACCCTTATTGAACCAATGGAACGTCGCGTTGAATGGCTCAATGAGTGTGTGAGTGAACTTGGGTTGGATAACGTTACTGTTCTGCGAGAGCGTGCAGAGAACTGCGTTAGCGACATCAAGCATAAGAAAGGTCTCCATCCTTTCTCTGTCGTTACATGTCGCGCGGTAGCACCCCTAACTAAGCTCTCCGGATGGACACTGCCGCTCCTTAAACATGGCGGGCAGCTTATTGCACTCAAGGGACGTTCTGCGCCCGAAGAGTTGCGCAAGGCTGGCAAAGAAATACTAAAGTATGGTGGTTGCAACCCTGAGGTATTCGACGCACCTATTGCAGAAGGTTTTGAACCAACACACGTTGCTATTATCAACAAAAAATAAGCAACGTTGATTTGTCGAAAGGGAATGTTTCACGTGAAACGTTCCCTTTTTTACGAGGTCAACCATTGTTCAGTACTGATTACTACAAACGTAATTTTGCAGAAAGTAAAAGGATGTCTATTGGCGATGGGCTGATGTTTCACGTGAAACATTTGTTTAAAAAACCGATATATCGATTTCCGCCATGGTCGCACTGTTGTTACAAGGAAACCCCTTGTTTTATCTAGGCACTTTTCATATCGATTTTTTCATGGTCGCACTGTTGTTACAGGGTTAAAGGTATGTCTACTCGTCCAATTATGTTTCACGTGAAACAAATTCCGGCAAAATGAAGATAGGCCGTGTTTACTTAACTGACTGATTTGTTGAATGCAGTCTGCTCGCTATCGATGCAATGCCGTCACTTGAGTTATGTACCTTTTGTCTATCTGACTGGTAGTTCAACAAATTTTCTTATTCCGATCAATCGAAACTAATCTAAACATCGACATGGATAGGTAAAAAAGAATGTTTCACGTGAAACATCTTATGTGATGAGCGGATGGTGTAGAAACATTCAGAGACATTTTTGCTGGTGTCGATGGATGGGGATTTCGAAGAGGTAATAAAATACGAAGCCACTTATCCACATTTTTAGAAGTGCCAAAAAGTTATCCACACTTTAGAGGTGCAAGGAGTGGGCTCGGCGGATGGTTGGATTTTCAACATTCACACGAACAAATTTTCGAATCGGTGTAGTTGTCCACAAAAGCTATGCACACTTATCCACCAATATGTGGATAAGTGTGTTCGTCGTTCAATCTGTCCATACGAATGACGAAACTAGAATAACTGGTCCAAAAAGATGCTGTGTTGTTTTAGAGTCTGTGATTCACGGCAGATAGTCGTAGGGGGTAATGGATATGGAATCTGCCTCAGAAACCATCGGGCGCATTTTTGGTGGGAAAAACAGCTCTGTTGGTGCTGAGATGGCCGAGCTTTCGTCGAGGTATGAAAAGCTAAATCACACTCGTTTCCCGAAACCTTCCAAGACGCGATACATTGCTGTCGCGAATCAAAAAGGCGGAGTGGGTAAAACAACGTCAGCTATAAATATCGCGGCTGCATTGGCCCTTGCTCATTCAAAGGTTCTGGTTATTGATACCGATCCTCAAGGAAATGCTTCAACGGCATTGGGTGTGAAACATAACCCTGGTGACTTGTCTACATACGATGTTCTGGAAGGTAGAAAGACCATTGCTGAGGTCAAACAGCAAAGCCCGGCGTTTAAAAATCTTGAAGTCGTCCCCGCTTCCATTGATTTGAGTGGTGCTGAGCTAGAAGTCGCCAGTATGGAAAACCGAAACAATTTGCTTAAAGATGCGCTTTCTGAGTTCATGAAATCGTCCAAGACACATTACGATTATGTCATCATTGATTGCCCACCTAGTCTAGGGCTTTTGGTTATCAACGCCATGTGTGCGGTGAATGAAGTTCTTATCCCTATTCAGGCTGAGTACTACGCTCTGGAAGGTCTCGGTCAGCTAATCAATACCATCGGTTTGATTCAAAAGCACTATAATCCGGGGCTTTTGGTTTCCACCATGTTGGTGACGATGTTCGACCGTCGCACACTGTTGAGCAAAGAGATTTATGACAAAGTGCATGAGCACTATCCTCATATAGTGCTCGAGACAACCATCCCACGTTCTGTGAAAATATCCGAGGCGCCAAGCTTTGCACAAAGCGTCATTGAATATGATCCCCACGGTATGGGAGCTGTGTCATATCGAGAGGCTGCATTGGAGATAGCGCGAAGGTCACCTTCGGTCCTGAAGATGATAAAAAACAAAGAGCAGAGGAGTAACTGAAATGGCAGCAAAGTCTCGTTTGGGAAAAGGCCTTGGTGCGTTGTTCCCTGCATTGCCAGGAGAATCTGTTGCTGAGGAAACTGATAAAAAAGGTGTTGCCGTAGAGAAACAGGCGGAAACGAAGGCCGGAAAAAAAGCAACGACAAAGGTTTCCGGATCGAATGTTTCACGTGAAACATCGACAAAGAATCAAGGAAAAACCACCAAATCAGCTACTGCGAAGACAAAGAAAACAGATAGTAAGAGTAATGTTTCACGTGAAACATCGAAGCAAAAGACTCAGGTTATAAGCGGTAAAGCGACCTCTAAGACAAAAACTGACGGTGGTTCAGCAAAAAAAAGCACTTCAAAACGAACAAACATTCCACGTGAAACATTGTCGACGAGAACAAGCAAACGGAGGATGATGCCATCCTTGAAAGAAGGAGTAGCACATCCAAGTGATTTGTTCTTCGGCGATGCAGTCGATGAACAAACGAAAACAACTGCTGCAAAAAATGGTAAAACACTTGATGTAGCGAGTGATAAGACGCAAGAGAACAATGATGGCCGTTCGGCGGCTACTACGAAAAAAGCTTCAAATGAGACCGATGAATCGAAGGAGCTGAGGCCGGTTCAGGGTGGATATCTGGTTGAGTTGAAGCTTGATCAGATAGGTCCCAACGTCAACCAACCTCGCACAATCTTTGATGAAGATGAGCTTAAAGAACTCGCGGAATCACTGAAAGAAGTTGGTATACTACAACCTATCGTTGTACGCAAGCGTCCCGAGAACCAGAAAGCAAGTCAGAACACGGTTCCTGTTGTGGACGGGGCAAGTAAACGTATTCAGCAAAGCATGGACAGCGAATATGAGCTAATTATGGGAGAACGGCGTTGGCGTGCCTCTCATTTAGCTGGTCTGAAGACTATTCCTGCGATCGTGAAGACCACCACAGATGATGAAATGCTTCGTGATGCCTTGCTTGAAAACCTGCATCGTGTGGCGCTGAATCCGTTGGAAGAGTCGGCTGCTTACCAGCAGATGATGGAAGATTTCGGCTTGACGCAAGAGCAGCTTTCCAAGTCGGTTTCGAAATCTCGTTCGCAAATCGCCAACATGTTAAGGCTGCTGAATTTGCCTGCATCGGTTCAGAAAAAAGTCGCAGCTGGTGTACTTTCTGCCGGCCATGCAAGAGCGTTGCTCGGTCTCTCCGATGAGGAAGAGATGGAGAAGTTAGCGAACCGTATTATCGCTGAAGGGCTATCGGTACGTAGCACAGAAGAAATTGTTGCGATGAAGTCCGGATCTAACGGTGAGGATAAGAAGCCAAAAAGCAAGAAGAACAATCCTTGGGCGTTGTCTCCGATTCAGAAAAACCTTGAAGATCGATTTGATACGAAGGTTTCGATCAAAGGTAACCAGAAGCACGGTCGAATTGAAATCGTCTTCTCCTCGCCAGAGGACATGGATCGCATCCTTGGCCTCTTGATGCCCGGCCAACAAAGTCCAAGTCAAGTCGAGCAGAGTGAAAACGGTTGGGTTTGAACAGTTGCGACTGGGCGGTGACTGTAAAGCGTGACGGTGAGGCGGTGGCTGTAAGACAGTGACCGTAAGACAGTGACCGTAAGACAGTTGCATCTAAGTAATCAGTCCGAGACAACAGATCGAAATGGTTGTGACTGAAACCCTAAGAACGAAATGTTCATGCTGGGCAACCGCACTGAACAACTCGGTCAAACAAACGATTCCGAAAGATGAGTTGAAATGGTCTGATTTGAAGATCTTGTCTGATAGGTGTTTGTTTGTGTAAAAATAGGTGCGCACTAATTAATAACGCCTCCTGAATCGTCATCCAGGAGGCGTTATTAATTAGTTGTCCGCGAATAGCGACTGAGTTACTGCAGGCTGTCCAGGTAATCCTGAGCGTCGAGTGCGGCACGGCAACCCATGCCTGCTGCGGAAACGGCCTGACGATAGACGCTGTCTACCACATCTCCTGCGGCGAAGACACCGGGGAGTGAGGTTTGTGTCGACGCACCGTCCACCTTGATGTAGCCCATCTCATCAAGCTCCAGAGCACCGTTAAGAAATTCGGTGGTAGGTGTGTTGCCGATGGCCACAAAGACACCCGCTGCGGGCACTTCCGTGGTCTCTCCGGTCTTGACGTTGCGTACGGTCACAGATTGTGCGCTGCCGTTTTCGCCGTTGATTGCGTCAACGACTGAATCTAGCATAAACGACATCTTGTCGTTTGCTTTCGCGCGATCGACCATAATCTTGGCAGCGCGGAACTCGTCGCGTCGATGAATCAGTGTGACGGAAGAACCGAAGCGCGTCAGGAACTCGGCGTCGGTAAAGGCGCTGTCTCCGCCACCGATTACCACAATCGGCTTGCCTCGGAAGAAGAATCCATCGCAAGTGGCGCAGTAGGAGACACCGTTGCCGGAATATTCCTTTTCACCGGGTACGTCAAGTTTGCGCACATCGGAACCGGTGGTCACGACGACGGCTCGAGCCTGATAGACATCACCTTGATCGCAAGTAACGGTTTTCAGTGCGGTCTTGTCGGAACCGTCACCAAAGTCAACGGAAACAACATCATCAAAAACTATCTCTGCGCCGAATTTCTCAGCCTGCTTCTGCATGGCTTCCATGAGATCGGGCCCCATCACTCCTTCGGGGAAGCCCGGGTAGTTCTCGACCTCGGTCGTGTTGACGAGTTGGCCTCCAGGGGTGAGCGCACCTGCAATCACAAGGGGCTTGTAACCCGCACGGCCTAAATAAATAGCCGCGGTATAACCGGCCGGTCCTGATCCGACGATGATGACGTCGCGCAGGTTCTTTTGTTGTTGGTTCTCTTGAGTCATGAAATAACTTTAACATTGGGCACGGCTTAGCGCAGTAACCTATTGATTTAAGGGCAGAAAATCGTGTTATAAGCCGCAATGAACACGTCACTTCATGCAAACGCACCGGAGAAACTCCAACCACAGCAGTCGTACTAATCAAAGAGCGTGCCCATCACAAAGGACAGGGCACGCCCCAAAATAATTTCGACAGTCGACTGCCTAGCAAGCAGATTAGCCGGCCATTGGTGAATAATTAGACATTTCGTGCAATATTGGTATGTTTGCGGCAGCCCAGGGGCAGCACCATTGCACAACTGCCACAGCAGCGGCGAACAGCAGGATCAGCAACAGCAGCACACGCACAGGTGTGGTACCGGGTTGCAACCGCATGAGCCCCCCATAAATACTTGCAGAAGGCCGCTTGACCTCTCCGCGCCGAATACTGCGGCACAGCGGCCAGCGCCAGAAAATCGCCGCGAGAATAAACAGCACAGCATAAATCAATAATGCCGCAATTACCACGGGAATCAGCGAAGGCAGCTTCGAAGCCCAAGACTGCTGCCCATTGTTGATAAACTTTATCTGCCCATTCTGCCCCTGGCGGGTGAGCTCAGCAGGTACACCATCGGAAACCTTGGCCCAATACTTGAGCTTGCCGTAACTAATCCAACGATATGGGGCAGGGGCGCTGTACTTCGGATCACAGGTGGTCAGTGTGATCATGCGCTCGGTAGGTTTGGCATTCGGATTATCCGGATTAGGTGCCACCACATCCACTCGATCTGGTGTTACACGTACATAGCGCGCATAGGAGTAAACGTACCAGTAGTCCTTTGTGCGCACCACAATCACGTCACCTGCTTGGAGCTTGTCAACATCACTCAAAGGTTGCCCATAGCCCGCGCGATGCCCCGCAACCGCAAAATTGCCGACTTCCCCGGGCATCTGGGTATGGGTGTAATGCCCCAAACCATGCTGGTTAAGCGCAGAGGTATCCGTTCCCTCAACAACGGTCCGTTCCCACTGATCGCCAAAGCGTGGAATATAAACCTGAGCGATTAAATCGTCGGGATTCGCTTTGCTTGGCTGCACAGGAGCTTCGCCATTCTGCGGATTTGCGATATTGACATTCTTCTGCGAGTCCGCGGACTTGGTCGGGTCACTCCAAGAGACCGATTCGCGTTGCTTGACTTGCTCGTGTTCGGATTGCGTACCGGTCCACCAGACCTGCCAAACGATATACAACGCACAGAACGCAGCCAAGGTGAACAGCACCTCAGCAACGATGCCCAAGACTGTCCACATTCGCCGTGAACCGGAGGCTCCCTTCCTTCTGCTGGAGCGGTTGCCGTAGTCGGTGTTCTCTTTATCGACCGACGTCCCAATCAACCCATCAAAATTATTTTGTGTTCCCCGATTGCTTTGCTGTTTGCCTGCTTCCACACCTCGACGTCCGGCCGCTGTCGGAGACGAAAAAGCTTGTGTCTGTTCCCAAGGGGCGCTCGCGGGCTCATCGGGAACAGGATCACCAAAATCATTGAACGCGTCGTCCAAGCCGGTTAGCTCGATGTCGCGATTGTCGTTGCGACCATCTCGCTTGTTGCCATGCTGTCCGTTTTCGCCAAGGTGTCCTATATTCCCATTTCGTTCGCCAAGCTCGTCCGATTCGTCCCGCTCGCTGCGTTTTGACGCACCGTCCATGCCGTTCGCACCGTCCATATCGTTCATCCCGTCCATTTCTTCCCTAATCATCCCTCACTCCAATTTCCACTAGTGCTATCGCCGTCATCTGCTTCCCTGTTTCCGTTCTTCGACACCGTCGCATAGCGCAAAGTCTGCAACACAGGAGCCTCAGGGAACCGCATATTGGCTTTATCTTCAATCTTCCAACCCAGTCCGAACGCAGTGACATATTGCTGATAAGTCTGAATCGCTTTCGATTCGTTAAGTGCATCGCGCATGGCGTCGCCCGGTCCTATCGCCGAAATGGTGTACGGAGGCGAATATTGCTTGCCTTGCAACATCAGAATATTGCCTTTGCAAATAATCGCGGAATTGTATAGTATCCGCTGATCTTGAATCATCATCGCTTCTGCTCCGCCTTTCCAAAGGGCGTTCACAACCGATTCAATGTCCTGCTGGTGGATGACGTAATCGTTGATATTTGCAGTAGTGCCGGTTCCTGAGTCCGATACCATGTGCTGCCAAAGTGGTGAATCGTCAAGCGTCACTGAAATTCCCGGCCCTGTTACGGCAGGAAGCATGGTGCCTGCCCCGGCATCTTGGCTGGAATTTGGGGGTTCAGAGCTATTCTTACCAGCATACTTGTTGAGCGTGTTGATTTCTGAGCCGAGCGATTTGACCTGTTTCTGCAGTTTATCGACTTGTCCGACGCGCTGCTGCACCAATTGTGCCGTGTCGGACGAAACAACACTGGTTTTGTTAACGCGTAGGTTGGTCATCAAAAGAAACCCGGAAAGTGCGACTACAAGGAATACGGAAATCCCGCCGATGCACGACCGTTTCACCTTGTGTCGACCCGAGGTTTCCTTCATGATTTCAACAGTCCTTATAAGTTACCCATTCTCTTGTTTCGAGTGTACACTAATATGTCATTTAGCCTATTGAATGGAGACTACGCTTATGGCTGACGAAGAGCTGAACAAAGGCACTGATGCCGCCTCGACGGAGGATGAGGCGCAAAAGGCTCAGGATGTAATCGACACTGAGGCAGTTAAGTCTGTCGAAAGTGAGGAAGTAGTGCTGGAGAATCAGGATGACCAAAGCACCTCTGACGATTCCGCTCAAGGAGGGGCCGATCAAGAGAAGTCCGACGAAGAGGACCTTGACCTGCCTTTGGAGAAGATCGAGGAGCTGCTGAGTGCCACGAATGTCGACAAGAACGCGGTGTCTCCGCAGTTGCGTCGTGTTGCACAGCGTCAGGCCGAGAACAGCAAACGCGTTGAGGAGACCATCAAGGACACCAAGGCAAACCCAGTCTGGTTCGTGCCGTTGTTCTGCTTCCTCATGATTCTTGGACTCGCGTGGGCAGTTGTGTATTATCTCACGACCAAGTACCCTATTCCCGGAATCGGAGCATGGAACCTGCTTATTGCTTTCTGCATTGTGATGGTTGGTTTCATCATGACGATGTGGTGGCGTTGATCCGTTCCTTTCAGATGCTTATAACGTTGGCTCCCAAGGCTTAGGCTGTAGGGAGCCAACTGTCTAAGGGGACGTACATCAATGTCCTGCAGCTCCTCTCTGAGACGTCGAATAGGGGATTTCAGGCTCAATGGTGAGCAATGATAGGACCTTCGGTTGTCGTATCAGTTATGTATTAATAGATGATACCATAATTGAATAGTTTTTAAGAGAATGTATGTGTGCTTGCACGCAACGTAATGTGGCTTTATGCGTGAGCGCACAAGCATGTTGAGAGCGGAAGAACGGGAAATATGAGAAAAATAAGCGATGGTGGGTCGCCCGCCCATAGAAGTAGATCAAAGCGCGGCAGCGAGTTGGTTTCTGCTGTGCTGGCGCTGATTGTTGGCATGGCGATGGCGCTTCCTGCCAGTGTCGCCGTCGCTGATCCGGCCACGGAAAACGGAACTTCCGGCCAGACGCAATCTCAGCCGTCTGCACCGGGGGTTACCCCACGCGGCGGTAGGTTTGTTCGTCCCGGGTCTTCCTGCATTCTTGGTACCAGTAGTATTCGGGACTGTTTTGGGGATATGTTCATCGGGTGGGCTGTGGCTAAAGAACTTGGCGTTAACGTTTTCAGCATACTCACGCAAGACATGGCCGATAATGTGCACACGCTGAATGTTATCTCAGCTACCACTTCAGAGTTGCCGGTGCTCAATGATTTTAGTGGTATGGAGGTGTTTCATCATTTAAAAAAGCTCAACTTGAACAGTCATAGCATCAGTGATGTATCTGGTTTGGCAAGCCAGACAAGTTTGGAAGAGCTTGATCTGGGGGGAAACAAAATTTCTGACATATCCCCGCTGGCAGGTCTTACACAGTTGAAAAAACTGAATTTGTCGGAATGCCCGATTAAAGATGATAGCATTTCCGGCAATGGGAGCATGGCGGTGATAGCGGGATTCAAGCAGTTGGAAGAACTTAATCTGGGGCGAATAACCATGCAGCCACGTCTTCAGGATGTCACGCCTCTGTTGGGACTAAATAAGTTGAAGAAGCTCAATCTTCACTTCAATAAAATAGGCACGGACGGTTTCAACAGGCTTGCAGCCACAAGCTTTGCTCCTAATCTGACATCCCTCGACGTGACATTCAATGAAGTGGACAACATGAGCGCGATTGTCAAATTCGGCCAGCTGCAAGAGTTTATGGCAAATAGCAATAGAATCTCGGATCCATCCCCTCTTACAAGTTTGAGGAATATCACCAACGTCGACCTGAGCGCAAACAAAATTCCAGATATCTCCTCGTTGACATCGGCACCGTTCCCGAATTTGACGCGTATGAATCTGATTAATCAGAGTCTGATGGAACCCAGCACCAATGTGTCCACCAACGTGACGGTTCATTCGGCAATAATCACCAGAACCCCTGCGATGACGTATGCGGGGCAAGATACCACATACCGTCCGCTCCCCGAGTCCGGATTTTCGTTCGATGCCCCGACGGGTTCCATGACGTGGGCGTCGGTGACTGCACCCGCAGAACTTAAGTTCAGGTTCACCTCAAAGGTGAGCGTTGGCCCACTCCGCGGCGTTGTTTACAGTGGTATATCAAAGCGAGGTGTCACCTTGGGCCGCCAAGTGACCTATGAGGCAGGTCCCGGTGCCTCGTGGGCGTCGCCTTACCCTTCAGAATGGGTGGATGACGGGGCCCGTGTGACTACGGTGCCATCGGCACCCACTGGCTTGACACCTCCTGCGCCGGGAATGGAGACAAATGGCTGGGAATATGCCACCTCGTCCAATGGCCCTAAGGTGGGGAGCTTCGAATTTGGCGCTACAGGCACACCGGTCACTTCTAATATCTGGGTTCGTCCGCATTGGTCGTATCGTGTCCATTTTGAGGCTGGACCCGACGGAAGTACGTGGAATCAGGTTCCCAACGACGTTTTGGTCGATCCCGGTCAGAAGGTCGGTGCATTGTCATCTCCGTCACAGCCCCAAAGGACGCACTACAACCAGGTTGGCTGGGAGTATTCTCGGAGCTCCAATGGTCCTGCGGAGGGTGGATTCGTGTTTGATGGTGATCCTGCGACTCCGGGCACCACGGTAAACAATGAAATATGGGTACGTCCTCTCTGGGAGCCTATGTCGTATGCGGTCAACTATGACTGGAACGGTGGTTCTTGGAACGGTCAGAAATTGCCGACCTCTGCCAAGTATGCAGATTTTTTGTCTGCTCCCGCAGTCTCGGGGCTGTCGGTGCCAGCACACCAGCATTTCGATCACTGGGAAGTTGCAGCTTCGGCGTCAGGCCCATGGACCACGTTCACCGCTGTTCCAACGCCGGGTCTTACTATGCCGGGTCATGATATTTGGATTCGTCCGAGCTGGGTAACTGACCAAGACTCCGGTAAAGATTCTCCAGATGGTCCCGGTGGTGGTTCGAACGGTCCCGACGGTCCTAAGGAAAACGGGAAGGACGAGCCGAAAAACGATGGTCCGAATGGGCTTGTAACACCGACTGCTCCGTCTTCGAAGTCAGATACGAGAGCTAAGCCTGAGAAGGGTTCAAAGCAAGCTGATCCTGTCAGGAAGGTGCTTTCGGAGACTGGCGCCGCCATCATTGTGCCTGCAGTCATGGCAGTGGCTCTACTGGCGTTGGCCATCGTGATTCAGCTTAACCGCCAGTTTGATTCCGAGCCGGTTCGGCATCATAAGCAGGATTAATGCTGACGGTCTGAGACGGTAATGAATCGTTGTGCAATCGTGGGGTGGGGCGATAATCGTCCCACCCCATTCATTGTTTCTATCGATATACCGCAGCACATATCGATGTCAGCTGAGCGGCCGGACTGTGGAATATGTCACACGCACTTGTAGTGAGAAGTGCGGCGGTAAGCAACGTAGGATGTGCGCAACAACTTATCCACAACATCCACAGATGAAAAGCGTTGGAAAATAAGACATTTCAAAAATGCTGTGGATAAATCAAGAAGTTTTCCTCAGAGTTTCCACTGGCTATGCCCAGGTTATCCACAACGTTTTCCACAAATGTGGAAAACTACATGTGTGTAATTAACCGAACCTAAAGATAAGCAAGTAAATATGCAAGTATGCTGATTGGCTGATCGCAACAATGCAGCCGCTGCTTCTAGACCAAATAAGGGAGTTGTAATTTATATAGCAAAGTCTTATTCAATTTGTATAATTTCTGTTAACGACAGAAACCATTGGTAAATAGGCGACCAACGTGCTAGCATGATGTATCATAACATGATGTATAATAATTGGAGTGTGCTGGAAACTTGATGATTTCAGGTCATTAGATTTCAGCGGGGTTTTGCCTCACGGGGAGAGAGAATGAATATAAGTAAAGGGTTACGCGGTGTTGCTGCAGCAGCTCTAGGTGCGGCCACGATATTGGCTTGTGGCATCATCGGCATAGGTTCAGCAAGCGCATCTCCTGTTGACGTCAGTTCTAACGATGGCGAAATCACAATCCACTCAGCTGGGGCGGGACATGTTTATAAGGCCCTAAAAATCGGTGACTATACGTTTGCAAACGTGGAAGAAGTATCCGGAACACCAAAAATTGCAAGCATTCAGACTTCAACGGTAGGTTCTCCCGCAACATTGAAGCAGGCAATTGCAAATGCGGCAAAAAGTGCAGGTGCTACTGTCCCGACGAGCGGTCAGTGTGCATCAGATCCGGTGTGTTGGATTTCCAGTCATTGGCTAGGTTACGATCTGGATGATCCTTCATCGGCTTCCAAAGATGAGGGCTATAAAGGTCATCTGCGTGACTTTGTGACTAAACTGCAAGAGGAGCCAGGGTTTAAAGACGCCGCCGATGCTTCCGGTATTTCCAAGACTGCTGTCGAGGCAAATGGTGACACCAGTGCGACTTTTACCAACCTTCCGGAGGGTCTGTACGTTATCCAAGACGTGTCTGAAGCCTCGGTTGATGGTAGTTCCAATTCCATTCCGGTTTTGGTGGGTACATCAGTCGGCCCCAATAAGTGCAAGACGTTCATGAAAGCTACGACCCCCAATGCTGGTGAGGTTGAAGCCAAGAAAGATGCTCCCTCTGTTGACAAGAAATGGGTCTCGACCACGGATGAAGAGGGCACAGAAGTTGATCGTACCCAAAGTGGACCGTTGTACGGCGATGTGATGCATTTCAATCTCACCGCTAAAGTGCCAGTGACTACAGGTTTCAATAAGTACTTCTTCCGAGTTACCGATACTGCTTCGTCGGGCATCGAATATGTTTCCGGCAGTGCAAAGGTTAGGGTTGGTAATTCTGAAAAGAATCTGGTTGATGTCCCCGCGTCACCCACTGCGCAGGCCGATGAAGTGTATTTGGAGGAAACGACGAGCAACCCAGATGGTATGCGTCGTTTGAACTTTACGTTCCCGTACATAATGCAATATCAACTGCATGACAAGATCGAGATTGAATATGACGCTAAGGTCACACAAACGGGTAGGCAAAACAACACCGCTGGCGTAGATTGGTCCACAGATGTACGTAATCAGCCGAATGGCAACTGCGTTGCAGATCCGTCAGCGTCTGATTGTGGGGTGGTGAAGCACGTTGATACCTCGACCTTCTCGTTTGCGACCTACAACATGGTTTTGAAGAATTATGATGGAGAACTTCAAAACGTGTTGCTCGGCGGGGCCAAGTTCCAGTTGCTCAAGGATGGTAAGCCGTTGGAGTTCAAAAAGCTGGGTGATGGATCGTATGTATATCATCCTGGTAAAGCCAAGTCGAGCCTGACCAAAGAAATGACTGTTTCGGAACGTAAGACCGGGGTGCAAGGAGCACGTGCTATCTCCTTCTTCCAGCCGCGAGTACGGCTGGCCGCAGATTCTAACGAAAGCATGGGAAATCTGAAGATCGATGGTCTTCCTCTCGGCATCTACACCGTCAGCCAAATCGCCCCTCCAACCTCGAAGCCTAATGCTGAACTGTTGAAGTTTGACGTCAAGTTCACCGAAGACGTGAGCAATCACGGCGTCTATGTCAGCTTGCTGAAGGATTACACCCAAGGATTGGTGCAGCAGCCGGTCCAGAATAAGGATCACTTGGGAGCAACCTTCTCTCTGAACGTTTCAAAGGAACCTAGCGGTTTACTAGGGGCACTTGGTTCGATAAGCAATGGAATTCTTGGACCCGGCACATTAGCTCGTACTGGTGTCTCACTCTTCATTCTGCTTATACTGTTGTGCTGCCTGATGGCAATCGCTACAACGATAATGAGGCGCCGGCATCAGATCAGTAGATAAGGTACTGATAGTTGCAACATGTGCGTGTTTAAGACTATCGGTTTGTAGTTTGCTCAAATAGGGTGTATATTACAACCGAAGAAGACTTCGAGTTTGCAGACCATGCCAATTCAACAAAAGACCCTGCAAGAAATTCAGTGTTTGATGTAAAGATAGGCGAGGTAACAATGATGAATTTCATTGTGTGAACTTGAAAAAATAATGTATTTCAAGAAATACACAAAAAGGAGAAATAATGCAGTTAAGAAAAGGATTACGTGGTGTAGCAGCCGTAGGGCTGTCTGCCGCTACGCTCCTGTCACTGTGCATTTCAGGCGTTGCAAACGCTGATAATGTCCCATTGAATGGTGTCACCGGTAAGATTACAGTCGAGGGTGCCTCGCGTGGCCACAACCTGGAAGCTGTACTGTTGGCAGACTATCAGTCTGTTCAAGCTACAGATAATAACCCATTTTCGGATTTGACGAACGTTGCATTTACTACCGATGCAAATGTTAAGCAGTATGTAACCGATGCTGCTAATCAGGCAGGTAATAAGGCAGGTAAAGGTACAGTTGTAGGCGATCCTATGAACTGGGTTGCTACAAATTTGGCTAGTAGTCCAGCCAAACCGTGGAGTGGTGACTTACGTAATTTTGTCACTGAATTGGCTAAAAGTCGTTCGCAACTTTTGGCCTATAAAGTCCCTGGTCCCAAAACAAACACGAGTAATAATCCTCGAGCTGATGTAGTATTTGACGGTTTGAAACCAGGCATTTATGTAATCTTTGATACCTCTAACAAAGGTACGGATCTTAAAGGTAATGGTGCGAGTGCTGCAATCCCAATGCTTGTGTCAACTACAGTTGGTGACCACAGTACTTTGAATAGAGCGCCCATCGGCAAAGTAGTCATGAAGAATGGAGACCTCCAGCTGACGAAGAAGATGGTAAAGGTTAATGGTGAATCAGTCAAACCTGACCAGCACTTCAAGATCGGCGATGAGATTACCTATACTTTGGAGACGACGGGTCCTAACCTTGTAGGTTATGAAAAACCGTACTACTTCCATATTCAGGATCACCCAACTGATGGCCTTACGTATGTGACTGGTAGCCAAACTGTAAACGTGCAAGACGTTGGCGACGTTGTTCTTGATACATCAGAATTCAGAGTCATACCGGGTACTACCCCAAACGGTAACAAGTACCTTGACTGGAACTTAAGCAATAAAGTTTCTCAAACTTGGTACGAGAAAAAAATTACTATCACGTACAAGATGAAGATTAATGATAGTGGTAAGCAGAACAACAGCGCGTCTATGTTCACTCCCGCTGACCCGTCTAAGAAGCCGAAAGATCCTAGTGATATCGTCGATCCGAACCACCCGGGTGATGATGTGATCGAAACTCCGAGTGAGCCGTCCAAGCCGAACCCTGTTGACCCCAACGATCCGGATTCGCCTGTAATTCCTACCAATCCTGATATCAACGCGTTCGGCGTTGATCTGAAGCACATTGTGGAAACTACCGGAGCGGCTGTTCCCAACGCAAGGTACGAAGTTTCATACAACGGTAACAAGATCCCATTTAAACTTACTAATGATGAATACCAAAACATGGAAAATTCTAATGCTACTGGTACTTCAACAGAAATCAAGGTAGGTACAGATGGTATGTTGAAGATCAGGGGTCTTTCCGCTGGTAAGTATGAGTTCAAAATGATTGAAGCTGGAACCAGCCCGTTCCCGCTCAAGCACGACTTTAGCATTACTATCGCATATAAGAGTAACACTGAGGCTAAATTCGACAACACGGCTGATGTGTGGAATTTGGTAAAAGCACATACGATCAAGGCGAATCCCGCTAATACTGTCGGTGAGTTGACTGTACCTGATGCGGCAACGGCTTCTCAGCTGCCCATCACCGGTGGTGCCGGCATCATCCTCGTTGTTGCACTCGCAGTGCTCGCTGGTGGCGTTGTCGTTGTGACTTCGGTCATGCGTCGTCGTGCACTGATGACAGCCAAGAAGTGAGTCATCCTAATTAGATGACACCGCTTCTAGTGGTTTAGTTTGTGAAGGATGGCCAGTTCGATTTAATTCGAATTGGCCATCCTTTTCATATAAGGCAAAGGACAGTATATTAATATTCAAGTGAATTGATATTCGTATGTGATTGATCGTGTGTGAATCTCAGTAACAATTGCGACTATTGATACAACCTAATGTTCAGCCCTTTATCGTAAGCTTATTATTAAGTCGCCAGTAAAAGAGAATAAAAAAGCATAATCCTGTCTGAGGAGGTTTTAACAAGGGTGAAAGTTATCAAACTTACCGTCCTTGGAATAGATGAATGAAACGTCTGAAACAGAAAGAAAGCTCCACAAGATCAGACACCCTCACATTTGTTGAGTGCCTGCGCTCTCAACCAAAACACGGTCAATACATATATCGAATATTCATTGAACTCATCCATGACTTATTCGTGCTTCTTACGGCTGTAATTGTTATGTGGGTGCCAGTTCATTGGGTATGGAACGCCAGACAAGAAACGTTGGCTGCTATTCAGGCTGAACGTGACGTTATGAAATGGCCGAGAGAAGACATAGCCGATCGGCTTAAGGCAGCCCAGGACTATAATGCGATGATTGCAGCTTCGGGTCAAAATATGATAGGAGAGGTTCAGGATCCCTTCAAGAAAAATGGGGGTAAGGAGAAAACCAAATCCGAAGAAGATGAGACATATCAATCTGTGCTTTCGAGTCCGACTGGAGTGATGGGGTCAATCCGTATTCCGAAAGTGTCCATTTACCTCCCGATTTACCACGGAACTTCTGAAGAGGTACTCGATCGTGGCTCAGGCCATCTTTATGGCACCAGCGTTCCCGTGGGTGGAAAATCGACAAATACTGTACTTACGGGGCATCGAGGGCTTACCGAAGCGTTGCTGTTCACTCGACTTGATGAACTTAAAAAAGGCGATATTATCTACATCACCACTTTGGGGCATACCATAGGTTATCGTGTCGAAGATATCAATGTCGTTGAGCCTGACGACACTCATCTGTATAAAGTTGTGCCCGGCAAAGACTTGCTGACGCTCATGACTTGTACGCCATACGGTGTGAATACCCAGCGACTTGTCATTACGGCGCATCGAGGTAAGATTCCTGATAATATTCCACCGCTGGAAGACAAAGCCAATGATGCGATTTTGTATGGCATCTTGGCGGCCACGATCGTGATGGTTCTCGGCTTCATTCTTGCAATGCGCAAGAACTACCGTGAGCTTGTGCCGCCACCGTGGCATTACGACGGCACAGCGATTCCGAAGTCGCTGCTCCTGCCTCGCTTCGTTGATGAGCGTGGCCTGCCACCGATGGGTATTGTGGCTCATAGGAAGCGTGCTCGCCATCAGGGAAGCAAACGTCGTCGAACGTAAGATATGCTTCCGGTTGTTCTAGCTGCCTTGATGATTGGGTATCGCTAAACAGTACGGGACACGCAGAAGCTGGATTGCCCGCCTATCAGAACGATAGGCGGGCAATCTCGTTGTGGGGTGCATGCGTGACGTGTTGTGCGAATACCGGGTATTTGGTTCCGTAAATATGGGTGTACGTTGGGCGTGGTGTTGTGCAGTGTCGTACGTTTGGATTGTGGGTGGTGGAACGTTAAATGAGGGGGAGAATGGGGCGTGGAGGGCACGGCGTGGTGTTGTGTAGTGTGCACGCTATGGCTTATTGAAGACGCAAACATCAAAGCTCCTTCAAGAGGTTTGTCTTGAAGGAGCTTTGATGTTTGCGTCCATCGACGATGCCGGTCCAGCGGCGGGTTACTGCGCTGGGTGGGGCGAAGAAGTTGTACCGCCGGTTGAACCCGTACCAGGAATCGTGGAATTCTGGTCAGTTCCAGGGGTCTGTAAGGGGACTGCCGGAGCTTCGATACTCAGTGAAATGGTGTCGCCCTTGTTGACCTGCGCTCCTGAAGCAGGGGAGATACCGATCACCTTGAAGTTGTCGTTCCCGGATTCGGGATTAACTGACAAGCCTGCGGCCTTGAGAGCGGCCCTTACCTGAGCGACGGTGGTGTTGCCACTGGTATCGATATTAGGCACAGTGACTTTCGGCTTTCCCTGAGAGACGTAAACCGTAATATTGCTCTTCTGCGCCAGCGTGGTTCCCGCACCCGGGTCAGTGCGCGTCACGAGGCCAGCGGCCACGTTGTCGGAAGTCTCCTGTTGGATAACAACCGTAAATGCCTTGAGCTGGTTAACCGCCTGTTCCTGTTGCTGTCCTGACACATCGGGTACTTTGGCCATGCCAGAAGAGATATACAACATCAGGGACGTACCCTTGTCTGCTGCGGTACCTGCAGCTGGGTCGGTGCGAGTGGCCTTGTCTTTTTCGACGTCGGCACTGTCTTCGACCTGCGCCATCGGAGCAACCTTAAAACCGGCCTTCTGCAACGTCTTTCGGGCCTCATCTTGCGATTTACCCTTGATGTCGGGTATCTGCCCGGATTGGGGGCCTGCAGAGAACCACACCGTTACCGTGGATCCCTTCGGGGCTTTGGTGCCACCGTTGGGGTTCTGCTTGGTGAACGTACCCTTCGGTTCGGAAGAGTTGGTGTCTTGTTCCACCTTCATCTTGAACCCGGCTTCAGTGAGCTGTTCTTCGGCGCGGGCCTGCGTGGTGGCGGAATTGAAGGTTGGCACGCTCACCATTTCGGTTTTCTTCATGTGGGTCACACCGAAGGCGATTCCGCCAATGGCAAGAATCGCCACTACTGCACCGATTACCGAGCCGATGATGAGCTTCTTTTTCTTTCTGGCCTTTTCTGCTGCGGTTTTTTCGGCGCGGGATTTAATCGCGGTGCCACCAGTGGTAGCCATTGGTGCGGTTCCGGTGTTGCCGAAAGTGCCGGTCAGCGGGTCGAAGGGTTGGGTCGCCGTCGTTTCGATGGGGTTCATCGCTTCTGTTGCAGCGGTCTGTTCGGCCTGCTTGCGCTCCTTCATGTTGGCAAGGTCGGTCAGCGGGTTGAACGCAGCAGCAACAGGCATGCCACCGTTCATATATGTCAGGATATCGTTGCGGAATTCCGCGGCCGTTGAGTAACGGTTCTGGCGGTCCTTGGCCATCGACTTCGCGCAAATCTGGTCCCACATCTTCGGCAAGCCGGGGACAATGGTGCTGGGCGGGGTGGCCACTTCCGAAACGTGCTGGTAGGCGATGGCCACAGCAGAATCACCCTGGAACGGGGGACGTCCGGTAAGCATCTCATAGAGCACGCAACCGGCCGAATACAGGTCGCTGCGCATGTCAACGGCTTCGCCGCGAGCCTGCTCGGGTGAGAGATATTGCGCTGTGCCGACCACGCCCTGCGATTGGGTCATGGTGGCCACGGAATCGTCAAGCGCACGCGCGATGCCAAAGTCCATAACCTTGACCATGCCCTGCTCGCTGATCATGATGTTTCCGGGCTTGATGTCGCGGTGGATGATGCCCATACGATGCGAGTAGTCGAGCGCATTGAGCACACCCAGCATCACCTGTTCGGTATCACGCTGGCTCAAGGGGCCGTTCGCTTTGATGATGTCGCGCAGCGTCTGGCCCTTGACATACTCCATGACGATGTACGGCACACGCTCGGTATTGCCGTCTTCAGAAGTAATGGCTTCCTCACCGGAATCGTAGATATTGACGATATTGACGTTGTTCATCTGCGCGACGGAGTGTGCTTCGCGCGAGAAACGCTTAAGGAAGATGTCGTCGTTGGCCATATCGGAGCGCATGATCTTAACCGCTACAACACGTCCCAGACGCGTGTCTTGTGCGATATGAACTTCGGCCATGCCGCCTCGGCCAATCAATTGCCCCAACTGGTAACGGCCGTTTGCCAGGGATGTCGGCATATTGGTGTTCATTGCTGCTCCTTCCGGTTGTTCGCGGGTGCTGCTTCACCGGCATTTTCTTGTGTCAAGTTTCTCGGTACCTCAAGATTGTCTAGCTGCCACGTCGTGTCGGTCATATTGCCTGACATCTTCTGCGCCACCTTGGGGTGGTCGAAGCCGGTGGCGAGATTGACTACAAAGGCATTGCCCATGCCATCGATTTGGTTGTTGGAATGATGGCTGGGTTCGTCGTTCTTGGACTGAATTCGAGGTTCGTGCTCAATATCAAAGCTCTTTGGCGCAACGGATTCCCGATTATCGGCGTCCTCTGGCTCTTCGTTTACGAAAAAGGGAGTGCTGACTACTCTGCGTGCCACACGGCCGCCGCGTGACATTGGGGTCTCTTCGCGAGCGGCCTGCTGGTCCATTAGCCGGCGTTCGATGTGGGAAAGCATGCGTGAAACCACCAATGCGTCAGCTGGACGATCGCGCGGATCCTTGGAAAGCATCGACATAACGAATTGTGCCAACTGCACATCGACTGTGTCCGGCAGCGGTGGCACTGCCTCGTTCACATGCGCGGCGGCGATGTCGATCGGGGTAGCGCCGGTGAATGGTCGGTGTCCGCACAGGCCCTCGTAGGCCACCACACCCAGCGAGTAGATGTCGGATTGAGGTGTCGCCTTCTTGCCCTGCGCCTGCTCCGGGGAGATGTACTGCGCGGTGCCCACAACCATGCCGTCCTGCGTGATTTGCGCCTGATTCGTTGACGTGGAGACGCCGAAATCGGTAATCTTCACATCCCCGTCCTCGGAAACCATGATATTGGCGGGTTTTACGTCGCGATGAATGATTCCGTGCGAATGGGCCACGTAGAGGCCGCGTGCCACCTGCACCAGAATCGGCAGCAGCTCAAGCGGCTTGACGATGCCTTGCTTGCGATATATATCGGCCAGCGAATCGCTGTCGATGTACTCCATGATCAGAAAACCGATGCCGTCGTTTTCGTAGTAATCGAAGAGCGCGGCGATATTCGGGTGGGCAAGATCGGCAGAATTGCGGGCTTCGATGCGTAGCCTGCGTCGTTTCGCCTCGACATCGCTCAAATCGCCCCGCAATGCCTTGATTGCAACCACGAGATTGAGCTGAATGTCGTAACCCTTCCAGACTTCGCCCATGCCGCCTTGTGCCAGTCGGCGAACGAGGCGATAGCGGTTATGAATCAGTTGGCCTTCAACAAGTTTCATTTGCCCAGAGCCTCCTTCATCATTGCCTTCATGACCGGTCCGGCGGTGTATGTGCCGAATTGGTTGGCGTCATGGACAACCACGGCGACTGCGATTTGCGGGTCCTCCGCCGGGGCGAAGCCCATAATCCAGCCATTGACGCTTTCGTTGCCCACTCCGATCTGTGCGGTGCCGGTTTTCGCTGCGACGCTTACACCGGGAATCGCTAGGTTTGGATTTTCCTTTGTAATCACTGCCTTCATCATTTCCGTCAGTTTGTTCGCCGTGTCTTTGCTCATCGGCTGGCTCATCGGACTCGGGGTGGTGGTCGAGATGACCGTCAGATCGCTGGAACGTACGCGATCGACCAACGTGGGGCGCATTAGTGTCCCTCCGTTGGCGATCGCTCCTGCAATCATCGCGTCCTGCAACGGCGTTATTTGGGTATCGCCTTGTCCGATGGAAGCCAGCGCAAGACGGTCCGGGGTTAGATTGTCGGGGAATTTCGATGAAATTGCCTGCATCGGGTTACCTGTTGAATTTGAACCGTCAACCAAAATCGAAGAGCCGAAACCGAACTTTTTCGCCGTGTCCTGGATGGCCTGTGAACCGACCTCTTGACCCAGCTGCGCGAATGCCGTATTCGAGGAATATGCCAGCGCATCTTCCAATGAAATCATACCTTCGGCATTGCCGTTGGCCATGCTGGTCGTGTTGGTCAGCTTCGTGGCCGTGTTGGGCAACGTATAGCTCGCTCCCGCGGGAATCTGCGTGTTCAGCTGATATTTGCCGCTTTCCAGCGCCGCCGTTGCCACCACGGTCTTGAACGTGGACCCCGGAGGGTACAGCTCGGAAATCGTGCGGTTGAGCATCGGGTTCGACGTGTTGCCGGTCAGCTGCGTATAGGCGTGATTGACCATCGACGTATCGTGACTGGCGAGCTCGTTCGGATCGTAGCTTGGTGTTGACACCATCGCCAGAATACGACCGGTTTTGGGTTCAAAGGCGACGGCCGCTCCGTCTTTGCCGGCAAGCTGCTCGTATGCAACCTGTTGGAGTTTCGGGTTGATGGAGGTTTCGATCGAGGCGCCCTTGTTGCTGGAGCCGGTGAACAGCGACTTGAACTGCTGCCAAAACAGCTGGTTTGATTCGCCGGTGAGCAGCTTGTTACGTGAGTTTTCGATGCCGCGATCGGCCCGTTGACTGATGGAGAAATACCCGGTTACCGGTGCATACAGCGGGCCGTTGGTATAGGAACGTTGGTATGCGAACGGGTCGCTGACCGGATCGGACTTTGCCATCACGGAACCATCGGAGGCAAGGATTGAGCCACGTGGTGCGTTGAACTCGTGATAAAGGCCACGCAGGTTGCGTGGGTCATTGTTGAGTTTGTTGGCGTTGATGGCCGTGATCAGCGTGCTGGAAAGACCCAGGATCATGAAAAGGACGATAACGGCTGTAAAAAGTTGGCGCAAGTATTTGTTCATTGTGCGCCTTCTTCTGTGATGTTCTCGTTGCCCGTGGAGGAAGTTGATCGCCCTGATTCCGACGATGCCGCGGTTACGAGCGGGAAGTTTGACGTAGCTGGCTCGTCGCCTGAGCGGTCATGCAGATCGGATTGTGTGTGTCTGCCTTTCTCGTTCTCGCGGCGCTTTTGTGCGTTGCGTTCGTTGAGCAATTCCATCGCCTCGTATTGCATAGTGTTGGAAAGTTCACCTTCCGGTTCTGGCTTGTTGGCCTCGTTGGAGATGACGATGAGCAAAGCCGCGAGCAAGTAGTTGGCAACGAGCGACGATCCGCCGGCTGCCATGTAAGGCATGGTCAGGCCGGTCATCGGGAGGACCAAAGTAAGGCCGCCGACCACGGTGAACACTTGGAATGCCATCGTGAAAACGAGACCGGAAGCCAGAAGTTTGCCGAATCCGTCCTTAATCTTCATTGCGGTCAGCAGACCGGAGGTGATGATGATCAAGTAAAGCAGCAAAACCGCCAGTAAGCCGGTCAGGCCAAGCTCCTCTCCGAGGGAGGAGTATATGAAATCGGAATTGCCCAATGGCGTCAGGCCCGGATGCCCTTGGCCGATGCCAGTGCCCAACAGGCCACCTGACGCGAGGCCGAAGATGCCGGTCACCAATTGGTATGAGCTGCCGTATTTACGGTTGTAAACCGCGGCATCGAAGGGGTGCAGCCAATCATCGACGCGATAGCCGACGTGCGCGAATAGCTTTACGGAGACCACGGCCGCTACCACAAAGGCGATGCCACCGATGAGCAGCCAGCTTCCGCGGCCGGTGGCCACGTAAAGCATCGAAACGAACATGGCAAAGAACATGAGTGAGGTGCCGAGATCATGCTGTACGACGAGCACGCCGATGGCCGCGACCCACACCACGACCAGCGGACCCATGTCCTGAACGCGCGGCAATTGCAGGCCGGCGACTTTCTTGCCGCCGACGGCCAACTGGTCGCGGTGGTTGAACAGGTAGGCTGCAAAGAAGAACGCGAGGAACAGCTTGGCGAATTCGCCTGGCTGTACGGTATGTGAACCGATGCCGATCCAGATGCGGGCGCCGCCGCTTTCCTTGCCGAGTTTCGGGATCATGGGGGAGAGCAAAAGTGCCAGGCCGATGACCATGCTCACGTACGAGAAGCGCCGCAGCACGCGGTAATCGCGTAGAACGACAACGAATATGCAGGTGAGCACCAGCGCGGCACATACCCAGATAATCTGCCAAAGGGCCACCGAGCTCTTTTTGTCGTAATCTATACGGGCAATCATCATGGTTCCGATGGCCGTCAGCAGTAAGACGCAGGGCAAGATCTCTTGGTTTGCGTAGGGCTGGAATTTCAACAGCAATAGCCAAAGCACAAAGAACAGGACCGCCGCTGTGCTAAGGGCAATAACGTAGCTGCTGGAGAAATAGTTGTTGAAGTGCGCGAAGAGCTGGAAGAAGGCAATGGCACTAATTACCATTGAGAAAAGCAGCAGCCCTATTTGGCGGAAACGGTTGGCAATCATTCGTTCCCCGCCTGTTCGTCCATCATCTTCTCGAAAGGTTCCACTAGTGTGCCTGCGGTGTCGGGGTCGTTTTCAGCAGGCTCGGCATCGTTCTCGCCGGAATTACCCTGTTGTCCGTTTTGCTGGTTTTTCCACGGCCACGGTGTGTCTTCGCTCGTTGATTTATCGAGGGTTTTGGCCTCTTTTTTGATCATTTGGACATGGCTATGCGCTTCTTCCAGCGAGTTCACTGTGATGCCTTCGCTGAGTTCATCGTTCCAAGATTGTGGCAGCTTGGAAAGTTTGATGTCGGTGGATTCCACCTTATGTGAAAGCGATGCGCCGAACAGGTTGGTGTTGACACCTTGGTAGATGGCCACGGTTTGGCCGCTGGTACCGATGTAATACTTGGTCTGGCTCCAGCGATAGGCACCAAAACCGACACCAAGTATGGCGGCAAGTGCCACGAGCAGCGAAATAATGACCGCGATGCGGCCGCGATTGCGTTTGCGGCGGTTGACTTGACGTTCCTGCAGCTGCTTGCGACGAATGACCCGTGCCACCTCAGGATCGTTGGGATCGGCGGAAACACGGCCGTTCTTCTTGGTTACGACCGGGATCTCACTGGTGTCCATGTTGGCTTTTTCATCATTTTCGTCGCGCACTGCGGACGGCTGTGCCACATACACGATGGTGCCGGTGACGTCGCTTTTTTCCTCAGACTTTTCCGAAATCTGATGGGCCCCGGGTTCCGGCGGCAGACTTGGAAGGTCTGAATCGGATGGTTCGTCGTTGCCTGAGGTATCGCTCGTGCTGTGTGTGAGCGCGGCGGCACGTTGCGCCGGCGACTGCTTGCCCAACCGCAAAGCGGGGGAGGATGCAACGGGTTCCTTGATGATGTCCGCGATGGCTTCGAGACTTGAGCTTGCGGCTCCTCCAACCAACGGCGTCTGATGGGGCAAGTCGAACGAATCGGCGTCGAGCGCGAGGGTGGCATCTGCGATGACCGCGGTCACGTTGTCGGTGCTGCCGGCCTTCAACGCCATGGAAACCAACTGTTGCGCGCACTCTTCTTCGGTCGGAAAATCGGTTAGCACCTGTTCAAGGGTGTCGTTTTCAAGAACACCGGAAAGGCCATCGGAGCACAGCAGCCAGCGGTCGGAAGGTTGTGCCCGGAAAATCGCAATGTCAGGATGCGGATCGATGTCAAAATCGCCGAGTACACGCATCACAACGTTGCGCTGCGGGTGGTTGCGGGCCTCTGCCTCGGTGATACGACCGGTGTCGATAAGATGCTGGACGTAGCTGTGGTCCTGCGTCATGCGGCGGATTTTGCCGTCTCGCAGCAGGTAAGCGCGGGAATCACCGATATGGGTGATGACCCAGTAGCCTTCGATAAGGGCCACCGCCGTTACCGTGGTGCCCATGCCGGCCAGTGCGCGCTCGCGTTTCGCCTTGCCGACGATTGCGTCATGGGCCGCCATCACGCTGGTTTCCATCATCGAGGCGATGGAGGCGACGTTGTTGGCGGAATCATGCTGTTCGATGTGTGCCAGCGAACGGATGGCGATGGTCGATGCGGTGTCGCCGCCCGCGTGCCCACCCATGCCGTCGCAAATGGCGACAAGATGTTCGCCGGCGAACGAAGAATCCTGATTATTGCTACGGACCGTACCCACGTCTGAAACCGTCGCCGAATACAGAAAAAGCCGTTGTTGCAGCTGTGTCGTCATGCCGGATTCGGACGCTATGGGTGTTGAGCTTGAGGTATCTGACATTCGCCGTCACCTCAATTCGAACGTTGTTGCGCCGATGCGTACTGGAACGCGGGCAGACAGAATTGTCGGCGCCGTAATGCGGCGCTGATTGACGATGGTGCCGTTGGTGCTGCCCAAATCTTCGATTGCCCAGGATCCGGATGACGGATCTGGGTAGACGCGCGCATGTTGTGAAGAGACAAATTCATCGTCGAGGACGACGGTGTTGGAACTGGAACGGCCGAGCGTGATGGTGCCGTTGCTTAAAGGCAAGGATGAGCCGGCAAGCGGACCGTCGATGATGGTCAGCAGCGTTGGCTTGGTGTGCATATCTACCCTGCCGTTGTGTCCCATCTGAGCTCCTGTTGACCCGCCGCGACGAGACACCACCGGAACGTTGGCTTCGGCGGGCATCGGGCTTGATTTGGCGGCCTTTCGTGCGCGCCGGGCGCTCTTGCGATGCGACCATGATTTGCGTGGGCTCAGCGTCTCGATATCGCGTTTGAGCGAGCGGACGGCAAGCCATACGAAAACCCAGAGCAAGGCCAGAAAGCCATACTTGAGAATCGCAAAAGTAAGTTCGGTAATCATGAAGGAGGTACCTGGCGCTTGTTCTTACTCAGAATCCTGCGAAGAATCCCAATACAGGATGCGTGTGCGGCCGATGGTGATGGTGTTGCCATCGAGCAGGGTTGCGGCCGGCACCTGGTGACCTTCAACGTAGGTTCCGTTTGTGGAACCCAGATCTCGGGCGATGGTACCGTTTGGTGTGATGTCGATTTCGAGGTGATTGCGCGAGATGCCTGGGTCGTCAATGACGATGTCGCAACCTGAGCCGCGTCCCACGACGGTCTTCTCTTTCGTGAGCAGATACTGGTTGCCGCTGATCTCAAGCATCGGGCTGTTTTCCGACTGGTTATCGGTAGTTACCGGCACAGCGTTACCCTGCACCGACTCCGAACTGAGTTTGAAATTGCCCTTGCTCAGGTCGAGATCCTCTTCGAAGATGACTACGACGGGGCCGACGAAAGCGTAATGCTGGCTTTTGGCGTACTGTGTGAGATTATCGGCGAGTTCGTTGGCCAGTGTCTCGCTGCCCCACTGCTCAATGCGGTCGAAATCTGGTGTGCTCAGCTTGAACCGATATTCGTTCGGAGCGACGGTGCGGTCACGACCTACCGGCATGGCCTCCGCGTCAATCTCGCGTTCGAGAGCGCTGGAAAGGTCAACCGGCTGGAGGTCCTTCGAGCCGAATTTCGAGAATACGCCGTTGACTGCGCCTTCAACGTTTTTCTCAAAACGATCAAAAACACTCATTCTGGCCCCTTTCTATCAGACACTATCCTACGCGATGCAGCAAACTTGATGCAATTTGTGGCGCAATCCGTGCAATTTCTTCATCGTGTGGGTGGCTGCAATGCGCTGGACCGGACTCGTGGCAGTTGGAACAAAATTGTGTGTGGATCGGAAGCTGTGGATGATGCCGGGTGGATGAGTGGGTACCGTCCTTATACTTGAGAGCATGGTTTTAGATATGACTGGGAATGACGGTGGTTTGGAGCTGCAGGCGAGGGCGGTTGCGGAGTTTCCGGCGCGTAAGGCTCGCACGGCTCGATTCACCTGTGGGGCGCCTCGGGCGGCGATGGCGGTTGGCGATGGGTCGCGAGCGCTGTTTTTGCGTTCGGAAGGGCCGGAAGACTTGGTCGGTGCGCTGTGGATGAGTGTGATCGGGCCTGATGGTTCACATCGCGAGGTGTTGCTGGCCGATCCACGCGAGCTGCTGGCTGATGTCGATAACGACGATGTGCCGGATGAGGAGAGGGCTCGGCGTGAGCGTGCGCGCGAAGGCGGGCAGGGCATTGTTTCTTACTCTGTGGATGCCGCTGGACGGCGTGTGGCGTTTACGGTCAACGGGCAGTTGTTCGTCAGTGAAATCGATGTGGATGGCGCTCGCACGCGGCAGGTGGTCATTGGTGCGGATGATAGGCGGAATGCCGATGAGGGTGACCCGGAAGCTTCTGATTTATCGTCGCACAGCAAGTGGATGCCGGTGCTTAACCCGAGAATTTCGCCGGATGGGAGGCACATCGCGTACACGACCGGCGCTCGGCTGGTGATGGTGGATTTGGCTGAATGGGGCGATACCGAATTGGATGGTGTCGGGTGTAGCGGGCATGCCGCTGCTCGGCCGCATACCTGTGCAGCTGAGGCCGAAGAGGATTACAGGGCTGTGAATGTCAACGATACCAATGCTTCGGGTGACCGATTCAGTACGGTGTGGAGTGTGGGGGATGAGTCGGACGGCACGTTGAAAATCGGCTTGGCTGAGTTTGTTGCCGGTGAGGAAATGGACCGGTACGACGGCTTCTGGTGGGCCCCGGATTCGTGCGGATTGCTGTTTGAAATGTATGACAGTTCTCCTGAGCCGGTCTGGTATATCAGTGATCCAACACATCCCGACAAGCCCGCGGTTGGTCGGCATTACGCTCGTGCACTTACGAGAAATGCCGTTGTGCGGCTGATGCTGGCCCATCTTGAATTCGACGCATCGGCTGGTGACACGGGTTGGGTGAGTGGTTGCGACGAGGATGCTTACGTCGGTGCTCATGATGCGGATGCAAGCGGCTTTGGCGACGAAGTGGGCATTTCTGGAACACTGACGGACGGCGGCTCGCCTATCGGTTCTGCGTATTACGTTGGATGCGATGTTCAGAACGTTTCGTGGGATCGCGAGACCTACGAATATGTGGCGGCGGTGCATTGGAATCTGGGTCATAATCCGTTGGTGCTGGTGCAGAACCGTCACCAGACGTGTGATCAGGTCTTGGAAGTGCAGCCCGATGGGCGCACCAAGTCACTTGAGGAGCATGCGAACGACCAGTGGATCGACATTGTTCCGGGTGTTCCGAGCTTCACTCCGGACGGGCGTTTGGTCTGCGCGCTCAATGATATGGAGGCTGATACGAACCGTCTTACCGTCGACGGCAGGCCATTCACGCCCGTCGGTTGGCAGGTGCGCACCGTGTTGGATGTTCGGGACGATGACGTTCTCGCTGTGGTGCAGCGCACGCCATCTGAAGAGGATGCCGCTTTGCCGAGCGTCCCTACGGCTTGGCGGGGCGATGAGACATTGCATGATGCCCGCAGCTTCGATGTGGTCTCCATTGATTTTGACGGGAACATCACGCCGGTGACCGCAGGGCCGGGTGTGTGGAGCGCAAGCCGCGCCGGAGATGGCATCGTGGTGTCGGGCAGCGATATGCAGCAGGCTGGCTCGGTGATGGTTCATGCCACGGTGACCGATGGTTGCGGTGACGACGTGTTGGCGCGTGACAGCGTGTACACGATGCGGGTCCGGATTGCGGACCATGCTGCAACGCCCGGTTTTACACCGAATACCGAGTTTGTGCGGCTTGGCGAGCATCGGTTATTTGCCGCGATTGTTCGTCCGAGCGCTTCCAGTCGGTTCGCCGGTGCGAGCAAGCTTCCGGTGCTGCTTAAACCCTATGGCGGTCCTGGTTTTCAGATGGTCGCTTTCTCGCAGAACAGCTATGTTGAAGCGCAGTGGTGGGCCGATCAGGGCTTCATCGTAGTCACCGCTGACGGTCGCGGAACCACCGGCCGTGGCCCGAAATGGGACCGTGAAATCTTCGAACGTATGAAGGACGTGACGTTGGCCGATCAGGTCGAAGCGGTGCGGGCGTTGCCTCGGGTCGCGCCGGATGCGGACCTCGAGCGTGTGGCCATGATGGGATGGTCGTACGGCGGATACCTTTCGGCGCTCGCGGTGCTTGATGCCCCTGATGTGGTGCATGCTGCCTGTGCAGGTGCGCCGCCGACCGACTGGGCGCTTTACGATACGCACTATACCGAGCGTTACCTTGGGCTTGATCGGGCGGTTTATGAGCGCAACTCGATTATCGCCGATGCTCCGAAGCTCGAGCGCCCCCTTATGCTCATCCACGGATTTGCCGACGACAACGTGAGTATTGCCAACTCGCTCAGGCTTTCGCAGGCGCTGATGGAGGCGGGCCGGCCACACACCTATCTGCCGCTCACCGGCATCACCCACATGACCAACGACCCCAAAGTCGCCGAAAACCTGCTCGTTCTTCAGCGAGACTTCCTTTACGAAGCGCTGGGTTTGGAACGGTAGTTTTCTTCATTGTGATCGGTGTTCCGAATGATGACAATTACAGTGGTTTCAGGCAATTGACGGGTAGTCTGGGCATCATTGGCAGAAATGGCGCGGGGGAGCGACCGATCGGGGCCTGTCGCCGATTAACGTAGGTAAGGACGGAAGATGAAGTACGATTTCACAACGGTTATGGACCGACATGGCAAGGATGCGGTAGCGGTTGACGGGCTCGGCACGGATCCCGGTTTTGCGCCGGAACCGCCGAAAGACGGGTTCGATACGATTCCGATGTGGATCGCCGATATGAATTTCGCGACCGTTCCCACCATTCAGGAAGCGATTATCGAGCGTGCCAAGCACCCGGCTTTCGGTTATTTCGATCCGACCGACAAGTACTACAACGCGATTATTGACTGGCAGAAGACACGTAACGGCGTCGATGGGCTGAAACCCGAGCATATTGGTTACGAAAACGGCGTTTTGGGCGGGGTGATTTCGACGGTGACGGCGTTTGCGGCACCCGGTGACTCGGTGTTGCTGCACAGCCCGACTTACGTGGGCTTCACCCACGCGATCGAATCCAACGGCTACCACATCGTCCACTCGCCGCTCAAGCCCGACGAAAACGGCGTTTGGCGCATGGATTTCGACGATATGGACAGGAAACTCAAGGAAAACAACATCCACGTCGCCGTCTTCTGCAGCCCGCACAACCCCTGTGGCCGTGTGTGGGAGCGGTGGGAGATCGAGAAGGCGATGGAGGTGTACCGCGCGAACGACTGCGTGGTGATTGCCGACGAAATCTGGTCCGATATCATTTTGGGCGACCACAAGCACATCCCCACGCAATCGGTGAGTGAGGATGCGCGCAACCGCGTGGCCGCGATGTATGCGCCGAGCAAGACGTTCAATCTGGCCGGGCTGGTGGGGTCGTACCACATCATCTATAACAAGTATCTGCGCGATCGCGTGGTGTCAAAAGGTGCGAAGCCTGAATACAACGCCATGAACGTGTTGTCGATGCACGCACTGATTGGAGCGTATCGGCCCGAGGGGCACGAGTGGGTTGACGAGCTGCGGCAGGTGATCGGCGGCAATGTGGATTACGTGTGCGACTACTTCGCCGAGCATTTCCCATCCGTCACCTTCGGGCGCCCCGAAGGCACCTACATGCTGTTCCTGGACTGCACCGCCTGGTGCGAAGCGCACAACATCACGCTTGACGAGCTGCTGACACGCGCATGGAACGTCGGCGTTGCCGTGCAGGATGGCCGCCAGTTCAAAGCCCCGTGCGCCATCCGCATGAATCTGGCCCTGCCGCTTTCGCGCGTTAAGGAAGCAATGGAACGGCTGTCGAAGTACGTGTTCATTGACTGAACCAGTTGCCGGCGTCCGCTGGGACTTTGACTGGGTAACGAAAACCTCCAATTCTTGATATTTCAAGAATCGGAGGTTTTATTCGTGCGAGTAGGGGGAGTTGAACCCCCACGAGCATACGCTCACTGCCACCTGAAGACAGCGCGTCTACCATTCCGCCATACTCGCAGACGAATAACAAGGGTACCGCTCAATGCCGACGAGTGCAAGGGGCTGTAGCAAGGTGTGTTGTTGCGGGTCTTGTGCAGGTGGCTCTGTCTCCCACAAACTTGCCAGAGGCAGAACCGTGCGCTTTTGGCCTTGGCTTATGCAGACCGGAAGCGTTGTTCGGTCTTTGCTTAGCCCTTCGAGCCGTGGGCGTAGTAGCGGGCCAGAGTTTCGTCGCGCAGCTTTTCGAAGTAGCCGCCGTCGATGGAGGCGCGGATGTCGTCAAGCAGGCGGATGAAGAAGCGCTCGTTGTGGATGGTGGCCAGGGTTGCGCCGTTCATTTCGCCGGCGCGTAGCAGGTGGTCGACGTAGGCACGCGTGTAGTGCGTGCAGGTGTAGCAGTCGCAGCCTTCCTCGAGCGGGCCGAAGTCGCGCTTGTTGGCCGCGCGGCGAATGTTGTAGCGGCCGTCGCGTGTGTAGATGGCGCCATTTCGTGCGCAACGGGCGGGTGCGACACAATCGAAGGTGTCGCCGCCGTTCTCCACGCACGCGAAGATGTCATCGACGGCCGCGATGCCCAGTACGTGGCGAGGTCGTGATTCTGGCATCGCGTCGCAGATCCACGCACAGGTGTCGCCGATGAGACGCTTTTCGATTGCGCCACCGATGCCCACGCCATCGAAGTCCAGCGAGGCGATCTGCTCGGCCGCACGCCGTCGCAGATCCTCGTAATTCGCGCCCTGCACCACGCCGTACAGTGCCTGATACGGCTTGCCGAGACGGGCTTGCGTGAGTCGTTCATGCTCGGCGATGCAGCGTTTCGCCCAACGGAACGTGCGTTCGATCGACTGCTCTTGGTAGCCGCGGGTGTTCATCAAGGTGGTCAGCTCGTCGAACGCGAACATGATATCCGCGCCGATCTTATGCTGAATGCCCATCGAAATCTCCGCAGAGAACCGGTGTTTGTTGCCGTTAAGCGGTGACTTGAACGTCACGCCGTCTTCGTCCACGAATGCCTTGCGCTCCCGGCCTTTGGCAATGACATCGTCCGACTTCATGCCGGTGACGTCCATCGCAAGCGTTTTTTTGAAGCCGGCACCCAGCGAAAGGACTTGGAAGCCGCCCGAATCGGTGAACGTGGGGCCGTCCCAGTTTTCGAAGCGCGCCAAGCCTCCGGCCTCGTCGATGATGTCTTCGCCGGGGCGTTCGAACAAATGAAACGCGTTAGAAAGCAGGCACTGGGCGTTGAGTTCTTTCATCGTTTCCGGCAGTACGCCCTTCATGGCAGCCTGCGTCGCAACGGGCACGAATGCCGGCGTATGGATGTCGCCGTGCGGGGTGTGGATGACGCCTGTGCGGCCGTACCTGGCACCGTTGCGCCCCTTGCCTTCGGGGGTGTTGGAAAGGCGTGTGTGCTGCTCGAAGTAAAACTGGCTGCGGTCGCCGGGCTTGCCGGGTTCGCTGCCGCGTGGGCGCTCGAGCAGGCCCGATGTGCTCGGTGCCAGCTGGGAGACGCCGCTTCCGGACTGTTGCCGCGCGTGAGTGGTGGCTTCGGAAGGGGTTTCCTTGCTACCGCGTGTGCGTACGGTTGTGTGTTTGCCGGTTTTCGCGGTATTCGTGGTTGCGTCTGTTGAAATATCCATGTCGTCCCTGTTGTCGCAGTTCGGTGTCATTCGTCCGTCGAGCCGTGCTGGCGCCGGGCCTGGCGGCGAACGTGAGTCATGCCTTCACTTTAGGCGAAGCCATACACGATATGGACCCGTAGTTGTCTGCGGTCATGGCAGCTTATAAAATTGTGGTGAATGGGCCGAGTGACGCGAATTGCAGGAAAATGAAATCAATTTCGAAACATCCTTTCAAAAAACGTTCAGGAAACGTTCAGAACGGTTGCCTTTACTGGTAGTTAACGATTGGACGCTGATGGGGCGCGCGGAGTTGGTTGGCGTCACATCCATCCAATACGACAAAGGAGCAGCAATGACTGAAGAAAATAAAGGTGAGTGGAACGGCGGCCAGTCTGCGCGCTCCGGTGACGACGCAGGTGCGGATGCCGGAATCAACACGGCGCCGCAGTACTTGTCACCGTCTGGGACCGGTGTTTCCGCGGATTCATCGAATGCAAGTGGATCTGCAGCGTTCGATGATGCCAGCACCGCTCCCACCGAAGTGCTCAATGCTGGCTATGGCTCCAATGATGTGAATGTTGACAATGGCGGTTCGCTCACCAGTTTTGATTCGGCAGGCACCCCTGCCTCGGGTGATTCCCCGACCGAACCCATTGCTGCGCCTGCTGCGCAACCTGATGCTGCAACTTCTGCCGAGACTCCTGCTGCTGCGTCTGCCCCGGCCCCCGTGCAAGAGCCTGAAAGCAATAACCCTCATGAGAATCCGTACAGCCCGGCCCCGGAATATGGCGCGTACGGTCCTGTGCCGGTTTCGGTTGACCGTCCCAGCGACGAAGCCCCGACCTCTCAGACCGCGCAGTGGGGTGGCTATGCGGGTGGTGCAGGTGCGCAGAGCCCCAATAATGTTGCTGGTCAGGCCGGCAACTTCAACGGTGCCGGCTTTGGAGGTCCAGGCGCTCCCGGCGGCCCGATGAACGGCGGAAACAATGGTTTCGGTGGCTACGGTTCCGGTCAGCCGCGCATGCACGCCAACATCATCACCGCCATCGTCACAGCTGTGGTGACCGCGGCGCTTTGCTTGGGCATCATGTTCGCCGCCATTTCCAACGGATGGATCAGTGTGCCTAGTGCCGGATCGATGTCCGGCATAGCTTCCAACAAGTCCGGCTCCGGCTCGGCCACCGTCAAGGGCGGTCAGGCTCCCGACTGGGTTGCGGTTTCGCAAAAGGTGTCCGACTCGGTGGTGTCCATCACCACGCAGGCGAGCCAAGGTATCGCCAAGGGTTCCGGTGCTGTGATCGACGACAAGGGTCACGTCATCACCAACAATCACGTGGTTTCTGGCGGCAAGAATATCCAAATCACGCTTTCCAACGGACAGATGTACACCGCGACCATCGTTGGTTCCGACAACACCACCGATCTTGCGGTTTTGCAGATTCAGAACGCTCCCAGTGACCTCAAGCCCATCGAATTCGGTGATTCCAGCAAGCTTGCGGTAGGTGAGGACGTGATGGCAGTTGGCAACCCGCTTGGCTATGACGACACCGCGACCACCGGCATCGTTTCGGCGCTTAACCGCCCGGTCTCGGTGATGGACGACAACAATTCCGAGATCGTGACCAACGCCGTGCAGATCGACGCCGCCATCAATCCCGGCAACTCCGGCGGGCCGACGTTCAACGTGGCCGGCCAGGTCATCGGCATCAACTCTTCAATCGCCTCGGCATCCTCGACCTCAGGCCAGGCGGGCTCCATCGGCATTGGTTTCGCGATTCCCTCAAACCTCGTCAAGCGAGTGGCTGATGAGATCGTCGCCAAGGGTTCCGTTGAGCATGCGATGCTCGGTGTGACCATCAAGTCGGCGACTGCTGAAGCGGACGGCATCACCCGCGGCGGTGCGCAGGTCACCGCTGCAGCAGGCGGTTCTGCGGTTGTTTCCGGAAGTCCTGCGGATAAGGCCGGCATCAAGACCGACGACACCATCGTGGCGTTCAACGACCAAGCGGTTGGCAGCAGTGCTGCCCTCCTCGGCTACGTCCGCGCGGCGAGCCTCGGCGACCAGGTGAAGCTCACTCTTGTTCGCGGCGGCAAGACGATGGACGTCGATGTCACGCTCGACCAGAAGGAAAGTGACGTCAAGGGTGGCAACCGCTCCGAAAAGCTGAAGCCAAAGCAGCGCGGGAACGGTAACGGTCAGCAGGATCAGCAAGGACAGGGCGAGGATGGCGACGGAGATGACGGTGGCCTCTTCGATCCCTTCGGCCTCTGGTAAAGAAGTGCAGTAAACAGAAATCCGGCGCCCCAGCGACGCCGGATTTTCTGTATGCCAGCAGAGTGCGCGTGCTGCGGCCTGTTGTATGTGGGGGGGGGCTGGAAGGGCTCTTGGTGTGTCGTTGTGCTTCGTTGCGCGGCCATGCGGGAAGTCTTCGGCGTGAGGTTGGTAGTTTGTTGTGTTTTAAGTGGTGCTGGTTTGTTCTTCGCGCCGTCGGTGGGGCGGGTTAAAATAGGCCCATTATCTTTACGCCGTGTATCGGGGGCTTGGCCGCCGGTGGGTTAACAAGGCGTGACCGACTTGCTTGGTTGCGCGTGTTGTGTGGCCTGGCAGCACACGCGCAAGGAGAATTATGCGAATCTTCCGCAGGTTTGTCGGCATTTGCCGGCAGGTGCCGATGCTTCCCATCACCATCTTGGCTGCAATTCCTGTGGCATTGCTGTGGAACTATCGGCCGTGGCTCAACGGTGTTGTGGCGCTGAATGTCCGCAATTTTGTGGCTCAGGCACCGAGTGCAACGGCATGGCATATCGGGCCATTCGTGTTCAATCCTTCTGTCGGTCAGCTCATTGTGGTGCTGCTCGTTGCATATTCGGTGTTCGACTCCGTCAAGGGCATGGTTGCTTCGCTTAAGGCCGGGCATGTGGGCATTGATGTGCTTGCGATTCTTGCGCTGCTTTCGACGGTGGGTGTGCAGGAATATTGGGCCAGCTGGGCTGTGGTGCTGATGATCTGGTCGGGCGAGGCCATTGAAGACTTCGCGCAGACCAAGGCTGAGAGCAATCTGAGCGCGTTGGTCGCCGCCGCTCCGCAGATGGCGCATATATCGGATTTGCCCGCAGCTGATGCGGCGAAGCGTTCCGCTGAAGGTTTCCGCGCGACATCCGCGGCGGCCTTGTCGGGCTCGGGCGCGCGTGAGTTGCAGGGTGACATCGATGCAATTGACGCGAAGGATTGCACTTGTGAGCTTGCTTCCGTCGCCAGCAACGACAACAGACCGGCGCGCGCGAACTCTTCGCCGGCGCATTCGCTGGGCAGGCATACGTTTATCGGCGGATCGTTGTCGCGTGGCGTGTGGGCCGGTAATTCCTTGGGTGCTGAAGATGGGCAGTTGGCTTACGGTGCTCGGTTCGGCAAAGCTGCCTTGACGGACCAAACCGGTCAAGCTGCTCAAGGGTCGCAAGACGACCAAGTTGCTCAGGCCGTTCAGGGTACTCTGGTCACTCAAGGTGCTCAGACCGCGCAGGGCGCGCATTTCCACACCGTTCCGGTCAATCAGGTGAAGCTAGGCGATGTGCTGATGGTGCTGCCCGGAGAGACGATTCCGGTCGACGGCAAGCTTCTCAGCGGCACGGCTACCCTCGACCTGAGTGCCATCAACGGTGAGCCTTTGCCGCGCAAGGTATTTGCCGGCGCTCGCGTGATGTCCGGGGCGATTAACGGCTCGGCGATGATCGTAATTCGCGCCACCCAGCTGGCGGAGGACTCGCAGTATCAGCAGACCCTGCAGCTTGTTGATTCGGCACGCTCCTCGCGCGCGCCGGTGGTGAAAACCGCCGACATACTTGCGGTGCCGTTCACCATCATTTCCCTTGTCATTGGCGTGATTGCGTGGATTGTTTCCGGTACGCCGGAACGGTTCGCGCAGGTGCTGGTGCTGGCCACTCCGTGCCCATTGCTCATCGCGGCTCCCGTGGCCTACATGGCCGGCACCGGGCGGCTCGCGAAGGTCGGTATCCTGACGAAAACACAGGAAGTGCTGGAAAATCTGGGCAAGGTTTCGCATATGTTCTTCGACAAGACGGGCACGCTGACGGTCACCAAGCCGCAGGTCGTTCGGGTCGATGTGCCCTCGGGTGTGCGGGGCGAGCTTACGGAACGTTTGAATGTGATGGCCGGTTTGCAGGAACGTTCCGCAGGCGCAGGTTCGGTTGCGCAGGACTCGAGGGCCGATGTAAACGCTGGCGCTGGCATGGACAGGGACGCAAACGCAGCCCAGGCGGGTGAACTCGCCGGAGCTGGTGCCGCAGACGGACCTGCGGCCGCGCGCCGACTTGAGAAAGTGATTGTGGAACTTGCGGCTGTGGTGGAGACCTACTCCGTACACATCCTCGCGCAGGGCATTGTGGCGGCCGGGGTTGCCGCGTCGAAGCAGCTGCACCATGGCCGGGCCGCGTTCCCGGTGGTCGAGCGCGTGCATGAGGACGCGGGCAATGGTGTGCAGGGTGAGGTTGAGGGGCATACGGTTCGTGTGGGACGGTTGGGCTTTGTGGCGACGGCCGGCGAGACATTCCCCGAGGTGCAGTTCGAGCCGCGTGCCGCCGATGAGATGGCCGCGTATGTTTCGTTTGACGGGATTCTTGCCGCGCGTATCGTGTTGCGTGACGTGCCTCGCAGCAACGCCCGAGAATCTTTGCAGCGCTTGCGTTCCATGGGTATCGGCAAGGTGACGATGCTCACCGGTGATTCGCCCGATTCCGCCGACGCGATCGCGTCTGAGGTCGGTATTGACGACGTTCGCGCCGGCTTGCTTCCGCAGGACAAGGTGGCTGCCGTCAAAGCCGTTGCGGGAGAAGGGTTGGCGCACTCCTCGAAGATTGAATCGCTACTCAGTCGGCTTTCCGGCCAGCCCGCGCCACATCCCATTTCCGTGATGGTCGGCGACGGTGTGAACGACGCTCCCGTTTTGGCTGCGGCCGATATTGGCATCGCCATGACGGACGGCACCTCCACGGCCGCCTCGCAAACCGCCCAGGTGGTCATCATGAATGACGACATCGCCGATGTGCCCAAGGCCGTTTCCATCGCTCACCAGACCAAGCGCACGATGCTGCAGGCGGTGGTTGCCGGCCTTACTCTTGCTCTGGTTTGCATGGTCGTCGCCGCGTTCAACCTCATACCCGTAGTGGTCGGCGCGTTCATGCAGGAGGCGATTGACGTCGTTTCGATTCTCTGGGCGCTCACCGCGTTGCGCGATCGCGAGGATCGGTAGGTTCGTCCGAAACGCCGGTATAGACGTGCCGGTAGGCTAGCAACGGCGGAATAACGCGAATCTCGGGAGGTTAGTATGCCTGGAATTGTTCTGATTGGTGCCCAATGGGGAGACGAAGGCAAGGGCAAAGCGACTGATCTCATCGGTACCAAGGTGGATTATGTCGCGCGCTTCAACGGCGGCAACAACGCAGGCCACACGGTGGTGGTTGGTGATGAAACGTATGCCCTGCACCTGCTTCCCAGCGGCATTGTGAACAGCAACGTTACGCCGGTTATCGGCAACGGCGTGGTGATCGACCCCGAGGTGCTGTTCGAGGAGATTGACGGGCTTGAGGCGCGCGGCGTGGATTGCTCGAACCTAAAGGTCAGCGAATCCGCTCACGTCATTACTTCTTATCATCGCATCATCGACAAGGTGACCGAGCGCTTCCTCGGCAAGCACAAGATCGGCACCACGGGTCGCGGCATCGGCCCGGCTTACGCTGACAAGATCAACCGCGTCGGTATTCGCGTGCATGATTTGTTTGATGCTGAACACCTGCACGACAAGGTTGAATCGAGCCTGCACCAGAAGAATCAGATGCTCGTCAAGCTTTACAACCAGCATCCGGTTGAAGTCGACGAGACCACTGACGAGCTGCTCAAGCTTGGCGAGCGGTTGAGGCCGTACGTCGCCAACACGTCGCTGCTGCTCAACAAGGCGCTCGACGAGGGGCAGACGGTGCTGTTCGAAGGTGGCCAGGCCACGATGCTTGACGTCGATCACGGCACTTATCCGTTCGTCACCTCTTCCAATCCGACCGCCGGCGGTGCCTGCACCGGCACGGGTGTGGGTCCGACGAAGATCGACCGCGTCATCGGCGTGGCCAAGGCATATGTCACCCGCGTGGGCGAAGGCCCGTTCCCGACTGAATTGATGGATGAATCCGGCGAATGGCTGCGTGCGCAGGGTCACGAGTTCGGCGTGACCACCGGCCGTCCGCGTCGCTGTGGCTGGTTCGATGCCGTCGTCACCCGTTATGCCTCGCAGGTCAACGGTTTGACTGATATCGTGCTCACCAAACTCGATGTGCTCACCGGCCTCAACGAAATTCCGATCTGCGTTGCCTACGAGGTCGACAACGGCGACGGAACCAGCACGCGCTACGACGACATGCCTATCGATCAGGTCGCGTTCGCCAACGCCAAGCCGATTTACGAAACGATGCCTGGCTGGACCGAGGACATCTCGAAAATCCATAAGTTCGAAGACCTGCCGGCCAACACCCAGGCCTACGTCAAGCGACTTGAGGAGATCTCCGGCTGCCGCATCTCCGCCATCGGCACCGGCCCCCAACGCGACCACATCATCGAAATTCATTCCCTAGTCGACTAATCAACAACCCCACGTTTCGGGCCCGCCCGCCATTCTCGATGGTGAGCGGGCCCAATCGTTATTGCGCCCCATGCTTGCGGATTCAGTGCATGCGGAAACTCGTTCGTCATTGCATGCGATTAATTGTGCGCAGCAGAAAACCGTGGGATACACGTTACAGCTTTTGCTCTACCGCTGCCAGCGTGTCGAGCACGTCCTTCTGAGCAACTGCAAAATCTATGCGCTCCTCAGCGCGAAAACAACCGCATTGCTCATACGGTCGTACTCGTTCTGGTAATCAGCAGTGCGTTCGTTGATGTCATGGGCGAGGGTGTTCAAATCACTCACCGTAAGATTGATGTCTTCCATTAGCAATCGAAGATTCCCGATTTCTTCCTCGGACAGTACCTGCTCTCGCGTCTCGGGCTCATGCTGCAGAATTGTGGATATGTCAAACAAATCTTTGGCCCTCAAGCTGTTTTCTTGTTCCTTCGCCCTCGGTAATGGTGTTTTCGTGTACAAACAGGTCGATATCCTGCGAGGCACGGGTGGTTAATCTGTGCGCAATTAACGCTTGTCCACCGCGCAACGCGATTCGTCCGGCAAACTTGTCTATTGAAAAGAGTGCCGCCAGGGTCCTCTCGATGATTTCCTGTTTGGTTAACTCGTTGCTTGCCATTGTTCCTATAACCCTTTGGGGTAGTAGATTCCGATATTCGCATCAAATGCGGGGTTACGCATGCTTTTTTCGAGATAGCTGTTCAGCTGTTTTGTCTCAGGGGTCAACCGCTGCCGCACCAAATCTTTCTGCTGTTCGGTATAGCCTGTGCGATCCATATAAAACAGGATGTTTTTTCCGTAGGGCAGCGAGTATCCGCCTTTCTCAACCAGCTGCATCATCCGAAGTACTTTCAGCCGGTCCTTGGCTGCGTGGAATGCAGCCATAACTTCCTGTGTGCCACCTGCGTAGTTCGGTTTGATGACGCATTCGATCAACGTTTTTTCTATACTGCTTAGGGCGATTCCGGAAGGGGCATGAGGTTCCGAGATTTTGGTGATTCCGTTATCTATTGCTGCTGATTTTTCCAGAAGATAGACCTCACGCATCTTCCCTTCGTAATTGAACGTGTATATGTTCTTCGTTGTTTTGACCGAGGCCGCGAACGCCTCATCTACCTGCGATTGAGACAGCTTTTCGGCTTCATGAAAGGCCTTCGACTTGGTTGCTTTCTTTTTGATATACAGGGGTTTCGGGACGTTCAATGTCAGATTTTGCAAATACAGGGCCGAATAGTGCGATACATATGTGTGCGGAGAGAGGGAAAGCGCTATGGCGTAAGGTGAAACCTGTTCATGTCGAGGAACCAGTCTGGTTATCGTTTTTGCGAAATCCCGCCGGAAACCATTTGGTTTCGGCGGGATTTCGTTATCTTATGTTGGACGCAAATTACTTGGTTGCTTGATTTGGTAGTGACGGATTACCAAGCGTCCCGTGTTCTACGCAAGCGGCGCATTTACCACAGCCCGATAAGCTTCCACCATAGGGTGCCGATGCCGGCATAGACAGCGAGATTAACAAGGCTGACGACAAAACCGACCTGCCACCATTGCTTTTGGCTGATGTAGCCGGTCGAGTAGTAGATGGACGCGGTGCCGGTGCCGTAATGGGTCATGCCGGGGGAGATGCAGGTCAGCAGGCCGAGCAGCATGGTTGCCACGATCGGCGGTACTCCGAGGGAGACCAGAATGAGCGCGAAGGGGATGAAGAACGCCTGCACGTGTACGAGCACGCTGGTGAGCAGGTAGTGCACATACAGATACAGCAGAATGATTGCGATGATGGCAAGCCAGGCTGGAATGCCTGAAATGGCGGAAGTGAGCACGCTCTTAATCCAACCGATTACACCGGTCTGATTCAGGTATTCCGTCACGCCGATCAGTGGTGCAAGCCAGAGCAGGATGTTCCATCCCTGTTTTTCGGCGAATACGTCGTCAAGACTGATGATGCGAAGGATGAGCAGGGCTGTCAGACCGACCATCGCAATCAGTGTGTTATCAAGCTTGGTGATCGAGGAAGTGGCCCAGAGGGCGACAACCACAACGAACACGGCAATCATCAGGTATTCGTTCAAAGCCATTTTCGGCATTTTCTTGAGTTCGTCTCGCGCGGCGGCACGCACAACAGATAGGTTGGCGCTTTGGCTTTGCGGGCGGTGTATGAAGAGGATGACGACGGGCATGATCACCGCGGCGAGCAACGTTGGCATGCTTGCGTACTCGAACCACTGGAGCCACGAGATTGAGATGTGGAATGTGCTGTTGGCCATACTGGCAATCAACGGATTGGTTGCCATTGAAGTAAGGAAAAGGCCGCCGATAATCAGGTTCAGATGGAATGTGGTAAGGGTCAAATAGGAGCTGACGGAACGTTTGCTCGGGTCTTTCGGCTCGTTCAGCGCCTCGACCAGCGACTGGTTGATGGGGAAGAGAATACCGGCGCCGCGCGCGTTGGTGTTAGGGATGACCGGTGCCAGAATCAAGTCGCAGACGGCCATGACGTAGGCCAATGCGAGCGGGCTGCGGCCGAAGTGTGCAATGAGCCAGTAGGCCATGCGGGCGCCAAGGTTGGTCTTGCGGAAACCGATGGCCATGAAGAAGGCGAACAGCACAAGCCAGACCGGAGCCGATCCGAAGAACGAGATCAGCGTGGCGGAGGGCATCGTGGCGGTCAGGCCAAGCAGCGACATCATCGCCAGCGAAAGAATCGAAAGCGGGGCGACGTTGAACACGCAGCCCGCGAGGAAGAACAGGACGATTGCAAAACTGTGCCAGCCGACGGTCTTCACGCCTGCCGGAGCGGGTGTGAACCACATGAAGATGAGTCCTACGCAACACAGTAGGAACAGGACAAACGGAATTTTTTTCTTGGTAAGTACTGAAGACATGACGGCGGTTCACGGTCCTTTCAAAGCATGGCGTAACGTACTGCTGTGGTTATTTGGAGTATAACGATGAAGTCGCGTTTCGTCGTCGCGTCCACCATGGGGCGATCGGGATCCACGTCCAATCTCAAAGTATATGCCACAAAATGTGGGTGAGAATAGATAACGAAGACGGTTATGTCTAAAGCAAATCACTCGATTTGCATATTGCTGTCCCTTGCCGTGACCATAAATGTGATGTTCCATTGTTGCGGTGCCCCGCACCAAGGAAACCAAGCCCGATGCTGAGTAACGATCATTCGTGTGAATTGCGTCACATAGCGTTTTGCTGCCCCGGCTTGATGGAAGTGCAGAAACGTCGGTATATATGTTGGCAGCATTTGACGGCAACTTATCGGGGTGGGCTACCGGCGCTCGCGCGCGGCCAGTGTAACGGTTGAAACGCTGGTGAGTTCGTTGCTCAGACGCACCTCGACCCGCCATGTCTGTAACGATTTACCGACATGTTCGGGGGTTGCGGTGGCAATTAAGGTTCCTGACGTAACCGGCCGGAAATGATGCGTGCTGATGCTTACACCGACGGCCACATGAGAAGCGTCGAGCCGCGACATGGCGCCCAAGCTGGCGGCCTCCTCGGCCAACGCCGCGTTGACGCCTCCGTGAAGAACGCCGAAAGGCTGCAACACGTTTTCGGTGACGGACAGGGATAGAACCACCTTCGTCTCGGAGACTTCCTGCCGTCTGATTCCAAGATAAGCTGCAAGCGACATGACGCGGAACCTCACTCCCAAAAGTGTTCGCGCAGCCCCGGTGGGTCTTCGCGTTTCTATACAGCATAGCGTGCGGTGGATGATGTAGTGTTGAATTCATGCAAAAGCCAGGGGGAGGGCAATGACCGACAACCATGCTTTTCAGGTCGTCAAACAGTACGACGAAATACTGTTCGACAGGTCTGACCACATCGCCAAAATCACCATCAATCGTTCGGAAAAGCGTAACGCGTTCACTCCCAAAACGATCGAGGAGCTGATTGATGCTTTCACCATCTGCCGTGACGATGCGACCATAGGGGTGATTATCTTCACGGGCGCGGGCGATCTTGCCTTCTCGTCGGGAGGGGACCAAGGAGTGCGGGGCAACGGCGGGTATGTGGGCGGCGACCATGTGCCACGTCTCAATGTACTTGACCTGCAGCATCTCATCCGCATCATTCCGAAGCCAGTCATTGCGATGGTCAAGGGTTGGTCGGTTGGTGGCGGCAATGTGCTGCAGCTGGTTTGCGATCTCACCATCGCCGCCGACAACGCCAAATTCGGACAGACCGGCCCGAAAGTCGGCAGCTTTGACGCCGGTTATGGCTCCGGTCTCCTGGCGGATGTCATCGGTCAGAAGCGGGCGAAGGAAGTCTGGTTCCTCGGTCATTTCTACAGCGCTGAGGAAGCGTTGCAAATGGGTTGGATCAACAAGGTCGTTCCGCTGGCGGATATCGAGGAGGAAACCCTCAAATGGTGCGACGAATTGCTGATGAAATCCCCGACGGCCCTACGCTTCATCAAGGCTTCGATGAACGCTGCCACCGACGGTCTTGCCGGTTTGCAGCAGCTGGGCGGCGACGCGACGATGCTCTTCTATACCAGCGAGGAAGCGAAGGAGGGGCGTGACGCTTTCAATCAAAAGCGTGAGCCTGATTTCGATCAATTCCCGAGATTCCCGTGATCGATCGATGACATGTTCCGTGTTTGCGAGTGAAACGTGGCTGACGAATAGGCAAGCCTGAAGGCAGGATGTGGTCGTGTGGCCAATCGGAGGAATGCGGCGTGGATAACTGGGTGCTGAAGCGAGCGAAGCTTACGCCGGAGCGTACGGCGGTGTACGACGGCCGGACGCGTTATACGTTCGCTGAAGTTTTCGAGCGGACTCAGGAGCTTGGCTCCGCACTTGAACGGCTTGGGGTGTTCAGGACGCAGAACGTGGCGATGCTCGCGGACAATACCATTCGAGGATATCTGTTGTCGGTCACGTTGCTGCTGTATGGCAAGACCGTGGTATGGCTCAATAAACGTCTGACGGACGGCGAGCTGCAAGGTCAGATGTGCGATGCGCGCGTCGAATGCTGTCTTAAGGACGACAGTCTCTCCGAGCGGCTGTCGGTTGCTTCGCAAGCTGACACCGAGGTTCGTGTCATTGGGTTTGATGAGATATTCGCTGAAGCGGGTATGGACGAATGTGGGCTGGCGGTGGTCGGCGATGGTTCGAGCGAGGGCGGTCCTGGTTCCGATAGCGAGGCAAAAGTCCGATGCGGTGTACCCGTTGCGACGATTCCGCGTGAGTTTGACGAAGAGCAAACGGTGAGTATCATGTTCACCTCAGGCTCTACCGGAGCTGCGAAGGGCGTGCGTCAGACGATTCGTAATCATTTCGTCTCGGCAACCGGCGTTGCTCTGAATCTGGGTTCCGACCCGAGCGATGAATGGCTTTGCGCTGTTCCCATTTTCCATATCAGTGGTTATTCCATCATTCTTCGGGGCCTTATTTTCGGTGTTACCGTGCGCCTGATGGATCATTTTGATGCTTCCGAGATGGAACGCATCCTCACCGATGAGCCGGTGACATGGGTTTCCGTGGTGCCCACGATGCTCAAACAACTGGTTTCCGAGCATGAGCGTGGCGTCGCTTCGAATACGGGATACTCGTCGTCGTTCAAGGGTTTCATTCTAGGTGGCGAGAAGAGCGATGCTTCGCTGTTGCAGCGCTGTGCAAAGTTGGGTATGGTTGTGGTGCGCACCTACGGGATGACTGAAACCTGTTCACAGATCGTCGGTACCGCTATCGCCGACGGTCCGCGCAAACCGTTCTGCAGCGGCAAACCCTACTTCACCACCTCGCTGAAATTCGACGAATCGACCGGCGAGATACTGGTCAAAACCGGTGCGCTCACGCCGGGCTACGTCAACAGTTCCGGTGCATTTGAATCCAAGAAAACCGCCGACGGATGGTATCGCACAGGAGATGTCGGCCATTTCGATGACGACGGATACCTCTATGTCGATGGCCGACTCGACAACATGCTGATTTCCGGCGGCGAGCACGTGTTCCCCGAAGAAATCGAGCGCGTATATGATGACTGCCCATATGTCGATGAGATCGCCGTGACGGCCGAATCTGACGAGACATGGGGCGAGGTGCCGGTGGCGTATGTGGTTGCCGGCGACGATGAGTCGCTAACGGATCGATTGCGCGAGTTCGGGCGTGCCCGGCTTCCGCACCACAAGGTGCCGCGCCGCTTCTATCGCGTCGAATCGTTGCCCCGCACAAGTACCGGCAAGATTCGCCGTTTTCTGCTTGGTTGATAAGGAGTCCATACAGATCTTGCCCTTGCTGTTGTGTCCTATCGAAGAAAGTGTTGATGCAGGCGGCAAACAAAGATCGACAGCGGACTATCTTCACAATGTTCCGACGGTGATTCGTCTCAAATGTGTGTTCGATTATTGGACGGGGTCGTGGGCTGCACGTTGGACGCCGCTAGAATGAATCTTCAACGGGACAAAATCCCTTTCGATCATGAGCCGATTTTCTACGCCGGGGGCGCCGATAGTCCAGCCGGCACTATCTATAACAAATGATGCAAGGAGTGCATATTATGGCAGCACAAATCTGGTACGAAGACGACGCTGATCTTTCCGTTCTCGACGGCAAGAAGGTAGCAATTGTTGGTTATGGCTCTCAGGGTCATGCACATGCTCTGAACCTGCGCGATTCCGGCGTGGATGTCGTCATCGGCCTGCGGCCTACCTCCAAGTCCGTCGAATACGCGAAGGAGCAGGGACTTGAGGTCAAGTCCGTCGCTGATGCGGTGAAGGACGCGGACATCATTATGTTCCTGGCTCCTGATCAGTATCAAAGCGAAATCTACAGCAAAGACGTCGAACCCAACATGAAGCCAGACGCGGCCCTTGCGTTTGCTCACGGTTTCAACATTCGCTACGGCTACATCAAGCCTGGCCCGGGCCACATGACCTTCATGGTCGCGCCGAAGGGTCCGGGGCACATGGTTCGCCGCGAGTACATGGCCGGCCGCGGCGTTCCTGCCGTCGTCGCCTGCGAGAACGACGAGAAGGGCAACGGCTGGGAGATCACCCTGGCGTACGCGAAGGCTTTGGGCGCTTTGCGTGCCGGTGCCATCAAGACCACCTTTAAGGAAGAGACCGAGACCGACCTCTTCGGTGAGCAGGACGTGCTCATGGGTGGTGTCAACCACCTGGTCGAGACTGGTTTTGAGGTCCTTGTAGATGCTGGTTACCAGCCGGAAATCGCCTATTTCGAGGTTTGTCACGAACTGAAGATGATCGTCGACCTGATGAACGAAGGCGGTCTGAACAAGGATCGTTGGTCCTGCTCCGACACCGCTCAGTACGGCGATTTCACTTCCACCGTCATCGATGAAAACACCCGTAAGAACATGGAATACCAGCTCAAGCGCATTCAGGACGGCTCGTTCGCCAAGGAGTTCATGGACGATCAGGCCAAGGGCGGACCGCACTTCAAGGAACTTCAGAAGAAGTACAGCCACGAGCGCATCGAAACCGTTGGTCCGAAGCTGCGTGCGATGTTCTCATGGCTTAAGGATGAATCGGCCGACGCTGATGAGAAGGATTCCTTCAATGGTGACATTGCCCGCACCCAGGTCCAGGAGTAGTCGTCCGGCCCGACGCTTCTTTCGATTTACCTAGCAACGATTTGCATTGCTTTGTGAATAGAAAGTTATAGGGGTTGTTGTCGAGTTTAGGCTCGTTGACAACCCCTGTTGCATACGTGTGGAAAACGTTGTGCCCTATAAAAGCATCCCTAGGCATTCGTGAAACGTTTGGTTTTGACAGGTCGTAATGCGCCGAAGCGATACCTGAGTAATGAATTGGTGTCTTTTTCTATTATGTTGAGAGTTATTCTTAACGAGGGTATAATTGTATTACACTAGTTTAATTCGTTTGCTTCGGGTTTGCCTGTTGCTGAAAGTAGTAGCGGGACAGCCCCCCCCGGTGCTTAAAAGGATTGTGGGAGAGAATGACAGCGCAAGAAGAGAACAACCAGGATGGTGGGGGCATGGTGCCTCAGCCTGAAATGCAGAACGATGTCCAGCCGGGGGCGCAGCCGACCAACGGTTCGGAGCCGCAGCAGACCCCGATGGATCAGATGCCTCAGCGGCCGGCTGCTCCTGAATCTCAACCGCCGATGAGTGAGATGCCGCAGCAGGTTCCCATGGGTGATGAGCAGCCGCAGGCTCCAATGAACGGTATGCCGCAGGCCCCGATGGGCGCCATGCCTCAGCAGCCAATGGTTATGACCCCAACCCGTTCTGGCATGGCTATTGCCGCGCTGGTTTTGGGTATTGTCGCCATTGTTATGTTCTGGATTCCCTTCATTGGCGTCATCTGCGGTATTGCCGCCATAGTTACCGGTGTCATGTCGATGCGCAAGATTAATGCCGGCAATCTTTCCGGCAAAAATATGGCTATCACCGGTCTTGTTACCGGTATTGTTGGTCTGGTTATTTCCGCCATCGTGCTCGTTGGTGCATTCAGCATGGGCAAGTCCATCCTTGATGAAGCAAATCAAATGGATTCTTCTACCAGTTCCGACACCACTCACGAGAAGGCCAGGAGTGACAAGGGGTCTACTGACCAGAAGCTGAAGGACAAGGAGATGAAGGGCAGCGGAAGCCTCAAGGGTGGTGACGTCAAGATTGCCTCTGCTCAAAGGGGTCCGGATGACTTCGAGGGTCATAACACGATTATCGTTACTTACGAGTACACGAACACTGACAAGGAAAACCACTCCTTCAGGGATGGTCTCCGGGATAAGGTATTCCAGAAGGGCGCGAGTCTGAAGAGGGCCTATTACCTTGATGATGTTCAGGGCTACAATGACGATTCCGATCATACTGAGCTGCAGCCCAATGGCAACTTGACCGTTACTGTTGCTTACGAACTTAACGATGAGACCTCACCTGTGGATGTGGAAGTCTCCTCCGGTGTTGATTACATGGGCAAAGCCAAGATCACGAAAACATTTAATCTGCAATAATTGTTTGAAACATTGCACGGTTTGAGAGGTATGCCTAGCGGTTAGTGTAGGGCGCTTCTTTTGAAACAGTCGGCATCGGATTGGCGTTCCCGTCAATCAGGCCGTGAAAAGCATTTGTCTCCCAGAACAGAAATTCTGGGAGACAAATGCTTTTCTTCTTCGTCCTGTGGAACAGCGGGCGTGGTCAAGAACTAGACTCAGCTATAACCACTGTCCGGGAATCGTTACGTATTGTCTCGAATGCCGTTGCGCTACTGCTGCTCAGGTGCTGTGGGGCAGACGGATGAGATGTCCATGTCTTTGAGCTTGACGATGTGAGTGTGGTGGGTGAACTTGTAGCCGAAATAAAGGATGGCGACAAGGATGACGCTGAAGTAGGTCATCAGCATCTCGCCCCAGTTGCCAGAAGCAAGAGCCGGAATGTTCTGGCCGCAGATCACGACCAGGCAGATCGCGATGGCCATCAGCGGCCCGAAGGGAAAGAGTTTGGCATGGTACTTTAGCTCGGAAATTTTGTGGCCCTGCGCTTTGAACGCGCGGCGGAAACGGAAGTGGCTCAGCGCAATGCCGATCCAGGAGATGAAGCCGGTTAGCCCGGTGGCCGTAATCAGCCACATGTAGAATTTCGGGCCAAAGATACTCGATGAGAAGGCAAGTGCCTCGATGCACAGCGTGGTGATGAGTGCCGCAAGCGGTACGCCGCGTTTGGTTGTGGTGCCAAGGAACTTAGGTGCGTAGCCGTCCTTTGCCATGCCGTAAAGCATGCGGCTGGAAGCGTAAGCTCCGGTGTTCACGGCGGAAAGAATCGAAGTGAGTACCACCGCGTTCATCACGCTTGCAGCAGCTGCCAAACCGGCCTTCTGGAAGACAATGGTGAACGGCGACATCGTCACGTTGGCGTCGGAAGCACCCAGCAGATTCGGGTTGGTGTAGGGGATGATTGCTGCGATGACGAAAATCGATAGCAAATAGAACAGCACGATGCGCCAGAAAACGCTGTTGATGGCTTTGGGCACCGCTTGGCTGGGGTCCTCGGACTCACCGGCCGTGACGCCTACGACCTCTGTGCCTTGGAACGAGTAGCCGGCAATGAGGAAGACTGCCATGATTGCAGGCAAGCCACCGACGAACGGCCCGTCTTTGTAAGTGAAGTTCTTAAAGCCGATGGCTGGCTGGAACATGATGCCGCAGATCATCATCAGGCCGATGACAATGAAGATGACGATGGTGACTACTTTGATCAGTGCCAACCAGAATTCCGTCTCGCCGAATGCGGAGACCACGAAGGCGTTGAGGCAGAAAATGATGATGAGCATTGTCAGGCTCCACACCCAACCGGGTGAATCCGGAAACCAAAACTGCATCAGCAGCGCGGCCGTCGAGATGTCGGTAGCCCCTGCGATGGCCCAGTTGAGCCAGTAGTCCCAGCCCATCGCAAAGCCCAGCGCGGGATCGACGTATTTGGAGCTGTAGACTGCGAATGAGCCGGAAACGGGCATGTTTGTGGCCAGCTCGCCCAGGCTGGTCATCAGGAAGTAAATCATTATGCCCATTGCCGCGTAGGCCACGAGTCCGCCGCCGGGGCCGGCTTGCGCGATCGTGCCACCGGAGGTCATGAACAGTCCGGTGCCGATGCAGCCGCCGAGTGCGATCATTGAGATGTGGCGGGTCTTGAGCTTGCGGACGACGCCGTTGCCTCCGCGGTTCCGTGGTGTCTTGCCGGTGTTGTCACTGCCGACGCTGTTGTTGCCTGTTATTGTCCCCGACCGGCTAGTCATGTGGCGCTCCTCTTTCACGGGATTCCCTGCTCGTGTGTATATCTGATGTATACGCATATGCCTTGGGGTCGGGAGCTGTTGGCGTTGGATGCTCGACTCTCATCTCCCCGTAGCTGGTTTGAAGCATAGGCTGTCCTCTCGATGTTTGCGGTCATCTGTGTTTCGGACGTTGCCCATGGGTTGTTTTGTGGGTGAGTATCGTAGAAAAATCGAGTGCGTAATGCGGATGTCACCTACTGCGGCGTAGTCTGTGCACTATTGCGTAAGCGAGAATCCATTTACGAGGGGGACAAATGACTGAAACGGACAAAAGCGAGAATGCCGCTATGACCGGTCTCAATGCTGTCGAAAACCCAAAGAGCGGTACGGGAGAGGGCAGCAACCAGCTCGAGCGCGGCCTGAGTAACCGGCACGTCCAGTTCATTGCCATCGGCGGCACCATCGGCACCGGTTTGTTCCTCGGTTCGGGAAAGTCGATCGCGCTTACCGGACCCAGCATCATTCTGGTCTACATTCTGGTCGGCCTGGTGATGTTCCTGCTGATGCGCGCCATCGGCGAGCTTATGTACCACGATCCGGACCAGCACACGTTCATCAGCTTCATTGGCCGCTATCTCGGCGCGGGCTGGGGGCATTTCGCGGGCTGGACCTACTGGATCGTTCTCATTCTGATGGGGCTTTCCGAGATTACGGCGGTCGGCACGTATTTCGTGACTTTCTTCGACACGTTCGGCTTCGACCTGCGTGCGTGGCAGCCGCTTATCGAGGTCTGCTTCCTCGCGGTTCTTGCGATCATCAACCTCATTGCCGTCAAAGCGTTCGGTGAGACGGAATTCTGGTTCTCGATGATTAAGATCACCTTGATCGTGGGGCTTATCGTCACGGCCGTGGTCATGGTCGTCATTGGCTACCATTATCCGGCCGTCCAGATTCACGGCGTCGATCATGTCAGCCCGGCCGGCCATGCAGGTTTGGATAACATCTTCAGTGGCCTCTCGTTGGCTCCCAACGGTTGGCTTGCACTGCTGATGAGTTTCCAGATGGTCTTTTTCGCCTACGAGATGATTGAATTCGTGGGTGTGACTGTCTCAGAGACGAAGAACCCGCGCCAGGTGCTGCCGAAGGCCGTTAATGAGATCATTATGCGTATCCTCATCTTCTATGTCGGGGCGCTGGTTGCCATCATGCTCATCGTTCCGTGGCGCACGTTCAAGCCGAACAAGGATGGTTCGTTCGCGTCCCCGTTCATCATGGTCTTCCAGTATGCGGGCCTGAATTGGGCTTCGGCACTGGTCTTCTTCGTGGTCATCACGGCCGCATCGTCCGCACTCAACTCGCTGCTGTATTCAGCCGGACGCCATCTTTATCAGTTGGCGGAAGTTTCCACTTCGCCCGTGCTGCGCAAGCTTGACGTCGTATCCGAAAGCAAGGTTCCCGCTCGTGCCATCGTGGTTTCCGCGTGCTTCATCCTGCTTTCGCCGATGATCAATTCCATTCCGCAGATTTCCAACGTATTCGTGCTCTTCTCGTCGGCTTCCAGCGCGGTGATCATTTTCGTCTACGTGCTCACGATGCTCGCGCACAGGCGTTACCGCCGCTCCGCGGATTTCAGTGCTGACGGTTTCGTGATGCCCGCCTATAAGGTCACGAACACGCTCACGATTCTCTTCTTCCTGTTCATTTACTGCACGTTGTTCATCTCTGCCGATACACGTGGTTCCGCTATCGCAGGGCTCATCTGGTTGGCTCTGTTCGGTGGATATTGCGTGTGGCGCTTCCGTGGAAAGCAGAATGAGATGCTGAGTTGAGGCGGAAAACCAAGTAAATTTCCTGAGGTGCTTGCGTTGCGTCTGAGCCAAGGCATCATTGAGTTTGGACGCAACGATTACCGTGGGGTGTGATGCGGTGTATCGTAAGAAGACCGCCACTGATTGACATCAAGACATATTTATATATATGTGTTGAATTTATGTGAATATTATTACATTTTTGAAATACTATCTAAATAATGCGCTGCTGTGTCTTATAATGGATTCGTAAAATTTGGGTGATGCCAAATAGTTTGTAGTTTGATGACTATTTCGGGGTGGGGTTTCGGGTTTGCCGTAACCCGAAAGTAATTGTTATCTAGTCACCAGCGACACGGCATACCGACTATGGGGGAGAGCGAAATTGGGTGAGTCAGTTACGTCGCGGCGTGGGGGACGTCAACTTCAGGAGCGTTCTTGGTGTGTCCGAGCAACGGCTGAGTTAGCTGATTGGGTGCTTGCCGGTGCGGCCGATGAAGGTGTACGGCCCTCGGTGCTTATCCGCACCGCCGTCGAGGAATATTTGGAGCGTCGTCACGCCGATATTCGTCCGACTCGTGAGACCAAAGTCTGATCCTGAAATTCAGGTCCTGATAAAAGATCTGCACCGTCTGTATCGATAATGCAGGCGTTTGCCATCCGCAATCTGTTGCTGCGGGTGGTTTTTTATTTCCGCTGCCGACACCACGCAGTAGTGTACATTCAGATAATAAAATATTATGAAAATCATCGCTTGCTATTGGCGCTCGGGATTGATGGATCCGAGATAATGAAGAAAGAGAATGGGAAGAGATTCATGCTTCGCATTAGCAAATACCTCTCTAAGACGGAGATTGGGCAGATGCTGCTCAGCCTTGCGTTCATTGCAGGGCAGGTCTTTTTTGACCTCAGACTGCCGGACTACATGTCGAAGGTCACTGAACTGGTGGAAACGCCGGGCAGCAAGATGGCTGACATCTGGAAGGAAGGCGGCAAGATGCTGCTTGTCTCCCTGGGGTCGGTGATTTGTGCTGTTGCCGTGGGGTACTTCATGGCACGTGTCGGTGCTTCCTTCAGTCAGCGGTTGCGTTCGCTCGAGTTCCGTAAGGTCGAGTCCTTCGGTCCGGCAGAAATGAGTAGGTTCTCCACCGCGTCGCTGATCACCCGTTCCACCAATGATGTCACGCAGATTCAGATGTTCATCACCATGGGTGTGCTGTTGATTTTCCGTGCCCCGATCATGGCCGTTTGGGCCATTTGCAAGATCGCCGGGAAGGGCTTCGAATGGACGATGGCGACGGCCGTCGCCACGGTGGTGATGCTGCTATTTGTCATTATCATCATGATTCTGGTCATGCCGAAGTTCCGTTCGATGCAGCGCCTGACCGACAACATCAACGCTGTCGCTCGCGAGAACCTCACCGGTTTGCGAGTCGTGCGAGCCTACAACGCCGAGGCTTATCAGGAGAACAAATTCGCCAAAGTCAATGACGACCTGACCAATACCCAGCTGTTCACCACACGTGCGATGGCCGCGATGAACCCTGTCATGAGCTCCGTGATGAACGGCCTTGGTCTGTCGATCTACTGGATTGGTGCTTATCTGATCAAGGATGCTGCGCTGCCGGCCGACCGACTCACCAACTTCTCCAACATGGTCGTTTTCTCCAGCTACGCGATGCAGGTCATCATGGCGTTCCTGCTGCTAAGCATGGTTTTCGTGTTGTGGCCCCGTGCCGACGTGTCCGCCCAGCGTGTGATGGAAGTGCTGAATACCGAACCGTCCGTCACAACGGGATCGCTCACCGAGGGTAAGCCCGGCGAGGAAGGGACCGTAGAGTTCCGCAATGTCGGTTTTACCTACCCAGGCACCCGCGAGGAGATGCTCAAGAACATCAGTTTCACCGCCCGCAAGGGGCAGACCGTTGCCTTCATCGGATCCACCGGTTCCGGTAAATCGACCCTTGTCAACCTCGTGCCACGCTTCTATGATGCGACCGAAGGTGAGATTCTGGTCGACGGTGTCAACGTTAAGGATTACGACATCAAGGTCCTGCGAGACAAGATTGGCTACGTTCCACAGCAGTCCGTGATGTTCAAAGGCACCGTGGCGTCCAATGTCAGCTATGGCGACAGGCCCGGCGATGCGGAAGAGGTCGAAGTGGCTGATACCTCTACGGCTAAGGGTCGTAAGCTTGAACTCGCTCTTATCGCCGGTGAAGACGAGCGTGGTGAGCTGAGCAAGGAGCAGATGGCGGATGTTCGCGCGGCCAGCGATGTGGCGCAGGCCGATGAGTTCGTGCAGCGCATGGACGGTGAATACGACGCACCCATAGCGCAAAGCGGTTCCAATGTCTCGGGCGGGCAGAAGCAAAGGCTTTCCATCGCCCGTGCCGTTTATCGGCATCCCGAGATCATGGTCTTTGACGATTCGTTCAGCGCGCTTGATTTCAAAACCGACCGTGCGGTGCGCGATGCCTTGAAGAAGAACGCATCCGACGCCACCAAGCTGATTGTCGCCCAGCGAGTGGGCACGATCATGGATGCCGACACCATCGTCGTGCTAGATGACGGCAAGGTAGTAGGAGAGGGCACGCACAAGGAGCTGCTTGAGAGCTGCCCGGTTTACAGGGAAATCGCCGAATCGCAGATGAGTCCTGACGAGTTGGCCGGATAGGGCCGGCGAAGAAAGGTTCGGCGCGGAAACGTTTCGCCTGACGGCAACCGTGGCTGCTGTGCATTGACTGCTGGAGCAGTACCGCCCAAACCAAAGATGAAAGCAAACGTTTAAAACCTAGGAAAGTAGCAACAAATGCCAAGAACGAGAGGGCCGGTCGATAAACCGGCTGATTTTGGTGCAGTGACGCTCAAACTGGTCAAATACTGCAAGAAATATCTGCCAGTCATCATTGTCGCGCTCATATTGGGCGCCGTCAGCACCGTCTGCCAGATTATCGGGCCGGATCAGCTGAAAAACATGACCAACGCTATCGCCAAGGGTTTGCCTGCTTTGGTGCATGGCAAGCCTGTTATGGGTGCGGTGGATATGGGCGAGGTGACGCGTATTGCATGGCTATTGGTCGGCCTCTATGTAGGGTACGCGATTTTGGGCTATGCGCAACACTGGATGATGGCAACCGTCACTCAGCGGATCGGCCAGAGCCTGCGCAGGTCAATTTCGGACAAGATCAACAGGTTACCGCTGAAATACTTCGACCGCACCAGCTATGGCGACGTGCTCTCGCACATTACCAACGACGTCGATGCCATAGGTCAGACCCTAGGCCAGTCGTTGGGCATGCTGATCACATCCATAACGCTTTTCTTCGGTTCGTTGTTCATGATGTTCTACAACAATGTCATCATGACCCTGTGCGCCATTGCAGTCTCGTTCCTTGGCATCATCGTCATGGGAATGATCATGCATTTCTCCCAGAAGTACTTCGCTCGTCAGCAGATTGCGCTGGGCGATGTGAACGGCCATGTCGAAGAGATGTACTCGGGTCATATCGTCGTCAAGGCATACAACGGCGAGGCTGATTCCATCCGACGCTTCGAGAAGTACAACAACGACCTGTACGATTCTGCGTGGAAGAGTCAATTTCTTTCCGGGCTCATGGGCCCGATGATGAACATGATTGGCAACATGAGCTTCGTGGTCGTGTGTGTGGTCGGCGGGGCGCTCGCCATCGACGGACGTATCGAATTCGGTGTCATTGTGGCATTCATGATGTATGTTAGGCTCTTCACCCAGCCGCTTTCGCAGTTCGCTCAGGCGTTCCAGAATCTTCAACGCTGTGCCGCAGCTTCAGAGCGAGTCTTCAACTTCCTTGACGAGCCTGAGATGAGTGATGAGTCCGACAAACCTGCGTTGCTTGGACGTGACCCGAAAACCGGCGAACCCACTCGCGTGCGCGGTGATGTTGAGTTCAAAGATGTGAACTTCGGCTACGAGCCGGGCAAGCCGATTATCCATGACTTCTCCGCGAGTGTGAAGGCGGGGCAGAAGATCGCTATTGTCGGACCGACCGGTGCGGGCAAGTCCACGATGGTCAACCTGCTGATGCGCTTCTACGACATCGACGGCGGGGCCATGTACATCGACGGCATCGACACTTCCAGCGTGCCGCGTGCCAACGTGCATGACCAGTTCTCGATGGTGCTGCAGGACACATGGGTCTTCCGCGGCTCTGTCAAAGAAAACATCGCCTATGCCAAGAAGGATGTCAGCGACCAGCAAATCGAGGATGCGTGCAAGGCTGTGGGGCTTGACCGCTATGTACGTTCGCTGCCGCAGGGCTACGACACCGTGCTTGACGACAATTCCTCCCTTTCGCAAGGCCAGCGTCAGCTGATGACGATTGCCCGAGCAATGGTGCAGGATGCGCCGATTCTGATTCTGGACGAGGCGACTTCCTCGGTTGACACCCGTACCGAAGAGCTGATTCAGAAGGCGATGGACAACCTCACCGTAGGTCGTACAAGCTTTGTGATCGCGCACCGACTTTCCACCATCAAGGACGCGGACATGATTCTCGTGATGAACCACGGCGACATCGTCGAACGTGGCACCCACGACGAGCTGCTGAAAAAGGGCGGTTTCTACGCCGATCTTTACAACAGCCAGTTTTCCACGCTGGTGGCGTGAGATTCTGAATTCAAGGGGTCGGTTCGGGAATATCGGTTTCTGCCGGTCGTTCCGAACCGGCCTTCCTTGATAGTTGTATAGGTGCCATTTGAGGAAGAATGATCCTGCGCCTGCCGATACCATTGAGGATTTCGGTTCTTTTCCGCGTCTCGGGGGTCTTCGGGGCTTCCGGGGTTTCACCCTTGTTAGGGGTGTTGGGCTCCGAGGGAGTGCCGCTTGTATCGTGTATGCCGTCATTGTTGTCGTCACCGGTGCTGCCGGCAGTGGTGGCCGAGGCTGTGGCGCTCTGGACTTCGGGATTTCCGGTGTAAGCAGTGTCCTTGGAGATCAGAGTGGCATCGACGGTCAGTTCGCCTTGATCGTCGGCGATTGGCAGGGTGATGTTCCACGGATGTTCGCTGGTGTCGTTGTTCGGCAAAGCAGTTCCGTCTTGTCCTGTGGAATCCGGAGTAATATCCTGACATTGCCTGCTGCCGGTGTTGGTTGGATGGCATATGCGGACGATGTCGCTGGAGTGGAGTGGTTTGGCTGTGCCGGTGATGGTGGCTTGGTTATTCGCTGCATCGCGTTTGGCCGTAGTGATTTCGGGTGTGGCCAGTTTGGTCCATGCAGCGCTGAGACTGATGATGGTACATCCGGTTGCATCTGTTTCACCGATGCTTGCAGGGACTTGTGCGGCCCTGGGATTGATGGCGCCGTGGCTTGCCTGCCACTTGTTGAACACGCTGTGCTTTGGCCGGGTGATTGTGTCAGGGCCGGCCATGGTCAGCGGCGCTGTCTGAGATGGTGTGTCGGTGAGGGACTTCTGGGTGGAAGGAGCCGTGCCACCGGCCCCGGCGCCGGGCTGGTAGTTGACAGTGGTGTAGGGCAGAATTCCTCTGTAATAGCCCAGTGGACCAGTCACGTTGATTTCGGTGTAGTGGTCGTATGCAGTCAGCTGCGTGCTGAGATGTTGATACTCGGCATCATAGTCGTTGCCGCGCAACTGTGCGATGGAGAGACGGAATGTGCATTGGTTGCCGGCTGCGGAGGGTATGCACAAGCTGTTGAAGCCTTCGCAGTTGTATGATTCAAGAGTGAGGGGGTCGTCGGTATCGCGAGAATCTTCAGGCACATCGACTATGACATCGGCCCACGAGTCCGTGTTGTCCTCCGGGTTTGCGCTCGCGGCCTTGTGTACGACGATGCTGTTGATGGTTGGTCGATCCATGTTTCTCCACACCGCTGTGAGTTTGGCATTCGGATCATTCGCACCGACATCCCAGGTGAGTGTGTTGCGGTTAATGGACACATGGTCGGAATCGCTTGTAGTGAGCTTCCACTCTTTGAATATCTTGCCGGCTGGTATCGCGTGGGTGCCCCATGGAATATTCCATGAATTGGAGCTGCTGGCGGTATTGAGTGTCGTGGTCTCGTTCTCCTCGCCGTTGTTGTAATCCACCGTAAAAACGAGTGAAGCGATTCTGTAGTGTCCTTTGGGGTTCCTTCCTGAGCTCAGTGAAGTGCGAGCGCGCATATCTTCCACGGGAGTGCGTGTTCCGTCGGGCGAAATTTCACCCCACTTCTCGTAGTTCACGCCATAGCCGAATGCTTGGCTGTCGTTTTCGTCGGTGGCAAGGTAAGTGTGGGAGCCGAGCCACAGATCACGCACATTGGTGGGCAGCAGCCCCATCAGCGTTCCCGCAGATACGGCGGCGCTGGTATTCAGGCCGGATATGTCTAACGAAACTAACTCGTCGCAGTTGGCAGATATGGATTGCAGGCTAGTGAGGTTACTGAGATTCCATGCCGCTGAATAGATTCTGCCCGATGTTTCCGGCCAGATGAACGTTTCCGTCTATCTGCACTGTAGTTGCTGTCCACAAGAAAGCGAACAAACTATTGGTGTATGGCGCCGAAGTGTACAGAGAAGCATTGTTTTCTAGGCGGATTTTGACGATGTCGTTTACATAATTCTGCCATGGAAGAATGCCGTCGAAATCCGGGCCGGTGCCGCTGTGGATGACGAGGGTGCAGTTGCTGTCAACTTCCCATTGGATGGGATTCGTGTCCCTGCCGGTGATTTGGTTGAGGGCAGGATCGTTGGATGGCCTGCCCCAGGTCTGTAATCCGCTGGGAGTGCAGCTTGACTGAGGTCCTATGCCGGGGGGAATTGTCGTGCGTGGCGATGAAATTGGTCTGCAGACTGGTCTTGGATGTCGGATCTGTAGCGGTTTGTGTGGTCACGTGGGCTTGGTTCGCCTGCGACACCGACATGGAGGCGCGTGTCGTTTCCTGACCCGGTACGAAAGCCGGCAATACCGCACCAATGGTTAAGCATAAAGCCGTCATGATGATTGTGATTAAAGTGCCCATAATAGTTGTCTTCTTTTTTTCGATAACTTTTAACCCCGAAGGTATGGTTAATGATAAATAAAGAAAGCGCAAAACAGGCGCCTTTCGTTGTCTGTATTACGTTTCGAGAGAGTGGATCTTGTGTCATCTGCAGCAAGTAAGGTGGCACATCGATGGTTGGCAGAGTGATGCTCTAGGAGTGTTCGGCAGTGCTGCCGTAAGGCAAACGCAGTCTCATCTTGGCCTGTGGGGTTCGATGTGATGTCTCTGCATTGACGACACGACTTGAGTCTGGTGTGAATGTGGCGGATGCCCTTTCCTTCCGATCATCATTTGAGGCTCTTGCGATGAGTGAAAAAGTGCCCGACCATAATTATTGGCCGGGCACGAAGAATGGGCTATGTCCATGTGTCAATCGGTGTCGTGTCTGCGACGCAGTCCGTAGAGACATGCACCAGAAGCTAGCAAAAGCAGGCTGATGGCGAACAAGGGCATAATGGGCATGCCGCCGGTCTTGGCCAGGGAAAGCGGACCTCCGGTTGGTTCCGTGTCTGTGCGGCTGGTCTTTCTGTTGTCTTTATTGGTACCGGGCTGAGTGTCAGTGCCGGTATCCTTCCTATTCCCGTTGCTCGTACCGGTTCCGGGGCCAGAACCGGTGTTTGCACCGTTGCCTGTACCTGTACCGTTGTCGGAGCCGTTGCCTGTGCCTGTACCGTTGTCGGAACCAATACCTGTGGTGGTGTTGACGGTGGCAGCGGCGCTTTGCACTTCAGGATTGTCGGTATATGTGGTGTCTTTTGCGACGAGGAAGGCCTCAATGGCTGTTCCTTCGTCGAGGCTGTCGGTCAGGACGAGTTTCCATGGGTGTTCAGTGGTGCCGTCGTGGGGCAGGGTTGTTCCGTTGGAAGCATTGGTGTCCGGTGTGATGTCGCGGCATTGTCTGCCATGGTTGTCGGTGAGATGGCAGATGCGCACGATGTCGTCGGAGCGGAGTGGTTTGGCTGTACCGGTAATGGTCGTGTGGCCGTTACTCTCGCGTACGGCCGAAGTGATATCCGGTGTGGCAAGCGTGTTCCATGCCGCGGTAAGGGCGATAGTGGTGCGCCCCTGCGCATCGGTGTCGCCTGCGCTCACCGGTACGGGTGTGGTGCCAGGTCGAATGCTGCCGTGGTTGGTCTGCCATCCGGAGAAGAGGCTGTTCGCTGGTCTGGTAATCGTGTCGGGTCTCGCCACGGTCAAACGTGCGTTTTGGGCGGCGGTGTCCGTGAGGGCTCTCTTTGTGGCAGGTGTACTGCCGCCTGCTCCTATACCAGCCTGATAAGTGATCGTGGTGTAAGGCAGGATGGCTTCCTGGTCACTGGGTCGGCCGGTGACGGTGGTCTCAGTGTCTCGGCGATCAAAGGCTGTTATTTTGGCTCTGAGGTGGTATAAGGACTCGAAGTCGTCGTCACGCAGTTGTGCGATGGACAGCCTGAACGTGCACTGGTTGCTGCCCTCCGTCGGATTGCATGAGTCATTGTGTCCTTCGCCGTTAAGGGATTCGAGGGTGATGGTGTCATCGGTACGTGAGTCTTCCGGTTCGGTGACGGTGACTTCGGCCCACGGGTCGTTGGAACGCTGCGGGCGCGCACTTCCCTCTGCATGGACGATGACCTTGATAGCCGGGTGGTCCACGTTCCTCCATGTGGCCGTGATCTTGGCTTCCCGGTCATCGGTGTACGCATCCCAACTGACTGTGTTGTCGTTGAGTCGAAGGTATCCAGTGGCGCTTGTGGTGAGTTTCCAGCCGTCGAACACCTTACCGGCGGGTGCCGGACGTGTGCCCCATGTCAACGACCTGGATCCGGCGCTGTTGCTGTTGCTGGTATCAATGGTTTTGGTCTCGGTGTGGTTTGCCTCGCCGTTGTTGTAGTCGATGGTGAGAACGAGCTTGGGAATTCTGTAGTGCCCTTTGGGGTTCTTTCCGGAAGTCAGTGAAGTGCGGGCGCGCAGGTCTGGTGCCGGTATGTGCGCGCCTGTCTCCGTAATCTCGGCCCAGCCTTCATAATTCATAGTGTACTGAAACACTTGGTAGTCGTCGTCGGTTTCGGCAAGATAGGTGTCGGGGCCAAGCCATATATCCTGCACCGCTGGAGGGAATGAGCCTTGTGCTCCATAGGAAGAAAAGGTGTTTCTGGTGTTCATGTTGGATATGTCCAGCGAACGCAGGTTGTCACATCCCATGAACATCAGGGATATGTTAGTGAGGTTGCCAGTGTCCGGTGTGGTGGGCATAACCAGTGATTCCAATGATTGGCAATACGCAAACATGTTTTGCATGTTGGTGACGTTGCTGGCGTCCCACCAAGTGGGCATGGTCAAGTTTTTCAAGTTGGTGCATGACATGAACATGTTCTGCATGTTGGTGGCGCTGCCCGTGTTCCAGATCTCGGGCAGTCTCAGCGATTCCAGGCTGTAGCATGACGCAAACATGGAATCAAAGGTGGTGACGTTACTGGTGTCCCACCTCGTGGGCAGGGATACTGATTTTAGATTCGGTGAGGATATGAACATCCAACTCATATCCGTGACTTTGCGGACATCCCATGTGTCGGGTATGGTCACCGATTCCAGATTCATGCAGTACAGGAACATCGAGTGAGCAGTGGTCAGCTGGCTGGTTTCAAAGCCGTTGCCCACAAAGTGGGTCAATCCGAAATTGTACGCAAACAGGTTATCGCCTATGGTGCCGGCGAGATGGACGATGCCGTCCACCCGCACTGTCTTCGTATACGAGAGGGAACTGAACAACCCGGTGTAGTTTTGCCTGTTGCTGTACAAAGTGGTGTTGCCTGCGAAGCGAATTTCGGTGGCTGGCGCGAGAAATTGCGCTAATGTGAAATCATTTATCGAGTCCCAATTAGGACTGGTGCCGCCGTAAAAAGTAAGGACGCAGCTGCTGTTGAGCTCAAATTTGAGGGGTGACGGATCTCTGTCGGGAACCTGGTTGACATCGCTGTCGTTGGCCGGGGTGCCCCAGGTTTGCATGCCGGAGGGTTCACATTTTGGTTCTGGTTCCCCGTCTAGGGGCGCGACCTGACCAACGGGAGAAACGGGTTGGCGGACATTATTGAATGCTGATGGAGCGCTGGGCAGCTTAACATCATTCTCTCTCTGGCTGACTGGCGTTGAGGATGCACTGACGGGAGCGGGTTCGGTTTTTTTCGCGGTGGCGGGTGGGGCGATTCCCATGGTCACGCATAGGACTGTGGCGGTAAGTGTGGCCATGATGCTCATAATTTCTTCTACTCTCCCGTATTGCGGTATTAAAGTGCGCGCTATATAAAAAATATCCGTTTGGAATCTTTTTGTGGTCTCTACATGATAAATGATAAGCGACACAAGTTCAAAATTTGTACTCGGTGTTCATGTTTGACTAGGAGATGAGTTCAATGGCCTTGATTTGTGGCGTTTCACTTCTTCTAGGTAATCACTCTCGTTGAATCCTTGGACCTTGTATCAGCCATCAGCGGTCTGATGGGCTGTTTTGTTCATTCCGCTTCGGTTTCGGTTCGCTTGACTGGCTTGATGTTTTCAGGTCGTTGCGGGAGTGTTTGTCCTGCGGGGATTTCCACGGTCATCATCGGCATTGGCATCGTGGTGGTGTCTAGGTTCGGGTTCTGTTCTTGGGTGAGCACCAGTTCGCGTGCTTCGCTTTCGCTGCCGACTGTCGGCATGGAGCCGGGTAATGGCGACTTTGACGATTCACGCATCACGGCGGTGGCGATTGCACTGAAAATGGCGAAGAACATGATATAGAAGCCTGGGGCATCGTGGTTGCCTGTCAGTGTGATGAGTGCTTGTGAGACCAACGGTGTGGTGCCGCCGAACAGAGAAACCGCGAAGTTATAAGACAGTCCCATGCCGGAGAATCGTGATTCGGTGGGGAACAGCGCCGGCAATGTGCTTGCCGAAACGCCCGCATAGAACGCCACCGGCACTGCGATCATCGCTAGAGCGCCCTGAACGGCCCAGAATGAACCCAGATGCAGCAGCTGGAAGGCGGGGTAGACGAGCAAGAATGTCGAAACCACGGCTATGGTGTAGATGGGCTTGCGGCCGATGATGTCGGAAAGGTGACCGATCAGTGGCAGGCACAACGACATGACGATAAGCACCGGTACGGTTGCGGCGGCGGCCATCGTTGGTGTCGTACCAACCTCTTCGCGCAGATAGGTGGGCATATAGCTGGTAAGCACATAGCCGGCGGTGTTGGTGGCTGCGACGATTGCTACGGCAATCAGCAGGCGGCGCCAGTGGCGCTTGATGACGTACAGCATCGTGCCGGGACGATCCCACGGCGATTCTTTACGCAGAGCTGCTTTGCGGGCCTCCTTGGACCATTGCGGCTGTTCCTCCTCCTGGCGTTCCTGATGCGCTGCGAATTGCGGGGTCTCGGGGATGTGTGTACGCAGGGCTATCGCTAGGATGCCCAGCGGGATTGTCAGTAGGTAGGGGATTCGCCAACCGCCATTGATCATGGCGTCCGCGCCCCAGTGGTTCTCGGCGATCATTGTGATGATTGCCACCGTGGCGGCTCCGAATGCGGAACCGATGTAGGAACCCGTGTCAAGCCAGGCGCTGTAGAAGCCGCGTTTGCTGTCGGGCGAGAACTCGGAGATGTAAGTGGTTGCCCCGGAATATTCGCCTCCGGTTGAGAAGCCCTGTATCATCTGCAGCGCATAAAGCGGCACGATGGCCCATACGCCAATCTGCTTGCTGGTGGGCAGAATACCGATTAGAGCGGTGGAAACCACCATCATGCCCATCGTGAGGAACAGTACCTTCTGTCGGCCCACACGGTCGCCCAAAGGTCCCAGAACGATGCCTCCGAGCGGACGGACGAGGAAGCTGACCGCAAAGCCCATAAGCATGACGATAAGACTCAGGTTCTTCGACAAGCCGCTGGTGAATGCGCTTGCCATCGTCACTGCAAGGTAGCCGTAAATGCCGAAATCGTACCACTCCATGAAGTTGCCGACCACGGTACCCGCAATGGCCTGCTTCAGTGTTTTCTCCTCGACGACGGTAACGTCCTTTTCGCGCAGGAACTGACGGCGCACATGGATCTCTTGCATTTCTGGCTCGGCTTGCGTGACGGTCTTGGCCATCGGTTCGGTTGACGGTGCTTTCTGTTCTCCGGTGCGTATGGCGTCTTGCTGGTGTTCAGAGGTCGATGAAGACATGCGAGCCCTGTCCTTTCAACGGTATTGCACAGCATGGCTGCGGGACGTCCGGTGAAAAGCGGCATAATCGACGGTCGCTCACGGCGATTATGCCGGAGTCAAATAGCGGCATTTAGGCAGATGCAGGGGTACAAAGGGATTCAAATCTCCTGCGCCGAGCCCATGATGCGCGGCCTTGTCGCGGTCGCGTGGTCCCAGGGTTTTCTGATGCTGTGGGCGTCCGGTCGGGCGCGTGCATCGGTTCCGTAGCTGTTGCAAAACTTGTAGCGGCACTGTATGTTGTTTGGACAATATTAGTACCACGCATGGTTTTCGGCTTTGTGCTAAGTACGTTATATTGATAATTATTTTTGTTCGATATGCGGAATTTGCATTCTGAGGACTGTTGGAAGTCCTGTGAACGTTGGGTTTGCTTTTGGTGCGCTTGTGTACCGCACTGCGGTTGTGTTCCACTGTGAACGCCTATGCCGTTAGCGCAATCACACACTCGGTTCTGTTGGATGTCGTTGCTGTTGTTGCGCGTTTGGTTCCTCGATACGTGTCTTGATCCGAGTAAAATGGATCAGCAACAGCGGTCAATCACCGTAAAAAACTGACGTGCTTGCGCAATATTGGGCCAGAAACGGTTCTTATCCAGAATATCGAGGCAATCCGCAGGGTTGATGCGGTATTTTTGCAGCATCGCATATGCCGATTCATTTCGTTGCTTGTCTGACATTGCGTGTTTGTCCAACAGCATGATGTCGCAGACAGTTCTCGCGGGCGAAGTAATCTTCAGGGCGGCAATGGTGCTAATCTGGCCAGGTGAGATTCTGCGGTCGAAGGTCTTGATCGGGCGTCCATAGACTAGAGAACGGTAATGCGAACTTGAGATGGTGTCGATAACATTCGGGAACGCACCGCCCATCCATACCCATAATGCGCTGCGGCCGCAGGCTATGCACGAGTGGGGCACGGCCTTGGTCATGATCGTGCCTCTGCCGAACAGTGTGTCTGAGTATTGCGCAAGATACGCGTTCGCATCGTCGAGTTGGTGGACCGTGCCGAAGGTGTCGAGCCGGTTCATGCTTAGCGGCCCCGGAAGGTCTCTGTTGCTGATCAACATCGGCGTCGGAGCGAGGTTGGTCGGTTTCGAGGCGTTTATGTGGGTGCGGTTCGTTCGTCGAGTGGCAGTTGTTGTGCTGTTCATGGTAGACGAATATAGATAAGGGTATGCGGCGTCAGCAAATCGAAAAAAATGAAAAGTGAATATGTGGATAACAGGTAAAGCGGCTCACTGAATTGTGTACGACACGGTTGATAACCACTTGATTCCCGTCTCCCGTTTCGCAATTCGTTCGTAGCATTCGCAATTAAGTCTTCCGCTGTCCCCGCTGGGCCCAATAATCGGTAGGTATGACTCATATTTTGGTGAACGTTGCATGGCCCTATGCGAATGGGCCCCGCCACATAGGCCATGTAGCCGGTTTCGGAGTGCCTTCCGATGTGTATGCCCGGTACGAGCGCATGAAGGGCAACGACGTCTTGATGGTCTCCGGCACAGACGAACACGGCACCCCGATTCTGGTTGAAGCGGACAAGGAAAACCTGACTCCGCAGGAGCTTGCCAACCGCTATAACCGTGTCATTGCCAAGGATCTGTGCGACTTGGGTCTGAGCTATGACCTGTTCACCCGCACCACGACAGGTAACCATGAACATGTGGTTCAGGAGCTGTTCAAGCAGTGCCTGAAGAACGGCTACATCTACAAGGGCGTTCAGAAGGTCGCGATTTCGCCTTCCACCGGCCGTACCTTGCCGGACCGCTACATCGAGGGTACCTGCCCGATTTGCGGGGCCGACGGCGCTCGCGGGGACCAGTGCGACAATTGCGGTCACGAACTTGACCCCGATGAACTGATCAACCCGGTGTCCAAGATCAACGGAGAAACCCCGGAATTCAGGGAAACCGAACACTTCTTCCTGGATTTGCCGGCGCTCGCGGAAGCGAATCTCGCCTGGCTTAAGACCCGTGAAGGCTGGCGTACTAATGTCATCAACTTCTCGCTTGGGCTGTTCAAAGAAGTCAAGCCTCGCGCCATTACGCGCGATATTGACTGGGGTATTCCCGTGCCGGTCGATGGTTGGATCGACAACCCGAACAAGAAGCTTTACGTTTGGTTCGACGCCGTTATCGGTTATCTGTCCGCCTCCATCGAATGGGCTCGCCGACAGGGCGATCCCGAGGCGTGGCGTGCTTGGTGGAACGACCCGAGCGCCCCCGGCTATTACTTCATGGGTAAGGACAACATCACCTTCCACTCCCAGATCTGGCCTTCCGAAATGCTTGCCTACAACGGCGAGGGTTCCAAGGGTGGTGAACCCGGAAGCTACGGCAAACTCAATATGCCGGAGCAGGTTGTTTCAAGCGAGTTCATGACCATGGAAGGCAAGAAATTCAGCTCTTCGCGTGGAGTCGTCATCTATGTCAAGGACATCCTTGCGCGTTACCCCGTGGATGCTGTGCGCTACTACATTTCCGTGGCCGGTCCGGAAACCTCCGATGCCGACTTTACGTGGGCCGAGTTCGTCCGTCACAACAACGAAGAGCTTGCTGCCAGCTGGGGCAACCTAGTCAACCGGGTGGCCAACCTCATGTATAAGAATTTCGGTGAAATCCCAGAATTGGATGAGGACTCCATGACCGACGAGGATCGTGCGTTGCTGGAAGAGAGCGCCGCCGCCTTTGATGTGGTCGGTGGGCTCATCGAGCGACATCATCAGAAGAATGCTCTGAATGAGGCGATGAAACTCGTCGGAGACATCAACAAGTACATTTCTGCGGTCGAGCCTTGGAAGATCAAGGACGATCCGAAGCATCTGGGTACGGTTCTCCATACCTGCGCGCAAGCCGTTTCGGACGCGAACCATCTGCTCGCACCGTTCCTGCCGCATGCGGCGCAGAAGGTCTGGGAATCACTTGGCGGAACGGGCACATTCTCGCCGTTGCCGCGTATCGAAGAGGTTGAAGATCTCGATAAGCCCGATTTCAAATATCCGATTATCACCGGCGACTACGAGCTTGGCAAGACGGTGCATCCGTGGGAGAGCGAATCTCTGGTGGCGGGTACTCCCATTCCGAAGCCGGTGCCTATTTTCGAGAAGATTCCCAAGGAAGCTGTTGACGAGGAGCTGGCTCGATTCGAAGCTGATTTGCAGGCTCGTAAAGAGGCAGAAGCCAAACGATTCGAACACGCCAAAGAGAAACTGGCCGAACAGCAATAATCGCGAAACATGTTGTAGAAGCCGTGATGCATTTGTAAACTGCGCCCCTGATTGGTTGGACAACAAAATTCTGTTCGATGGATCGGGGGCGCTATTCGTTTGTTGTGGTGGGGCTTGTGCTTGTTGACCGTTGGATGGTCCGAAACACAGCTGAGAGATGACTATCCCAGATCATGCCGCCACAGCAATTGTGATTCCGGGAAAGGTGTTCATGCCGGTGGGGCGTGCTGGTCTCGCAAACTCTTTAATGTGATGGCAAATTGCATTGAATGAGGTTTTGCGGTGATCGTCCGTTCCTGAATCATCGTTCTATGCCGCGGGTTAACTGAAGTGACGAATTTACACAGTATTTTTTAAGTGTTATACATTGTTTTTCTAAGGAATGTGCGGTTATATTGTACTTGCCAGCGGTTGAGCCACTGACGAGGTTCTTCTTCTTGAATCCCATAATTGAATCTTTTTCTCTCTCTTCTCTCCTCCCGGCGGTCTCCTCCCGCCGGGTTTTTCTTTTCCCGCTGGATTGTGTGCATGGCGCGGTTTTCGGGTTCGCGAAAGAAGTGTCTTCGGCGGGTTTCGGAGGTGTTCCGTCGCCATATCGGAACCATCCCGTTTTCTGATCTTTTCGCTAGCTCTTTGGGTTTTCGTGGTGTCGCTCTAGACTTAGAACATTGGCGGACAACCAAGGAAGGGTGTCGATATGCGATACATTGAGATTGGAACATCGGGAGTAAAGGCTTCGTGCGTAGCTCTCGGGGCGATGAGAATGAACTCCAAAAGTGCTGATGAGGCTCGAACTATTGTTAGCACTGCGCTGGATGCCGGGATTAACTTCTTTGACACAGCCGATTGCTACACGGGCGGTGAAAGTAGCAGAAAGCTCGGGCAGGCGCTGAGCGATCTTGGGATTGATCGCAGCAAGATCTACGTGCAGACGAAATTCGGCATCTACCGTAATCCGGAAATCGACCAGATTACGCGCTATGACTTCTCCAAGGATCATTTGGTTGCGGCTTTGGACGATGAGTTGAAGAATTTGCAGACTGATTACGTCGATTTTGTACTGTTGCACCGTCCGGATACGCTCGTTGATCTCGATGAGTTGGCAGAGGCGTTCAACGAGCTGCAATCCAGCGGCAAAGTGCGTCGTTTTGGTGTGAGCAACGTAAATCCGATGCAGGTCGAGATGCTGCAAAGTGCAGTTGACCAGAAGCTGGAAATCAACCAGCTGCAATTCGGTCTCGGGCACACTGGGATGGTGCGTCAAGAGATGCATGTCAACATGGATGATGAACCTAGCGTTGATCACGATGGTGGACTGATCAGCTACTCGCGTCTGCGTAAGATGACCATTCAGGCATGGAGCCCGTTCCGGTTCGGTTTCTTCGCGGGTGTGTTCCTCGACAACCCCAAGTTCCCCGAACTCAACGAGATGCTGCAGCGTGTGGCCGATGTGCACGGCGTCACGAAGAGCGCGATTGCCGTGGCGTGGATTCTGCGTCATCCCGCCAACATGCAGGTGTTGCTGGGATCAATGACTCCAAGTCGGTTGAAGGAGATGGCCGCAGGTGCCGATGTGCGTTTGGGTGCCCAGGAATGGTACGACCTGTATACCGCAGCCGGCAACGACCTGCCGTAAGGGGCGATTGACTGTAATCCTGCGTGCTAGGGTGGGGGTGTGCACTACTTCACCCCGAAACGATGCGCGAGCTCACGCAAGATTATGTATCACGATAAGGCGCAGGCCGAGTTTGCCGCGCGTGAGGCCTTCATTGAGCGCGGGGCAGAGTTGTGGGTTTATCGATGCGATTATTGCAGCGAGTGGCACCTGACTCACCATGGCCCACGCGAGGAGCGGTTGCTGCGCGGAATGGACCGGTATGCGGCGTCGCGGCAGGGCAAGCCACGTTCTCGCAAACGCGGCTTCAAGCCAAGAAAACGCTAGAGTGCCCTATCGGTCTAGCGATAGATGCGGAGTCGGGCCCCACCGAGATGTGTCGGGGTCCAAGCCGAACTTAAGCAAACGTACTTCTCGTGGTTATACCGCGAATACGGAGGTTGGTATTATTTGTTGCGGCGACTCTGATGGCGGTTGACCAGCGCGTTCGACCCACGCGTACCCAATTCGGAAATAACCGAACCGAAGGCTGCGGAAGCCGCTGCGAACAGAATGCTGCCGATAAGCCCTTGCTGGTTGGCATCTTCGGCAGCGTCGCCGCCGGCTGGCCCGCGTTTGCTCGTCACTTGGCTGTCCCAGATGGTTTTGAACACTTTTCCTGCCAAACCGCCTAGCACGGTGGGGAGGACGAATTTGAAAATTTTCTCGCCCAACGTGTCCGGGTCTTGCATACGGTTCTGAATCATGGTTGCTACTTTCTGGTCGATGCGATGAAACTTCTCAACGATATGGTCGGCCGAAGAATTGGCAGATGCCGTTGATGTTCGTGCTTTTGCCGAAGCATCGGTGTCGGCGGCACGCTGCGGTGCTGTGTCGGTGTCAGCTAACTCGTCTTCGGAGCGCTTCGAATCGCGGTCGTCCGCGAAAGACGGTGAGGGTTCGGCGGTGTTTTGTCCGAAAGAATCGTTCTCATCGATTCGGTCTTGTGTGCCGTCTTCGCTGATGTCGCTTACCGAAGTTGTGCTGTGTCGTGCATGCATGGTTTCCATGATAGACCACTGCCTGCGAGTCCGAATGCCGGACGGTACGCGATGTTGCCCGCAGGTCCGGTTTGGATTAGAGTTGCGGTATGGGTAATTATCTTACTTCAGGCGACGGTGCCGCAGATCCTGGTTACTTGGTATTACTGCGTCACGGGCAGACCCCTTGGAGTGTCAGCGGGCAATACACGGGCCGTACCGATGTGTCGTTAACCGAGCAGGGCAGGCAGCAGGCTCTCGCTGGTGGCGAACGGCTTCGTGAGGTGTTTCCTGGCGGTTTTTCGGACGGCTGTGTTTTCACCAGTCCGCTGCGTCGTGCTAGTGAGACCGCGCAGTTGGCTGGATATGCGGTTTCTGAGACGCTTGAGGACTTGGCGGAATGGGATTACGGGCGCGCTGAAGGGCGGAAACGCGAGGAGGTTAGTGCCGCGTTGGGCCATGACTGGTGCATCTGGGACGAAGGGCCTGAGATGTTGCCTGAAACCATGGGAGGCGACTGGGTTTGCGAGCTTCCGGACGGTCAGATCCTGAATGTTCACAATGGACATGGCGAAACCGTTGATGAAGCGGCTGTGCGAGCACGTCGTGTCATCGAAAAAGCCGTTCCGCTGATTCTTGAGGGGCATAATGTGCTGCTGGTCGCTCATGCGCATATTCTTCGAATCGTTACGTCTCAATGGCTGCATACCGACCCGCACTTGGGTCGTCTGCTGCGTCTTGATACAGCCCACCATTCGGTTCTCGGATACTACAAGAACGACCCCGTCATCGTGCGTTGGAACGTCTAGCGGCAGGGGTTTGATGCTGGGCAAACAATACAGATCAGAGGCTGTTTGCTCCCGCGTTTCCTGACGTTTCAAAGATTTGACGGTGTTGCTCAGACAATGCATTGCGTATGCGAAATTCGCTGGGATCTCAATAATTCCAGCGAATTTCGCAATATTGTCACAAGTGGAACGAACGACTTACTTGTCGAGCAGAATCCAGGCGGTCGCGTCTTGCGGCAGAGCACCATTGCCGGTCAGTTCGGCGGAAGTCATGATCGTTCGACCTTCGGGAAGTGCAACCGGTGTCGGCCCGAAATTGGTTACACTTGCGAATGTCGTCGGTGAACCGTTGTCAAGAGCCGGTCGTGTATAGGCGATGACATCGTTGCCGATGTCGAACCAATCAAAGCTGTCATAATCGTCGGTGGCGGTGAGCAGTGCTGCGCGGTTACGCAATGCCGTACGATAAAGCGCCAGCATCGAAGTCGGGTCGGCGGCTTCCTTGTCGGCCGCGAATTCCTTGAACCACAAGGGCTGCGGCAGATGTGGCTGCTCGCTCGGTGTACCGTCGGATTTCGTGGCGGGAGAGAAACCGAAAGGGGACCCCTCTGCAAAATTACTGTCCCATGGGGCGGGCTGCGCCTCGTCTCCGGAGGTCCAGGGCATCGGCACTCGGCAGCCGTCGCGTCCCTTGTCGCTTGCACTGCGGCTGGTGCGGAAGGCGTTCGGGTCTTCCAACCGGTCCCAAGGAATGTCGGGCACCTCGAACAGTCCAAGCTCTTCGCCCTGATAGATGTAGATGGAACCGGGTAGGCCCATCTCCATCAGTGCTGCGGCGCGAGCGCGTTTGGTGCCAAGCTCGCGGTCTTCGTAGTAGGTTTCGCCATCGCGCAGCAGCCAGTCTTTGGCAATCTGGTGCTGGTTGCGCGCCGGCACTTGGGGCAGGGCGTAACGGGTGGGGTTGCGCGGAATATCGTGGTTGCTCATCACCCAAGTCGAAGTGGATCCGCCGCTGTGTGCTGCGCTTTCGAGACCTTCCGCGATGGCCGTGCGCATGGCGTCCGAATTCCAATTGGCCTTCGCGAACTCGAAGTTGAAAACCTGTCCGAGTTCGTCGGGTGAGGCATAGAGATGCTGGTGCTCGGGAATAACCCAAGCCTCGCCCACGGCGAATCGCGGTGGATCGTATTCGTTAAAGACGCCACGCCATTCTTTGTAGATGTCATGAACTTCTGGGCGATCCCACAGGGGGTTCCGATTATCGGGGTTTCCTTGGTCTTGAACGCTGAATTCTTTGCCGAGCTCTTCAAGAGGTCTGCTGTCGAAGTCCTTGGCCAAACCGTGTGCCACATCAATACGGAATCCGTCAACGCCGTGGTTGCTCCAGAAGCGGAATGTTTCGTTGAATTCCTCGTGAATGTCGGGGTTCTTCCAGTTCACATCCGGCTGTTCCTTGGCGAAGATGTGGAAGTACCATTGGCCGTCCTCGACGCGTTCCCACGCGGGTCCGCCGAATAGTGACTGCCACTCGTTTGGAGGAAGTTCGCCGTTCTGACCGCGTCCTTCACGGAACACATAACGGTCGCGTGCCGCGGAGCCGCGTCCGGCTTTAAGCGCTTCCTGAAAGAAGCGGTGCTTGTCGGAAGTGTGGTTCGGCACAATGTCGACGATGATTTTTAAGCCGGATTTGTGCGCCGCAGCAACCATTTGGTCGAAGTCGTCCATGGTTCCCAATCGTGGATCGACGTTGCGGTAGTCGATCACGTCATAGCCGCCGTCGGCCAGATCCGACGGATAGAACGGGGAAAGCCACAGCGCGTCCACACCCAAATCCTTCAGATATTCCATCTTTTCGGTGATGCCTGCGATGTCGCCCAACCCGTCTCCGTTGACATCTTTGAAGCTGCGTGGGTAGATCTGATAGACAACGGCCTGTTTCCACCAGTCGTTGTGAGTGTTGTTGGGTGTCATGATATCCTTCCTTCGGTTGGCACATGCATGGTTCTCAAACGTAAGGCCTTCTCCGGTCTGATGTCGAAGGAGTTGGCGACGACTGCGTCGAAATCGAAACTCCCGCGGTTTTCGCGACCTCCCTGATGTCTGCTGTTATGCACGTCCCATGCTTTTGGTTTGCCCGTGCTTCATTCTATCTGTGTTCACCGATGAATGAAATGAAAAATCAAGGTGTGCAACGTTGAAATTTCGCCGTGTATCCTGTTGCTGCTCGCTAAGCGGGCGTTTGATTTGGCGACGAGGCAATTGTTTTCAGCCCTTACCGGATGTCGTTTTCGGAAGGTGACACGTCTACGTTTACTATATGGACATGGGGATGCGTAGTCGTGCCGCGTGTTGCGTCAATATGACGGTGTTCTGCGCAATTCGGTTCATATTGTGGTGAGGGTCAGAAAAATTGGAAATAAGTGGGTAGGCTTGTCCATATGCGACTGCATATTTTGCGTCAAACAAAACATATGATGAAGCGGGTAGTGGCCCGTAAAGGAAGGGTTTTATGTCGGATTTCAGCGAACAGGGATTAGTCGGTAACGGTTCGGTTGCTCAAGGTGCCGACCCGGATGCGGCCAGCGACGAGACGTATCTCAACTATCGTCCTGACGGAGACGGAGCCGGTGTTGAAATCGACGGGGTGCCCAATGCGCGTGGCATTGGCGGTTACCCAACTACTGACGGGCATGTGCTGCGGAATGGTTTGTTCTTCCGTTCGGCCGGCTTGAATTTCCTGGGTGAGCAGGGCATCGACGATTTGCATCGTCTCGGCGTCAAGGAAGTAGTGGATTTGCGCGATCCGCTCGAGGTCGAGCAATGGCCGTACACGCTTCCCGACGATATCCATGTCGATCGCGTTCCGTTGTTTAAGACGCCGCTGACTGAGCAGGGCGGCATAAAGGGCATGGGCAAAGGCCCCAATATGGCCGAGATGTATGGCGATATCGTTTTCGGTTCGGCCGAACAAATCATTCTTATTCTGCGTAAGTTGCTGTTTGATGGTGGCCGTCCGATGCTTGTTCATTGCACAGCAGGTAAAGATCGTACTGGAATCACCACAGGCATTTTGATGAGTCTGCTTGGCGTGAGTGACGATATGGTCGTTTCCTGCTACGCGCAGTCCGGCGCGAATCTCGGTGATACGTTCAAGGAGACGGTGATGCAGGGGCTTTCCGATGACGAACAGGGCGTCGGTCAAATCACGGCCGCACAGACCGCGATGCTTGCCTCGCCCCCGGAACTGATGCGTGGCGTGCTGTCGTCCATCAGAAAAGAATGCGGTTCCGTCGAACGCTACTGCCTGCAAAACGGCATGAGTGAGGACGAAGTGGCCCGGCTGCACGCTTTGTTCATTGAATAAGGCAGGCACTCTCTCGATTGGCTCTATATCGTCGCTCATCGGCAGCATCGGTTGCGGCATTGTTCGTGCTAGGTCATTTGGCTGGCGAGCGAGGGGCATATCAAGCTTGTCGCCGGAATTTGCATCGGCGTTCGCCGCTAATGTGGCGCAACCCACGTTTTTGAGATGCATGCGCGGGTAGATGGCGATAGACTTGACGAGTGTGTTTCGGGTTATGCAATCTCCGAAACAGCTAAAGGCTTAGGTGCGTGGTTGAACGGGAGCCGAGCGAAGTCCCTGGGCAGCCGAAAGAATGTCAAATTGAAAGGCAAACAATGACGGAAGCTACAGCAAATATCGGAGTCGTCGGTCTGGCGGCCATGGGTTCGAACCTCGCAAGGAATCTTGCGCGTCACGGCAACACCGTGGCTCTTTTCAATCGGCACTATGAGCGCACCGAAAAGCTGATCGAGGATCACGGTGATGACGGCAATTTCGTCCCGGCCAAGACCATCGAAGAGTTTGTGGCCAGCCTTACCAAGCCACGTACGGCCATCATCATGGTCAAGGCCGGTGCGCCGACCGATGCCACAATCGAAGCATTGGCTGATGCCATGGATCCCGGTGACATCATCGTGGATGGCGGCAATTCCTATTTCAAGGACACCATCCGTCGCGAGAAGGACATCCGCGCGCGTGGCCTGCACTTCGTTGGCTGCGGCGTCTCCGGTGGCGAGGAAGGTGCGCTCAACGGCCCCTCCCTTATGCCTGGCGGCACCGATGAATCCTGGAAGACCCTCGGCCCGATCCTGAAGTCCATCGCTGCACAAGCGGAGGGCGAGCCCTGTGTCACCCACATCGGCGAGAACGGCGCCGGTCACTTCGTCAAGATGGTGCACAACGGCATTGAGTACGCCGATATGCAGCTCATCGCAGAAAGCTACGACATCATGCGCCGCGGCATGGGTATGACCCCCGATGAGATTGGTGATGTGTTTGAGGCTTGGAATAAGACCGAGCTCAACTCCTACCTGATTGAAATAACGGCTGATCTGCTCCATGAAAAGGACAAGAAGACCGGCAAGCCGCTGGTTGACATCATCGTTGACCACGCCGGTATGAAGGGCACGGGAACGTGGACGGTCCAGACCGCACTCGAACTCGGCACCCCCGTCACGGTCGTGGCCGAAGGCGTGTTCGCGCGTGGTCTTTCCGATCAGACAGAACTGCGTGCGGGGGCAGCTGAGCAGAACCTTTCCGGTCCGGACGGCACCATTGAGTTCGCCAATGATGAGGAGCGCAAGGCCTTCATCAATGATATTCGTCAGGCGATGTATGCCTCGAAGATTGTCGCTTATGCACAGGGCTTCAATGAGATCAACGATGGTGCCAAGGAGTACGGCTGGGACATCGATCTTGCGGCTGTTGCGCGCATCTGGCGCGGCGGCTGCATCATTCGCGCCCAGTTCCTCAATGTCGTCTCCGATGCCTTTGAGTCCGGCGAGGCCAATGTTTCGCTGCTCTTTGCCTCCTACTTCAAGGATGCCATCGAGAGGTGTCAGGGATCTTGGCGCCGTGTGGTTGCCAAGACCATGAGCTGCGGCATCCCCGCTCCCGTGTTCGCAACATCACTGTCGTACTACGATGCTCTGCGTTCCAAGCGCCTGCCGGCCTGCCTTATCCAGAGCCAGCGTGACTTCTTCGGTGCCCACACCTACGGCCGCGTCGACGAGCCCGGTACCTTCCATACCCTGTGGGCCGAACCCGGTCGTCCGGAAGAGAAGATGTCCGACTGATTGTGGATATTGGTTTTCACGGCTGAATGACATGGCCGGTCGATAACGATTGCGCCCCTGCTCCCCGTTCGGGAGGCAGGGGCGCAAGTCGTAGACGGTGATTCGCTGGATATATCTGCGATAAGAAGTGGAGCGATTGCTGGTCATTCGGTCTATATTCCCATCGCGCACTGCAGCTTAACATAGTGTTGCTGGCGACATTCTTTCGAGAATCCTAGATGTTGGGCGATGGGCGGCTTTTAGGAACCTATCAGGAGACGTTGTGAAATTCCTAGCCGATATTCAGGAAGTTCGACGAGGTTTTTGAAAAAACGATATTGTCATCATTTTGTAAACCTGAAAACGATGTAATGACGCCCGACACAGGAAAGGGTGCGAATTGTATGTATTCAGCAACGCTCTTAAGAATATCTGGAGAAACAAGGGCAGGAACGCACTTTTGCCATCATTGTTTTTGTCATCATCTCGATCCGTGCCATGGGGGTATTGATACTGGATTTATCGTCGAGACTCGTCGACGGCTATCATCGGCAGTTCGGGTCAAAAGTGACCATGGCCGTCGATGCTAGCCAGCCAGACTGCTTCCTATGAGCAGCAGGCCAAGGATGCCGAAAAAGCCAGGAGAACAACATGATATTCATGGGCGGTCCCGGACAGAACGATACTTTCGAGGGCATTAAGCCAGCCGAGATAGTCGCCAAGCTCGATAAGGTTTCCCTGATGTAGATTGTGGACGTCCAAACTGCCGAAAGTGTGCTGTCCCCGCACAAGGTTTCCTGCCGATATGCCGAGAATCAGCGGGCTGTGCTGAAAGGCATCAGCGCCGAATTTGAGCCGGGCAAGCTTTACGGCGTCATCGTGGTGACCCACTCCATGGCCGTGTCCGGTTATGCAGATGAGGTGTTGGGCTGGTTCGTGGAGCGCTGAGTAAAGCTGACCGGATGTGTATGTGAGGTACTGGGGCGGAGAAGTGATGGCGTGACGAAGTGTTGAGACGCTGAGTTGCTGAGATCAAGAAAACGGGTCGGGGCGGCAGTTTTGTTGAACTGCCGCCCCGACCCATGTTTGTGTCGACACCGGGTTCCTTAACAATGAACAGTGGGGCGATGATTCAGTGTTTTCCTTTTATTTCAGCGTCCGGTGTTATCGATGCTATAACTTTTCAATAGCATCCGGTGTGGTGAACCAGAGGAATTCCTCGGTGCCTGTGGCGAAGCTGGCCGGGTAGTCCAGGTTATCGGCTTGCGCGAAGACGCGGGCGGTGGCATCGGCTTTGCCGGCTCCGCACGTAAGCATCCATGTGCGTCGGCTGCGGGCGAGCATCGATGCGGTCATCGAGATGCGCAACGGAGGCATCTTGGGGGAGTGTGAAACACCTACGGCCAGGCGGGCGGGATCTCTTACGTTGATTTCTTCGTGATCTGGGAACAGTGAGGCGTAATGGCCGTCTGGGCCCATGCCGAGAATGAGCAGATCCATGGCGGGCAGTGATTGTGCCTGTGCCCCTTCTTCCTGCTGCTCCTTGCTGTCGCCCAGCTCTCGATACAGCTCGTTTTCGTAGTCGGTTGCGGCCTGAGCAAGCAACTGGTCGTTCTTCGCATCGCTGGCGGCGGCAACCTCTTCGGGCGTGCGTATGTCGGCCGCCATCTCGTGGATGTTGCCTTCCGGCAGACTGCCGTCGGCGATGAGCTTGTTCAAAAAGCGCTCACGGGCTTGCCATGAGCTGCGGTCTTCGTCCGTCGGTGCCACAAAACGGTCGTCGCCCCACCAGAAGTGAACACGGCTCCAGTCAATGGCGTCAACCAGCGGGTTCGAGGTCATGGAGGTCAGCATCCGTAGGATATCCGATCCGCCGGTCAGTGCCACATCGTAGCGTTCGCGAAGCGGCTTCGATGCCGGAGCCGATGACGAACTGTCGCCGTATTCGCTCAAATCGTCCAGGATGGCGAGCAATGTGCGTTGCGCTGCGGCTTCGGCCACGGTTTCAGCGTCCTTATAGACTTCAAGTTTTCGTTGTGCCATGCGCTGTACTCCTCTATGCTGCACGGATGGAATTGAATGGTACCTATGTGAATAGCGGAGCCGGGATGATGCTGTCTCGGTTAAGAATCGTGCGTCACCCCGGCTTTGTTGTCTTACGTCAAGTACGGCAACGATCAGGCCGAAATCATGTTCCAGCCTTTGTTGATGACATCGGCGTAGATTTCGTCCGGGTCGATGCGACGTAGCTCCTCGCTCAGGCAGTCCTCGAGCGTTCGCAGCGGCATGGCTACGCGTTGCGAGGCCTGGCCGGGCTGGCTGATGATGGCTTCGCGCGAATCTGGGCGTTCTACGGAGATCACACCATCCGAACGGGTTAGATAGACTCCGGTCACGCCGTCGGCGCCATCTTGGTATTCGACGTCCACGGGAACATTGAGCTCCAACGCAAGCCAAGCGGCGAGCAGTTCCACCGGAAGATAATCGCGCTGACTGGTTACCCTTACGCTTTCGACCGGCAGATGCGGAGGTTGGTCGAGGGTGGTGGCCACCATTGCGCGCCAGATGGTCACACGCGTCCATGAAAAATCGATGTCTTTCGGTTCCCAATTGGAGCGAAGCGTGGCGAAGGTCTTGTCCGGGGTGCTCGAACGCCGTGCGTCCGTGATGCGGCTTCCGGCCATTGCTCCCAACGGATCGCTGGAAGGGTTGTCCGGAGGGTTGGTCGGCCACCATGTCACGACCGGTGCGTCGGGCACCAGCAGCGGTATCACCAAGGTGTCGGTGTGCTGGCACAGTCCGTTGCGCGGGCGCAAAACGATGACCTCGCCGGCCCCGGCATCCGCGCCGAAGCGAACCTGCGCGTCGAGGTCGGTCTCCTCATCGGTGGAATCGGTGACATAGCACTCCGGTTCCTTGTCGATGTCGCAGAACGGCAGTTCCTTGGTTTCCGGAACGATTGCGATTACGCGGCAAGGATGCTCACGGCCTGCGAAATTGGCAATTTTTAGCGCATTTTCGAGTTCCTGATCATCCGTTGAGATAATCAGTGTCAGAACTCGGTCGTTACCGGCCTCGCCACGCTGCTGATGCAATTCCTCGATTTTGCGTGCGATGGCACTGGTTTGGGTATTGGGCATTTTGATGATCATGGCATCCTCCAATGGCGTCCATCGCGTGCAAGCATATCGTCGGCTTCTTTCGGGCCCCATGTGCCGGAGCGGTATGGCTGCGGCTGGCCGAGCGTGGACCAATATTCCTCGATCGGGTCGAGGATCTCCCAGCTCAGGTCCACTTCTTTGGTGGTCGGGAACAGTGGCGGGTCGCCGAGCAAAACGTCGAGAATCAGGCGTTCGTAGGCTTCTGGGGAGTTTTCGGTGAAGCTGCGGCCGTAGCTGAAGTCCATCGATACATCACGCACTTCCATGGCGGCGGCGCCCGGAACCTTCGCGCCGAAGCGCATGGTGACGCCCTCGTTGGGCTGCACGCGAATGACGATGGCGTTGTTGCCCAGCTCGCGTACGGCGGTCTGCTCGAAAGGCAGATGTGGTGCACGTTTGAACACCACGGCGATTTCCGTGACACGCTTGCCCAAGCGCTTGCCGGTGCGCAGATAGAACGGCACGCCCGCCCAGCGGCGCGTGTCGACATTCAGCGTGATGGCTGCGTAGGTTTCGGTGGTGCTGGACTGATCGATGCCTTTTTCATCAAGGTATCCGCACGCCTGCTGTGAATCTTGCCAACCGGCTGCATACTGGCCTCGCGCGGTGTAGGCACCGAGGTCTTTGGGCAGGCGGACCGCGGAAAGCACTTTGGTCTTTTCTGCCGTCAGGTCGGATGCTGCGAAGCTCACCGGTTCTTCCATTGCGGTCAGGGCCATCAGTTGCAAAAGATGGTTCTGGATGACATCACGCGCAGCGCCGATGCCGTCATAATAGCCGGCGCGGCCACCGATGCCAATGTCCTCGGCCATGGTGATTTGTACGTGGTCAACGTAGTTGGCGTTCCAGATCGGCTCGAACATGGAGTTGGCAAAACGCAATGCCAACATGTTCTGGACGGTTTCCTTGCCGAGGTAATGGTCGATGCGGAACACGGAACTCGGATCAAAGACCTCGGAAACAACGCGATCGAGTTCCTGTGCACTTTCGAGATCGTGTCCGAACGGCTTCTCGATGATGACTCGACGCCATGCGTTCTCGCTGGATTTGGCCAGTCCCGAGTCCGCAAGTTGCTTGGAAACAAGCGGGAATGCGCTTGGCGGCACGGACATGTAGAACGCGTGGTTGCCACGGGTGCCGCGGTCGCGGTCGAGTTCCTGCACGGTCTGGCTCAACCGCTCGAAGGCCGCCTTGTCGTCGAAGGTTCCCTGCACGAAGCGGATGCCCTTGGCCAAGTTGTTCCAAGTGGTCTCGCGGAACGGTGTGCGGCAGTGCGCCTGTACGTTTTCCTTGACGAAGTCAGCGAAAGCTTCGTTGCTCCAGTCACGGCGACCAAAGCCGGTCAATCCGAAGCTTGGTGGAAGCAAGCCTCGATTGGCCAGATCGTAGATGGCGGGAAGCAGTTTCTTTTTCGACAGGTCACCGGTGACGCCGAAAATCACCAAGCTGCAAGGCCCGGCAATGCGTGGCAGTCGTAAGTCTCGCGGGTCACGCAGGGGATTGGCCCAAGAAGTTTGTTCACTCATGCTTTCAAGTGTAGCGGTAAAGCGCTGGTCTGTAAGCAGAAAATCAACCGGTGGTCAACTTTGTCGCCCTAATCACAGTTGGATATGTTGCCTGTTCGGCAGAAACGACAAAGGCCGGCCGGACTGACCGAGATGGGAAGAAATTCCACTCTTTCGGTTCGTCCAGTCGACCTTTGTACTGGTGTTTAGTTAGAAGTCCCAGTCGTCGTCGTCGGTTGCTTCGGCGTTGCCGATGACGTAGGAGGAGCCGGAGCCGGAGAAGAAGTCGTGGTTCTCATCGGCCGAAGGGGAGAGCGCGGCGATGATCTCGGGGCTCACCTTGGTTTCGGCGGCGGTGAACTCGGCTTCGTAGCCCAGGTTCATCAGGGTCTTGTTGGCGTTGTAGCGGACGAATGCCTGCACGTCGTCGATGAAGTCAAAGCCTTCGTAAACCTGGTCGGAGTACTTGACCTCAAGCTGGTAAAGCTGCTCGAGCAGCTCCATCGTATACTTCTTAAGCATTTCCTGGTCTGCCTGAGTGCGATGCTCAAGGTGACGCTGATACTTGTAGCCGGAGTAGTAGCCGTGGATGGCCTTGTCGCGCAGGATAAGGCGGATCATGTCGGCAGTGTTCATCAGCTTTGCGCGGCTGGAGAAGTAGAGCGGCAGGTAGAAGCCTGCGTAGAGGAGCAGCGAGGAGAGCATAACCGCCGCGACCTTGCGCTTAAGCGGGTCGTCGGACTGGTACTGCTCCATGACGATGCGCACGCGCTCCTGCACCAGATCGTTGCCAACGGCCCAGCGGTAGGCTTCGTCGATCTGCTCGGAAGAGCAAAGTGTAGAGAAAATTGAGGAATACGAACGGGCGTGCACCGACTGCATGAAGGCGATGTTGGTATAGATGGCCTGCTCGTGCTCGGTAAGCGCATCGGGAATCTGAACAAGCTCGCCCACGGTGGCCTGCTCGGTGTCGAGCGTGGTCAGGCCGGTGAAGACACGCACGGTGGTCTGACGTTCGTGTTCGGTCATGGAACGCCAGGTCGGGATGTCGTTGCTCAGCGGCACCTTCTCAGGCAGCCAGAAGTTGGCGATGAGACGGTTCCAGACCTCGAGGTCCTTGTCGTCTTGGATGTTGTTCCAGTTCACGGGGCGGATGCGCATGGACTTGGGGTCCGCGCCTTTGGCGAAGGCCGTTGACCACTGCGGTGGAGTCAGCGATTCTGCCATCATCTTATCGTCGGCGAGTTTGACCTCTGTCATGAATGTTTCCTTCTTTTGTGCCAATTTTCAACGTTTTACTGGCATCTGCAACAGCTGACCAGCTGCTCGCAAACACTTGCCGGGGATGTTCATTCTCCGGCATTCCATTGACATAGAGCGGCTAGTTTCCAACGCCGACAACACTACATCTAGTGACGCGGCAAAGTGATACCTCTACATATGGTAATCGGTAGATGACAGATTCGCTTGGCGGCACGCGGTGAATAACAGTGAGTGTGAGTTAAATAACATGGATAGGCACTATATCGAATGTGTATAGGTGGTGGTGACGACCGTGCGCGGCCCGTCAGGTTTGTCGTGAATATTGCATGTATATATGTCACTATGCGAAATATCGGAGCATTAAACCGACGCGATACAGTACTTTGATCCCTAGAGCCGAGAATCAAAAGTGGCCGGCAAGACTGGCGACATTAATGCGATTCGACATGGTTTGCTTTCATGTATTGAGAAAACGAAGGGTTAGGTATGATGACGTTCAAGGAACGTATATTCCGAAAAGAGGATCCCGGCGTTTATGAGCAGAAAGATGCTCATTTGGAGCGCACATTGCGTGTGCGGGACTTCTTGGCGCTGGGTCTGGGAACCATCGTATCCACGGCTATTTTCACTTTGCCCGGAACTGTAGCAGCTCAGCACGCTGGTCCTGCAGTGGTGATTTCTTTCTTGGCTGCCGGTCTGGTCGCAGGTCTGGTGGCTTTCGCCTACGCGGAAATGGCTTCTGCGTTGCCGTTCGCAGGCTCAGCGTATTCCTGGATCAACGTCATTTTCGGTGAAGTCTTCGGGTGGATCTCCGGTTGGGCTCTGCTGGCCGAATACTTCATCGCTGTGGCCTTCGTCGGTTCCGGCTTGTCGGCCAATTTCCGCGGTTTGATTGCCCCTCTTGGGTGGACTCTGCCGAAGATGCTGGCCAATCCCTTCGGTACCGATGGCGGTGTGATCGACCTGATTTCCGTAATTGCCATTCTCGCAGTGGCCTTCCTGCTTTCTCGCGGAGCCACCGAAACCAGTCGAATTGAAAACGTTCTTGTTGTTTTCAAGGTTTTGGTTATTTTGCTCTTCATCGTGGTCGGTTGCACTGCGATCAAGCCGGAGAACTACGTTCCCTTTATTCCTGAGTTCCATCTCAATGCTGATGGGTCAGCCTTCGGTGGCTGGCAGGGGATTTATGCCGGCGTCTCAATGATCTTCCTTGCGTACATCGGTTTCGATTCCATCGCAGCCAATTCCGCGGAAGCCAAGGAACCCGCCAAGACGATGCCTCGCGGGATTCTCGGCTCCCTTGCCATCGCCGTCGTGTTGTTCATGGCGGTGTCGCTTGTTCTAGTCGGCATGTTCCACTACCCGGAGTACGCCAACAACGCCGAACCGGTGGGCTGGGCCTTGCGTCAAAGCGGCCACCCAATTATTGCCGCCATCGTTTCGTCCGTGGCTTGCATCGGTATGTTCACTGCGTTGATCGGCATGATGATGGCCGGCTCCCGACTGATTTACTCCTTTGGACGTGATGGTTTGCTTCCCGGCTGGTTGGGCAAGATTGACAAGAAGCACCTGCCGAACAACGCCTTGCTGACGCTGACGATCTTCGCTGTGGTCATCGGCTCCATCTTCCCGTTCGCCTTCCTGAGCCAGCTGATTTCGGCCGGCACCTTGATCGCCTTCATGTTCGTCTCGCTCGGTATCTACGGTCTGCGCAAGCGCGAAGGCAAGGATATCGCCGAGCCCGGGTTCAAGATGCCGTTCTATCCGGTGATGCCCGCTCTTGCTTTCCTGGGCTCTTTGATTGTGTTCATGGGACTGAGTAACGATGCAAAAATCTACGCATTCGGCTGGTTCGTCTTCGGTCTGATTGTCTATTTCTGCTACGGAATGCGGCGTTCTGCATTAAGCAAAGCGAAGTAAGGGACGGAGATGTCGGGCAACAACGAACAGCTATTGGCTCGCGAAAACGAATTCCTCTCTTCCGCGGTGCGAATCAAGTATTTCGATATCGTCATTCAGAAGGCGCAGGGAGCTTTGCTGACCGATGCCGACGGCCGCGAATACATCGATTTGCTGGCCAGCGCTTCCGCGACCAACGTCGGGCATTGCCATCCCCATGTAGTGGAGGCAATTCAGGAGCAGGCCGCTGAACTGATTCAATATACGCCGGCCTATTTCGCCAGTGGCCCTGAGGTTGAATCGTCGCAGCGTCTCGCGCAGCTGGCTCCGATAAGCGGGCCGGTTAAGGTCGCTTGGGGCAATTCCGGTTCGGAAGTCAACGATGCGATTATCAAGTTCGCGCGTGGCTACACTGGACGCCAGTACATCGTCAGCTATACGGGTGCCTATCACGGTTCCACATATGGCTCGATGTCTCTGTCGTCGGTCAGCTTGAATATGAGCCGCAGCATGGCTCCGATGCTTCCGGGAGTAGTCAAGCTACCGTTCCCTGATCTGCATGACCGACTGCCCGGCGAGAGTGAGAGCGAGTTTGTTGAGCGTATGGTTGCCGCTTTCAAACTGCCGTTCGAAACCTATCTTCCGGCCGAGGAGGTCGCCGCGATCGTCATTGAGCCGATTCAAGGTGATGGTGGCATTGTGAAGGCACCTCAGGCTTATATGGAGTTCATCTGGAAGTTTGCGCGCGAGCATGGAATCGTGCTCGCGATTGATGAGGTCAACCAAGGCATGGGTCGCACCGGCAAGTGGTGGTCCATTCAGAACTTCGGTCTTGAACCCGATCTGATGACCGTCGGAAAGTCGATCGCCTCCGGCCTGCCGCTGAGCGCGCTTGTAGGGCGAGCGGAAATCATGGATTCTCTGGGTTCTCCTGCTCACGCCTTCACAACGGCCGGCAATCCGGTTACGGCGGCTGCGGCGAATGCCACGCTGGATGTCATCGAGCAGGAACACCTTCTCGAACGTTCCGCGAAGCTGGGTCCGAAGGTTCAGGCCTACTTCGAAAAGAAACGCGAACAGTACGATTTCATCGGCGATATCCGCTTCTACGGCTTGGACGGCGCCGTCGATATCATCGATTCGAAAACCGGCAAGGGTGATGAGGCAGCTACCACCAAACTGATTTATCGCATGTTTGAACTGGGGGTCATCATCATCAGCCTGCGCGGCTACATTCTGCGTTTCCAGCCGCCGCTGGTCATTACTGACGAACAGTTGCAGCAGGCCTTCGATGCCTTCGATCAGGCGCTGTCCGAATTGGCGGCAGGCAAGTTGAGCCTGCCTGAGGATGCAGCAAATATTGGTTGGTAGGTAGTGCAGCAAACTGTCGTTTTGAAGTAATCGGCGACCCATTGAATTGATTGAGCCCGCCGCCAGTTCACGCTGGTGGCGGGCTCAACGTTACGGGGAATTTTGTAAGTGGTAACAAGTTTTACTTGAGTTTAAAATACCTCATCCTATTTCAACGATGGCCCAGGAATGTTAGGCTTCGTGATGAGCCTCGCCTTGTTTGTGTTTGAAATGCTATCTGGCCGTCTTTGGCATAGTCCGAACATGTAGGAACGACTTTACTTAGGGGCGAAAAGATTCGGTTATTGTTTTTGCGCGCGTCTGCGACGGTGCGGACAGGTGCCGTCGTATGCCGATTTTCATGGTGGTAGCGGTTAGAAAGGTGATTTGCTTGGCTTGTTTTGCAAAGTGTCGTATGCGATATTGATGGAATTGTTCGGGGCCGCACGCTTCAGATGGATAGAGCGGGCGGCCCCGAACAAAGGTTCGGTTTTTCTATTGTGGTTTTAGGATGTTGCGCGTTTGCGGATGATGGTGGCACCCAGTCCGGTTAGAAGTGTCATTGTCATGAGGATGACGGCGGCTGTGATGTTGCTGCCTGTTTTTGACAGTGTGCTGGTGCCGGTCGAAGGGGCGGATGTCTTCGCGTGGTTTGTGTCTGGTTTCGGATCGGGTGTTGGAGCCGGTGCTGGCATGGGTGTCGGTGCCGGAAGGACCGGGCCTGGTATTGGCATAGGAGTGGGCGTAGGAGTGGGCGTAGGAGTGGGCGTAGGAGTGGGCGTGGGAGTGGGCGTGGGAGTGGGCGTAGGAGTGGGCGTGGGAGTGGGCGTAGGAGTAGGAGTAGGCTTGGGCGTAGGCGTAGGCGTCGGTACGGGATCTACCGGCTGCTCAATGGAACCTGTGAATATGATGGAACCGGGTCTCTCTTCGAATGTCAGGCTTACTGTGGTGCTGCTGCCCAGGTCGGTCCTTTCCCATGTTGCGCGTCCGGTTGCTGGGTCGTATTTTCCGCTGGTGGGAGTCATGCTAGTGGGGGTGATGGGCGACCCGTCTACCCGTTTCGCGGTCTCCATAGTCACAGGAGAGTCGATGGTGGCGGGAAGAATCGCCTTTTGGTTCCTGGCGTTTATTACTTGCACTTTTGTGATGTGGTGAAGCGGGCTGACATCGCTGACTCGGTTGTCGTTTATGTCAAGTTGGGTCAGGTCGGTGAGGTTTTGTAGTGGGGTCACATCGCTGACTCGGTTGTTGCCTAAGTTAAGTTGGGTCAGGTCGGTGAGGTTTTGTAGTGGGGTCACATCGCTAATCTGATTGTCGCTCAGGAAAAGTTGGGTCATTTTGGTGTGGTTTTGCAGCGGTGTGATGTCGCTGACCTGATTCTTCCTCAGTCCGAGGGCTAGGAGGTTGAGGTTTCTGAGTGCGGTGATATCGCTGATCTCATTAACGTTCGCGGCGACGAGGACGAGGTTGGTGAGGTTTTGCAGCGGTGTGATGTCGCTGATGTGATTGCCGCTTATGTAGACGAATTTGAGTGCGGTAAGGTTTCTGAGTGCGGTGATATCGCTGATCTCATTGCTGATCAGGGAGAGGTAGGTGAGTTTGACAAGGTTGCGTAGTGGACTGGCGTCGGCAATCTGATTGTAGTCTAGCATCAGGTGTTCGATATTGGTGCAATTTTGGAGTGAAGTTATGTTGGTGACCTTATTTTGGGTCAGGCTGATGTCTCGAAGTTTGGTGAGGTTTTGCAGCGGTGTGATGTCGCTGATCT
>NZ_FMBL01000003.1:184345-317980 GCF_900094885.1 Bifidobacterium commune
AGTTTGGTGAGGTTTTGCAGCGGTGTGATGTCGCTGATCTGATTGCTGTGCGACTTGAGGCTGACGAGGTTGGTGAGGTGTTGGATGCCGGCAATGCTTGTAATGGATTTTTCCGAGATATCAAGATGCTCGGTGTTGTCGATGAGGGTTTGGGTGAAGGTGTCGGTGGTTTGTTTCCCCCATCGTTCCGCCAAGTACGAGGCCAAATTGGTGTCGGGGAAGCAGGTTGCGATGGTGCTGGTGCCCACGGTGCAGTTGTCGGTCTGGTCGGCTTGGGCGGCAACTGCCGTGCAAGCGAGTGTGGCGAGTCCGGCGACGAGCGCCGTTGATCTGACGGCTACGGTACGTAGTCTCTGTTTCCATCCGGTATGGTTTTCGGTCATGATGCTCTCTTTCTCTTTTATGTGGATGCTGCAAGGGCTGATGGGTTTGACCGGGCAACATGTATTACAAATATAACTTAACACAAATTGTATTACATATTTTGGCATCGGAGAACGGTCGAACCATGGTTTTCGTTGTAAGCGGCGATGGTTTGATAAGGGTGCAAGGCATTGGTGCTTGCTTTTGGTGATGCAATGGCCGAACCGGGCATTCGCTTGAAGTTCGACCATTGCGAGCGGTGTTCAGGATGCTAATCGATTCATCCGCTTGATTGGCGTCCTCGCTCGTCTCGGTGAGCGAGGACGCGTCTGCCGAACCAATATGAGAATCTACTCGAGTCCGATGCTTTTCATGTCGTGCAGGGTGAGCTTGTTGACTGCGAGGGTTCCCGACTCGGCGGAAAGCTTTACGGCGCGCTTGCCTTCGGACGGGTAGCTGTAGGAGCTCAGCACGTGACGACCGTCGTTGACGTAGGCCTCCACGGAACCGCGATCGACGTAGACGTGCAGCTTCAGCTCGTCGGCGGACAGCTCCTCGTCGGTCAGCTTGGCGGCGCGATAGCCGCGGTCGCCACGGGCCGCGGCCTGGCGGTCAACGACCACGGTGCCTGCCTGAGCGTCGTACGCAACATAGGTGTAGGAGCCGTCTGGCGTGGTATGAACCTTCAGGCCGGCGCGCTCGGCGGTGGTGGCCTGAAGGTTGATGTTCAGCTCAATCTCCACGGCTTCGGCGTCTTCGTCGACCAGCGCCTCCTCGTTGGCCTCGATGGGGCGTGCGACGTGATCGAACGTGTTGATGCGCAGCTTGTCGGTTTCCGGCACCGGTACGGTGTGCAGGTCACCGTCTTCGCCGAGGAAGCATTCGCGCGGCAGGGTCATTTGTCCGCACCAACCGTCGGACTGCATCGGGGCGTTCTCGGAGAACGGACTCATCCAGCCGTACATAATGCGGCGGCCATCGGCCTCGAAGGATTGCGGGGCGTAGTAGTTGGCACCGCAATCAAGCAGGCGGAACTCGGTTTCGGGCTTGAACGCCTCTCCCGGATTCCATGTTCCGATCATGTAGCCGGCGTTGTTTTCGTTGCGATTCATGTAGCCCTTGGCCTTCGAGCCCATAGCGGAAAAGACGATGACCCACTTGGTGTCACCGTTCTTGTCCTCCAGCGGGAAGAAATCCGGGCATTCGAGCATGAAGACATCCGGGTCCGGATCGTCGAACACCACGTTCTGGAACGTCCAGTTGATCATGTCTTCGGAGGTGTAGTCCCAGATCTGACCGCGGTGGTCGGCGGTTGAGACGCCGTGGATCAGATGCCAGACGCCGTCCTGCTTCCAGACCTTCGGGTCGCGGAAGTGTGAATCGACCTTCTCGCGAGGGCAGTCAATGACCACACCCTTCTTTTCAAGTCCAATTGCGTCGTCATCCGTCGCATCGGCAAGCATCTGCACCTGCCACTGGCCGTCAGTGTCGTCCTTGCCGTTGTTCCAGCGATGGCCGGTGTAGTAGAACTTAAGCTTGCCCTCGTCGTCAATCACGGCCGATCCGGAGAATACGCCGTCCTTCTCTTCTTCAAGGCTGGGTGCCATTGCGATAGGGTCGTGACGCCAGGAGACCATGTCGGCGCTGGAGACGTGCCCCCAGTGCATCGGGCCCCACTGAGTTCCGTAGGGGTGCAGCTGGTAGTAGACGTGCCAGCGACCCTTGTACCGGCACAAGCCGTTGGGGTCGTTGATCCAGCCCCCGTTGGATGCGATATGGAACTTGGGATACCAGCGGTCTTCGCGCTCGAGATCGAGCTGATCGACGCCAGTCTCGGCCTTGGCGAGTTCCTCGTCGTGGTTGCGAATCGGCGAGTAAACGGGATATGTAGTGCTCATCGTTGATTGCCTTTCATTTGTGGCGATGGTCTGAAAACCAGTATGTCATTGGACTGAAAGTAACTGACATTATGCATATTGGGGATGCGGCGCTGATTGTTCAATCTGTGTCACATCCCCAAGAACTGCTGTTTATCGTAGGTTGTCAAGGTCCTCGGTCTATGGCTGAGGACCTTGACATAACGGGCTGAAACGTCAGGCGGAAACTTGTGCCTGAGCCATTTCGGCGTTTTTCCGGTCCTTGATGCGGATGAACGGATCGCCGCCCACCTGCTGGTCGTCCGTCTTGATGACGAAGAAGCCATAGATCAGTGCGATAAGCACGATGCCGGAGATGGTGAGGAAGGTCTTCTGCGGGCCCAAAGCGTCGCGCAACATGCCCAATGGAGTGGACATGATGACCTGTCCGACCTGAGAAGCAATCTGGAAGCCGACCATGTATAACGTGGCCGAAAGCTTCGTGTCGTAATGCAGTGTGAAGTACCGGAACGCCGGTAGGCAGAAGAGCGGTGTCTCGATGGCGTGGAACATCTTGACCACGGAGATCATCACTGGGTCGTGGAAGACGCCGCACAGACCGATACGCAGGAACATGGTCAGTGCGCCAAGCAGTAGGGCGTTGCGTACGCCGATGTGATCCATGATAATCGGCACGACGCCCATCATTGCGGATTCACAGAACACTTCCGCGGCGTTAAGAATGGAATACCACTCCGCACCCTGTTCCGGTGTGGCGAACAGGCTCTTGAAGTAGCTCGGGAACATCTGCTGATCGAAGACCGTGTAGAACGTATTGGTGAAAAGCATGAAGACGATGAGCGCCCAGAGTGAACCCATGCCGAGTACGGCAATCATTTCTTTCGGGGTCGGGTTGGTGCGTGGAGCGTTCGGATCGGCTTCCTTCTTGAGCTCTTTCTTCTGCTCGGCCGGACGCCAGAAGAGGTAGATGCAGAGCATGCCGAGGCCGAACAGTGAACCGAGCCAGAAGTTCCAGCGCATATCGACGTTGAACAGCCAACCTGCAATCAGCGCGACGACGGCGTAGCCGAAGGAACCCCAAGCGCGGGACTGGCCGTATTCGAAACCGAAGTGACGGCTGTAGCGTTCGGTGAGGGCCTCGATGAGCGAGCAACCGGCCATGAAGCCAGCGGAAAGAACTATAGAACCGATCAGGACACCGATAAACCTAGTGGTGCCGCCAGCCAGCAGCAGGGGCTTGTAGACGAACTGCGCGAACGGCCCGACGCAGGCTGCGATGGCAGAGACCACGATCACCAGACGGCGCTTGATGCCGAGGTTGTCCTGGATAATCCCGTAGAAGAACATGATGATTAGGGTGGCAAGTGAGTTGACAGAGTAAATCTGGCCTTGTTCTGCGGCTGTCATTCCCAGGCCCTTTGGAGCGGGGCTGGTAAGCCAGATTGAGAAGAAGGACCACCAAATGCCCCACGAGCAGAAGAACATGAAGATACCGGTCGAGCTCTGGAGATACGAGGGGTTCCGGTAAGTCTTGGCACCTGAAATCGCCATTGTCGTCACCTTTCTTTTGAGACCGCTGCCGCGCGGCATCATTTGAATTGCTGTTCTTGCTGATTTTGCGGCACTGCCTGAGCAAGAAACTGATAAAAATATATGGCAGGAATCGTTTTACGTCAAGTTGTAAATCGATTCCGGAGTTTTGTGTGATGATACGTGATTTATAGGTGCAGGCAGCTGAATATTGTCGAATATTGTGAGGCGACCATTACTGTCTGGTGTGCGGTGCGTGACGTGCTTCGCAATCCATCGACTCCGGGCCCTATGTGAGAAACGGCAGTGTTATCAACACCGGTGAGAAGTTCAAGCATAAACTGAGATGTTCCTGTTTCACAGCAGCTCTTTACTCACGGTGGGACGCTTTGCTAGCGACGGACCCACGTTCGATTAAAGCGCAGCGGATGAATACGGGATTTGGTGCATCGAGTTCAGGAATTTCGGCAACCATCCCAGTGGTGTCGATCGTCTTGAGTTCGCGGCCCTCGATAAGGGAAATCAGCTTGCGCGCACCCCAGTAGCCCATTTCGTAGTGAGGAAGTTCGATGGTGGTTGGGCGTGGTTCGAAGGTTTCTGAGACGATGCGGTTGTTGTCTACTCCGATAAGAGAAATATCGCGCCCGATTTGCAGACCCCGCTGTGCAGCACACTGGTAGATGTACCAAGTGCGAGCATCATTGAAGCAGAAAAATGCGTCGGGCTGTTGAGTGTCGAATAGTTCAGAGATGCGCTCGAGGCAGGGGCCGTCGTTCGGCACCCGTATCTCCAGGTTCGGATTCACGCTCATTCCCGCATCGGTAAGCGCCTGCTCGTAGCCTTTGCGACGCAACGGTTCGGCGATTAAGTCGTCGCTGCATCCGATGTAGGCGATACGCTTGGCTCCGGAGTCGATGAGCTTGGTTGTGGCATCGTAGCCGATGGCGACTTCGTCGGGGGTGATGTTCGGTACGTGATCTTTGGCATCACGGGCATTGATGAGTACGGTTTGCTCGTTGCTGAGACTGCGCGGGATGTTGGAAATCCTGTTATGCATTTTGGCATAAAGGAAGCCGTCGGCTCCGTAGCGTTTGAGCGAAGCAATTTCCTTGGCTTCGTCGGCTTTGCCGTCCGTGACGACCATCAGCATCATGTAGCCGAGTTCGCTTGCCGCGTCCTGCGCGCCGAGAATCAGCTCGCCTGCATAGGGGGTGGTGGCTATTTCTTCGCTGATGAAGCCGATGGTGCGGGTCCTGCTCGTGCGTAATGAGCGTGCCATCGGATTGGGGTGATATCCCAGTTTTTTAGCGGTTTTGCGGATGTGCTCCGCAAGTTCTTTGTTGACGTGACCATTTTCCCTATGGTTGAGCGACAGGGAAACGGCGGTAACCGATGCTCCAGCCTTCTCGGCTACTTCCTTAATCGTGGTCATTCCTATTTATATACTCCCAGCGTCAGATGACCGATGCGTGCCACTCGCCATACGGATATATTCAATATGCCTGGTTGATGTTTTCGGTGTTGTCGTACTTTTAACTTGACATGGTTGGGATTTATAGGTTCGGGGGCATAGGATACGGGTGATGAACATTGTTGAGAACCGTCGCCGGCGGCGGCGCAACGGGAACGTGAAAGCGCGGTTTTGGAGCGCATGCAGTGTGGCTCTTGTGGTGCTGGTGGCCGCGCTGTTTGAGGCGTTTCAGTCGAATGCTGGTCTTGTCGGCACGCGTGACGCCGGAAGTTCCGCAGGTGGGGGTGTGGTCGGGGCTGCCCCCAGCGGTGACGATGCAGTCGAGGCGCTCAACACGTTGCCGGTCAAGGGACGCACACCTAAAACGGGGTACCGGCGTGAGAACTTCGGTCATGCTTGGGCGGATGTGGACCGCAACGGATGCGACACCCGCAACGACATTCTGCGGCGCGATTTGAAGGATGTGATATTCAAGCAGGGTACCGGCGACTGCAAGGTTGTGTCCGGTACGCTCGACGATCCGTATACTGGCACCTCCATCTACTTCAAAAAGAGCAAGAAAACCTCCGACAAGGTGCAGATCGACCATGTCGTCGCGCTTTCCAACGCCTGGCAGACCGGTGCGCAGAAGCTCAACGAGGAGCAACGCACGCAGTTCGCCAACGATCCTTACAACTTGCTGGCCGTGGACGGGCCGAGCAACCAACTCAAGGGCGATGCTGACGCGGCCACATGGCTGCCGGAAAACAAGTCGTACCGCTGTTCGTATGTCTCTCGACAGATTGGCGTGAAGCACAAGTACGGCCTTTGGGTCGCTCCGGGTGAGAAGGTCGCGATGCAACAGGTACTGGCGAGCTGTCCGACGCAGACAATCCCAGTTGACGACGGACCGTTTGCCGGGCGGAGATAGATGCATACGGCACGAACGAACCAGAACGATTTCGCTTCGCCGGCCGTGCATCCCATGCTTAGCATGAGGTGTAATCGGTGTTTGTGAGCAACGTAACAAACGTCATCAAAGCGTTGGTATTTATGGTGTTTCGACGTTTTGACGAGATAATAAAATGCGTTCTTGCGTGTCTTTTTTTCGGTATTGCGAGATAAAAGACGATAACATAACTGATGCGTATATTGATGATTCGCGCATTGATATTGAAACTGTTTGTCAGAGTTGATAGAGCAGTCGAATTGAAAGGACAGCTATGAAAGCCGTTGTATTTGAAGACTATAAGACTTTTCCCACGATAAAAGAAGTTGAGAGGCCTGTTGCCAAGGCTGGCGAAGTGCTGTTGAAGGTTGCCGGCGCAGGTTGCTGCCATTCCGATGTTTCCGTGTTCGCCAACGCAACCGCTGAAACCGGCAAGCAGACCAAGCCACCGTTCATCCTCGGCCACGAGACCTCGGGCTGGATCGAAGATGTTGGCGAGGGTGTCACCGGTTTCAACAAGGGCGATGCCTATCTGGTCTACGGCCCAACCGGCTGCGGTCATTGCAAGCGTTGTGTCGCAGGCGAAGAGAACTACTGCGAGAACGCGGCCACCAACACGTCCATGGCACTGGGCCTCGGACGCAACGGCGGAATGGCCGAGTACATGGTAGCCCCCGCGCGCAATCTCGTGCCGCTGGGCAACGCGGAACCCATCGCCGCCGCACCGCTTGCCGATGCTGCACTGACGCCGTATCACGCAATCAAAGCCGCGCTCCCACATCTCAATGGCGGTGGCAAGTATGCGCTGGTCATCGGTCTTGGCGGCTTGGGGCAGATTGCCATACAGATCCTCAAGGCGCTCACCGGTGCGACCATTATCGCCACCGATATGAAGCCCGAAGCCATGGCGCAGGCCGAAGCCAAGGGCGCTATCACGGTGCCAAGCGACGAGAATGAGGTCGCCAGGATTCGTGAAATCGCTGACGGCCGCGGTGTTGATGCTGCCTTCGATTTTGTTGGTTTTGCTCCGACAATTGCTGCTGCACAGGCTTCATCCGCCGTAGATTCGCGCGTCACCATCGTCGGCATCGCCGGCGGCAAGGCCACGTACGATTGGTACAGCAACCCTCTGCAGCAGGAGCTCACCAGCGTTTACTGGGGTTCCATGACCGAGCTGCACGAGGTTGCAGCGATGTATCGTCAAGGCGTGATTACTCCTGAGGTCGAGCTCTACCCGATGGATTGCGCGCTCGACGCCTATCAGAATCTGGTCGACGGTAAACTCACCAAGCGCGCCGTAGTCGTTCCCCACATGGGTGAGTGAGATAAATCCTTTTCAAAACGAAACGTGGATGGCATGATGTTTCCGTGGGCATCGGCCATTCACGTTTCGTTGTGCGGGCAATGTCAGTGGCCTTCGTTCTTCCTTGTGTTGTGGGTCTTGCAGAATGATGCTGCCGAACTCTCATTCTCCTTTGCGGCATGGCCTCGCTGGGTGTACTGATCTCCTGATTTCTTTGGTGGTCGTGAGGTTCGGCTGGAACGGGAATACGCTCCCGATGAGTAATGATAGTGCAATCAGTGGGGTATAATTGAAAACGGAAGTGGCTCATTTCGAACACAATGATTGTGAGGAGCGCGTTATGATCTGGTCTTGGATGCATCTGATTGTCGGAGCAGTGTTGATTATTGCAGTGACCGTGGGGTTGTTGGGGCCCGCGCAGGTCACCAAAATCTGCGTGATGATTGCACGAGTGTGCTACATTCTCATTGTTTTCAGCGGTATCGTGATGATCGTCATGTCTCTGATGAACGGATCGGTGCGGCGCCCGGTGCTGTTGATTGTCAAACTGGTATTGGCGCTTGCCGTCATCGGCTTAATTGAAATCGGCTTTGCTCGGAAGAAGAAGGATGCCGTGTTGGCTATGGATGTGTGGGCTCCTATCGTGTTGATTGTCGTGGTGGTTGTTCTCGGCTTCGTCTTGACCGGTGGTTTCCCGATCATCATGAAGTAGGCGCACGACACGAACGCTATTTGCAAATCGACAAATAGTTGTATAATAGTGTCTGTTGCCCCTCTGGCTCAATGGTTAGAGCAGCGTCCTTTTAAGTCGTGGGTTCTCGGTTCGAATCCGAGGGGGGGCACAAGCAAGGTACCGGCGTCAGGCGGTACCTTTTTTCTATTTTAGACGAGGGCTTCAGGCGTGGTTCTCTGCCTCTGATATCAGAGTTTTGCTCCAAGTCGTATAGAGGCGACGTCAGAGCAGGCTGATTGCGATTTCCCGATGGACGAATCAGAAAGCTGTTCGTATGTGGTGGCTAGCGATCAGCAGGACCAGCGCGGTGGCGAAGAACTGTGTGCTGAGGGCTACGATGGTAGTGATGGCATTGCTTGTTTTCGCTGGTGTGTCGGGACTTGTAGCGTCAGCAACTTGATTTTTACCGTTTTCTCGGCGTGTTGCCGAATTCCTGTTTCCGTTTTCGTGGTATCTCTAAGGAGAACGATGCAGCTGTTTAATGTTCAATTGTTATACCGCAGGAAATTGGCATGTTTTCTGATATACTCCATTTGAATGGACAGAATAAAGAATGCTGTTTAGTTTGGATTGAGTGCTGAAATCACTTGGTCCGTGAGAAGAAGCACGGTGCAGTAGGTTGCTGTGCCATGTATTGAGGGGGATTACCGTGCGCAATTCGCGTATTGTTAGTGCCATTGTACTTGCGTTGGTGTGTGTCTTTGTTGGTGGTGGGCTGAGTTTAGCAAGTGCAGAGCCCGCCGGTATGTTGAAGTCGGGTGGTTTGACCCGTGGAGTGTCCTCAAATGGCGGTTTTACTCTTGAGCCTGATACGGGTAAAGTGGGTACTGAAGTGAAGATTACGCCGCCCAAGAGCAATGGTGGCAGTACTAGCGGCAGTACTGGCCAGTTTACGCAGGTTGATGCTTTCGGTGATTTTGCTTTGGCTCTTGGTGCCGATCAGTTGATTTATTCTTGGGGCGACAATGAGAATGGTGAGCTGGGTATAGGTACCAGTGGTGGCAATCGGAATACGCCTCAGTTGGTTAAGACACCAATTGGAGTGCGGTTCAAGGAGATTGGTGCTGGTGAGCATCATGGAATAGCTTTGGATACAAGTGGAAATATTTGGACATGGGGCAAGAATAATAAGGGTCAGTTGGGCCTCCACAATACCACACCTCGCAACGTACCTCAGATGGTTCCGGATGAAAATGGGAAGCCTAACAGCAATAAATTCAAAAAAGTTAGTGCCGGTGGTGAGCATAGCGCTGCTATAGATATGTCAGGGCAAGTGTGGTCTTGGGGCAGCAATAATCACGGTCAGATTGGCATAGGCACTATGAATGAAATGCAGTGGCAGATAACGAAGACGAAGCCCTTCGTGGACAATGTGGACAAGAAGGAATATAAAGCAATCGATATTGATTGCGGTGGAGACCACACATTGGCTAGAGATACCGATCAGTATATGTGGTCATGGGGCAGGAATACGGAATATCAGCTGGGCGGAGAAACTGACAATTCAGATCAATGGGCCCCCGTCTCCTTCCGACGGCCGGGCTGGTCGCCTTTATCTCAAATCGCTGCAGGCGGCCAGCACTCAGAGGTTGTTAGTGTTGATGGCTCTGCTGCTGGTTTTGGTTCGAATGAATTTACTCAGGCAGGAAATGCTGCTCAGAATCATTGGGACCGAGCCTTTCGGTTCCCGAGTGCAAGAGGTTTTAGCGGGGTGACGCAATTACCGTTTAGGTCCAATAGAGTACTTGATGAAAACGGTCTTGAGTGGAGCCCCGCCCCCTATGGCAAGGCTAAATATGTGACCGCGGGATACTATCACTCTCTTGGAATCGCGCAGGATAGTAATAACAGTAGTTCTACTTACCAAGTTTGGGGTTGGGGAAAAAATGAAAAGGGTGAAATTGGTAGTGACGCTCATACCAATTATGAGAGGACCGTGCAAGGATACCCAGCCATTTCTTCTTCAGCGACCGCAAGAGATTTTAAAACGTTGGCAGCAGGAAAAAAATTCACTGTTGGTTTAACAAACAGTGGGAAAGTGTACACTTGGGGTGCGAATGATAAGGGTCAGCTTGCAAATGGTTCAAATAATGGCGATAAGCAAACCAACCCCACGTCAATTGCGACTACCTCGACGCCGGAAACTCCTCTTGAAATTGTAGAAGTCAAATTTGATGGTGTTAATGCACCTAAGAAGAGTGTCGATGCTTCGTCTGGTGCGTGGTACGTTAATGCCCCTAAGCCCAACCGGGCAATCGGTGCGAATAATTTGACGGTTGATGTTCTTGTTACATATAAAGGTACAAATGGCAACAACGAGACCACTACGTTAAAATACACGTATCTCGGAAATCCAGATACCCCTAATCCGCCAACGCCACCTAACCCTCCTTCGCCGCCGCCAGTCGCTACTTGTACTGTTTCCTTTAATTTGGGTGGTGCCCCGGGGGCCATTCCGAGCCAATCAGTTCCGTGCGGCAGTCTTGTTAAGTGGCCTAATAATGCTAACCCAAAGTGGGACAATCGCTGGTTTAATGGTTGGTTGGTGCAGGGTACGAATCCAGCAGAATTATGGGACTTCAACAAACCTGTAACCAAAAACATGACTTTGGTGGCACAGTGGGGAGGGCCTTACAGTTTCGATATGACCCCTAATAAAGGTCCTGTTGAAGGAGGTTCCACTGTTACGGTAAAGAGAAACCCAGGTAACCGTGTCAGTTTTAAGTATGTAAGCGTGAGTGCCGGTCAGGCTCATACGCTGGCTGTTGGTTCTGATGGTTACGTGTATTCGTGGGGTAATAATGATAGCGGTCAGTTGGGCGATGGAACAACTGTTACACGTTCTGCAGCTGTTCGCGTGCAGACCCCTCTTGACGTTCGTTTCTTGCAAGTTGCTGCTGGCGGTGGACATTCGTTGGCCTTAGATTCCAACGGAAATGTGTGGGGCTGGGGTCAAAATAATCATGGTCAGGTTGGGAATCAGAGCACTTCGACTCGTACTGTTCCCGTACAGGTCGATAGGATGAAAGCTGGTTCTGTCAAGTTTAAAGAAATTTCCGCAGGTGCCCAGCATTCACTGGCTGTTGATGTAAACGGTGATGCTTGGTCATGGGGATACAATACTGACGGTATTCTCGGCTTGGGCAACAGTGGCACTGATGAATGGCATCCTGAGAGGGTTTCCGGAGGTGTAAAATTCGCTCATCTGAGTGCAGGTTATGACCATTCAGCTGGTGTCGATACCAGCGGTGAAGTATGGTCTTGGGGCAACAATGATAAAGGTCAACTTGGTAATCAAGGCCGGGGGACTGATCAGTGGCATCCAGTAAAAATCGTGCGAAAGGTGAATGATAAGCCGCGTGAGGATTCGACAGGCGTTATCTTCAAGAGTGTAAGTGCCGGTAATAGATTCACCATTGCGCTTGCTGATGATGGCTATGCTTGGGGATGGGGCTATAATAAGGCAGGTCAGATTGGTAACAATTGGTATAATGATGAATGGCATCCGGTAAGAGTTTACCCGTCGCAGGATAACAACGGCCAAGAAGTCAAGTTTAAAGAAGTGAGCGCCGGTGGTTGCCATGTGGTGGGTCTTGACAAGGATGACTGGCCTTACACTTGGGGGTGTAATGCAAATGGACGCCTTGGTCTAGCATCAATACCGTCGACTGATCAATGGTGGCCTCGGTCATTGGGTATCGGTTATACCCATGGCATAAGTGCAGGCGATGTTCACTCGGCGGCTATTGTGTGGCAAACTCAGGAGATGAAGACTTGGGGTGATTCGTCTCCGCAGCTCGGACGTGGGGATCCTGTTCAGGGTGAACCATCTTCGACGACGAGCGTCATTCCACCGATTGTTGATCTAGTTTCGGTCAAGTTTGATGGTCAATCAGCTCAATCAATAAATATCAGCAAGAGAAGCGATGGTGAGGCGGTGTGGGAAGTGAAAACCCCTCCGGCCCCAGCAAATTCCACTGGTCGTGTTGATGTCACGTTCCAATGGACTCTTGGAGAAAATGATGTGCTGAAGAACAAATACCTGTACTTTGTACAGTAAGATATGTAGGTGGAGGGAATAGAGAATAGATCGTACTGATAATTGAAACTTTGTTTTCTGAATTGCATGTCGTCTAAACCTCGTTTCAATGATGAGGTTTAGACGATACCTACGACTCCAAAGTATGGCTTAACGTTCAATAGTAATTCTGTGTTGGAGAGGCTTCGTGGTTTACAAAGCGTAATCCGATTGAGGCTTTGAAAGAACGAAGGGTACCGCTGCAACAGCGGTACCCTTTCCCGTATTGCTCTCAAACAAGCATGTACCTAGTGGTGCCGTGAGGCTGTGCTTATCAATATGAAAACATCGATTGTCGTCTGATTCACAGTTTCCAGAATACTGGTCTGGTCAGGCAATACAGCGACTTTCTGATTCCCTGAATAGCAACGGCTTGAAACAGATCGAGAGCTATCTTGCGTTCAGAGCTGCCCGAGAGATTCCGAGCAAACTTGCATGCTCGTTGTCTCGGGTTCACAATCCCCTGGGGAGTGGTAGCCGAATACATGTTGATTTCTGTTCGAGCAATAATAGATGCATTGTGGGTTTCCGTCAGTATGTTGTTTCAAAAGCGAATTTATCGGCGAATCGGTTGGATGAGTCAGTTGAAACCGATGACATGTTTCGCGACACGGTAGCCCATGCGGATGATCCAGCGGCCCAGCGGACCAGGAAGGTTGATGGCGCGTGAGGGCAGCTGACGACGCACGTCACGTGCCGTGTGCTCGACCTACTCAAAGCAGAATGCACGGCATGCGGCAGTTCGAATGGTCCAGGGCTATCGGCTCTAGGACGGATTGCGTATGGGCAGTGAGCGAATGAGATACTCGGAATATTTACCCGACTCCCAGTCGCGGACGTTGCCAATAACATATAGACGCCGTTTGGCACGTGAAACCGCGACGTTAAGCATATTCGGGCTGGAATTAACCCAGTCGCGAGAACCACAGCCTGGCTTGCCAGGTGTGCTACCCATAACAAGGAACACAATGTCGGCTTCTCGGCCTTGAGAGGTGTGGACGGTTCCCGCCTGATTTGCGGCAAGTTCGGCTGCCCGGCCGTGGCTGTAATGGCCGGATTGCTTGAGTGCGGACCGGAAGATGTCCTGAACCTTGTTGGCGCCCACTTTGAATGGAGCTATGACCAGTATCTGTTCAGGTGCGATGCCACCTTCAATAAGATCTGTCAGTCTGGCGTACAGTTCATGTCCCTCTTTGAGCCGCCATTTGTTCTTGCCGATCTCGTCTGGTCCTGCGGGAATGTCGTACCAGCAAGATGGAGGTATCGCGATTCCTTCTTTGGTGCCTGCCATATACAAGCACGGTGTGTGCTCGGCACCCGCCCGAACCATGCGTCCGGAATAAGCCATCTCATTGCAAATCGAGAACATGGGCTCTTCGCACCTCCTGTGAACCACCAGAGGCATTCCTACCCATTGCTCGGCTTCCAGGCCGTATCGTGTCTGATGGTCCACCATTTCCTGTACATTGTGAGATTCGCGTCCCATCACAATATTGTGGGTGTCGGCCAGTAGTTCACGCATCTGGGCGGGAAGTGTGTCAATCGGTTCAAGCTGCATGGGATCGCCTACCGCTACCGCATGATGAACTCGCTGTAACAGTCCTGCAGCAGATTGAGGTGTGGCCTGGCCCGCTTCGTCAATGATCGCCCATCCCAGGCTTTCTTTACCCAGCCCCCTGAACATTCCGGATACCGAAGCGAACGACGATGAGATCACCGGAACGACCAGAAACAGCGATTGCCAAGCGGCCAGTTGTGCTTGCTGGTCGAAGTGTCTCGGCTGCTGCATCACCTTGCATGCAAGGGTCAGGTTCTCGCGGAATTGCTGGACAGCACCTATTACCAGTTGTTGGTGGAGTCGCAGAGCCGCCATAAACAACTCGGTTCTGGCGGTATTCCACTCTTGGTCTATCCAGTCAAGACGCTCGTCGCTCAGCGTGGATATATGTTTGGGACGATTCTGATAGTCCTCCAGCTTAGCGTTGACTTCATTCAGCTGTGCTGACAGATTGCTTTCTCTGGTCGACAGCATTGATACTTCCGATGACTCAGTGTTTATCGTCGCGTTTAACCGAGCCAAAGAATAGTATTCGCTGTTGGCTGTATCGCACAAATTCTGCTTTTTTAATCGAGCTTGCTCCTTGGCTATATAGGCGCTTTTCTCGTCTTCCTTACGTTTTTTAAAGTGAATAAGCGATTCGAAAAAGTGCGTTGCCCAATATTGCTGATGCGCGTTATAGAAGATTTCAGCCTCTTGCCATGCATTGATGGCCTCGTCGCCTTTTCGACAACTTTCGTTGAGCTGAAGTTGTAAATCTTGGGCTTGCTCGCGGTTAGTGTCGAGATCTCGATTCTTTTTTTGCAGGCATATTTGAACTTCTCCCAGATCGTTTTTAAGTCGCTCTTGTGCGCGTAGTAAATCGGAAGGATCATGGTTCGCTATAAAAGCCGCTTCTCTGCGTTCGCAAAGTTCTGCTTCTTTTTGCAGCGCGGATTTGAACGCTTTTCGGGCTTCCCTCCAATTGTGGTTTGCTGATCTGTACTCAGCATTCGACAAATTCAAACGTTCTCTGATGAAACGGGATTCGAACGGGCCGATGAACTTGCTCTTGTTGGTCGCGTTGCCTAGGGTTGCGGCCAGGAGAGCCCATGCCGAAGGTGAATCGTCGTCCGTTTTGTTCGCCGTTGCTTCCTTTTTGCCATCAGATTTCAGGAGTTCTTCGGCGAGTTGGCGAAATGCATAATCCTTGGATTCCCTGCCGTATTCGTTCTCGATCCATGATTGCCAATCGGTCGCTAACGATTCGGTGCGGGGCAGGTCCTGGCTGATGTTTTCGACGGCTTTGTTGTTGCTGGACGCGACGACGATTTCGTATCCGATTACCGCTGGTTGCAACGTCCAGTAATTCAGGGGTCCGTTAGTAACATGGGTCTTGAATATATCCTCAGGTCGCTCGAAACGGGCCAGTTGGCTGGCGCGTGCCACAATGATTTCGGAGATGACATCCTTGAGTAAAGTTGTTTTGCCTGTTCCGGGAGGACCGTTGACACCCAATAGGTAATCGCCTTGTCCCGAATTTGCGGTCGCAGTTATCTGGTTGATGGCCAATTGTTGGGCAGTCGATTGGAACTGATTTGATTTGCTGGGCCAGCGGCCGTCGGGTATACGGTTAGGTTGCGTTAGCTTGTCAAGTAAGGCGCCGTCGGGATCTTCCGTCAGATCAAAGCGCTCGGGGTGGGTTTGAGAAAGGTATCGCTTCAGTGGCTCCGAGAACGTTTCTGAAGTGTGACTGCCCGAAGCGATTTCTTGGCATTTGATATTATATAGTGCTTCTAGGTCACTGATATAGAACGAATCCATAAGAGGTGATTCGTTGGCATCGCCGCCCTTGACCAATCGACAGCTAACGGAATCTCTATCGATAAGGTTGCCGTCGGCTTGCTCGTAGACGGGGGACTGGCGTATCGTTTTGTCGTCCAATCCCAATTCGTTGGCAGCGGCATCGATAATGTAGTTCAGCGTGTTCCTGCTCACTCGTCTGGGTGAGCCATCGGGCGCCACGGCGCCAACGAGCTCGCTAAACATGATGCGAATCCGACGTTCGTTGTCGTCAAGTTGTTTGATGTCGGGCCATCCAGTCGGGCATGTCGGCCAGCAGTTGTGCGCGAATAGGCAGGAAACCGCCTTTGCATACTGGGAAATCGCCAAAGAAGAGTCCGGTCCCAAAGTGCCGTCATCGCGTACCTCAAAGCACATCATCGATGCCGTTGTTTTCTTCAGTGTGTAACGTTTCGCATCATCTCGCGTCGACGAACTCGGCAGCGTTTCTTCTTCTCTTACCTTTTCTGCAGGGGTGAATTCGCGTATCAATGTGGACGCGTTATGAAGAGCGTTGAACACTACTTGCTGGGACAGGCCCACCTGGATACAGAAGTATTCGTGATGCAGCCATGCCGATGTTTTTCGGTTTTTAGCGCTTGCATCCTTGGGTGGATTGGCCTTCATGTAGTACGGCTTCTCGCGGTACTTGTGAGGATAATTCTTGAGATAGATAGCCTGCACGCGTCCCGATCGATTTGTGGCGTGCGCCAAGTTTTCCATTGTGTCTACTAGAAGGCCGATCAAGGCATCTGAAACGAATGAGCCGGTAGGTAAAGTTTCCGAGCCGTATGTCAGTTCCAGCCACTCCTGATGGGCTTGTTGAATGATCGTCTGGATGGGTGAATTGTTTTCGTAAGGCCAGGCGTTCTGCTTTTTCAGCCAGGTTTCCGTTGACTCAATGAAGGAAAGCGGTTGTTGCAGCCGGGCCTGCATGTTGGTTTGAATGTGATAACCCCCACCGAATTTCACCTGGCTATATTGTTCCTCGAACGAGGATCTTGTGCGCTGTGTCAAGCCGATGAACATGTCCGCGCGTAGGTCTTCCCATGGGAGGTTCTGGTATTGGGTGTTCTCGCTGTGTCCAACAGACTGCCGGAGGTTGATCTTCTGGGGATTTTTCCAAGACTGCGGAGAGAACAGCTCGACTGCGCACCAGTAGCCGAGAACGTCGAGTGAATACTGCGTTGCGGTCGTCATAACTTCCAGAATGCTGACCGGGGCAGACATTGCTAACTACGCTCCCAGTTAAACCGCAGTGGATAAATCGGAGGCGAAAGCGACGTGCTCAGAGCTGCCCGAGAGATTCCAGTTTGGTCTTGAGATCTGTAGCGCTGGGCTCGACCTGGAAGCTGCCATCGGAGAAGAGCACGACCGGGATGTGTTTCTGTCCGCTGATTTCGATGGCTTTGGCTTCGGCACCGTCTTCATGCTCGATGTCATGCCAGTTGTACCCCAGGCCGAAACGGTCGAGTGCGGCCTTTGCGCGCTTGCAATCGCCGCACCAATCGGCTCCGTAAACGTCGATGTTTGTATTTGCCATGATTAATCCTTTCAATTGACCTGTCCGAGCGTCGCCTGAAGAACATGCCTGCTTACGGCTTCAGAGCCGCAACCCCTCCTGCTGGCGGGCTAACAGGTGTTGATTCCTGTTCGCACAATGATAGATGTTTTGTGTCGGTCGGTTAGCATTTTGTTCCAAAGCGCAAACCTTTTGGCGAATCGGTTGGATGAGTCAGTTGAAACCGATGACATGTTTCGCGACACGGTAGCCCATGCGGATGATCCAGCGGCCCAGCGAACCAGGAAGGTTGATGGCGCGTGAGGGCAGCTGACGACGCACGTCACGCGAGATGCTTGGCGACGTGGAGCGCAGGTTGTCCCAAAGTTCCTTCTTGATCTGATAGTTCGCCGGTTTCCGCGAGAGAATGAGAAAAACGCTGGTCACCACGCTTTCGATAGAAAGAAAGTGGATCATATAGCGGTACAGTCCGTCAGGCACTGTGCCGCGCTCGGGGGTGGCGGCAACCATCGCGCGGTTGACGCGTACCAGTTGGTCAACCCGTCGGATCATCACGTTCGTCTGCACGCTCTGCCCGTCACGGCCGATGAAGTAGTGATAGAACGGAGTGTCGACATACATCAGTGATCTGACCCACGGGAACGGCTGATAGGCGTAGATGAAATCCACGTAGAACGTGTGTTCGGGGAGTTCCGTCCGGGCCTGCCGCAAGACGTCCGTGCGGAAGGTGAGCGCATGCATGATCATGTATTGCGCGATCCCGAAATGTTTGAGGCCGTCCCAACTCAGGCGCTGGTCGGAGGTCATCACGTTGTGGAATTTGACGACATGCTTGTGCTTCTTGCCAACCTTGTCGTAGACGTAGTCGGTGACGAACAGGTCTATCGGCTCACTTGCCGTGCGCTGGCTGCGCATCGCATCAATCACCCGCGCCAGAGAGTCCGCGCCCACCCAGTCGTCGGCGTCGACGACTTTCAGATACATGCCCTGCGCGTTGGCGATGCCGGTATTGACCGCGCCGCCGTGACCTTTGTTGGTCTGATGAATGACGCGAACGATGTTCGGTTGCACCTGTGCAAGTCGGTCCGCAAGTTCAGAAGTGTCGTCAGACGAGCCGTCGTCTACGATCAGCACTTCGATGTCGTCGGGCTCGCGGATGGCGGTCAGCGACGATACACAACGTTCAAGGTAGGTGTCCATATTGAATGCAGGCACCACAAAAGTGATCGTTTTCGAGCTAGTTTCCGGCATGCTTCCTCATTTAGTTTTCGCGTCGTTATTGCTGCGAACAAAGACAATCTACCATGTAAACCTGAGAATGGAAGATTGTGGATTTCGCAAATTTCGGCATGTGTTGGTGGGCGGAATGTGTCGTTATCCGAACGGCTGTTTCGGGAGGGGAAGAGATGACGAGCGAATGTGCTTTTACTGTCGAACACTGCGCATGATCCGGGTTGTTGCTGCTGTTTATCTCACGTCGTTGCCGTTGCGCCGGTCGGTGTCGATATCGCCTTTACGATTGTCGGCTTCGTTGGTATCGGCGATGTGCTTGCCAGTTACGTCGTTACTCGCATCGTTCCCTGTATCGTTACTCGGGTCATTCAGCGCATCGTTTCCTGCGCTGTCGCTTTCAACCTCCGTGTGTCTGTTAATGTCGGTGTTTGCGTATCGCAGTTTCGGCCGAGCCTCGAGGCGGGAGAGTCCGTGCCATGCCAAGTTGACGATGTGTGCGGCGAGCTGTTCCTTGCCGATTTTCTTCTGGTTGGCGGCCCAATATTGTCCGGTGAAGACGGTCATGCCGACGAGCATCTGCGCATAATATGGGACGCCTTTTGCGGGCAGTTTGTGCTGTTTGAATGATTTGGTCAGGATTTCCTCTACGCGCATGCTCACGTCCCCGAGCAGCGAACTGAACGAACCGGCCGGATCTGTGCTGGGGGAGTCGCGCACGAGCACATTGAACCCCTCCGAGTTCTCTTCGATGTAGGTCAGCAGGGCCAGCGCCGTGCACTCCACAATTTGCCGCGGGTGACTGTCGACGGCCGAAAGCGCGCCGATGAGCGTACTGGTCAGTTTCTGCATCTCGCGATCGACAATGACGGCATAAAGTCCCTCTTTTCCGCCGAAGTGTTCGTAAACAATGGGCTTTGATACCTTTGCGGCGGCGGCTATTTCTTCCACGCTCACCGCTTCGTATCCTTGTGTAGCGAAAAGCCTGCGACCCACGTTGATGAGTTGTTCGCGGCGTTGGTAGGAGGTCATCCTGGAAGCATTCGACATAAGAATATTGTAAGCCAGCGTGTACTGCGATGCGATAGAGGGAGCGCCGCGAGATGTCGGGAGAAACCGCAGGGAGTCGTGAAGATTGTCGTGGATTGCCGGAGATCGAGGGCGGAGGCGAAAATCCGGAAGGAAAATGGTGTCGCATTTTGCTGCTTGCCGGACGGCATCGCGATGAACGAGTGCAACGGTGTATTTCATTCCGCACCGTTTTGCGTCGGGTCTGGACCATATTCTTGAAGGCATGACTTTAACTATGAATCCGATGCTTATCATTGCCGTGGTGGTGCTTGTCGCGGTCGTGGTCAGCGTTGTGGCGATGCTGATAATCCGACTCCGCAAGAACCACAACGAGCAAGCCGGAAGCAATGCCGTCGCAGCAAACCCGAAGAACGGTGACGCCGGCTCACCAAACAGTGCCGCAGGCGGGCAGGATGCTGTCGGATCATCAGGTGCCGTTGAGAGTGTCGAACCATCAGCAAAAGCAAGCGATGCCAGTGTTTCCGACGACTCCGCCGAAAGCCCGCTTGCCACCGAGACCGCCACGACCGATGTGGAAATCCCCGAGCCCAAGGACTCACGCACGATCCGTCTCAAGGAGAAACTCAGCAAATCCTCGAACCCGTTCGGCCGTGTGCTTTTCAATATCCTCGCCAAGGACCAGCTCGCCGAATCCGACTGGGAGGACGTGGAAGATACCCTTCTGTTGGCTGATGTCGGCAGCGAAGCCAGCGAGAAGCTGGTGGACGAGCTGCGCAACGATGCCCGCATCACCGGCACCGCCGACCCCCAGGAAGTGCGCCAGAGCCTGCGTTCCAAGCTCGTTGATCTGGTTGATTCCCAGTCCGACCGTGCGTTGAATGCCGAGAAGCCCGACGCGAAGAAGCCGAGCGTGATCATCATGGTCGGCGTCAACGGCACCGGCAAGACCACAACAACCGGCAAACTGGCCCGCCTGTTCGTTTCCGAAGGCAAAAGCGTGATGCTTGCGGCCGCCGATACGTTCCGCGCCGCGGCTGCGGACCAGCTCGAAACATGGGGACAGAAGGTCGGTGTGCCGGTCGTGCGCAGCGCCAGTGAAGGTGGCGATCCCGCTTCCGTAGCCTTCGAAGCGTCGAAGCAAGCCAAGGAACAGAACGTTGACGTGCTCATCATCGACACGGCAGGACGCCTGCAAAACAAGGCAAACCTCATGGACGAGCTCGGCAAGATTCGCCGCGTGACCGAAAAGAACCTGCCCGTTGACGAGGTGCTGCTCGTGCTCGACGCGGTTACCGGCCAAAATGGTATGGCACAAGCCAAGGTCTTCGCGGAGGCCATCGGCATTACCGGCGTCGTGCTTTCCAAGCTCGACGGATCCGCCAAGGGCGGTATTGTTATCTCCGTGCAGCAGGAGCTGGGTGTACCGGTGAAACTGGTTGGCCTGGGTGAAGGCCCCGACGACCTCGCCTCCTTCGACGCGGACGGCTTCGTGGACGGCATCCTTGCCTGATCCCGTGCAACACTCAGGACGTTGCAGTCCCACGATTTGTATCTTGCGCCGCACATTAAAGCGTTCGCAGTGTCGCGCTTTGGTCACGTGCCGCATCTCAAGGCGTTGCTTGCGTCCTGAGTCGTGAGTGTGTAATTCGGGGCGCCACCAACCTGCGTCTAGCGTCCTGCATCTTCATCCGAGCCGCCGCCGAACCACGTAACCAATGTGTTTCGGCGGCGGCTTGCGTTTTACACTCCCGTAATCCCACGTCAAACTTTCCCTTACTTGGTTCGTGTTGTATGTCCGTATACGGTTCAGGACGCATCGGGCCCCGATGCGCAGACGGTCGTAAGGGAAGAGGTGCGAAATGAATACTGGGAATGCCGCATGGATGCTGTTCGCGGCTTCACTTGTTTTTCTGATGACGCCCGCGTTGGCGTTCTTCTACGGAGGCATGGTGCGGCGCAAAGCCGTGCTCAACATGCTCATGCTCTCCGCGGGTGCGCTCGCGGTAAGCGCCATCATCTGGGCGCTGTGGGGTTGGTCGATCGCGTGGGGAGGCAAGGATATCGGAGGTATCTTCGGCGATCCTGCCTCCGGATTCATGCTTGGGGATGTAATCAAAGCTGATGAAGATGGTATTTTCACGGCCTCCGGCTTGACGTCCAACGGCGGCAACTATCCCGTGACCATTGATGTGGCCTTCCAGCTTGCTTTCGCGATGATTGCCGTCGCCCTGATTTCCGGGGCGCTTGCCGAACGCATCAAATACAGTACGTGGATGATCTTCGTGGCGCTCTGGGTCACGCTCAATTACGCCCCGATGGCCCACATGGTCTGGAATGGTGGTCTGCTTTCGCCGGATGGCCTGATTTCCAAGCTCGTCGGTGCTCCGGTGCACGATTTCGCTGGCGGCACCGTCATCCATATCAACGCGGCCGTTGCGGCACTTGTCATTGTTCTTTTAATCGGAAAGCGCGCAGATTTCGGCAAAGTGCCAATCCGCCCGCACAACGTTCCGTTCGTAATGCTGGGTGCCTTCCTGCTGTGGTTCGGATGGTTCGGTTTCAATGCAGGCTCTGCATTCGCCGCCAACGGCACCGCGGGTTACGCATGGGTGAGCACCACGCTCTGTGCTGCCGCCGCAATGCTGAGCTGGGGCTTCACTGAAAAGATGCGAACCGGCCACTACACGGCGGTGGGCGCGGCATCCGGCATGGTTGCAGGCTTGGTTGGCATCACTCCGGCAGCAGATGTCGTCTCCCCTTTGTGGGCCATCGTCATCGGCGTGATTGTCGGCGTGCTCACATGCCTGGCCTGCGATCTGAAATTCCGTCTCGGTTACGATGATTCCCTTGATGTGGTCGGCGTTCATGGTGTTGGCGGTGTGGTCGGAACCGTTCTGATCGGCTTCTTTGGACAAGGCACGGGGCTTTTCGCCGGCGGTGGCTGGCGTCAGCTGGTCGTGCAAGTGGCGGTCGCGTTGGTCGCCGTGGTCTATTCCGCATTCGTCACGTTCGTCATCGCTTTTGCGTTGGAAAAGACCGTCGGCTGGCGACTGGATGTGAACCAGGAACTGGCGGGGGCCGACCTTGCCGACCAAGGCGAGAGCGCGTACGATTTCGTAGGTAAAGCCAGTGCCGCCTTCAAGGAGATGAAGTAATGAAACTGATAACAGCGATTATTCAGCCCCAGAAGTTCGACGAAGTCAAGGATGCTCTCGCCGCCGCAGGCGTCAGGGGCATGACGGTGAGCGAAGTCACCGGATGCGGCGAGCAGCACGGTTACACCGAGGTATATCGCGGCGCGAGCTATGCAGTAAACCTCATTCCCAAGATTCGCATAGAGGTCGCAGTGCGCGATGCGGATGCCGACCCGCTGGTCGGCATCATCGTGAAAACCGCATGCTCCGGCACCATCGGCGACGGCAAAGTATGGGTCGTACCGCTTGATTCCGTCACCCGCGTGCGCACGGGCGAAACCGACGGCGCCGCAATCTAGCCATTTGTGCGGGCTGCCGCATCGATCCCAAACCAAAGGCCGGTCGATAGGAAGGCAAGGCAACGTACCGTTGCCGCGCCTCCGTCGGCCGGCCTTGCTTGTTTCTGGCGGATGTTGGCTCTGACGGGTCGGGTTGTGTTTCGGTCAGGTCACCGTTTGGTGGTCTGTGCTTGGCTTGCGGTGTGGCGTGCCTTGCGTCTGTGGTTGCGCGGGCTGTCGGCTGCGGCGGACAGAGTGATTTTCCATCGGTGTTCGGTGGTGCCGTCGTAGGGCAGGGTGTTGCCGGTGGTGTCCGTGGTTTCGGTGGTGGTGTCGGCGTGCATGTTGAGGGTGAGGGCGGTTGTGCGAGGGTGCGGCATGTGGCGTCGCGCGTCCGGTGCTCGGTATTCTTAATGGGACGTGTTTTATCGTATCGATGATAGATGAGGCGTGATACGAGCGTAAAAACCGGTACTTGCCGTATCTCAATCTTTCTAGCAACTGAGAACTGCTGCTCGCGGTGTCTAGATATGAAGAAACCCCTTGAATATCAAGGGGTTTAGGTGGCGGAGAATACGAGATTCGAACTCGTGAGGGCGTGAACCCAACACGCTTTCCAAGCGTGCGCCATAGACCACTAGGCGAATTCTCCAGCTTGCATATCGGTTAATCTGACAAAGCAGACGTCAATACACAACTTAAGTAGGATATCATGCCTGTTTGAGATTCGCAAACAATCAATTCTCGGCGTGGCGATGAATTAATCGTGTGATTGCGCGGCAACCTCATTAACAGGGAAATCGTGTGGCAACTTCATCAATCGTGCGATCGCGCGGCAATTTCGTGGGAAAGGCGGCCGCATAGAAAGCGGCACGTCTCGCGTTGACCTTAGCAGGTCAATGCGAGACGTGCCGTCAATGTGGAGCGTTAACTGCACAGTCCTCTTTGAACGTAACGTTGAAATTACGGTCGTAGTGCAGGAACATGGTGGCACCGTAGCGATCCACGTCGCGGTGGGTGAAGAGCATGCGGATTGCGAACGCAGTCTGCACGTCCTCCGGCAGAGCTTTGAACGCCGCGTGGGCATCCCAGTTTGGCGCCGCAATGGCGCGGTCGGGCACGTAAGCGTAGCCATAGCCGTCCTCGTCCACGTAACCCATGAACGGAAGGCCCCATGTGTCGTGGTCGGTCAGTTGCTTTTTGAAATCTTCGACCTGGGCGAGCGCGCCGTCCCCGATGCCGAACTTTCGAGCTACTGCATTTGCCGCTGCGGTTTTCTCTGCTGCGTTTTCGTTATAAAGCGTCGGATCCACTACAATCGTTTTGTCATCAGCCATGATGCATTCCTTCCTATCGGTTTTGTCACCGATAGATAGCAAATCATCTTGTAAAAAGGATGTTGTTATGAACATCATTTAGACAAGAGTGGCCTGTTCGAATATTTCCGACACTTTGAGGTGCCGACGGATTGATCCTATCACGGTGAGGACGAATAGAGGCTTTTATTTTTATATGATTTATCACATACTGTGTCGTTGATATTTTTCCGACATAAAAATTACTTGACTAGTCTATTGAGCGGTTATCTCGAACAAAGAGAACATCAAAGACGTTCGTTTTTAGTCTCGAATGTCAAACGCACACTGATTGTATCGACGCAAGTTAGCCATTCGTGATGGCTCAGGCCGTGGCGTAAGGTGTCTTTTCAATCGACGAAGTGACCACAAATAACGTGGGCGTTGTTCACTTTGATGTGGGTCGGCGGCGAAGTGTCATGATTTTGCTAATGTTTTGTTGCGGCAGGAATAGAAAGGGCGATGTTGTATTACTCTTGCAAGGGATGTCATGTTTCGTCTTGAAAGCGTGCTGCTGCCTGATTGAAAATAGACGATGCGCTAGGCGTGGCGGACAACGATGATGATTCGTCGGGGAACTCAGGTGAAGAGTGCGGGCAGTTTTCGGCCTTGTGTCCCGGCATACGACGAAATGAAGGGCATGAATATGCAGGGCAAGATGGTGGCTTGGGTCGTTAAGGGCACGTCCGTGCTGACTGCTTCAGCGCTGGGAATGGCGCTTACGGTGATACCGGCGGTTGCTGCGACGGATACGAATTTGAGCGGCTTCGATGCAGCTGGTATCGAATCGCAGTCCTACAACTCGGGTACCGATGGACGATTTGGGAATAAGGATCAGGCCAAGACCATTGGCAATCAGAAAATGGTGGCGAACGTCGAGGCGTCGAAGGATGCGATGCCGGACAATCCCAGCCAGCGGCTGCCGGACAAGGTCAGTACCGCAGTGCCGGACGACGCGACGGTGATCTCGAAGGATTTGGCCGCGACCAAGGACGGCCAGGTCAAGGATCTGAAAACCGGCGAGGTAGTGACGGACCCGAAGTTGGTCGGAACCGAAGATACTCCGCCCGATCCGCTGGAGGTGACTGGCGGCAGGCGATTTATTCCTGTTGACGCTAGTGAGGTCAAGGAAGCGGTCGGAAAGAATGACGGCGATGCGAGTGCTGCCGCTGATGCCGGTGCCGCCGATTCTGCGGCTACTCCGTCGAAGGCAACGGACAAGGGCAACGTGCACACCGCCGCTTTGCAGAACAACCAATATGGCGCTTACTGGGGTCGGCACAACAATACGCAGGCGTTCTTCGAACGTGGTGGCAACCTGTTTGTCCAGCAGGCTAAGGGGGTCGTCGATGTCTCAGAACACCAGGGCGGGATTGATTGGCAGACTGCGAAGAATTCCGGCGTCGAAGGTGCCATCATCCGCATCGGCTTCGGCTGGGGCAATCGTATGGACCGTCAGGCAGCGCGCAATGTTAGTGAGTGCAAGCGACTCGGCATCCCGTTCGGCGTCTATCTTTATTCGTACGCTTACGACAACAATTCAGCACGGGCTGAGGGCAATGACGTTGTCAACAAGCTCCGTCAACTCGGTGTGAGTCCTGGTGATCTTACCTTCCCCGTCTACTACGATCTTGAACGTTGGTCGTGGACGGGGCACACGCCGCCGACCAATCCATGGGTTTACGACGGCATGGTCAACACTTGGTACGGCTGCCTGCAGAGCAATGGCTACAACAATCTATCCATATATTCCTACACCTCATACCTCAATACATCGTTGAACACGGGCAACATCCGCGCCAAAACCCGCTGGGTGGCAAGCTACGGTTCCCGCACCGGCTTTGGTTTCTCCTCCAACGATCGCGCTTGGCAGTACGCCGACAACGGTGGTATCAAGGGCATCAACGGCAACGTCGATCTCAATGCGTTTGGGAATTACAGCTATGTTTCAAGTGCCGCTGACATCAGTGGCCATCGGGCTGCTTCTCTCCCCAACGACACCTATTACATCAGTTCGTTGCTTAGGGATTCTGCCGGCTTGGATATACCCGGCGGTTCAGGTACCAACGGTGCAAAGATTCAGCTTTACGATGCAAATCAGACTGCGGCGCAGCAGTACAAGCTGACGCGCCACGGCGATGATGGCACGTATGAGATTCGTAACGTTAACTCTGGCAAGGCGCTCGATGTTCCTAGCGGGAACGCCTATCGAGGTGCCTCTGTCCAGCAATGGGATCCCAACGGTTCAAATGCCCAGCGTTGGTATTTGCGCAACACAGGCCAAGGCGGTATGTATATTCAGTCCAAGTTGGGCAACTTTGTCCTTGACCTGCCCTGTGCTCGGACTGGCAACGGTACTGGTCTGAATTTGTGGGAGCCTAATTACAGCCAGGCCCAGCAGTTCCTGTTCAGTACGGTGGTTGATTTGCCCAGTGAATACTTGCGTTTCTCCTCTGTCATCAACAGCAGCGCTCTGATGGATGTTTCGGGTGCCTCTGAGTCTAATGGCGCACGTGTGCAGATGTATGCGTTCAATGATACGGATGCGCAGAAGTTCCGCCTGCGCTTGGTCGGCAACTCGATTTATGAGATTATCAATGCCAATTCTGGCAAGGTGGTTGATTTGTCTGGTGCTTCGGTGGAGAATGGCACCCGAATCCAGCAATATACTCGCAACAACACCTGTTCGCAGCATTGGCTTGTCCGTCAACAGGGTGTCGGGCAGTACTCCTTCTATTCAGGATGTGCTGCCGATAAGGTGATCGATATTCCTTCGGGCTGGGCGAAGAACGGTGTGGGGTTGCAGATTTATGATGGCAACGGCTCCGCTGCGCAGAAGTGGTGGTTGACGCCTGTCAAGACGAGTTGGCAGTATGCCGATGATCTCGCCGCGGCGCATCGCTCGGAGATTGCAGACGGTGTCTACAGCTTCGGTTCCAAGAACAGGTCGTCGCAGGTTCTGGATGTTTCTGGTGGCTCACTAGGCAATGGCGCACGCGTGCAGCTCTACGGTCGTAATGGCAGTGGTGCTCAAAGTTGGCGAATCAGCCACGATTCGACTGGGTATGTCACGCTTACCAATACGCAATCAGGCAAGGCTTTGGACATCCCCGGAGCGTTGGGTAAGGCGGGTGTCGCTTTGCAGCAGTACCAGCCCAACGACACTCGTGCCCAGAAGTGGATTGTCGTTAAGGATGGCGATGCCTATAAGTTCATGTCCGCCACGGATACAAACCTGGTGCTTGACATCAGTCGCGGTTTGACAGCAAACGGTACGGCTCTCCAGCTTTACTACAACAACGACACTGGCGCACAGCGTTGGGTTTCGGTGAAGTAATCATCGTTGTCCGTAGTGGTCAAAATGATTAGCTGCGGCTCTTGGCTGTCTAACCGAGGTAAGACGAGATTGGGGTGTTCCGGATTCTTCCGAAATACCCCAACTGCTATTCCGCAGAAACTCCAAATATCCCTGCGAGGTCACTTTTTATGCCGGTGAGCGATCACTTCGTAAGGTCGCGCCGAAGCAGTGAGAACTTGTTAGAGTCCAGAATGAAGGTTTTTCGCTCGTTTTTGGCGATGACGTCAAGAATGATGCCGGTGATGATCAGCAGTAGTCCGGCAATCACGAGCATCACCGCGCCGATAAGCGTGGGGAAGCGCGCGACCATTCCTGTTTTCCAGAAGTCAAACATCACGCTTAGCAGGAATCCCAGTCCTATAAGCGATACCGCGCTTCCGATGCCTCCGAAGAATGGCAGTGGCTTGTACTCGCGAATCATCTGGAAGATGGTCTTGAGCACTTTGACGCCGTCGCCCACCGTATCGAGCTTGCTCACTGATCCCTCGGGCCGATCTCGGTACTGAACAGGCATTTCATAGATGCGCAAGTTGTTGTTGAGGCTGTGAATTGTCATTTCGGTTTCGATCTCGAACCCGTGTGAAAGAACCGGATAGGTCTTGACGAATGTAAAGGAAAATGCCCGGTAGCCAGTCATAATGTCATGAACGTGCGCGCCGAAGAGGAAGTTGATCGAATCACGTACGAGACGGTTTCCGAAATTATGGAAGGGTCTTTTGTTTTCTTCGAAGTAAGTGGAGCTCAGACGGTCTCCGATTACCATGTCATAACCTTCGGTGATTTTCTGGACCATTTCCAGTGCCGATTCTGCCGGGTACGTGTCATCTCCGTCAGCCATCACATAGACGTCGGCGTCGATGTCCTGAAACATGGCGCGAATGACGTTACCTTTGCCCTGTCGCGGTTCCGTGCGTACTATGGCCCCGGCCGCCTCAGCGATTTCGGCTGTTTTATCGGTAGAATTGTTGTCATAGACGTAAATGTCTGCTTGCGGTAACGACTGTTTGAAGTCGCGGACAACTTTTCCTATGGTGACCTCTTCGTTGTAGCAAGGCAGAAGAACAGCGAGAGTCTGATGAATATTCGGCATATTGACCACTATACTGAATAGTCCTCCCGAGAGCATAGAAAATTCTATGTTTCATGCTACTTTGTCAGTAATATCGCTATTTTTTAGAAAGTCATTAAACCGGTTTTGCTTATGTTTGAGGATGGGTCGTTATGGAGCAGGAAATGACCGACGAATATTCTGAGAAGGCAAATACGGGTCTTGCCCTGCTCAGTATCGTCATATCCCTCTTTGCCGCAACGCTGACAACCGTCATTGTACTGCCGGGGCTGGGGTCGGTTCAGCAAGGTTCCGATCTTCATGAAATATTGAATTCTGCCATCGCCGGTGTTGCCTCGGCCGGGGCGTTGACCACGTTCATGGTATGGGCGGGTTGTGTTTATCTGTATTGTTCTGGGATCAAGGCGTTTGTTCTGCGGTCAGTGTATGAACGTTGCATATTCGCCGTGGTCGCGATCCTGCTGTCCGCAACGGTTTGCTTTACCGGTACTTGGGCCAGTCTGGATGGTGAAAATGCCGGATATCCTTGGTATTCCAACGGTATGTATCCGTTCGGCAGGCCAGCGTTTACCGGTTTCTTTATCGTGAGGTTGCTTGCGGTCGCTTCGTTGCTGCTGATGGTCTGGGCGTTGATTGTCGCCATGATCGAGCGGTGCGGTGGCAGTGGTGCGGAGCTTTTCCAATTTTCCGGCAAACTGCGGGGTTCGAAAGTTTTGGCTGTTGCAGACTGGCTGAAGCGGTATGTGACTCCTTTGCGCTTGAATGTGCGTAGGGTTGCGACGTATACAGCGTTGGTGACGGTTTGCTGGCTGCCAATTCTTTATATCAACGGTCCAGTGATCGTCAACATCGATACCGTACTCCAGCTCATCCAAGGCCGCGGTTCGAGAATTTGGGACCCGATGACCATGCAGTGGCTTGACGGATACGCGCTGCAGGATCATCACCCTGTTCTCGATACTCTTATTTACGTTGCTTTTGACCGGTTCGGGCTACTTATGGGGCATGAGATTGTGGGCCTACAAGTTCTTGTTCTGCTGCAGGCGATGGTCACCGCGTTTGCCGTTGTTCTAAGCCTTGCTTGGGTTTTCAGCCGGGTAAAAGTGCCTGGTTTGGTTCAGATGTGCTGCGTTGTTTTCGTGATTGTTGTTCCGACATTCTCCACGGTTTCCACGATTATTGTCAAAGACAGCACGTGGGCGCCCCTGTTCCTGTTGTGGGCGATCACCTTCGCAGAATTTATTTATCGCAAACAATCGGAAATGCCGGTGAGCTGGAAACTCGTCGCTTTGCTCATTGTGCTGGCTGTTTTCGCCGGACTGACCAAGAAGACCTCGATCTATATCAGCACCGGAGCCACGTTCCTGGTGTTGATGTTCATGAGTGGGCGTCTCAAGACTTTGGTTGCCACGTTGGTGCCCGCAGGAATATGTGTGGTGTTGATTCCCGGTCTGTTGTTTCCCGCGTTCCGCATCGCTCCCGGCGGCCCACAAGAGCCGTTGGCCATGCCAATTCAGCAGGTCACCAAAGTGCTGATCGATCATCAGGACGAGCTGTCCCAGGAAGATCTGCAAGTCATCTCGAAAGTTATAAACGTCAATAAAGCCAAGGAAAACTGGAACCCGGTAAGTGCTGATTTCGCCAAGCATTATGGCTACAAGCCTTCAGCAACCAAGGCGGATAGGTCGGCGTTCGAAAAGTTGTGGGTGATTTTAGCGTTCCGTTACCCTGGCTCCTATGTTGACTCTATATCCTATGTACGCAATCCATTCGTTCTTGGTGAGACGTACTACCAAACTGGTCCCGTCAAGTGTGGTTGGGAAGGTTCGGGCACGAATAATGTTGAGGTGCTCCCCGGGTTCGAGAGCTGTACGTTTTCCGCGCAACAGAACCGTCTGGGCAGGCCCTTCGTCAATGTGATGAACCGAATTCCGCCGTTCTCGCTGCTCGGAGCCGAAGTGCTCTACGTTGTATGGGTTCCGTTGCTGGCATTGGCGTTGGTTATTGTACGCAAGCGTTGGAAGTCCTTGCTGTATTTCTCGCCGGTGCTTATGCAACTTCTGGTGCAGTTCATGGTTCCTTCGTACCAGAACCGTTACACGCTCGGTTTGCTGTTCACGGTGTTCCTGACCATGTCGATACCGTTCCTGAATCCTGAACGAGCAGAGAAAAGCATCAGTCGGTGAACATCGCCGAAGATGCCGAGACTGTCAACCCCCTAAAACCGTCGAGTAGCATCTGGCGGTACTTGGATTCGGCGAATAATATATGAGACTCGAAGGGGGTGTCCCCTCCCCGGAACCTGGAGTGGCCGAAAAGATCGAGTAGTGAAAAAGATGTGCAAACCGGCGAATCTCAGTGTGCAAACACGAGTATTCTGCGTTCCAGCGGATGCATGATAAGGGTGTCAATCAAGAACGCGATTAACGATGTTGTCACGTAGACAATCAGTACACAGGCCACCAAGAGCAAGCCCTTTGACCACATGGAGTTCGGCACGGGGACTATCCTAGTTACAGCCGGCCAAATGAGGCGGTATAAAAACATGTTCTCGTGCAGTAGGTAGACGCCGAACGTCGAAGCGGCGAGCTTGAGCGTGAATGTCTGGATGCCTTGCGGGACGCTTGTCATATTAACTCGGTTGACCAGAATGAAGATCGCTGCGCCGATGATCATGGGAATGGATTGGACTCCCGGTCGTGCTTGGCCACGCCAGCCAAGCAGCATCACCAGACCGGAATCGCTCATTAAGACATGGTTGAAAAGAACAAGAAACAGCGTCGAACCGATGATGGCTAACCACAGATAGCCGGTTTTCAACAATCGAGTGTGTTGATCGCCGTATTTGCGAATCCATCCGCCAACCATGTAGCCGAGAATGGCATACGTAACATCGTTCCAACCTCCAACGCGCCCGAAGAAAATCCCCCAGATTCCGAACATGGCCAGAATTGCGATGAATGCGCCTATATAATGCTCTGAGAGATTGTCAAACAGAGTGTTGAGGAACGGTAGGAGCAACAGCATGCAGATATAGGCGGTGATGAACCAGTATGTACCATAGAAGAACGGTGTGATGATTGCGAACGCGGTGCGGATCAGGTCGTCTCCATGGAACAGCTCGGCGATATCTGACGGAAGGATTGTTAAAGACGAGGCAATCGTAATTGCCGCGAGAACCAGCGCGCCGTAGCAGAACATCTGGAACCAAGTTTTAAAGATGCGTGTCCAATTGAATGTCTTATTGACGAGGAAAAACCCGGAAATGATGAAGAAGATGGATACGCCCACTTGTCCGTATTGCACGATCAGGTAAGTTAGCGAAGATTTCCATCCCGGTTTGTAAATGGATTCATGATCTGCATTAAGCAACCAAGTGATGTGCAGCATCCCGTGACATGCCACAATCAGTACCATCGCAAAAATACGAAGTATCTCTATGTTCAGATTGCGTACCCGTTTAGTTTTTTCCAAGATTCCTCATTGGTTGTTGTGAATCGACTATGGCGTATTCGCTATTCGTTACAATACCTTCAGGCTGGTATAAATCGAACAAGCTAGCAGGTGAAAGAAGACCGGTTTACGGCCTGGGCGATAGTTGCGGAGAAGAATGCATATTATGCTAGATTGTGTTTAGATATATAGATAGTGCGAAGTATTGGTATTCATATTTCGTATAGCAAACGGTTTTTAAATGCCTTCTAGTATCATCGTTAGTTATGTGTGATTTTTTCAGGATTTCGGCAGGCGATCAGGCCAAGCTTGACTCGCTGAGTGAACGGTTGCGGCGTCTCGTTGTGGGATCGATAAATTACAACGCATTGATTCAACCGGGCAGAACCCTTGTTTTCCGCTTGTATATGGGCGAGAAGTGGCAATATCCGAGGTTGACAGATTTGACTACGCTCAGCGGTCTGTTGACTCGAGACGAGGGTCTGGAGCCCTTCGAAGAGTTGACGGTCACCTCGACAGTTTCTCCGCTTTCCGCATACCCTCCCCAGTACTTTGATGGGCACGATCAGATAGTTGACACTGGGGTTCGTTATCTGTTGCTCACCCCCGATGACGCCACCGACAAGGATGTGGAACAAAAGCATCCTAATGATAGTGCGAAATCGAAGCTCTATGACATCCTTGAATTGTCTGCGCCGTCCCAGTTCGATGTATTCCGGGATACCAAGCGTAGCATTCGCGAATATCTCAGCAAGAAACCAATAGAACCATGGATTCCGTCGACGGTTGAAAAAGAGAACGCTTCACCGCACCGTCATCATCCAGTCGTCGAGATTAAACCTGGTGAGGCTCCCGCTGGTTCGCCGAAGGCCGTCATCATCGCGATGCACTGGTTCCAGGCAGGAGGTGCGGAACGTTGGGCCTTGGAGACCGTTCGATTGGTGAAAGAAGCGGGTCTTTACCCGGTCGTCATCACCGATAGGGATGGGCATCAGCCATGGATCAATCGTCCTGAATTCGATGATGCGTTGCTGCTACCGCTTACAGCCCCGTTGCAGGAGCGCCCTGGTGATGCACCACTGCTGCGTGCGCTCTTCGAGCATTTCGACATCAAAGGAGTTCTGATTCATCATTCCCAATGGATGTACGACCGGGCATGGTGGGTTAAGAAGTACTTCCCGCAGACTGAAATCATCGATTCTTTGCACATTGTGGAGTATTTCTTCCGCGGCGGTTATCCCCACGAGTCTGTTATGCGCGATAAATGGATTGATCTTCATCATGTCATTTCGCCCCAGTTGCAGCACTGGATGGTTGACGTTCATCATGTCAACCCCAAGAAGGTTGTGGTTGCTCCATTGGTCGGTTTGACTGCAGACCATGAAAAGGCAACATTCAAGACAAGAGATACCAGCAAGCCCCTTACTGTAGCTTTTGTTGGGCGTATGGTTCGTCAGAAGCGCCCCGAGGCGTTCATTCTTACGGCCCATGCGCTGCAGCAGGCATATCCAGGTAAGTTTAAGTTCATTATGCAGGGCAACGGCGATATGGATATCTTCGCCGATACGCTGATTGAGCGTTATGGTCTCGGCGAAGTTCTAGAAATGCGTCCGATGACAACGCCTGTGGCCAAGACTTATCAGGATGCCGATGTGTTGCTGATTTCCTCGATCAACGAAGGTATAACGCTTACGACCATCGAGGCGCTTTCGGCCGGTATTCCGGTGATTTCCGCCGATGTTGGCTCACAGTCCACGCTGGTGCCGAAGCAGGGACTGTTGCGCCGTATGACTTCGAAGATGGTTCATGACGCCAAATCGGCGCTGGTGCATCTGGCCAATAATGAAGATGACCGTAAACAACTGTGGGCGCTTGAGGAGAACCGATTGGAGAAGTTCTCGCAGCTCGAGCCCGCGGATCACCTGTTTGCACGAACGTTAGAGGGGTGGAACAAGTAAGATGGCTGAAGACAAGCGGAAAATAGCCGCGGTGGTAGTTACCTATAACCGCCTTGACAAACTGAAGACCGTACTGCGTTGCATGGAAGAGCAGACCCGTCTGCCTGAGCAGCTCATCATCGTCAACAATGCCGCCACCGACGGCACCGACCAGTACCTGGCGGAATACAAGGCGAATTTCAAGTTTGCTGACAAGATTCAGCTTGACATCGTCACACTGCCAACCAATGAAGGCGGCGCAGGCGGATTCTCTGCCGGTATGCGTCGTTCCTACGAGCTGGGTGCCGATTTTGCTTGGATCTTCGATGATGACGGTTATCCGGAACCGGATGCGTTGGAGAAGTTGGTGGACGGGTACGATGCCGCTTCCGCAAAGCTGGGCACCAACATCCCGTTCGCGTGCTCGTTGGTCAAGTTCATTGACGGTAACATCTCGGAGATGAACAACCCCATGACCACGTGGGATTGGGGCCGCTTGATGGCACAGGGTCTCAACATTGCTTTGGTCAGCCGCTGCTCGTTCGTCTCTGTGCTCATTCCGCGCTGGGTGATGGAATCCTACGGTCTGCCGTACAAGGAATACTTCATTTGGTTCGATGACGCTGAATACACCATCCGTATCACTGACGGCTGCCCGGGCATCCAGGTTATGGACAGTGTCGTGTTGCACGATATGGGTTCAAACAAGGGTGTCAACTATTCGATGATCGATGAAAAGAACATTTGGAAATTCGAATATGGCGCACGCAACGAGGGTTCCTATCACCTGCATCACGAAGGCATGTACCAGTACTTGCGTTTCTGCGCGATGGTGATGAACCATATGCGTCGCGGAGGTGTTGCGAAACCGCTGCAGAAGAGGATTTACAAGAAGCTCATCGAAGCATGGAACTTCAATCCGAAAATCGACTATCCGCAGGTTCCAGTCAAGGACTGAACGTTTTACTGACGCGGCCGCGATGACGAACGTCATTGAAGATCGGCCGCCGATACGAAGAAGGGTTCTGAAATCCTATAGCGATTTCAGAACCCTTCTTCGTATCGGTGTATTTGCCGTTAAAAGACTTAACGCGGCGAACCGACTTGGGAGATTTGCATAACCCGGTCGTTGATTAACGCGTAATCCTTGTTTCTGGAGTCTCTGATGGCGAACGCGCACGAATTTGCATCGTTGGTGAACGCGACCATGTCCGTGATTTCGGTGTTTTTCTTGGACAGCGTACGCAACGAGGCGACCAGTCTGAAATCGCCGTTGTTGAACAGGTTGAGGGGCAGCTCAAACTCAACGGTTCGATGGCCGTGCTCCGTGTATTTCAGTCTTTTTTCACCGGTGTCGAACGCCACGCCGCCACGCCGAAGATCGTGCAGTGCGATGGCGAGGTAGAAATCTTCAGCCTCGTTGAACTCGTATTCCACCTCGAAGCGGAACGTGTCGGAGCTCTTGCATATCTGGCTAGAAAGCGGCTTTACCTTCAGTAACGGGCAACGGCTGTTGAGGCCGTCTGCATATTCGCCTTTGCGCAGTTGGGTTTCTTTCTTTTCCACCTGAAGGTTTTCAAGAGTGTATTGATTGGCTGCTTCCTCGGTGTTGCCGTTGACGATGACGTCGCCATTCTTAATGAGAATGGCTCGGTTGCAGTACTTTTTTACGGAATCCATGCTGTGGGTGACGAGGATGACTGTCTTGTTCGGGTCCTTTTTCACTTCGGCGAAATAGTCGTCGCATTTCTGCTGAAATGCCTCGTCTCCGACAGCAAGCACCTCGTCAAGTACAAGGACGTCGCCTTGGGCTTTGATGGCTACGGAGAAGGCCAAACGAACCTGCATGCCGCTTGAATAATTCTTCAGCTTTTGGTCCATGAAGTCATCAAGTTCGGCAAAATCGACGATGTCGTCGTACATGTCCTCGATTTCCTCTCGGGTGAAGCCCAACAGGGCACCGTTGAGGAATACGTTCTCACGGCCGGTCAATTCTGGGTTGAAGCCGACTCCGAGTTCGATGAACGGCACCAGTTTTCCCTTGACGTTGACTGTGCCGGCATCCGGTACGTAGATACCGGAGATGATTTTCAGCAGGGTTGATTTTCCGGACCCGTTACGGCCGACGATACCGAAAAAGTCGCCGCGGTGGACGTCGAACGTAATATCGTTGAGTACCTGCTGTTTTTTGTAGCCCTTGATACCTTTGGTCCAGTTGATAAACGCCTGTTTCAGACCGCTCGCTTGCTCGGTGGGGAGTTGAAAATACTTGCCGACGTGATTGACCGAAAGTACCACTTCGGGGCTTCTTGAAGAGTTGCTTGAAGCTCCGATAAGCGAGGAATCGTCACGAGTGTCTGATGAGTTGGTCATGGAAACCATTGATTTTGAAGAAGTCATGGTGGTTCGCCCCTTACATGATTTCCGCAAATTTACGGCTGTGCTTGCGGAAGACATACACGCCAAGGATCAGGAATATGACCGAAAGGGCATACGGGATAAGGCATATAAGCGGGTTGTTAACTTCGTTCCAGATAGTCTGAACATTGTGGGGATCTACAAGATTGTGCCGCGCATCTTGGAACGTCTGGGCTATCGGACTCAGAAGCATGATTTTGGAGATGATCGGGTAATTGTTCTTGACCATGGAAAGCGGGTAAATAATAGGCGTCGCATAGAAGATAATCTGACTGATGACTTCCCAGATATGCAGAATGTCACGGAAGTGAACATATATCGTGGAAAGCAGCAGAGCGCAGCCTAAAGCGAAGATGTAAAGCTCGATGAGGTTGAATGGCAGGAGAAGCACGCGCCAGGTGAACTGTGCTCCGTTGAGTATGGCGAACATCAGAATGACGACGAGGTTGATGCCCAGGCTGATTAGGGCTCCACACGTTGCGGAAACAACGATAACGTAGTTGGGGAAATGGATTTTCCTCAGGATGTCACCGCGGTCGACAATGGAACGAAGGCCGGTTCCGGTCGCTTCGGCGAAGAACTGCCAAAGGCAGTTGCCCATCAACAGAACTACCGGGTATTGCGGTGTGCCGTCAGTGAAGTGCAGGAAGCGTACAAACACCATATACATGATGCCGAACAGCATGAGCGGTTTGATGACCGACCAAGCAATACCAAGGAACGAACCCTGATAACGCAGCTTGAAATCGGTTTTCACCAGCTCGTTCAGAACGACCCACGAATAGTGATATCGATCCTTGAGATTTTTGGCTAATGTCTTCACAAAGCCCATAGTTTAGCAATGACCGTGGGCTTATTCGCCGATAAAGACCGTTCTGCATAAGGTTTACGCACTTGTGCCGTTTTGTCATCGTGCAGTTATACTGAAAACCATGGCTCAACCAACTACCGTGCAATCTCAATGGGAAACCGTCAACCGTGTTGTATTTCCTGTAGTGGACTCAGAATCGATCATGCCGCTTTATGCGGTGCGTTGGACGCGGCCTCATGTGCAGGAGTCGGCTTTCGACAGCGTTTCGCAATTGCGCCGGGCCGATGTGGGCGCGTTGAATTCCGTTGGTTTTGACAGGGCGTTGCGTGAAGTAGGCGCGGGTACTGGTTTCGCGGGCGATGAGTGCGTCGATTTGACCGTGCTGTCTCGGCGTTCGGTACGTCTTGAGTCTGGCGCCCATATTTCTTTCTGCACCTATTTCAATGCTTTTCCTGCCTCATATTGGCAGCGTTGGACCAACGCGTCCTCCGTACGGTTTGTTGCGCAGGTACGCGGCACGGGCGAGATCAGGGTTTTTCAATCCACAGCGCGAGGGCTGTTCTCCGCAGTCAAGACAATTTCACTTTCTGGTTCCGATTCGAAGAACGATGGGGTGGTCCAAGTTGGTGATGATTGGGTGGCAATTGACGTCGAGATTCCGCTTTCCGGGATGCTGGACGGCGGCTACTTGTGGTTCGATGCCTCGTGTGTGCCTCGCCACAGTGGCGCCGAAGTTGATGCTGAACAAGCGCTGACGATCCGTGACGCCGAGTGGCAGGTTCCTGTTGCCGATCGCGTCCAGAGTGGGCAAGGCGATGGCGAAAGCGATGCTGCTGATGGCGGCGATCCTCGGAATGCCGGCGCTGTGCACAGTGGTGGTGCCTGTGCTGACACGACCTGTTCCGTCGCCATCACAACGTACAACCGGCCGTCTTATTGCTTGGGGCAGTTGAAGGCGATTGCCGGCGAAACCGAATTGCGCAGGAGGCTGGATACCGTCTACTGCGTCGACCAAGGCACGGACAAGGTCTGTAATCAAGAAGACTTCAATGCGGTTTCCTTGGATTTGGGCGATCAGCTTACCTACATTCAGCAGAGCAATATCGGCGGATCGGGCGGTTTTTCACGCGGGATGCTCGAGTCGGTCGATGCGGGACGAAGTGCGTACACCATCCTGCTCGATGACGACGCGATCATGGAGCCGGAATCCTTGTTGCGCTCGATTCAATTCGAGGATTATGCCAAACGACCTGTGCTGGTCGGCGGCGGTATGTTCCATCTTGACGGCCGGACGATGCTGCACGTGCAGGGAGAGCGTTTTGACCGTGGCTCGTTGAAGCCGTGCCCGCCAGCCGGGGCCAGCTACAACCACGATTTTGCCGTATCCCCGCTTCGCGATGCTCCTGAACTGCACAGCCGTTTCGATTGCGATTACAGCGGGTGGTGGATGTGCCTGATTCCCAATTCGGTGATTCGTGAAATCGGTTTGTCGCTGCCGTTGTTCATCAAATATGACGATGTGGAATACGGTCTGCGGGCTCGCGAACATGGCTATCCCACAGTAGGGCTTCCCGGTGTGGCGGTGTGGCATCAGGGTTGGCACGACAAGGATATTTCCCGAACGTGGGAAGAATACTATGCGCAGCGCAATCGTTGGATCTGTGCGCTGCTGCATTTCCCGAACGCGGGCAAACGCTATATGTTCCGCATGATGTACGAAGACGCTCATCTGGGTGTCAAGCTGATGTATTCGGGCATGGCGCTGCATCACATGGCGTTGCGCGATGTGATGCGCGGGCCGACGTATCTCATGGAAACTCTTTCCACCAAGCTTGCGGAGGTTCGAGCGGCACGTGAAGGGTACGCCGATAGCGAGGTCAGCGATGACGTCGAATCGTTCCCTGCTCCTGTCGCCGTATTCGAGAACCGGCGTTCCGCGCTTTCTGGTTCTGAACTTGCCAAAACTGCGGCGAAGGAAGTTGTCAAGGCAGTGTTCTCGCGCCAGGACGGAACCCATGACGATGCACCGCAGGTCGCCATGAAGTCCAAGGATGCGGTCTGGCCGTCGTTCGCCGGCGTCAGTTCGGCGTTGGTCACGACTTCGGATGGCAACGGGGCTGCCTGGCTCAAGCGCGATAGCAAGCTGTACCGTCGTAATTTGTGGGAATGTCGTCGTATTGCGTCGTCGCTGGTCCGTCGTTGGAATCAGCTTTCGGAGCTCTACGGTGCTGCGGATTTGTCGAGCCTCGAATCGTGGCGTGGAGTATTTTCTCGGTTGTAGTGCTGCATTGTGCCGTATCTCCCTAAATAAACTCGTGTCTTCGCATTATCTTCACCTTCATTCGCGCACGGTTCACAAATCAATTTCTAGACTCTAAAGACAGTGGGCGTCCTGTGGCACGGTGGTGATGACCGTAAGGGGTCATGGTCGGCACGGGTACAGGGGCTCCGTTTGTCGCTTGGTGAATGTGCACTGGGCCTGCATAAAGAGTCGGGCATTGTGTCGTGTGGCGTTAGAGGATTAAGAGTCGCGTAGGATGCGTGAAAGGTGATGGTGGCGGATGGTACACATGGGATATGGCGAGACTTGGGCGAAGGTCATTCTCATGGGCGAGCATTCCGTGGTTTACGGCTATCCCGCTGTCGCCGCACCGCTGCCTTCGCTCAAGATGCGGGCATGGGTCACGCCTGCCGGGCTGTGCGCAACCTCATGCATACGCACGCTCAAAGCCCTGAACTACGAAGGTTCGCTGTCGGCCGCTGGTGATCGGTTCGGGGGGTTGGAGTGCGCCGTCAAGGTCGCGACGGAGTTCGCCGGCTACCCCGGTCTTGCATTCGATGTCGTTACGGACAGCTCGTTCCCTGCCGGTCGTGGCATGGGCTCTTCTGCGGCTAGTGCCGGAGCGGTAATCCGCGCGATTCTTGACGCCTGCGATGTTCGGGCGAGTGAGCAAGAGATTTTGCGTCTTACCAACGAAGCCGAAGTTATCACGCACGGCAACCCTTCCGGTCTTGATGCGGTGACCACATGCTCGCGTGACATTGTTACGTTCCAGTCCGGGCAGATGCAGTATATGCGCGTTGATATGCCGGCCTATCTGGTGATTGCTGATTCCGGCATCGCCGGCAGCACACGTGAGGCCGTGGGCAATGTTCGTAAGGCAGACGAAAAGAATCACCCATATGTCAGGTCCGTTATGGACGAACTGGGCGAGCTGGCATTGGCTTCCGAAACCGATCTGGAGCTTGGCGCTGTCAACATGCTGGGTGAACGAATGAACCGCGCACATGAGCTGCTCAGCCAGCTTGATGTCAGCCATCCCTTGGTCGATCATCTGGTCGATGTGGCGCGGAATGCCGGGGCAAACGGCGCGAAGATGACAGGCGGCGGGTTGGGTGGCTGCCTGATCGCGTTCGCTGAAGATGCCGATACTGCCCAGAACATCAGCCGCGCTTTGTTATGCGAAGGCGCTTGCAAGGCTTGGATTCACTCGCTTAGCGCTAAGTCTAACGAGCAATTTGATGAAGAGTTGGTTGAGGGTCGTCGTTACGAGCTCGATAATCGCTCTCTCGTTGCTGCGTAGTTTCAGCGTTGCTGTGTGGTTGCGGTGTCACTGTGTAGTTTCAGCGTTGCTGTGTGGTTGCGGTGTTCCTGCGTAGTTGTGGTGTTGCCGATGTCTTTAACCATGCGCGTATTGTCGTGACGGTTTCACAATGTCATGGGTGCTTAATTCTGCGGGTTTGGTGGATAGTAACCGTTTTGCGCCATTCCGCATGCCAAAGCACGGTAGAGTTTTGAATTGTGAAGATCGGTAAATCGGATATGACGAACACGCCAGAAGCGCGGGCGGCAGGCGATTGTGCCCCACAACCCTCCCGCATGAGTGCGGAAAGTGACGGTTCACTCGCCGCGTCTCGGTGCGCTACGGCCGTTGCCAACTCCAATATCGCACTGATCAAATACTGGGGTAAAGCCGACGAGCGGCTGATTATTCCGCGGGCTTCGAGCCTTTCGCTTACGCTTGATGGGCTCTCAACGTCCACCACTGTCCAATTCGGTGCATCAGATGCCGACAGCCTGACCATAGACGGCACAACGCAGCAAGGAACGGCTCTGAACCGAGTTTCCGCTTTCCTTGACATCATCCGCGAAAAAGCCGGCATCAACCTCCCGGCGAGGGTCACCTCCGCCAACACCGTGCCGTATGGTGCGGGGTTGGCCAGTTCGGCTTCGGCTTTCGCGGCGCTCGCCGGTGCGGCTTGCGAAGCGGCTGGTCTTGATGCAACCCCCCGCGAGCTCTCTCGTTTGGCCCGTCGTGGCTCCGGATCGGCCTGCCGTTCGATTTTTGGTGGACTGGTGAAATGGAATGCCGGGCATGACGATGAAAGTTCCTACGCCGAACCGGTTGATTCGGGAGACATGGACCTCGCGGTTATCGTCGTCCTTATTTCCGGTGAAAAAAAGCCGATTTCAAGTCGTGAAGCCATGCGGCGGACCGTCGTTACTTCGCCGCTGTATGATGCGTGGATTGATTCGTGTCAGGATGACTTGGATGCTGCGTTGGCGGCGATACGTCAAGGTGACGTCGAGCGTTTCGGGGAGCTGACCGAAGCCAATTCGTTCGGCATGCATGCTTCGATGATGGCCTCGCGCCCTGCTGTGCTCTACTGGCTTCCGGAGACGGTGTCCGCGCTTAATGCCGTCACGTCCATTCGCGATGGAGGGTTGGGTGCATGGTCAACGATGGATGCCGGTCCGAACGTCAAGGTGCTTACCGATGGACGCGACGCCGAGCGTGTGGCCGATGAGTTGCGCAATCGCCTGCCGGATTGCGAGGTGCAAATCCATCGCCCCGGTGATGGCCTGCGTTTTGTGCGATAGTGTGCTGCTTGTCATTGGCGCACTGAATGAGGTGAATGGCCGCCGGTAGCAGTGCGGTCGTCACTTTGCGGATATCTGCCCAGTTGTAAAACGTGTGCATGCATACCTCCAGTAGCGGCGCTGCCGTCACGCCATAAATGTTCGCCCGGTCGTAAACGTATCCACGAAAGTGCACGAGTGCCCTTTACCGCCGTCGATACATGCGATGAATCAGTGGTAATTGCGCACTATCGCAGATAATTGGCATGTTCATATAGTTAAATGGGCTGTTGTGAAAAAGCTGATTGAACAACTCGTGAAATTCGGACTGGTCGGTGTCGTTGCCTTTGTGATCGACGAGGCCATCATGAACCTCCTGATTTTCATACACACCAACAACGTGGTGGCAAGCACTGTTTCGTTCTTGATTTCCTTAGTATTCAACTACTGGGCAAGCATGAAGTATGTCTTCAAACACCGTCAAGACATGGCTCGCTGGATGGAAGCTCTGATTTTCCTGGTTTCTGCGATTGTCGGCTTGGGAATTAACGAGTGGATTATCTGGATGAGCACGCTCGGCATGCCGGCCGATGCCGTCACCACTCAGCACGGTGTGTATATCCTGCGCTCGAACATCGGCAAGCTCGTTGCCACCGTGGTGGTCGCCATCTGGAACTTCATCATCCGTAAGTGGCTGCTCGACAACCGTTCCGCTTCTGGAAGCTCGGCTTCCGAGACGTCGGATGTTGAGAATATGGCTGTTTCCGGAAGTGCCGCTGGTTCCGATGGGTCCGTGATACCTACTTCGGTTCGCAAGACCTTCGCTCAAAAACTCGGTGAGTGGTCGATTGCCCACACTCCCGAGGGATGGCAATAATAAGTCATCGAAAACGAACGTGCCTTCGCACTCACCAGCTTGGGAAATGGATGAGAGTACGAAGGCACGTTCGTTTTGGGTTATCCGCATCGCCTCGTAAGGCGGCGCGTCGGCGATTTTTCCTTGCTATGTTCGACTGGAAACCGCGCAATCGACGCGCATCAGATCTCGACTGCGGTGAGCATCGGGGTTTCGGTGCTTTGCTTGATCTGCTTGAAGCCCGTGAAGGAAAGAGCGAGCGAAGTCAGTGCCAGAATCGTCACCACGAGGAATCCGCCGTGTGAGCCCATCTGGTCGATGAACAACCCGGCAATGGCCGAGCCCGCGGATCCGCCGATTGAGTTCATTGCGCTGGTCCACGCCATACCTTCGGTGAAACGGGTCGGCGGAACGAGATGCAGCATCAACTGGTTGCCGTTGATCCAAGTCGGTGCTTGGCAGACGCCGATAATCAGGTAGATGACCATAATCGTCCAGATATTATGGGCGAACATGAATGAGCCGATTCCTAGATTGACAACAAGCAGGCAGAAATAGAAGCGTTTCCATAGCGGAATCGTCCAGTTTTTTGCACCGTAGAAAATCGCGCCGACCATCGAAGAGAACGAGAAGCAGGCGAAGACGAAGCCTGTGTACTGCTTCATGTTCTGTTCGGTGGCGAACGAGATGATCGAAATCGACGCGGCGGACTGGAAGGCTCCGAGGCCAAACCATGTCACGCACATCGCAATGAGGCCGGGGCCCCAGATGGATTGCCCGGATTTAAACAGCCCAGCCTTTTCTTCGGCCGCTTCTTCCTTGCCCCGCAACCTGGCTGCTTTCAAGGCTTCGCGTTGACGGTATTCTTTGCGTGAAATGCCGGCCTTGCGTGCGAGTTCGGTCTGTGAGGGTGGTTCGGTGCTCAGTTCGGTCAGGAACATTAGTGCGCCGACGATGACACACATACCGGTCACCGAAAACGCAAGTACGCCGGAAATGACGGCCAGTGTTGAGGCGAGTGGATTGCCGATAACCCACATCGCTTCGTCGAAGACGCCGGAAAGAGACAAGGCGCGGTCGGTGCGTACCGGGTCGCCCCGCAGCAGGTTGGTCCAGCGGCTCCGGGACATTGCTCCCCACGGTGGTATGGCGGCCATGAAGGGGACGATGACGAAGAGAATCCACGCTGGCACTCGAGCGGCAATGCAGGACACCAACGCCGTTGCAGCCACTATCCAGACGATGATGGTGGGGATGGAAACCTGTCGTTGCCCGAACTTGTCGACCAACTTGCCAAGCACTGGGCTCATAATCGCCAGCGCAATGGCTTGGACCGCGCTCAGTGCACCCGCAAGCGTGTAGTTGCCGTAGTAGTGCTGCACGGAAATGGTAATGGTCATGCCGACCATTGGGAAAGGCATGCATGCGATAACCGATCCTACTGCGAAACGCGCGGTATGTGGCATGCGCAGTAGTTCGGCGTAGCCGTCAAAAAGTCGATGTGCGACGTCCTTGAAACCGGAAAAAGGTATGGGGCGCATTGGCTACAAGTATCCTTCCAAGATATAGAGGTGGGTGTTATTCATGTGGGCGCAGTACAGTTCGTTGGTTTTCGGGCGCCATACGTACCGCCGCAAAACGTTCCGCTTTAAACGAGCTGTGGGAGCAAAAGTCTTGAAATCACTTCTTTCAGTTTTGATACTCTAGTCGTCATGCATCCTCAACACGCGGTAGTTGAGCCATGGGAAAACGCTGAAAGGTAAATGTTTCGCAAACGTCTGCCAGGGTGCGCTGTGGGCTGTCTCATGGTCGGCATTTCAATGGTCGGCAAGCTGCGAAATTGTGGCAAATCTCCGTTGGTAAGATTGGTCGGACGGTGTTCACAATGGTTGACGAGCGATGGAATCGCAGTGGTCTCGGGTGACGCTCGGGCGTGCCTGCCCGCTGGTAGGCTGTTGAAGGAATTGCCCAGATCGCGAAATTTCGCGCCAATCGTTGTATGGACAAGGAGAGACATCCATGCCGCAGACCACACTGCATTTCGTCCGTCACGGCAAGGTCGAGAACCCCGATCATCTGCTTTACGAACGTCTTCCGAATTTCCACCTTTCGGCTGTCGGGGTGCGCATGGCCCAAGCCACCGCGCGATACATCGCCATGGATTCTGAGATGAGCCAGACGGTTGCGTTGTATTCCTCGCCGCTGGACCGCACGCGTGAGACGGCCCAGGTGATACTTGATGATCTCAACGGGATAAGGCAGGCACGGGGTGATGTGGCATTGACGGTGCAGACCGACCGGCGACTCATCGAGGCTGGCAATGAGTTTCGCGGTTTGCGCATAGGCCACGGCAAGGCAGCCCTCTGGCGTTCGCGCAGTCTTAAGCTGCTTCGCAACCTTTGGCGGCCGAGCTGGGGCGAGAGTTATCGGCACATCGCCGATCGTGTCAGCGATTTCGCGCAGGAAACGGTACGCAACCATCCCGGCGAGCAGGTCATCGTCGTCAGCCATGAATCGCCAATCTGGAGCTATCGGCACATGCTTGAAACCGGACATCCCGAACACAATATGCTGTTGCGTCATACGGCGCTCGCATCGATAACTTCGATTACCTACGACAGTGAAACCGGCAAGGTGCTGCATATCGCTTATGTCGATCCCGCGGCAGATGTGCAATGACGCATCGCAGTCGTTTTTATGGTTGTATGTGACCGCGATGCGGTGTTATGGCGGCAGCGATGCCGTGAATAGATTACGATAGAGTCGAACAGTCGGTTGACGGTATGGCGAAGGAGCAATATGGCGGTCGATATTGGCGGCGGCATCATCAGCGGCGGCATCATCAGCGACGGTGAATTGGCGCGCTTGGCGTTGATGCCCGAGGTACGCGACGCTGCGCAGGCCGGAGCCGAGCTTATCGGTTTATGGCCGCTGCAGACCGCGCAGCAACTGGCCAATGACGCGAAATACGCCGAGGACCTGCAGGTGCGGGTGGGGCGTTCTGCCGCTCAAGTGCTTACCGACGAAGACATATCGATGGCGGACGCGGAGTTCGTTTACGAAGGTGCCGTTGATATTCCGGGGCGCTCGCAATCCATAGTGGATGCGCTGCTTGACGTTTACGACGCGTATGAGCAGATGGAAGGATATTCGAGCACTGGTGACACGTCGCTGGTGATGGCCGGCTCCGGTGACCTGCGCGTCGACTGGGACGAGCGGACGGTGGAAGCCGTGGCCCAAGGACTTGAGCAGATTGAGACCACCGTTCTTTCCGGTTCGTTGACCGGTTCGGAGCAGGATGGCAGCGGGGAACGTCCGAATGAAGCGGATGTGGAAAGCGTGACACAGCGACTTGCCGTGGTGTTAGCCGCGGTGGGGGCGTTGTTTGAAGTGATTGATACGGTCGGCGGTTTTGACAAGCCTTCGGTTCGTGATACCGCTCACAACTTCATCCCGGTGATGCTGTATATCAACGAGCTGTGCGAGCGCATAGCGATTCCGCGCATCTACCTTTCAAGCCGCCAGTTCGAAGATGCCTTGGACAAGCATCGGCAACGCTCCGGGGAGAATTCCACCGCCGATGCATTGACATCGTTCGTCGCGCCTATCGTCAAGGCTGAATGGGAGAAGCATCGTAACGATGTCATGTTCGATCCTGTGGCTGTCAAGCAGGCTGAGAAGGAAAAGGAAGAGAAGCTTAAAAAAGACAAGCTGGCCGAAAAGTTCAAGGATGTTCCGGAGGACAAAGATAAGCCGCCGGTGGAGCTGTAAATGTTGCGGGACCGCGCATCTTGACAAAGTAGCATTATGAATTGGGCCCTGTCTCTGATTGATTTCGGAGACAGGGCCCAATGGTTGCGTGCCGTTGTGATGGCAGCCTACTGGAGGTTACTGCTGGTTGCTTCCGTTGCCGTTCATGAACGGGGGCTGGAAGTCGCTGGTGTTGTTGCCATTGCTAGGGGCAACGTTCGGTTGCTGAATCGGCATGCTCGCGGGTTGCGCCGGTACGTAAGGCTGTTCACCTGATGCGCTCGGCATGTCAGGCTGCGCGCTCATCTCGGTCGGCATGCCGGGCTGTTGATTGTACGAAGCTGCGGGAGTTTCCTGACCGCTCTGTGGCATGGTCTCGTTTGTGGATCTGAAGGACTGCTGGTTCATGGGCGGCCTCTGCTCACCTTGCATCATGCTCTGCATTACAGGCTGTGCCGGTGTGATTTCGTCGTATCGGACACCTTCGGGTTTTTGCGCTATTGACATGAATACGATATAGATGACAAAGCTTGCAAGATAGCAGATCAGCAGAATGAAGGCTCCGATGATCAATCCGATTGCGGCGCTGTTAGCTATATCTTGAGCAATGTCGGTGTCGCTCAGTGAGCTGACATGGTAACCGGCGAAAAGCAGTAAGACGACCATTGTAACAGTGCAGACAAACGTTATGGCCGCCGGGAGCAGCAGCCACCAGCCCGACTTGTTCGTATCGTGGAGACGGCGAACGTTGAGGGACAAAAACGGAATGAAAATCGCGATTGACCAGATGGTGTCGATGAAGCTTTCGTCCGTGTCCAGAATGATTGAATTGATCAGACTGATGATGATTTTGACGACGAAGATGAATAGGATGATCCACCAGAATTCGCTACGGCTTGCGCGTCCTTTGAAGTTGGCGTATTTGACAAAGAAACGTTTGATTGCCTCCGGCGGCGGACATCCGTAGAACGGCTTGTTCAGGGGAACTTCCACTGCGGCCGGGGCTCCGTAGTTACCACCTTGGTTGTATTGCGGGTTGGGGTTGATCGGTTGGGCCGGGGCTTCTGCCGTCGGCTGATATGGAGGAATGTCAGTGCCTAACTGTTGCGGGGCCGCGTTGTTTTGCTGCGTCTGTTGGGTGGCTCCATAAGGGTTCTGGTTGGGATTTGCCGGATCTATGTTTGGATCGTTCGCGCCGTTCATGGCGTTCATGTCGTTCATTGATATCCTCTCTTCTGTTGAATCAGTTGTCAGTGTTTGAATCCTGACGAACTACACATTCACGGAGTTGAAGCGTCGCGAATAGTGATTCAATACAACTTCAACACTTAGTCTATGCAGTCAATATCAATTAAATCATGTTTGCGGGATGGTCGCTTTCGTGCATTTCCGTTGTTGTTCGAAAATGGGGCAAGGTAATGCTTGGTTCTCGGCGCTGTTGGGTGCAGTGTACTGTTGGTTCGGTGTGGCTGAAACGGTCTGATGAAGGACGTTGCATTGTTGCGGATGGGGTTAATCAAGTCTCGCTTGTTGTCGGAGTCTGTTGGCCGATGGCGTCGCACGTTCACATCTCGCTTAGGTCCAGCGATACGGCATCATCCTTTTCGGCGGGGCCGAGCAGTAAGTGTTCGGTAAAAGAGACGAGGGCTAGCAACAGGCCGGTGAGGGCAACCACCACAACGGCCGCCGAGAAGATCAGAGCCGTTTGAAATGAGTTGAACGCGCTTTGCAGCCATACGCCGAGGCCGTTGGTCGCTCCGAGGTATTCGGCTGTGACGGCGGTGCCGAAAACGTAAGCGGCGGAGATGCGGATGCCGGAGAAAATCTGGCGTGCGGCGACGCGAAGTTTCACATGAAACAGTGTCCACGTTTTCGTTGCCCCGCACGTCAGGGCCACATCCTCATAGAAACGAGGCACCGCGGTCAGACCCCGCGAGGTTTCGACGGCTATGGAAAAAACGCTGAAAACGGCGACGAGCGCGATTTTGCCAACGAAGCTGAATCCGAACCAAATCATGAATAGCGGGGCTATGGTGATGATCGGGACGGTTTGGGCCGCCACCAGCAATGGGTAGAAGGCGCGATTGGCGGTTTTTGAAACGTATAGGCCGGCGCCGATGGCAATACCGGCGACCACCGAAATGATGAAACCGGCCAGTGCTTCGCCGGTCGTCACCGCGGCAGCGCTCATCAGGTCGGGCCACGTGGCGATCATCGACGAGATGATGGTCGCCGGTGAGGAGAGCGTGAGTTCGGAGACAAGGCCCGTATCCGCTGCGATTTGCCAAAACGCCAACACCGCACCGATGGTGATTGCCGGCGGCAACATCTTGTGCAGCCAACTCTGAGGCTCCCTCGTCTTATGCTCCCGTTTCGTTGACATTGCTCTTCTTTCGCTGTATTCCGGTGGTCGCTAGTTTCTTGGCTGCCCTATCGCTCGCTGACGGACGATAGACTTTGCCAGTCGGTCTTAGCGCACGTATTCGTTGGTCGATAGTTTGCTGACCTGGGGCGCGCGCGCAAGCTTCTTCTTGTGTGAATCGGTGTAGGTGCCGGCATCGAATTGGAAGTCCAGATATTTTTGGCCGTCTTCCGTATTGATGGCAGAGGTTACCTTCTGGTTGGGCTTGCCGTTGGTTGTGGTGTCGTCCATGCCGTTGCCGCTCCAATAGCCCTCGTCGACGATCTTCTTCATCGACGCGTGGGCGAGTTTCGGATCGAGATGCGCGGTTTTGTTCTGCTCCACCAGGATGTCGGCCGCTTTGTCCGGGTTGGACAGTGCGTAGTCATATCCGCGGCGCGCCGCCTTGATGAACTTCTTGAGGTTCTCTGCGTTCTGGGGGTCCTTGACCCAGGAGTTTTTCACCATGAAGCCAATCTGATCGGGGTTGCCCGGCACACCCCACTTGTCGGCGGCGAAGCAGTTGAGCGCCGGGCCGTTGAGCTGCGACTCCACCTCTTCCCAATTGGCGTAGAAGCCCGCAAAATCACCCTTTCCGCTGGTCAGCGTGCGGAAGGTGTTGGTGCCTGCGGTTGCGGTCTTGAAGCCGCCGGAGCCGCCGGCGTAACGAATCATCTGACGAACTGAGGCGCTCTGTTCCGCGGAACCGAAACTTACGAAGGTCTTATCCGCAAAGTCTTTGGGTGTTCTAATGTCGGTGCGGCTTGCAAGGCTGCACCAACGAGCGATTGGCTTCTGCGTGAGGTTGAACACGAGTTTAAGATCGGCGCCTTGCGAATTGGTGTTCGCCAGGTCCGTCAGCTTGGAGAAACCTATGTTCGCCACGCCGTTCTGCACGCTGGTTTCCGCACCGGCCTGAGCGGTGGGAAGGATCTTCACGTTGATGCCGGCATCCTTGAAATAACCAAGCTGTTGCGCCACATACAGTCCGATATGGTTCGTGTTCGGCGTCCAATCAAGCATGAACGTCAGGGTCGGTTTGCCGTCCGCATTGTTTGCGCTCTTGGCGCTGTCGGAAGAACCGCACGCCGTAAGGGAAAGACCCAGCGCCGCAACGCCCAGCATCGCTGCCGTTTTGTGTAACGTTCCCCGAAGCGCGTTGCGGCAGTCATTGCGGTTGGCTGATGTGCTGCCGAGACGGTTGATAATTTCGCGAATATGCGTAAAGCCCGTAGTGAAGCTCATTGTAAATCACCTTATCTGTCGTGCGGCTTGAAACGGCGTCGACGGAAAGGTGAGGAGTCCGCGCGACGAATCAAGCCGATACGTTGGTGTGCGGTAAAGCCGTCGGAAACGAACGAAGGTGCCATTTCACACCATTCTTTGGATCCGTACTGCGTTGTCACCGCACGCGTTATGGTTGTCGTCTTGGCGCAGCTGCTGCCACCAACCGCGCGAACGGATTCAAGTATAGCCGTGAGGGTTCGCAATTCCCCGCGTTCCGAAGGTGATGAAACGCTCGGGTGGGTCTTTCGAGGTGCGTCTTGATGCGATAGTCTAGAACCATGAGCGAAAACAACAGCAACCAACTCCGTATTGCCGTCGTCGGTGCCGGCCCGGCGGGAGTGTATTCATCCGATATTTTCCTGCGCGAACTGAAGAAGAAGGGGGAGTCGCTTAGATTGCCCGACAACGCGCGCATTGACCTGTTCGAGAAGCTGCCGGTGCCGTTCGGTTTGGTGCGTTACGGTGTCGCGCCGGATCATCCGGCCATCAAATTCATCGCCGACGCGCTGGAAAAAACGCTTGATAACCCTGATATTCACCTTTACTGCGACGTGGAATTGGGGCGCGATCTGGACCTTGACGACCTGATGGAACGGTATGATGCGGTGCTGTTCGCCACCGGAGCGGTAGCCGATAAGCCGCTGACCATCGCCGGGTCTGATCTGGAAGGCGTTTACGGCGCCGCACGTTTCGTGGAATGGTATGACGGCTATCCCACCGGCGCTCGCACTTGGCCGCTGGAAGCCGAAACGGTGGCGGTCATCGGCGGGGGCAACGTGGCGATGGATGTTTCGCGTGAGCTGGTGCGCAATGCCGACGATCTCAAGGTCCGCACCGATATTCCGGACAATGTCTACGAGGGCATCAAGGAGAACAAGGCTCGGGAATTGCACCTGTTCGTCCGCCGTGGCGTGGCTCAGGCCAAGTTCAGCGTTCAGGAACTGCGCGAACTCGAGAAGCTGCCGGGCGTGCAGATCATCATCAACGAGGACGATTTCGAGCTTGACGAAGAAACCGTGGAGCAGGCCGGCAGCGACAAGCTCACTCGCCAGATGGTGGAGGAGCTGTTCGTGATTCGCGACATGGCCGAAGACATGGAAGACGGTGGCGGTGTTGATTTCGAAGGCAATCCTGCCACCAAGAAGTACTACATTCACTTCAATTCCGCACCTACCGAGGTATTGGGAGAAGACGGCGAGGTCGTCGGTTTGCATGTTGAGCGTACCGAGACCAGCGCCGACGGTGTGATGCGCCATACCGGTGAGTTCACGAATTATCCCGTCCAGGCCGTTTACCACGCCATCGGCTACAAGCCTGCCTCTGTGCCCGGCGTCGCTTATGATGAGCAGCGTCATGTGCTCGCCAACGAGGGTGGCCGCATTCTCGCAGAGCCCGCGTTTACCGCCGAGACCGGCACGAGCACGGTTCGTCCGCGTCTCTATGCGACGGGCTGGGCCAAGCGTGGGCCGGTCGGCCTGATCGGTTCCACCAAGTCCGATGCGTTGCTCATCGTCGGCAACATGCTTGAGGACCTTGCCAACGCCGAGGTCGCTGATGGCGAGAGCGGGGCAAAGGGCTGCATCGCGCCTGATCGCGATCCTGAATCTATCGATCGCCTGCTTGCCGAACGCGGTGTGAAGCCCATCGATTTCGCCGGCTGGAAGAAGATTGACGCGTATGAGCGTGCCGAAGGCGCGAAGGAAGGCCGCGAGCACAAGAAGGTCATCGATCCGAGTCAGATGCGCGAACTTGCACTTGGCTGAACGCACGTTGTCGTGAGATGCGCTGGAATCTGCTGAGATGCACTGAAATGCACTGAAATGATGCGCTAAGACTCGATGAACTGCGCGGTTTCCGTAATCAGGACCGCGCTTTTTGCTTTCAGCCACAATTCAGCAAACTGCCAGATTCGGTCCCTACACTTCTATCTATGGATGGCAATATGAAAGTTCATGGACATCTCAACGGTCTCAAGACGACGCTGCTTTTCGCCTTGATGTGGGCCATTATCATGTTGATTTGGTGGACCACGGGCGCCAGCAGCGGCACGCTTGTCTATTACATTTGCATTGGTCTGGCCACGACGTTCGTGTCTTATTGGTTTTCCGACCGCATCTCCATAGCGTCGATGGGCGCACGCCAGGTCTCCGAAACCGAGGCGCCCGAGCTCTACCGCATTGTCCGCGAGCTCTCCGCCCGTGCCGGCAAGCCTATGCCGCGTATCTACATCGCACCGACCATGAGCCCCAACGCCTTCGCCACCGGCCGCAACGAGCGGCATGCGGCGGTCTGCTGTACGCAGGGCATTCTGCACATGCTCAACGAACGCGAATTGAGGGGCGTGCTCGGCCACGAGCTGATGCACGTCTACAACCATGACATTCTCACTTCGGCCGTTGCCAGCGCGATGGCGACGGTGATCACCTACCTCGGTTACATGCTGATGTACTTCGGCGGTGGGCAGCGCGACGATGAGCAACGATCGGGCGCGCTTGGTTTGGTGGGCGTCGTTCTGAGTTCGATTCTCGCGCCGATTGGCGCCTCGCTGATTCAGATGGCCATCTCGCGCACCCGCGAATACGACGCTGATGAAGATGGCAGCAGGCTCACCGGTGACCCGGCCGCGCTGGCATCGGCGTTGAGCAAGATTACCGCTGGGGCGCAGGCCAACCCGATGCCGCAGACCGCCGGTACGCAGTCGGCTGCCGCGATGATGATCGCGAACCCGTTCTCCAACGAGGGTTTCAGCCGTCTGTTCTCCACCCATCCGCCCACCCGAGACCGCATCAACCGCCTGATGCAGATGGCCCAGGAGATGCAGATGATTCCCGCTGGGGCCAGCAGCGGGTCGAGCCGAAATCGTTCAGGTTCCACCCAGCCCGCGCAGGTTGCATACTAAAAATCGGCGCGTGGCTCACAATCCTGTGCTAAAATCAATTTTGTTGTGCGTTATTGTATATAACCACTGCGGATGTAGTTCATCGGTAGAATGGAAGCTTCCCAAGCTTCAGAGGCGGGTTCGACTCCCGTCATCCGCTCTTTCAGATTCCTTCTTCAAACAATCCAGTTCTTTGCTGAGTCTATACGCTCTGATGCGATGTGTGCTTATGGCTTTTGTTGAGCTGTTCGGCGTGAAGTCCGCCTTCCACGGTCCCACGGATGTCTCGCCAGTGGGCATGGCAGCGAACCTGCACCTCGATCTCGCCATTCTGAACTTCGGTATCCAGGAATACATGAAACATAGTGACGAGACGCTTGAGGTTTTCCATACCTCCTACACCTTCGAGGACGGCTACCTGCACCCAGGAAACAAGCCGGATCTCAGTGTTGGCTTCGATGAGAAGCTCTCTGCGAAGCATCTCTACCAGTCCGCCCCGTTGCCGGTGGGCAGGCTGCTTGATGGCACCATGCACGAATGGTGATGGTGACATGGGAAAGAAGGAGACCGTAAGTATTGTCGTTATGGGCGTAGCTGGCACTGGGAAGACGACACTTGCCGAAGAGCTTGCCAAGCACTTGAAATGGCCGTACGCCGAGGCCGACGATTTCCACCCCAAAGCCAATATTGAGAAGATGGCTGCAGGGCACCCGCTTACCGACGAGGACCGTTGGCCTTGGCTGCAAGCCCTTCGTGACTGGATCAGTGAGCAATCGGCTCAGGGACACTGCACCTTGGTCACGTGTTCGGCGCTCAAGAGAGTTTACCGCGATGTGCTGCGCCAGGCCAAGAGTCGGGTCGTCTTCGTCGAACTGGACCTCGACAAGGACGATCTGCGCAGGCGAATGACCCAGCGTGCCCACTTCATGCCCATTTCATTGCTTGATTCCCAGTTGCAGACCTTGGAACCGCTCGAGTCCGACGAAGATGGTTTCAAACTCTTGTCTTCGCCGGCTCCGGATATTTTGGCGGATACGGTGATGGATCGGTTGTCGCTGAGGGTTTCGTAAGTCTTCACCAGCAAGGGTTTTTGGCGTCCAGTGATGTTGTTTCGATTGGCAATGCTTCCAATGCTGTCAATACCGGCAATGCGGCGGCTGGCATCGCTTGGGGCGGTTGAATTGAAGCGACGCACGAATGGCGAGAGTCGCGGTCATAATAAGGTTATGACTATTGCGAATCCTGAGCGGTATCGGCAGATGTTGGAATCGGCGCGGAAGAACGGCTATGCATACCCTGCAATCAACGTGTCCAGCACCCAGACGCTGAACGCGGCGTTGCAGGGGTTCGCGGACGCGGAATCGGACGGCATCATCCAAGTGTCGGTGGGTGCGGCCTCCTATCTGTCGGGTCAGAGGGTGGAAGATCGTGTCGCCGGTTCGCTCGCTTTCGCGGCTTTCGCGCATGAGGTTGCGGCGAAATATTCGAACATTACCATCGCTCTGCACACCGATCACTGCGCCAAGCAGTACCTTGACGGGTGGGTGCGGCCGTTGCTCGCCAGGGATGCGGACGAGGTCGCCCACGGCCGAGAGCCGATATTTCAATCGCATATGTGGGACGGGTCAACGGTCCCGCTGGGCGAGAACCTTGACATTGCCGAGGATTTGTTGGAACTTTCGGACAAAGCGCACACCGTTCTGGAGATCGAAATCGGTGCCGTCGGCGGCGAAGAAGACGGCCATCGCGCGGATATTGACGAGAAGCTGTATTCCACCCCGGCTGATGGCGTCGAGGTCGCCCGCCGGCTCGGTCTGGGCGAGCGCGGCAACTACATGGCCGCGTTCACATTCGGCAACGTGCACGGTGCGTACAAGCCGGGGGTGGTGAAGTTGCGCCCGGAACTGCTCGGGGAGATCCAGCGCGAGGTCGCGTCCGCCGCGGAGTCCGGAACGCTTGGAAATGGGCGAAAATATGCGGCCGGCACTCTTCATGACGGCAAGCCGTTCATGCTTGTGTTCCACGGCGGTTCGGGTTCGTCGGCCGACGACATCGCCGCCGCGGTGCGCCACGGCGTGGTGAAAATGAACGTTGACACCGACACCCAGTACGCCTTCACCCGCGTGGTCGCCGGCCACATGTTCGAACACTACGATTCCGTCCTCAAGGTGGACGGCGAAGTGGGCGAAAAACGCTACTATGACCCTCGTTCTTGGGGTCGAGAAGCGGAGGATGCGATGGCCAAGCGCGTGGTCGAGGCCTGTGTGCAGCTCGGCTCCGCTGGAAAAGCGCTGAAATAAGCTGTCGAGACGCGGCCGACACAGGTTCTCGGGCAGTCGCAATTCGTGTACGCCGGTCCGACGAACGAAGGTGCGGCGGATTCGCGAGGCCGGCAAGGCCTATCAAGAACAGACCGCCTTCGATTCGGTCGAAGTGCCATCGGTATGGCAATGCAACGGGTATGACAAACCGCAATATACCAATTTCCGCTATCCGTTCCCGTTCGATCCGCCGCGCGTTCCCAAAGACAACCCCTGTGCGTTGTACATGCGAGATTTCGAATATAGCAGGAACGAAGACGCTCCCCGTGTGTCTCTTGATTTCGAAGGCGTCGACTCCTGCTTATACGTGTGGGTGAACGGCCGGTTGGTGGACTATAGCCAGGTTTCGCGCTCAATCAGCGAATTTGATGTAACCGACGTTCTGCGCGAGGGTGCTAACCGTATGGTCGTGCTGGTTCTGAAATGGTGCGACGGAAGCTATCTTGAGGATCGGGACAAGTTCCGTATGAGTGGCATTTTCCGCAGTGTGTACCTTCTGGAACGCCCGCAGGACGCGATTCGCGACTTTTTCGTTCATGCGAAGCTAGGCGATGGCCTTAGACAAGCCACGATTACGGTCGATTTTGACTTTTTGCATCGAGTGATACCGATGTGACCGTTTCGTTGCTGGGCGCGTCCGGTCATATGTTGCAGACGGTGCACAGCTAGACCCATCACGACAGCGAGGGCTTTGAGTCCGAGGCAAGGGCGACGTTGAACTTGGACCGTCCGCACCTGTGGAACGCCGAAGATCCTTACCTTTACTTGTTTGTACTTTTTCACTGGGCTGCCGGGGAAGGGCGAAATGATCGTCGATAGTGTCGGTGTACGCGCTGTTGACATCGATGCGGGGGTTCTGCGTGTTAACCACAGGCCGGTGAAGCTGCACGGCGTCAACCGACATGATTCTGAACCCGATACGGGTTTCGCAGTAACGCGTGCGCAGATGCTGCGGGATCTGAGAATCATGAAGAAACACAACGTCAACGCGATAAGAACTGTGCATGCGGGCCTTAAGGAATTCAAGAACGTATTCAGGCCGCTTCGCGTCGTCGCGTTCGACCAGCAAACGCGCTCGCTGACGCTGTATAAGTACATGGATTTCCGGAATTCCTCCGATGTCGTCGTCACCTGGCGTCTGCTTGTGGACGGGAAAACGGTGAACGAAGGCAAGGTCGATGCCGCCGGTTTGCGGATTGAGCCGCACGAAAAGGGAACGGTTCGTCTGAACGATATCTCGGTTCCCGATTAGGGCAAGGCCACGTTGTTCGTCTGCTATGCCACGGCCAAGGCAAGCCTCGTGCTTCCTGCCGGTTACCCTTTGGACTTCGACGAGGTGCCGATGGATAACGCTGATGGTCGCAACCTGCTCGCCGCACGCCTGCTCGAGCAGAGCCATGAGGCCGCGGATGACGTGCTGATTGACGAGGATGCAAGGCAAATTTGTGTCGGCGGCGCGCAATGGCAGTACGTATGCGATAAAAGAACCGGCATGTTCTCCTCGATGGTCTTCCACAACTGCCAGCTTATCGACAGGCCGATGGAAGTAAATATCTGGCGCACACCGACCGATAATGACATGTTTGTCAGGAAAGACCGGGAGGCCGCCGGTTACGGCTACGTCATGACGCGGGCGGACGAGGTTCATGTGTTGCCGGTGCCGGCATCGGCAACGTTGCAATCAGCGCGTATCTGACGCTGGTGGCCCCTGCGGTGCAGGTTGTGCTTGAGGCCGATACGACCTGGACGATTCACCGTGACGGGGCCGTCTCATTGGCCATGCATGTTATACGTGACCAAACGCTGCAGTTCCTGCCGCGGTTCGGTCTTCGTCTGTTCATGCCAAAGGCAATGGGACGTGTGGTGTATTGCGGATATGGCCCGAACGAAAGCGACGTCGACAAGCATCGTTCCAGCTGCTGCCCTTCACCCAAGAGGAGCTGACCGCCAAAAGGCACTGCTATGAGCTTGAGCCGTGCGAATCCAACGTGTTGTGCCTTGATTATGTGCAGAGTGGTTTGGGTTCCAACGGCTGCGGCCCCGATCTTGCCGAGCGCTATCGATTGGACGACACCGACTTCATGTTTGAGTTGCAGTTGGTACCGAGGCAACGCCCTTCCCGTCAATCTCGCGCGGCATAATGGGAATATGACTGAAAATGCAACTGATTCCAGACCTGAACTGCCCAAAGACGTGCGGGTGCGCTTTTGCCCGTCGCCTACAGGCACGCCGCACGTTGGCATGGTGCGCACCGCCCTCTTCAACTGGGCGGAGGCGCGACATACGCACGGCACGTTCGTGTTCCGCATCGAGGACACCGACCACGAGCGCGATTCCGAGGAAAGCTACAACCAGATCATCGACGCGCTCAAATGGCTGCATCTCGATTGGGACGAGGGTGTTGAGGTCGGAGGGCCCAACGGACCGTACCGCCAGTCCGAGCGCAACGACATCTATAAGGACGTCGCCGGCAAGCTGGTCGCCGCGGGCTATGCCTACGAGTCGTATTCGACCCCCGAAGAGATCGAGGCGCGAAACGTGGCGGCTGGCCGCCCCAAGGCTTTCGGCTATGATGGCTACGACCGCAACCTGACCGACGAGCAGGTCGCCCAGTTCAAGGCCGAGGGCCGCAAGCCCGCCCTGCGTGTACGTATGCCCGATGAAGACATTGCCTTCGACGATCTGGTTCGCGGACATATCGAGTTCAAGGCCGGCAGCGTCCCGGACTTCATCATCGTGCGTCCCAACGGCGATCCGCTCTACACGCTCACCAACCCGGTTGATGATGCGCTCATGGGCATCAACGTCGTGCTGCGCGGCGAGGATCTGCTCAGCTCCACGCCTCGCCAGGTGGTGTTGTACCGCTACCTCATCGAGCTTGGCATCGCCAAGGAGATGCCGGTATTCGGTCACATGCCTTACGTTATGGGCAAAGGCAAGAAGAAGCTCTCCAAGCGCGACCCGGAGTCCAACCTGTTCCTGCACCGCGAGAACGGCTTCATTTACGAGGGTCTGCTCAACTATCTGGCGCTGCTCGGTTGGTCGATCGCGCCGGACCGCGACGTGTTCAGCATGGAAGAAATGATCGAGAAGTTTGACATTCGCGACGTGAAGGCCAACCCAGCCCACTTCGACATCGACAAGGCCATCGCCATCAACGCCGAGCACATCCGCATGCTCGATCAGCAGGACTTCCTGAATCGTTCCGTGCCGTATCTGCACCGCGACGGCGTAGTTTCCGCCGATTCATGGGATGCGCTCACCGACCGCGAACGCACGGTGCTCACCGAGGCCGCACCCCTGGTCCAGCCGCGCGTGCGACTGCTGGGCGAGGTTGCGGGCATGGTCGGCAGCCTCCTGGGTGACGAGGAATACATCGAGCCCGAGGACGACGCCCGCAAGACGCTCAAGGAATCAGCCGCCGAAGTGCTCGACAAGGCCATCGAGGCGCTCGACGGTGTGTCCGAGGTCGATTGGGTGACCGACAGCCTCCACGAGACACTCAACACCGCGCTCGTCGAGCAGGGCGGATACAAGCCGCGCCTGGCATTCGGCCCGGTGCGTGTGGCGATGTCTGGCCGCCGAGTTTCCCCTCCGCTGTTCGAGTCGATGGAAATCGTAGGCAAGCCGCTGACCCTCGCTCGTCTAAAGGGCCTGCGCGAGCACCTGTAAACCAAGACCCCGCCTTCGCGCAACTGCGTGCGGGGGGGGCAAACCCCAAGAGTCCGTTTTATCAACGCACAACAGTGCCGTTGATAAAACGGACTCTTGCTGTATGCAGAGGCTTGTTGTGAGCAAGGTTTCTGGTCACGGGTATGTACCTGTGAATGGCGAGATACTACGAGTTTTCATGTGGCAGCCAGAGAGTTCATCGTTATGGAGATTCATAAAAGCAGAGGCATCGTTGCCCGTGCATTTACACACTGATTGTGTAGTGCCGGCTGCCCGCACGTGGGTGTTTTGGGTGTTTTTCATGCGGGCAACCAGCTGTGGTTCCCGTCCAGTCCGAGTTTTGGGTATATGAACCGGGCGGGAAGTCTAGTTGTGCCGGTCGGCGGTCGTTAGTCCGTCGGCCGAGCGGGGGTGGGGGCGCCTATTGCCGTGGTTATACACAGTGCTGTGGTGATGATGGTATTGAGGATACCCACGGTTGCCTTGCCTTCCTTCTCCTGAAAGCCCTTGCCCTGGTCGTGTGACCGGTGCGCGGTATTCTTATGTGACGTGCTTTATCGTTCGATAATAACCTTGGTTCAATACAAACGCAAATCGGGTACCGCGCTTTGATGTTGGGGTGAGGCTCTGATTGGGAATTCTTGGGGTGTTTTTTGGCTGCTATGGCGACGGATATATGCTCATAGCAACACGCCGGGTTGCGTGGGGGTGCAAAGTTCGCTAAAGTGTAAGCTTGTTGTGTTGTGAAAGCAGCAACAAGTTAGCCTCCATCGTCTAGCGGCCTAGGACTACGCCCTCTCACGGCGCCAACACCGGTTCAAATCCGGTTGGAGGTACGAAGTGCTATAGTTGCTAACCGGCTACGGCACCAAGCCAATTGGGGTATGGTGTAATTGGCAACACGGCTGATTCTGGTTCAGTTGTTCTTGGTTCGAGTCCAGGTACCCCAGCAAAGATTTAAAAGTCTCGCAGCTCGTCGCTTGCGGGGCTTTTTGGTATCCGGAACCAAGAGTCCGTGCGGCATGGCAGATTTCGGGGCCTGAGCGCCAATTGCATGGGCTATACGCCAAAATATGGTCTGCTAGTCGTCTGGGTTTATATGCAATTGCACGTGTTTTGATCTGCGGTGCTGGTGTAAGTCCCGAAGCGTGTGCATCGGGGTATGCTGGATGAAGAAAAGCTACGGTAGCGCCAGGGAAAAGGTTGAGGTAATGACTGATCTAACGCACGCGGCCAGGGACTCGGCAGGTTTGGCTTCTGCGCCGCGCATCCAGCACACTCATTCGGGCGGTGGTCGGCCGGTGTCCGTTTCGGCTCGTCTTGGGCGGTTGCAATTCCATGATTCCGGCAAGTTCCGCGTGCTGGTTCTGTCAGATATCCAGGACGGGCCGAACGTCAGCTCGGACACCATCAAGCTGATTGAAGCCGCGCTCGACGGCTCTCGACCGGATATCGTCATCTTCACCGGCAACCAGATCGCCGGGTACGACAAGGGCTACGCCGGCACGTTCCACAAGCGCACGTGGACGCCGCAGAAGTGGTCGATGGGTAGCGCGGCGGCCAAGCGGCGGTCGGCTGAGCTGGAACATACGCGTGAACTGGTGCGCGGGTGCATCGCGCAGTTTGTAGCGCCGCTGAACGAGCGCCACATTCCGTGGGCCGTGACTTACGGCAACCATGATTTCCAGTGCGGTCTTTCCAACGTTGAGCTGGACGAGATTTATCGGGAATTTCCCGGATGCCTCAACCCCGAGCCGACCAAAAAACGTTCCGATCGGCCGCGCAAGCAGCCTGGCAGCGGTCTGCCCGACCAGTACATCTACCCCTGCGAGGCAGGCACGTTTGCGCTGCCGGTGGGGCAGACGCACGAGCGCGGCAATGTGCTGGGGCTGGTGCTGTTCAACTCGGGCGATTACGGCAAGCTGGGCGGTTACGGCGCGCCGAGCCAGAAGGCGCTTGAGTTCCTCAAGGTCGCGCCGGGCTTGGTGGGCGCCAAATCGATGGTGTTCCAGCATATCCCGGTGCCGCAGTATTACGACCTGCTCAAGGAGGTGCCGGGCACGGCAGCGCACGCCGTGGAAGGCTACCGCACGTTTGCTGGTCGCAACTACGTTATCGACGAGTCCAAGACCATACCTGGCAGTTTTTTGGGGGAGGGTGTGAGCTGCCCCGACACCGACACCGGCGAGTTCGATATTATGCAGGCGACCGACGGCTATTTCGCGTTGCTTGCCGGGCACGACCACCGCAACCGTTTCGCCGGGTCCGTTGACGGCTTGATGCTGATCGCGACGCCGACCTGCGGGTTCGGTTCATACGGCCCCGCGCCGGCCCAGCGTGCGGCAAGGCTGCTGGAATTTGACATTCGCCACCCCCATGAGCCGCGCACGCAGTTGCTTGAGTTTGGTGAGTTGGTGGGCAAGGCGAGTTCCAACAAGGTCTATACCTATGCGCTTAACGGCACTCCCGATGCCGCGAAGGAAGGCACGAATCTTCTGCGCCACCCCAATCGCTTTGCCCAGATCCTGCGCCGTATGCACCTGAAGAAGTAACGGTTTTTGTGACATCAAAATGGGCGGCCGCACAAACTCAGTGCGGCCGCCCATTTTTACTATCGTGCGTTTCAAGCGTCTTAAACGAAACGCTGTGGTGCAGAGGATTACCTGCCGGTGCTAGCCTTCATAAGGGCATCGCTGAGGTATTTGCCGCCGGCCATCACATACGGTGCATAGCGTCGGCCCGGCGTCGAACTCATGCGTCCGGACGGGCCGGAGATGGAAATGGCCGCGATGACCTGGCCGGAGGAATTGCGGATCGGCGCGGAGACCGAGCACACGCCTTCTTCTCGTTCGTTGACGGAATCTGCCCAGCCTCGGCGGCGCACGGCGGCCAGGGTGGCCGTGGTGAATTTCGCGTGACGCAGGCTCTGGTGCAGGCGCTCGGAATCTTCCCAAGCGACGAGAATCTGCGCCGCACTGCCTGCCTTCATCGAAAGCATGGCCCCCACGGGGATTGAATCATGCAGGCCGCTGGTTCGTTCGACGGCGGCGATGCACACACGCTGGTCGCCTTGGCGGCGATAGATCTGAGCGGATTCACCGGTGCGATCGAGCAACGTTTGCAGAATCGGTCCGGCAGCGGTCAGCAGCTTGTCTTCGCCGGCGGCCGTGGCCAATTCGGCGAAACGAGAGCCCAGAATAAAACGTCCATGCTGGTCGCGCAATACGAAACGATGGCGTTCCAGTGCTATTGCCAGCCGGTGCGCGGTGGGGCGTGCGAGCCCGGTTGCGGCCACGAGCTGTCCCAGTGTGGATGGCCCGTTTTCAAGGGCGTCGAGAATTTTGACGGCTTTATCGAGAACTCCGACACCGGAATGAATTTCGTCATGGTCTGAGCCATGTTCCAAATTCTGGTCGGCAGTGTCGGTTGCTTGGGACGCGTTTGAGACTCGTGTCGCTTGAGGGCCCGTCGATAATGATTCCATATGCAAATAATATACAGTGGGGTCTATCGGATCATATATCTCACCATTCGAACCGGAGATGTTCATATAGTTGACAAGCGGCCATACTCGGGACTGTACAGGGCCGCGACGTTTTTGCGGCCTGCATCGAACGGAAAGCGATCAGAAAGAGTGACGGTAGGAGGTCGTATGGCAAGCACATTGGCAGAAAAGGTCTGGGCTGACCATCTGGTGCGCCAGGGCAAAGACGGTGCCCCAGATCTGATCTACATCGATCTTATGCTCATGCATGAGGTCACCAGTCCGCAAGCGTTCGAAGGGCTGCGCCTGGCGGGACGCAAGCCGCGCCACACTGACCTGCTCATCGCCACCGAAGATCACAACACACCCACGATCGACATCGACAAGCCGAACCCGGACGAAATCTCAGCCAAGCAGCTGAGCACGTTGGAGAAGAACTGTAAGGAGTTCGGAGTGCGTCTGCATCCGCTGGGCGATGCCGACCAGGGCATCGTGCACGCCTTCGCTCCCAATCTCGGGTTGACACAGCCTGGCATGACTATCGTCTGCGGTGATTCTCACACTTCCACGCACGGTGCGTTCGGGGCGCTGGCGTTCGGCATTGGCACCAGCGAAGTCGAGCACGTCATGGCGACGCAGACTTTATCGCTCAAGCCGTTCAAGACCATGGCTATCAACGTCGAAGGCAAGTTACCGGAAGGTGTGAGCGCTAAGGACATCATTCTCGCCATCATCGCCAAAATTGGTACCGGTGGCGGCCAAGGGCACGTTCTTGAGTACCGCGGCGAGGCCATCCGTTCGCTTTCGATGGAAGCACGCATGACCATCTGCAACATGTCCATTGAGGCGGGTGCACGAGCGGGCATGATCGCTCCCGACGAGACTACGTTCGAGTACTTGAAGGGCCGTCCGCACGCGCCCAGCGGCGAGATGTGGGACCAGGCAGTGGCCTACTGGAAGACGCTGAAGACCGACGATGATGTGACGTTCGACCGCGAAATCACCATCAATGCAAGCGATTTGGCGCCGTTTGTCACGTGGGGCACCAACCCTGGGCAGGGCGTGCCGATCACTGCCGATGTGCCCGACCCGGAGACGATTGCCGACGCAGAGCAGCGGCAGGCGGCCCAGTCCGCGCTCGAATACATGGGCCTCAAGCCGGGCACACCGATTAAGTCGATTCCGGTTGACACGGTGTTCATCGGTTCCTGCACCAACGGCCGTATCGAGGATCTGCGTGCCGCCGCAGCCGTGATGAAAGGTCATCACAAAGCCGATTCCATCCACCGCGTGCTCGTCGTGCCGGCCTCCTCTCGCGCCCGATTGCAGGCCGAAGACGAGGGGCTTGACAAGATTTTCAACGACTTCGGCGCGGAATGGCGCAACGCCGGTTGCTCGATGTGCTTGGGCATGAACCCGGACAAGCTTGTGCCCGGCGAACGCTCGATTTCGACTTCGAACCGCAACTTCGAGGGGCGTCAAGGCAAGGGGAGCCGCACGCATCTGGCCTCGCCGCTGGTCGCCGCCGCCACGGCCATACGAGGCACAATCTCGAGTCCCGCCGACCTGTGAGCAGGCCGACCGCTGTTGCTGGTGCCGCTCCGACGTCGATTTCCCCGCGTTTTTGCTGGTTTTGAGGTTTCCGTGTAAAACCGGATATGTCGGGCCAGGATTGAAACTCGGGCAATCGCGATTGAATGCATCCGAACCCTCGAGGACATTTGGAATCATAAGAAAGAAACATCATGGAAAAACTTACGCAGATTACCGGTGTCGGCGTTCCACTCCGCCGTTCGAACGTTGACACGGACCAGATTATTCCGGCTATCTTTTTGAAGCGCGTGACCAAAACGGGTTTCGATGATGCACTGTTTTATGCGTGGCGGCGTGACCCAGACTTCATTCTTAACAAGCCCGAATATGCCAATAAGGGCAGGATTCTGGTCACCGGTCCTGATTTCGGCACCGGTTCGTCGCGCGAGCACGCCGTATGGGCCTTGCGGGATTACGGATTCCGCGTTGTCGTCAGTCCGCGTTTCGCTGATATTTTCTACGGTAACACTGCCAAGAACGGTGTGTTGGCCGCGATTATGCCGCAGGAGGGCGTCGAGCTGCTTTGGAAGCTGCTCGAGGAGGAGCCCGGCCGCGAGATGACCGTCGATCTCAAGGAGCGCACCGTGACTTGCGGCGACATCGTTCTGCCGTTCGAGGTCAATGATTACACGCGCTGGCGGCTCATGAACGGCTACGACGACATCGACCTGACGTTGCAGCATGAGGACGCGATCACCGATTACGAGCACCGGCGTGCCGAGCGTTTCCCGTTCAAACCCAAGACCATTCCGGCCCGCCGTGCCAAGGAAGAAACGGTGAAGTCCGCCCGCCCTGTTGACGATTCCCAGTGGTCCGGCCCCCTCAGTGTTTAACTCGCACCGATAAATTCCTCAATGGGCGGCCCTGCTGGACCCGTTTGGTCGTGCTTTGGCCGCTGTTCGCGAATGGCCGTGGACGCCAGTACCCCTTGCGTGCGCTTGGCTTTTGTTCCGGTGCCGATTTAGAGCATATTGTATTGTTGTGCTGCAAACGGACGCGGGGAATACACAAGAATGCGCCGATGTTGCTTGTAATGATTGAGGTTCGGCCGCAGGCGCATTTCGACGTTGCTTCACCGAGCCGCCACAACCGTTGTGGCACACTGGATATTAACGGGTAATTTGCATGCCTGCGTGGCATGGCGGTGACGATGAAAGAGGTTGATTTGGCAGATACTACACAAGACGTGTTGCACGTCGAGGGCGGCAAACCGCTTAACGGCACCATCAAGGTGCGCGGTGCCAAGAACTTCGTAAGTAAGGCGATGGTGGCAGCGCTGCTCGCCCCCGGTGTTTCCGTACTGAAAAACGTCCCTGAGATTCGTGACGTGCACGTGGTTTCCGACCTGTTGCGTCTGCACGGCGCGACCGTTGATTGGAACGATGACAAAGGCACGCTCAAGATTGACGCGACCAACGTTCGTCTGGCGGACGTGGCTGATGTAGACACGCTTTCCGGCTCTTCGCGCATTCCGATCCTGTTCTCCGGCCCGCTTTTGCACCGTTTGGGCGAGGCGTTCATTCCACAGCTCGGCGGGTGCAACATCGGTGGACGTCCGATCGACTTCCATCTGGAGACCCTGCGCAAGCTCGGTGCCAATGTGGATAAGGAGCATCAGGACGGCATTCATATCACGGCTCCAAACGGTCTGCACGGTGCCAAGATTCATCTTCCGTACCCTTCGGTGGGCGCGACTGAACAGACGTTGCTTGCCGCGGTTCAGGCCGAAGGCAGGACCGAGCTTTCCGGTGCTGCAACCGAGCCTGAAATCATGGATTTGGTTGCCGTTCTGCAGAAGATGGGTGCGGTCATTTCGGTGGATGTCGATCGTACCTTCCGCATCGAAGGCGTAAAGACGCTCAAGGGCTTCACCCACACCGCGCTGACCGACCGCATCGAGGCTGCTTCCTGGGCTTCGGCGGCTTTGGCCACACACGGCGACATCTTCGTCAAGGGCGCCATGCAGCCCGAAATGATGACCTTCCTCAACGTCTACCGCAAGATCGGCGGTGAGTTCGACGTCACCGACGAGGGCATCCGCTTCTGGCATCCGGGCGGTGATCTCAAGCCTGTGGCCATCGAAACCGACGTGCACCCTGGGTTCATGACCGATTGGCAGCAGCCGCTCGTTGTGGCGCTGACCCAGGCCAAGGGTCTTTCGATCGTTCACGAAACCGTTTACGAGAACCGTTTTGGCTTCACCAAGCCGTTGGTGAAGATGGGTGCGACCATCCAGCTATACCGCGAGTGCCTTGGCAGCCTGCCGTGCCGTTTCCAGCAGCGTAATTACAAGCATTCCGCCGTTATTTTCGGCCCCACCCCGCTTGAGGGCCGCGATATTGACGTGCCGGATCTGCGTGGTGGTTTCAGTCATCTTATTGCGGCGCTGGCGGCTTCGGGCCCGTCGAACGTTCAGGGCATCAGCCTGATCGACCGTGGTTATGCCGATTTCCGAGGAAAACTTGCCGCGCTGGGCGCCGACTTCGACTGAGGTCACACACCGCTGAGTTTGAGGATCTCCCCGCTGGATTTGTGTCCATCGGGGAGATTTTGCTATCGCCTGCACGCGCCGCGATTCTCAGATGTTCAGCAAGTCGAGTCTCAGGGCTGCGCGACCAAACCAATGGTGAAAACGGTGTGGTAAACACTGCAAGAAATGACATAATGGTATGACAGTAATCGAATATCACATGATGATGTAATACGCAAATTAGGTACTTCTGTCGCGAGCACTATCCCCATGTTATGCACAGAGTTATACCCATGGTGTGGATAAGTTTATTCATTGTCCCCTGCGACACGCCTCAAATGTGGATAACTGACTTTTCTTATACACATGGAAAAGTCCGTGTGTGTCGAAAAATTGCAAATCCGAGAAAATCCCGCACAGGGTCATCAGGTTGTATAGCTTTCGGGGGAACAACGTGCGAAACGCTGTTTTTTTCAGCGAGCTTGATTAAGCTTGTCGGCATGGCAAACGGAAAATCTTGGGACTCATCGCGCCCACATTCGACCGGTGACTTCGGTTCAGGCGCCTTCAAGGCGGATACCTCGGCAGGCAATGCGACGCTGTTCGATCGCGTCCCTCCGCATGACGATGATGCGGAAATGGCCGTGTTGGGCGGCATGCTCATGAGCAAGGATGCCATCGGCGAGGTCTCGCAGATGATAGAGGTCTCCGACTTCTACCAGCCCAAGCATCAGACCATTTACGAGGCGATTGTCACGCTGTTCTCAGCCTCCGAGCCGGTCGATGCGGTTCTGGTGGCCAACGCGCTGCTCAAGGACGGCGACCTCGAAAAGGTAGGTGGCGTCGATTACCTGCACAGCTTGGTCGCTGCGGTGCCCACAGCGGCAAATGCCACGTATTATGCGCAAATCGTTCACCAGCGCGCCATCCTGCGCAACGTCATCGCTGCCGGCACCAAGATCGCTCAGCTGGGCTACTCCGCCGAAGGCTCGCAGGCTGAGGATGTCGTCAACCTCGCCCAATCCGAGGTTTACGAAATGAGTGTCGGCAAGGTTCGGCAGGATTACGAGGCGATTGGCCCGGTGGTCCACGACGCGCTCGACCAGCTCGACGCACTGCAGACCGGCACTGTCGAAAAAGGCGTACCCACAGGATTCCAGGGCATCGACGACGAAACGCAGGGCCTGCAGCCCGGTCAGATGATCGTCGTCGCCGGACGTCCGGCCATGGGTAAGTCAACGTTGGGAGTCGATTTTGCACGGTCCGCCGCGTTGCACAACAACCTCACCACCGTCATCTTCTCGCTCGAGATGAGCAAAACCGAGCTGGCGCAGCGTATCATTGCCGCCGAAACCGGCGTGCCGCTGGTCGCCTTGCGCCGCGCGGACAACGACAGCCTGACGGCGGAACGTTGGAACACCCTCAACAACTTCTGGGCGGCCATGCAGAACGCGCCGCTTTTCCTTGATGACAGCCCAAACATGAGCCTTATGGAAATCCGCGCAAAGTGCCGCCGTCTCAAGCAAACCAACGATCTGAAACTGGTCGTCATCGATTACCTTCAGCTGATGAGCTCGGGCAAACAGGAAGAAAGCCGTCAGCAGGAGGTTTCCGGCTTCTCTCGTGCGCTCAAGCTGCTGGCCAAGGAGTTGGAGGTGCCGGTGGTCGCGCTTTCGCAGCTCAACCGTGGCCCGGAAATGCGTAACGACAAGAAGCCCCAGCTTTCCGATCTGCGTGAATCCGGTTCCATCGAACAGGACGCCGATGTGGTGTTCCTCGTGCATCGCCCCGACTTCTACAACGAAGATGACAGACCAGGCGAGGCCGACATCATTCTGGCCAAGCACCGTAATGGTAAGACGGGCACGTTCCCGCTTGCATTCCGCGGCGACGTCTCGCGTTTCCAGGACATGCCACAGGATTACAATCAGCCGGTCTGAGCTGACAGGCGACAGCGAACAGTGTTGAAAGAGGGCATTGCAATGAATGATTTGTCTTTACGTGAGGTTGCTGATGACATGAGTAGCGAAAACAGTAACGATACGGCCGGTGATAACGCCGGTTCCGACGGTGTGTCTGCTCCGCGCAAGCCTTGGAACGCTTTCGCCACGCCGGTTATCGGCAAAGCTGTTCGCGGTGTTTCGCGTCTTCTGCATCACGGCGGCAGTGCGTTCCCCGGCAAGGTGGTCGAGAAGATTGACCCTGACTTTTTGGCACGCACGCTGGCTCGGCTTCCGTATGGCGTGATTCTGGTCTCCGGTACGAACGGCAAAACCACCACCACGCGCATGATAGCCTCGATGCTGCGCAACCTCGAGTTCAAAGTGTTCACCAACCCGACCGGTTCCAACTTCACACGTGGGGTCGTTTCGGCGATCTTGAGCGAAATTTCGGCGTCCGGCGAGTTCGATGCTGATATCGCGGTTCTGGAACTCGACGAGGCCTACGCAGTACATTTCGTACGTCAGGTCAAGCCGCGATATGCGTTGCTGCTCAACGTCATGCGTGACCAGCTCGACCGATTCGGTGAAATTGACAACACGGCGCAAATGCTCGGTAAGGTTGCCGAAGCGACTACCGACACGGTGATTCTGAACCGTGAGGACCGTCGGGTCGCCGCGTTGAACACGGCTGTGCCGGAGGGGACGCATGTGCGTTATTTCGGGCTTGCCGACAATTTGCGCAAGCTGTTTCCGTCGGACGATGACATGCACGCCGACGACTTGGGCAACGGCAGCGCGAAAGCCACTTCTGCGGGTATCGGTGGAACGGACGGTGACGGCGGGCACACAAGCGTCCGCACCGCCCAGAGCACAAATGCCGTTGAAGATGGGCCACGAATCGGCGCTAAACCGATGGCTGCTGCACCCGATCCGAAGGAAAGCGTCCTTGACTCCTCAGCTATGGAGGATTCGGCACAAATTCAATGCCCCGCGGATGTGGTGCTCAACTACGTCGGCGACCACGAAGCCGCATTCGTGATGGATGATGCCGAATTCGAGACGAATGTACAGCTTGAGGGTGCATACAATCTGTTCAATGCCGCGGCTGCGCTCGCGGTTGTGCGATGCGTGACCGATCATATCGATGCCGCAGATGTTATGACGCTGCCCAGGGCCCGTGATGAACGGCTTATGCAGGCGCTTTCGCATGTCACTCCAGCCTTCGGACGCGGCGAGGTCATCAACGTCGGTGACGCTCCAGTCGAGCTGCTTCTGGTGAAGAACCCGATGGGTTTCAGGATGTCGCTGGCGAGTTTCGCCCCCGAGGGCTGCGACACAATGATCGTCATCAACGACGAGTACGCGGACGGTCGCGATATGAGCTGGCTGTGGGACGTCGATTTCACCTCGCTGCGCGCCACGGGCGTGAAGATGGTGTCCGGCGTGCGCGCCTGGGATATGGCGCTGCGGCTGGGCTATGAGGGTGTAAACGTGGTCCGGACCGACACGAATCTGGAGGCGGCGGTCCGCGAATTCGTCACAGCCGACCAGGGTGTGCCGAAGCATATTTACTGCACCTATACGGCAATGCTGAAAGTGCGTTCGGAACTCGGCAAATATGCTCAAGTGTCTGACGCGGGCGTGGGGAAATGAGCGAAATGAATCAAGGTGACGAAGTAATGAAATCTCGTGACGAGCGGCGCCCTCTTGACGTAATGTCCATCTATCCCAGGGATATGAACATCTATGGCGACTGGGGCAACGTGCTGACTATTACGCGCCGGCTTACCCTGTACGGGTATGAGCCGATTGTGCACACTTACAACCAGGGCGACCCGTGGCCCGAGCACGTCGACATGATTCTCGGCGGCGGCGGGCAGGATACCGGACAGAAGAAAATTGCCGACGACTTCTTCAAGCGGGCGGACACTTTGCGCCAGCTGGTGCAGGAGGACGTGCCGATGCTGATGATCTGCGGGATGTATCAGCTGTTCGGCGAGTATTTCGAGACCATTGACGGCACCAGGCTCGACGGCATCGGCGTTTTCGGTGTGTATACGGAAGGTCGCGAGTCGCGCATGATTGGCAACTTGGTCGAGCATTCCGAGCAGTTTGGCGACGTGATCGGCTACGAGAACCATTCCGGGCAGACCTTCCTGCGCGAGGGCGTGCAGCCGTTCGGTCATGTCGATCGCGAGGGGTGGGGCAACAACGGCAAGGACCGCACCGAAGGTGCCATCGTCCACAACGTGATTGGCACGTACATGCATGGTCCGCTGCTGCCCAAAAATCCAGCAGTCGCGGACTTCCTCATCCATGCTGCCGCGGTTCATCGCTATGGCGAGTTCCAGCCGCAGCAAAGCGAGGAGCAAAAGGCCGAGCTCGCCCACATCAACGAAATCGTCGCCAACGCTCGCGGCGTCGCCGCCTCGCGTCCAAGGTGAGGAAAGACTGCTTAGGCAGCGAGTATAAAGCGGCCAAGGCGTTGAAGTTTCATAATGTTGTGTCTGTGCAATGATTGGGGTTATTGGTAAAAATGTGTTTGTTTTAGGGTGCGAGGAGCTGTCCGTCGGCCTGGCGGTGTTCTCGAGTTGGTCGTGGTTTTACAAGTGCCATGAACAACCCAATCTGTGCCGCGTGCGGCAACATCGTGACGGCAACCCCAATGAACCGGCATCAAGGCGGTTGCACAACCGTTAATTTGTTTGTTTGCGCAGCTTCTTAAATACATAGAGGATGAACATAAAAACCGCCAAGCTGCTTATTAGCGTGACCATTCGGAATAATGAAAATGTTTGGCACAATGAAACAGATAACGCCAAGATAACATTAGTTAATAAGATGATCGAAATAGTGCTAATCAGTAAAAGTAGGTTTCGCATGATCGGTCTAGCCTCTCAGGCAATTGATGAATTGCCATCCTGAACCAGCGCTTAAACTAACAAACATAGCGACACAAGCTAGGCAAGCTGGAGCAGCGACTCCAGTAATTGCGCCTACGCAGCTACCTGAACAAACCGCTGCGATTAACCCCCCCAATGCTCCTCCGATGCCAAGCACTGCGGAAGCGCATTGTTTAATGCTCATACGGCGCGTCAACGGTGAACCTATTGGCATCAGTGCTTCTTTTATTTCATCATTGGTCATATAAGTGATATTGGTATCTTCCATCTTGTTTAGACTGCCATTAGCATAATCTGTGATGGTAAAAGTGTCTTTTTCATTTTTGGTTAGCAAGGTTTCATTATATTGGACTATGTTGCCAAATGTGTTCAGTTCAACTGAGAAATTACTTAGAGAACTATAGTCACCATGCATTGGAATGGTAACAAAAGTGTTGGAAGATTCTTGAGAAGTAAAGTGATATGCAGTGGCTTTTTGAATATCTAAAGCAGCGAAAGGAACATGAGCAATGACTGTTCGCTTTTGAATCGCCGACAAAACAGATGTAACTTTTTGGGTAGATTGAGCGTCGTTTTCTCTTGTTAGCTGTCTTGCAGCAGTTTTAACATTGGCAACACAATCCTTGCACTCTGGTTTAGAAGTTGCATCTGCCATTGCAGGAAAGGCAAATGACAATGTCACTAGAGTCGAAACTACTCCGGCAACAGCTTTCAAGATACGTGCGTTGATGTCCATCATGGTCAACTCCATTGTTGCTGTGCATATTCTGCATGACTAGTTATACCATTCTTTTTGGCCTATAACCCAATGATTGGGCTAGTGAAGCCGAGCCTCGTGAAACGCAGGGGATACGGCTTTCACTTCCTTGTCCCTTAAGGGCAGACAATACATCCAGTATAGAATAAAATCGCTTTTTCGCAATAGAAAGCTATGTTTGTGAGATCCGTGTAGGCATATAGCGGGAGAGTTTGAGCTACAAAGATGAAAAATGATGCCTGTTCAGCGTCTTCATATTTGGACGTGGAACAGGCACCAATCATATCTGATTTTGCGACTGTTACTTCACTCGCTTGATGAGGATGGCGGATGCCGCCGAGATAACCGTCATGACGATTGCCACTGGGAACACCATGGTGTAGCCGCCGCTGATGGAGACGATGGCCGAGGTGAAGACCGAGCCGATGGCCTGGCCGGCGCAGGTGGCGATGTTGATGAAACCAAGATCTTTGCCTGCGTTCTCCTTGTTGGGGAGCACGTCAACGTTGAGGGCCTGGTCGATGGCGGAATACATGCCGTATCCGAATCCGGCGACGCCTGCGAAGAGGAGCATGCCGGTCGTGTTGGGGATAAGCCATGCCAGAGCGATGCCGATGGCATACAGCGCGCAAGCGAAGATGATCGGCGGCTTGCGGCGCTTGATGATGTCAGAAATCGGGCCCGAGAGGAAGGTGGCGATCAGTGAGACGACCATCGTGATAATCGACATTGTTGCGATGATGGCACCGGCTTCCGTCTTGGTTTGGCCGAGGCGATCCTCAAGAATGTAGAGCTGGTAGGCGGTGACCATCTGGTAGGCGATAAGCAGACCGGTACGGCAGATGAAGGCCTTCCAGAAGTCCGAAGCGCCCTTGATCGGCGGGGTGAATGCGTGGACGAGTACCTTCCAGACCGGTTCCTCGATCTTCTTGGTGTCGAGGTTGGACTGTTCGCGTGGAAGGATGGCCATGGATATCCAGCCTGCGCACAGCAACATCAGGCCCGAAATGACGAAGCCGATGTTGGTGCTTGCCACGAACTGGGCCGCCAGAAGGTTGCCGAGGCCTTGGCCGATAACCGCGCCGCCGCCGAAGGCCGCAGACGCCGTGCCGCGGTCCTTTTCGGGCACGCGGTCGGAGAGAATCGCGGTGATGGGGGCGATCATCATGTTCAGACCGATAAGGGAGACGCAGTAGGCGATGCCTACGCCCACACCGATGGTCGGCAGACCGGTCAGATAGAAGCAGATGCCGCAGATAAGGGCACCGGAGACAATCCAAGGTGTACGCCGGCCGAAACGAGAGCGGGTTCGGTCCGACATGCTACCGATGAACACGTTGATGAACATCGAAAGCACGGCGCCCACACCGTTAATCATACCTAAAGTGGCGCTCGGGTTCGCGACGCCGATGTCCTTGAGGCGCTGCGGCATAAGCGTGCTGCCGACCATGGTGAAGCCCACGTAAAGTAGCGTGTTGTAGACGAACATGCCGATGATGTAGCGGGCCGATTCAAAGCGCGGCCGGGTGCCGTTGTTGCCGTTTGGTGCGGTTGCCGGTTGCTGTGCCGGGCTGGGACTATTGGTTGCGGTTGTCATGATGACTGCATTGTCCTTTGTGTGATGGTTACGTATGTCATGGGTATGAGCGGTGACTTACGACGTTTTGTGGCGTGGCCGCTCCTGAAGATTGGTGAATCTGTTTCGATTTCCGGCGGCGAAGGAGCCCGTGGCGCTGTGCGATTGATGTCGCGGGCGTCGCTTCGACGCAGGAAATCAGTGACAGGAAGGGATTACCTGAGTTTCATCCACACGGAGGTGTCTTGCGGCAACTTGCCGTCTGCGTTCAGCGGACTGGAGCTGAGCAGCACTTCACCCTCCGGCAATGCCATGGGTTCGGCGCTGAAATTGGTGATGTTGGCCCAGCCGTTGGAGCGGCGATAGGCGATGGAACCACCGAGATTGCCGTCGGCACCGTCGTGGTTTGCGGTCTGCTTGTCGAAGTCGTCAAGCCAGGTCAGGCTGGTGTCGGGAGTCTGCAGCTCGTGACGCAGTTTCAGCACGCGACGGTAATGGGCCAGCATGGAATCGTTGTCGGACTCCTCGGCATCCACCGCATAATCGGAGAACCAGCTCGGCTGTGGCAGATGTGGCTTTTCGGTGGTGCTGCCGTCGGCCTGCTGCGTAGGGGAGAAGCCGAACGTGCTTGCCTTGGACTCCCAGGGCAGCGGCACGCGGCAGCCATCGCGTCCCTTTTTGGTCAGGTCGCGCCGCGTGCCGAAAGCCCACGGATCTTCGAGTTCGTCCCACGGAATGTCGGGAACCTCGAACAAGCCGAGCTCTTCGCCTTGGTAGACATATGCTGACCCAGGCAGGGCCATTTCCAGCATGACGGCTGCACGTGCGCGCTTCGTGCCCGTTTCACGGTCCTCGTGGTAGGTAGAGCCGTCGCGCAGCAGCCAATCGTTGGCCACGGCGTGGTAAAGGCCGTTGTCGGTTTTTACCTGCGGCAGGGCATAGCGCGAGGCGCTGCGAGGCACGTCGTGATTGCCCATGACCCAAGTCGAGGTCGAGCCGTTGGTGCGGGCCGCCGAAGCAATGCCGTCCTCAATGGCCTCGTGCATTTCGTCACGCAGCCAGTTGCACTCCGCGAACTTGAAGTTGAAAACCTGTCCAAGCTCATCGGGGCGGGCGTAGAGGTACTGGCGTGAGGCCGGAACCCATGCCTCGCCGACTGCGAAACGGGCTGGGGTGTACTTGTCGAACACCTTGCTGCGCCATTCACGGAAGATTTCGTGAACTTCGTCGCGATCGTAAACCGGGTGGGTGCCATCCTCGACGGTGATGTGCATCGCATCGACGTTGTAGTTGTCCAAATCGTTGCGGTTGAGGTCTTTTGCGAGTCCCTCGGCCACGTCGACGCGGAATCCGTCGGTGCCGTGGTCGCACCAGAACTTGAGCGTCTTCAGGAAGTCGTCACGCACCTCGCGGTTGTCCCAGTTGAAGTCGGGCTGTTCCTTGGCGAACAGGTGGAGGTACCACTGGCCATCGGGCACGCGGGTCCAGGCGGAGCCGCCGAAGTTCGCAATCCAATTGGTCGGAGGTTCATCGCCGTTGGGGCCCTTGCCATCGCGGAACACATAGCGGTTGCGTGCGGGTGATTCGGGTTCGGAGTTCAGTGCTTCCTGGAACCAAGGATGCAGGTGTGAGGAGTGATTTGGAACGATATCCACGACCACCCTGATGTCGGCTTCATGTGCCGCGGTGACCATCGCATCAAAGTCGTTCATGGTGCCCAGGCGCGGGTCAACGTTGCGGTAATCCTGCACGTCGTAACCCCCGTCAGCCAACTCGGAGGGGTAGAACGGCGAAAGCCAGACAGCATCAACGCCGAGTTCCTTCAGATAGTCCATTTTGCTTGTGATGCCCTTGAGGTCACCGAGACCGGTACCGGTTGAATCCTTGAAGCTTCGCGGGTAGATCTGATAGACAACGGCTTGCTTCCACCACAAGTCAGCTCCGGTGAAAGCGCTTTTATAATTCTGCGATTCGGCACTGTTGCTCATAACTACTCCTTTATAGTTTGAAAGCTATATCTGTATATAACCAAAGTATTATGTCAATTTTTATTATTATCGTCAGTGATAACTTCATTAATGATAGCGCTTGCATAAGAAAAGTGTCAAATTGCATATCGATCGCTTCGTTGATTCCCTTTTTGCTATACATGATGCGGCGTGTCGGATGGGAGAGATTTCAGCGATTCACCGTTGACTTCGATGTGGGGCGACTGACCGGTAGAATCAGCAAAGAACGATTTTTTTTTGGGGGGGGGGCTTGCCATGGCTAGGATCACACTTCACGATGTCGCGATGGAAGCCGGTGTTTCTGACTCGACAGTTTCGCGGGCTCTTCGCGGGCTCGACAAAGTTGATGAAGGGACCCGTGAAAAGGTCAAGGATGTAGCAAAGAAACTGCGTTTTTCCTTCTCTCGCAACGCTTCGTCGCTGGCCAGTGGCAAAACCATGAGGGTGGCGCTGCTGTTTTCGGACGCGCTGAATACATGGTTTGATTCCTCTGTGCTGCAAGGTGCGTATGAAGTGCTTTCGCCTGCTGGCTACGACATCATTCCTAGCACGGTCAGCACCCACCAGCAGCTCGATTCGTTCCTGGACCGTCTTCCGTTCGACGGCAATGTTGACGGTGTTATCGTCTCCTCGATCAACCTCGATGAGAAGCAGACCGGCATTCTTAAAAAACTCACGATTCCTGTGGTCGGCTTGGATTCGAGAACAATCGACGGTTTCGACGCGTCGGTGCTGCTCGATGACGATAAAGCGATGGATGACGCGGTGGGATTGCTGAAAAATCTTGGGCACTCCCGCATTGCTTTTGTCGGCTGGCCGGTGCCCGGCGATTTCCGGTTCAGCACCATGCTGCGTGCCGAGGCATTCGTGAGAGCGGCGAAACGATTGGGGTTCGACGATAAGTTGGTCGGTCATGTCGAGCTGGGTAAAATGAGTGATTACCGCACGCTGGATGATGCGCTTTCTGTCGCTGCGGCGCAACTGCTCGCTTCTGTACCGAGACCCACGGCCGTTTGCGTGGAAGCCGACGCTTTCGCGGTGCCGCTTATGGCTGAGTTGAAGCGTTTCGGCGTACGAATTCCCGAAGACATGTCGGTGATCGGCTTCGATGACACGGATGTTGCCGCTGCGGTCAATATGACGACGGTTCATCAGAATCCCTTGGGAATGTCTCGTCTTGCAGCTCGAAAAATCCTGACTCTGATGCAGGATGAGACGCCGGATGACCCGCACTCCGTGCTCAAGCCTATGCTGATGCTCCGCCAAACCACCGGTCCCGCACGCGAGTAGCCCTCGCGATTCCACATGTTTGCAAGAGCGCACGAACAAGGGTCGTCCTAGTCCACTCTTCCAATCACAAAGCATTCTCGCACTCAACAACAGCTGCTGTGCCGTCGTTTGTTTTCTCTCGAGTTGATTCAAAGCATCCAGCGTACTGGACAGCCTTGGATTGTTACGAGGAATGTACAGTGGATTGTACGACTTTGCGCTAGGAATGGCGGACGCTGTTATAGTTGTGTGTGGCGTTATATGTATCGGCGTCCGGAGTCCCGGAAACCTTGATAATCGACGTGATCGTTGTTATACGGTTATAAAAAATTCGTCCCCCTGATGTTACAGGGGGACGAATCGAAAATATCGATTTTGAATGCGGTCGGCTCAGTCGGTCAGTCGCTTCAGTCAATCAGGCCGTAGAGGCGGTCTCCCGCGTCGCCCAGGCCGGGGACGATGTAGCCGTGATCGTTGAGGCGTTCGTCGACACCGCACACCACAACCTTGAGGTTGACGTTCGGGTTGAGCGTCTCTTCGACACGCTTGAGGCCTTCGGGGGCGGCGATGATGTTAATCGAGGTGATGTCCTTCGCGCCGCGCTCGGTGAGGTAATGCGTTGCTGCAACGGTGGTGCCGCCGGTGGCGAGCATCGGGTCGAGCAGGAAGACCTGACGGCCGGTGAGGTCTTCGGGCAGACGGTTCGCGTACGTGACGATGTCGAGCGTGTCTTCATCGCGTTTCATGCCGAGGAACCCGACTTCGGCGGTCGGCAGCAGCTTCATCATGCCGTCGAGCATGCCTAGGCCTGCTCGCAGAATCGGTACGACCATCGGGCGCGGCGTGGCCAGGTGCTTGCCGGTCATCTTGCAGATCGGCGTTTCAATCTCGCGATCGACCACAGCGAGGTTGCGCGTGGCTTCGTACGCCTCAAGGGTGACCAGCTCGCTAACCAGCTCGCGGAAGATATTGGAAGGTGTGTTCTCGTCCCGCAGCACGCTGAGCTTGTGCTCAACCAGCGGGTGATCCAAAACTTGAAGTTGCATACTATCAAGGATAGGCCCAGCCGTGGTTTTTTGAAAACCAAAACGCAGGAAAACTTAAAGTTGTGCTGTAGGTCTAATTTCAGCTCGGAAACCCGCGGGTGTGCAGCCTTCCGGCTACAAGCTCGAGTCGGCGTAATGCCGGCGTTCTAGACCTGCGATTTTGTTGCGATCCACTGCCCGGTCTCACGGATTTCGCTTACGGGAAGTGCGCATAAAGAAAGAAAACGCCGAACCGTGAAAGCGCCTGTCGGCGCGAACGCCGCTCGTAGCGGCAAAAAATGAAGCCCGGGGCTTAAGCACGGTCCAGCGCACTTCTAAGTATAAACGGCCATCTTGTCGCTACACGCCCAGCGCATAATACCGAGGTTGATTGGTTGCGCGGATCGTGCAAAACCGTGGCCATGCATGTGTTTTCATGGGTTTGGGTTTGTTGCTATTCCAGTTTCCCTTGGCGCCACAGGCTCGCACCGTGGCGGAAATCGGTAGACGTGGTCATGAGGTTGCCTCCGGTGTGCAATAGCCCGGCAGCGGCGGTACGCGGGTTTCGTGATGCCGCTGCGATGGTGCCGCACTCTTCTCCGGCCTCCGCTTTGCGCGCCTCGGCCGTAAGCGTCTTCGCGCGAATTGCCAGGCCTTTTGCGATGACGTCAACGAATGCGGATGCTCGCTCCAACGCTACGGCAAAATCACCGGTGAATGCCCCGGAAAGTATCGAATCCGCGGTATTCATGATGTCGTCGGCGCTGGGCGGCGTATCGACGCCAGCGATGGCCGAGGCTGCTGTGTCCTCCGGTTCAGCGATGCGATACAGGCCCGCCAGTGAGTGGCGGTTCTTGTGCATCCATGTGCGCAGCAAATAGAGCCTCCAGAGGATGCCCGGCAATGAGTCCGGTTCCGATTTGCTCCACAGTTCGGCGATGATATCGACGCCTTCGTGGTCGACCAGTGTCAAAACACGCTGCACGATTTGCGGATCCTGCGTATGGTGAACGCGATCAAGCAAAGCTTGGGCCGAAGCGTGACTCATTTCGCTGATTTCCTCAGGATCCATGCCCCCGGCCATCTTTTCGGTAAGCGCGGGGTCGAGCTGGGCCGGTCGAGACGGACGTAAAGAACCTGTACTTGCGGGTGCAAAGCCCGGATGGGCGGAATTGACAGAACCGGAACTGTAATGCACTGAATTAGTAGACAACTGGAGCCATCCTCTGAATATCGATGATGCGCGGACCATCCGTGTCGCGAACAATGAACAATGCTACGGCATTGCCCGTGGGCATGTACGGTGACTTCGCGATAAGCTGCTTGGTCAAAGATTTGGAGGCGCACATACTTCGTAAATGTTCAAAGACGCCGCCGATGACGGGTCGGTGCATGCAGACCGCGATGGCACGGCTGTATTGTTTCTGCACGTCGAGCGCTGGGTTGTCTTCTCCGAGCTGATCCGTGGTGGCACTGCTATCGTCCGTCGAAATGGTTGTTGCAGCACCGTTACCGGCACCTGCGGCATCGGTGCTGTGTTTGTTCTTGTCTGGATGGCTTTCGTCCTGGGGATGTTCGAGACGGTCACTGAATTCGGTTACGGCCTTCACGCCGGCCTGTATGCTGTGCCTTGCCGTGGAAGGTTTGTCCTCACCCAAACAGAAATCGTCGATGATTGCCGAAATGCATTGCCATGCCGCTTCCGGATTCTCTGCGAAAGCATCTTCGGTAAGCTCCGGCAGGGGTGTCACTTCAAGCCCTGTATGCCAGGCATACGGTTCGAGCGTTTCCATGCAGCGGATCCACGGTGAGGACGCAAGCTGTTGCGGTGCGAAGCAGCCCAATTCCTGATTGAGGGCGAAGCTTGCAGCCGCGCCTCGCGGGATGATGGGACGATCGGCGTCCTCCCCGTTCCATCGTTTGCGGGCTACCGCCTTGCCATGTCGAACGATGATGAGTTCGTGTGCCATGAGGGCTCCCTCTTGGATGCGATCCACGAACTGATCGAGGATATCGCGGTCAAGAGGGTGAGAAAGCATCTTGCGGGCGTTGGGGATGGTAACCCATTTAACCTCGTCGATTTCGCTCGGTTTTGCGCGTTTGATGGTACCAACGGTATGGCGACGCTGTTGTGCGGCCTCGTCCGAAAGCGGGTGGGCCATCCAATAGGACACATGTTTGGTGTACACCGTATTGGTCTTGGTGTGCTTGGCGTTTTTGCCCTCGGCATTCAGCGGATATTCGACTTCTCCGATGCTTGGGCCCAACGCGACCGGCACGCCAGTCTCTTCTTCCATTTCGCGAATCGCAGCGTGCCGGCTTGATTCATGCTCATCAAGCTTGCCTTTCGGCCAGCTCCAATCGTCATATTTCGGACGATGCACCATGCAGACTTCCAACTGCGTAATGACCGCTCGGAAACGAATCTCAGCTTCGGTCAGTGGTGGTTTGTGCTTTTGGCGCTTCGGTTTGCCGGCGTTGCGTAAAACGTGAGCTTCGGCAAATTTGTTCGCTTTTTCAGCGAGTTCATCCACATTTTTTGTTTTACCCGCGGCGATCCAGCGGTAGGGGATTCCCCCTGCTGCCTGTACAACATGTGCCGGTTTGAGTTCGGAAGTCATCGAGCGTCACGCTTCCCGTGGCTATTTCCGGCTGCGTTGGTGCAGCTTGATCAAGAATTCCTGGCAATCGACCAAAGGCTTCCCATTCTCATCATGCGCATGGCGAATGTAGGAACCATCCGGCTGCATGTGCCACGACAGGGTGGAATCAGCCATTTGAAGATCCACATAGTCGATTAGCGCGTTGATTTCCTCAGTGTCAACGATGCGCACAAGTGCCTCCACACGACGGTCAAGATTGCGATGCATCAAATCGGCCGAACCAATCCAGACTTCTGGTCCGGAAGCGGGACCTTCACCGATCTGCGGGCCCGCCGAGTTGGCGAAGGCGTAGATGCGGCTGTGCTCCAGGAAACGTCCAAGGATGGAATGAACACGAATGTTTTCGCTCAATCCGGGAACTCCCGGCTTGAGTCCGCAGATGCCGCGCACGACGATATCGATTTTCACACCCGACTGGCTGGCACGGTAGAGCGCATCGATGGTTTTTTCGTCCACGATGGAGTTGACCTTGATCTTGATCCATGCCTCGTGACCGTTGCGCGCCGCTTCCTCCTCACGCCTGATGCGCTGGATGATGCCGTTTCTTGCGGTACGAGGTGCGACCAAAAGCCTGTGGAAGCTGGAACGGGGCGCATATCCGGAAAGCTGATTGAACAGGCGTGTCAGATCCTGCCCGACCACTGGATCGCAGGTCAGCAAGCCAAGATCGGTGTACATCCTTGCGGTTTTCGGGTTGTAATTGCCGGTGCCCACGTGGCAATAGCGTCGCAATCCATCGGCTTCCTGACGTACGACAAGCGAGAGCTTGCAGTGCGTTTTCAATCCCACAATGCCGTAGACCACATGCACACCTGCGCGTTCGAGCTTGCGAGCCCACGCGATGTTAGCGTCCTCGTCGAAACGAGCCTTGATCTCGACCAGCGCGAGCACCTGCTTTCCAGCGTGTGCGGCATCCACAAGTGCGTCGATAATCGGCGAGTTGCTGGACGTACGGTAGAGCGTCTGCTTGATGGCAAGCACTTTCGGGTCGGCGGCCGCTTGCTCCAGAAAAGCCTGAACCGATGTTGAGAAGGAGTCGTAAGGGTGATGAAGCAGGATGTCGCGCTCGCGAATCGCAGCAAAAATGTCCTGTGCCCGGCTCGATTCCACTGTGGCGATCTGACGATTCGTGATCGGAATGAACGGCTTGTTCTTTAGGTCCGGTCGATCGATGCCCTGCAATTCGAACATAAACGTCATGTCGAGAGGAGCGGGAAGCCTGTATATCTCATCCTCGCTGACACGTAGACGTTGGGCCAGCAGCTCAGAAAGGAACGGGCTGGTCGCGTTGCTGATCTCCAAACGGATCGGAGGTCCGAAACGTCGACGTAGCAATTCCTTTTCCATAGCGTTCAACAGGTTTTCGGCATCGTCTTCTTCCACATCGATATCCTCGTTACGCGTCACTCGGAAGGAACGCGCCTCCCTGATAATCATGCCGGGGAACAGCGATTCAAGGTGGGCGATGATGAGATTCTCCATGGTAATGAAGCCATAACGCTCCTCATGGTTTTTCTCATCGGTAAGGTCGTCAACGGGTACGAGACGGTTAAGGTTGTCCGGCACCTTGACACGTGCGAAATGAGTCTTGCCGCTATCGGGGTTCTCCACCAAGACGGCGAGATTGAGGGAACCACCGGAAATGTATGGGAAAGGATGGGCCGGGTCAAACGCAAGAGGAGTCAGAACCGGGAAAGCCTGCTGACGATAATATCGTGAAAGTCGTTCCTGCTCGGCGCTGGTGAGGTTTTCCCAGCTCAATAGAACGATATGCTCTTCAGCCAGCTCGGGAAGAATGCGTTTGAGGACCAGTTCAGCATGCTCAGTCTGCAGCTCGTGTGCGGTCTCGCTTATCGAGCGGAGCTGTTGGCGTGGGCTCATGCCCGAGGCCGAGGTGACTGCGATGCCCGTGTCGATACGACGTTTGAGACCGGCGACGCGTACCATAAAGTATTCGTCGAGGTTCGAAGCAAAAATGGCAGCAAAATTGGCACGTTCCAACAACGGAACATCAGGGTCCTCCGCCATCTCGAGCACGCGCCTATTGAATTTGAGCCAGCTCAACTCGCGGTCAAAATAACGGTCTGATGGCAAAGGCTGCTCTTCAGGCAACGGATTGCGTTTCTCTGTCTTCTTGGTTTCGGCGATATGTTCGGCAATCTGACTGCGGAGTAACGCCTTCGAAGGTGCATCAAAAATCTGGGCCATATTCCTACTTTAGGCAGGGGTACGGAGCTAGGGGAGACGCAGGCACAATATTCACCATATTATCGATAAATAATTCTCCTAATTACATTCCGACGGGTCTGAGAGGCATATGACGTCAGCACCGACAAGCATCGACCATGGCTAGGCGAGCCCCCCTCATTCCGTCTGGGTTAGAAGGTTCACGCGGTTGACCGAAATCTTGACTTGTGGATATTTCCGACCAAAGATTCCCGCAAGCTCAAGTTCGTAGTCTACGGCATCTAGACTTGAAACTATGACTGACGATTCCATCGAACATGACGTACCGATTAACAGGTCTTCCGATTCTGCGTCGTACGGGCATACGCAGTCCGACGTTGCATTGCCATCACTTGGGGAAGGGCAGCCATCTGAGTCCGAATGGATGCCAAAGCAAGAGACCAAACAAGGCACAGGCGGCAGCGTGAACGCTGACGTAGCTCCTACTGGCGAGCCTTCCTTCGATGTGTATGATCATGCTGACGACGGAATTGGTAATGCTCCCGATGTCGACTACGCTTCAAATGAATTCGTGCCTGATGCCAACGTACCGGAAACCGTCAATTTCGTTGCATTCGGCAGTGAGAACGGACCTTTTACGACTAACTTGTCGCCTGAAGAGCTTTCCTCGGAATCAACCAGTTTTGGCGCTTTCGCCGATTTCAAAGACATCGGCCCGCTCGAATCCCCTGTTCTGCCCAAAATAGGCACGGATATGGCAGATGACATTCCAAGGGTCTCCGAAAACAGAGCTCCGGATAAAGCCGAGACCGGACTAGCACGGGTTGACCCGCTGACCATCCGCCCCAGGCCGTCAAGCTGTATTCTGGCGTTCATGCTTTCTTTGGCATTCTTTGCGTGCGCAGCTGGAATCTATTGGTTCGGCGTGCACACGATTGACGGTCAAAGCTTTGATGAGATCGTGTGGAATGCCGTCGTCGACGATACTCCCACATGGCTAGACACAGTCTCGCACACCTTAGGCATCCGATGGGTCATACCGGCGATAAGCCTGACGACGGCGGCAATCGCGTTTATGGTGGCCGCGATACGTAAACGCTGGCTGCTCCTTGGACAAATGGCCGTTTTCGGTGTTCTTGTGTATGCCGCCACATGGCTCAAGATGCTTCTGCCTCGCCCAATGCTGATGAACATCTCCTCTTCACCCAACAATACTGCTCCTTCAGGGCATACGCTGTTGGCTGTCGGCTGCGGGCTTGTCTTGCTTGTAGCCGTGCCACGAGTCTGGCGTGCAATAGTGGCCTTGGTTGAGTCCACATATTGCGGGTTTGTGGCCATTTCACTGATTATCTGCCACTGGCACAGACCAAGTGACGTGTTGATGTCATTGCTTATCTGCGGAGGGCTGATGATGCTCGCACTCGTCTTCACCCGTCAATCGGGCATGGACAGCCTCGGCAGCCGCATATCGTCTGCCAGCATACAGATCGTCGGCAGCGTGATGATCACATTCGGCATCATCTCCTGTCTGTACGCAAGCTACATGCTCTGGCAGGTGTATCCAGGCTTGGGAGTAGCTGCCTTGTGGGTCAAAAACGGGGCATATTCAGTCATGGTCACTGCCATCATCGGCGTCAGCTGCCTGACGTTCGGTCTCACTCTTGCCTTGCGCCAGATAACCGCATCGCCGCTTACCAGACTCGGTTTAGTAGGCGCTCCTCCTGCCCCGCCAGAAAAACAACGATAATTAGGACATTCATACTTCGTCGCCCCGAGGCACAATAGAAGACATGACTTCCAAAGGAAAACCTTCGCCACGTTCAGCCGTCAAGCCACTCAGTAACGAGCAAGTTGCGCTTCTTGCCAAATCGCATCACCTCGTTGACCCCACGAAGTATTACCCGACCGGCCCACGAACGCCGAATGCCACCGAAATCGCAGGCCAAAACCCCAAAGCCACCAAGCGACTGCTCGACGGTTGTTCCAATGTTCTTCGCGCACACAGCAGGAACTACGCCTGGGGTCTCGAACATGTTCCCGAAAACGGCCCTTTCATTACCGCCGCCTCCCATGTGACGATGTACGATGTGTTTGTACCGATGAGTGCACTGTTCCACATGGGCCGCAGGCCGCGCTACATGGCCAAAGCCGAAATGATGCGTTGGCCAATCATCGGCAAATGGTTCCAGCTGGTGGGCATGCAGCCCGTGCCTCGACGCAGCGGCAAGGCCGTCGAAATAGAAATGGAATCAATCGACATTCTCACCTCGGGCCGGCCACTCACCGTGTGGCCCGAAGGCACCCTAACACGCGACCCGCTCAAATGGCCCATGAGCATGAAACCCGGGGTGGGCGTCATCGCCTTGGAATCCTCACGACGCCTCGGTTTTCAGGTGCCGCTTTACTGCGCGGTGACATGGGGGGCGGCAAGTATTAACCATTGGTGGCCTTGGCCACGTAAAAACGTGGTGTTGTGTTACGATGCGGCCCTTGATTACAGCGATTTGCTCAAGGACAGCGATTCGTGGGACGAAGAGCCGCCCATAGAGCTGGCGGACGAGCTTGCCGAGCGTATCCGAGAACGCATGGAGACGATCATGTCCGAAATACGCGGGGAGCGACCTCCGTCCGCAGGATATTGGGATTATCCGACGATGAGTCGCAAACCTCGACGTGAACTAACGTCTGCCGACTTTACAAAGTAACGGCATAGCAAAGGAGCAGAATATGAAGGTTACCGTACTCGGAGCAGGTGCCTGGGGAACGGCATTTGGACAGGTACTTGCCGACGCTGGCAATGAGGTGACGATGTGGGCGCGTGAACCCGAAATCGTCACAGGGATTCGCGATCATCACCATAATGCCATGCGACTGCCAAGCGTCAAGCGTCTACCGGAAACCATGACCGCAACGGGAGATCGCGCAGAAGCTGTGAAAGATGCGAAGATTGTTGTAGTCGCTATCGCGGCTCAGCATGCCCGAGAGGCGTTGGAACCGTTCACCGCACTGATTGAAAGTGATGCGATCGTCGTATCACTGATGAAAGGCATCGAACATGAAAGCGGCAAACGCATGGATGAAGTAGTGCGCGAAGCACTCGGCGGCCTTCCGGCAGCAAGGTTTGCCGCAATCTCTGGACCTAACCTCAGCAAAGAAATAGCCGACAGGAAACCGGGAGCGACAGTCGTTGCCTGTGAGGATATCATGGAAGCCAGGGTTGTGGCAAAAGCCTGTACAACACCATATTTTAAGGCATTCGTTACAACCGATGTAGTTGGATTAGAGATGTGCGGTTCTCTTAAGAACGTCATTGCTCTTGCGGTAGGTATGTCCAGAGGGGCCGGTTATGGCGAGAATACGGCAGCGATGATCGAGACACGAGGACTGGCGGAACTCGTGGCATTAGGCAGCGCTTTACATGTCGAAACAAAGACGTTTTTTGGTCTCGCAGGCGTAGGTGATCTTATTGCCACCTGTGGCTCTCCGTTGAGTCGCAATTACGTGTTTGGCGCCAATCTTGGCCGTGGTATGAGCGTCGAAGAGGCGGCTAAAGCCAGTAACGGTGTTGCTGAAGGGGTTCCGACGACGCAAGCGGTCGTAAAATTGGGGGAAAGACTAGGCGTACAAACTCCGTTGTGCAGCGCAATGAATGATGTACTTACAAGGGGTCTGAGTTGTGAGCAGATGCTTGAAGAGTTATTCGCAGGTGACATCACCGAGGAATAATTTCCGGGTGATAAGCCGTAGTGTGTTCGGGCTCGTTGCATGGGTGCGGGTGTCGGGGTTGTTATGAGGATGCCGGGATGCACCGCCTGTTGCGGGACGATGTGAGCCAACAGGACGATCAACGCGGGACGTGCCGCATGGTGGTGCGGGGCCTGCGCTGGGGACGTCTTTGTGTCGACTGGGGTCTTGGAAAACTCGAGCGGACAGGTCTGTCACACCACAGCTAGGAACGACTCCGCCACTTCCTCGGTATGTCTGAACAAATACGGCACAGACGTCGAACGGAATAACCCCACACAGACCACAACCAGAGATACTCCAACACGATCACAGCTAACCTACACGCAATTTCGCGTATAACCCTAAGTGTCTCGGACATATTAAGAGCAATCGGTAACTGCTTTAGCCGTGTAAAAAAGTTTTCCCATGACAAACAAAAAGTTTGTCATGGGAAAACTAATAGTTATTCGCTTGTGCTGTTATTTTCTTGATAGTTGTTCCAGCATCTACTACGCAGGAATCTCACCATTCATCAGAACACACTCATCAGAAGTTTTCTACCTTGCGTGCTCTTGTCGTTTATTTCGCAGGAACCTGACCGCAGCAACCAACATCAAAGCAACAGCGAAGCCGGCTGCAATCATGATGGCAAGCTTCTGAGGCATACCACCAGTAAGCGGCACACTACTGACCCCATTATCGGCTATAGTCTTTTCAATGCTGGTCGTGTAAACAACCTTAATTGGGTCGGAAGGGGTCCCACCTTCACGCCAATGATCCAAAACTGTGACCGTTGCGGTAATCTTGTGTTTTCCGGGAGCAACAGGCTGTCTGCTTGTTGCACTCCAACGTCCAGTATCGATGTTCACCGGTTTCCAGAGGGTGGTCGGCCATTGGTTACCGTCGTTGTCCAAGACCATCATATCCTCATTCTCGAAGTCTCGCTTGAACCCATTCGGCCTGATTCCGTCCATCGTAATCGTGCCGTCTGTATTGATCTTGAAGTTTGCACCGTTCAAATCTGGTAAGAGCGGTGTCCTCCAGACTGGATAGAGGGTAATGTCAGTGTGTCCATTCGTATCAGTGTTTTTATCATTGGTAACCACGCCGTAGTCCCCTTGCGGAACCCTCATGTAGGGGTCAGGCCAAGGCCAGTCGGGTTCTAAGTGCCAGCCCCAAAGTACACCTTTACTGTTCTTCATTCCGCCTGCACTCTCACTCGCCAGCAGAGGCAAAGTAATCTTGCCTTTTTCTAGTTTCCCGTAGACATCGGTTTCTGTATAGACCTCAACTGGTGCAGGCGGGTTGCCAGAAGTACTGCCCCTGTTAGAGTAAGTAACCGTGGTATAAGGCAACGTGGCTTTTGTGATACCCTCATCGCTTGTAACCTTGTTACCAGTATACGGATCAACTCGCGCTTCTGTTGTATGGAGCTCATACTGTGCACCGGGTTTAGGACTAATACTCCCTGCATTTACGCTAGTCCATTTATGTGGATTCTCACTCTCGTTGAAAGTGTAGGTTTGATCGAACTTTGCCTGTTGCGGCGATCCCGTCGTGGACCACACACGTATCTCATCATTGTTCTTAGGACTTTTTGACGCTGAAGATTGCAAATCAACAGTAGGAGTCTTGCGTTGAGGGGCAACTGTATGCACAACCTTTACAGTCGGTTTTTCCAACGTCTCCCAACTAGCTGTGAGCGTTACATTCGGATTTGCAATATTGTCGTCGAAAGTGATCATTCCTTCAGGAACCAGATTCCCTTTGAACTGGTTGGTGCTCGAAACCCATTTCGAGAACAATTTACCCTTAGGATTTTGACGTCCATTCAGACTGGGGACCTTATACGGTTGACCGGTGGTCGCAGTGTCCTTCGTAGGAGGCTGTCCGTTCGCCCACTGGATGGTCAGGTCAATCTTTATTATTGGCTTATCAGACCTATAGATACCGTCACGATCCTTAGCGCTTGCGATAGCAACAAGATCAGAGGTCTTACCCACTTTAGAAAGCACTTTGTAATTATCGTCCATTGAATCGGCCCTAACCCAATCACGATCCTGCGGAACCTCGGCAAAAGCGCTTGCATTAAGATTGGTATAATCGCCCAGCCTCAACATCTTCAGCCCCGATGGCAACATTTGCTCCACACCAACTTGCAAGTCAGCTGGTATGGAGGGATCTCTTTGATGTTTCATAGCTTCAGTGGTATCGAAGTACCACAAATTAAGAACAGTCAGTTTCGGGCATCTTGCGAACATGATGCTCATGTTAGTAGCTTCTCTGGTGTCGAAGTTCTCCACATTTATCGAAGTCAAGTCCTTGCATCCATACACCAGCGCATCCATCCTAGTCACTTTTTTCGTTTTAAAAGTACTCAAATCCAATTTCACGAAACCGGAACCATGGAAGACGCCGTACATTTCCGTAACATTGCTGGTGTCAAACTTAGACACGTCCACTGAGGTCATTTTTGGACAGTCTGCAAACATCTGGGAAATAGTGGTAACTTGGCTCGTATCAAAGTTAGACACGTCCACTGAGGCAAGACTATGGCAGCTTCCAAACATGCTCTCCATACTGGTCGTGCCAGTCGTGTCCCAATTTTTCATTCCATAAATATGCTCCAGAGATACATCCCAGGCAAACAGCGAATACTGCTGTCCTCTAAGATGGAAACCTTGCGTTGCTGTGAAGGTCTTAAGATAGGTGCAATTAGAAAATAGATAATTACCGCGAGACGGCTTTATCGTCAAGTCACCTTCAATTTCAATCGCCGTGATGCTTCGTCTTAGTTGAGAGCTCTTCCACGGGATATTAACATTATCGTTGGTCTGAATGTCTCCGGTGATGGTGCCACCAGAAAGACGCAAAGTGCACACATCATTGCCATCATTAGTAATCCGCCAATATACGCCATTCCACCACACCGCTGTATTCCGATTGGTCGGACACGGTTCCTTGGGCCCATCATTGGCGTCAGCACGCTGCATTGAATCTGTTTCTTTATCAGAAGATTTAGTCGCCACCGCATGTTCCGGCAACTCACTAGCGAACGGCACTGCATACTGCATGCAAAGAGGCATGGCAAGCGCCGTGGCCGCGCATATCGCTGCCTTGGCAAACCTTCTACCCATATTTAATTCCTTTTTCTCTCATCTTAAGAGCGGCACAAGCCTCGTAGGGCAGTGCCCGTTCTTATCCACTCTCACGAAATTATTCTATACTATGCCACGAAATTATCTTATACTATGCCACATAATCATTTTATACTATGCCACATAAAATCTAGCTATGCAAAGACATGCTGATTGAAAAGGCGGAACCGAAATTGTAGGGGATGTTTAGTTGCTAATTGTTTAGATACTATGTTTCGTGTCACACATTTCAAGTGAGTGCCTACCTGTTGACTTTTGAGTCACACGTATACTCACATGCAATCAATGAACCGATTTGGCCTGTAAAAGATGACACCAGTGTTGTCGGTGTGCATCGGCTTTGTGAACGAGTGATTGGGCTGTCGCTGTGTTGCCTTTGCACCGTGTACTCTTGGTTTCAGAAGTGATTTCCAAGGCAAAGTGAGGAAATATGCGTAAGCGGCGCGTGGTGGTTCTGTATGGTGGCAAGGCGGATGAACATTCAATTTCCTGCATTTCTGCCGCCGGAGTGCTCAGGGCGATGGATGCCGAGCGTTTCGAGCCGATTCCCGTTGGAATCACCAAAGCAGGTGAATGGGTGGTAAGCGGCACCAATCCGCGTGATTTCGACCTGACAAACGGCGCGATGCCGACCGTCGATGGGCCAGATGTAGACAATATGGCCAAGCCGGTCGTGCTGGATATGTCGTGCGGCAACAACGGTTTCTATGTGCGGGAAAAGGACGACACGCTCAACCCTTTGGGCTTCGTGGACGTGGTGTTCCCGGTGTTGCACGGACCTTACGGCGAAGACGGTGCGGTGCAGGGCCTGTTGGAGATGATGGGTGTGCCCTACGTGGGGTGCGGCGTATTTTCGTCAGCCGCCTGCATGGACAAGGCATTCACCAAGGCTTTGCTCCTGCAGGCCGGCATCCCCGTTGCGCCTGGAGTCACTGTCGAGACACGCGACTTTGCCGAGTCGGGAACGGTTGGTTCCTCACCGTTCGACAGCCAGACTGAGGCTGTACCTTCGGCGTTCGTGCGGGGTGCGCAGGAAGTCATGAACAATCTTAGGGCTGCCAAATTACGTTATCCGTTGTTCGTCAAGCCCTCGCGCGCGGGTTCAAGTTTCGGTGTGAGCAAGCTGGAACACGACGGTGACGTGGATGAGCTGGCCGCGGCGCTTTTTGAAGCATCCAAGCACGATTGGAAAGTACTTGTGGAACAGGGTATCGAAGGTCGCGAGATCGAGTGCGCTGTATTTTCACCGGCGATTGATCGGGAACCGGTTTCGGCCCTTCCTGGTGAGATTGTGCTCGACCATCGTGCCACGGGCGGCGACCAGTTCTACGATTTCAATAGCAAATACACCGATTCTGAAGCTTCCCATGTCGAGGTGCCGGCAAACCTTCCGGACGATACGCTCAAACGGTTGCAGGAGGTGGCTGTCCGTGCATTCAAGGCCGTAGATGGAGCGGGGCTTTCCCGCGTGGACACGTTCGTCACCTCGAGCGGTGAGATGATGGTCAACGAAATCAACACCATGCCCGGATTCACGCCGATTTCGATGTATCCCAAAGCTTGGGATGCCACGGGTGTGAGCTATAGCGATCTGATTACCAGACTCGTTGAGGGCGCATTACGCTAGACTTGGATTAATTGTTTTCGACGTATCGTGGTCAGTGATGGATTTGGATGGCGGGCATCGTAGTCATATTTTCGGATGAATATGCCACGTCAATAGTGGAAGGAACTCGTGTCGTATGAATGAAAATGAGCGTTCGCAAGAGCAGATGTCTGATCCCGGGGAACCGAGACACGAAGAGGATGCAACAGGCACAGAGCCCTCGCTCGGTCATACGGAAGCTCAGGGGCATCGTGTGCAGCCCGCTTATGGGCAGCCGTATTCCTTGACCCAGCCCCAGCCTTCGACGCAGCCCCAACTTGATGCAGTGCAATACCGGGAGACGAATCAGCAAGCGCTGCAGTCAGCCCAGCAGGTGGGCCAGCAGCCGCAGCCAGTGCAACGGGCGCCCCAGGAGATGCAGCAGCCGCAGCAGGCTGCTGCCCAGCCTTCGGCATATGGGCAGCAACCGAGTCTGCAGACGCCGACGGCACAGCCGCAGTACCTGCAATCGCAACAGGCTCAGCCCCAGTCGACGCAGCAACCTCAGTACATGCAGTCGCAGTATGCACCGTCTCAGCAGCCGCAAGCGCAATACGGACAGCACTATGTGCAGTCCCAGCCGTCACCGCAAGTCCAGGCTCAATACACCCAGACTCAGTACGTTCAGCAGACGCAAGCACAACCACGGCCTCAGTACATGCAGCCGGCGCAGCAACCAGCTGCTTCCGCCTCGAATGCCGCTTGGTACCACATGGACCCGGCGCGTCAGGCGGCGTTGACAGCCTGGCTCGCAAAGGCGCGGAAGCAGTTCTCCGCCGTTGGTTTTGCACTGGTTTTCGTGGTCGGCATCTGGTATTTTTTGACGACACTCATCAGATTGGCCATTTCAGCGTTGGAAGTTTCCAAGAATCTGCCAATGTGGGCTGATCTGATCTTGGGCAACGGTCCGCTCTATGTCGCTGCGATACCCCTTTCGCTGCTGATATTCCGTAAGCTGCCGAAAGTTAAGCGCAAAACGAGCACTATGAGTGTGCGCATGTTCGTGACGGTGATGCTGGCATCGTTCCCAATTTCCATCGTTGGCGGTTTGATCGGCAATCTTCTTTCCGCACTGTTGTCCAACAACCAGGCCCATAACGGCATCGAAGAGCTGGCCAAAGGACTTGACCCGTTCAGTCTCTTCCTGTTCACCGTTATTGTCGCTCCGATTTTTGAGGAATGGCTTTTCCGGCGCCTCCTCATTGATCATGTGCAGCAATATGGTGAAAAAACGGCCATCCTGGTCTCCGCGGTCGCCTTCGGACTGTTCCACGGAAACTTGTTCCAGTTCTTCTACGCGTTTGGTTTCGGCCTACTGCTGGCCTACGTTTATGTACGTACTGGCAAGTTGCGTTACACCATAGCCATGCACATGACGTTCAACTTCCTGAACGGCTTCGTGAGCCAGATGATGTTGCTGCCGATGAGTGATTCCACCTTAAATGCCGTCGAGAACGATATTCCCGCGGACATTTACAAAGTACTCATTTCAGGTCATGGCATGGAACTTGTCCCGTGCTTGATTTTTGCGTTGTTCAAATGGGTTTGCTTCATTGCCGGGATCGTTTTGATAATCGGCAACCGCAAGAAGCTTGTGTTCCACACGGCGCCCGAAGAGCTGCCGCAGGGCACACGAGTGAAGACGGTGCTCGGCAATCCCGGTGCCATCATTTACATCGTGCTGAGCATCATGTTGATGATTGCGGCGCTGTTCAATTGATGCTTGGTACCGTCTCCAAGGAATCAGACGATGAAGTCTTCCTTGGAGAGTGCCCGCACCGCACAATCGAGCACACGAGTTTGGTCGATACCGGGGCTGGCGAATAACAGCGCTTCTCCCTGCACGCCGTCAACTGAAAAGCCTGTGAAATCAACCTGCGGAGGATTTTTGCGGTCGGTGATATCAGCCGTGGCGGTTTTAAGGGTGCTGATGATGTGTTTGGATGCGCTCTTCACGTCGGTGCCCGATTTCACAGTAAACTCGACCTTGACGCAAGCCTCGTCCTCTTGCGTCAGTCGTTCGAGGGCAGAGGTGTTGAGCACCGAATTGGGGATAATCAGCTGATTGCCGTTGCGTTCTCGAACGACGGTCTGCCGCCATGTAATGTCCTCGACCGTGCCAGTGACGCCTTGAATATTTACCAGATCACCGGGATGGATCACATGTCCAGCCATAAGTCCGAAACCTGAGATGATGTTGGCGATGGTGTCTTTCAGGCCAAGAGAAATGGCAACGCCTCCTACGCCAAGCGCGGTGACGATAGTGGTGGGATTGATACCGAATACCGGTTGTAACACCATAGCCACGGCAACAGTCCAAATGGCAGCCAAGGAAAGGTTGATGAAAATGGACGCATCAGGTATTTCCGAACGTGTCAGTAGCTTTCGCAAGATGCGCGAAACCACTTTTGCACAAACGGAAGCGGCAATAATCACAGCGATAAGAAATGCGATACGATTGCTGTGAACCTTAAGCCATTCCAAAAAAATTTGCATATTGGTAGCGTACTCCTGCGCCCTCACCGCATTATCTGCTAAGAAGGGTTGTTGTCAGTCGTTCAGGTACGCGGATTATTGCGCGCTCAGATCTGTGTTTTCTTCGGGCGCGGTAGGCTGCATGTTCTGCAGACGACTCAAATCTCTGAGGAAGATGTCGACCTCATGCTTGAAATTGTGGTCTGTTCTTTCGGTTTGCGCGATGTTGCGGAGAATCGAATCTTCGCCCTTTTCAAGTGCGCTGCGGAACAGGCGCACCCAGAAACCGGGCATGCTTTCGTCGGAAACGGACATATACAGCGTGCGTGCTACCACGGCGGCATCAAGATTGCTCCATTGCTCCACTGTCGTTTCTTTGGAGAGCGTCGGCCAGATGCCGGCAATGGCGAGCAGGCCGCCCACGGAGAATTCCAACAGAACGTTTTGGTTCACGCTGATGTTGCGATCGAGATGCTGCCAAGAAATAAAACCGTCGCGTAGTGCATCGTGGACAACGAAAATCAGGTATGGTGAACTGTGCTTGCTTACGGTCAGCGCGATGTGGTCAAGGTGGACACGGTTTGCAGGCACGCCGATCAGTTGCAGCATGATGCCGTTCCAAGCTTTGGATGGGTCTACGGTAAATTCAGGCAAAACCCTGTTGATTTCCTCGACGGTATGGCGGATTGCGGTTTCCGCCAAGTTGTCCAGCTTGCAGTAGTGATAATAGAACGAGTTCCGGTTGACGTTCGCAATGTTGACGATGTCGGTGACTGTAATTTTGGTGTAATCACGTTCTTCGAGCAAGCTCCAGAACGCATTTTCCATGCGTGTTGTTGCCGGCAACTGGTTCGAGTCGTGTCGGGGTCTGGACATAACGATGCCTCCTAATGGTAAAAAAGATTCCTAAGTGGAGATACCTCTTTTGTACATTATAAAGTGCTAATTAATAATGATTAATAATGATTAATAATGGGTCCGACAAAACGCTTGCTTACGTGTGCCGTTAACGGAATGCATAAGTGTGCAATAAATCGGCAAATGAGCATTTGGTGCTATCTCTCTGCAAATCATGTCTGTATCATCCCGCATAGAAAACCGTAGTCAATTGAATTACATCAGATAGGTTGTTACCAGAATATAGTCAAGCCTAGATAGCGCTGCCGATATTTATCCGCTGAAGAATATCTCTGGTTTGAATTTGATCGGGGAATGACCGGTCGGTGTGTTCGGTTTTTCACCCGGCTGTTACGGATCATTTGCTGCTGCCGCGAATGCAGACGTTTGCCGCTTATCTTGTCTTTTGGTCTGCACTGGTTGTATACTAGAAAAGTTGTGTGCCTCCGTTGTGCGTAAAACGCAGGATGGTGACATCAAGACTTGCAAGTCAAACAGTATAGGGAGTCCATTATGGCAGCTCGTTGCGCAGTGTGCGGCAAGGGACCGCAGTCCGGTTTCACCGTTTCGCATTCACATATTCGCAATAAGCGCACCTTCAGCCCGAACCTCCAGCCAGTTCGCACTACTATCGACGGACAGAACGTGCGCGTTCGCGTGTGCGCCAAGTGCCTCAAGGCCGGCAAGGTTCAGCGCGTGGCCGCGTGAATCGCGAGTAGTAATCTCTAACCTCCGAGTGTCCGTTGACACCGGAGGTTTTTTTTATGCCTTCCGCAGATTCGATCAAGGCCAATTGTGAGTCGATAAGGTGTCGTGTTGTCATTCGTGAGATGTCGGTTGTCCAATGGGGTGCTAATAATGAGCTTTTGCTTGGGAATCAAGGGGTTCCTGTTCATCATAGTGGGCGTTTCTGCGCCACCCTTGCATAATGGAATGCGCTTTACTGCGCGAATATGAATCTTCCGTGCAACCGTAAACGGCGATAAGACGCGGAAACGAATGGGAGAAGAATCACATGGGCACTACCATGTCTCAATCAACTGCGCCCGAAAGCGGCGAAGTGAAAGCAAACGAAAAGGCGGCGGCGACGGCCGGAAGCGCGAAGAACGCATCTGTGCCGCATAATGCGATGAAGGCGCGCGTGAGCGTCAAACACCCGAACCTGACAATGCTGGGACTTTACCTCGGCGCGTTCCTTGGCATGTTGAGTGAAACCGCAATGAACATCGCGCTGCCTGACTTGATGAAAAGCTTCAATATCGGCTCCGGTACCGCCCAATGGATGGTTGTGGGCTACATGCTCGTCATCGGTATCGTGTTGCCGTTTACCAGTCTGATGCTCAAGTGGATTCCGTCCAGGCCCTTGCTGCTGTTTGCGCTGGCGATGTTCTTTATCGGCTCGCTGATTTCCGGCTTTGCACCGGGCAACTCCTTCGCGATATTGCTTCTGGGGCGTATGATCCAGGGCGTCTCTACCGGTTTGGTGCTACCGATGATGTTCTCGGTGATTCTCGAAGTGTTCCCGCTCAACAAGATCGGTGCTGCCATGGGTATGGCCGGACTCGTGGTGATGTTTGCCCCGGCCATCGGACCGACTCTCGCGGGTGCGCTGATTGGTGCGTTCTCTTGGCGCGCTATTTTCTTTTTCTTCGCCGTTATCGCGCTGTTGGCTCTCGTGGCCGCATCGATTTGGATGGTTAACGCCTACACGCTTACCAAACCCACAATTGACCCGTTCTCCTGCATCGCCTCGATTCTGGGCTTTGGTGGCTTCGTTCTTGGTGTCAGTCTCATCAGCGACTTCGGATTCTCGTTGCCGGTTCTCGGAATTATGGTTGTCGGCATTGCGGCCATAGTTTGCTATAGCTATCGTCAGTTGCATATGGGCAACCCGATTATCGACCTGCGTGCCATGGGCATCCGCCAGTTCACTGTCGGTGCACTCATCGTTATGATGAACTTCGGTATCACGCTCGCGACCATGTATCTTATGCCTCAAGAACTGCAGAACGGCCTCGGCGTCAAGGTCGCGCTCACCGGCCTGGTGATGTTGCCCGGTGGTGTGGTCAACGCGCTCGTTTCGATGTTTGCCGGACGCCTCTTCGATATCGTTGGGCCCAATTGGCTCGTGCGCGGCGGTCTGGTGCTGTCGATGATCGGCGTCATTCTGTTGATGCTTGCCAACCCGTCGACGTCCATTGCATATATCATCTGCGCACATGTCATCCTTATGGTGGGTGTGCCGATGACGATGAGCCCGGCCCAATCCTCGGCGCTGGCTTCTCTGCCGCAGCATCTCTCCACCGACGGTTCCACGATTCTCAACACGATGCAGCAGGTTCTTGGCGCTGTCATCACTGCTGTGACCACTATCCTTCTTCAAGCCGGACAAGCCAGTTCACATGCCGACGGCAAGGAGATGGCCTTCGTCACTGGTTCGCGTTGGGGCTTCACCTTTGCGTTGGTCCTTGCGATTGTTGCGTTCCTCGTTTCCTTTGGCTTGAGCAAACGGACGACCGCAGAGGATGTGCCGCATCGTTCATGAGGCGCGACTGTCCTCTTTTTGAACGGCGACCGGCATGCGGCCACTTGATGCTGCATGCCGGTCGCCGTCGTTGTGAAACGTTCGTCCGCCTTGAATAGAATGGAATTATGAGCGATACCGTCACCCTTGAGACCTCGGTCTCCACACTGATTGCGAACAAACGCCGTGTCAGTGCGTTGAAGGGACTTGGCGTGGTGACGGTGGGCGATGCCTTGACCTACTATCCCTTCCGAGTCACCGAGCCTGTTCCATTGCGGGCCATTCGCGAAGCGAAGGTCGGCACGCCGATGGCGTTTGCCGCGGTGGTGCGCTATGTTCGCGTTGTTTCGATGGGGCCAAGACGTGGGTTCCGCTTGGAAGCCGTGGTCGAGGATCAGGCGTTCGCCGCAAGCCGGCAGATGCAAGGAACAAGCTGTAACCTTGTCTTCTTTTCGCACAAAAAGCAATATGTGGACTGGATGAGCGGTCGGCTGCACCAAGGTGCGAATGTCGTTCTCTCCGGTACTCCGACGGCATTCAACGGTCAGTTGCAATTTACCCATCCCGAGGTGCTTACGGTTATGCCGGAAGGTGCGAACGCGTTTAGTCAACCGAGGGATGAGCCGGGCTTCTTGGGTGAGCCCGGTATGGCAGGCACATCTAATGTGCCGGTGCCGGCGAGTGCGGGTGTGTTGTCTGTCGATGATGGTGTCGGTCAAGCCGGTGTGCCACCGTTGCAGAGTGGGGTTTCTGTCGGTCGCGACGGTACCGCGTCGGCACTGCAACAGGATTCCGCCGTCAATGCCCTCAGGTTCGATGCTTCGACTGTTGGGGAGGCGTTGCGGCATGTCTGCAGACCACGTCCGGTCTACCATGCCACTTCGCGTATTTCCACCGAGCATATCCATGAGTCCATCGTCCTCATGCTTGATGCGTTGCAAGGCAATATTCCCGATGTGCTGCCGCAGGATGTGGTCGAGTCCAAGCGTCTTATGCATCGATCTGATGCGTTTGCCGCGATTCACAACCCGCAGTCAACGAAATCGTTTCACGCCGCACTCGCAACGTTGCGTTACGAGGAGGCGTTCGTTTCGCAGATTTCCGTCCTGCAAAAGCGTGAGGCGGCACGGAAGTCTCAAACGTTCGAATGTCGTGATTCCGGCCTGCGTAAAGGGTTTGTCGAATCCCTCCCATTTGATCTGACAAAGGGGCAGCAGGACGTCATTGCTACTATCTGCACGGATATGGGGCAAGCCTATCCAATGCAGCGACTTCTGCAGGGCGAGGTCGGTTCCGGTAAAACCGTCGTGGCCCTTGCGGCGATGCTTGAGGCTGTCGGATCGGGTTATCAGGCTGTTCTGGTGGCTCCCACGCAGGTGCTCGCCGAGCAGCATTTCGAAACGATCAGCAAGATGGTCGGCGATGTCGATGCTCGGGGCGGTAAGACTTCGTCCAAAGACGATTCTTGCTCCATTCCTGTCACTCTGCTGACCGGAGGTATGAAACTTGCCGCACGGCGCAGGGCGCTCGCTACGGCAGCCAGTGGCGAACCTGGCATCATCGTTGCCACGCATGCCGCATTTTCCAAGATGTTCCAAGCTCCGAACCTGGCACTGGCCGTTATTGACGAGCAGCATCGATTTGGTGTCGAGCAACGTGAGGTGCTGCGCGAAAAAAGCGAGAAGACACCACATCTGCTGGTGATGACAGCGACGCCGATTCCTCGCACGGCCGCGATGACTTGGTTCGGTGATCTTGATATCTCGTGGCTTACAGAACTTCCCGGTGGACGAAAGCCGATTCGCACCTTCATCGTTCCCGAAGCTAATGGGAACATGATGGCGCAGATGTTCGCCCATATTCGCCGACGAATTGACGCGGGGGAGCGGGCATATGTTATTTGTCCCAGAATCGACACTGATGAGGCGGATGCGGTCGTAGAGGCAAGTTCTGCGAGCTTGGGGCGGCGTGGCGGCAGTGCGAGAACTTCTGCATCGGCGGCGCAGTCAGCGGACCAGGATCTGGAAAACGGATTCGTTGCGATTGATGATTTCGATGAGGGCAATGGCGACGGTACTTCTGCGGAACCGAAGCTGCCGTTGCATGCCGTTGAGGAAATCGTTCACAGGCTCGCGTCCCTGCCGCAATTCGCGGGTGTCGAATTCGCCACATTAACCGGACGTGACGATGAAGCGACCAAGCGAAAGGTGATGGCTGACTTTGAGTGCGGCAAAACGCCGATACTTGTGGCTACAACGGTTATCGAGGTCGGTGTGGATGTGCCGAAGGCCAGTTGCATCACCATCTTCGATGCCGACCGCTACGGTCTTTCCCAGTTGCACCAGCTACGCGGGCGTGTGGGTCGAGGTGGGACTGATTCTTGGGCGTTCCTTGTTTCGCGCGCTGAACCTGGCAGTATCGCCGAGCAACGTCTGAACGTCATCGAAGGGTCACTTGATGGTGCCGAAATAGCACAGGCCGATTTGGAATTGCGTGGTGCCGGTGATGTGCTGGGCGACGCCCAATCCGGCGGCCAGTCCGGCCTCAAGCTGCTGCGCGTGGTCAAGGACGCCAAGATCATCGCCGAGGCCCGAGAACAAGCAGAATCACTGCTCAAGCGCGACTCGGAACTGTCGGGCGAGGTGCAATTGGCCGGTGCTGTCCTCGACTTCACCCGCGGCGGTGAATCCGAAATCCTCAGCAACTAATGGCCGGATTCGGATTGCCATGTTGCGCACGGTATCGGCGTTGCAGGCTAGAGTAGCAAGCATGCGAGTAATTGCGGGACGATTTAAAGGGTTTGAGTTGGCCAAAGCCAAAACGGGCACCAGGCCGACGACCGATCGGACGAAGGAAGCCATTTTTTCCAAGCTTGAGGCTTGGGGTGTGCTCGATGGCGTTCGCGTGCTCGATTTATTCGCAGGCACTGGAGCCTTGGGAATCGAGGCACTGTCCCGTGGTGCCGATGAACTGGTCGCTGTTGAATCGGCCGGACCGGCGTCGGTGTCGATTAGCCGAACCTTGGATTTGTTGAAACGCAGCCGTTCGTGGGGCTCACGCACAATGAAGGCCCGTGTGATGCACAAGCGTGCCGAGCGTATGGCTTCCGGCTATGAGGGGTCCGCTTTTGGTCTCATCTTTGCCGACCCGCCGTACGCGTTTTCGACCGAGGCGTGCAACAAGTTGATCGCCGATTTGACGTCCTCGGCGATGGTAGACGAGCAAACGGTTATGGTTTTCGAACGTTCCGCCCGATCCGAGTCCTTGACGATGCCTGAAGGTTGGCAGGTGGCCAGCCAACGTCAGTACGGCGAAACCGAGGTCTACTTCATCGATCACGAGTAGACAACGCGATGAAGCCGATGAAGCGTCCACGGGTACGCAACGTCGGTGCTGTCTCGTGCGGGCGCTGATGAAGCGCAATCGGCAGGCCGCATCAGTCGCTGAGTTTGCGCGGGTGGTCGCCGGAGACTTCCCATCCCAAGGTCATCAGTGTTTTGCGATCTGCCTTGTCAAGCGCTTTGCAGTCCATTTGCCGGATGAGATCGGGACGAACCTGGTCGGTGTGAGCGATGGCCTCGTCGCGGCGGAACCGGTCGACCTTGCCGTGGTCGCCGCTGGTCAGCACCTCGGGTACGCCCATGCCGCGCCAGATAGCCGGTTTGGTGTATTGGTAATGTTCCAAAAGCGCATTCGAGCCTGTGTAGGATTCCTCAGCGATGGAATCGGGGTTGCCCATGAATCCGGGAATCAGGCGCGTAATGGCCTCAAGCATCACGGAAACGGCAACCTCGCCGCCGTTAAGCACATAGTCGCCGATGGAATACTCGCGTACGTCCACACCCTGCGCGCGGTAATAGCAGGGGATACGGGCATCGTAACCCTCATAGCGCCCGCAGCCGAACAAGAGATGACTGGCGTGGGATAGTTCGGTCGCATCGCGCTGCGTGAACAGAGGTGCCGAAGGGTTCGGGAAAATCAATACCGGTTTTGGGAGTGCGTTTTCCGAAGTAGCCGCTGGTTCGTCAGTTGTGTTGTTGCTAATCGGTGCGCTTGCATTGCTGTGTTGCGTTTCGTTGCTTGCGGCTGTGATCGAGGGGGGTTCAAATCCCAGCAGGTCATCAAGGCATTCGGCCCATACCTCAGGTTTCATAACCATGCCTGCGCCGCCACCTACAGGAGTGTCATCGACGGAATGATGCACGTCATGGGTCCAGCTGCGAAGATCATGCGTGTGCACGTCGAGCAGTCCACGTTCTATGGCTTTACCGAACAGGCCGACGTTAAGAACTTCGAAATAATCGGGGAACACCGAAACGATGTCGATTTGCATGTCTCCATGGTAACTGACACGGGCGGATATTCTGGCTGTTCTGCGGTGACTTGGAGTGGCATGCGCGGTGAGCGGATAGGGAAATATGTGAGATGTGCGAGAGAAATCAGTGACGAGGGTTGTGAACATATAATGTTCGTGATGAATTGGGCGGTTGCGAGGGTTGACTGCGCCGAGAGGTAGAGACATATCCGCGTTTCACCGCGATGTTGGTGAATGATGGAGCATGGAATGCTATTGGCAGTGTGACATTTTGCGGTTATCGTTATCCGATAAGATTTGGTGTTGGTTCGAACTTCTGTTGATGAGGGACGTTGGAAATGAGGTTGATATGGCGCGGATGATGCAGTCTGTGCTGGTGTTGCATGATTCGTATGCCCAGCAGTCTGAAGTGGGGTGTTTCGGTTCCTCTGGTGCTGGGAACGCTGACGGCGTGAGCAGTGACGCCGGTTCAAATTATCCGTACGCGTCGGGAGGCTCGTATTCGCCGTGTTCGTCGTCTGGTGGTGGTCCGGTTCGGCGTGGGTGGCCGGTTTGGTTGCAGGTTGTGTTGGGTGTGTTGTTGGCGGTGTTGTTGTTGGGAGGGGTTGTGGCTGTGGGACCGGTTAAGGACAAGATTTATATGCGCAACGTCATGCATAGCGCCGAGGGTGACCATGCGATTCGTGCTACTTTGAAGAATATGGATCCTCATGCGTTCACCGATGAGGGCGTGATTCATTCCTATGTGATTGACGACGGGACGCTTGAGCATAATCCGATGGGCGGGATTATGGTCACGGTTTATGTCAACGGCGACCGGAGCCTGGACATCAATGCTACTTACGATAGGCCGTTGAATACGGAGGGTGGTCGTGATCCCCTCGTCGGTGGGGGTGTGGGAGGTTCGGCTAAGCTGGATGATCTTGTGGAGGAGAATAAGAAGCGTTTGGATGGTGGGGCGAGGGTGGATGTTCTGTCGAGTTTCGGTGCTGATGTGGATTGATTGTGGCAGAGGCATGGTGTGAGATCGGAAGCGATGGATGATGGCTCGGAGTGATTCGCAAGAGCTTGATTGGTCGAAGTTGACTGATCGAGAGAGAAAAGAAATAGGTGAAAACACGTATGAGGACTATTCGAAAGGAAAGCCGATCAAAGTTAACGACGGTAAAACTACCGTTGGTTGGGTGGTTGATGGTACTGGTGATTCGTCGGGTTCGGGTGGTCAGGTGACGGTGGTTGCCAATGATCGTGATGCGTCGAGGGCGACGCGTGTGATGGTGTTGTATCGGGGGTCGAGCGGTCCTGGCAGTGGGAAGTCGGATGTGAGGCAGGATTGGTTGGATAATGATGTTCCCGAGGGGCTCAATATCCTGCAGGGTAGGGAGCGTGCGGGGATGTGCCGCAGTTGCGTGCGGCGTCGAAGGAGCTGAAGGCCGTGATGGCGCGGTTTCCGAATGCGAGGGTCGATGTGTACGGGCATTCGTTGGGGTCGATGGCGGGGCAGTATGCGTTGTCGGATCTGTCGCGTGAGCAGGCCAAACGTATCAATGGCGCGTGGCTGTACGAGGGGCCGAATATATATTCGACTCTTAATGCGACGCAGAAGAAGCGGGCCGATTCCTACGCACGTGACGGTCGGGTCAAGAACTATGTGGACCCATGGGATTTGGTAGCTATGCTCGGCAACACGGGTGATGACAAGACAGTGGGCCGTAGGGTTTTGGTGAAGCAATCAAAGGAGGCTCGAAAGGATGCTGTGCAGTCATCGTTGGATGGCATGGCTAGTATGTCGAAGGTCTGGCCTTACGGCTTGTTTGGTGGGTTCGGCGGCGCTGTGGGGTATTTGAAGCACAATTTCACCAAGGGGCACATGTGGGGTGGTTACCAGTTCGATGCAGACGGGCGGATTGTCACTTATACCGAGAGGTCTTTGAGCCAAATGTTCCAGGTTGTCGACGCGGGATTTGATGAGCTGGGGGAGGTCCGCGGCAGGTTTGAAAAGAGCGGCGGAGGTCTGTCGCGGAGCGAGCAGATTTGGCTTGACTGTGGTGAGGCTGATTTGATGGTGAAGGGTATGAGGCTTCTTGCCGAACAGTACCAGTATGAGATGTCCGACCTTTTGGATCGGTCGTGTGGTGAGGCTGAATCGACGTGGCAGAGCATGCTTCGTGCCGCGGAGTTGGTCGCACCTGATCTTTCTTCGGGTGAGGTGCTTGGCGCTTTGGGAAGTGCGGGGGCCACGGAGGCCTATATCCGTGTCAGGCCGGAGGAAAAATATGAGCGTGATCGTGTTGAGTTTGATCGGATTGTGGCAAACCTCGACGGTATTTCTGGCCAGATTGCGCGGGCCAGTGAGGGGATTGTCGAAACGGATTCCGATCTCGCCGCACAGCTTCAGGAGCTTGGTGACTGACATGTATGAAGAACAAGCGGCCCGTGAGCGGCGTGCATCCATTGCCCGCATCGAGCGGGCGATGGACGATGAACGCGCTGAACAGCGTCGACGAATGGGTATTCTGGATTCCGTGGCCAGTGATATCGGTCAATACCGCACTGAATATCAGAATCGCATGCAGAACATGGGCAGTGCAGTCATGGAAATCAGCCGGCATGATCTTCCTGACGGGGCGGACGACCCGATGGTTGAAGCGACCCACACCATCAATCGATTCGAGGACGAAGGTCAGAGAGTCGCCAATGCGGCTTTGCAGCGTATCGAAGAAATCCGCGAGAACCTTGACAGGGCACATCGGCAGCATATGCGTGATTTGGAAGATGAGATGGAGGCCACCGGGAAAGGGGACGGTGATCGTGGTTGATGTCAATAGGCTCTGGAACGACGCGAAACGGATGGTGGATTCGCTTGGGGGTGATGTTCAGCAGCAATACCATAATCTACTTCTTCAAGCCGAACGTGAGTTGCTTGCCAAGGCCATCGCGCCACTGTATAAAAGCATCACAAATGTGAATATGTTGAAGGCCGGCAAAGAAAAGAAAGAGCGAGCCGATTCAATGAAGAAGGACTGGATGTCGTATGCCGACCATTTCGAATCCAGTGCCAAAGGCAAATGGAGTGAGAAAGCCAAAGAATCGATCAGGTCGCAGGCCGCGCAGCTTGACCGATTCTGAGTGCGGTTCCGTCGAGCCGGGTTGCGTTTTCCGGTAGACCATTGCGATTGGTAATGCTGCGTCTGGATTGCTTCTGTTCTCGTCGGGTGCCAAACTGGCCGGTTCGGCTCGTTGTAGAGATACCGCCCTTCCGCTTTGGCATGCGACCGGATCACGTTTTAGAACGTCGGGATTAGTCCCTGCGGCGGGTCTACGGTTATTATCCGCGTGTCAAGATCAATATCAGGAATGATCTGGCCAACGAAAGGAACAAGCACAGTCTTGACAATCCTACCGTCTTCGATATCGGAACCACCTTCGGGTGAACCTGTGAAGGTGATAGGTTCACAGTGACCTTTGATGTGTTCATTACTCTGGGTGTCTGGTCGTGCCTTGCTGCTTCCGTGTTCAGCAGATGTTGTTTTGGTATCCGTTTTGATTGGTGGGTCTTGTTCTTCGAGTCGAACGAAGCTGCCGTCCTTGCTTTCGATGACGGGCATATTTAAACGTATTTTCAGCAGTGATTGTGCCGGACTGTCGATGACATCCACAACTTTGCCTATAAGAATGCCAGCTTTAGCGGGGTTGATGCCGTTGGTGGGATCGTCGGCTATGTGTGCCTCGAGTCCGATCAAATCCTTGGGATACCAAGCGTCCTCCTCGGTCATTTCGTTGCGGTCATCGGCCTCGACATACAACTCCAGACCATTGAGTGCTTCGGAAGCGTCTCGGCTGCCGACACCCTCGAACTGCAGAATCCAGCGATCCTTGAATGTGCGTGAGTGAATGACGGTGTACGCGTGCTTGCCGTCTTTCGTGTATAAGTTCGAACCGGGGGCAAATCTGCGTTCCGGTTCGTCAGTGAATGCCCAGACGTTGACTTCGCCCTTGAGTCCCTGGGCCCGTCCGATACGGCAGACCCTCAACAGTTCATGCTGTTGAGGGTCTGCCTGCTGCGAAGTGACTTCGTTGCGATTCACTTGCGAACATCCATGATGTCGACGCGAACCTTGTGGTCGGACAAAGCCTGCACCACGGTGCGAATCGCGTTGGCGGTGCGGCCGGAACGGCCAATCACGTGCCCGACGTCCTCAGGGTTCACGCGCACACGCAACAACTCGCCACGAGCATTCTCATGCGATTTCACCGATACATCATCGGGGAAATCGACGATATTGGAAATGAGATGTTCCACAGCTTGCGCGAGCATGGTTACTCAGCCTTCTCGGCTTCGTCGCTGGCTTCGGCCTCGCCTGCAGCTTCTTCAGCCTTCTCAGCCTCAGCCTTGGCCTTCGCCTTGGCTTCGGACTTCTTAGCCTTGAGCTTCTGAGCATCGGCTTCAGCAGCTTCGACGCGAGCGGCGGCATCCGGACCGGCTTCAGCGACCTTCAGGGTGCCTTCTGCGCCCGGCAGACCCTTAAATTTCTGCCAGTCACCGGTGATCTTCAAGAGATTGAGCACCGGGTCGCTCGGCTGAGCGCCGACACCCAGCCAGTACTGAACGCGATCGGAATCGATCTGGATCAGCGAAGGCTGCTTGTTCGGATCATAAATGCCGATCTCTTCGATCGACTTGCCGTCACGCTTCTTGCGCGAATCCATGACGACGACACGGTAGAAGGCATAGAACTTCTTGCCCATACGCTTCAGACGAATCTTGGTAGCCATTGTGGCTCTCCTTGTTGGTTCATTGCGGTTTCCTTGCTCGTATGTGGGGCATACTCGCATGAATCCGCGTTGTTCCTCACAGCCTGCAGGATAGAGAGGGCCCCGCACCCGTGAATAACTTCTCAACTATATCGCGGTGGCTGGATAGAACGTTCTTTTCATGCAAACGTGAAAGGATGAGAAGCAGCATCATCGTGGATAAGAAAGTTTCTTAACGTCATGCAAAGGGGATAAGCGTTTAAAGATGTGAGACGCGACGAGGTGCGACAATTTTGACGCGAAGTTACTGTGGCATGTCACCGCCGCGTGGTTTGCCCTGCAGCCTGACGAGTGTGTCGGGTGGTCAGGAAAAGTTGGTCTGTTTTTCGAATGTGGCAAGAATCTTGTCGTATTCCTCGCCAACTTCCTGAAGTTCGGCTCCTTGTCCCACGTTTTCGCTTGCTGCTTCCAGCAGCATGTCGCTGGCCCAATCCTTGACGGGTATTTTTTCGAGTGCGGCGGCCTGCTTCATGAGAGCGAACTGTTCTTTGGCGACAGGGATGTTGAATAGAATGTCTTCTTGTTGTTTGCTGGTCATAGTTTGTCCTTCTGCGCATTCGACATTGAATCCATAGCAACCAGTATGGGTTCAAGACGGTCACATAGCAACCGATTTGACAGCATATGGACACTACCAAAAAAAGTCAATATTCTGCTGGAACTGTCTAATTAATAGTTTCGCACGATTGATGATTTGACGATACTGCACATACGAAAGCAGCACTGTACATTCCGTTTTTCATGGGAAACGGGGACTCACTGTGTCGCACGATGTTCGGAGGAGGCTGCAAGCCTCGGATGCGAATGGGCTAGTTCTTGCTGAGCTTGAGCTCCGCAAGCAAAGCGAGATGATCGGTTTCCGGGATGGTTAGTGTGTGTATGTTCTCAGCCGAAATGCCCGGAGTGACAAGAATGTGATCCAGCTCAAGACGAGGCCAGGTCAGCCAGCGCGGGAAGCTGGCGGCTTCTGCATGCGTAACGGATAGCGTGATGTCGCGGTATCCGGCGTCGATTAGACTTCGGAAACTTGGATGATCGAGATTGGAATTGAGGTCGCCCATAATAACCGCTTGACATGGGCCACTGCCATCTGATGTCGGATAGGTGTCGGCGAGATTGATGACGCCTTGGGACCATTCTGAACAACTGCGCATAGGGGACTTGGTATGTGCGCTGTACATCGCCGTGTTTTCAACCACGGTTCGGGGAATGTTCGCTGCGGCAATATCAACATTGCTGTCGCCCATGCTTTCAGGCATCGAACGTAGCCAGAGACCATTGAACCCGCCGTTGTCGTTCTCTGTTGGCTCTCCCAACTGTCGATAGGGAAGCGTGCTTGCCAGGCCTGCATCATCCAGTGCATTGACCAGATTTGTGGTGAGCTCCTGCAAGGCCAAAACCGAGACGTCATTATCGCGCACTGCTTCAATGATGGCTTGCGGATCGGCGGAACCGTAGCGGCAATTAAGCGTCATGACAGTGTGTGACGGCTTGTTTTGATCGATATTCGTCGCGTTGCCCTGGCGATTTCGTAACCCCTTGCGGTTCCTCATGCTCCTGTACCATGGCGAAGCAAAAAAACCGATGAACGCTGTCAATACAGCGGCTATGACTGCCGCAGCCCACTGATGAGCAAGAATCGCCGCCGACAATACCAATCCCGTAGGTATCCAAAGGAAACGAACGAACGCTATGAGGTATGGCAACGGCCCATGTCCGTCAGCACCGGCCGGCAAAAACCGCAGCATCCACCACAGGGCGATGAAGCCCAGCGATATCAGCAACATAGCAGTCATGAAGTGCTTTTGTTGACTGCTCAGCCGAGCAGGCCGCTGAGTCCGCCACCGAAGTTCGGCGGAAGATTCGGGGTGCCGTCCTCGTTGGTGCCTGCCGCATCCATGACCTCTTGCAAGCCGGCGGGAAGCGCGGGGTTCTGAGGCTTCTTGGTAAAGGCAGAGCCACCAGAGTTCTGCTTACCGCCGAGCTTGTTGCGCAATGCTGATTCTTCAGCCTCGCGCTTCATCGGGTTGCCGGACTTCGACTTGCCCTTCTTCTTGCCTTTTTTGCCCTTCTTGCCTGCGCCGCCGCCTGCACCGGGGCCGCCGAAGCCGGGGATTCCGCCGCCGACCTTGTTGGTCATGCGTTTCATCATCTTCGCGGCCTGCTCAAAACGCTGCAACAGACCGTTGACTGCGGAAACCGTGTTGCCGGAACCGTAGGCGATGCGGGCGCGACGGGAACCGTCGATGATGGAAGGGTCGCGACGTTCTTCCGGGGTCATCGAGTTGATGATGGCCTCGGTACGATCGATTTCGCGCTCATCGAGCGCTTCAAGTTCCTTGCGATGCGCAGCCATGCCGGGAATCATGCCAAGCAGGCTTTTCATTGAACCGAGCTTGCGCACTTGCTGCAGCTGCTGCATGAAGTCGTCAAGGCCGTAGGTGCCCTGCGCCATCTTCTTGGCGGACTCCATCGCTTCCTGCTCGTCGAATTGCTTCTGAGCTTGCTCAATGAGGGTGAGGATATCACCCATATCGAGGATGCGGGAGGCCATGCGATCCGGGTGGAATACCTCGAAGTCTTTCAATCCCTCGCCGTTGGAAACGAAGAGGATCGGCTTGCCGGTGACGCTCGCCACGGAAAGTGCAGCGCCGCCTCGGGCATCGCCGTCGAGCTTGGAAAGCACCACGCCGGTGAAGTCCACGCCCTTGTTGAAGGCCTCGGCGGTCTGCACTGCGTCCTGACCGATCATTGCGTCAATGACGAACAGAATCTCATTGGGGTTGACGGCATCGCGAATGTCGCGCGCCTGCTTCATCAGCTCTTCATCGACGCCTAAACGACCTGCGGTATCGATGATGACAGTGTCATACAGTTTGTCTTTGGCGTACTGAATCGAATCGCGGGCCACTTTCACTGGGTCGCCGCCGAGCTGACCGGGGGCTGCAACGGCCTCGCCACCGTCGGACTGCACGCCCTTCTCGGGCGCATACACAGGTACGTTCGCACGCTCACCGACCACCTGCAGCTGAGTGACTGCATTGGGTCGCTGCAAATCGGCAGCGACCAGCAGCGGGGTGTGTCCCGCGTCCTTGAGCCAGTAGCCGAGCTTGCCGGCCAACGTCGTCTTGCCGGCACCCTGAAGGCCTGCCAGCATGATGATGGTCGGCGGATTCTTGGCAAAGTTCAGCGGACGGTCGACGCCGGCTCCAAGAATCTCGGTCAACTCTTCGTTGACAATCTTCACCACCTGTTGCGCGGGGTTCAGCGCCTGCGAAACCTCTTCGCCAAGCGCGCGCTCGCGGACTCTAGAAGTGAACGAACGCACCACGTCGAGCGCCACGTCGGCGTCGAGCAGGGCACGCCTGATCTCACGGATCGTGCCGTCGATATCCGCTTCTGTGAGTTTGCCTTTGCTCTTCAAGTGTTTGAACGCATTGGAGAGCTTGTCTGTCAAAGAACTGAATGCTGCCATAATGCCTCTAATTCTAGCGGTTCGTAGGGAGAAAGCACGGTCGGTGCAATTGATGATTCGATAATCGGCGGCAATTGCACGATTGCTCAATGATCAGCGGAGGTTCGGTGCGCATCTGTTCTCGGAAAGGAAAGACGGTTTTATCGTAACGACCAAGTGGAGCCGGACGGTTTGTCCTCGATGGTGACGCCCATCTCGCTAAGGCTGTCGCGAATCTTGTCGGCGACTTCGAAGTTCTTGGCTTTGCGGGCGGCGTTACGCGCCTCGAGCTGATGCTGAATCATCGAATCGAGCAGTCGGTGCTCCGCTTCAGTGTCAACGCTGCCTTTGGTGCTCTTGCCGGTACCTTCGGTGTCTTCGCTGTTCCATGGCTTTGCCAGCGGATCTAGGCCCAGCGTGTCGAGCATGGCTCTGGTCGAAAGCAGAAGCTCGTGTAGGTTTACACGGGCGGTGAGCATATCGATGACGTCGGCTGGAACATTGCTGTGGGTGAGGGCAAAGCGTGCCTTCGCATCTTCCTGAACGGCTTTTCTGGAGATGTCGGCATATCGGTCGTTGGCTTCGTTAAGTGTGTTGCGATATTCGTTCGTGAGAGCTGCCATCTCGGCTTCGTCGAAGGGATTGACTTCGGCATTGGCCTGAGCCGACTCAAGTCCGGCGATAAGGGAATTGCCTTGGCGGATGGTGGTAAAAATCGCCGCGGTAGCGCCGGAAACATTGATGTCATCGTTCATCGCATCGGTGAAATCAGACGGCAGATCATCGGCGGTTACGGCGAGGACCTCATCCCTGCTTGGTTGCTCACCCGGTCCGAGCATCTCGCCCGCGTTAGCGATGAAATGACTGATGCGTTCGTATGCGGACTGCGCTTCGGTCAGGGTCTGGTCGCTCCATTCGAGCATTGAACGGTATTGCACGCCGCCCAGAGCGTAGCGGACCACCCAAGCGGAATTTTGCGCCAGTACGCTCGGTACAGAAAGACCGTTGCCCAGCGATTTCGACATTTTCTCGCCCTTGGCGGTGACCCAGGCGGAGTGCATCCAGATGTTGGCTGATTCGTAGCCGGCCGCGCGCGTCTGTGCCATCTCGTTCTCGTGATGGGGGAATCGCAGGTCGAGACCGCCGCCGTGAATATCAAACATGCTGTCGAGATAACGATGGCTCATCGCGGAGCACTCGATATGCCAGCCGGGACGGCCCGTGCCAAACGGCGTTGACCATCGTGCCGTTTCGGGATCGCTTTCCTTTGGAGCCTTCCACAGCGCGAAATCGCGTGGGCTGCGCTTGTCCGGCAAATAATCGGCCGGGTCCGCAGGATTGTATTTGTCGTCGCCGGACTGGTCGATGCTCGGGCCCATTTTGTCGGCAACTTCAGCCGCGGAATCGTTCTGTTGGCTTGGCTTTTGATGGGTCAGCTCGCCATAATGCGGCCAACTGGACACATCGAAGAACACGTTGCCGGTCGGTTTGCCGTCTTTGTCGGTTATGACGTAGGCGTGACCGCGTTCGATGAGACGCTCGATCAGATCGATCATGTCGCCAATATGTCCGGTGGCGCGTGGTTCGTAGGTTGGGGGGAGCACACCAAGCGTGTCGTAGGCATGCGAGAACTCGCGTTCGTAATGGTAGGCGCGGGCCCACCACTGCTGACCGGCTGTTGCCGCCTTGTCGAGAATTTTGTCGTCGATGTCGGTGACATTGCGGATGAAAGTGACGTCATAACCGAGTTTGACAAGCCAGCGACGAACGACATCGAAGGCCACGGCCGCCCGAATATGGCCGATATGAGGTGAACTCTGCACTGTGGCGCCGCACACGTAGATACCCGCCTTGCCTGGGACGATCGGTGTGAACGGAGACGTTTCATGCGTGGCCGTGTCGTAAAGCTTCAGACCAGTGGCGGCCTGTGCGAGCACTGGCTGTAAGGCAGATTCAGAAAGGTTGGAATCCTGCGGTTTCTTGGCGTTTTCCATAGCCTCAAGGATATGGGCTTTTGCCGACAAAGACGGGCGAATCGCATTCGCTGTGGAAACGCTCATCTGAGTTTTGGGAGGGCAGAATGTCACAATAGAACCATGACGACGGCCAAAGTGTTTATTTTGCAACATTTCCCGTGTGAAAAACCGGGGAGAATCCTCGACTATCTAGACGATCTCGGTATGGATAGTGAGATTTTGAGCATCGCGCAAGAGACGGATCCCGATGTACCCAAGGGCGACGAGGTTGCTGGTCTTGTACTGATGGGCGGTCCGATGGGGGCGCAGGATTATAAGGAATACCCCGGGCTGAAGACCGAGGCCAAGATGGTGCGCAAGGCAGTGAAGACCGGCAAACCTGTGTTGGGCATCTGTCTCGGTCATCAAATCATCGCCACTGCGCTGGGTGCTAAGCTGCAAAGCGGCAAATGCTCAGAAATCGGCTTTGCTCCTATCAAGCGTGAAGCGAAAAGCGATGTTTTTCCCATGTGGACTTCGCGGATGAATGTACTCAACTGGCATAATGATGTTGTCTCTCTGCCTGAGGGGGCGGAATTGCTGGCATCCTCGAAAGTTACCGAAAACCAGGCGTTCAGCTACAAAAGCGCGCTCGGTCTGCAATTCCATCTTGAACTTACGCCTACGCTGCTTGAGGAATGGCTTGCCGAGCCGTCCTTGGTCGGGGGCATGAAGGAAAGTGAAATCGCCAAAATCCGAGACGATTTCAAGCGTGACGATGTCGAGCTGCAGCCGCTGGCAGAGCAGGTCTTTTCCGCATTCGCCGTGCGTTGCGCGGCCAGTGCGCGAGCGATGAGTGAATGATTGATTGATGCCGGTGGCGTCGGCTCGTTGACCGGTCGAACCTGCCCGACGCTGGCAAAAATGCGGCGGCCGTAAATCTCGCCTTTCGAAAGATTATGGACCGCATTTGATGAAAAGCGTGCGCGATTGCGAAGTGCAGCCGATTCCGGGCTGAACAGTGTTGATAGTCAGCGGTACCATCGAATCATTATGCCGACTTATGATCTGGGACTTGAACACGTTTCGCTCGATTTTGCGACCAAAACCATTTTTACCGATGTGACGCAGGGCGTCTTCGAGGGTGACCGCATCGGCATCGTCGGCAAGAACGGCGACGGAAAATCCACGCTTTTGCATCTGTTGGCCGGTACGCAGCAGCCGGATTCAGGACGGGTGACCACCCGCAACGGGCTGACGTTCGGCATGCTTGATCAGCGCGATCCGCTCGATGACGACGTCACGTTGCGTGAGGGTGCGCTCGAAGGTCGCGAAGATTACGAATGGGCTGCCGATACGCGCTCGCGTGAAATCGTGGAGGCGCTGCTTGGCGGCCTCGACCTTGATGCGAAGATCGGCTCGCTTTCCGGCGGGCAGCGCCGACGAGCCGATTTGACGCGGTTGTTGCTTAAGGATTGGGACATCCTCGCACTCGATGAGCCTACGAATCATTTGGATATCGTCACCATTCACTGGTTGGCCGAGCATCTTAAGAACCGCTGGTCCAAAGGGCAGGGGGCCTTGCTCTTGGTTACCCATGACCGTTGGTTCCTCGATGAAGTCTGCGAGTCGATGTGGGAGGTACACGACGGGGTGATAGACCCGTTCGAAGGCGGTTACAGCGCTTATATGATGCAGCGTGTCGAGCGCGATAGACAGGCTGATGTGCGTGAGGAGCGTAGGCGCAATCTCGCCCGTAAGGAATTGGCGTGGCTGACCCGCGGTGCCCGTGCGCGGGCGACCAAACAGAAATTCCACGTTAAACAGGCCAATGAGCTGATTGCTGATGTGCCCCCGGTGCGCAACACCTTGCAGCTCAAGCAGATGGCAACTTCGCGGCTTGGCAAGCAGGTTGTTGATGTCACCGACGTGACCCAGATCTATGAACATCTTCAAGGTCAGGCTGATGGAGGACAGGACGGCAACATCATTCCTGCGTTGTACGAGGAGCCGAAGGTTCACGGATCCGTGGAGTTGGACATCGACGATGGAGAAACGACTTCAGCCGCACAGAAGGTGACGGTGAGCGGACGCAAGATTCTCGATGACGTCACGTGGCTCATCGGTCCCGGTGACAGGTTCGGCATCGTCGGAGCGAACGGTGCCGGTAAATCGACGTTGCTGAGCATTATCGATGGAACGTTGGCTCCGACGACGGGACACGTGAAAATTGGCAAAACCGTGAAGTTTGCAGTGCTTTCGCAGCGTTTGGATGAGCTGGAAAAGCTCGGCAAATACAAAATCAAGGAAGTGCTGAGCCGTTATAAGCCGACCTACGAGGTTGACGGCAAAGAAGTTTCGACCGGTCAGCTCATGGAGCGGCTCGGCTTTTCGGCCGCGCAGCTGATGACTCCGATAGCAGACCTTTCCGGCGGGCAGAAGCGTCGTATGCAGCTGCTGCTGATTCTGCTCGACGAACCCAACGTCCTGATTCTCGATGAGCCCGGCAACGATCTTGACACCGACATGCTTGCCGTGATGGAAGACTTGCTTGATTCCTGGCCCGGCACGCTTATCGTCGTTTCCCACGACCGGTATCTGCTGGAACGCGTCACCGACGAACAGTTCGCGCTGATCGGCGGCAAAGTGCGCCATCTTCCCGGAGGTGTGGATGATTACCTCGAGATGGTCCACCGTATCGAAAACGGCGAAACGCTTGAAGTCATCGGCGGCGCCGGCGGTACCGGTAGTCGAAGTGACAAGTCCCATGCGGGCAATTCTTCTGCCGGTGGCGAGGTTTCAAATGTTGCCGGAAAGAGCGAGAACGTCGATTCCGACGAACATCCGAAGTTGACCGGCAAGGCATTCCACGACGCAAACCGTCGTCTTGCCGCCATCGAACGCAAGCTCGACAAGCTCGAAACTGAAAAAACAGATATCGAGCGGAAAATGGCGGTTCACGATCCCTCGGATTACGTCGGTCTCGGTGAACTTAACGAACAACTGTCAGCCAACGCCTCCGAAGCGGAAACCTTGGAATCCGAGTGGATGGAACTGTCCGAGCAGCTTAGCTAATCCACGCCGCCCTTCACATATGGGGCTTGATGGTGGTCGGAAGTGAGGGTGGATTAGCGCCCGGTGATTTCGCTGCCGACCACTTTTTCGCTTAGTGCGTGGGGGCCGCGGGTGAGAGCGACTGAGCCGGACCGAACCATCTCGATGACACCGTAATTGTTGAGCAGACCGAGCAGGGCATCGATCTTGTCTTCGTTGCCGGTGGCTTCGATTGTCATCGATTCGGGGTTTACATCAACCACGCGCACGCGGAAGAGGCGTACAATTTCTAGGATATCGGAGCGATTGGTTTCGTTCGCGGCGACCTTGATGAGCACCAGCTCGCGCTCCACTGCATCCATGTTGTCGAGATCGACGATTTTAAGTACGTGCAGCAGTTTGTTGAGTTGCTTGATGATCTGTTCCAGTGGCACCTGTTCGACATCGGCGGTTACCGTAACGCGCGAGATGTCGGGGCGCTCGGTGGGGGAGACGGAGAGTGAGTTGATGTTGAAAGCGCGACGGGCGAACAGTCCGGCGATGCGTGCGAGCACGCCAGGGCGGTTCTCGACCAGCACGGAGAGGGTGTGACGTTCGCTATACGGAGTGGATGCAGGATAGATTGCCATGATGTTCCTTTCGTCTTGCCCTTACCGTTGTGTAGCGGCCTGAGTCGAATCAGCGTCCCGGCCTTCTGTGCCGTCGCCGTTCAACAACGGCTGCACGCCGGGCTTATAGACGACCGTATCGTTCGATTGTCCGGCGGCTACCATCGGCCAGACCATCGCGTCCTTATACACGCGGAAATCGATGAGCACCGGTCGATCGTTGATTTCATTTGCCCGCTTGATGGCGGCTTTCGCCTCTTCTTGGGTCGTGGCCTTGATACCCACGCAGCCATAAGCCTCGGCCAACTTGACGAAGTCCGGGACGTTGATGATGTTCTCGTTGTTTTCCCCGTCGCGAATGTTGGTCTGCGAATAATGCTTGTCGTAGAACAACGTTTGCCACTGGCGAACCATGCCGTAGACGGAATTGTTGAGAATGGCGATTTTCACCGGAGCATTGTCGATGAATGCGGTCGCCAGTTCCTCGGAAGTCATCTGGAAGCTGCCGTCGCCGTCGATAAGCCAGACCGGCTTTTTCCCACCGAAGTCACGTGCTGAACCGACACGTGCGCCGATGGCTGCGGGAAGACCAAACCCCATGGTTCCCAGGCCTCCCGAAGAAATCCACGAGTGCTGGTTTTCGAAATTGATGAGCTGCGAGGCCCACATCTGGTGCTGCCCAACGCCGGACGCCCAGATGGTGGAAGGCGCGGCCTGGCGTGACAGCTCTTCGACAACCCACTGCGGCGAAAGGGTGCCGTCGGGTGTCGTTTCGTCATATTTCATCGGATAGGCTTCGCGCCATGCATTGATTTGTGCCCACCATGATTCGAGGTTCGGTTTGCCGTTCAGAGCCTGTTCTTCTTTGATTTCGGTGTTCAAAGCATCGAGCACTTCGGATACGTCGCCGACAATGGGAACATCCGGTTCGCGGCGTTTGCCGATTTCGGCGGGATCGATGTCGATGTGGATGACGCGCGCAGCGGGGGCGAAGGCTTCCATTTTGCCGGTGACGCGGTCGTCGAACCGTGCGCCGATGGCAACCAGCAAATCGCATTTCTGTGTTGCCGCGGTGGCGGCGACGGTGCCGTGCATGCCTAGCATTCCCAACACTTTTGGGTCGGAATCCGCCACGATGCCACGCGCGGGAAGCGTGGTGACGATGGGGGAATCGGTGAGGTCGGCGAGTTCCTTGACCTGAGTTCCTGCGTTGGAACGCACTGCGCCGCCGCCCACGTAAAGCACCGGACGGTAAGAGTGCTTGAAGAGCTTGACTGCTTCATGTAGGACATTGCCATGCGGCTTGGTTGTCGGATTGTAGCCGGGAAGCAGCAGCTTCTGCGGCCAAGAGTAATAGAGGTTGCCGGTTTGTGCGGTTTTTGTTATATCGACGACAACTGGTCCCGGACGCCCGGTGCGGGCTATGTAATGCGCTTCGGCGAGCACGCGCGGAATGTCCTGCGCATCGGTGATCAGATAGGAATGCTTCACCACGGGATAGGTGATGCCGACGGTATCCGCCTCTTGGAAGGCATCGGTGCCGATGGCGTCCACGCCGACCTGACCGGTGATAACCACCAGCGGCACGGAATCCATGTTCGCATCAGCAATAGGCGTGACCATGTTCGTGGCCCCCGGCCCCGACGTCACAATGCACACGCCCACCCGACCGGTGGCGACGGCGTAGCCTTCGGCTGCATGCCCCGCTGCCTGTTCGTGGCGCATCAGTACAAAGCGGAACTTGGTCTCGTCGTGAATCTCGTGATAAACGGGCAGAATTGCGCCGCCCGGAATGCCGAAGACGTCCTTAACGCCCAGATCTTCCAGCGTGCGAATCAGCGCTTGCGCACCGGTCATCTTCTCTCCGCTGACGACGGGCTGCTTGTTGCTGGATGTTTTCTGTATTCCGCTGAAAGCCTGCAAGGGCGTTGGTGACACCATCATTCCTCTATCTCTGCTCGGGTGGATGAACTGTCGAGCCGGTGAGCTTGGTGTGCCTCACCGAAACGACATTCGACGCCCGCGCGGCCAGTTTGTGACGAGCCGCAGCATTGCGTTGATATGGGGGTCAGTCTAGTGTTCCGGACTAATGGATAACTGTTCGTGTTCGCATATTGGAGACGGGCCGAACCATCGTTCGATGTGTTTCGACCCGTCTTTTGCTTACTGTTGTGAGGCGGCAGCGTCTTTGTGGTGCTGATGCTTTGTGGCGCGATGCCGCTCCGGATGGTCGTTGAGTTCGTTCCAGGCTGCCTGCGCGGCGGCCAGCTGGGCCTTGCGTTTGCTTGAACCAGTACCGATTCCCAGAACTTCGTTGTCGTTTCCGACGACGGCATGTGCTGTAAAGACCTGCGCGTATTCAGGGCCCGAGACGCTCATGCGGTAGTGCGGATCCTCGAGTCCCATGCCGTGTGCCTTGACGGTGAGCGACGTCTTCCAATCCAAAGCTGGGCCTTCCGTAGCGACCTTCGTGAGTTCGTCGTCGATGAGGTGATGAACCACCTTGCGGGCTTCGTCGATGCCGTGCTCGATGAACGTCGCCCCGATCAGCGATTCGACAATGTCGCAAAGAATCGAGCTTTTCTCCGCACCTCCGGATTCCGCCTCACCGCGGCCGAGCAAAATATAAGGGCCGACTTGCAGCTTCTCCCGCGCAATCTGTGAAAGCGATTGTTCCGAAACCGCCATCGCCCGCATTTTGGCCAGCTCCCCCTCATTCATATCCGGGTGCGTGCGGTAGAGCGTTTCGGTGGAGACGAACTCCAGCACGGCGTCACCGAGGAATTCCAGACGTTCGTAATCCGGCGCCCCTTCATGTTCGTGTGCGAAAGAACGGTGGGTGAGTGCCATCACCAGCATATCGGGCGAAAGCGTGGTGCCGAGACGCTCGAGCAGTTCCTGCTGTGGTGTGCGCTGTTGGGCGGTATCGGCCTGCGTGGTGTCGGCGGGCGTGCTTCCATTCCGGTTGGTTTGCGAATCGTCAGTTGTCAATTCGTCGGTGTTGTGATGTTGTGAATCGGTCACGATGGTCCTCTTGTTTGATTATGACCGCGACGAACATACTGCGGGCGCCAAGCCGGTTCGCGATTGGCATCTCGAGGTGGGCATGCCTCTATGTGAATCGAATCGGATTGGTTCCTGTAATATATCTTCGCGGTACCGGGATGGTGGGTGGGTGCTTGCCGCATGGGAACGGCAAGCACCCAATCTGCAAGCAGAGACACAAAAGCCCCGCCACCCGTCGATGGCAGGGCTTTTATTTGCTAACGTTTCACTTGCTCAGCGTGTTGCTGATAGCCTCGCGATAAACGCGGCCGCGGAATGAACCGCAGCTTGGGCAGGCCATATGCGGCAAGGACGGCGCACCACAGTTCGGGCAAGCGATAGTTTTGGTCGCAGTAGCCTTCCAGTTGGCGCGACGCGAATGCGTGTTGGCTCGCGAAGTCTTGTACTTTGGCAGTGCCATGGTATTCCTCTATTCGTTCGAACAAATTGAGCTTAAGCGTAGACAAGTTTAACGCAGTGTGGGTACAACCCTTACTGCTCTGGGTTTTCTTCGCTTTCAAGCTGGGCTTTGAAGTCGGCCAGTGAAGCGAAACGATTATCAATCACATCATGGTGGTGGTCGGGGTTTTCGTTGAGATTCAAGCCGCACTGCGAGCACAATCCCTTGCAATCGGGCTTGCACAGCGGTTGCAGTGGCATGTTTTCGACCAGTGTGTCACGCATCAGGTTTTCCATATCCGCAAATCCGCAGTCGGGGCTGAGCGGATAAGTGTCTTCAGACTCGTCCTCTCCGGCGATGATGTCGATCTCTTCGTCGTGCTTGCCGCGGCCGCTGCCGGACTTGGCGGTGACTTTCGCTGAATCGTAGGGGAAGAACGCGGTGACGTCCATGCCCCAATCGCGCCGCAGTGGCGTGAGGCAACGCACGCATTCGGCGTGAACGGGCGCAGTGAAACGGCCGGTAAAAATCAATCCGTCAACGATGGAATCGAAGTTGCCGGACACCTTGACTGGGTCACCCTCATTCACACCGACAATCTGGTCGCCGATTCCGCTGGGTGCGGGGAGTTCGGTATCGACGGTTTCACTGTTGCCCGGGCGGGAGGCGATCCTTCCGACGGCGAGTGCCCATGGCGAATCTTCAGGTCTGCTCATTGAGTATTAGCGTTCTTTCCGTTAGATTGTTCGTTGTTTTCTGTCATGCGTTGGTGTGTTCGGAGTCGGTTCGCGACTGATTCTGAACCTCGTCCTGTGTCTGTGCAAGCTGGCTGGCGGCCGCGCGCTGGCGCTTGTCGATGACTTCGATGCCGTTTCGGATGTCGCGGTCATAGGTGGAAATCTGCTCTTTGAGGGCTTTCATTACGTCCACACAGTAGACATTGGCTCCCTGCACGAGTTTGGTCGATTTGGACTGCGCGTCGTCGAGAATGACGCGAGCCTTCTGCTGGGCCAAGTCCACCACACGCTCCTGACCTGCAAGAATCTGTGCTTGCTGTTCGGCATCCTGCTTGATTTGCGCTGCCTGGCTTTGTGCTTTGCTGATAATGGCCTGCGATTGACTTTGCGCGTTCTGTAAGCGACGCTCGGCTTCGCGCATCAGAGATGAGGCACGTTCCAGCTGTACGGGGAGCATGGCCTTCAACTGGCTGAGTTGCTCGACGAACTCGTCGCGGTCAAGGCGCACCATGCCGGGTGCGAAGAGGCTTGATTTGGCTTCTTCCAGTGCGGTGCTCATTTGGTCGATGAGATCGTAGACAGTTGTGAATTCCTCGCGACTCTTGCTTATTGCACCAGCGTGGCCTTCATTCTCCGTTCCCGCGTCCTCGCCGGTTTCCTCGTTGTCATGATGCTCGCGCAGATCGGGGAGTTCGGCCGGCGACGCGAACAGCGGCTTGACGACCTTCGGGGAGTCGGAATCGCCGTTCGTGGTCCCGTCTTCGTTGCCTGCTTCTGTTTTCGCGCTGGGTTGCTGAGCCTGTTCATCGGATGACACCGCTTTCCCCGTCTCACCGCGTTCATCGTCGTTGTGCGACGGTGAAAGGCTGTCGATTGGAATAACTCGGGAAATCGTGTTGTCTTCTTCGCTCGTGGCGTTCTTCTCGTCTGTCAACTTTGACCCTTCTCTTTCTTCAGTGCCTCGGCGAGCATGCCGACGACGCAATCGGGGACCATACCGGTGACATCGCCGCCGTGGCGTGCCACGTCCTTGACGATGGTGCTCGAGATGTGCTCGAGTATCGGGTTCGCAGGCAGGAACATAGTCTCGACGCTCGAAAGCTTGCGGTTGACCAACGCCATCCCAAGCTCGGCCTCATAATCGCCGTTCTGCCGCAGGCCCTTGACAATGACCGTCGCTCCGACCGCGGTGCAATAGTCGGTGATCAGGCCGTCGGTCGAGGTGACGACCACATTGGAATAGCCGTCGTTGCTCAGGGCCTTGCTGATCACGTCGACTCGGGTATCCGCCGGAAACATCGGGGTTTTTGCCGAGTTAATGGCCACGACGACATGCACCGTCTCGAAAATGCGCGCACTGCGTTCGATAACGTCCAAATGCCCTGCTGTGACTGGGTCATACGATCCGGGGCACACTGCGATAGTCATAGCTTACAGAATAACGCCTGACGCTGATTTTCGGGCGTAGTGCACCTGCGGTGCGATGCTGCCTGATGCTCAGAGGGGGATGGTGGCGGTTCGCAACCTGTGGTAAACGGGCGAGGTTATGATAATTGTAAGTATGCAGGATTGGTGACCGAGACCAAACTAAGGAGACGGTATGGCTGAGTTTTTCGCAGAATTGGACACGGTAAACACGGTCCGCAGTTGGCGTGACGACGCTGGTTTCCAAAACCCCTCGCAGGATCCGGATTCCGGAGCGGGCACCGCGGTGCTGGAACGTCCGGAAACGGACGAGCAGACCCAGCGCAGCGATGACGGGAACGCCGACCGTTTCGCTCATTATGTCTCGCGCGACAGGATGCGCGAATCGCAGCTCACCGGCCGGCCCGTGGTCGCGCTGTGCGGCAAGATCTGGGTTCCCAAGCATGATCCGTCGCAGTTCCCGGTCTGCCCGGATTGCAAGCGGATTTATGAAGAGATGGTTGGTAAGTAGAGCCGGCTCGCTGTTTTAAAGCAAGCCGTCCGCACTTTTATCTTTCAGGTGCGGACGGCTTGTGTCGTTGAGGGGTGCATGTCGTCGAGCCGGCGGGCACCCGTGTGGTTGGTTATGGGCAGGTGCTGACGGGCGGGCGTTCTAGAGCAGGTCGATTTTGGTAGGGATGGACGGGTCGCCTTTCATCAGTGATTGGGCGGTGATGGGCAACTCAGCCAGAGACTGTGCGCGATGGTTGCGGGCGTTGACAATGGCGTCGCTGCCTTGGTACTGTGTGTCGGCCTCACCGTGGTTCATGTAGTTGACCATCAGGTCTTTCCAGTCCTCTTCGGGTTGGAAACGGGCGAGCTGCTCCTCGGAGCCGCAGACGACATGCTCCGCGTCGGCCAGGCCATACTCGTATGAGCGGAAGGCCAGCTTCCGGCCGGGGGTGGTGGCCTTGTTCTTCGAATGCTTGGCTACGGGGACCATTACGCCGTTTTCGCCTTCGCGCTCAGTGAGCTTGTAAACCATCGCGCAGGTCGGTGCGCCGGAGCCGGTCACAAGCATCGTGCCCACACCGTAGGAATCGACGGGCGCTGATTGTAGGGAGGCCAGTGCATATTCGTCCAGATCGTTGGTCACCGTGATCTTTGTGTTCTTTGCTCCGAGCGTGTCGAGTTGGTTGCGCACGCGCTGGGCCAGTGCGGCCAGGTCTCCCGAATCGATGCGCACGCAGCCCAGTTCCGGGCCGGCCACTTCGACTGCGGTTTTAATGGCGTTTTCGATGTTGTAGGTGTCAACCAGAAGTGTGGTGTTTACACCCATTGCCTTGACCTGCGAAACGAAGGCATCGCGCTCCGAATCATGCACGAGCGTGAAGCAATGGGCTGAGGTGCCGATGACGTTGAGGCCGTAAAGCTGGGCGGCACGCAGGTTCGACGTGCCTTGAAAGCCGCCGACCACTGCCGCGCGCGCAGCCGCTATGGCGGACGATTCGTTGGTTCTGCGGCTGCCCATGTCCATGCAGGGACGGTCTCCTGCGGCACTGACCATGCGAGATGCGGCCGAGGCCACGGCGGAATCGTAGTTGAGGATGGAAAGCAGCAACGTCTCAAGCAGCGTACATTCTCCGAAAGTGCCCTCGACCTCGAGAACTGGGGAGTTCGGGAAGAACATCTCGCCTTCGCGATAGCCCTTGATAGTGCCGGTAAAGGTGAAGTTCTCAAGCCATTTGATGGTTTCAGCGCTTACGATTCCACGGTCGGAGAGGAATCGGAGATCGGCTTCGTTGAGGTGGAAATGCTCAAGTGCATCGAGGATACGTCCAGTGCCCGCGACGACCCCGTAACGTCGGCCGAGCGGCAAATGGCGCGTGAACACCTCGAAGACGCACTTCCGGTTCGCAGTTCCGTCTTTAAGCGCCGCGTCCAGCATCGTGTATTCGTACATATCGGTCATCAAAGCCGTTGAATAATCCTGTATCATCACGCCTTCCTAAGGGTTTTTGCCCGTGTCGACCCGTGGTTGCTCGGTGCTGCCGACGCATCTGCGGGATGCTCGTTGCCCGTACTGTTGGTGGCGCAACTAATGTCGGCGATAGTGAAACCGTTGTTTTCGGCGGTGGAATCGCTACCCTCGACCGCGACATCGTTCACTTTCGATTCTAGTCCAATACACCGATTGACCGGAGGTGAATTGTAAGTCTGCTTTACCGGCAGGCTACGGGCAACGCGCTGAGAAGTCGGTTTTTCCTCTGCTTTACATAAACTGTCTCGAATGAAATATGCTGTAGGAATCTATCGTCTCGTTATTGCGTTCCTTTGCTTGGTATGGACAAGCGTTGCTTGGCGTGAGCCCAGTTATTGGGTCTACTTCACGTATGAAACCAACTTCCTTCTTGGACTGGTGATGCTGTGGGCCGGGGTCGCCTGTCTCATCGACGGTAAGCAGCCTCCCGCGTGGCTCAAAGGCGTGCTTACGCTGTACATCATAATTACAGGTTTGGTGGCGGCATTCTTCCTGCCGCCTTCCGACCCGGAGAGCATAGAGTATGTGTTCGGCATTGAGACCGGGAACATTCTGCATTGGGCGACGCCGATCCTTGCGGTTTTGGACTTTGTTTTCTTTGATGCGCACCGGCGGTTCAAATGGAATTACGTGCTTACCTGGCTCATTTATTTCCCGTTCTACCTTACGTTCGTGCTCATTCGCGCGCATCTATGGCCGCATTCGGGGCCTGAGGATGGCGGAAACCCGTACCCGTATGGTTTCATCGACCTGAACGAGATCGGATGGGGACAGATGGGTATCAATATTATGTTGTGCATTGTCGGTTTTACGGTTCTTGCCCTTGTTCTTGTTATCGCCGATCATATACTGCCCAAGAGTCCTGTGGTCGGTAGTGTTCGTCGCTAAATTTCGGTTTGTTCTCGTCGGAGAAGTCGCACTCGGCGTTCGGGCTTTATGCGAGCGATAAAAGTGCTGCTTGACGGCACAAAATGCTTCGGCTACGTGACTGGCTGATGGTAGGTTGGCCGTATGGCTCAAATCAAGGATTTACTGAACAACAACACTGTAATACGCCCCGACGGTCGTGCCGTCGATGAGTTGCGTCCGGTAAAAATCACCCGTAATTTCACCGACGCCCCGGAAGGTTCCGTGCTTATCGAATGCGGCAACACCCGTGTGATGTGCACCGCGACGTTTGTGCCGGGCGTGCCGCACTGGCGCAAAGACACCGGGCTCGGCTGGGTGACCGCAGAATATGCGATGCTGCCACGCGCCACCTCCGATCGCACGCCCCGCGAATCGATTAAAGGCAAAGTCGGCGGCCGCACACAGGAAATCAGCCGTCTGATCGGTCGTTGCCTGCGCGGTGTCGTCGACACCAAAGCTCTGGACGAAAACCAGGTGCTGCTGGACTGCGACGTACTGCAGGCGGACGGCGGAACCCGTACGGCCTCCGTCACCGGTGCCTATGTTGCGCTCGTTGATGCACTGCGCTGGGCTGAGAAAAACAAGCGCATCCGTTCGGCCGAAAAAGTGCTCAAAGATCAGATTTCCGCGGTTTCCGTCGGTATCATCGATGGCACGCCCATGCTGGACCTGCCCTATATCGAGGACAGCCAAGCCATGACCGACATGAACGTCGCCATGACTGGATCCGGCGGGTTCATTGAAATTCAAGGCACTGCCGAGCATCGCCCGTTCACTCGCGAGGAACTGAACGTGCTGCTTGAGCTGGCCGAAAAGGGCAACAAGGAACTGCAACATGCCCAGAATGAGGCACTTGCGCAAAGCTGAATGCACACCATTGGTTGATGGGTCTTCTTGACTCGGCAAGAGTCTGTTGAAAACACGGCGCTTATCGCATTGAGCGTCGTGTTTTTTTATCCGACAGAAAACACACTGAGCAACGGTGAGCCATATGGGTTGCAATGTCGGGAATCTCGCTCTGTTGTTCTCCTACCGTATGTCGGAGAATGAGGACGGGCGGATAGTATGGAACGCGGGTAGTGGACTTAAACAAGGATCCTTGGAAAGAAGGAATGCATGAAGATCGTCGTCGCCACACACAACGAAGGCAAATTGCCTGAGATCCGCACCATCATCGAAAATGAGCTTGGAGCGGCGGCGCACCAAGTCGAGCTGGTTTCCGCAGGCTCGATGAACCTGCCGGATCCGGTCGAAACTGGCGTGACGTTCGAAGAGAATGCATTGATAAAGGCCAGGGATGTGGCCGAGCGGACCGGATTACCGGCGCTCGCTGACGACAGCGGTCTTATTGTGGACATACTCGGCTCGGCGCCGGGCATCCTTTCGGCGCGCTGGTCCGGTGTCCACGGACATGACGGCGCCAACAACGCGCTGCTGCTTTCGCAGCTCGAGGACATTGCCGATGAAAAGCGCGGAGCTCGTTTCTGCTGTGCGGCGGCCCTTGTGATTCCGCAGGATTGCAAGGAATCGCAGGTGGACGGAACACCGTTGAAGGCACGGAAGATCGTGGAGCTGGGCGAGATGCGCGGTGCGGTGATTCGCGAACCGCGCGGTGAGAACGGCTTCGGGTATGACTCCATTTTTGTGCCTGAGGACCAGCCCGGCCGTCTCGACAACGCGGGGCGGATGCTGACCAGCGCCGAGATGACCGCCGAAGAAAAAAACGCAATTTCTCATCGCCACAAGGCACTTACGGCACTTGCTCCGGCGATCAAGGAACTTATCGACTGAAATTCCCGGCGGGCGTGCTCCTACATGTGAACGAGAATATGAGCGATGCTCATCATGGCCGTGCCCACCACGGCCGTCGTGCACAGGATGAAACCGGCTAGCTTGGCGTTGCCCAGCACTTTGTCGGTGACCATCGTTGAGAAGACTGCCGTTGGCACCCGGCAGCACGATACCGAATTCAAGTACCTGCAGTACGCGATAATCCTTGGGGCCCAGCATGCCGGTTCGCTTGAACAGGTATCCCAGCGTAATGATGAGCAGCAACGTCGCCGGTTGGGTGAATGCTGACATGGGTACGTTCTTTTTTCTTCGCGTACGAGATGCTGCCGGCTGATTGCCTTGCTTTGACATATCATAGTCCCGGTGTCGTCGTTGGGCGATTGAAGATCGGTGAGTGGTCGGGAGTGTACGGGATGGACGGTTTGCAACATTCACAGTCGCTTGATGCGGCGATTATTCGGCGTTTGGGTGTTGAGGATGTCGGGCTATTGCGAGGGTTGAGCATCGAGACATATACCGATACGTTCGATGGGACGAGTTCGGACGCGGACATGCAAAAATTCCTCGAGTCCACATATTCCGAGACGGCGCTACGTGAGGAACTGGCAAATTCCGAGTCGATGTTTTTCCTGCTTTCCCTTCCGGTGCCTGGCGAGAACTGTGAGGATGACGGAGGCCGTAAGGGCGGTGAAAGGGGCGGGATTCCCGCTGGCTATATGAAACTGAATTTCGGTGATGCGCAGATCGAGGACATGGGCCCTGATGCAATGGAGATTCAGCGGCTTTATATTCGTGTGCCGTTCAAAGGATGCGGCCTGGGTTCGCGGCTGATGGACCTTGCGCTGCAGACGGCCCGTGAGCGCGGGCTGCGCAAGGTATGGCTTGGGGTGTGGGAGTGCAACGAGCCGGCGAAACGTTTTTATGCATGCAAGGGATTCGAGCGTGTTGGCGAGCACGTTTTCTGGCAGGGCGACGACAAGCAGACAGATTACCTGATGGCGCGCGAGGTATGAGCAGCCGGGCTAGAGCTCGTGTGGCTCGGGCTGCGGCGTGCGGCCAATAGATGCTTGTGCGGTACTTCTGCTAAATTGGTGATGTTGCGCGAGCATGGCGGAATTGGTAGACGCGCAGGATTTAGGTTCCTGTGACTTTGTCGTGAGGGTTCGAGTCCCTTTGCTCGCACTTGGATGGACGTCTGTTTGCGGCGAAGGCACGAAGAAAGGTGCTGGTGCTTCACTCTTTTCCGCGAGTTCGGTTTTTAAGATTTCGTGCAGTTCCTCGGAGCTCAGGTCGCAGCTGTCGGCGAGCCACATTTTGATAATTGCGGTGGTGTCGGCCTGCGAGTATGCGATGTGATACCGGATATGCTCAGAACCGTAATATTGTTCGGCGAGTTTGGTGTCGTATCGTGGGGGTTTGAATCTCATGTCGAGCCCATTGTGAAATACGCTGCATGGAACGCCTGATGGTCTTTGATATACCTGAACGACTTCGTAAAATCATTGAAATTTCAACCGTTTCTCGGTTCGTCCGAGTAGAGGTCGTCGAAATCGGCAAGCTTCTGTTTGTAAAGTAAATTCTCTGGTGGGCGGAAATGGTGAGTCCGTGATTGAATTGCCGAAAATACTGAGTTTCGGCGGTACCGGCAGAACTGTGATTATGTTGGGCGGTTGCTCGCGATGGGTGGGAACCTGAATGGATTCTCATCCATCGTATTGCAGTTGCTATGTTTCGTTTTCAGAAAGCGGCTGAATGTTGCAAATTGTCGACGACAGTGCCATGCCTACTTGGTTTCGGGTGAGACGGTGGTGCCGGCCAACACACGCTCGCCCGGGCGGGCCAACGGGCCTACCAATTCGTGAGCGACGTAGGGCTCTTCGAGATAAGCCACATCCTCTGGGCTGAGCTTGACGTCGAGCGCGGCAACGGCCTGGTCGACGCGCTTAGGGGAGCTGCAACCGACGATCGGTGCCGAAGGGCCGTGCGTCCAATGCCATGCTAGCGCGATTTGGGGCATGCTTACGCCATGCTTTTGCGCGAGTTTGGCAACGCGCTCGACGATGGGCATGTCGTTGCTTTTGTTGCGGTCATACTTGCTGTGCTCAACCTTGTCAGTTTTGCTGCGAACAGAATCCGAATCCCACGTCTTGCGGGCAAGATGACCCGAAGCTAGCGGGCTGTATGGCGTCGGAATCGCATTGAACTGGCGGGCCACGGGAATAAGTTCGCGTTCGTCCTCGCGATATATCAGGTTGTAGTGGCACTGAACCGTTGAAAGTTTGGTCCATCCGTTGCGTTCGGCGATGTCTTGAAGGTTGTGGTACTGGTAGCCGTACATCTCGCTGGCGCCGATGGCCCTCACCTTGCCTTCGCGCACGAGTTTGTCTAGCGCCTGCATGGTCTCTTCCATAGGGGTGTCGTAGTCGAAACGATGAAGAATATACAGATCGAGATAATCAGTCTGCAAACGTTTCAGAGTGCCCTCGATCTCGCGCTTGATCGCCTTGGCCGACGAGTGGCCCTCGTTGAAGTAGACCTTGCTGGCGAGCACAACCTGGTCGCGCGCCACGCCGAGGTTCTTGAGCGCCCGGCCGATAAATTCCTCACTGGTGCCGCGTGCGTAGCAGTTGGCGGTGTCGATGGCGTTGACTCCCAACTCAAGCGCACGCCCGATGACCGCCTCCGTGCCTTCCTGATCGATGGTCCAAACATGTTGTTCCGGGTCGGGCTTGCCGAATGACATGCCGCCGATGAACATGGGCGAGATCTGGATTCCCGAATCTCCTAATGCGATGCGTTGCATGATGATTTCCTTCTTTTCTTTTGGTTGACGACAGTTCAGGTCGTTGAAATGTCGTGTTTGGTGGTTGGCTTCGTTTCGGGGGCAGGGCTGTCGTGCCAGTGGCTGAGCCGTTTGACCTTCTCTTCGGCCAATGAGCCGATTCGGGAGGCTTCGGCATCGTCGCCGGCGGACACGGCCTGCCAATAGTTGATTTTGAGAGCGACGTACTCCTCGCGAGCCTGCAGGAACCGTTGCTCTTCCTCAAGCAGACGCTTCTGGTCTTGCAGCAGTTCGATTTCGGTTGATGCCCCCGCCTTCCCGCGCTCGCGGTTGGCCATGTACTCCTTCATTTTGGCCAGTGACATACCGGTGGCCGACAGGCAGGAAATAATCAGCAGTGATTGCAGGTCGGCGTCCGAATAGGCGCGGTGGCCACTTTGCGGGTCGCGGGCTATCGGTTCGATGATGCCCACATCCTCGTAGTAGCGCAACGTGCTTTCCGGCAGGCCGCAATACAGTGAGGCTTCGCCGATGGAATGCCATTTCTGAGTACTCATGGACCCCACTGTATTGACTTCAAGTGCTTTAAGTCAATACAGTGGGGTTCATGGTCATATAGCGACCTGACAATACGTCTCGTCAAAGAGAGCCGTCATGTTGTGCGGCGATCTGGAACCTTGGCGGATTGGCGTTTCAATGGGGTATAGAGGATGCGAAGGAGAGCGCGATGAATACAACAACGATGAAGGCGGCCGTGTTTGAGGGACCGGCGAATATAGAGGTGAAGACTGTGCCTCGCCCAGAGCTCAAGGAAGACGGCGATATTGTCATTCGCGTCGTTCGTGCGTGCGTGTGCGGGTCGGATCTCTGGTTCTATCGCGGCATTGAAGATCGTGCGCGCGGGGAACAGACCGGGCACGAGGCCATCGGCGTTGTCGAGCAGGCCGGGGCCGGTGTGCACAGCGTTGCGCCGGGTGATTTCGTGATTGTTCCGTTCCCGTTCAGCTGTGGCACTTGCCCGGTTTGCAAGGCGGGGTTTGAATCGTCGTGCCCGAACGGCGGCTATTTCGGCAACGGCGATTTGGGATGTCAGGCGGAGTTTCTGCGTGTGCCGCAAGCCGATGGCACCGTGGTGAAGGTTGACGAACCGGAAGGTGGGTTCGGCGATGCCATGCTTGCCTCGCTGCTCACGCTCTCCGATGTGATGGCGACCGGCTATCACGCCGCCGCCAGCGCCGAGGTCAAAGCCGGTGACACCGCTGTTGTGATGGGTGACGGCGCCGTTGGACTGTGTGCTGTCATCGCGGCGAAGCTGCGCGGTGCCTCCCGCATCATCGCGATGAGCCGACATGAGGACCGTTCTGCCTTGGCCTGCAAATTCGGTGCCACGGACATCGTGCCTGAGCGAGGCCAGGCGGCCATTGACAAGGTGCTGTCCATGACGGACGGCTATGGTGCCGACGCTGTGCTGGAATGCGTGGGTTCAGCAGAATCGTTCGTCACTGCGTTGGGCGTGGCTAGGCGCGGGTCGGTTGTCGGCCGCGTTGGAGTTCCACACGATGAGAAACTCGACGGTGATCGAATGTTCTACGACAATATCGGCCTGCGCGGCGGTCCTGCGCCTGTCCGCTCATATGACAAGGCGGTGCTGCTCGACAAGGTTCTCGACGGCTCCATCAATCCGGGCCGTGTGTTCACCGCTCAGTTCGACATCAATCACATCGCTGACGCGTACAAGGCCATGGATGAACGCAATGCCATCAAGTCGATGATCGTATTCTGACCGTTCTGTCGGTAATGTGCCATCCCCGAAAGCGGGTGGTTGCTCAGCGATGGAATTTATCGGGTTTCTTCGCTGAAATCGTTACCGGATAAGGAATCTGAAATTTACCGGGTGCTGCAATGACAAGATTGTTGCCGTGCCTGCCATGAAAGGAAAGATGATGTCCGCTACGTTTACCAACCCGAGTCTGTTCCCGATGGGCCGTCCCAACGATGCATACGCCCAGTATTTCGAGGGGCAGAGCTACCTTGCGGCGCTCGTCGGCAACGACGCGGTGTCCGTAAGCAACGTAACGTTCGAGGCCGGATGCACCAACCATTGGCATGTTCACCACAACGCCACGCAGGTGCTCATCGCCGTGGGCGGCAGGGGATACTGCCAGTTCGAGGGCGAAGCCGTGCGCAAGCTGCGCCCCGGCGATGTGGTGCTCGTGCCGCCGGAGACCAAGCATTGGCATGGCGCCAGTCCCAGTGAACCGTTCTCACATATAGCGGTGATGGTTCCGCAGGAGGGTGCGAGCAACGAGTGGCTTGAACCCGTCGATCAAGAGGAATATCAGCAGCTCAACTGACCGTTGAGGCAACGACGAGGCACGATGGTTGGCTTTCATCGGCAATGAAAGGAAACGCAATGGCTAAGAAACAGACAGCGGGGCACGAGCAGCTCGGGCAGTTCGCGCCGCAGTTCGCTCATTTGAACGACGATGTGCTCTTTGGTGAAGTGTGGAGTCGCGAGGATGAGCTCTCCGCGCACGACCGTTCGATGATCACCATCGCGGTGCTTATCGCCTTGGGTGCCACTGAGCAGATTGATGCGCACCTGAACATTGGCAAATCCAACGGCATCACCAAAGAGGAGATCGCCGCCGAAATCACGCACCTTGCGTTCTATGTCGGCTGGCCTAAGGCATGGTCGGCCTTCAATCGAGCCAAGAAGGTATGGAGCGAAGAGGACTGAGGTTTCTCTTCTTATTGCTGCCCCATCCGTTGCTCTGTTGAGCGATGGATGGGGCAGCGGTATAAGTCCCTCAGTTTTGAACCATGAGGTTCGTATCGGTGGCCTGGCAGATTTAAAACCACTAAGGCTGACGCCTGTGAAATAGGCAAGTGCGGTATCGGCTTTGCCGTGGAAGCTGATTATGTTTAGCGACGGATTGACGCTTGCCTACTGCTTCCTATCGATTGTTGTTTGCGTGGTGTGTCTTGCGTCTGTGGTTGCGCAGGCGGGTGGCGGTGGCGGTCAGGATCGTGACTGCGGCCAGTGCTGTGGCGAGTGTGAGCAGTGCCGGCCGGTTGTTTCCTCCGGTGAGGGGCAGTGTACCCGTGTAGGGGGTGGGTATGTGGATGTTGGTGTGGGTTGTGGGGCTGTCGACCTGTTGGTTGCCTGTGGGGTAGGCGGTGTCTTTGGTGGTGAGTGTGGTGTCGACGCTCCAGTCGCCGTCGGGGGTGGAGGCGGGCAGGGTGATGTGCCATGGGTGTTCGGTGGTGCCGTTGTAGGGCAGGGTGTTGCCGTGTTGGTCGGTGGTGTCGGTGGTGGTGTCGTGGCATTGGGTGCCGCCGCCGGGGGCGGTGTGGCAGATGCGGATGGTGTCGGTGTTGCTGTGGGGTGTGGCGGTGCCGCTGATGGTGACGCTGTTGTCGGCGGGGTCGCGGGTGGCGTTGACTCCGGCGGGTGCGGCCAGGGGTGTCCATTGGGCGGTGAGGTCGATGGTGGTGCGTCCCTGTGTGTCGGTGTCGCCGAGGCTGGTTGGCACGGGTGTGGTTCCGGCGTGCACGTCGGTGCCGTTGCCGGAGTGCCATGTGGCGAACAGGTTGTGTTCGGGCCGTTTGATGGGTGAGGGTCCGGCGACGGTGAGCTGGGCGGTGCGGCTGTCGGTGTCGGTGAGGGCCTTGGCGGTGGCGGGTGGCGTGCCGGTGCCGGTTCCTGATTGGTAGTTGACGGTGGTGTAGGGCAGGATGCCCTGTTTGTCGGCGGGTGTGCCGTAGGCGGTGCCTGCGGGGTCGGTGCGGGTGTCCTTGGCGCTGACGCTGGCCTTGAGCCGGTAGGGCGCGTCGTAGTCGGACGCGTCTCTCAGTTGGGCGATGGTGAGGTTGAAGGTGCAGGTGCCGGTTCCTGCGGCGGGTGTGCAGTCGGCGGTGCGTCCGGTGCCGTTGGCCGATTCGAGCCTGATGCCGTCGCCGGCCGCGGCCCCCTTGGGCAGGGTGGCGGTGATTTCGGCCCATGGGCCGGGGGTGCCGTCGGGGTTGGGGGCGCCGTCCGCGTGGATGTTGACGGCGATGGCGGGTGTGCCGGGGTCTCGCCATTTTGCGGTGATGGTGGCGGTGCTGGCTCCGGTGGTGACGTCGGTGCCCAGGTCTGTCCATGTGACGGTGTTGCCGTCGAGGGTGACGTGTTCGGGGTCGCTGGTGGTGAAGGCCCATCCGTCGAACACCTTGCCTGCCGGTGCCGGCTGTGTGCCCCAGTCGATGCGTTGGGTTCCGGCGGCGCTGGTGGCGGGGTTGAGGGTTTTGGCGTGGTCGGGTTGCCCGTTGTTGTAGTCGACGGTGACGGTGAGGGTGGCGCGCACGTAGTGGCCTTCGGGGCTGCGTCCGGAGTCGCGTGCGGTGCGTGCCACCAGGCTGGGGACGGGTGTTGGTCCGCCCGGTGCGGTCAGCTCCACCCAGCCGCTGTCGGGGGAAAGGCCCGCTGAGGTGTCGGTGGCGGTTGCGGCGAGGTGGGTGTTGGGCCCGAGCCGCAGCTCCCGCAGCCGCGAACAGTGGTCGAACATGAAGCTCATGTAGGTGGTGTTGGTGGTGTTGAAGTTGCTGAGATCGAGCTTCGTCAGTGCGCCGCAGCCGTAGAACATCCAGCTCATGTAGGTGGTGTTGGTGGTGTTGAAGTTGCTGAGGTTGAG
>NZ_FMBL01000001.1:0-152347 GCF_900094885.1 Bifidobacterium commune
CCGTGCATGTTGGTGGTGTTGGTGGTGTTGAAGTGGGTGAGATCGAGTGATGCCAACAACTTGCAGTCGTCGAACATGTAGCTCATGTCGGTGGTTTGGCTGGTTTCGAACCCTGCGGGGTTGGTGCCGGTGAATGCAGTAAGGGCGGAATCCTCATTGAACAGTGAGGCTGCGGCTTTTTGGGAGAGGTGGAGTGTGCCGTCGATCCGCACCTCACTCAGCTCGGGCATGTCTCGGAACGCACCGAAGCCGGGGTAGAAGCGGTAGGTGGTGTGGAGTGTGAGGTTGCCGTCGATGTGGATTGTGGTGATGGTGTTGCGGTACGCGTCCCATGGGAATTTGTAGTTGAAGCCCCCGTAGTCGGGTGAGGTGCCGTGGTGGATGGTGAGGGTGCATTGGCTGTCGATGTCCCATTGGACGGTGCCCGGGTCCCTGTCGGGCACGTTGTTGACGAGGGTGTCGGTTGCGGGTGTCCCCCATGTTCCGCTTGTGGGTGTGCAGGTGCCGTCCTGTGGTCCGATGGCGTTGTGTGTGATGCTGGTTCGGTTCTGTGATTCGGTTGCGTTGATGCGTGGTGCGGCCGGTGCGAGTGGTGCGGTGGGTGATTCGGTGGGTGCGCCCGTGGCTGCGGTGTCGTGGTGGATGGGTGGTGCCGTCGGTTCCGATGCGGGTCCGGCTTGTCCCGGCTTGGTTCCGGGTGTTCCGGTTGTTTCGCTGACGGGTGTGGCGTGCGGTGTCGTGCTTCGTTGCGTGGACGTGCCGGGATTGGCGGCTTGCTGCGTTTGCGTTGTTCCGATTGCGTGTTCTCCGGAGGGTTCCGGAGGTATCGCCGTCATGGTTACGCATACAGCGACGCTTACAAGAATGCTGAAAATACCCAAGGTACCCCTACCTTTGCTGAGTTTTGGCCGGATCGCGCGTCCGAGCGCGATGGTCTCCCGGACTGTATATGCAACATAATAATAAGACGTGTCTAATACATAGGTTAAGTCGGTGTGTTATGTCGTATGACTTGGCGCGTGTTTTCGGCGTGGCGAAGCGAGCTGCGGGGCCGCATGTCGGCCACTGGCATGCGTGATCAGTCGGCGCCGGCGCCTCCCCCCCCTCCACACACACGTCGTACGGCAAGTCCAGAACGCGTTGTGGGCGCTGGTTTCGGGTGCGGTGTTTCGTCGCGCGGCCGTCTGTGTGACGATGTGTGCTGCGGGGCTGGTTTTCAGACGTTCTTGCCTGCGGTGCCGGTGTGGTTGGTTTTCATCTGGTCGGGGGGGGGGCAATTGCCACAATGATGCACAGTGTGATGCTGATGATGGTGTTGAGGATGCCTACGGTGGCACTACCTCCTCTTGTTTCGCCGTCCGGTCCGTGCGTTCGATGCCCGTCGAATGTCATTGTGGACCGTTTTCTATCACAATGCGATAGGCGGAATGTAGTGTAGATAGTAAATTCGCGTGTGGCTATGGGGTTTCATGATGGTGTTGGCGAGAAGATATGAAATGTGTGTTGATGGCACGAACTGCCGATAGAAAGAGCCGCTTGACAGAATCGAACTGTCGACCTTCTCATTACGAGTGAGACGCTCTACCAACTGAGCTAAAGCGGCGATGCTCGGAAGGTGTATGCCACCCGCGCACGAAATAAGAATACTACCTGATGGTGTCGATTTTGTCCAAGGCGGCGGTGTTTGGCTGTGTTGGGGGAACCTTTGTCGGTATTGAAGCGTGTTGAATTGTGCTTGAATATACCAGACTCGATGGTGCTTGTTTTCGCCGGATAGTAAGTGCCTCCGTGCAGGCGTTTCCACCCATGCCGTCCGTGTCTTGAAGCGGTTGATGGCAATGACAACGGGCTGAGCGAGAATAGGGGGAGCAAGCACGCCATGCGACCGGACGATTGGGGATGTGCACGTTGAACGACATCATGCCGCAGACACCGAATCAAGGTGACAATTTCATAGATTTCTATGCCGTCATTCCTGCGGGCGGCACCGGTTCGAGGTTGTGGCCGCTCAGCCGCGGGGCGAGACCTAAGTTCCTGTATGACCTGATGGGGAATGGCCGTACGCTGATTCAGTCCACATTCGACAGGCTTGCGCGCCTTGCCGGTCCCGATCGCGTTCTGGTGAGCACCGGTTGGCGGCATGTGGCGGCGGTGGAGGCGCAGCTTCCTGAGCTTAAGGCATCCAACATTCTTGCCGAGCCGGTGCCTCGTGATTCGACGGCGGCCATTGCGCTGGCGACGGCGGTTCTGGCGCGGCGGCATGGCGACCATATTGTTGTCGGGTCGTTTGCGGCCGATCACGTTATCCGTGGCAAAGAGTCGTTTGCTGATGCGGTGGCTCAGGCGGTGGTGGCGGCGCGCGCCGGGTACGTGGCGACCATCGGCATTGCGGCCTCGCGTCCGTCCACGGCGTTCGGTTACATCCATCAGGGCCGCTCGCTCGGCGCGGAAATTGCGGGCGCGCCGAGTGCCAGGCTGGTGGAGCGCTTCGTCGAGAAGCCGGATTCCGCCACGGCGCAGGCTTACCTTTCCACGGGCGAATATCGTTGGAACGCCGGAATGTTCGTGATGCGGGCAGATGTGTTGCTTGAACATTTGCGTGAATACAAGCCGCAGCTGTACGATGCCGTTTCGCACATCGCCGATGCATACGCGGCGGTTGACGGGCAAAACGGGTCGGCGGCGGCCTCCAGTGAGCAGACCGCAGCGGCCCAGCGTGTGGCCCAGAGCGAGAATCGTACCGACGGCCGGTTTGCTGATGGGGCTGGTGAGGGCGGCGCTGGTGATAACGCTGCTCCCGGTGCTGATGCTGATACCAACGTCAACGCGGCTGCGATTGACGAAGCGATGGCGACCTACTGGCCCGGCATCGAAAAAATTGCCTTTGATTACGCGGTTGCTGAGCCGTTGAGCGTGGCGGGGGGCGTGGCGATGGTTCCCGGCGATTTCGGCTGGGACGACATCGGCGACTTCAACTCCGTGGCCGTGCTGCTGCCGAGCACTGGCTCGCGCAACATCAAGATTCTGGGCGATACAGACAAAGTGGTGAGCCTCGACAGCGCCGGCGATGTGGTGATGCCGCTTTCCGACCGCACCATCGCGCTGCTCGGAGTCAACGACATGGTGATTGCCGACACGCCTGACGCGCTGCTGATTGCCCCGCGCGCCCGCAGTCAAGAGGTCAAGGATATGGTGGCGTATCTCGATGGCGAAGGACGAGATGACATCCTCTAGTGTTTCCGTGGCCGCGCCCGCGTCTGCCGCACCGGCACGCCGTCGCATGTTTTCCGTTGAACTGCTTAGGCTGCTGGCTATCTGCGGCATTGCTGTGTTTCACGCGTTTCTGCCCATCTTCGAGCAGATGGTGGTGCTGGGGCCGCAGGCCTCGGTGTTGCAGGGTGGCGCCGGAGCGCCCGTTTCGGATGTCGCGGTTTTGGCAGCATCCCGACCTTTGGTGTGGGTTTTGGCGCTTTTGCAATTGTTGGGATCGTGGGGCAATCATGTCTTCTTCATGATTTCCGGGTTCTTTCTCATTCCGTCCGCTGCTGAACGTTCGCGCGAGCCGCACTTCTGGTCGGCGCAGGTCCGTTCGACGGCCTGGCGTGTGGTGAAAGTGGTAGCCGCGGTGGCGTTCTATGTGCTGATATTTGTTGCCGTGAACCGTTGGCTTATGCCAGTTGAGGACATTGGCAGCGTGTGGTGGGTGACCTACAACATCGAATTCGTGTGGCTCTATATGTTCTTCATCGCCCTCGCGCCGCTGATCGGTTGGGTGGTCGCGCGCTGCGGCAAGCGCTGGCAGGCATGGCTGGCGGGTGGTGTGTTACTGGTGCTGTATGCGCTCAATGTTTACGTTGCGCTTACGGCACGAGGAGATTTCGGCCAGCTGACTGCCGCGAGTTGGCGCAAGCAGATTGGGGCGGTGAGCTATTTTGTTTCGTTTGTTCTTGCCGGCGTTTTGGGAATCATGATTCGCAGGGCACATAGGGGTGAGAGGGCCGAGAAGTCCGACGGGTCGCCTGTGGAACGGTATGTGTGGATGTTGCGTGGATTCTGGCTTTCCATCATCGGATGCGTGGCGGCGCTGGCGATGTTGCTCGCCGCCGTGTTCACGATGCGTCGTGACTACGGGTTGCTCTCAGCGTTGTCGTTCAAGTCGACCTCGCCGATTTCCTTTGTTCTTGCGGTTGCTGCGTTAATGGTCGCCGTCTGCTCTCGAGGTGTCCGTAATCACGAAGCCGGCACGCGAGCTGCCAAGAAGGGCAAGGCTCTAATCGAGATGCTGACATCGGGCATTTTGGGCTATTACATCGCCCAAGCCCTGGGCTACGGCGTCATGCGCGTTATCCAAAACCGACTCACCGCCCCGTCGCTAAGCCGCGCGTCGGCGGCTGCCCTCGCCGGTTCCGCGCTCGAGTGCGCCGGTTGGCAATTAGCCTGGTGCCTGTCCGCAATATTCGCCGCATTGGCTCTGGTTGTCATCATCTGCCTGATCGACCGCCTCATCCGCCAACCCCTGCTGCGCCAAGTCAAACTCGCATAGCGGCCGCAGATTTCGACCGGCTAACAACGTTTGTTCGATTCAATGCTTGGAAGAGTGTGGTCCGAGTTGAATCTCGGTCGACACGCGGGTAGGGGTGGGATGCGACGACGCTTTTTTGTGCAGTTCTGTCCGCTTTTGTGAGTAAGTTGGGAGATGTAGCAGGCGGTGGAAACAATGCCTTGGAAGAGCAACGTTAAGGCTGCAAAACCACTGCCGCACGTGATGAAAGGACCTTACCGAATTATGGCCATCAATCCTCCTGTCGACGCGACCAAAACCCCGGAGTGGGCGGCGTTGCAGCAGCATTTCGATCAACTGAACAACGAAGGCATCGACCTCAAGAAGTGGTTCGCCGAAGAGCCTGACCGTGTCGAGAAGCTCAGCTTCGACGCAGGTGACCTTCACTTCGACCTTTCGAAGAACCTCATCAAGCCCGAAACGCTCAAGCTGTTCGCAGATCTTGCGAAGGCCGTCAACCTCGAGGATCGCCGCAAGGCCATGTACGAAGGCGTGCACATCAACAACACCGAAGACCGCGCTGTGCTCCACACCGCGTTGCGTCGCCCGGCTTCCGATGAGGGCAAGTACATCGTCGACGGCCAGGACGTGGTCAAGGACGTGCGCGACATCCTCGACAAGATTTATGCGTTCGCAGACAAGGTGCGCAGCGGCGAATGGCGCGGCGTGACCGGCAAGAAGATCGAAACCGTCGTCAACATCGGCATCGGAGGATCCGACCTGGGCCCGGTAATGGTCTACGAGGCGCTCAAACCTTACGCAGATGCCGGCATTTCTGCTCGTTATGTCTCCAACATCGATCCCAACGACATCGCCGAAAAGACGAAGGGCCTCGATCCCGAGACCACGATGTTCATTGTTGTGTCCAAGACCTTCACCACGTTGGAAACCCTGACCAACGCACGTGAGGCCCGCACATGGCTGCTCGACACCCTCAAGGCCAACGGTGCTATCGACGGTTCGGACGAGAACAACGCCGATGCCATCCGCAAGCACTTCATCGCGGTTTCCACCAACCTCGAGGCCGTAGCCGAATTCGGTATCGACCCGGAGAATGCCTTCGGCTTCTGGAACTGGGTTGGCGGTCGTTACTCCGTTGACTCCGCGGTGGGCACCTCGCTCGCTATCGTCTTCGGGCCCAAGCGTTTCGAGGAGTTCCTCGGCGGCTTCCATGAGATCGACGAGTGCTTCGCCAACACGCCTCTCGAGGAGAACGTCGTCGTATTGCTGGGAATGCTCAACGTTTGGTATCGCAACTTCTTCAAGTCCGCCACCCACGCCGTGCTGCCCTACGACCAGTACCTGCACCGCTTCCCGGCCTACCTGCAGCAGCTCACCATGGAGTCCAACGGCAAGTCCGTGCGCTGGGACGGCACTCCGGTGACCAGCGACACCGGCGAAGTCTTCTGGGGTGAGCCCGGCACCAACGGTCAGCACGCCTTCTACCAGCTGATCCACCAGGGCACGCAGCTGATTCCCGCCGACTTCATCGCCTTCGCCAACACGCCGAACCCCGCCAAGGACAGCGGTCAAGATGTTCATGAGCTCTTCCTCGGCAACTACTTCGCACAGACCAAGGCACTGGCGTTCGGCAAGACCGCCGACGAGGTTCGCGCCGAAGGCACGCCGGAAGCCATAGTTCCTGCCCGCGTCTTCACCGGCAACCGTCCGACCACCTCCATCTTCGGTGATTCGCTGACCCCGTTCTCTGTTGGTGAGCTTATCGCGCTCTACGAGCACATCACCTTCGTTCAGGGCACCGTGTGGGGCATCGATTCCTTCGATCAGTGGGGCGTCGAGCTCGGCAAGCAGCTTGCTCGCCAGATCACCCCGGCAATCTCGCAGGATGACGAGGCGCTTGCGCAGCAGGACGCCTCCACGCAGAGCCTCATTCGCTTCTACCGAGAACACCGCAAGTAAAGCGGCTGCTGGCTTGCGCGAACACCGATAGGCAATGGGCGCCCGCCAGTTTTGAATCACACCCCGATTGTTGGACAATGGAAATTCTGTTCGATGATCGGGGTGTTTTCGTGTCCTTTGCGGCAATGTACGCACGCTGCAGCAGTGCTTCGTTCGGTGGTGTCAGTGACGGCTCGAACGGTGGCGGCTTCGGTGGCTGTTCCGGAGGCGGATCGTTCGGAGGTGGCTGATTTCGGTATTAGTTGTCTCCGCCGAATGGTGTCTGGCGTCGGCACTGTCGTCGCCCCTGTCGAACGTTGTCTGTTTCGTCAGGAGTAGCTCGGTTTCCGTGTTTACTTGTCGGCGTCGTCCAAGGTGAGCTTGTCGTCGTCGGAGTCGTAGTCGAAGAGCTCGCCGTAACGACCCCAGGTCACTGCGATGTCGAACTGCTGCTGAGCCTCCTCATCGGTGTGCTGGCTGCGCAGCAAATCGAGAATCAGCTCGCCGCGCAGATCCTTGTCAGGATTGTTGTGCAGGGCCCGGTCGATGGTGCGCACCAACGGTGCGTGGTCCATGACGAGCTGGGCGAACATCTGTTTTGCCTCCAAGACGCCCGCGTGGCACCAGCGGTCGCCTTCCTTGGTGATGGAGCAGTGGCCGTTGTTCACCGTCAGCAGGCTGAGCATGGTCGCCGCGTCGATCAGAGGGAAGAGGTCGTCGACCTCGAATGACAGGTCGGCCGCAAGATCCGACAAATCTACGCCGTCCTGGTAATTGGACACCACGTCGAGCAGGCCTGCCAGTCCGCCGGGGGTGGCGTTCGGCAACAATTCGGTGCCTGCGTCGGTGTTTTTGGCCTTGGTGTCGTTCTCGTGAGCCGTCAGTTTTTCGTTGGCCTTCGCTTGTGTGGCGTCATGCGTCTTGCGTCCGTCGGTCGTCTGCTTGCCGGCCACATCCTGGTTTCTCTCGTCCTTGCTGTTTTGCTTATCGCTGGCGTTGGCGCCGCCTGCGTCCTCCGGCGTTTGAGGATTTTCGTCGGTCTGGGATGTGGCAGCATCGCTTGCGGCTGCCTCCTTCCGTTGGATTGCGGAAGTTGATTGATCGGCAGGGGCATTGTCGCTGCTCTCTTCCGCATTTTCGTTGTTGTTCTGTGATTCCTGGCCGGTGAGGATGGTATAGAGCTTGTCCACCATCGCTTCGAACTCAGGTGTGTGCTTGTCGCGTGGTCGCGGCAGGTCCACTGGTACCTGCGCGATGAGGTGTCCGGGGTGCGAGCCGAGCACGACCACGCGGTCGGCCATCTGTACGGCCTCTTCGATGTTGTGTGTGACGATGAGGATGGATTTGATGCCGCTTTGGTTGTCGTTCCAAAGCTTCAGGACCTCTTGACGCAGGTTTTCGGCGGTGAGTACGTCCAGTGCGCTGAACGGTTCGTCCATGAAGAGGGCGTCCGGTTGCAGCACCAGCGCGCGTGCGATGCCGATGCGCTGCTTCATGCCGCCGGACAGTTCCTTGGGGTAGGCGGATTCGAAACCGTCCAGGCCGATGGCGTCGATGGCTTCCAGTGCCATTTTCTCGCGCTGTGCCCGAGGTATGCCGCGTGCTTCGAGGCCGAGCTCGACGTTGTCTTTCACGCTCAACCATGGCATTAGCGCGAAGGTCTGGAACACCAGCGCCACTCCCGGATTCGGCCCGTTGAGTTCCTTGTCGCGATAGGATACCTGACCGGTGCTCGGCGGAATCAGACCGGCAAGAATGCGTAGAAACGTCGATTTGCCGGCGCCGCTGCGACCAAGAATCGCCACGATTTCACCTTCGTGCAGGTCGAAGGAGATGTCGTCGAGAACGGTGGTTTCATTGCCCTTTTCCGAGGTGAAGCTTTGGCTGATGTGGCTCGCTTCGATGACGGTGCCGGCGTTGTCGGCGTCCAGGTCGACGAAGTGCGGATTGACTGGCCTGTGGTTGTGTTTGTGCTCGCGGGTGTCGATTGTGGTGATGGTGTCTGCTTCGGTGTCGCCGGTGATGGCCTTACGCAGTTTGTTGAAGTTCATGGTGGTTTCCTTTGCTTGGCGTTTCCAAACGGTTCATTGTGTGTGGGTAATCGGTTGATGCGTCAACGGTCGATGTTGTGGGAACCGGTTCATTGTTGTTCGACTTGTCGTGCTCATCGGATGCCTCCTTGGCTCAGGCGATGTTGAAACGACGGGCGGCCAGACGCTCCAGCGGGTTCCAGAAGAGATAGTTGACGGCGACCACGAAGATGGCCATCACGGTCACCCCGATGATGGTCTTCATGCCTTCGGCGTGGGCAGTCGCTTCCGCGATGTAGGAACCGAGGCCCTTTGCCACCAACGTATGGTGTCCGTAGCTCACAATTTCGGAGACGATGGATGCGTTCCATGCGCCGCCTGCAGCGGTGATGCCGCCGGTTACCCACGAGCCGAAAACGGCCGGCAGGATAAGGGTTTTCCATTTCATCCACCCGGTGATATGGAAGTTCCGCGTCATTTCCACCAAATCATCGGGAATGGCGGATGCGCCGGCGATGACGTTGAAGAGGATGTACCATTGCGTGCCGAGTGCCATCAGTAGGATTGAACCCCAGTTGATGCTGATATTCCAGAGCACGAACACCATCACCACGAACGGGAAGATGAAGTTCGCCGGGAAGCTTGCCAGTACCTGCACCAACGGTTGAATAAGGCGCGAGACCTTCGGGTTCATGCCGATGATGGCCCCCACCGGTACCCAAACGATGGAGCACAGGGCGGTGAGCAGGGCGACGCGCAGGAAGGTGATGCTTCCCAGTCCGAAAGCGGTGCCAAGCTCCGCCAAGCCGGTCGTTCGGGCGATGGAAATCATCAGTTCCGCAGTGCCTGCGATGACCAGAATTCCGATGATCGCAGCAAAAACGATGTCTCCGGCGCGGCGACGACTGGGTTTGGCACCCCACTTCGAGCCGGTACGGCCGAGCGGGCGTGTGATCCAATCAAGGAACTGGCCCAAGGGGCGCAATATGCGCGCGAGTAGATCATCGATGTGCGACTGGCGAATCAGCGTCAGCACGGCGCTGCGCTTGGGCTCGGTCGATTCGCTTTGCGTGATGCGGAATTTTTCGGCCCAAGCGGTGAGCGGTTTCCATACAAGGATATCGATGGCGACCACGACGATGACCATGGTCAAAATGGCCCAACCGATTTTGTCCGGCTGTTGCTCGGCTGCCGCGGCTTCGACGTAGCTGCCGATACCGGGAAGTGCATACGTGCGGTTGTTTACCGAAATCATTTCGGATGCGGTCAGGAAGAACCAGCCGCCACCGACGCTCATCATCATGTTCCACAGCAGCGGAATCATGGAATTGGGCACATCGAGCACCCAGAAGCGCTGCCAATGCGAAAGCCGCAGGTTGCGCACTGCTTCGTCGAGTTCCTTGGGTTCGCTTTGCAACGAGCGGTAGAATGCGAACGTCATGTTCCAAGCCTGCGAGGTGAAGATGGCGAAGATCGACGCGGCCTCAACGCCCATCATGGAGCCGGGGAAAAGAGCCAGCCAGATGGTCACTGTGGCTGAAAGGAAGCCCAGGATCGGCACGGACTGCAGGATGTCGAGTAGGGGGATGAGAATCTTGCCGAGCCGCCGTGACCGTGCTGCCGCCAGGCCGTAGACGAACGTGAAGATCAGCGAGATGAACAGCGCGATGGCCATGCGAAACACCGAGCGCAGGGCATAATAAGGCAGGTTGGACGGGTCGGTCGAGACGGTGGATGGAATGCCTTCCGGTCCGACTGGCGCGTCGATGGCCGGCAGGATCCAAGCGATAAGGCCGAAAAGGGCCAAGACGCCGACAGTCACCACGCAGTCGGAAACCAGACGCCTGGTGAAGCTGACATCCGACCGTGCGTCAGGTGCGGCGCGGTTGAAATTGAAGAAACGGTTGGTCATGATGATTCCTCACGAATATCGTATCGCGATATCGGTGGACCGTGGATTCGGGAGCGGTATGGCGCTGCGCTGGCAATGGTGAGGGCCGGTGGTCGATGATCCCACGACGTTGCCTGTCAGCTGTTTGGCAGATCGGTGCGAGTCGTAGGAACTGTCTGATTTGACAGGTATCGCTTGCTCTCGAGCCTCTGGTTTTATCTGGTCGGATACGTTGGGACGAATGAAAACGAAAAACTGGGAACGACCGCATCGGCGCGGTTTGAGGAATATGCTCTGCTTCGTCTTATGCTCGTAGCGTGACGAATAAGAATCAAATGTACCTTTTATCCGCGGTCAGACTGTCGTGACGAGGTAAGGTCGAACACAGCCGGACAAATGATGCAGATCGCTGATACTGCTAGGGAGATCGTCAGCCATGATCCTCACCTCCTTTGATTCGGTGCGTTTGGCGCAGAAAGTGCTAACGCCCTTAAGATAGAGGTCTTGAAGAGACTTGTCAAATCCGTATTGACTATTTGTCGTACGTCAGCGGTGGACTTCCAGACTTGCCGATTGATGCATACCGACGCGGAAAAGCCTGAAACGTATTGCATAGCTGTGCTGGCAGCAAGGCCGTGGCGACGATGTAAAGTCTGTTGTGCTGTGTCTCGGTTGGTCTGATATCGTGCTGCTCTGGCTTTGTTTTCTGTCGCTGTAGTTGACTAAAATCGAACCCTGTTATGCCAAGAAGCGGGCTGCCGCATGGGTTCGCTTCTTCATTAGGGTTCAGCCGCTTGGTGCCATCCGTTTGTTTGGGTACATACTTTTTGCGGCGAATCGGCAACATTCCGCCGGGTTTCGGCGGAAACGGTAGTGGGTGCGTTCGGCTTTGTCGGCCGTTGGGCACGAAAGTGCCGCGCCGCCCCCGATATGTACGCTGATATGCGGCAGCGACAGGTGAAACAATGGTTAACGCTATTGAGGCATTTGATGCCAAGCATATGAAGCCTTCGGATGAGATTCCGGAGTTCCGTCCGGGCGATACCGTCGAGGTCAACGTCAAGATTCAGGAAGGTAACAACTCCCGTCTCCAGGCGTTCACCGGCGTGGTGATTGCTCGTAAGGGCACTGGTCTGCGCGAGACGTTCATCGTCCGCAAGATCAGCTTCGGCACCGGTGTTGAGCGCCGCTTCCCGCTGCACTCCCCGTCGATCGATTCCATCAAGGTCGTTCGTCGTGGCCGTGTTCGCCGCGCCAAGCTCTACTACCTGCGCGCACTGCGCGGTAAGGCTGCTCGTATTGTCGAGCGCCAGGACAAGAGCGCCAAGGCGTGAATGCCGGCCTAGAAGGCTACATGAAGAACGGCGGTTGGGCTTGCAAAGCTTGGCCGCCGTTTTTCATGAAGGAACATCGTCGCGTAGCGAGCGTAGCTTGCTTGCCGTCGGCGGTATCATGAACTAAGAAGTCGTCGTTGCACAGCGAACTGGCAGAAGCCGCTGCGGGACGAGATATAAAAGGATTGTCTGGAGGTCTCATGGCATCGGAAGAAGTGCGGCGGAGTACACAAACTGGCAAGGGGTTGAGCTACCGCGCAAAGCATGCCAAGCGCAATGGTTCCAGCTCGTCCGCCGATCGTGAGATGGTGCACTATGCGGTTGAGTTTGTGGCGCTTCTGCTTGTGTTGGTGCTGCTGCGCATGTTCGCCATCGGAGTCTATGTCATTCCGTCCAGTTCGATGGAAGATACCATCGCGATAGGCGACCGTCTGATTACCAACCGTCTTGCTGGTCCGCTCAAGACCGTCAAACGCGGCGATGTCGTTGTGTTCAGTGACCCTGCCCGCTGGCTTGTCGGCAAGCAAAGCCATGGTTCGGACGACCTTATCAAACGAGTTATTGGCATGCCTGGCGACATGGTGGAATGCAAGGGTGGCGGCGCTCCCGTCACCGTCAACGGTGTGGCCATAGATGAATCCGTTTATCTTAAACCCGGTGTCGAGCCCAGTATTTTCCCGTTCAGTGTCAAGGTGACTGCCGGCAATGTCTTTGTGATGGGTGATAACCGTGCAAATTCCGCGGATTCTCGATACCATGCTGATGACGGCAACGGCGGACTGGTGCCGATGAAGAACATCATTGGGGTGGCCATGCTCACGTTCTGGCCGTTCGCCCATTTCAGGACCATGAATTCGCACCATGAGGTGTTTGAATCAGTGCCGGATGCTCCGAAGAAATAGCCAGGCTGTTGGCTGCGGCTTATTGCAGCCTTGGGAACCATCACAGTGTAATTAATGGGCTCGTGGTCAGTGTTAAACGGTGTGCGTTGTGTTGCCGGTGATGGCCGATGTAGATGATGACCGAAATCGTGGAAAGGTCGCATGGATGAGTGTGGATGCAACCTCAGCTTCGGACTGCGAAGATTTGACCATAGGCTCCAAACGTGGGGGCTCACATGCTCGCATTACGCCCACCTTGGAACTCGAGCGTGAATTGGCAGGACAGGGTTTCGATCTCATTATCGGTTTGGATGAGGTGGGGCGTGGTGCCCTTGCCGGACCCGTGATGGTGGGAGCGGCGGTGGTGTGGTCGTGTGATGTCGGAGTGCTTGGCATACCGGAAGGCGTGACTGATTCCAAGTTGCTTACCGAATATAAGCGCGAGGCGATGTTCGATGGTCTGCTCTCATGGTGCGCCGCCAGCGCGGTCGGGCAGGCCAGCAACACGGAAATCGACGAATGGGGTATCTCCTATGCGCTCGGCATTGCGGCCCTGCGTGCGATTAACGAAGTCGAACGAGAACTGAACATCGGCGTTGCATCCGCGGCTTGCGACGCGGAAACGAGTTCCGGGTCTTCTGTCGCCGTGTCTGTTGACAGTGGTCTTTCTTCGGGATGCTTTTCGGGTTCCGACCGGCCTCGTGTCGGTGCCATTCTTGACGGACCTAATAATTACATTTCCAAGGTTGCCGGAACCTTTGATGCTCCGGGCGTGCCGATTTTGCCGGATGTGACCACTAAGGTGAAGGCCGACCAAAGCTGTGTCCTTGTCTCGGTTGCGTCGGTTATCGCCAAGGTCACCCGAGATCGGCTGATGGTTGCGCTGGCCCAAGGCAATCCGAACTACGCGCCCTATCAATGGAAGCGGAACAAGGGTTACGGTTCGACCGCCCACCGTGAGGCCATCGCCCAGTATGGCGCGACTCCGTTGCATCGTGTTAGCTGGCATTTGACCTGAGCGGTGTAATCGTAGCGGAGATGCGGCCTGCAGTGGTCGGTGTTGATAGGCGATGTCGGGTAAACTCGTGAACGAGCACCGGACGCCACTGTCGTAAAGAGATGTCAAGGCAAACCGATCGGTCATTGAGGGAGGCAAGTGTGGGTGCGGAACGCAGACAGCAGAAACGACCGTCGATGTTCGAAGTCGCCAAGATGGCAGGGGTGAGTCATCAAACCGTATCGCGTGTCATCAACCATTCTTCCGATGTTTCCGAAACCACACGAACCCGCGTCCAACAGGCCATCGACGTGCTGGGATACCGTCCCAGCAATTCGGCCAGAACCCTTGCATCGCAACGTTCCCGCACCATCGGATTGATTGCCGGTGGTCGGGATTTCCTCGGCCCTCTTTCGGCCATCTCAACCGTTCAGGAGACAGCTCGACGTCACGGCTTGTTTCTTGCGGTTTCCATGGTGCATGAGGCACTGTGCACGCAGCAGGAATTCGAAAATCTTTGTCGTACGTTCGAAGAGCAGAATGTTGACGCCTTCATCTTTTTGACCCCGACTGATGTCATGCTTTCCGCGGCATGTCGTACCCGTTTGTCCGAGCCTCGCGTGCTGGTCACGTCCACTCACGGCAATCTTTCGATGAGTCGTGCAGGTGGGCTGATGGATCCCGAAGGACGCAAGCGCACGGCCATCGTCGGTGTTGATCAGTGGGGTGCGATGCGAGAGGTGGCCGGTTTGGTTGCTCGTTTGGGCCACCGCTCGGCGCTGTATTTTTCTGGGCCATTGCAATGGCGCGATGCGGCGACGCGACTGCTTGGTTGGCGTAAGGCTTCAGCGGCCCAACTGATCGAATCGCGAGAGATACAGTGTGATTCGTGGGATTCCTCCGAAGCATACGCGCGTATGAACCATGAGCTCGAGAGCATCGGATCGTCCGGCGCTCGCAAACCCACCGTCGTGGTGACCGCCAATGACGCGCAGGCAATCGGTGTGGTGCGGGCCTTGCATGAGCATGGTATTCGCGTGCCACAGGATATCAGCTTGGTGGGGTTCGATGATATGGCAGGTGTGAGCGATCTATGGCCGCCATTGACCACCGTGCGTCCCGATTTTGACGACTTGGGCACTGCCGCAATGCGTGAGGTGCTGCGTTTGCTGGGTGCCGGAGGTGAAACCGCGTTCGTGGCGAGTGCTCACGGGGCTGGCCTGATTCATGCCGAACTGATTCAACGCCATTCGCTGGGGCCTGTGCCGAGAGTGTAGTTGCGCCCTGTCTGCGGCAAGGGCGATTTGAGTGTCGAGTTCAGTCCTGCCTATGTTCTGGACGGGCGTCGCGGATGCTTCCGATGATGATGGCGGTGCGCAGCACGTAGGCATCCCTTGGGTCGTTGGCGTCCCAGCCGGTGGTGTCCGCAGTGCGCTTGATGCGATAGCGCACGGTATTTGGATGTACGTTAAGCGCCTTGCCGGCGATGTCGAGTGATCCACCGGAATCCAGGAATGCCGTGATTGTTTGCAACGTAGGGTCGCTGTCGTTATTGCTTTTCAGGCTCTGGTAGACACTGTGGTACAGCTCGTCGATTGCGTCGGTGTCGCCAATCAGAGCTCGCTCGGGTAACACATCCGTTGCGCGGACTGGCCTAGGCAACGGATGAATGGCCGGTATGGCGAGGAAGGTGGATAATGTGGCGCGCAAAGTGCTCACCGCTCCGTCGAGATTGCGTCGCGTGGGTCCCAGACATATTGGTTTGTCGGGGTCAAACGCCGGCATTGCGGCGGTGCAAGTCACTTCTGGGGTCGCTGCACCTTGTACGACGATGATGGCGACGGTCAGATCGTTGCTGCGTCCGACCAGACAATGCTCGCTGCCGAGGTCGCGCGCTCTATGCTTGATTGTCAATTTTGCCTGTTCGAAGTTGAGTGCTGCCGTTCCGCCGATTGCGAAACAACTGAAATGTTCCGACCAGCCAAGCACATGAAGCAACGAGGTCACGCGGCGGTCACTCAGGCCGTGCACGAGGCTCTCAAAGGTAATGTTTTCGAGCGTTTCGCGATTGCCGAGCATCTCAGTTGTTTCGGTTTGTTCATGGTCGTTCGCGTGCTTGGTGGGGTGCTGCCGTGCCGGCCCTGCAGCGCCGCCATCCGAACCGTTGCTGACGGTGGGGTGCGAGGTGTCGTTTCCGCTTTGGTTGCGGCTGATTGGCGGTAACCATGATGGCAGTCTTCGTTTGGAAGCGGGGGAGTCGGATTTGCCGCGGCTGCGACTTGTTTTCTCTTCGACCTCCGCGACCATCTCGCTTCCGACGAGATCAAGAAAATCGGCGGAGTTTTGCGGTTGGCGCTCATCGTCGATACCGTTTGTGTTGACGGCATCGAAGGATGCGTCGAATCTGCTCCGGTCGGAGGTTTTGACGGTATCTTGTGTATTCATGACTATGAGTTTAGTCCGATGGCGTGCAGCTTTGCCAGAAAATGGCTATCGGCGTTTGTGTGTTTGGTAACTATCGATGTTGATGCGAAGGCTGCGTCGAATCTGGGACGGATGTGTCTGGGGCCGCCCGCCTTGATTGCAGCCAGAAAGTGAGGAGTACGAAACTGAGCGTGAAGACGACGGGAAGCATATGACGCTCGAAATTATTGGCAGGTGCCATAATCATGACTCCCATCAGCAGCAACAGCGGTAGATTCATGACCAGCGTGCGCCAGCGCCGAAGAACGACCTCGGCCGCACCGATCAGCAGTGTGATGATGACATAGGTGTTGCCGTGAATAAGCCAACCGATTATCGGTTTTGAACTCCAATTCTTAACGAAATCAGTCACCGTTTTGCGCCAACCGCTGCACCAGTCGCCAATCCAGTCAGTAAAATTCGGATTCTGCGCGGACGTAACGTAATATGTCATGTCGATGTATGGCTGGTCTTGAATGTCAAAATATCCGTAGCTCTTTGAAATCAATGCGTCCATGGCGATGCGCGGGTTGGCTTTGACGATTTCGAGCCATGCGGAGTTGAAGTTTTTCATATCGGCCTCGGTGACCGTACGCCAGCGATAGCTTACTTTTTTGGCTTGGATGCCCGAAGACTTCACCGGATCCGCATCTTGCTGGGAGTATGCGTCGGCCATTTGATCAAGGTTGAAAATTGGCGCGAGTTTGTCGCGTGCGTCCTGCGGGATGCCGTTCGGATTGAGAGCGGCGACGCGGGCGATTTGTTGTAATTGAACGCCGTGGCTTTCGATCGGGTCACCGGTGATAATCAGGCCGTCGCGTACAGCAAGGTTGAACACGCCCTCAAAAAGGATAAGAGGCAGTAGCATTCCGATAACGTAGGTTTTCCAACGTTTGTTATCGGCAATCAGAGCAACGATTACCTCGAAGGCGACGATGTACATCGCGTATTTCGCTGAAATCAGCATTACCAACGTCGAGAGAATGAGCGCGATTTGCGTACGTTTGCGTACCTGCCGGGCCGGTTTGGTGCACGAGTGTGAAATACGGGAACGGACTTCCGTGGTTTTGTGACTGCGGCTTGCGATTGCAGCGAGGTGTCCGGAATCGGTGGCGGCTGTATGTGTTGTTGCAGTGCTCAGCAGCTCATAGCCGATGCCGAACCACCAAACGAATGCGAATGCGAAAAGTGGTGATTTCGTAAGGCTGATGGTGGAAAACAGAACAAGCGGGCAGGTGAGGAAAAACAGGAGTATACCGAATCGCGGTAGAGCTCCAATGTTGCTTGCCGAACTGGTGGAACGTTGGTGTGATGCCGATTCAGCGGTGCCTGCTGTGTCTTCCGCCGTGTCAATGGCGATGGAGTTGAGCCACGGACAGTTGAAGAAGCGGTTCATGGTGGCCGCCACGCAGAAGGCGGCGAAAAGGAACTGTGATGAGGCGAGTGCGGCCAGACCCCAATCGTTTGAGCCCGTGAAATAGCGCGAGATGGTGCCTACCCCGCCGTAGATGAGTGTGAGGACGATGTTGTGCTGATCTGTTAGATACACTGGGTGATCGGGCCAAAGATAGTGTGCGGTGGGGTAGATGTCCATCGGGACGAACGAGAAGAAGCCGATGTAGGGTTGTTTAAGACCGGTCCACTGATTCCATGCCCAGCTGAACTCGCGGAATTGGTTGTGAATATCCGCCCCGAACGCCGTCACCAGGGTGGTTGGCACCCATAGCCAGCCGATGATAAGAGTCAGCATGATTACCCAGCTGCGATTTGTTATCCTCATCAGGAATAATCGCGAAACCGTTGCGAATCGAGAGATGAATCGTTTCACCGGTTGCCTCGCTGCTTCGCCACGGTGTGCCGGATGACGGGTGCATTTGGGTTTGAACCCGCTGATGCAACGGCGCAGCGAGGAAAGTAGGTTGTGAATCAGATCTGTTAGCTGGCGAGGAAGCAGACGCTGACCACGTGCGAAACGGACGAGTTCGACGACAACAAGGGAATAGATAATGAATGCCCTGGCGAACAGTGCCGCATTGTTCCATGAGAACGAGGTGATTGTGGCTGCGCTCGGATTGTAATAGAACTGCCAGTAGATTGGCCCCAGCGCCGTACAGCCGGCCAGCCAAAGACATGCGGCGATCGCCAGTGCCCAGCGCAATGCGCTGCCAATGGACCCGAAACGGGATGTCTTCGACTTGGGGGCAGTTCCGGCCCGCTCGGTCCGTTGCTCATCCGAACGCGCTTTTGGGCCGTCGGATTGCCGGCCGTCTGCGTTCGAGGGATGGCAATTGCTCATGTTTGGATTCTATCGTGCCGCGTCAACCAAGTCGCAGGTGTCAAAACCGGATTGATGCTTGCTTTTCGATGACCCGCGGATGGGGGTGCGTGCGGAGTTTGAAACGGTTTTCAAACGTGCCTTGTTTCGTTGTTGTGGAGACTTCGGTACTGGCGTACACAAATTTGTAGGGAATGACAACGGCAAGGCGGACGGATTGCGAATACAGTGGTTCGTATGACCAATGAAAGCAGTGATATGACGATGATCCAGCGTATCCGTGATACCGAAACGCAGTATGCCTCGTTTGCGCGGCAGGTAGGTGCGGTAGTGCCCGAACTGTCCAGAACCAAGGCGACAGCCGATGAAACGATTGCGCTGGCTGCTGTCGATTCCACGAATATTCTGGCCAGAACCTTGCTTGCCACCGGTGAATTGCAAGTTGTCGGGGCGAATGGTTGTGCACGGATGGCGGCAATTTGCGCCGATGCGCAGACCGCAGGTCATGGCAGGCTTGGCAGGCAATGGAGCGCTTGGCCGGAGGGAGCCTCATTTTTGGTCACCTATGTTACGGCCTTGCCTCGCCGGTTGGTGACTGATCCGGCGTGCAACGGTTGGTTCACCATCGCGGCCGGTCTCGCTTCGCTTGACGCGCTAAATTCGGTTCTCGCGCAATGTGGAGCGAAACCTTTGGATGGCGCCCATCAATTGGCGCTCAAATGGCCCAATGACATCTTTTGCAATGGTCGTAAGCTTGGCGGTATCTTGGCCGAAGTGGTCGAATTACCCCATGACGGCAATGGCATGGTGGTGGCTTCCGGCGTTTCGGGAGTTTCTGTGGACCCGGATGGTCGTTCGGCTGCTCCATATGCCGTCGATCACGTGCTGTTGGGCGATGAAGGATCGAGCGCAGCAACGCTTTCAGAGTCGATACGCGATTGTGCCCTTGGTGTGATGTTTGGCATCGGCATAAATCTCGACATTGCGCCTGAGCATCTGCCCACGCCGATTTCGACATCACTTCAGTTGCTGTATGGCCCATTGCCGGACCCACCGACAATGCGCGATATGATCGCCGCAAAGTTGACGGAATCGCTGCGCTCGCGACTGGCGATTCTAGTCGATGGGGGTCAAGAGGCCTTCGAGGATTTGCGCGATGAGACCGGCGCTGTTTGCTGGACGTTGGGGCAACAGGTTGAGGTACGGTCCACCGATGGCTCGTCGGTGCGGGGCGAAGCGTTGTCGCTCAACGCCGATGCATCGCTGACTGTGCGGGATGAATCCGGCATCTCCCATGTCGTGAGAACCGGCGATGTCGGAGTGCTAGCGTAGCGGGATGGGTGTTACCCGGCAATTGCCTTCAGTGGTTTGTGGCATCTTGTCGGGAGATTTACTGTGATATCCTTGTTTTCCTTGGAATTCGAACGATTTCTGCTTTTTCTATGAGGTGAGTTTGTATGAATCTACAAAAGGGGTCGGGCGATTTTGTCGATTGCGGGGGTACCGCTCGCTGACATATGGCGATAGGTTGGAACCTATGGTCAACAATGTCAATAAACTGCTGGTCGCGAACCGTGGTGAGATCGCACTTCGGGTCATTCGAACGGCCCATGAGATGGGGATTGCGACCGTAGCGATTTACGCTGAGCAGGACAGGGATGCGCAGTATGTGCAGATGGCCGATGAGGCATATCTGCTCCATGGCGATTCCTACCGTTCCTATATGGATGAGGATCTGATCATCGATGTGCTGCGCCGCAGCGGTGCCGATGCTGTTCATCCCGGTTATGGCTATCTTTCGGAAATCGCGTCGTTCGCCGACAAAGTGATGAAGGCCGGTGCGACATGGATTGGCCCGAGTCCCACGGCTTTGACCGATTTGGGCGACAAGATCACCGCTCGGCGCGTGGCCAAGCGCGCGCACGTTCCTCCGGTACCGGGCATTTCCGAGCCGGTGAGCAACATGCGTGAACTGTTGACGTTCGCACAAATCAATGGTTATCCCGTGATGATGAAGCGTACCGATGGCGGCGGCGGAAAAGGTATCACTCTAATACACGACGATGACGAGTTGCGCAGCTTCTATATGAACCATGACGCGCTTGAAGGCGGCGACCTGGACGAGTACTTCGTCGAGGTGTTCATCGACAAGGCCCGCCATGTCGAAACGCAGTCCGGCCGCGATTCGCATGGCAACTTCACCGTGTACTCGACGCGAGATTGCACCGTGCAGCGTCGCAACCAGAAACTTATCGAGGAAGCTCCGGCACCCTTCCTAACCGACGACGAGCGAGAACAGCTCGAACGCTACTCGCGCAACTTGTTCAGCGCTGTCGATTACATCGGTTTGGGTACTTGCGAGTTCATGGTCACCGAGCAGCACAAGGTCTATTTCCTCGAGGTCAATCCTCGTCTGCAGGTGGAACACACCGTTTCCGAGCAGGTGTGCGGGCTGGACCTTGTGCGTGAGCAGATCAACATCGCCAGAGGCGATGAACTGACCAAGGCCCCGCAAAGCCATGGTCATGCCTTCGAACTGCGCATCACAAGCGAGGATCCGGAAAAGAACCTCACCCCCAGCGGCGGCACGCTCATCCGCCTCGATTGGCCCAGCGGCCCAGGCATCCGCATCGATTCCGGCGTGAAGATCGGCGATGTGGTCTCCCCGAAGTTCGATTCGATGATGGGCAAGCTCGTCGTCACCGCACAGGACCGGCCTACCGCCGTGGCTCGTGTGAGGCGCGCGTTGAAGGAATTCAACCTCGAAGGTGTGCCGACTCCCAAGTCGCTGTTCGAAACGGTGTTCAACGATCAGGAATTCACTGCCGAAGACCATCCTTACAGTGTGTATACCAAGTGGCTTGAGCACAAGTACCTCAACCGCAAGCCCAATGCCGCCGGCAGCGGTCAGCCTGCCTCGATGAGCGGATCGGATGAGCAAATCAGGAAGCAGGAGACCGATTCCTTCGTGATCGAAGTTGACGGCAAGCGCGTCAAACTCACGGTTCCTCGCGATATCGTCGACAACTTCACCGGTTCCGCCCGCGCCCGCGGCGTGCGGCGACCGACTCAGCCTTTGCGTGGTTCCTCGTCGGGAGCCGTGCAGGAACGCACGAAGGGCAACGACGGAAAGTCCGGTGTGATTGATTCGCCCATGCAGGCCATCGTCACCCGTGTCAACGTTGCCGAGGGGCAGGAAGTGAGCAAGGGTGATCTGTTGGCTGTGCTGGAAAGCATGAAGATGGAGAACTACGTCTACACACCTGTCAACGGCACCGTGTGCAAGATTCTCGTCGGGCCTTCCGATTCGGTCGATGCCGGCACCACGTTGATGAATATCGACGTGGAAGGTGCGTCCAACCGCGAAAAATCCGGTGCGAACAACGTGGATGGCAGTGAAAAGAAGTCGCATGATGGCGACTCGCAGACCGCTTCGCTTGCCGATGAAGCTGATGAGAAGGGGAGGGGCTGATGACCGACATCATGACCAGTTCGGCCGTTGAAAAAGCCATCGCCAGCAGCAAACCGCTCGATCAGCAGCCGCTTCGCACCGCTGTCGCGCGCGCGGCCGAGCTGGCACGTGACGCCGAGAGCCTTGCTCGCACGCGCCAGAGCGCCAAAGGAAAATTCACGGCCCGCGAGCGCCTCGATTTGTTGTTCGACACCGGCACGTTCCAGGAGATCGGCCGTTTTTCGGGTGGCAACATCAACAAGGGTGTGGCCGGTTCTGCGGTTATCACCGGTTTCGGTGACGTCTATGGCCGCAAGGTCGCGGTGTACGCACAGGACTTCTCGGTGCGTGGCGGTACGCTGGGCCACGCCGAAGGTGAGAAGATCTGCCACCTGATGGACATGGCACTCGACCTCAGGATTCCTGTCGTCTCGCTGATCGATTCCGGCGGTGCTCGTATTCAAGAAGGCGTAGAGGCGCTTACCCAGTACGGGCACATCTTCCGCAAGACCTGCGAGGCTTCGGGCCTCGTCCCTCAGATTTCGCTTATTTTGGGGCCCTGCGCAGGCGGTGCTGTCTATTGCCCGGCTCTGACCGACTTCATCATCATGACCCGTCAAAACTCCAATATGTTCGTCACGGGTCCGGACGTGATCAAATCCGTCACCGGAGAGGCCATATCCATGGAGGATCTCGGCGGAGGCAGGGTGCACAGCACTGTCTCTGGAGTCGCGCACTATCTGGGTGAGGATGAAGCCGATGCCATCGATTACGCGCGTACGGCGCTTGCTTATTTGCCGTCGAGCTGTGACGAGATGCCGCCGACTTACGCCTATGCGGCCACCCGTGCCGATCGTGCGGTGGCTGAGCGTTTGGGGGATATCGTTCCCGACAACGACCGCCAGCCTTACGACATCAACGAAGTGATTCGCGGCATCGTCGACTACGGTGAGTTCGTGCAGGTGCAGGAGCTGTACGCCAGATGCGCTGTGGTTGGTTTTGCTTGCCTTGATGGACATCCGGTCGGTATTGTAGCGAACCAGCCCAACGAGCAGGCTGGTATTCTCGACGTCGATTCCAGCGAGAAAATCGCCCGGTTCGTTCGTCTTTGCGACGCGTTCAACCTTCCGGTGGTCACCTTGGTGGACACCCCCGGTTACAAGCCGGGCAGTGATCAGGAACACGCCGGCATCATCCGGCGCGGAGCCAAGGTCATCTACGCTTATGCCAACGCACAGGTGCCGATGGTCTCCGTCGTGTTGCGCAAGGCTTTTGGCGGTGCCTACATCGTTATGGGTTCGAAATCGATTGGTGCCGATGTCAATTACGCGTGGCCTTCAAGTCAGATCGCAGTGCTGGGTGCCGCGGGTGCGGTCAACATCATCCATCGCAAGGAGCTGCACAAGGCCAAGGAACGTGGAAAGGACGTTGAGGCGTTGCGCCAGCAATTCGTCGAACAGTATGAGACGGAGACGCTCAACGCAAATCTTTCGCTGGAAACCGGCCAGATCGACGCGATGATCGACCCAGAGCAGACGCGCGACGCCATCGTTGAATCTCTGCGTCTCCTACGCGACAAGAAGCGCGTACGCCGTACTTCGAAGCACCACGGCAACCAGCCTATGTAGCGCTGTCCTTTGATGAGAGCCGGTTTTGCCGGTGGCGCGCAACAAGTTTCATAACCGTATCCATGAGAATTTCAACCAACCAGAGGAAAGACAATGACTGAAACCACTTTCTTTTTGAATCGCCTGAGTGCCGAGCCGCATGCGCTCGTCTTCGGCGGTCAGTCCACGCCGTGGGTCAGTGCCTTGGCGGACGAGTGCACTGACCCGACGCTTGTGCAAAAGCTGAAGGCACACGCTGAGGCTTCGAGCCGTTTGCTTTCGGCGGTCACTCCTGATCTGCTGGCCACCATGGGCGGCACGGTTGATTTGTTCGGCTTTGAAGCCAATTCAGCCAAGCTTGGACCTGCGGCCGAGTCCGCCGCCAGCGTGCCGGGCATTGCCTTGACTCAGCTGGGAGCGCTCATCGACGCAGAGGACCTTGGTTACAGCGTCGCGCAGGCCAATCCGGTTGCCGCTCTTGGTCATTCTCAGGGCATCATCGCAGAGCACATGGTCGAGGCCATCCAGGCGGCCGGGTCCATTGAAGCCGCCGGCGATGCTATTGATGAGATTCTCGCCATCGCGCGCCTGATCGGCGCTGCCGGAACCCGCCAGTCCCGTTTGCTTCCCGTTTCCACCAGATCCGGTGAGGCCACCCCGATGCTTTCGGTGCGCGGCGCGACTAAGCGTCAGATTGAGACGCTGGTCGACCGTGTGGTCAAGCCCCGTGGTCCCATCGCTTTCGCGGTGACCAATGCCTCCGACAACTATGTTCTTTCGGGCCATCCCGAAGATCTTGTCTCCTTCGCGATCGAAGTCGGCAAGGAACATCGTCGTCAGGCCAAGCTGCGCGACGAAAAGGTGCGCGGCGGCGAGGTCTTCGATCCCACGCTTGAATATCTTGAGGTCACCGTTCCCTTCCATTCCCCGCTGATGTCCGATGCCGTCGAATATACCGTCAAGTGGGCGCAGGCGTGCGGTCTGGATGCCGATCGCGCCCGTACATTGGCCAGTGAGGTGTTGGTCAGCCACGTCGATTGGGCCGCTCGTACCGATGCGTTGCTCAAGAGCACCGACCCGACCAAGCTGTGGATCGTGGACATGGGCCCGGGCAACACCGTCGGCAAGCTCGTTGGCGCTCTGGTGCAGGGTACCGGTGTCGGCGTGGTCGAGGCTGACAGTGAAGAGGCTCGAGCCACACTTTCCACCATGGAGCAGGATCCGGCCCGTACGCAGGATTGGCGCAAGTTCGCCCCCAAGGTCATTTCCACCCCCGCAGGTGACAAGATTCGTACGAAGTTCAGTGATCTGACCGGCAAGCCACCCGTGCTGCTTGCGGGCATGACTCCTACAACTGTCAATGCCGATATCGTCGCAGCGGCGGCCAATGCCGGCTATTGGACGGAAATGGCGGGCGGTGGTCAGGTGACCCCTGCCGTATTCGACCGCAACGTCGCCGAGCTCGACAAGCTGCTTGAAGAGGGTCGCACCATTCAGTTCAACGCCATGTTCATGGATCGCTACCTGTGGAACATGCAGTTCGGTCCCGCCGGCATTGTCGCCAAGAAGCGTGCTTCCGGCACTCCGATCGACGGCGTTGTCGTTTCGGCTGGCATCCCCGAGCTGGACGAGGCCAAGCAGTTGGTCAGTGATTTGCGCGCTCAGGGTTTCCCCTACGTTGCTTTCAAGCCGGGCACAGTCGATCAGATTCGCCAGGTTGTGCACATTGCCAAGGCCGTGGCTCCCGTCTGCATCATCATGGAAGTCGAAGGCGGTGCCGCCGGCGGCCATCATTCCTGGGAATCCCTTGATGTGCTGCTGATGGATACCTATGCGGACGTTCGCGCCTGCGACAACCTCGTACTCGTCGCCGGTGGTGGCATCGGTACGCCTGAACGTGCCGCCGATTATATTTCCGGTCAATGGTCGCGTGCCTATGGCAAGCCTGATATGCCTGTCGACGGCGTGCTGATTGGCACCGCTGCAATGACGGCCAAGGAGGCCCATACCAGCCCCGATGTCAAGCGCATGCTGGTCGAGACTCCCGGCATTTCGCCCACACCCGACGATTCCGACCCGTTCGCGCCACTTGGCGAGAACTGGGTTCCGGCCGGGGAGGTAGCTGAGGGCGGCGTGGCCAGTGGCCTGAGCCATCTGCACGCCGACATCTACGAGCTGGAAAACGCATCGGCCCGTTGCGGTCGTCTGCTGGTGCGCGTGATGAAGCACCCAGAGGAACTGGAAAGCCGTCGCGACGAAATCATTGCCGCACTTGACAAGACCTCGCGTCCCTACTTCGGCGACCTTGACAAGATGACCTACGTCGAGTGGGCGCAGCGTTTCGCCGAGCTCTCCTTCCCGTGGGCCGATCCGACCTACGCCGACCGTTTCCTGCACTTGCTGCAGCGTGCTGAATCGCGTGTCTGTGACCAGGAATCCGGCGAGTTCGCTTCGCTGTTCAACTCTCGCGCCGATGTGGAGAACGACCCGCAGGCTGCCATCGAGAAGTTGCGGCGTGTCTACCCGCGTGCCGCCGAAGTCACGGTCACTCCAACCGACGTGGCTTGGTTCCCGACCTTGATTCACGAGTATCACAAGCCGATGCCCTTCGTGCCGCAGATTGACAATGACCTGTTGCGCTGGTGGGGCCAGGACCAGCTCTGGCAGTCCGAAGATTCCCGATATTGCGCCGATTCAGTGCGTGCCATCCCCGGCCCGATTTCTGTGGCCGGCATCACCACCGTTGACGAACCTGTCGGTTCCATCCTTGGCCGCTTCGAGGATGCCGCGCTTGAACGCACCCGCGAACTCAATGGACAGACCGAGCCGAAGCAGGCCTTCGCCGAACTCGATGCCGCGGTCGACGCGGAGGAGTTCATTCGCAAGTGCCCGAACATCTCGTGGGTTGGCCACTTGATGGACAACCCCGCTTTCGGCACCCCGATGGGCGACAAGTACTACGAGATTCGCCATGTGGGCGACGAGGACGGCACGCAGATGTTCGACCTTGATATCCACCTCGATACTTTCTGGGACAACGATCCCGACGGAGGCCTGAGCAAGCACGCCGTTCGTGACATCGTCATCCCGCTCAACGTCCGACCAAGCGAATCCGGCCTCTTCCCGGTGGTCGATCGCGAGCGTCTGCCGCGCCATGTCTACGAAATGCTTGCCGACACGGCCGGCATCGGCAACGTCGCCATCACCGGAGACAAGCTCGAGCACATGCCTGAAATCGTCGAAGCGGATGACAAGCAGGCCTTCCCGTATGGTCAGGCTCATACCAGCTACACGCTTTCCGGCAATCTAGGTTACGACCATGAAGCGGCGACCGCCGGCGACATGCCAGGCTCGCTCAACGCTTCGCGCATCGTGCCTGATGCCTTGGTCGGTCCTGCCTGGCCGGCGATCTACGCCGCACTTGGTTCGGTATACGTCCACGGTTACCCAGTTATCGAAGGCCTGCTCAACGCGGTGCATCTCGATCATCAGATGGAGTTGGAGATCACCGAGGAAGATCTGTTGAGCTATGTTGGTGAAACGGTGAATCTCACCAGCTGGGCCGAAGCCTACGCAGAGTCCGCGTCCGGCCGTGTGGTGACCATTCATGTCACACATACTGCAACGGATGGCACCGTTCTGGCGCACGAGGTCGAACGCTTTGCTGTGCGCGGACGCTCCTATTCCGACGAATTGCCGGTCGATGTGCCTGACTATGGCGACTATCTTGCCTATCGCAAACACGATACCGGTGCCGGAACCCCGTTTGCCGATGGTGAGGGTGCTGAGGAAGACCAGGTCGTGGACACCCCGCGCCGTATGCTTCGCCGGGTCATGTTGACCGCACCGAGCGAGATGACGGCCTTTGCACGTACTTCCGGCGATTTCAACCCGATTCACACTTCGCATCGCGGCGCCGCCGTCTCTGGCCTTAAGGCACCGCTCGTGCACGGCATGTGGCTTTCCGCCGCCGCTCAGCACGTTGTGCAGGCGAGCGACGACAAAGGTGCTCACTACGAGATCGCCGGTTGGACCTACAACATGTACGGTATGGTACAGCTCAACGACGAGGTTGAGATCAGCGTCGAACGTATCGGCAAACTGCGCCACGGCGGTATGACCCTCGAGGTCACCTGCCGTATCGACGGTGGTATCGTCTCTCGCGGCACCGCGGCTGTTCGTGCGCCCCGTTCGGCCTATGTCTACCCGGGCCAGGGCATTCAGCAACAGGGCATGGTGCTCGACGAGCGCGCCAAGTCTGCCGCCGCTCGCGAAACCTGGGAGCGTGCAGACAAGCTCACCCGTGAGAAGCTCGGCTTCTCGATACTGGCCATCGTGCGTGACAACCCGACGACCCTGACCGCCAACGGCGTGACCTATCATCATCCGGACGGACTGCTCAACCTGACGCAGTTCACCCAGGTGGCGCTTGCCACCGTCGCCTATGCTCAGACCTCCCGCCTGCGCGAAGCCGGCAGCGATATCTGGCCCGCCTACTTCGCAGGTCATTCGCTGGGCGAATACAACGCCTTGAGTTCATTCGCCGGCATCATTCCCTTCGAAACGGTGCTTGAGCTGGTGTTCCAGCGCGGCTCTGCGATGAATAGTCTGATCGATCGCGACGAGCAGGGTCGGTCGAACTACCGCATGGCCGCTTTGCGCCCGAATCAGTTCGGTCTGGGTGACGACGGTGTGGATGAGTATGTAAAGTCCGTGAGTGAGGCGAGTGGCGAGTTCCTGCAAATCGTCAACTATAACCTCTCCGGACAGCAGTATGTCATCGCCGGCACGCTCAAGGGTCTTGAGGTTCTGAATGCTGACTGCGCACGCCGTGTCAAGGAATATGGCGGCAAGCCGGCACTGATGTATGTGCCCGGCATTGATGTGCCGTTCCACTCCATGTTGCTGCGCAAGGGCGTTCCCGACTTTCGCGACAAGCTCGACGCATTGTTGCCGGAACATATCGACTATCAGCGTCTAGTCGGTCGTTACATCCCGAATCTGGTAGCCACGCCGTTCGAGATGACCAAGGAATTCGCGCGCAAGATCGTTGATGTCGTACCTTCCACGCGCATTCAGGAGGCACTTTCCGATTCTGGTGTGTGGGATTACTACGCAGCCGACGAACAGAAGCTTGGTCGACTGCTCTTCACCGAGCTTTTGGCTTGGCAGTTCGCATCCCCAGTACGTTGGATTGAGACGCAGGCCATTATGTTCGGCGACCGTGCGCAGGGCGGTCTCGGTGTGGAGAGCTACGTCGAGGTCGGTCTTGGTAATCAGCCGACGCTCGCGAACCTCGCCACGAAGACCTTGCGGCTTCCTGATTTCTCAGGTAGTGAGGTTGCCGTCTACAACCTGGGACGTGACGAGCAGCGTGTCTACATGACCGATTCGGATTCCCTTGCTCAGGAACAAGACGAGGAGTCCGACGGACTTTCCGTTTCCGGTGGAGAGAGAGATGTGGTGAGCCCGAATCGGCAGGAATCAGCTGCGGCGGATATCCAGAATGTCGCTGTTGCGGCTCCGGTTGCGCCCGTTGCGTCCGGCGAGCGTCCGGCCGATTTGTCGTTCAAGGCATCCGACGGCATTGCGATGCTGCTGGCCTATGCGGCGAAGGTGCGTCCCGATCAGATCGGCGAGAGTGACACCACAGACACCTTGACCAACGGCGTTTCTTCGCGTCGTAATCAGCTGCTGATGGACATCAGTTCCGAGCTGGGTGTGGCCTCGGTTGATGGCGCTGCCGAAGCGTCGATCGACGACCTTTATGCCTTGGTCAATAAGGTGGCCCCGAACTATAAGCCGTTCGGTCCAGTGCTTTCCGACATCGTGCGTGACCGCATCCGTGATCTCTTTGGCGCCGCCGGCGTCAAGATGGCCCAGGTTGAGAAGCGCATCACCGACACCTGGCAGCTTGGCCGGGGCTGGGTTGATTGCGTGCTGAGCACTTTGGTGCTAGAGACCCGGGAAGGCACGTCCTCGCGTGGTGACGATCTGGCCGGCCTCGGTAGTGAACAGGTTTCCAATGTCAGCGCCGCAAACACGTTGATTGACGCGGCTGTGCAGAAAGTCGCGGCTGATCATGGCGTGGCCGTCGCGCTGCCCAGCGCCGGTGGTGCAGGTGGTTTGGTGGTTGATTCCGCAGCTCTCGACGCTTTCGCTGCGAAAGTCACCGGAACTGACGGTGTGCTTGCCAAGACTGCGCGCTTCGTTCTCGATGAGCTCGGCATCAAGGCTCCAGTCGCCGATAAGGACGAGGATGAGGATGCCGTCGTGGTTGAGACGGTCAAGGCGGAACTTGGCAGCGATTGGGTTGATCAGGTCGCTCCCCGTTTCGACGAGCGCAAGGCGTTGCTGCTCGACGATCGCTGGGCCACCGCGCGTGAGGATCTCGCCCATCTTTACTACAACCATGATCAGACGGTCACGTCGCTGAGCTTTGTCGGTGCAGGTCCCGAAGTCGCCAACCAGGCTGAATGGTTCGCTTCCAAGTCCGAGGCGGATGGCGATGTGATCACGGCCTCCGCTTTCAACCGCATCGCGGTCGAGGCGCGTTCCGATTCCAAGGCCAACCAGAAGGCGTCCCGCTTCTGCGATGATGTCGCCGTTGTCACTGGTGTGGCTCCCAACTCCATCGCTGGACAGGTCGTTGAAGGGCTCCTGGCCGGAGGTGCGACGGTAATCGCCACTTCCCACAGTTTCAAGGATTCCGTGAAGGCTTGGGCGAAGCAGGCCTATCGCGAGCATGCAGTGGGCGAGGCCAAGCTGTGGCTGGTGCCGGCAAACCTTTCGAGCTACCGTGACGTCGATGCGCTGGTCAAGTGGGTCGGCACAGTGAGCAAGAAAACCACCGGTGCTACCACCACGATTCTCAAGCCGGCCTATGAGCCGAGCCTGTTCTTCCCGTTCGCGGCTCCTCCAGTGCATGGCACGATGGCTGATTCCGGCGAACTCTTCGAGTCGCAGGCGCGCCTGATGCTCTGGGGTGTCGAACGTGCAATCACCGGATTTGCGGCCATCGGCGGTGACACCGACGTGCAGCACAAGCTTCATGTCATCCTGCCCGGTTCCCCGAACCGAGGTGTGTTCGGCGGCGACGGAGCATACGGCGAGGTCAAGTCTTCGTTCGACGCCATCGTCACCCGTGCCCGTGCAGAAAAGGATTGGTCCGGCAGGGTCACTTTCGCTCACCCGCTGATTGGTTGGGTGCGCGGCACAAGCCTCATGGGCGGCAACGACCCGCTGGTCGATGTGGTCGAACGTCACGGCATTCGTACCTATTCCACTGCTGAAATCTCTCAGCAACTGCTGGATATGGCAGACACGGAAGCCCGCAAGAAGGCTGAACGGGCCCCGCTTTGCGCCGATTTGACCGGCGGGCTTGGCAGCGAACCCATCGATATCGCCGCCTTGCGGGCCGAGGCCGAAGCCGACAAGGCCAACTCAGCTGCGGCGGACATGGGCCACTCCGCCGAAACCGACAGTGCAAAGAAAGGCAAGATGACGCTTATCAAGGCGCTGCCTACTCCGAACCCGCCACGCCAGGCAGCAGTGAACTTCGCCGACTGGCAGAACGTCACCGCCGAACCTGAAGACCAGATTGTCATCGTCTCCATCGGTGAGCTGGGACCGTGGGGCTCAGGTCGTACCCGTGCCGAGGCTGAGCTGGGCATTCATTCCAACGGCAGCGTCGATCTGTCCGCCGGTGCGGTGCTCGAACTGGCCTGGAACATGGGCCTGGTCACTTGGCAGGACAGCCCGAATGCCGGATGGTATGACGTCGACGGCAACCTAGTGCCCGAAGAGGATATCGCCGAGCGCTATCACGACGAGGTCGTGGCGCGTTCCGGCCTGCGTCCCTTCGAGAACGGCATGGGAAGCGGCGACTATCAGGACGATACGGCCAGCGGTGAGGTTGAGATCTATCTCGACCACGAGGTGACCTTCAACGTGCCGAACGAGGAAATCGCCCAGCAATATGTCGTCATGGACTCCGAACACACCCTTGTGGTCCAGGACGAGGAATCCGGCGAGTGGAGCGTCGCCCGCCAGCCCGGTTCAATGATTCGCGTGCCCAAGCGCTTCGCGATGACCCGTACCGTGGGCGGTCAGTTCCCCAAGGGCTTCGATCCGGTCAGGTGGGGCATTCCTGCCTCCATGCTCGGTGAGGTCGATGAGATTGCGCTCTGGAACATCGTCACCACGGTTGATGCCTACCTTTCGGCCGGCTTCACGCCTTCCGAGGTCTTGCAGACGGTTCATCCCTCGATGGTCGCCTCCACCCAGGGCACCGGTTTCGGCGGTATGGCCAGCATGCGCAAGCTCTACCTCGACCGCTTCCTGGGGCATGAAATTCCGACTGACATTTTGCAGGAAGCCCTGCCGAACGTCGTTGCCGCGCATGTGATGCAGTCCTACATAGGAGGTTATGGCAACATGGTCCAGCCGGTTTCGGCCTGCGCCACGGCTGCGGTTTCGCTTGAGGAAGGCGTCGATAAGATCGCTCTGGGTAAGGCCGACTTCGTGGTCACCGGTGCAATCGACGACATCGGCGTAGATTCGGTGATCGGTTTCGGCAACATGGGTGCCACCGCTGATGCGAACGTCATGTATGGCAAAGGTATTTCCGACCGCTTCTTCTCTCGTTCCAACGATCGTCGCCGCGATGGCTTCGTTGAGAGTGAGGGCGGCGGCACGATCTTGGTCACCCGTGGTGACATTGCGTTGAAGATGGGCCTGCCGGTGGCGGCTGTAGTAGGTTATGTTCACAGCTTCGCAGACGGTGCGCATACCTCCATTCCGGCGCCCGGACTCGGAGCGTTGGCTGCGGCTCAAGGTGGCAAGAATTCTCAGCTGGTCCGTCAGCTGGCTGCACTCGGCGTCACCCCGGACGATATCGCCGTGGTCTCTAAGCACGATACCTCCACCAACGCCAACGATTCGAACGAATCCGAGCTACACAACTCCGTCCAGCATGCCATTGGGCGCAACGATGGCAATCCGCTGTTCGTCATCTCCCAAAAGAGCTTGACTGGACATGCGATGGGCGGCGCCGCAATCTTCCAGATCGATGGCATCACGCAGTTGTTCAAGTCCGGCGTCATCCCTGCCAACGCAGCGCTTGACTGCGTTGATCCGAAGATGCGCAAGGACGACCACATGGTCTGGCTGCGCAAGCCACTGAACATCGGTTCTGTCAAGGCCGGCTTGGTCACCTCGCTCGGTTTCGGCCATGTTTCGGGCTTCGTCGCCCTCGTGCATCCGGGTGCCTTCGAAGCGGCCGTTGCCAACGAGTACGGCCAAAACGCGCTGAACGAATGGCGTAAGCGAGCCAACGAACGTTTGGCCCGAGGCGAGCGCAGGCGTCTGCTGGGCATGATGGGCGAGGCGCCTCTCTACGAGGAGGTCGACAACCGTCGCTTCCACGAAGACAGCAAGTCCTACAACGCCCACGACGTAGAAAAGGCCATGCTTCTCAACCCGGACGCCCGCCTAACTGCCGACGGCTACTTCGAGTAAGGGGTAGCTTGTTACACCCCCTCGTGGGATGGGCTAACAGGTTGGTCGTTCGAATCTGTGCCGACCCTGCCAATCATGTTGTTGGCAGGGTCGGCACATGTATAATGTATATGGGAGTCGTGTGTTCATGGTGGTTCGCAACAATTGGTCCTGCAACGCTTTCGTTTTGTGGTGCAGCACTCTGCATATTTCTTCTCGGCCCGATAGCATGAACGGTATGGCGATGGATGAATCTGCGGCTTGATACTCAGTCGGCATGAACGAGGAGAATACAATGCCCCCTAATTCGTATGCAGCGGTACTCGGGCTGGGGCATGACGTTGTGGATGTTGGCGGGTTTGCAGCGCAGCTCGATCAGCCGGGATCTCGTATGAGGAGACTGTTTTCGGCGAGGGAGCTGCGACAGTCCGCGATGCGTGCCAATGCCAAGCACGATGATGAGGCGGCGCATCTGGCGGTCCGTTGGGCAGGGAAGGAAGCAGTGCTCAAGGCATGGTGCGAGGCGCTGGGGGAGCGGGCGAATCCGTACACTCTGGATGATTTCCCTTGGTCGGAGGTGGAAATCCTTGACGATTCGCACTCGCGGCCGCATGTGATGCTGAGTGCGCAGTGTGATGCGATGCTGCGGGAGTCGTTGTGCGTGTTGACTTCGCACGAAGTGAAACCGGCAAGGAGGGAGCGTTCTGTTACGAATGCGAGCATATCGGTCGATGAGAAGGGGTCGGAAACATTTTCTGAGGGTTCTATCGTCGGTGATCGGGTCACTGCTTTCGATGCATCGTTGCGTTGGCATATCTCGTTGAGTCACGATGGCACGATTGCCTCTGCCGTTGTGATTCTGGTATGTGTCGGGGCTTAGCTGAACCGGTTGAGCGCCGTTGCGTTTGTGTCCTGTGGTGAAAACCGTGAATCTTCATCCGGACGGCGAAAAGAAAAATCAGTATGCTAGAATTTTGATTACCTACCGGTCGGTAACTAAGTGGTTACGGAGATCGATTCGGGAGTAAGCCAAACGAACATAGACATGTCGCGCATAGCTCAGAGATGAGCCGTCGCGAAGTATGGAAAGGTTGCAGCATGACCAATCAAGTGACAAGCGCCAAGGAGCTCAGTGTTGAGCAGCAGGCCGCGTTGACCAGCGGTACCAATCCGTGGAGCATCGGCAAGGTCGAGGAAAAGGGACTGCCGAACTACACGATCACCGATGGTCCTCACGGACTTCGCAAGGCCAAGAACCTCGATGGCATGGATGTCGATAAGGCCGTTCCGGCCACGTGTTTCCCGCCGGCTGCCGGCATGGCTTCGAGCTGGAACCCGGGTCTGGTGCGCGAGACCGGCGAAGCAATGGCTGAGGAATGTATCCAGGAACAGGTCGCCGTCATTCTCGGCCCCGGTATCAACATCAAGCGCAATCCTCTGGGCGGCCGTTGCTTCGAGTTCTGGAGCGAGGATCCGTATCTGGCCGGACATGAGGCGGTCGGCGAGGTCGAGGGCATTCAGTCGAAGGGTATCGGCACATCCCTGAAGCACTTCGCAGTGAACAATCAGGAGACCGACCGCATGCGTGTAAGCGCCAACGTTTCTCAGCGTGCGCTTCGTGAGATTTATCTGCCAGCCTTCGAGCACATCATTAAAACCGCCCAGCCTTGGACCGTCATGTGTGCCTACAACAAGGTCAACGATGTGTACGCTTCTCAGAACAAGTGGCTGCTGACCGACGTCCTGCGCGATGAGTGGGGCTTCGAGGGCATCGTGATGTCAGACTGGGGTGCGGTGCATAATCGTGCTGCCGCTCTGAACGCCGGCCTGAATCTTGAAATGCCGCCGACCAATACCGATGACGAGGTAGTGCATGCAGTGCGTGATGGCGAGCTCAAGCCGCAGCAGCTTGAGAAAATGGCTCAGGGCATGATTGATCTCGTCACGAAGACGCGACCGGCGATGGAGAAGGGCCAGGCCGGCTACCGTTACGATATCGACGCTCACGACGATGTCGCTCGTCGCGCCGCTCATGAGGCCATGGTGCTTTTGAAGAACGAAGATGGCCTGTTGCCGGTGAAGCCCGGTACCAAGCTGGCCGTAATCGGCGAATTCGCACGCACCCCGCGCTATCAGGGCGCCGGATCATCGCTGATCAACCCGAACAAGCTCACCAGCTTCCTTGACGCGTTGAACGAGCGCGGCATCGAGGCGGACTTCGCGCCTGGTTTCACGCTTGACGACGCCGATCAGGATCAGTCGCTCACCGATGAGGCCGTGAAGACCGCCGCTGGTGCCGAGACTGTGCTGCTGTTCCTCGGTCTGCCGGCCGCCGCAGAATCCGAAGGTTTCGATCGCACCACGCTCGATATCCCGGCCAAGCAGGTTGAGTTGCTCAAGGCCGTTGCCGCTGCGAACAAGAACGTTGTGGTCATTCTTTCCAACGGTTCCTCGGTTTCCATGCCGTGGGTTGACGACGCCAAGTCGGTTCTCGAGGCATGGTTGCTCGGACAGGCCGGTGGTGCCGCAACCGCCGATGTCGTCTTCGGTGACGTCAACCCGTCCGGCAAGCTCGCGCAGACCATTGTTGATGATTTGAGCAACGATCCGACCATGCTGAACTGGCCGGGTGAGGAAGGCCATGTCGAGTACGGCGAAGGCATTTTTGTTGGCTACCGTTACTACGACACTTTCGACAAGCCCGTAACCTACCCATTCGGTTATGGTCTGTCCTACACCAACTTCGAGGTATCCGGTGCGAAGGCAGAGAAGACCGGTCCGCAGTCCGCACGCGTTACCGCCACGGTGAAGAACACAGGTTCCGTTGCCGGCGCCGAAGTGGTGCAGTTCTACGTTGCCCCGCCGAAGGTGGCTGTCGCCCGACCGGTTCACGAGCTTAAGGGCTTCGAGAAGGTCTATCTTGAGTCCGGCGAATCCAAGGAGATCTCCATCGATTTTGATTTCCGTGCGTTCGCCTACTGGTCCGAGCGCTTTGAGGGTTGGAAGGTCGAGGCCGGCCGATACGGGATCGAGGTCGCCACGTCTTCCCGCGACATCGCGGACACCGTCTTCGTTGATCTCGAGGACGATGGCAAAGCTGCGAATCTCACCGAATGGTCCACACTCAAGGAATGGAAGGAAGACCCTGTCGGCGGTCCGATCGTCGATAAAGTCGTTGCCGATCTCGACAAGCGCTTCGGACGCAACATCATGCCTGACAGCCAGCTGGCGGTGATGTTCCTCAACAGCTGTGTGGTCGGTGGCATGTCGATGCTGCTGGGTGTCGATGTCGGTCAGGCTCTTCGTGAAGAACTGTTGGCAGAGTACGCCAAGGTCACCAAGTAAGGACCTGAAGTAATCGAGCCATGTCGTCCGTGTTCGTTGCGGGTGGCGTGGCTCGTTCCATGCCTCGTGTATACTGGCCTTATCGCTGCGTTGGCAGACGACACGCGGATGTAGCTCAATGGTAGAGCCTCAGTCTTCCAAACTGATTACGCGGGTTCGATTCCCGTCATCCGCTCCACTCCGCAGGGTCGCGGAAACGTTGAGATTCCAAGCAAAACAGACTGCAAACAATGGCCTTTCCCGACATCCGCTATCAATAGACAATATGCCTACTTTCGGCCACAATAGGCTACTTTAGATCAAGATAAGCTACACCGTAGGTCATAAAACGAGCCTTTTTGGCTGCGACGAGTGTGACCGGTTACATCTTTGGCTACACCTATATTTGAAGGAACTTGGTATTAGGATGAGTCCCGTTTGAGACGCTCGCGAACTGAGCGTGCGACGTGGCAGACAGGCAGGTGCGGAGGAAACATGACGGATGATGAGAGCAATGCAAGTCCCGAATCCACCAACGGCGTGTCTCGGGACGATGCTTTTTCGAGCAATCCGAATGAGGTTGTCGAAATCATTGAAGGTAAGGTCGAGAAAGTCAGCGTTTCCAAGCATCCCGAGGCTTCGATTCCCCGGACCGAACTTTCTTTGGCGGATATCAAGCGCAGTCAGTCTCATCCGATGCGTTGGGTGGTCTATCTCATTGTTCTGCTGGCCGCCATCATCGCCCCGTATTGGCTCGGTCGTGTTCTGGCCGTGGAACGCACCGCGCAAGTGGTGAAGATTCTTAGTCATTTCTCACCGCAGGGTGTGGCCCTTATTTCCTGGACCGTTACCGTTTTCGCCCTTGCCACTTTCGCGCTTTCATTCGTGGAGTCGCATGCGTGGCTTTGGCGAAATCTGTTCCTGCTTTCGTTGGCGTTGGGGCAGCTCATCGGTGGTGTGAGCCTTCTAAAGTTCCGCTTCTGGTATTCGACCTACGTGGTTTACAATTCCTCTTCGGTACTTGTGAATGCCGCCAATCTGGGCATTATCGCGGCGTTGCTGGCCGCAGGCCTTTATGCGGCGCTGTTCGTCGGGCTGCTCATCGGCGTCAAGAAGGATTCGCCTCTGAACATCCTGACTCGCAGCTGGGTCTCGTTCCTCATGTTCTTCATCGTCGAGGCAATAGCTTTGCTGATCGTTCTTTTCACCAACCTCATTATCGCGTTCTAACGCGGTTGATCGCACGTAATCTGCCTCGATTGACTTGTGTTCATGAGATGCAAAGTGTGACGCAGTGGTTTGTGTGATAACTCCTGTTTTGTATCGCGATGGCGGCGAGGATTAGGGTATTGAGCTCGCATTTTCGCCGATTCCTCATTATTGCCAACGTTCCGAGCATGTGTGGTTGTGTTCATCCTTACCCATTAGTACAATTGGGCTTGGCGTGGATTCGCCCGCGGATAGAGAGCGCTCCGGCACAGGGCCGACAGCACCGCGCAGCAACCAGAGGAGGATGCCGTGGCACTTACGGCTGAGCAAAAGAACGAAATTATCACGCAGTACGCGACGCACGAGGGCGATACGGGATCTCCCGAGGTTCAGGTCGCGCTGCTGAGCAAGCGTATCTCCGATTTGACCGAGCATCTCAAGACCCACCAGCACGATCACCACTCCCGTCGTGGTCTGCTTTTGATGGTCGGTGATCGTCGTCGTCTTCTCGATTACCTGAAGAAGGTCGACATCAACCGTTACCGCTCTTTGGTCGAGCGTCTTGGTCTTCGTCGATAACTGTTGTATGCCCGGGCCCAGCGCTCGGGCTTTTTCAGATGTCGAGAATGAGAGAGTATGGCGGTGGCCCGCCTGAAACATATTCGCGTGTGAAGAAAACCGACGGTCCTAAGGTGAGGACCGATAATTGAAAAGATCTGAGTGGATTTCGGTGTGATTTGCCGAAGACGTCACTTCAGACTGAGAAGTGAAATCGGCATGACGGCGTGGATGCTGTGTGGCTGGGTATGCCACACGGGAGTGCAACCGGGCAATATTGATTGCAGCAGAAAAGCCAGAAGCCGACGAAGCATTTTGCAGTATGTTGGAAATAGGAATTTAAACAAAGGAGGAACCCTTGGAGGGTCCCGAAATCAAGGCCGTAGAGGCTGTAATTGACAATGGTTCATTTGGTAAGCGTACCTTGCGATTCGAGACGGGTCGTCTCGCGCAACAGGCTGACGGCGCTGTAGCTGCCTACCTCGATGACGATTCGATGGTCCTTTCGACCACCACCGCAGGTTCAAGCCCGAAAGAAAACTACGATTTCTTCCCGCTCACCGTTGATGTGGAAGAGAAGATGTATGCAGCGGGCAAGATTCCCGGCTCCTTCTTCCGCCGTGAAGGCCGTCCCTCGAACGACGCCATTCTGGCCTGCCGTATCATCGATCGCCCGCTCCGCCCCCTCTTCCCGCACACGCTGCGCAATGAGGTTCAGGTCGTTGAGACGGTGCTTTCGTGCAACCCTGATGATGCTTATGACATGATTGCCCTGAACGCGGCGTCCGCGTCCACCATGATTTCCGGCCTGCCGTTCGACGGCCCGGTCTCCGGTGTGCGCCTGGCGCTGATTGACGGCCAGTGGGTCGCCTTCCCACGTTGGAGCGAGCGTGAACGCGCGGTCTTCGAGCTCGTTGTGGCCGGCCGCGTTGTCGAGAACGGTGATGTCGCCATCGCTATGATTGAGGCAGGTGCGGGCAAGAACGCTTGGAACCTCATTTATGATGAGGGTCAGGTCAAGCCGGATGAGGAAGTCGTTGCCGGTGGTCTCGAGGCCGCCAAACCGTTCATCAAGGTCATCTGCGAAGCTCAAAACGAGCTCAAGGAGAAGGCCGGTAAAACCAACGACAAGGAATTCCAGCTCTTCCCCGAATACACCGAAGAACTGTACAAGCGCATTGACGAGATTGCTCATGCCGATCTCAACGACGCTCTTTCCATCCCGGCCAAGCTGCCGCGTCAGGAACGTATCCACGAGATCAAGGAAGACGTCCGTGCCAAGATCATCGACGAATTCACTGAGATGGACGAGGCCGAGAAGGAGAAGGAACTCGGCAACGCCTTCAAGGAACTGCAGCGTCAGATTGTCCGTCGTCGAGTCCTGACCGAGAACTTCCGTATCGATGGTCGTGGTCTGCGCGATATTCGTACGCTTTCCGCCGAGGTCGGCATCGTGCCTCGCGTGCACGGTTCCGCTTTGTTCCAGCGCGGCGAGACCCAAATCCTGGGTGTCACTACGCTCAACATGCTCAAGATGGAGCAGATGCTCGATTCCATCTCCGGCCCGCAGACCAAGCGCTACATGCACAACTACGAGATGCCGCCGTATTCCACCGGTGAAACCGGGCGTGTGGGTTCCCCCAAGCGTCGTGAAATCGGCCATGGAGCCCTCGCTGAAAAGGCCATCGATCCCGTGCTGCCAAGCCGTGAGGACTTCCCGTATGCCATCCGCCAAGTTTCCGAGGCTATCGGTTCCAATGGTTCGACCTCCATGGGTTCCGTCTGCGCTTCCACGCTTGCGTTGCTTGACGCCGGTGTGCCGCTGAGGGCCCCGGTGGCCGGCATTGCCATGGGCCTGGTCTCGGGCGACGTCGATGGCACGCACATCTACAAGACCCTGACCGATATCCTGGGCGCTGAAGATGCGTTCGGCGATATGGACTTCAAGGTTGCCGGTACTTCCGAGTTCATCACCGCTCTGCAGCTCGATACCAAGCTCGACGGTATTCCTGCCGACGTACTGGCCGCTGCTTTGCAGCAGGCGAAGGAAGCCCGTACCACGATTCTCGAAGTCATCAACGAGTGCATCGATGCTCCGGCCGAGATGAGCCCCTATGCCCCGCGTATCATCACCACCACCGTTCCGGTGGACAAGATCGGTGAGATAATCGGCCCCAAGGGCAAGATGATTAACCAGATTCAGGAAGAGACCGGTGCAGACGTCAGCGTTGAGGACGACGGCACCATCTACATCGCTTCCGAAGGCGGCGAGGCGGCGGAGAAGGCCAAGACCACCATCGATGCCATCGCGCATCCGCACGTTCCCGCCGTCGGTGAGAATTTCAACGGCAAGGTCGTCAAGACGACAAGCTTCGGTGCATTCGTTAACCTGACTCCGGGCACCGACGGATTGCTGCACATCTCGCAGATTCGTAACCTTACTAACGGTGAGCGAATCGACGCGGTCGAGGATGTTCTCAAGGAAGGCGACACCGTGGAGGTCACTGTCCAGGGTGTCGACGATCGCGGTAAGATTTCACTGGCAATTCCGGGTTTTGAGGACCAGGAGTCCGGTGCTCGCGGCGGTGGACACGGACCGCGTCGTGACCGTGACGACCGTGGTGATCGCGGTGGCTACCGCGGCGGACGTGGCGGCTACCGTGGCGACGATGATCGTGATGATTTCGGTCGCCATGATCGCAGGTCGAACCGTGGCCGTGACGAGCGCATTGAGCGTAATGATGCTGATTTTGAGGATCGCCCGCGCCATCGTAATGAGGGTCGCGATGAACGCGGTTCCCGTCTGTCACGTGATGATCGTGACGTTCGCCATGATGATGCTGATTTTGAGGATCGTCCGCGCCGTCGTCGTGAGGATCGTGACGATTACCGTCGCCGCGATCACTCGGACCGCCGTGGCGGAGGCTACCGTGGGGGACGTCGCAACGACCGCAACCCGCGTTATGCCACCGACGATCACTATGAGGAGTACCGCGAAAGCCGTGAAGAGCGCAGCGAGCGTCCGCGCCGCCGTGTCCGTCACGACTTCGACCCGTTCGAGGGCTGATCGTCAGGTGTCGAGCGTGATTGATCATGTCTGAAAGTCGCTGACTCAATAGCTGATCGCGTTGGACGCTGTTAATTGACGTTGATGGAAGTTGGCCCGCAACTGTTACCGGTTGCGGGCCAACTTGTTATTTCAGCCGGTGTCTTCTTCGGTCATCGTTGCCCGTTATTTGATTACTGTCCACTTACTTGGCCCATGGTGCCGAGTCTTTGAATGGACATGGACGGCTCGAGTCTTCCGACCTCGACACGCTTCAAATGTGGATAAATAGAGCGTTCGACCACAGTACCCGTTTTTCCTTGCTTATCAAGAGCGGAGATGGGTTGAATGGTTGTATGAAAAATACGTTACCGATGGCAATGAGTCGGGACTTTGATGGTCCTTTTGCGTGGCACAAGCGGGTGCTGTTGCCTGATGAGGTTCGCGGCAAACCTGTCCGAAGACCGAATTCGGTGCAACTGCTGCAACCTGCCCGGTCTTTGATGCGGACAGCGCCTGCATCGACAAGCGTCATGCCTTCGCCGTACGGTTTGCAATATCCGCTGCCTGTTTCGCAGTCCCGTTCATTTGGTGGGCATATGAATGCATCCCAGCCTCGCTCGCCGGTGTCGCAGGATATGGTCATACGCCGGCCTCGCCGTGAGACCGCGGTGGTGTCGTCTGCTGCACCTCCAAAACCCAGAGATATTGCAGTAAGCCCACAACGTGATGTGGCTACTCATACAAGGAATACAGTGGGACTGACGTTCGCCAAGCGTTCGGTTCTGTATCTCTCTGCCACCGGCGGAGTCGGGCTTAGCGCCCTCTGTGCGCTGACATCTTTGACATTGCACGGCAACGGTGTGCGGACCGTTCTGGTGGATGCGGATTTTGACGCCGGAGGTCTTGACATTCTTCTCGGTCTTGAAAACGACAAAGGTCTGAGATTCGGCGAATTGAATGCGCCGCTGGGAAGGATCGACGGTGAGGTGTTGCTTCATCGCCTCCCTTCCTGGGAGGGTGTGCCTGTTTTTGCTTACGATTCTTGGAACAGCGAGATACCCGAATGGTGGCAGGTTCAGGCTGCGATAGAAGCACTCGCACAATCGGCGGATACGGTGTTGATTGATGCGGCCCATGGGTGTGTGCTGGGAATGGTTCCGCATTTACGTCTGGCGCCGGTTGTGTTGGCAGTGGAGCTGTCGGTGCTCGGGCTTGCACGTGCACGGACGTTGCTGGGCAGACTTTCGATGCCGATTGCTCAATCGTCAGCCACTTGTGTGTGTGCCAGCTATGGCGGTTCGTTCAGCGCGCAGGACAGTTCTTCGGTGAGTTTTGGACTGGACGGTGGGGCAGCAGGGTCCTTGGATGTTCAGCACGATGGAGAACTTCTGAACCATGAAGGTATCGGAACATCTGAAACGTTGCGAAGCCGTCAACTGCTGGCAATCGTCGGCATGGAGCCGAGAAACATGTCTCGAAGGCGCGGTCTGGTGAACATCGAGGATGCCGAAACCTATCTCGACCATGAAATCATCGGTCCGCTGGCTGTTGACAATGCGAGAGCTAGCGATGCATTGGAAGGGCTTGGGCTCAAGGTCGGCAAGACCGACCGAACGGTGCTCGGCAAGCTTGCCCGGCTCATCGCGGAACGTGGTGAAGGTGGTGAGCGGCATTGATGTTTGGACCTTTGGAAGAGCTTAGTCATCAGTCGGGGCTGACGGATATTGCGGTGACCTGCGAGGGGCGTGTATGGATTGATTGCGGGCGTGGAATGGCTGAATACCATCCCGCAGTTCCGTTCCGTTCGCCTCAGGTCGTACGTGAATACGCGACCCAGTTATGCGCTCAGCTGGGCAAAAGACTTGATGACGCATGCCCGATTGCGGACGCGTCAAGCGTGGAGGGTATCCGCGTTCATGCCGTGATTGCACCGCTCGTACCCACTGGTGCCAGCATCTCGATACGGTTCCCAAGTCTTGTGATGCCTTGTCTTGCTGATTTGGGAACGCAGGGGTTATTTCCGGCTCCCTGGTTTCCGTTGCTGTGCGCGCTGGTCAGTCGACATGCGACGATTCTCATCACTGGCAACACGGGGGCAGGCAAGACCACTTTGCTCAAAGCTCTGCTGTCTCAGGCCGACCCTACGGAACGCGTCGTCAGCGTTGAGGAGGTTCGAGAACTGGGAATGCTCGGACGCGGTAATCATGTTGCTCTCGTGGCGCGGGAGGCCAATGTTGAGGGTGCCGGTGCCATAGGACTGCCGGACTTGGTCAAAGCGACGTTGCGTATGCGGCCCGACCGCATCATTTTGGGGGAATGCCGCGGTGAGGAGATCGCTGATCTCCTGCGTGCTTTCAACTCCGGCCATCACGGGGGAATGGCCACCCTGCATGCCGATGGCGTTGATCGTGTGCCTTCTCGATTGGTTTCACTGGGGTTGTTGGCGGGGCTGAATCGCGAGGCGCTGACGATGTTGGCGGCCGGCGCGTTCGATGTAGTGCTGCACTTGGAACGGCGTCATGGTAAACGACGGATTGTTGAGATAGGGCGGCTGACGGCTGATCCCGAACACTTTTCCGGTGAGTCGGTGGCTACATGGGACGGGACCGGGCTGCCTGTTCCTGCGCCGGCATGGGTTCCGTTCGTGAGCCGGTGGATGGAGTAATACATGGGATGGTTGCCGCTGCTGTCTTCGCTGTTTGCCGGCTTGACCGTTATCCTGTTCGGCTGGCACAGCAAAGCCGCGCTGTTAGAGCTTCCCGAAGGCAAGGTCCATGCAACCGTTTTGAAACCCAAGCGAACTATCGGCATCCTTTCGGTTATCGACTCTCTGCGGGCTCATGTGAAGGCAGGTGGATCGTTGGAGGAGGCGTTCGCCGATCAGACGGACGGCGAACCGATTGCCCTCACTCCCTGTATGCCGAATCGTGAGCAATTGCAGGACATGATGCGCACTCGTCTCGATGCAAAGGAGACATGTGAGCAAGCCGATCAAGCGGCAGCTGAACTTGACCTGGCATGCCGGTTAATTGGTGTGCTCGGTTGTGAGGCTACCCATTGCCTCGATGCGGTGGCCTCGTCCTACCGGCGCAATCGCATGCTCAAAACGTTGAAAGACAGTGCCTTTACCGTGCCTAAATCCACCGTGAAACTTCTTTCCCTGTTGCCGCTAGCCACACTCGTTTTGGGTGAGCTGGTGAGTGCTTCGCCGATTGCATTTCTTGTTGGCAAGACGGCAGGGCATGTTTGCTTGGCGCTGGGAATGGGATGCTACATGCTGGGAATGCTATGGATGCGAACGCTGATGGATGGCGTTGCGGCAGCCGGTCAAGGATATGGCGACTCGGGGGGAAGCGGATGAGCGCATGGATTTCGGGATGTCTGGTGATGGTTGCCGCACTGGTTTGGTTTCTGCCCGTTGAATCTTCGGCTCGACGGTTGCATGCGACGAGTTCGTCATTCGAGGCCAAACCATCACTTACGGTCATTCTGGAAATGCTGGCTGTAGCTATGCGTGAAGGTTCGTCGATTCCATACGCGCTTGAGGTCATCGGTTCGATTGTCGGTGAATCGCTTGGTGCGGGCTTGTGCAAAGCCGCAAATTCGCTGATGCAGGGCTACTCCTGGCAAGATGCATGGTTGGCTGCTTCGCTTGCTTGTCAACAACAGGAAGGGTGCGAGAATCTGTCGAATGCGATGAAGCATTCCGGTAAATCAACTTCTAAATCGCGCGATGGCAATGATTGTGTGTCCAACGTTCCCGTCGTGGATGAGGGGGCGTTGGCAATTATCCGTGATGCGCTGGAACCCTCTTGGTCTCGTGGTGTTTCGCCTGTCGGGCCGCTAGACAGTGCGGTGGAACAAATGGATGCGCATTCGCGTGCTTCGATCGAGCAATCGGCGCAACGACTGTCGGTAAAACTGCTGCTGCCGACTGGTCTTTGTTTTTTGCCCGCTTTCATACTGATAGGCGTTATTCCAGCCATCGGCTCGTTCATGGGTTAAAACGGTATGTTGATGTTCGGTGGATGACTCGGTGGGTGAAAACGACAACACGCCCGAATTGTGTATAACACCCATCGTTCGACCACAGTGGCTGAAATTTCTCGGACGAAATGCAAAACGCTGAGAGACTGAAACCATCGCAATCCAATCGTTGCGATGAAGAGCAATCAAACAATATCAACTATCAAAGGAGCAATCATGGATAAGGAACTGGCAATCGTAGAGCAAAGCAATCGTGGCGTCATCGGGCGCTTCGGCAATCGTATGGTCGAACGAGGCAGGCAGCTGAAAGGACAGGCGTGTGTGCTCGATGCCCGAGTGCGTTCAGTGCTTGAACAGCCGGATGAGGGCGCGGCCACCGCCGAGTATGCAGTGGTCCTTGTGGCGGCCACCGGCTTCGCGGCGGTGCTGGTGGCGTTGCTTAAATCCGGCGCAATCAAGACGCTGTTGGAGGCGCTGGTCAAGAAGGCGCTCAAGGTGGTCTGAGCCGGCCGTGGATATGAGGAATCATCTCGAAAGGAGGGTATGGATATGCCGGGTCAAAATCGTTCGTCGGCAATCACGATTCATTCACCATTCATGTGGTTGCGGGCTTGCCGCGTGCAATATCGCCGTCATCATGGGCAAACCGTGAGTGTTGATTGCGCGAAACGTACCGAAAACTCGGATTGCACAGGTCATGCCTCCAACACACGAGATGGTGTCGCTTTCTTGTCCCCGCGGCCAAAAAGCTGTCGGCAACACGGTCATCATGGCGGTGATGAAGGTGCGGTCACTGCGGAATTCGCGGTCGTTCTTCCCGCAGTGATGGTGATGGCCGTGTTGCTGATGATGCTGGCTCGGACGGTTACCGTCGAAATGAGCTGTCAGGATGCGGCCTCCGCTGCCGCCCGTGTTGCAGTAGTGTCGGGTGATGATGACGAAGCGCGTTCCGCGGCTGAGAATGCCGCGGGCGAAAAGGTTGATGTTTCGATCAAGCGTAGGTTCAAGCAGGTCAATGTCGTTGTCAGCTGCCGTGTAGTGCCCGATCCGCTTCATGTCCTGCCGATGGCAGTAATCGGCAAGGCGACGGGGGTGGTCCAATGATTAATTTCGGATGCCGTCGGCTTCTTCGTCGGTCTCCGCATTCGTGTGGCCCCGGCGCCAACTCCACAGGTTGGTTGCGGACGCGGTATAGACAAGCGCTTTGCGTTATGAACAAGCCGATGGCAGTATTGGCTCAATACCAATTTTGGCGAACAAGTCGTTTTTGGAGCGGCTACTGCATACCCTCTGCATCTTGCAAGGATATGTTTGGCAATGCTGATTCCAAACGATTACATTTTCCACGGTTTTCATACTCTGCGTTTTGTAAGGGTGTGCCCAGTAATGTGGGAGGAGACTGTGATGAAGGTTCCGGCACCATAAACGGGGTAATGCTTATCGCCGTCGCGGCGGTGCTGATTTCGGCGATAGCAGCCGGCGGCAATGTACTGCTGTGTATCTCGCAGGCTCGTTCGGCAGCGGACCAAGCGGCCATTGCCGGAGCATATTCCGCCAGTGATGGTGATTTCGATCCGTGCCTTAAATCCCGAATCACCGCCTCCTTGAACGATGCCGCGGTGGTTAGTTGCACCGTTGTCGAGGAGGATGTCACTGTGAAAGCGGAAGTAAAAACGGCGGTGCCGTTCGTTCCGTCGGTTTCGAGGATGGCTCGTGCCGGACCGGTAGAATGTCATTGAAGGTGAAGTGGGTGCGGTCCTATTGGGCATAGGTTTCGGCACTTGGGCCTTGGTTCCGATGAGGCGTGTACGGCTTGGTTCAGGACGCAATGCAATTGCTGGAATCTCCTGAAAATAGCCGGGTGAAGGTAGGTTAGAGAACATGGCACTTGCATTGTATAGACGGTATAGGCCGGACACGTTTGATGGCATTATCGGTCAGGATCAGGTTACCGTTCCACTTTCCCGAGCCCTGGATGAAGGCAAGCTTACCCACGCCTACCTGTTCAGCGGGCCGCGTGGTTGTGGCAAGACCAGTTCTGCGCGTATCCTTGCTCGATGCATCAATTGTGAGAAAGGACCGACTTCGCATCCCTGTGGAGAATGCGAAAGCTGCAAGGACCTGGCTACAGGCGGTTCCGGTTCGATTGATGTCGTCGAAATCGACGCGGCCAGCCATAATGGTGTCGAGGATGCAAGGGAGCTGCGTGAACGTGCCGTATTCGCCCCCGCACGCGACCGTTTTAAGATTTTCATTCTCGACGAGGCCCACATGGTCACACAGCAGGGATTTAATGCCCTGCTTAAGATCGTCGAGGAACCGCCGGAACATGTCATGTTCATCTTCGCTACCACAGAGCCCGATAAGGTCATTTCGACGATTCGTTCGCGTACCCATCATTATCCGTTCCGTTTGGTGCCTCCCGAAGTCATGGGCCCCTATCTTGAGCAGGTGTGCGACAAGGAACATATCGAGCCTGAACCGGGTGTACTGAAACTTGCGATGCGTGCCGGCGGCGGATCGGTGCGCGATACGCTTTCCGTGCTCGACCAGCTCATGGCCGGTGCTAATGATGGCGAGATATCGTACGATTCCGCTGTTGCACTGCTTGGTTTCACACCGGATGAACTCATCGGCGAGGCCATTGATGCGGTTATCAGCAAGGATGGCCAGCGACTCTATGCGGTTGTCGAGAAAGTGGTCGTCGGAGGCTTTGAACCAAGACGTTTCGTAGAGGATTTGCTTGCCCGTGTTCGTGATTTGCTTGTGCTGACGCTGGGCGGGGAAAAAGCTGAAAGCGTTTTGAACGATGATGCCACGCCTGAAGATATGAGTGACATGCATCGCCAGTCTTCCGCGTTGGGACTGTCTACCTTGACGGCAATGGCCGAGACGATCAATGGCACCTTGGACAACATGACCGGTGCCATCTCGCCGCGTATGCGTTTGGAGCTGCTCGCCGCGAAGCTGCTGGCCGGTCGTGAAAATGGCCCTGCTCCGGCGCTTGCGGCCAGTGCCCCAGTAGTGCAAAATCCGGGTGTGCGCTCGCAGACTGCAGTCAGCAGCGCTCGTCAGGCAAATGGTGGTTCGCAGGCACGTGGCGGTTTTATTGGATCAAGCCGAGGCGCATCGAACGCTTGGCGTGGGACGGGCTCTCCAGGAGGCACAACCACAGCTGCTGAACCACAGGCTCCGAACCAAAATAACGAAGCGCAGGGTTCGAGGCCTTCTGTCCTCGAGGAGGCTTCCGGCAATCCAGCCGTGAGCACGCCCGATCAGCGGTCGGGCGAAGTGTCTGATTCCAAGGCGATAAACATCGATCCAAGTGCCACCGTCGAGGAAAAGTGGGATGCGGTGCTCGATTTGATGCCGGAGAATGTGCGTGAATACATCGATCATGCCAAGGTTCCCAAGGTTTCGTTGGCGACGAACAACGAGGGTCGGTCTCGTCTGTCGATGACCTTCGACTGTGCGCTGAGCCAGCATGCTTTCGCGTTGGCTCTTGCTTCGGATGCCGAACATAATGGGCAGAAGGCAGCCAATGTAGTGCTGGACGGTGTGCGTTCGGTATTCGGTCCCCGAACAATGATCATGCCCACTGGTGTGGCTGCGAACGGGGAGAAGGTCATCTCCACCAAGCGGATGCAGCCCGAAGAACTTGCCAAGGTCAAGCACGACATCGCCATCGCCAAGGTCGGTGCCACCGGAGGGCTTGGTGTGGCCGGCGGCCAAGGTGGGCATGACGCCTCCCAGCCGAAGGAGCAGAAGAAGCCATCCAAGGAAGAAGGCGGCGATTCTGATGGCTCCACTCACCGGGCGGGTGCAAGTCAGTCCGAACAAGGCGTCGATGGTGACTCGAACCGTTCCGGTGACAGTGTTAATCAGTCTCATGCTGTAGCGCCTACTGCGCACGGCGATGGGGTGTCTCATCAGGTTGATGATGACGATTATGACCCGTGGATGCATCCTATGCCGGTTCGCCGAGCCGCCAATCGTGAAGAGAGCGGTGGCCACACTGGACAGACTCAGGGTGTGCAGCAGGCGGATGTCGAAGATCGTCACGTATCTGCCGACGGTTCGTCCGGATCGGCCCAAGGGCAGCGCAAGAAGGATGTGTCGGTACCTGATATCAGCGACGGCATTGATCCTTGGGCTATGGCTTCGACGGCAACTGAAACTGACCGGTCACTCTCTGCGAACGCTGGGCAGCTCAGTACCGATGCCGGTTCATCGGCAGGAGTCAGTGCTTCCAACGTAGGTTCGCAAAGCCAAGGTGTTGCCGATTCTGGTGAAGATGATTCCCGGCAAAAACCGGCTGTAGACGCATCCTTGGGCAATCAGGGAAACTTGGGAAGCGCGCGGGCCGATGCTGTGGCAACGACGATAAATGATGAGCAAGCAGTTCCCTCCGCGAGTCAGGACGAATCCACGGCGCAACCGGACAGGGGAGAGGTTGCCGCCCGATTCGTCAATGTCGAGAACGACAGTGAGCCCGAACCTCCGGAAGTGGCTCCCGAGGAAGATGACTATTCGCTTAATGACCAGTCGCTGGGCGATGCCGTGTCTGTGAGTATGGAGGAAATGTCAAAGCTCTTTGAAGTCAAAAAAATCGAGACGTTTACCGCCGACGACCCCAAAAATCCGAAAAACATCAAGCCGGTCAACAAGAATCAGGAAGAAGAAAGGAGATAGGACATGGCTTTGGCTTACGACGGCCCGGTTCAACGTCTTATTGATGGGTTTGCGGGGCTGCCCGGCATTGGCCCCAAAGGTGCGCAGCGCATTGCTTTCTATCTGCTTTCAGCCAGTGATGACGAGGCTCAGGCGCTGGCCGACGCCATCCGTGAGGTAAAACAGAAGGTGCGGTTCTGCGAAATCTGCGGCAATGTGTGTGAGGCCAGCCCGTGCCCCATCTGTTCCGACCCAAGGCGCGACCGATCTGTTGTTTGCGTGGTCGAAGAACCCAAGGACGTCATGAGTATCGAACGCACCCGTGAGTTCCACGGGCTCTATCACGTTCTGGGTGGCGCCATCAACCCGATGGCCAATATCGGTCCGAGTGACCTGGCTATCCCGAAACTGCTGGATAGGCTTAAATCCGACGAGGTCGAGGAGATCATTTTGGCGCTCGACCCGAATATCGAGGGTGAAGCTACCGTGACCTACCTGAGTCGCCTGCTTTCCCCGTTGAAAATCAAGGTCACACGCTTGGCCAGTGGTTTGCCGGTCGGCAGCGACTTGGAATACGCCGACGAGATTACTCTTGGCCGTGCGTTGCAGGGACGCCGGGAGGCATAGCGAATCGGCGTGGTGTTCATCCAAGCAATTAGACCAATAGGCGCAAGTGGCGCTTTGACCGAATGTTGGAGAGCGCTAAAGCGTCGGCATGAAGCTACCGTATAATTCAATCATTACTGACAGAAGTCGTTGTGGTTTTGTGCTGATTTGTTCTGCACAAAACGCACAGCCGACGTGAGCATAGGCAACACATGGCTAACCTCGTGTGAAACCCGAAAGACAAGGACAATCGTGGCACTTATCGTGCAGAAGTATGGCGGATCTTCCGTTGCTGATGCGGAATCGCTCAAACGTGTCGCCAAGCGCATTGTGGAGACGAAACGCAAAGGTAACGATATAGCGGTAGTCGTTTCCGCGATGGGTGACACCACAGATGACCTGATTGACCAGGCCATGAGCCTTGATTCGAATCCGCCTGCTCGTGAGATGGACATGCTCATGACTGCAGGGGAGCGTATCTCAATGAGCCTTCTGGCGATGGCTATTCACGCCGACGGTGAGCATGCATACTCCTTCACCGGCTCGCAGGCTGGCTTTATGACCGATGCGCAGTTCGGTGCCGCACATATCCGAGCGGTTAAGCCCAAGCGTGTGGCTCATGTCCTGAGTAACGGCAAGATTGCCATCATCGCCGGATTTCAAGGTATCAATGTAGATGGCGATTACACGACGCTCGGTCGCGGCGGTTCGGACACTTCCGCGGTGGCGCTCGCGGTGGCGCTTGGCGCCGATATCTGCGAGATTTACACTGACGTGGATGGTATTTTCACCGCTGATCCACGCATTGTTCCGACCGCTCGACGCATTCCCACCATCGGTTATGACGCCATCCTCGAAATGGCCGCGTGCGGTTCGAAGGTGCTGGCATTGCGTTGTGTCGAATACGCGCAGCGCTTTAGCATGCCGCTGCATGTGCGTAGCTCGTTCTCGCATCGCATGGGTACCTTGGTCGTGCCGGATGGCATCGATGCTCGCACCCTGCCGAATATCGATCAATGATGGCATGGAATCTAACAGCGAGTAAGTGCACAAACAGATAGCGCTCATGAGGGTCAACATCAATACGAGTATGAATGAAACACAGCAAAGGAAAACGATGATGAGCAGTGAGAACGTAGCGAATGGGAGTGAAGGAAGCGACGATCTGTGCAGGCACGCCACCGGTCAGGCAAATCGGACTAAGGCGTCGACCGAGAGTGGGTCGATGGGTGATATTTTCCCGGATCTCGGTCCTGAAACTCCGGTAATTTCCGGTGTGGCGCATGACCGAACCGAATCGTTGGTCACTCTCAGAGGCGTTCCCGATAGGCCCGGTGTCGCGGCTCAAGTTTTCACTGAATTGGCGAAGAGCGGCATCAATATCGACATGATCGTGCAGGCAGGGGCGTCCACCGGTAAGGTCGATGTCTCCTTCACTATGCCGGATTCGATGGTGAAGGCGGCGAGAAAGGCACTTGATGACAAGCTGTCTTCGATTGGCTACGAGTCTTATTTCGTTGACATGAATGTTGGCAAAGTGGCTGTGGTGGGTGTGGGCATGAAAACCCATTCCGGTCTTGCCGCGAAGTTCTTTGAAGCGCTGAGTGCTCAGCGGATCAACGTGATCATGATTTCCACCTCTGAGATTCGTATCGCGGCACTCGTTTCACTCGATCAGCTCGATGACGCCGTGCGTGCGTTGCACACGGCATATGGTCTTGACGCCGATCAGGTGGAAGCTGTCGTCTACGGCGGCACCGGTCGCTGAGTTGTCGCGCGGTTGGATGTTGTCTGTGCTCTCGCGTGTCTGAGCTCGTGATTCGATATTCCGCATAGTTGCATGCGACCAACGGCCGTGCGTCACCTCACGCTATGATGTGGCACATAGTCTTGCAACGTCCAATGCCCGGACTTGCGTGAATTTGCATAAGGTCGCAGTGGCGTCAGCCAAGGGCGATCGATTACCGAAGAGGAGGACCGGCATGGCCGAGTCAATTCAACCGCAGCAGCACAGAGTCAACGTAGCAGTGCTGGGGGCCACTGGCCAGGTCGGTATGGTTATGCGCCGCATACTTGACGAGCGGAATTTCCCGGTCAACGACTTGCGTTTTCTTGCCTCCGCGCGTTCTGCCGGTACCGTAATCAAGTGGCGTGACCGTGATATCGCCGTCGAGGATGTGGCCAAGGCCAATCTCAGCGGCATCGATATCGCGATCCTCTCGGCCGGCGGCAGCACTTCGAAGGTTTGGGCGCCGAAATTCGCCGAGGCCGGTGCCTATGTCGTGGACAACTCCTCGCAATGGCGTATGGATGACGATGTTCCGCTGGTTGTGGCCGAGGCAAACCCCGACGACCTCGACGATATACCGCGCCGTATCGTTGCCAACCCGAATTGCACCACCATGGCCTGCATCCCCGTGCTCAAGCCATTGAACGATCGGTTCGGTCTCAAGCGTCTTATTGTCAGCTCCTACCAAGCCGTCTCCGGAGCAGGACGTGGCGGTGTGGAGCAGTTGATGAACGAAGCCGCAGCTGCGGTCGAGCAGGGTGCCGACAAGCTCGTTTTCGATGGCAACTCCATCGATCTCCCCGAGCCAACCAAGATTATTCGCACCATTGCATTCAATGCGGTCCCGTTCATTGGTTCCATCGTCGATGACGGCAGCGAGGAGACGGACGAGGAGCAAAAATTGCGCAATGAGGGCCGCAAGATTCTCCACCTGCCGAATCTCGCAGCATCCTGCACCTGCGTGCGTGTTGGCGTATTTACTTCTCACGGCATGTCCGTTAATGCCGAATTTGAACGGGATGTTACACCCGATATGGCTCGCGAGGTACTCAAGAATGCACCGGGCGTTGAGTTTGAGGACATCCCGACTCCGCAGTCGGCTGCCGGCAAGAACCCGAGCTTCGTTGGCCGCATCCGTCAGGATCAGGCGGTCGATGGCAAGAAGGGTCTTGCGTTCTTCATAGCGAACGACAACCTGCGTAAGGGTGCTGCCCTGAATGCGGTGGAGCTTGCCGAGATTGTCGCTCGCAAACATTTTGGTGCGTGACATTCCTAATTTTGATTCGGCATCACACTTAACGTGAGGCTTTGCTGAATCGGCTGCTGACCGACATCATGAGCAGGTGACATACTGTAGGTATGTCGAAGGCATCAATACAAGCGCAAAAGCAATTGGACCGTATCGTCGCGTTGGGGTACCCTGATGTGGCCGATATGAGCGCGGAGGCGTTCCGCGCACTTGCCCGTCCTCTGATCGATGCTTTGAAAGACAGCGATTTGGGCGAGAATATCCTTTTGGTCCCCACTCACGAACTGGTGAGCCCCGAATCGCTGATCGCGCGAACGAGCATCAATCGCATGGCCGGATTCACCACCATGCCCCCGCGTGATGTCGCCAGTTTCCTGCCGCAGGATGGTTGCGAGCCGCCAGAGGGCCCGTTCTATCTGGTTGTGGATCCGCATACGGGCACAGCCTATGTCAACCGCGAACCAGACGTGGCGCGCAAACTCATCGATTCCGACGAACATATGCCCCTGACCCTCGAAGAAGGGCTGGCGATCGCGACTCAGCACCCGGACTGGCTGGTGAAGAAAAATGGTTTCAATCTGCTCGGCTCGCGCAGTGCCGATGGCCGTGTGCCCAGCATCTGGATGAGTCAGAATGCACCCCGTCTGGGTTCGGTATGGCCGACTTCTCGCCATACCTGGCTTGGTAACGCATATTGCCAGGCGCGCCGCGGACTTTCGTTGTTTCGTTGAGTGAGCTGCTGGATCACTTGATATTTGAGAACGCAGACGCTCTTATAGCCCGAAATGCGCCCCAACGAGCTAGGCACAGCGAGTGCGGTCTGAGCTCGCACTTGAAAAAATGAACCGTGCCTTTGAATTATGGACACAGCGTACGCCGGTTTTGCTTTATTGACTACTATTATGCCAAGCAGCATGTGTCTTGGCAATGAGCTACCGACGCATACTGGTATCTCATCATCTGTTCACACCGCGGCGCAACCGGCGACGCGAGACATGAAGAAAAGGAGGAGTGATGGGTCAGGATCAACAATCATCGGTGTTTGATCTCGCGCAAGTCGCGGCACAATCCAATGGGGGCAACAATGACCTGCTGCTGCCTCCCGCTCGTTTCATCGGTGAACCGCAAAAGCCGAGCAAGATGCCGTATTCGAAGTACGTGGCATACGACAAGCAGATTCCCTTCGATTGCCCCGAACGCACATGGCCGAACAAGCGGCTTCAGCGTGCGCCTCGCTGGTGCTCGGTCGATCTGCGTGACGGCAATCAGGCGTTGGTTAACCCCATGGATGCCGAGCGTAAACTGCGGTTCTGGAATCTTCTCATTTCTATGGGCTTCAAGGAAATTGAGGTCGGTTTCCCCTCAGCTTCCGACACGGATTACGATTTCGTCCGCCTGCTTATCGAGCGCGAGCTCATTCCTGATGATGTCACCATCGTTGTGCTTACACAGGCCCGTGAGCACTTGATTCGCAAGACGTATGAGTGCCTGCGCGGAGCCAAGCGCGCTGTGGTGCACTTCTACAATTCAGTTTCCGTGCTGCAGCGCGAGGTCGTTTTCCAAAAGGATAAGGACGGCATCAAGAAGCTGGCGACGGATGCGGCGTGGCTGTGCAAGGAGCTTGAAGGCGAGGCCGAAGGTACTGAACTGTATTACGAGTATTCGCCTGAGTCCTTCACCGGCACCGAGCCGGATTACGCCGTCGAGGTGTGCAACGCCGTCATTGATGTCATTAAGCCGACGCCTCAGCACAGAATGATCATCAACCTTCCGGCCACCGTCGAAATGACTACGCCGAACGTTTTTGCGGATCAGGTCGAGTATGTTTCCAATAACCTGAAAGACAGGGAATCAATCGTTCTTTCGCTCCATCCTCACAACGACGAAGGTATGGGTGTAGCCGCTGCCGAACTGGCTTTGCTGGCCGGCGCCGACCGCATCGAAGGCTGCCTGCTCGGCAACGGTGAACGCACGGGTAACGTCGATTTGGTCACGTTGGGGCTCAATATGCTCACGCAGGGCATCGACCCGCAGATCGATTACTCCGACGTGCCCAAGATTCGTCAGACGGTTGAATATTGCAATCAGCTTACTATTTCCGAGCGCCACCCCTATGCCGGCAATTTCGTGTTCACTGCTTTCTCTGGTTCCCATCAGGACGCCATTAAGAAGGGCCTCGAGATGCGTCAGGCCGCGGCCGAGCGCGCGGGCGCAAGCCTTGATGACTTCCTGTGGCTTGTGCCGTACCTGCCGATCGATCCAAAGGATATCGGTCGCAGCTACAAGGCCATCATTCGTGTCAACTCGCAGTCCGGCAAGGGTGGCATGGCCTATCTGCTTAAGACCAACCACAATCTGGATTTGCCCAAGCGTTTGCAGATCGAGTTCGAAAAGGTCGTGCAGAATTACGCCGACAAGACCGATAAAGAGGTCAAGGATGACGAGATCTGGCGTCTGTTCAAGGACGAGTACCTCCCGATTGACGAGGACGGCGTATTTGATGCCAGCAGTCTTGTGGGCGATCAGCGGGACGGCGACCTGCAATCTTGGGGTCGTCTCAAGCTGCTCAATATTTCGGTCTCTTCCGGCGAAGATGGATCCGATACCGTGCTGAAGGCCAAGCTGCTCGACCGCGGCGCTGAACCAGGGGCGGATCCGATCGAACGTCAGGTTTCTGGCACCGGCAATGGCCCGCTCGACGCATTCCTCAATGCGCTCGGTTCCATTGGTATCACGGTTAGTGTGATGGATTATGCCGAGCATGCGATGACCGCAGGTACTGACGCGATGGCGGCGTCGTACGTCGAATGCCAGATCGGTGGAGAGGCCAATCGGAGGATTATCTGGGGTGTAGGAATTGATTCGTCGATTACTACCAGCTCCCTCAACGCGATCATTTCCGCAATCAATCGTTCGATGCGCTGATCGACTTGCCCCCCCGCCTGCAGTGCATTTTGTGTTGTGTGCAACCGCAGGTGGAGTGCGTTCGTCCTGCTTGGTCTGTGCGGGAGGTGGATGGAACGAACACGCGGACCGTTCTACGCTTGATTACCGAAAACGGGTTTGCATTCTTGATAGGCAAGAATGCAAACCCGTTTTTCCAATGTCCGGCGTGATTTCAATCGTATCGACTGCCTGGTGTGCCGACCGCGAATCGCAAATCATGCAGGCAGATCACCCCGTGTATCGTGCTGGCTATTGACCGCCTCTGTTGGCCTGCTGTTGTTCGGGGCCGCCGTTAGATTCGTGACCGCCGTTATCCGGTGTTTGGTTGGTCGCGCCGGTGCCGTCCCCCTTGTTCGTCTTCGCATCGCCCGAACCGCCGTCGTTGCCGTTCGTTGACTGGCCATTCGAACTATTTTGGTTGTTGTTCTGATAATTCCTGCGGTTGGAGTTCGAATTGGAAGACCTTCCGCCTCCGCTGCCCCAAGTGCCATCGGGACCACCGATTTTACCGTCATCATGGGCGACGGGGAACGTCTCGTTCGGCTGATCGGCAAGGGCCTGCTTCATGTATTCGGTAAACAGATGGGCGGGGTACTGCGCTCCGGAGCCGTATCCACCGCGCAGCGGCGGAATTTCCTGCGGCTTGCCATCCGCTCCCGGGTTCCACATCGCGAAAACGGTGACCATGCTGGGTGTAAATCCGACGAAACTGCCCGCTGTGGAATCGTTTGCTGTACCCGTCTTGCCTGCGATGGTCTTGCCGACCTTGCGTACTTCGGTGGCAGTGCCGAATTGTACGGTGCCTGTCATGGCCTTGGCCACCAGCGCCGTGTCGTTGGCGTTGAACACTCGCTCGCTGTCGGTGGGCGCGCGATACATGTCCTTGCCGTTCGAATCCTTCACGCTCGCTACGATATGCAGGGTCGGTTTGTTGCCCTGGTTGGCGATGGTGGCGTACGCCTGCGCGACGTCGGAAACGTGCACGCCGTCGTTGCCTAGCACGGTGAAGGGGTTGTCGCCGGGCACAAGCTTGGGGTTCATGCCCGCGGCCTGGGCGGTCTGTGCCACTTTCTTGGCGGTCAGATGCCCCTGCAAATCCATATAAACCGTGTTGACCGAGTGTGCCGTGGCGTTGTACAGGTTCGTATAGCCGAACTGTTCGTTGCCGAAGTTCTTGACCGGCTGGGCGATGCCGTTGTATGTACGCGGTGAATTGCCGTTGAACGTTGTGTTCAGGTTCACCCCGTCCTGCACGGCCGCCAGCAGGGCAAACGGTTTCATGGTCGATCCGAGCTCGTAGGTGGCCTGAGTGGCGTTGTTGAGCTGCTTGGTCAGGTAGTCGTCACCGCCGTAGAAGGCGATGATGGAGCCGTCTTTGGGGTTGACGCTCATCGCGCCCGTCTGCATGCCTTGACTGAGTGTTTTGGAGTTTTCCGGAGTGGAGGGGCTTGCGGTGTTGTGCATCAGCTCCTGCTTGCCCTTGTCGATGGTGGTAACGATGGTATAGCCGCCGCTATCGATGTCATCAGGAGTGAAATTGCCGCTGCCGATGAGCTCGTCGCGAACCATCTGCAGTATGTAGCCGTTCGGTCCCTTATATGAACTTTGTTGGGACTGCACGGGTATAGTTTGCGGCATTTGTGCGGCTTTGGCGTCCTGTTCGGAAATGTAGCCCTGCTTTTCCATAATGCCGATGACGCGCGTAAAGCGCTGCTCGGCGCGCTTGGGATTAACCGCTGGATCCCACGCCGACGGTGCCGGGATGATGCCGGAAAGCATGGCTGCCTCGGGCATGGTCAAATCCTTGGCATCCTTGTTGAAGTAGGCTTTTGATGCCGCTTCGATGCCGTATGCGCCGCGTCCGAGATAGATCGTGTTCATATAGTTGCACAGGACCGTGTCTTTATCCTGCGATTTGGTGATTTTCATCGCTAGAATCGCTTCATGCACCTTGCCTGAATACGAATGGGTATCTCCCATGTAATATCGCTCTGCGTACTGCTGCGTGATGGTGGAGGCGCCTTGGCGGCTGCCGCCGCTGACGTTGTTGAGCAGTGCGCGTGCGATGCCCTTGAAATCAACACCAGTGTCTTTGTAGAACGTCTGGTTCTCTGAGGCGACTATTGATTCTCCCACGTATTTTGGCAGGGCTTCGCAGCTGATAATCTCGCGATTCTGCGTGGCGAAACTGCCGATTTCCGTGGAGCCGTCGTTGTAGTAGACCTTGGTCTTCTCGGCCATGGCGATTTTCTCGGGCAACGGGATTTCGATGGTGGCATACAGATATGCGAATGTGCCGGCGCCCGCAAGAATGAGAAGAGCGATAATGCCCAGTGCCCATCTAAGGATGCGGCCGAGCAGGCTGCGTTTGCGTTTGGGCTGTTCGCGCGGGTCGCGTTTCGGGCCTCGTTTATTGCTTGGCCCGCCCGTTTTAAGGTTTTTGCCCGGGGTTTGGTTGAACGTGTTTCGCGTGTTTGTGTAGGTACGTCTCACCTTGACTCTCCCCGAGCCGATGGAACGTGCCGAAACTCTGCGGTTCTCTCTGACCATGCCAACTACCGTAACGGTTACCCCTGAAAAACTGCTGAACGGTTGGTTGAAACCATTTCAAATGTGTGGTTTTTGAAATAAAAACACGGCGAATATTCGCAGGTTTTCTCTTGCCAGGGCTTTTTGGGTGTTCTCTCGACGCCTGTCGGCGTACTCATCCGCAAAAGCGCCATAATCCCGGTCTGTTTCGGTAACGGCGAACGCTTTTGACGCACGGCCTGTCCTTTTCTTTATGAGGGGCTAAACTCAGATATGGAATTTTGCACGTGAAATAAAGGAGTCGATATGAGCATTCGCGTGGCGGTCGCAGGCATTGGCAACTGCGCCTCGTCCCTGATTCAAGGGGTGGAGTACTACAAGGACGCGCAGGATGATGAAAAGATTCCTGGCCTGATGCACAACAACTTCGGTGGTTACCGGGTTCGTGACATTGAGTTCGTTGCGGCGTTCGACGTTGATGCACTCAAGGTGGGCAAGGATCTTTCCGAGGCCATCGGCGCTTCCCAGAACAACACCTACAAGTTCTGCGACGTGCCGAACCTAGGTGTTGAAGTGATGCGCGGACCGACATACGACGGGCTTGGTGAGTATTACCGTCAGATGGTCGATGAGTCCGAAGCTCAGCCGGTCGATGTGGCGCAGGTGCTGCGCGACGCGAAGGCCGACGTTCTGGTCAGCTACCTGCCCGTCGGTTCCGAGGAAGCGGACAAGGCCTATGCTCAGGCTGCAATGGATGCCGGCTGCGGTTTTGTCAACTGCCTGCCCGTCTTCATTGCTTCCGACCCGGAATGGGCCCAGAAGTTCCGCGATGCCGGTGTGCCGATTGTCGGCGACGACATCAAGAGCCAGGTCGGTGCCACCATCACGCACCGTACGATGGCCCGCCTATTCGAGGACCGTGGCGTGCGTCTCGACCGCACCTACCAGCTCAACGTCGGCGGCAACATGGACTTCATGAACATGTTGCAGCGCTCGCGTCTTGAATCCAAGAAGATCTCCAAGACCCGCGCCGTCACCTCCATCGTGCCTCACGAGATGGCCGAGCGCGATGTGCACATCGGTCCGTCCGATTACGTGGCATGGCTCGACGACCGCAAGTTCGCCTTCGTGCGTCTTGAGGGCACGACCTTCGGCGATGTGCCGCTGAACCTGGAATACAAGCTTGAGGTTTGGGATTCCCCGAACTCCGCCGGCATCGTCATCGACGCCGTGCGTGCGGCGAAGATTGCGCTTGACCGTCATCTTGCCGGTCCGATCCTCGCTCCCAGCTCCTACTTCATGAAGTCTCCGGCAGTTCAGCATGAGGATACCGAGGCCCGCCAGTTGGTGGAGAAGTTTATCAAGGGCGAGGTTGAGGGCGACGAGGCCGCTCTCGATGCCGACGTGAAGGCCGCCAAGGACAGCGGCAAGGATGTCTGGCACGCCTGAAAACGCGCAGCTGCACGCCTGTAGCTGAGACATGAAGAATGGCTGCCACCCGCAACGAGCGGGTGGCAGCCATTCTTCATGCTGTGGTGAGTATTCGCTTTGACTAGCAGGTCTCGGCTTGAGGTCAGGTGAACTTTTGTTTCCGCCCGATAAACGGTCGAAATTAGTCGGGCTGTTCTACTCGCCGGTTGGTTTGCTAATCTGTCCGATTCGACGTCTCGTATCCGTCTATCTGACTGACCTACTTGCCAATTGGTCTACTCACTTGTGCAGCAGCGGACCAACTTGCTTCTCGTAGGCGATGAGAGCTGAATTGATGACCTGATGCATGTCGTAGTAGGCGTAGGTGCCCAAGCGGCCGCCGAAGACGACCTGCGGTTCCTGCGCTGCCAGGTTCTTGTACTCCTGATAGAGCTTCTGGTCGTCGCTGGTGTTGATGGGGTAGTAGGGCTCGTCGTCTCGTCCGGCTGAACGGCTGTACTCCTCCCAAACCACGGTCCTGTCGGGGTTCTGCTGCTCGCTACGCTCCGGGTTGAAGTTCTTGAACTCGATGGCGCGGGTGTACGGCACGTCCGCATCCACGAAGTTCATCACCGGGCAGCCGAAGTGGTTGTCCTCGTCGTAACGCTGCTCCTTGAAGTCCACGGTTCGCCATTTGAGGTCACCGAGTGAATAGTCGAAGTAGCGGTCAACTGGACCGGTGTAGACGATCGGTACGCGGCCCACCAGTGCCGCCTTGTTAAAGGGCTGGGATTCGTCGAAGAAGTCGGTGTCCAGGGTCACATGGATTTTCGGATCGTCGATCATGCGCTCCATCCAAGCGGTGTAGCCGTCCTTGGGTAGACCCTCCCACGTGTCCTTGAAGTAGTGGTTGTCGTAGTTGAATCGCACCGGCAGGCGCTTGATAATCGAAGCGGGAAGCTCGGCGGGGTCGGTCTGCCACTGTTTGCCCGTGTAATTCTTGATAAACGCCTCATACAGCGGACGGCCGATGAGCTGAATACCCTTGTCGTTGAGGTTTTCCGGATCCGTGCCGGCCAGCTCGCCCGCCTGCTCCTTGATGAGTTCCTGGGCCTGCGCCGGGGTGTAATGGGCATGGAAGAACTGGTTGATGGTCCCTAGGTTGATCGGCATGGGAAAGACTTCACCGTCGTGTGTGGCGTAGACGCGGTGCTGGTAATCGGTGAACTCGGTGAAGCGGTTGACGTAATCCCACACACGCTTGTTGGAGGTGTGGAAAAGGTGAGCCCCGTACTGATGGATTTCCGCGCCCGTCTCCTCATCGGTGTAGGAGTAAGCGTTGCCGCCAATATGCTTGCGAACATCGATGATCTCGACGGTGTGCCCGTTCTCGGCAGCCTGCTGTGCCACGGTCAGTCCGAAGAGTCCCGCTCCCACCACGACCAGATCGGGCAGCGCCGCGTTTCTTTCGTTGTTAGCCATCTGTTTCCTCTCAAAATACGGAGATATACCATCCGCGGCATCCGGTTCTGCTACCCGTTGCCACGTTAACCTGTCCTCATTCTACGCAAAGGTGTGCTCTGCGCCATACGAACCGTCGCAACGCGCGCCGCGCATTGCCGCTCGTCAATATTGCGGGGGGGCATAGAGGTACGCCGCAGCGCACCGATGCTTAGCTTCAAAACGGAGGCAACCGCTCGTAAATCAGCAACTCATGCAAAATATGATGCCGGGCGTCTACACGTGGGCGTTTTGGGTGTTATTTCCGTGCGGGCGTCCGGCTGTGTGTTTCTGTCCGGTCCTAGGTTTTGGGCATATGGGCCGGGGGGATAGTTGTGCCGCCGCCGGCTGTAGGGTGGCAGATGTGGATGGTGTCGGTGGGGTTGTTGGGTTTGGCGGCGCTGCTGATGATGACCTGTTGGTGTTGGGGTTGCGGGATGCGGTGATGCCTATGGGGCTGTCGAGGAGTGTCCATCAGGCATGAGGGTGACGATGGTGCGTCCTTGTGCGTCAGTGGTACCGAGGTTGGTGTTTACGGGCGGTGTGCCGGTTCCTGTTCCGGTTTGGTAGTTGATGGTGATGATGAGGGAGGCGCGCACGTAGTGGCCTGGGGGCGTCCGGAGTTGCGTGCGGTGCGTGCCATCAAGCTGAGGACCGGCGTTTGATCGCCTGTTGCGGGCAGCTCCACCAGCCGGTGTCGTGGCCGAAGACATATTGATTCGCCGCTTCGGTTGTCGAGGTAGGTGTTGGGTCCGAGCCGCAGCTCCCGCAGCTTCGAACAGCCGAAGAATATGAAGGCCATGTTGGTGGTGCTGAAGCTGTTGAGGTTGTATCTGTCTGTGGTGCGGAGTGTGAGGTTGCCGTCGATGTGGATTTTGGTGATCTGGTTGCGGTACGTGTCGCACGGGACGTAGTAGCTGTGGCAACAGTCGAGTGTGGTACCGCGGTGGATGGTGAGGGTGCATTGGTTGTTGATGGTCCCATTGGACGGTTCCTGGGTCCCTGTTGGGTACGTTGTTGACGGTGGCGTCGTTTGCGGGTCGTCCCCATGTTCCACCTGTGGGTGTGCAGGTGTTGTCTTGTGGTCCGATGGCGTTGTCGTCCTGTGCCATGTCGATTTGGTCTTGGATGCCGGTTCCGTGGTTGGTAAGTGGTGCGGATGCGGGGTTGAGCGGTGCCGCGGGTGCCGTCGGCGATTCGAGTGTAGCGTCTACCAGCATTGGTATCGGGTTTTCTGATTCCGGGTTTGGTCCGGTGTCGGTACCGGGGGTCGTTTCGCTGGCAGTGTGTGATGTCGTGCTTTGTTGCGCGACCGTGCCGGAAGTCTTGGGCGTGAGGTTGGTAGTTTGTTGTGTTCGTGGTGTGCTGGTTAGTGGGTTTTCAGTTGGTCGCGGGTGCTTTTATGACGGTTCGGCAGGTGCTTCGGTGTATTGTGCCGGCGAATGTCAGTTGTTGTGTGTGAGTTTGAGAGTCGCTGACCGGGTTGCGGGAAATGCTTGTTTGATCAGAGAGTGAATCGTTGTTATCGAGGGGTGGGGTATACTGGTTAGGCCTTCACGTGGCGTTATGTCACCCAATCCCCCCAGGGCAGGAATGCAGCAAGGGTAAGTGGCCTCTGTCGGGTGCGTGAAGGTTTTCTTTTACTTTGGCATCCGGTTGGCGCTGAGGCCGACTGTTGACGTTGTGATTCTCCAATTGATTGTTGATTTCATTAAACGCTTTGTGGGACTACACCGGCATTTAAACTGGGGGAATGGCTATGGATGAGAATGGCACCTTGGATTCCGTTGGAAATGCTGCTATGGATGCGGTGAAGAAGCTGCTTGATGCGCAGGTTGCTGCAGGTGGCGACCGGACTCATTCGCTGCTTGTGGCGGGGCCTCCATGCTCGGGGAAGACTGAGTTTGCGGTGGCGGCGACACTTGAAGGCATTTCGCGGTTCGGGGATGCCAAGGTGCTGATGGCGGTCTCGGGGCGGCAGACGGCCGACAGGCTTTCGGACAGGGTTATTCGGGCCGTCGGTTCCGTTTCGAGTGCGAGACCGGTGACCACGCTTTCGGCCATTGCTTTTCGGCTTCTCTCTGCGGTGCGGGAGAGTCGGCGCGAACCGTTACCGAAACTGTTGAATGGTGCGGAGCAGGATGCACTGCTGCGGCAGGTAGTTGCGGTGCATGTGCGCCATGTACAGGCCGGGGAATTGTGTGGCACGTGCGGGTTGATGCGTCAATATTTCGCTAATAAAGACTGGGTTAACACCGTTTATGACGCGACGGGCGGCGAAAAGGGGGAGCGGCCGAGTATGTCGGCAACCGGCGGCCGGACCGCGGCTGCTGTTTCTGAGACTCAGCCCGGTTCCACTTCTCAAGGTATCGGTTCGAGCGATGTGCTGTTCTCACGGGGGGTCAGCGATGCGTTTGTGATGCAATTACGCGACATGCTGGCGCGTATGGATGAACTTGGTGTGGGCAACGAGCGTGAAGACGAAGTGCTTTCGATGCTTGAACACTCGGGGCAAACCGACGCGGATTATCGGTTGCAGGCCGAAAGGCTCGGCGTTCAATGGCGATTGGCGTTTGCGCTGCGTCGGGAGTATGTGCAGGCGGTTGCTCACGGGTATCCCAGCGAGTTCCGGCTGGATTCGTCGCGTCTGTTGGTTGAGGGTGCGCAGGTGGTTGCCTGGATTGGTGAGGCTGAGCTTCCTGCTCTTGTGGTGGTCGACGATTTTCAGGATCTGACGTTGGCCGGGCTTGCGTTCCTTGAGGCGTTGGCGCAACGCGGGGTGCGGCTGGTGCTGGTCGGAGATCCAGACGAGGCTGTGCAGACTTTCCGTGGTTCATATCCTGAATATCTGTTCGAGCGTGCTTGCGAGGTGCCGATTGCCGCCGAAATGTTGGAACTTCCCGTTCGTGCGGTTTGCGATGGAAACACTGCTTCAGGGGGTGTTCAGCATCGTCGAGAACGTGATGTCGGCCGAACAGCGGTTGAAGATGCGGTCGGTGCGGATTCTGGTCTTGCTTCCGGCAATCCGTCGTCTTATCTTGATGTGCTGGCCTCTCGTGTTTCACTTTCTATTGCAGCCTCTGACGATACCTTTGTTGCCCTGCCGGATCGACCTGGCAAATTGCCTCGTTTCAGCGGTGCTTTGCCCATCGAACCTCTTGATGCAAATAATCCGTTGCTTGCGGACAGCAGTGTTAAAGCGGCGCTCTATCACACCGAGCGAGAAGAGCTGGATGATGTGGTCTGGCGCATCAAGGAGGAGCATCTTTCCGGCGGTCGCGAATGGAACGAGATGGCGGTTATTGCCCATGACAACAGCACGGTGCGCGCATTCGGTGAGCGGCTGCGGCGTGATGGGGTGCCGGTACGCTATTCGGCCGTTACCAAGCCGTTGAAGGACGATTTGAGTGTGCAGGGACTGTTCGCGCTGCTGGAGCTGGCCGGTTTGCGGCGTGACGGTATCGAAGGTAATGGCATGACGTTGGTGCATACGGCCAAATACATCCGCTCGCGGGTGCAGGCTCTGCTGGAAAGCCCCTTGGTGAGCCTGCGTGGAACGACTGGCGTTTCCGGGGCATCGTTGCCGGCGCGTCTTGCGCCGGTGGAATCGGTGATGAAGGCCATCGCGTCCCTTGCCCACGTTCTTGACGGTGTTGCTGCTGGTTCTGCCGATGCTTCTGATGCCGCCGGCTCTGTTGATTTGGTGGGTTCAGACGGTTTGACCGATGCTGACGGACCTGCTGATTCCATGGATTCCCGTGATTCTTCAACTTCCGCTACTTTGAGCAGCGGCAAGGTAGCCGGTGAAGTCTCAGGTGATTCTGGCGATATTGACATGACCGCCGCCTTGCCGCAATTGCAAGCGGATTGGCAGCGGCTTCGCGACAACATGCTCTCGCAGCGCGAGAGCAGCAACGTCAGTGTTGACGACAGTCTGATTGACGGGGACGCGCAGCAGCAGGATGCCGATATGCCCTTGGGTGTGGATGCCCTGTACGTCATGCTTGCCTTGGGTGCCGGTGCCAATGCTGGTGTCGATTCCACATCCGCAGATTTGGATGAAAGCCGAAGCGTTGCCGACGAAGCGTTGGGCCTCATCATGGCCGTGGGTAACAACGCCTACACGCGTGCGTTCAGTCATGTGTGGAAGCTGGTGGGCGAGGTTGAGCGGGGATTGTCGGCGTTGCCCGGCAGGGAGCCCGAGTATGCGCTCGATGTGGCTTGGAAGGCTTGTCGCGTTGATAAGGCGTGGCAGTGCCTAGCGCTGGTCAACAACGACGAGGGGCGTGCGGCCAATGACCGGCTCGATGTGATGATGCGCCTGTTCGCCCATGCTTCGGGTGCTGGTGAAAAACAGACTATCGAGGACTTCATTGCCAGCGTGCGATCGTTGCGTATCGAGGCGGATTCGTTGGCCAAGGTGGCGCCCATCGATCAGGCCGTTACACTCACCACGCCAGCCGGTGCTGCGGGAGTGCATTGGTCGCTGGTTTTCATCACGCAGATTCAGCAGGATGTCTGGCCGAATCTCGCTGCGCGCAACACCATGTTCGGTGGGGAAAATCTGGCTGATATCGTCCTGCGCGGATGCATAGGCGATGTTCGCGATCGAAATGGAGCCCCCGGGGTTGATTCCGAGCTTGCGCAGGTGCTTTTGGGCGAGCAGAAGAGTTTCTTGGTTGCCTTGACGCGAGCGAGCGGGCAGGTGGTGCTCAGCGCTGTGCTGAGCGACGATGCGGTGCCTTCCGATTTCCTGTACACCTACGTTCCCGAGTGGTTCGACCGGGTGCGCGATGCCGACCCAGAAGCGCGCAACTATACGCAATTGGCGGATTCCGGTCGTTTTGTAGGTCTTGATACCAGCTCGCGAGGGTTGGTGAGCGCGGCTCGAATTGAGCTGATGCGTCAGGCCGGTTCCGGTCTTGCCGGCGCGGATCAGGGTGACGATATCGGTGCGGGTGAGGCTGATGAGCGAGATGCTTCCTTGGCGCAGGCCGCTGACAGTGAAGCAATATCGTTGGCACGCACTCGTGATGCTGCCAGGTCGCTGGTGTTGCTGGAACGTAACGACCTTCATGCCGCAGATCCCGATGCCTGGCCATATACGTTTGGAGGCGACAGAGGCGAAGACGATGCCGAGGGTAGTCGCGAAGATGCTAACCCCAACAATGACGGTAGCAATGGTGCCAGCACTGGCAATGGCAGTGACAAAGGCAACGGTGGCAGTGGCAACGCTGGTCATCGTTTCAATGATGACACTGCGACCGAAGCTCCTATGGTGGTGCTTTCGCCATCGCAAGTAGATCGCCTCTGGTCCTGCCCGGTGTGCTGGATGCTCGAAAGTCAGTTCGCAGGTCCGAGACCTTCCAACGTGGCCACCAGCTTCGGATCGGTCATCCACAACGTAGCGCAGAAAGCGGGGGATGAGGGACTCGATGCGCCTGATTTCATGGCAGGTAGCCCCGACGATGAACGCATCGCCAAAATCACGGACCGAATGATGGAAATGTACCTCAGCCTTGCCGACGATCTTGACGCGATCGATGATCCGGAGCAGCGGTATCAGGCGGAACGAAAGGATGAGGGCGCTCGGCAGACGTTGACCAACATCGCCACGTATTTCGTTGAGTCCAACAACAAGGGCTATCCGTACGGCAACCTCAAAAACTTCAGCGTCGGCCGACTGGAACGATCCAACAGCGAACTTACATTCACCGCAACATTCAATCTTGACGACATTCGTGACGCCTATAACGCCATCGACGGGATCGATTCGATCGGAACTGATGAGCTTGCTTCCATCATGGGGACGCTGTGCGGCGGCTGGCCTGAGGGGATGCGCAACGACCTCTGGATAAGGCTGACCGGACGCATCGACCGCATGGAATGGCGGGATTTGGGCGATGGCAAGCAACATGTGCGTCTGATTGATTGGAAAACCGGCCACAAACACAACAGCGAACAGATGCTCGACGACTTGCAGCTGGTATGCTATCAGCTCGGCCTCGCGTTCCCCGATTCGGTGCAGCCTGATGACGATAGCGTCACCGTTTCATCGATGCTGCCCAATGCCGGTTTGCGTGGTGTCGAGGCGCTCAACGCCATGCCCGACATCGCGCAATCCGCCCTGTTTGATGTCGATGTGGCAACCGCGCCGGCGCAGAGCTACGGTGCCGCGGAAACGTTGTTCCAACCGGCGCTTTTCCGTTCGGGGGCAATCAATAGCAACGCTTTCATGCCTCGTAGCCATTATCCGGACCCGCAGAAGGTGGCGAAGCTGGCGAATCTGCCGGATCTGCCGGAGATTGCGCCCGAAGGGGTGGGCGAGCGTACATGGGAGCAGTTCCTCGCTCTGCGCGGCACTCAAGCGGTCTGGGCGTTGACCATGATCGCGCGGATTGTTTATGCGGCGGCGGCGTCGCGCTCGCATACGCTGGTTGCGAGGCCGCAAGCCGACCATGTTCAGTTCTGCAATATGAACAAGGTGTGCCCGGCCTGTGCCGGCGAAGTCGATACGGTGTATGAGGTCAGGAGGGGCTGAAATGCAGGAGGACGACAAAACGGCTCGCGGGGGCATCTCGAAGAAAAGCGTGACCGATAGTCCCGAGCAGGCGAAGGTCATCAACGCACGTCAGAACGCCAACGTGCTCGTGGTCGCCGGCGCGGGATCGGGCAAGACCTACACCATGACTCGCCGCATTATCAACCTGATTGAAAACGGTGTTGCGCCCGAGAAGATTCTCGGCCTGACCTTCACTCGCAAGGCGGCTTCCGAGCTGCTGGGGCGGGTGTCGGCCGCCGTGGTCGAGAACGCAAGAACCGCCGAAGCCGAGGCGGTCGCCGCAGGAATCAAGCGCGCCAACGTGTTCCTCAAGCCGCAGGTTTCTACTTACGACGCATTTTTCCAGTCCATTGTGCGCCAGTATGGCCTGCTTGTGGGCTTCGATCCGAATACCCAGCCCCTGAGCGATGCCGGGGCCCACCAGCTCGCCGTCACGGTGATCGATGAGAACATGGACATGCTCAAAGGTCAGGAATTCGGCAGTTTTTCGGATGTCGTTGACAAGATGCTGGCCCTCTCCAACGCAATCAGCGGTTCGATGATAGGTGAAGGGTGCGCGAGCGTGCCTGAAGCCATCGAGCGTATCCGCCAATGGGATCAGGCGTTCATTGCGCAGATGGATGTCGCCATCGGTGACGAGGAAGCCACAGAAGATGAGCCGAAAATAGGTGCCGTGCCCAAGCGCAGGAGGAAGGACAACGACGAACAATATGCCGAACGCTTGGCCGCATATCGTGCCTCATACCATCAACTGGCCGTGTACCGCACTGCGGGCTTGCGTGATGTGGCCCGCAAGCGTGACATCCTGTTGACGTTGGTGGAACGATACCATGAACGCAAACAGCAGCTCAATATGGCGGAATTCAACGATTTCACCGTTGCCGCTTACGCCCTGATCGCCCGTTTCCCTTCGATCGGTGAACGGCTTCGTCGTCGGTATACGCACGTATTGCTTGACGAATATCAGGACACCTCCACTACGCAGGCCGCTCTGATTGCGGCGCTGTTCCACCCCGATTGCTCGGATTCCGACTTGACTTCCGGTTCGTCTTTGGAGCAGGCGACGGTTTCTGCGGTCAACGCCGTGGGTGATCCCTTCCAGTCCATCTACGCTTGGCGAGGGGCAAGTCCGGGCGCTTTCCGTATGTTCGAGCGCGATTTCGATATGGACGAATCGGTCAAACCGTATTCACTCAGCGTTACCCGACGCAACTCGCAGGTTGTGCTTGAAGCGGCCAACGACCTCACCCAGCCGTTACGCGTGGCCGATCGCAGTCGCTCAAGTTCGCTCATGCGTGAAGTGGAGGTCCCTGCGCTTTCAACCGTCGATGGTGCGAAGGTGGGAACGGTCGGTGTACTCGGTTTTGATACGTTGGGTCAGGAAATCGATGCGGTGGCGAGGTTCGCCAAGGCTTCCATCGCTCGCCACACCCCGAGTGATTCCAGTCAAAAGGATATACGCCCGCATGTTGCCGTCCTGTTCCGCAGCAAAACGAACATGTCGCAATTCGCTGATGGGTTGCAGGCTGCGGGACTGAGCACTCTGACAGTCGGTTATTCAGCTCTGCTGGAACGTCCCGAGATACGCGATGTGCTCGCGTTGCTCCACGTCCTAGCGGATCATGCCGATTCGGGCGCCCTGATGCGTCTTCTAGCAACGCCTCGCTTCGGTTTGGGCAGAAAAGACCTGAGTGCTTTGGCCCGATATGCGGACCGGTGCAACGATGAATACCGTTTCCGTGCCTTGGTGCAGGCCGGACTGGTGCCACAAGACGCCAAACCGGAGGAGCGCGGGAGGCTGCTTGCCGATCATCGCGATCAGGTGCCCAACATGGTATTCCTCGCCGATGTTCTGATGAATGACGACAGTCTGTTGGACCAGTCAAAGCTTGACGACTTGTTCAGCGCTTCTGGCGCGAAGGCCGTTGCACATGCAATTCGGGTGCTGCGGCAGGTCGGGCCGGTGGTCAATCATTCGCTTGTTGAAGTGGTTGAAACGGCGATCGAAGCCCTTGATCTTGACGTTGATACCGTGGTCTCGCAGGCAGTGCGGGAACCAGACAAGCCGCCGCAACCCGTGCTGGCGCGTATGCCGATGCATGCTCTGACGGATTTGGTGGACACGTACACGCGTGAGATTACAGAAGGGGCGATTCCCACGTTGCGCGGCTTTGTCGCCTGGGTGGATTCGTTGAGCAGTGTTCCCGACGAAACCGCATCCTTCCGCGGCGACCCAGTCGACGTGGTGCTGATGACCGTTCACCAGTCCAAGGGTCTCGAATGGGATTCGGTGGCCGTTGTCGGCATGAAGAAGGGCGGTTTCCCTTCGAATCAGGGTGACGGTCTGAAAATAGAAGCCGATGAGGAACATGTCGGTGGACTGCAAGACGGTCAGTGGCAAGCTCCCCAGTATCGGGAAACTGCCAAAACGTGGCTCGACGATGCGGCCGCGGTGCCCGTGCCGGTGCGTGCTGATGCCGAAATTCTGCCTCGTTTCCCGCATGATATGCCTGTGGGTGGCGACCCTCTTGCCGTGTTGGCCGAGCTTGCTGACGTTGAAACGGTTACAAACGAATCGGAAGGGCTGATGCGTCCCGTCGATGGTTTGGGCGATGGTAGTGAGGGCTCGCAGAACTCGAGTGAAACTTCGGTTTCGCCGATTGATGATGCGGATGCGGGCTACCTTTCGCAGCAGGAGGAATACGGCCGCAGGCTGCACGCCGACGAACGACGTCTTGCCTATGTGGCGCTGACCCGTGCCCGTGAAGAAGTGCTGATGACCTACAGCCGTCGTGCCGACGCTTCGCGCATTCCCGCCGATACCGGTTCCCACAACGCTTCGAAGCCATCCAATTTTTGGGATGAACTGCGTGATGCCTTGATTTATCGCGACGACGTGGCGGTGGTTGATGGCGGAATCGCGCAGACCGATGGTGGTGCCGCAGTTTCCGAAGGTAATCAGGGTGAAATGTCTATGACGCCCACGTTGACGGATCTTGGAGTTGCAAAGCCGGACGGTATTTTCGTCGGGTCTGCGGCTCAGGAATACGAGCAGGCTGTTGTTGAACAGGCCTGGCATGAGCCGATTACCGAGAACGGTCAACACGATGAATCCTTGTCGTGGCCGGCAGCGATGAGTGATGAGATGGAACGTCGTCTTGAACGTTCCGCGCAGCAGGTGCGTCAGATGCAAAAGCGTTTTGACGCCGAAGTCTCCGATGCGAGCGTGAAAGACGCGGGAAGTGGGGCTGACAACTTTGTTGAAACCGTCACTTCGCGGCTTCCCGAAGGTGAATCGTTGGCGCAGCGCACTCGCATGTTGTTGGCTGATGAAGACCTGATGCCGTCGATCGGTGTGGTTGCACGTGACGCGTCTCCGTCAGGTACGCAGCAAAACGCGTCTGGGCAGAACCAGGTTGCCGGCGGCGATACGTTGGATGACCAAGTGCGCCGTCGCGGTGAGCGGTTTCTTGTCAGCAGACGGCAGAACGTCACATCATTGCAGGCGCACGCAGGCATGATGAGCGAACGCGAAAGCCGAGAATACTGGCGCGGATTGGTTCGTCCGATTCCACGTGTGTCCTCTCCTGCCGCGCAAGCCGGTACTCGATTCCATGAGTGGGCGCAACGTTTCGTCGACGCTTATGGCGAGGATCCGGTGTCTGGGGTGGTTGGCGATGACGGTATTTCGGCGGTGGCGACGGATGTCGAACCTGAAACCCGGGCATCGCTGCTGGCCGATCTCGCTGCTGCCGAGCAACGTCCCAAGGATGCCCGAAGTTCAGTGGAGCGCAATATTTTGCTCTGGCAGCGTCGGTTGGTTGAGGGGCGTTGGGCCGCTCGTCGTCCCTATTGCGCCGAGGAGCAGATTGTCGTCGCAATTCCTGAGCTTGGCGGCCTCATCGTCAACGGCAAGCTCGATGCCGTGTTCTATGGCGGGCTTGATGAAAACGATGCAAGAAAACGTTTCACGGTTGTTGATTGGAAAACGGGCAAAAAACCGACCGCGCAAGAGGATGTTGAACATAAACTTGTTCAACTCGACATGTATCGACTTATGCTTTCGGCTATGAAAGGTATTCCGCTGGACAGTGTGGACGCTACCCTCTATTACTTGGGTATTGCAGCGGAGAACCAGCGTGAAATTCATGCGCGACCCAAATCCAAAGACGAGATTCTGGACGAGTTAAAAGCCGGGATTCCTACTTGGTCCGATGAGGACTAGGCGTGTGGATGGCAGATAAATGGTTAATTCGGAAGGGTGCGGACTTATGCAGAACGGAGCAAGAAGCGGTATGACAGGCGAAGTGATTTATGCACCGATGGTCTGGCGAGACGTGGAGAACATCACTCGTCAGTTCGATCAAACTTGGGGTCACTGCACGGCCGTCGACGACAAAGAGCTGTCGATGTTGCTCTCCTACCACTCCGTTTTACATTATGTTGAGCCCGCCACACATGGTGAGGTCGCTCGCAAAAACGGGGAATTTATGGGTGTCATTCTTTCTCGTGTAGCCGGGCAACCTCTCATGTTTTCCAACATTGCGGAGCAAATGATGAAGGTCGACGAAAAGATCAATGCCACCGAGGCTGGGCGCAGGGCGCTTGCCGACGTTGAACTTGGTTTTGAGATCGAACGACGGATGGAACGTCAGACTGGTATCAACGACAATGCTCCCGCCGAAATCGAACTCTTCCTTGTTTCACAGGCGTCCCGAGGACAGGGTGTAGGAGGTGATCTGTGGCGTCGCGCGATGGACTATTTCGTTGGTTTGCAGGTGCCGATGTTCTATCTGCACACCGATTCTGACTGCGATGTGAGCTTTTACGACCGACATGGCATGAAACGTATCATCGAACGTGAAGAGCGACGTCACATCGATGATGGTCACGACAAGCCGACGACTACCTCGATGTTCATATACTCAGGTATTCCGAGTCAAGTTAAGGCTTCTGGATCGGCGCGATGATCCGTTTGTCAGCGCCAAGAAGCGAGAAAAGTGGCGGAATAGTCCGCCGTGTGCAGGGGTAGAACCGCGAGGCCAAGTTCCCTGCTTTGCTGATTTGTCGTTGGTTGACGACGAGTGTCAGGAAGGATTTGATGGTAGTGCGCAGGACAAATCGTTCTATGCGGGTGAAGGATCATCGTTCGCCGTTCGGTAGGCTTTTTGCCATACCCGGCGCCAAGGCGTTCTGTGTTTCAGGGGCGGTGGCACGGCTTCCGATTTCCATGATGAGTTTGGGGATTGTTCTTGCATTGAACCACATGTACGGCAATTGGACGGTCGCCGGCACGATGAGTGCGGTCTACATCTTGGCTGTCGCGTTCGTAACCCCGTTTTATGCAAGGCTTTTCGACCGTTTCGGACAGCGCAAGGTCGGTTGGGTCGCGTTGATGTTGTCTGTTGCCGCCATGCTCGTTTTCGCCGTCGCCGTGTGGTCCCATGTTTCGATTCCGGTTCTGTTCATTCTGACAATCGTTACCGGTTGCACTCAGTTCTCGTTCGGTGCCCTCGTCCGTACCCGTTGGGCCTATGCGCTGCGCAAGCCTGAGGCTGCCGATTTGCTCGATGCCGCATACGCTTTGGAAGCCGGCATCGACGAGATGGTTTTCGTGCTCGGACCGATTCTTACCGCATTCCTGGCCACCTCGGTAAGTCCCGTCTCTCAGCTTTTCGTGCCGACGATTGCCTGCGCCCTCGGCGGGTCGGTGTTTTTCTCGCTCAAGGACACCCAGCCGCCGGTGATGGAGATGTTGCCGGTCGTCGCTGCTTCTTCTGCCGATCAGGATGTGGTGGCGGCTTCTGCCAATTTGGGCGGTATCGAAGGGTCCAGGCCTGAAGAGGATGGTGTGAGTCTTCGCCAGTTGCATACCCACGGACCCAAGCCGAAAAGTGTGTTGCTGTATGCCGGTGTTATCCCTTTGCTGGTGGTTTTTGTCGTCTTCAACATGAGCTTCAACGAGTTTGACGTTTCCGTCACCGCTATGATGCAAGACATAGGTCGTGAGCAGTGGCTTGGTTTGCAGCTTGCGATGTTTGCAGCCGGATCCTGCATTGGTGCGTTCATCTTCGGTTCCAAAAAACCCAAGGGCTCAAACTGGCAGCACATGGTCATCTATCTGATTCTGATGGGATTTGGGTATGTATGCTGCCGTCTGGCGATGGACAACCTTGTTTTGCTCGGTCTGTGCTCAGTGATTTCAGGTTTGTTCTGCTCCCCGCTCTTTGCCACGGGCAACCTCATCATCAAAGACATCGTGCCGCCGAGCAGTCTGACCGAGGGACTTTCATGGGTCACGACGGCAGGCACAATCGGTACATCTCTCGGCTCATCCCTGGCAGGTAGGGTTCTCGACGTCTCCGATCCACACATGGGCCTGTTGCTGCCCATAGCAACCACATTCGCCGCCATTCCATTGGCCATTTTGGGTTCGTTGCTTGCCGGGAGACGTCGCAAGTAATCGTAATGTGACTTGGCTGCCCACTCTGGGCTTTCGTGCGCTATGGTGAATGGTAAAAGATATACAAGGGCTATTGGGAAAGCCGTGAGAGTGAGGTTGCTATGATTCGAGTTTCCGTAGTTGGAGCGCAGGGTCGTATGGGTGCCAGTGTTGTTCAGGCTGTCGAGGCGGCACAGGACATGCAGATTGCCCAGAAAATCACTGAGAATGACGATATCGCCGCCGTTACTGCCGACAACACGGATGTGGCCGTGGAGTTCACGGTTCCTTCTGCGGCGTTGGATAACGTTTTGAAACTCATCGCGCAAGGTGTGAGCGTTGTGGTCGGTACTACCGGATGGACCGACGAGAAACTTGATCGGGTCAAGGCCGCGCTCGCTGATGCGCCGCACCAAGGCCAAGCCGTTTTCATTGCCCCGAATTTCGCCATTTCAGCTGTACTTGCCGATAAATTTGCTGCCGAAGCGGCTAAGTATTTCACCTCCGCCGAGGTTATCGAACTTCATCATCCCAACAAGGTTGATGCGCCTTCCGGCACCGCAATCCACACCGCCCATGCCATTGCGGCTGCACGTCGTGAGGCTGGTTGCGCTCAGATGCCCGATGCCACCCAGGGCGAAGTGGCTTCTCGAGGCCAGAGCGTTGACGGTGTCCATGTTCATGCCGTGCGACTACAGGGGCTTAATGCCCATGAAGAGGTGTTGCTGGGCAATGCTGGTGAGCAGCTGGTCATCCGCGCCGACAGCTTTGATCGTGCTTCGTTCATGCCCGGCGTTCTGCTGGCCGTGCGCAATGTCGCCTCGGGTGAACACCCCGGTTTGACTGTGGGCCTCGACACCTTCCTTGACCTGTGATGCCAACAAAAGCCTAAATTGTTTTTGTTGTTGCGACGGACCTTCACATCAGCGGCATAAACAGGTGATTCCGTTGTGTTTCGTGCCGAGTGTGCAGAAGGTCTGCTCTGTTCCGTCCCCGCAGTTCTGGTCGCTGCTGCATATATAGAGATATGGTATTTCGGTGATATTTCGTCTTGCGGTTATGCGTCCCGCCCGAGCAGTAGCGTTATATCTATGAGTGAGTCCTCTATGCATCTACTCGATCCAGCGCCGTTCGGCAGGGTGATTCCTGCGATGGTGACGCCGATGCATCATGATGGTTCTATTGATTTTGAGGCGTCTGCAGCATTGGCCAGGAAGTTGGTTGCTTCCGGCGCTGATGGTCTGTTGGTCAACGGCACGACCGGTGAATCACCGGCGACCCACATGGATGAGAAAGTCGAGCTCGTTCAGGTCGTGAAACAGACCGTGGATGTGCCGGTTATTTCCGGTGCCGGTTCCAACGATACTGCGCATACCGTGCGTATGGTTGAACAGACGCAGGAAGCTGGTGCCGATGCGGTGCTGGTTGTTTCGCCTTATTATTCACGCCCTTCGCAAGAAGGCATTTTTCGTCATTATCAGGCTGTTAACGAGTCGGCGGACAAGCCGATTATCGTTTACGATGTCCCAGGGCGGACCGGTGTTCATCTGGAACTTGAAACGTATTGCAGGCTGGCTGATCTCGAACATATCGAAGCGGTCAAGGATGCAACGGGGGATATCGCCGGTGCGGTGCGCAAGCGTATGGAGACCGGACTTACCTGGTATTCCGGAGATGATGCGCTCTTCCTACCGTTCCTTTCTATCGGTGCCGTCGGCATTATTTCGGTGATTGCCCATGTCGCTTCGTATCCGATGCATCGGCTCGCCGATGCTTTCGACCAGGGCGATATCCACCAGGCCCAGCGTTTGGCGAATCGCTTGGCGCCGTTGGTTGATACGGTTAACGGAACCGGGTTCCAGGCTGTACTCGCCAAGGCCGTACTGCATGAGCGTGGATGGCTTGACGAAACCATGATGCGTCTACCGAATGTCGGACCAAAAGAACCGGAGTTCAAACGCGCCCGTCAGGGCATGATCGATGCCGGTATTCTGGATGCTTAGGTTTCAAGGGTTCTGCAAGAGACAGGGCATGACATAGCTCATTTGCAGCGGTAAAGCTTGTGGCAGAAGAAGACTGCAGGTTTTGGCTGCTTTTATACCTCGTTTGTGCATAGGCGCAAACACTAAGAAAATAGAAATTTAGTAACGAATATGACAGAAACAGAAGAAAAAGCAACAGCGCCCGCCACGCGTCGCCGTGGCAGCGCCAACAGATCACGAGCCCGCAGGAGCGAGGCGACGGCGGAAAAGAACGAGAAGCGCGCCAACACCAAGCGCGGAGAGTCTCGTGCCTCCAAACGCGAGGAATCTCGCGGAGGATCGCACTCGAACAATCGTCGTTCCGGCAACGCCGGTTCTTCCCGTTCAGGTCGTGGGGGCAACCGTTCCGCCGACCGTCGCTCGAACCAAAGCGGCTCGCGTACTCCCGCCACCGCTCATCAGCAGGACGAAATGTTGATTGCCCCGCCCAAGTATCGCAAGGGTTCCATGCGCATCGTTCCACTCGGCGGCTTGGGTGAAATCGGTCGTAACATGAATGTGATCGAATACAACGGTCACTTGCTGATTATCGATTGTGGCGTGCTGTTCCCCGATGAGGAGCAACCTGGCGTTGATCTCATTCTGCCTGATTTCAGCTACATTAAGGACAGGCTCGACGACGTTGAAGCCCTTGTGCTGACTCATGGTCATGAGGATCACATCGGAGGTGTGCCTTATCTGCTGAATCTGCGTCCGGATATTCCGCTCATCGGTTCGAAGCTTACTCTTGCCTTCGTCAAGGCCAAGTGCGAGGAGCGTCACCAGAATCCGCGTTGCATTGAAGTCTCCGGTCGTGACAAGATCAAGGCAGGTCCGTTCAATCTTGAGTTCGTTTCGGTCACCCATTCCATTCCCGATGCGCTGGCTGTATGCATCAACACACCTGCCGGGACCGTCATCGACACCGGCGACTTCAAGCTTGACCAGCTGCCCATCGACCACCGCATCACCGATCTGGTAGAGTTCGGCAAGCTTGGCGAAAAGGGTGTCGATCTGGTGATGGTCGATTCCACCAACGCCGAGGTTCCTGGCTTCGTACGTCCTGAAAGCACTATCGGCCCGGAGCTTGAGCGCGCCTTCAGCGAGGCCACGCGCAAGATCATCGTCGCCTCCTTCTCCAGCCACGTCCATCGCGTGCAGCAGGTGGTGGATGCCGCACACAAGGTCGGCCGCAAGGTTGTTTTCGTGGGCCGTTCAATGGTGCGCAACATGTCCATCGCCGCCGATCTCGGCTACTTGCACATACCCGAAGGCACCGTTGTCGATCTGAAGAAAGCCAAGGATATTCAGGACAACAAGCTGGTCTACATGTGCACCGGTTCGCAGGGTGAGCCGATGGCCGCGCTCGGTCGCGTCGCCGATGGCACGCATCGTGACATCACGATCAATGAGTTCGACACCGTTGTGATGGCCAGCTCTCTCATTCCGGGCAACGAGAATGAGGTCTACGGTCTGATCAACAAGCTCGTGCAGAAGGGTGCGCGCGTGATCAACCGCGACAACGCCAAGATTCACGTCTCCGGTCACTGCAACGAGGGCGAGCTGACCTACTTCTACAACATTCTCAAACCCAAGTGCGTTATGCCGATCCACGGCGAGAACCGTCACTTGGTCTCCAATGGTCTCGTCGCGGTCAAGACCGGCGTCGATCCCCAGAACGTCGTTCTCGCGGAAGACGGTGATGTGGTCGATCTTTATCATGGTCAGGCGGCTGTTGTCGGCAGCGTGCCTTGCGCCTATGTCTATGTTGATGGCGATTCGGTTGGCGAGTTGACCGACGAAGAGCTTGAAAAGCGCAAGATTCTCGGTACCGAAGGTTTCGTTTCCTGCTTCGCTGTGGTTGATACCGACGCCAAGAACGTCATTTCCGGACCGAAGATCTACCTCAACGCAATGCCTGAGGACGAGCGTGAGTTCGAGAAGGTTCGCCATCAGATCGTTCAGCAACTCGAGGACGCGATGATGGAAGGCACTCACGACACATACAAGCTGCAGCAGATCATGCGTCGCACCGTCGGTAGCTGGGTTTCGCGCCAGCTTCATCGCAAGCCGATGATCGTCCCCGTCGTGGCCGATATCGCCCACGATGTGATCGACGGTACTCTGTCCAGTCGCTAAGGTGAAGCTGGAACATCGCGCTTCGGCGGCACTTTGGCGCTGATGCAAAGTGATGAATGACTGATTGCAAGGTTCCCTGGTAGGTCTTATAGCCGCCGGGGAACCTGCTATGCGGAATAAGTGACTTACGTGACTGGCATAATGGAAGTAACATCTGACCGTGCCAAGCAAGTCGTTTCGCGGTAAAAACGAAGAATCGAAGGAGTATAATGTCAGGAGCGAATCTCACCCGTGTGGAAGCCGAAGATCGAAAGTCCATCATCGCTGGGCCTGTCAGCTATCATGTTGATCTTGATTTGACGCAAGGGCCGAAGAATTTTCCTTCGGTTTGCGAAATCACGTTTGATGCGAGTGTTGGCGCTTCAAGTTTCGTTGATCTCATCGCCGACGAGGTGAGCGACATCGAGCTTAACGGCGAGAAGCTCGACCCCGCGAAATATTATGCTGACAACCGTGTGGAACTGCCGGTACTGAAGGAACGCAACACGCTCAGGGTAGTTGCGTCCTGCCAGTATTCGACCACCGGCGAGGGTCTGCACCGCTCTGTTGATCCCTCTGACGGTAACGTTTATTTATACTCTCAGTTCGAGGTGCCGGACGCTCGTCGAGTCTATGCAGTATTCGACCAGCCCGATATCAAGGCCGTGTTCGATTTCACCGTCACCGCTCCTAAGTCGTGGCTTGTTACTTCCAACATGCCGGTCAAGTCAACCGAGGAACTCGAGACCCTGACCGCTGAGGGAACTCTTGAAACCCATCCCGCTGAAAGCACGAAACGTTGGGTGTTCGAGACCACGCCGACGATGAGCTCCTATCTGACTGCCATCTGCGCCGGTCCGTACGCCGAATGGCACACCGAATATGCCAACGAAGATGGCCGTACGGTCACGATGGCGCAGTACTGCCGTCAGTCGCTCAAAGACGATTTTGCCAAGGATGTTGACTATCTCTTCGACATCACTAAGAAGGGCTTTGCTTTTTATGCCAAGACCTGGGGCGTACCGTATCCGTATGTCAAGTACGACCAGATTTATGTACCCGAATACAACGCTGGCGCGATGGAAAATATCGGCATGGTGACTATTCGTGACTCCTATGTGTTTGGGTCCAAGGTGACCGACGCGCTGGCTGAACGCCGTGTGGTTACCGTACTGCACGAACTTGCGCACATGTGGTTCGGCGACTTGGTGACGATGAAGTGGTGGAATGACTTGTGGCTCAACGAATCTTTCGCCGAGTTCATGTCAACGCTCGCGACGGCCGAAGCCACGGAATGGAAGGATTCCTGGGCTACATTCACCTCCGGTGAGAAGAGTTGGGCCCTGAATCAGGATCAGCTGCCGACCACCCATCCGATCACTGCGCCGATTAACGATTTGCATGATACCGAAGTGAACTTCGATGGCATCACCTACGCCAAGGGCGGTTCCGTTCTCAGGCAGCTGGTCGCCTATGTTGGCCGTGACGAATTCTTTAAGGGCATTAACGCCTATCTCAACAAGCACAAGTATGACAACGCGACGCTCAACGATTTGCTTGTCGAACTTGAAGCGGCGAGCGGGCGTGATCTGAAGACCTGGAGCAAGCAGTGGCTTGAGCGGTCGGGTATCAATACGATCTCGGCTGGTGTCGAGGAGAATGCTGACGGAACCATTAAGTCGCTGGTTTTGACACAATCAGCACCTGCCGATCATCCCGTGTTGCGCACCCACCGCATGGCAGTTGGCTTTTATAACCGCGATGCGGCGACTGGTCAGGTCGTTCGTACCGACAGAATCGAGCTGGATGTCGATGGTGAAACCACCATGGTTAGCGATGCCGCCGGCAAGAAACGTCCCGACTTCATCCTCCTGAACGATGACGACCTGACCTACGCCAAGCTGAGGTTCGATGACAAGTCGCTTGAATTTGCTGCCGATCATCTGTTCGAGTTTGATGATGCATTGGCGCGTGCCGTGATCTGGCTGGCGTTCTGGGATATGACTCGAGATGCCGAATTCCCGGCTGAGCGCTTCATCGATTTGAGCCTCAAGATGCTTTCGACCGAGCATGAATCCACCACATTCCGCTATGCGTTGAACTGCTTGAAAGAGACGGTTACGCGTTATGTTGCCCCGGTACGCCGCGAGAGCGTAGACAAGCATGTGGCTGAAGAGTTGTGGAACCTGGCCAACGAAGCCGAGGTCGGCAGCGATGAACAATTCCAGCTCATCACCGCTTATCTTGGATACGGAGTCGAAGGTGATGCCCCGTTTGCTTCGAATGTTCGCGGGTTGCTATCCGGTTTGCTGAAGCTCAAGGGGCTTGAGATCGACAACAACATGCGATGGTCGCTGATCAAGGCGCTTGCCGGTGTCGCTCAGATGGACGATGATGCCATCGAAGCGGAGCTGAAACTCCGTGACACCACCGAAAACCGCGAGTTTGCTTATGGTGCTCGTGCCGCTGTGCCCACCGCTGAGGCAAAGGCATGGGCTTGGGAAGCTTCAATTCGCGACTTGGCTCTGACGAATTCGCAGCTTGAGGCGGCGGCACTTGGATTCTCTTCGAATCTGACCGGCAAACTTGCCGAACCGTATATCGCCAAATATTACGATACTGTCGACTGGATTTGGGAAAACCGTACATTCCATATGGCCGAAACGCTGTTGGAATGTCTCTATCCGATCTATGCCGATCCTGCCGAACTGGTGAGTGCAGGTGACGAGTGGCTGGAATCGCATAAGAATGCTGCGCGCGCTTTGCGCAATATCGTCATCGGTAATGTCGACTCCTCGCGACGCGCTCTCAAAGTCAGTACGTATAACGCAAATTTGGAATAAGGAATAAGGTCCGTTCTTATGGTTTCGCTGGTTGCAGTCATCGCTTGCGTCATGCTGCAACCAGCGCTTGTATTGAAAATCATCCTCGAAACCATGGATGCCAGATAGCTGTCTTGACTAACTGAGGGCAAATGCGTGGAAATGGGGCAGCATTTGTTTTTCTTTGCCCGTTTCGTGTTGGTTTCTGCATAGAATAGCTACAGATAATGTTCTTGCAGACGGAGGATGTGACAGCATGCCCAATATGTTTGGTACCGATGGGGTTCGCGGACTTGCGAACAGGGATTTGACTGCAAAGTTGGCGCTCGACCTGGGCGACGCCGCAGTACGGGTACTGGGCGATGCCTCGGGAACCGAAGAAGAGCACCGTGAGGGGCGACGTCGTGCGTTGATCGGACGTGATACCAGAGTTTCCGGCGATTTTCTCTCTTCTGCGCTTGCTGCCGGCATGAGCGCTGGCGGGTTCGATGTCATCGATGCCGGTATTATTCCTACTCCCGGTGTGGCATATCTGACCAGCGAACTCAACGTTGAAATGGGCGCTGTGATTTCCGCTTCTCATAATCCCATGCCCGACAATGGCATCAAGTTCTTCGCCCGTGGCGGTTTCAAGCTGCCTGACAAGAAAGAAGACGAGATTGAGGCGGTGCTCGGTCAGGAATGGGATCGTCCGACGGGTGCAGGTGTGGGGCGTGTGAGCCGCGACTCCGATACGGCGACCAATATGTATATTGATCATCTTGTTGCGTCCATTGCGCCGATTGCGCCGGACAAGACCCAGCCGAAGCCGCTTAAGGGTTTGAAGATTGTTGCCGATTGCGCCAATGGTGCGACTTCCGTGGTTGCTCCCGAAGCTTTGCGCCGTGCTGGGGCCGAGGTGTTGGTCATCAATGCTTCGCCTGATGGTTACAACATCAACCAAAAGGCTGGTTCCACACATCCCGAGCAGCTGCAGGCTATGGTTAAGGCCTCCGGTGCTGCGATGGGTGTGGCGTTCGATGGAGATGCGGATCGTTGCCTGGCCGTTGATGAAGACGGCAATATGGTCAACGGTGATCAGGTGATGGGTATTCTCGCTCGAGCCAAGAAGCGTGAAGGTAAGCTTAACCATGACACGCTCGTGGTCACGGTGATGAGCAACCTTGGCCTCAAGCTTGCGCTCAAAGACATGGGCATTTCTACCGTTGAGACAGGCGTGGGCGATCGCTATGTGCTTGAGGAGATGCTGAAGGGCGATTATTCACTCGGTGGTGAGCAGTCGGGACATGTCATCAACCGTGAGTTTGCGACCACTGGCGACGGCACGTTGACCGCGCTTACCCTGTGCAGTGAGGTTGTTAAGTCCGGCAAGTCGCTTAAGGATTTGGCCGCAGATTTCCCGCAGTTGCCGCAGCAGCTCATAAATGTTCCGAATGTCGATAAGAAAGCCGCACCCACGAATGCCAAGGTGCAGGAAGCCATCGAGCGTGAGGAGAAGTTGCTTGGTTCCGCTGGCCGCGTGCTGCTTCGTCCCAGTGGCACCGAGCCGTTGGTTCGTGTGATGGTTGAGGCCGAGGCGCAGCAGCAGGCCGATGAGGTCTGCCAGCGTCTGGCGTCCGTGGTTGCAGAGGAGCTCGCGCTCTGATGTTTTCTCGCAATTCCAAAGTTGATGTTGAGCTCAATCATGCCGTAGAACAGCTGCTGAAATCGGCAGGCAAAGGCAAGGTGCTTCCCATCGTGCAGATGGGGGAGCCGGTCTTGCGCCAGAATGCCGTTGAATATGATGGGCAGCTGAGCAAGAAAACCCTTGCCAAGTTGATTGAGTATATGCGTGCGACCATGATCGAAGCCCCAGGCGTTGGTCTTGCTGCTCCCCAGATTGGTCTGGGAATGCGCATTGCCGTGCTTGAAGACCATGTTCGTAGCCAGGAAGCGATCGGTGATGATTTCGTTGATGCCGATGCAGTCGAGAGTGATGGAGGCTTTGCCGCAGTCGACAATGATGCTGACGCATCGACTGTGACCGACGATGGTCGTGATCCGCGTGAAATCGCTGAACTTTCGTTCCGCGTCATTATCAATCCTACGTATGAGCCGGTCGGTTCCGAACAGAGAAGCTTTTACGAGGGTTGCTTGAGTTTTTCGGGATACCAGGCGGTTCGTCGTCGTTGGCTCGATATCGTTGCCCGTTGGCAGGATGAGGATGGCAATAAGCACGAGGAGCGGTTGCATGGTTGGCCTGCCCGTATTTTCCAGCATGAGACCGATCATCTTAGCGGCGAAGTTTACATCGATCAAGCCGAGATTCGTTCCTTGGCAACCGATGAGAATCTTGAGGATTTCTGGTGTGAGGATCCTGTTCCAACGCAAGCTGCTGAGGAATTGGGCTTTAAATTGGTCTGATCACTGTTTGCCAATGTCCGCCATTGCAAGTTCGTGTATGCGAGACGGCAGGTGACACGAGCATGGGTAAGAATGAGGCATAATCGGGCTTCATCCTCACCCATATGATTTCTTTTCTTTACTGGTTTCGAGTGTAGATAGCTGCTGTGGTCATGAGGGTACTGTGTTCGGCGTCGAATACAATTGGCTGGCAATGATGTGATCGTAATCGACGATGTGTCCTTGAGTTGAGTGTGTATCTATCCGCTTGTTCCGGTCCGCAAGAGGCAGACGGATAGGGCATCTGCCCAGGTGCGTGTATCGCACTTGGACATGATGTGACTGCGATGCGAATAGATTGTGTTGACGGAAACGCCAAGGCGTTTGGCGATGTCCTTCGGATCGAGTCCGATAGAGCTGAGTTTAAGAACATGCGTCTCTGTCGGTGTCAGTGATATCGCCGGTGATGTGGCAAGGGATGTTGTGTTCATCTTGTTCATCTGTTGCGCAAGATTAAGTGTTTCCGGTCCAAAAGTAGACAGATTGCGGGATTGTTCCTTGTCTGCGTTTTGTATATGATCTTCCCCTCTACGTTGCGGGGAGCATATTCTTTGAGATGCCGTGGGTGCCTGTTGCAGAGGATTTTTCTTCGTAGACGAGTTTGGCCCATTTGCGGATATGTTGCTTTTTGCTGTTGATATCTTTGCGTTGTGATGTTGGGCGGAGAATGAGGGGAATGTGTCTGTGTTCGGTTGCTCTGAGGTGCTGCGAATTGTTGCTTGATGGGAGGTTGGTGGGGAATTGGAAAGTCTTCTGTTCTCCGTGTATGGATGGTTCCAGATGATTTTTTCCTGATAGAGGCGATTGAGGATGCGCAAGATGTTGCGATTGAGGTCTGCTTTATCGAGGATGCATCGTAACGGTGAAAGACGTCCTGTATCGAGTTGATAATCTTTGATGTGCGGCGTGATGCCGATAACGATGATATCAGGGCGTGCCTTTTTGAGTTCACGGGGAATGTCGCGACCGGTTTCATTGTTCAAGGACATGTCAAAAATGACGACATCGACGGGATGGATATCGTATAAGCACTTTTGTATGCCGTCTTCAAGTTTTGTGGTGCTCCAGATTTTAAAGTGACACCCGTTGCGATTTTGCAAAAAACTGAGCAGAGCTGTCTCGTAGTGCAACGCACATGGGTCATCGTCAATAATGGCGATATGCAGATCCCGTGATTGCGGTAGTCGTTCTTTGTTCATGCTTCAACCCTATATAACAGATTATGCAATTTCCAATCAATATGTAAAATTTCAAGATATCTTGATTTTCTTTCGATTTTTGACTCCCAATTTGACTTTTCGCTATTTGTAGTGCTTAAACGTATGCCGCTTATTAACGCATGATCGATTTAGGGGCGTTCAAGTCCGTTTGGGTTATTTTCCGTCCTTATCGTTCAGGTTGTCGATAATTGCAATGCCGATAAGGGTCTCGTGAGGTGTGTGGCCTACTTGGCATAAAGTTCTTGCGCAGTAAACGTCGATTAAAGAAAGCATTGGCGTTACTTGGATATGACGGTCGCAAAGTGCCGTAAGTATAGTACTTTTGTAACGAATCTCGCTCAGGATTGGGATCGTGTTCGACTCACACTATTGTGTAATAGTGGCTCTGTGTGATCTGAGACGCGCCTCTATTTGGATGCTTTCTGCAGATCGTCTCGGAAAGGTTTTTCATGTTTGATCGTCGGCTGTTCACCCTGGTTCCACGAAGTGGCGCGTTTGTCGTCGCAAAAGTGTTGAGTTTATGGGTTTCGTTGCTGGCTGATATTGGATGCATCTTCATTTTTGTGGGTCTTCTCGATAAGCTTTTCCCTGTGCTTGCCGGTGTTAATGACCGGGGAAAGCCCTCTGCAATAAGCGCGTTGTTGAAGGATTTTCAAGCGGTGCCTAATGGTTATTCGGCGTTCGTCTTTGCGCTCGTCGCTATCGTGATTGTCAAGTATCTGGCCGTTCGTTTTTCGCATTTTTTCGGTACAGAGGCGTCGGCTCGTATCAAAATATCGTTGCGAGAGCGTTTGTACAATAAGATGCTTGATCTCGGGCCGACTTATTGCGAACATGTCAAAACCGCTGACGTGGTGCAGTCGCTTACCGAAGGCGTCGATAGGATAGAGGGCTTATTCCGCTCGTTCCTGCCACAGCTGGCTTTTGCTATCTTGGCCCCGTTGACTTTTTTCGTTGTGTTGCTGCCGCTTAGTGCCCCGGTTGCTGGTGTGCTGTTAATTTGTGTTCCGTTGATTGTGGGCATCGTTGTTTTGGTCTCCGTGCTGACTTCGCGCGCGTACAGTAAATATTGGGACCGCTACACCGACATGGGTGCTGCGTTTCTTGACAATGTTCAGGGTCTGGAAACACTAAAAACCTTTGATGCCGATGAGGCTGCTGCGCAACGTATGGATCAGAAATCCGAAGATTTCCGCAAGTCGTCCATGAAGGTATTGCGAATAGAACAGTTCTCGCGCTTGGTGATGGATTTGATTTCATATGGTGGCACAGTCGGTGCCATCGGGATAGTCGTTTGGCAAGTTGCTTCAGGGCACTTGAAATTAGCCACGGCGTTGGTGGCAATACTGCTTAGCGTGATGTTTTTCGTGCCGTTGCGTCGACTTGGTGTTTTTGCCGATACGGCGATGGACGGAATCGCTGCTGTGCGGCGAATCTATGCACTGCTAGATGTGCCAGTATACAGTGACGGGCAATCTGCGTTGCCGCAGGGTATCGAAGGCTGCTCAGTGACGTTCCGCAACGTCAGCTACACCTACGGTTCAATCGGTGAAGACAACGACGATACCTTGCCGATTCATCGTCTTTTCATTCCAGAGGACTCGCAAGAAGCATCGATTGCGGAGAATCATGGCGAATTCGGCATAAAGACGAAGCCCAAGGCGCTGGATTCGGTCAGTTTTACTACACGACCGAACGGGTTCACCGCCATAGTCGGCATCAGCGGTTCCGGGAAGTCCACAGTCGCATCCTTGATTGCCGGCAAACGTGGTGATTACGAAGGATCCATTCGACTTGGATATAGGGTTTTCGGTGGCGTAGGCAGCTGCGAGTTGCACGGTCTTAAGCGCCGATCGCTTTTGGAAGCGGTAACGGTAGTGGATTCCCATAGTCATCTCTTCGCGGGCACCCTTAGGGAGAACCTACTGATGGCGAAACCTGATGCAACGGCCAATGAGATGTGGTTGGCGCTGGAAGGTGCTCATATCGACGATTTCGTGTATTCCCAGCCTGAGCGGCTGGATATGGTCATCGAAGCGGATGCAAACAATCTTTCAGGTGGGCAGAGGCAGCGTTTGGCCATTGCACGGGCATTGTTGCGAGATAGCCCCATTTACGTGTTCGACGAGGCTACCAGCAGCGTCGACTCGGACAGCGAGCGTCTTATCAATGGGACAATCCGGGAATTGGCACAGTCTCGAACGGTTATCGTCATCACACATCGTCTCAACCAAGCCGTTGATGCCGGCAATATCGTCGTTCTCGACGGCGGACGAGTTGTTGAGAGCGGTACGCATGCCGAACTTATGGCTTCGGGCGGCCGCTATGCCACGATGTTCCGCACCCAGGAGTCGATTGGTCGTGTATCCCATCGTAAAAGTTGGGGGAGTGCATACGCTGGGCAGGTGCCACGTGCCGATGCAGTGAGTAGGCCTTTCGATTTTGCGCTGCTCGATTACCAGAACCAAGACGGACATGAAGATGAAAAGCCCTCTTGTGATTCGAGTGGATCAGGACGCAAACAGGATGGCGAAAATGTGTTCCGTTCCTCGTCTGGACATGTACCCGCTGATGTAGCACATGCTGGTCCCGCATTCGCCAGGGCTGCAGTGTATTCAGAAGAAAACGCGATGGGACGTCGTATCGAAAAGGGTCCGAATTCGGCATCGTCGGTGACATCTCAAGGTGCAACAGACTCCTCTTCATCAAACGGACACGATGAAATCGTCGGTGCGGGAACGACTGATGTTCATGCAGAGCATGTCGATGTCACGTCGGATATCGCCGGTCGGCCGCATGATGATGACAGAGCTATGGGAACGGCCCGTCTCATGCTTCGACTTTTTAGTTGCGTTGGCGCGCTCGCGCCGTTAATGGTAGGTGCCAGTGTGTGTGGTGTCGTAGGCTGCCTTGCGAGTACGTTCCTGCCGGTTTCCGGCGTGCTTGCGTTGATGGCCGCACTTGGGCATCCCGTATGGGGAATGAGTGTGAGTCTTTCGGTGTTGGCGATGGCAATGTGTGCGGTATTGCGTGCTCTGATGCGTTACGCCGAAGAATATATGAATCATAACTTGAGTTTTCGTGTGCTTTCGTTGCTGCGTTCCAAGACCTTTGAGGCGTTGCGACGTCTTGCGCCAGCGAAACTCAAGCGTCATGGCAATGGCAATCTCACTGCATTAATGACTGCCGATATAGAATCGCTTGAAATGTTTTTCACAGGTGCCGTCTCGCCGGCGGTTATCGCCGTTTCAACTTCCGTGGTCTTCGCGGTTTTGTTGTGGACGCTTGATCCGTATTTTGCGCTTTTGCTCATCGTTGCTCATATATTCATAGGGATTGTGCTGCCGCGTTTCTATGCGAACAATGTGCGTGGAATCGGCGACAGAATCCGAGACAATTCCGCACGGCTCGGTAACCGTCTGATTGACGACATGCGCGGTATCGACGAGATTATCCGGTTCAACCAAGGGTCTCGTCGCTTGTCGGATATTGTGCAGGATGACAGGAATCTTTGGTTGTTCAACGGTCGATTGAGTCGTAAAAACGGCGTATTCGAAGCGCTTGGAGCTGTTTCGGCAATTGCGTTCAGCTTCGTTGCAATCAAGATGGTGTTTGGTGTTGTTCAAGCCGATCCTCTGTCCATCGCTCAATCGTTGGTCGCGTTTGTCCTTGTTCTCGGCTCGTTCGGTCCCACGCTTGCGCTGGACATCTTGCCGGGGAGCCTCACGCAACCGCTTGCTGCCGCGCGTCGCTTGTTTAGATTGTTCGATGAGAATCCTGTCTTGCAGGAAAACGGTACGGATAAACCCAAATTCGACACTGTTTCTCTTAAAGGCGTAACGTTCGCCTATCCGTCGAATTCATCGCTTTCCGAGATGGTTTCATCACCGGCGTTGGTACTCAAAGATTTTGATTTAACGACTTTGCACTCAGGTATTCTTGGAATTCAGGGTGCTTCGGGACGTGGCAAATCTACGATTCTGAAACTGATGATGCGTTACTGGGATCCGCAGCAGGGGTCGGTTGATTTTTCCGGTGGGCCGTTGCCGGGTCTTGAACCGCATTATCGGCGTCATATCGAGACGATGATGGGTGAAGAGACGTATCTTTTTGATGGCACGGTGCGCGACAACTTATTGATTGCGAATCCGCAAGCTAAAGATGCGGATTTGCACGTGGCGTTGGAACGGGCTTCGGTTGCCAGTGTTATCGAAGCGCTGCCTGATGGGTTGGATACTGCTGTGGGGGAGCTTGGCAGCCGACTTTCAGAGGGGGAACGTCAGCGTATCGGCTTGGCAAGGGTTTTCCTAACCGACGCTTCGCTGGTGCTTTTTGATGAGCCGACCAGTCAGGTGGACTCTTTGAATGAGTCGGTGATTCTTCGTTCGATTAACACACTGGCCTCCGAACGTCCTGTTTCCATCGTGCTTGTCTCACACCGGGCCTCGACCATGCAGATTGCCGATCGTGTAATTACGCTGTAGGTCTTGGATGTGTAGTTTGCGGGACTGAGCCCTAGCTATATTTTCAGCTGTGTTGCGTTGTTTTCGGCTGTGCTGGATGGGGTCGGCTAGTAGTGTTGGTGTCAGCAGGGATGAAAGTGAGCAATGGCAATGGGCATCGAAGAACGTAGGGCAACTGCCGAAATTCCAAGTGTTGTATTGCGGGATGGTAACAGCATTCCTCAGGTTGGTTTGGGAATGCTGCGCATCAGCGACGATGATGTGACAAGTGTCGTCAAGTCAGGGCTTGACGTCGGATATCGCCATATTGATGCGGCGGCGGGGTACGACAATGAGCCGGGTGTCGGACGTGCGCTTTCAGAAACGGGATTCAATGCCGGGCAAGCGCGCAAGATGCTGTGGGTGACCACGAAACTCAAGGATTCCAAGCAGGGTTATGGCAGCGCCTTGAAGGCATTCGACCGCCAGATAAACGAGTTGCGTCTCGATTATGTTGACATGTACATGCTGCATTGGCCCACGCCATTCGACTGGCGATCCGGCGAAACGTGGAAAGCGTTCGTCAGGCTGCGCGAAGAAGGCCGGGTTCGTACGTTGGGTGTGTGCAACTTCATGCCGGAGCATCTTGAACGCCTGCATCGCGAGATCGGCGAATGGCCGGCTGTCAACCAGATCGAACTGCATCCGACATGGCAGCAACGCGAGGTAGTTGCGTTCTGCAAACAGCACGACATCGCTGTAGAGGCGTACTCGCCAATGGCGCGAGGTGCCGATCTGAATGCGGGAGATGGCACCATCGCGCGCATCGCCGCGGCCCACGATGTGTCCGAAGCCCAGGTCATCCTGCGCTGGCACATCGAAAACGGCACCATCGTCATCCCCAAATCCGTCCACACGCAGCGTCAGCGCGAAAATCTCAATCTCTTCGGCTTCGCGCTAACCCCCACCGAGCATGCCGAAATCGAGGCACTGGACGGCCCTGTCCGTGCCGGCCACGACCCAATGACCTTCACCTATGCCTAAAGTCGAAGCTTCCTCATCGCAGGGGAATTCTACTCGTGGTCGATTGGAACGGCCCACGGATGCTGATGAATGATGGGTTTACCGCAAATGTATCATTGGTAACAAATGCCCCATTGTTCTTGTTCTCTTCCTCAACAAAGTTGTAGAGCGAAAGGGCAACATTACAGTGCTGTGATGAAGGATGCTCTTATGCCACAAGAGATTGAAGCTTCGATCGTGTACGGTTTGGGCAAAGGTTTTGCTCAGCCGGAAGAAATCATCATTGACGATCCCATTGGTGCTGAGATTCTTGTCGATGTATAGGCAAGCAGTTTGTGCCATTCCGGTCTGCATTTGGTCGAGGACGAAGATCAATTCTTCCTGTTCCCTGTGGTCATCGGCCATGAAGTAGCGGGCGTCGTTGAGTCGATCGGGCCCGGAAGTGCGAGGTTTTAAGGTCGGTGACCGTGTGGTTGCTTCGCTGGAACAAGTATGCAGACATTGTTTCAACTGTCTCAACGTTCATCTGAAGTCCTGCCTGCAACAGCAGGGATGCGTACGTAAGCCCAGCGAGAAGTCGCGCTTGTCCTGTCTGGATGGACGTCCGATTATCCAAGCGTTTGGCGCGGGTGGTTTCGCCGAGAAGGTTTTGATTCATGAGAATCAGATCGCTGTTATTAATAACAAAGTTAAGTGGGGCGAGGCTGAGTGCATCGGTTGCGCCACCATGAAACAGTGCTGGGACATGCTCGGTGTTGACGGTACGGCTTATTGCATCGGGTTTGGCCAAGCCTGACGTTGAGGTTAACCCTGCTGCAGATTTACTGGCCCATCAGCGCGGGTTCAGGTTGTCTGATGTATGCTCTGACGTACGCACACTTCGCTGTTGGCGGGCGTCTGAACATGCCTACATCGGCACTCGGCACATCACCTGAGCCAGATCGATGAGGTCTATGTCCGGCTGAAAAGGGCGAAGTCATCCGCTCATTCATCACTGAGTTCTGATTTTCGGAAAGAGAATTCGTTGTACGTTAAAATAGATCACAATCAATGACAAGAGCGGTTTATGGCGATTAGAACCAATTTTGTGTTTTGCGTTAGTTGGTTCCAAATCGTTATGTGACGACTTGATTTGCTGCACGAAACTATTTAACGCTCGCATTTTTCCTAATTCGTTTTGCATAGGCGACAACAAAGTTGACATATTAAAAAATGTTAACTATAATCACTATTAGTCACCGGACGGTGGCTGGAAAATCTGGATAGATTTTGGAGTATAGAGTTTAATATTGTTTCTCTCATTCCATACTATCCGCTAGTAGAGTGGAGTAGTTATGTCAATAAAATATAATGATGAAGGCATCGTTCTGCGTTTTGAACAGTCTGTCCAGCAGACGATAGGCGAGACGAGCAAAATCGCTGGGATGGCAAGAGCCAAATATCTCATTCCGCTCATCGATAAGCTTGATTTGCAGGCTAATCCGCGATCTTCAAAAGAAGGTCGAGTAACAAATGCGATTCAAGAGTCCATTGAAGATGATGTGTCTTTGTTCCCGTTCAAAACAAAAGGCATATTGCTCGGCGCATCCGATTATGAATTACTTGAACGTGGCCGTGTCCGGGTTTTCTTTGACAATACGAACATTGAAGGAATTCTTGATGGCGGGCATAACACGTTGGCAATTGGTCTTCTGATTTTGCGTCGTGCACTTGATTTCACAGGGAAGAAAATCCCTAGGGGACCAAAAACATGGCGTGAATTCAAAATTCTTTGGTCAGAGCATCGGAATGACATTCAAAAATATCAAGAAGCGGTTCGGAAGAATGAGGACGGGACTGTGTCGAATCCTCAAGTTGCAGGTGATTTATCCTTCTATGTTCCTCTGGAACTTCTGGTACCAGCTGATCCGGATGATGACATTTGTGTGGATGCTTTCCGGCATAATATCCTCGAGATTTGTGAGGCGAGAAATAACAATGCCGAGTTGACTGCCGGCGCTAAAGCGAATCAAAAGGGATATTTTGAAGACCTTGCCAAGCTGTTGGAATATGAGAATCCTGCGGTTAATAGCCGAGTTGAATGGAAAACTAATGATGGCGGTGATGTAAAAGTTGCTGACATCGTCGCTCTGACGTGGATTGTATTGCGAAAATTGCCTGAGTTTGGTGACGGAAGTGGATGTTTATCCTTTAAGGACGCTGAAGGTAAAGTGATTGAGGCGCCTTCCCCTCAACAACTATACAGCGGCAAAGGAAGTTGCCTGTCAATATTCAATCGATTTATGAGTTCACCAAATGTAACCGGTGGAACGAATGATTATACGGCAGAGTTGAATAATCCTCTTGTATATAGTGCGTTTGAAAAAGCCGTACAAATTCCAGAACTGTATGACTACATCTACGCGCATTTTCCTGACCTTTATAACAGGGCGCATGGAAGTTATGGGAAAATTATCGCTGTGAAGGGTCTCAATCCCGAATCAAAGAACACGAAAAAATATACGCCTTTTGGAAAGCAACCGGTGGAAATTGCAAACCCTGCAGGGTTTATTGTTCCGTTGGTGTACGGTCTTACCACTTTAATCAAAGTTGAATCGGATGAAGTGATTTGGCTGCAGGAGCCTAAAGGATTTTTGGAGCAAAATCTTCCGAAGATTGTTGCACAGTACAAAGAAGTCTTTGATCCCTGTGGTTATGATCCGCAAAAAATCGGTAAGTCAGCAATGAGTTATACTGCCGCGGAAAATGCCTATAAAATGGCTCTATTTGGCATTTTGTAGAGCCGACGCGTTGATTTTGGGTATTCCGGTCAGAACGGGATACCCATTTATTTGTTTAAGCATCACTCAAACGGATACTTCAGTCCCCAGATGCTGCGGATTTGGTCCATGAGTCGCAACATGCGTAGGGTGTCGGCGTGGGGCATCTGCGTGCATTCGGGTTTGCCGTCGAGAATGGCGTTGGCGGCTGCGGCTACCTCGTATTCGAAGCCGGTGATTTGTGCGGGGACGTCGATGTGGCGAACGAGTTTGTGGTCGAGGTCGTAGAGGTCGATGCCTTCGACGTTGTTGATGTTTTGGCAGACCATGTAGCCTTCGGTGCCACAGATAGTGCCGGAACGATCGGATGCGCAGAGTATTGAGGCGTTCGCTGTGGCCAGCACACCGTCGTCGTAGCGCAATGTAATCGAATCGATGGCGTCCACGCCGGTTTCGTAAGGTACCGTCGAAGTCTCGATGTCTGCGATGGTGCGATCGCTGGTGTCGCGGCCAAGCGCCATATCGAAGAAGTTCAGCGGGTATATGCCAACGTCGAGCAGCGCGCCACCGGCCATGGCGGGGTCGGTTATGCGGGCCTTGTGTGTGGTGGGGTAGCAGAGATTGGCAGTGGCCGCCTGCACTTGCCCGATTTCTCCGGATGTGATGAGGTCAGCCACGATGCCGCGCGATGGCAAATAGCGCGTCCAAATGGCTTCGGTGCACAGCAGGCCAGTCTCGTCTGCAACTTCAAGCAGTTGCTGTGCCTGGTCTGCGTTCGCAGTGAATGACTTCTCAACGAGGATGTTTTTGTCTGCCTTGAGGCATGCGATGCCCTGCTCGGCATGGAGCGCATGCGGTGTGGCGATATAGACAAGGTCGACTTCCGGGTCGGCCAGGAGTTCTTCATAAGAACCGTAAGATACGTCAAAACCGTACTTTTCGGCAAAATCGGCAGCGCGGTCTGCATCGCGTGCGGCGACGGCATAAGGTTCGATAAGGCTGCTATAACGCGAATCGCGAGTCATTTCAGCCAACGTATTTGCCATGGTGTGCGCGATACGTCCGGCTCCCAGAATCGCGACGTTGACTTTCAACCCTTGCTTCTGTGCTTCGGCTCGCTTACCGTTCAACCTGCTCATGGGAACCTCCCCGTGCTTCATGGTTACGAAACGTTTATAACCATCATTGACAGGGAGGTGTACATTCCGATGTTGATGATCGCTGAGGTTGGCCGTGCGCCGATAGTGAGGAGCCCTGGGTTATGTTTGTCGCCCATTAATCGTGAAATGGAACGATACGGCGTTAAGGAATTTGGTAATTTATCGATGGGGGACTGCTTTGGATTTGGACAACACGGTCCTCGAGCACGGTGAGTGCCCACGCACAAGTGGCGCTAAAGCACTGAAACCTTCGAAAGTCGTTGGCGCTGACGCTTCAGTAACATCCGTGAAACTAAGGAAGCGGACGAAGTCAAAGAAAACGGTAAAACCTAAAAAGTACGAGCGCGGTACGCGCAGTTACACTATGTCACGTATTCGCGGCAAAGATACAAAAATTGAGGTTTTGGTCCGGTCGTATCTCTTCCGACGTGGGCTGAGGTTTCGCAAGAATGACAAGCGATACCCCGGCCGTCCCGATGTGGTATTGCCCAGATACCGCACCATTGTTTTTGTCAACGGCTGCTTCTGGCATATGCATGAAGGCTGTTCGAAATTTTCGATGCCTAAATCGAATGTTGAATTCTGGACGGCGAAGTTGGTGCGCAACCATGAGCGCGACATTCGGCAGCGTGCCGAATTGGAGGGTGACGGGTGGCGTGTGCTCGTCGTTTGGGAGTGTGAACTGACAGTCAAACTCCGTGAGGAGAGGCTCGAGCGACTCTATCGCGAGATTGTGGGCGAAGATGACAGCGGAGATGTTGGTGCCGAGTCGGCTGGTGATTTGCCAGTGCTCGTGTAACTGTCGTCGCCAACTGACGGTGACAGCTACGATTCCACCGGTTACCGCTGAGACTTTAGCTCGTCAAGCTGCTTCTTTGCCTTATGAAGCTTGACGAATATTTCGTTTCGCTTCGTGCCGTCCTTCGCGCGTGAATGGTCACCTTCAAGTTTAGCGATTTGGTTCGTGAGCTCGATCATCGTTTCTTGCCTGGTAAGACGCTCTTCGAGGTTGTTTCCATCGGCGTCACCAAAGATGACCTGAGCGCACAGGCTTTGCCACATGTCGTCCATCGTTTGGCCGTTCAAACTTAATCGCATGCTGGCCGCATCGTACCAATCGCTTTTGTATGTCTGCATCTGCGCCTCATCCTGATGTCCGGGGCGTACAGGCAGCTTGCGTTGAAATGCAGAGCACGCTTGCCACTTGCTGCTCTGGTTTCCCAAAGTATCACTATCGGCATCATCTTCGCTGTCGGCAAGTGTGGCATCGCGTACGCAGACGAATAGGATATTGGACGACGAACGCAGTTTGGCGATATGCTCCATAACTTCGACGGGGGCATCGGCGCCGGTTTGCCGCAGTCCCATGACAAGAACTTCTTTTACCTTGGTTCCTGCGGCGGCGTTGAGGGTGCCAGGTCGCAGCAATGCCAGCATTGTAATCGAGTCGATATCGGTTACGAAATGTTGCTTGAGGCGAGACGAAACCGGTGGTTTGAGATAGAACATCTGCTTGGGCAGTACGCTTTTTGCCTCAGGAATCGCGCAGGAATCAGGCAATCCCAGTGAGGTTGCGCTGACGGTCTCACAGTGTGCCACAGTCATTGTCGGCCTTTCTTTTCAATGCCGCTACCGTTAAGTTCGTAATATTCGTGTCCGCTGTTGTCTAAAGCGACGTCGGGTCGGCACTTGCTCGTGGTTTCAATAACAAGTATAGGCGCTTAAATGTGGAGCGAGCATACGCCGTTCAGATTCGCCGTGTGAGTCACACATAGGCATCTTCGCTAAGAGCGGCGCAGGTAAGAAACAGAGATGAGGCGGCGGCTTGCGCGTGGCGCGCAGACCATGTTTCCGTGTACAATACGATATGTTGCCCGGATAGCTCAGGGGATAGAGCACCGCTCTCCTAAAGCGGGTGTCGTCAGTTCGAATCTGATTCCGGGCACTTGTTTTGCATCGGTCGATTTCCCGGTTGGTTTGCCGGCTTGGAGACATTCGAAGTTTCGCTTCTTTGTCTGACTTACTTTGTGTCCTGATAGAGCAGAGTACTCGCGTTCGAGCGGATACTTGCGCGGTGTACGGCTCTATTTGACAGGATGATTAAAACGTCAATCATTGGAGTTGTCAAATGGCTGGAGTGTGCTGAGTGCAGGAGGGGATGCGATGAGCAAGGCGCGGGCCCAGTCGGGAAAGTCCGGCAACGCCGCAAAGAAACGAGTGAACGGCGACACCTGCAAACCCGTCAAAGGGAACGGAAAGTCTGTGCGAAAGTCGCGGAGTTTCCTTCAGCGGTGTAGACGCTTCGTGTTTGGTTTTATTGCTTGGGTGTTGCTGGTCGTCGCTCTGTTGGGCACGCTGTCGCGTGCGTTGCCGGAAGAGTTGCAATCGTTGCCTTATGTGCCTGTAGTGGCGGCGTTTACCCCTTGGTTTGTGCTGCCTGGTTTGGTGTCCCTGGTCCTGGCTCTGGTTTCTCGCCGATGGTTTGCGGCGTTGCTTGCTCTGATGTGTGTAGGGTTGCAAGGATGGTGGCAACACCCCTATTTTGTACCGCAAAGTCATCTCGGTGACACTGCAATCACGGCGGTAAGCGGCAGAAAGGCGAACATCGACGACGGATATGCGCGCGTCATGACGGCGAATGTTTATCGGGGTAGGGCGGATGTAAAGGCCATCATTGCGGCTGTGCGTGACCAGCGAGTTGAAGTTTTGGCGTTACAGGAGACAACACGTTCATTCATCAATGATCTCAAATCCCAAGGCATTCACGATTATCTGCCTTATTCCCAAGTCTCTTCGTCGGACGGTAAGTACGGCAATGCGCTGTTTTCCGCGGTGGCCTTGGATTCTCCTTCCGATGATGACGTTGATTCTGCTGCATCGTTCATGCCGGGTGGCACGGTTTCGCTCGCTGGGGGAAAGACGCAGGTTCGATTCGTGTCCGTTCATACCACGTCACCAAAGCCCGGCCGCTGGGTCCGGTGGCGCACTTCACTCGATGAGGTCGCCAGAATGAAATCTCGCGAGGATGTCAAATATGTGTTGATGGGAGATTTCAACTCGACTACCGATCACACGCCATTGCGCAATATCCTCGGCTCTCGATTCCATGATGCAGCCCAGAGTGCTGGGCGCGGACTGGTGTTTACTTGGCCGTCTGATATGGCGGGAGTTCCCAAATTCGCAGGCATTGACCACATCGTACTTGACCAAGGCCTCGTGGCCGGTCAGGTCAGCACTTTATCAATTCCAGGGTCTGACCACGACGCATTGTTGGCCACCATCATGGTGCAATAAATCTCCAAGTTCGCAGTACCGATGGGTTTCTTGATTTCGTCGTGATGCACAAGTTAGTGCAAGCGAAGAGCTTCATCTACCTTAGTGATAACATCGAAGTCAGGCAGCGGATGCCCAGTTTTGCAAGTGAGATTACAATGAGGAGTACTCATGGATCAGAAAACGTTGGTAGAGAAGCTTTCCAAAGTCACCACTATCAGTGAAGTGCTTGAGGTCACCAAGGAAGCAGGGAAGTCGTTGACGGTCGAACAGGGCGACATGCTCCTGCAGCGTTTGTTCAAAGCAGAGAACGATACCGGCAAGTTGATGGGCGACAGTGTGGAGAAGGCAATCAAGGAATTCTTTGGCTGAAACATCAATGGCCTCTGTTCTGCGACTGGGGAATAAAGGCCAATGATACGAGTTGGCGGTTTACGAATAGTAGTTGGGGCCTGTCAGCACCATTCATCGGACAGGCCCCAACTGCATCTTCTGATAGTTACTGCCTATATGGCTTCGGAGATGGCCCCCACGCTACCCTTTGCGTCTCCGAACAACATGGAGGTGTTGCGTTGAAGAACAGCGGGTTTTGCGCCCCGGCGTAACCTGCTCTCATCGAACGTTTCAGCACCACGACCTGCTTGGTCTTCCAGACGTGCAACACCGGCATGCCGGCGATGGGGGAGTTCGGATCTTTGGCCGCTGCCGGGTTGACGGTATCGTTTGCTCCGATAATCAATACGACGTCGGTGTTCGGTAAGTCGTCGTTGATTTCGTCCATTTCCATGACGATGTCATAGGGGATTTTGGCTTCAGCGGGCAGGACGTTCATATGTCCGGGCAGGCGGCCGGCCACTGGGTGAACGGCAAAGCGAACTTCGATACCCTGCGCTCGCAGCTTTTCGACCAGACTTGCGACAGCCTGCTGCGCATTGGCCGCGGCCATGCCATAACCGGGGGCGATAATGACAGAGTTGGTGTTTTTGAGCATTTCTGCCACGTCAGCCGAGCTGGTTTCATGCACTTCGCCGGTGATTTCTTTCCCGCACCTCCCTTGGCAGGCTCATCGCTGAAACCGCCGAAGATGACGGACATGAACTTGCGGTTCATGGCCTTGCGCATCAGGTAGGACAGGATGGCGCCGGAAGCACCGCTCGGCGATCCGGTGATAATCAGCAGATTATTGTCGAGCATAAATCCCGATGCTGCAAATCAGTATGGCCCTGGTTTCATCAGTGAGATCTGCTCGCTCGTCGGTGCGTTGACGCTTGCTACGATGTCGGCATTCCACACCTCGGTCGCGTCGCCGATCGTCGCCCCAGCCTGCTGATAATTGTCGTCGAGGAATCCGGTCTGCTTGCAGGTCCCGGTTTCCGGCATCACCTTGTATCCCAGTTTCCCAAGTTGAACAGCGGTTTTCGGCGTTACCGCCACCAGTTGTTCACCGGGAGAAATCTCCTTGGGTGTTCCAATAATTACTGTTGTTTCCGCTTTAGTCTAATGACGACATCTTCTTCTCGGGATTGCATACAACTTCACGGTTGTCTTTTGCTCTGATAACTGATGTCAAGAATATTGATTGTAGCCGTATTTTGTGCTTTACCACGAATGATGGGCGTTGTTGAACAGATTGTTGTGTTTAAGTAGGGAAATTTCTCTGCAGAATGATCCGTATGACTTCGAGACAGATACTAAGAATGGGGTTGTATCAATAATCGCAAGAGCTGATGAAATGGAAGATGTTCGTTTAGTCTGTTCCGGTTGAAAGTTTTGAAAGATGGTCAACATGTCGTAAGAATTACAATATGATAGATTCTGAAAAACTTCGCTAATCAAGGAAGGGTTCGTCACGAGGTTTCAAAATAATAAAGTATGGCCAGTGATAGCTGCCGGTGTCTTATCTTTTGGTTTATTTGCCAGCCTTCCGGCTGCGGCTGTGGCATCTACGGTGGAAGAATCCACAGTCAATACTTTTGGTACTTGTCGTCTTGTAGCTGATGCCAGTCGCAATTCGTCAAATGTATATTTCTATGGAGGAAGGTTGGGGTGCGCGAACGGTGCTTAATACACATGTCCTGGCCAAGCGTGACATTCGATTCAGCCCAGATCAAATTTTCTGGGATCAGGCTATTCCGAGTGGAAATGGGATGAGGAGTGGTTCGGTTCGAGCCACTGCTGGGCATAGATATTATACTGAAACTTATTCGTCTACTGGTGCGAAGATGCAGTCTGGTCGAGTGTGATGTTCTATTTGTTTTGACTTGTATCTTAGCTTTCGTGTCTGCCATAATTCATTTTTTCGGCAGACGCGAAAGCTTTGAACGGAGGAGTAATGGTTGGTATAGTCCAATGCAAAAACGTAGGATTTCGTTACGGGGAAATCGTGGCATTGTCCGGAGTTTCATTCGATTTGACCTGTGGAGTGACGGGATTATTGGGTGTGAACGGCGCTGGTAAGAGTACGTTGATGCGGTTGTTGGCCACGTTATGCAAACCTTCGTCGGGGTCGATTAGGATAAGCGGCAAAGACGTGTCGAAGACCTCCGAGCGTACAGAGGCGCGGCATCACCTCGGCTATCTGCCGCAGGCATTTGATGTGATGGGATTTTCCACGTTGCTTGCAAATGTGGAATATGCGGCGTGGTCGCATGGCGTCAGCGAAAGTGACGTTCATCGTGTCGCTGTAGAAGCATTAAAAACGGTGGATTTGTCAGATTTGCGGAATCGTCGTGCACGTACGCTTTCTGGTGGACAGCGGCAGCGGTTGGGTATCGCGTGCGCGACGGCACATCGGCCTGATTTACTGTTATTGGATGAGCCGACCGTTGGTGTGGATCCGTTGCAGCGTGCAGCTCTGCGAGATTTGATTGGCAGGCTTGGTCACAGCAGCACAGTGTTAGTGAGTACGCATTTGGTTGAGGATATTGCACGACTTGCTGACCATGTACTCATCGTCGATCAAGGTCGTTTGGCCTTTGATGGTACTGCTGATGATTTGGCATCTATGAGTCCAGATCAGACTGACCGTGCTGCGGCAATCGATCGTGCTTTTCAACAGGTGGTATCCGGATGAGCAAAGATGGCATCATGTCGGACTCTGGTCGACAATCCGACCCTGCATGGTTTCTGATGAGCCGTTATCCTTCCGCGCTGTTGTTGGTGGGAACCGGTTTGTTGTGTGGTCTTGGCGCGTTTATTGCAGGATTTGGTTCTCTTTCAGGTTCCGTTGTTCGCTGGTCGTCGTTCGCTGCGGTCTGTCGTGAAGGAGTCCTGCTGCCTTCCTTGGTCATTGGTGGGGCATCGTTCTTGCTGGGTCGCAGATTTTCCGATACGAATGTGGTGGTCGGTCGTGCAGCTTCACGCGGGGCCGATCGCATCTGGCTGCAACACGGGTTCAGACTCATGTTCGCCGTTATTGTTGGATATACCATTGGGCTGATTCCTGTAGTCATCGGTCTTTCTTTCAAAGCTACTTGGAAGGGGGCGGATTGGTGGGCTCTGCCAGATACCTGGACGGTGTTGTGTTTCCTAGTTGTCTTCGGCATGGCTTTGGCTGTTGTGCTTCACGGGCGTTGGGGGGGCGTTGGTAGTCCCTATGATACTGCTGCTTTCGGTCATAGTGTTGTACTGTGTCAACGAATATGCGCTGACGAACACCGGACACTCGTCGCTGTTGTTTGCGCCGATTTGGGGCAGTCAAAGTCCTGACCTAGGAATGAAGATAGGGTGGCGGGTTCATGTCGCGAGAATCGTCTTTTATTGTCTTCTTTCTATGCTCGTTATCCGAGTAACCTTGGGGAAATTGCAGGGCCGCCATTCAAGGAACGATGTATCATCATGGATGATGGCCTTCGCTTTGGTCATCGTTCTTGTGGTATCCATCGTTTTTCCGCGCAATCTTGTCAGTCCAGAAGCCTACGACTATGCATGTGATGTGACGTCATCTGGGGCTAAGCTGTGTCTGCATCCGGCAGATGTTTCGGTCCGTGCGCAAATCGAACCTTTGATCGACAAGGCGGTAATGCTTACTGGTACGCAAAATGCAACCTATGCCGAGTATGTTCCGGGGGATTTGGCACCGGGACAAGGGCGCACGGTGTTTACAATAGTTTTTGACGGTTCAGGCAATATCGATACAGAACAGGTTGTCCATAACCTTGATTCACAGATTCTGTTTACTGGTAGGCAATGCCTACAGGAGCAGCGCGACGGCAACGGGAGCGATATAGTCTTGGCGGAGCTTGACAGTCGAGTCAGTGGCAAGAGCGAAACCACGATGGAAGATGACACGCGCCTCTTTTCAGGACATTTAGAACCGGGTGCCGGGTTCCAGTCCATGAGCGACAAAGAATTCACTTCCTGGCTCAAGGCGCATTGGGCGGAGGCCAGTTCCTGCACCATGAAAGAGGATGCTCTACCGTGAAAACCCTTGTTTATTATGCAAAAGGACGTTTTCTTGTTCCTGCAATCTTCCTTCTGGTGGCTGAGTTAGTGCTGAGCCTTCGGTACTGGTATCTTCGCGTGCCCTTCTATCTCACGGGACAGGGAATGCCGACCTACCTGATTATGACGATTGTCATTGGCCAGATTGCAGGGACGTTGGCGTTGGCCTGCATTGCGCCCAGAATTCCGCTGATTGACAGGCTTGCCACACGGAAAGTGCGTTTTTGCAATGTTGTTGCTGCTGCCATTGTCGCACTGGTTTCAGCTACGATACCGTTCTTCTGGTATCAATTGTTCACCGTTATTCCTATCGGCATGGTTCCTTGCCATAAGGATTATATTGCAGACGGGCAACGCTTTACTGAAGCCGTCTCTTCGACTCTTCCGGTTTATTGTTTCATTTCTATCATGATGTACATGGTCATTGCCATCACGGTCACCGCACTCGCAGGCAAGCTCATTGGTACGGTGTCCTCGTTCATCACCCTCATCGCTGTAATCCTTGTTCAGGCCATCTGGCCAAACAATGACAATCTGCAGGGTGGCTTTATTCAAGACCCTAGTCACGCCGTTGTAGCTGTCGTCGTGGTCATTGCACTTCTCGCTGCAAGCCTGACGGTTTGGTATCTGACCGATGCCGGCGCTCCGCTTGCTGACAAATACAGATAGTGAAGAAAAACACTTCAGTATGGAAGCGATTCCCTGTCAGACATCGAACACCCGTCTTGAACGGTCCGGATTTCCGTTTGAGGCGGGTGAATACGTGGCCTAATTGCAGACCGTTATTCGAGGTTTGACTGTGTGCCTGCTGTGGCGGCAGTTGATTGTTGCTCAGCTTCGGCGTTCTCCAGTTTTGCGCGAACTTCGTTGAGCAGGCTTTGAGCTCTTCTGGCGAGCGCCTCGCCGACCTCCCACTGGTGCATCGACTGGTCGAGACTCAGACCGCCTGCCTCCAACGCTTGCACTGCCTTAATGAGATTGTCACGAGCCTCTTCGTAAGGCATGTTGGCGATCTGATCGCGCTCTTTGTCGCTGAGGCTCGAGGCTGGAGTCGAAGCCTGTCCAGCGTTTGCCGGTTTTGACTCGTCCGTCTTGTTCTCTTCCGCATTCTTGGTTCTTGCTGCCATGTCAGGTCCTTTGTTCCTCAATGTGCTGTTCTGATGTCAATGATAGTTGGGGTGGGTGTCCGTCATCAACGCAACTAGGCCACGTCGATGATGCGATGAGCTGCGTAGTTATTCGGGAGTTGCTGCTGTAGCCTCCGCGACCACTTCCCCGTGCTTCAACGTAAGGGTGAGCATGTCGCCGGGGGAGACCGACGAAGCATCGTCGAGGACGTGTCCGTTCGCCGCTTGGACCACGGCATAGCCGCGATCGAGCGTGGACTGTGGACTCAGGGCGGTGAGGCTGGCATCCAGTCTTTCCACGGTGAGGCTGGCATCGTCCACAAGTCGAGTGAGTCCCAACTCCATCCGTTGTCTCGATTCATCGAGGAACCGTTGATGTGGTTCAAGCATGGTCTGTGGATGGGTGAGGCTTGGACGGCTCGCATACCCCTCAATGACACGAATTTCGTTGTCGATGCGGGCGTTGATGCGCATATCCATTTGGGAGCGGGCATTGGCGATGAGTTGCCACTGTTCATGCACGTCCGGCACCACTTTCTTCGCGGCGTCGGTGGGGGTAGATGCACGCAAATCCGCTGCCAAATCGATCAGCGTCCAGTCGTCTTCATGACCCACCGCCGAAACAATCGGTGTCTGGCAGGCGGCCGTTGCACGTACCACGCCTTCGTCCGAAAAGCCGATAAGGTCTTCGAAGCTGCCGCCGCCTCGGGCGACGATAATGACATCGACCTGCGGGTCGGCATCAAGTTTCTTGATAGCGGCGACGATTTCCTGTGGACATTGGGCGCCTTGCACATGTGCATGCACGACCTTGAATTCCACTGCTGGCCAGCGCAGGTTGACGTTGGTGATGACATCGCCTTCCGCGCGGGCCTGCGGTGCGCAGATCAGCCCGATGCACTTGGGGAATTCCGGCAATTCGACCTTGTTTTCCTGATCGAACAGGCCTTCGCCCTTGAGTTTTTTGCGCAGCTCATCGATTTGAGCTTTTAGGTCTCCTGCGCCGATACGTCGGATATCGTCGGCGACGAAGCTCAGTCGTGTGGCTTTGATCCAGATATCGGGCTTGCCGTGAATCACAACTCGGTCGCCCTGATGGAAGTTCGAGGCCAAGGCGACGAAATTGCGGAATCCCATCACTGAAATGGAGATATCCTCGAAATTGTCGCGCAGGGTGATGTAGCCGGAGGTTGCGCGCCGCATGTTGATTTCGACGATTTGCCCCTCGATCCATGAGCCCGGCCAGCGTTGGACCGCTTCATGGTATTTCTGGCTCACTATGCTCACCGGCCAGGGGTTTTCCGCAGTGGTGTCGCGTGCCAGTCTGGGCAGCTGATCGAGCGGTCTGGGTCCCTGATCCAGTGAGGTTCCGCCAGCTCCGGATCCTATGGACCCTTCGGATAGGGTATCGCCATATCTTGTATTGAACGCCATGGTTCCACAATCCTCTCTATGAAGGACAAGCGTTTATTCGGTTGTTGTTTTTGATAAGTTTCATCGTCTGTGTGAACGGGTGGACAGATTTCGTGTCTGGTTGTTTGCGACACACCGAAGGTTTGGTCCTTGAAATTTTTTGGGTTGTGATTTTCGCTATATTCTGCCATTGTTACTATATCTGGGATGAAACGACGAGTGATTGCCCTATATCTAGTATTTGGGACGTCGTATAGTGATGAAAGACACAATGGTTTATATGCTTGTGGTTTGCTTCACTCGTTGTACCAATTGGGGTCAAGTAAGTTCTGAGGAAGGGATTGTGATGCAGGATCAGGTTCTAGATGAGCTGACAACGCAGGGCGCGGGCGTAAAGACCGTGTTGGTAGAGAAGCGTGACGGCCGTATCGTCGATTTTGACCCAGTGAATATTGTCGCCGCGGTCAAGTCGGCCTTTAAGGATCTCGACAAGAAAGTCGGCCCTGAGGAAGAACGCATGATTCGTGATCTTGTGGATGGCATCGAAGGCGATATTAAGGAACGATACAGCGGTCCTGCCAAGATTGAAGACATTCAGAATCTCGTCGAGCACGGCCTGGTTGAGAACCACCTTTATGATGTGGCTCGCACCTATACCAGTTACCGCCTGAACAAAGACATTGAGCGTGCGAAGGCCACCGACATCAATGCGGCCGTTGAACGTCTTGTCAACAAGGATGAGGCGCTGGTTCGTGAGAACGCCAACAAGGATTCCAACGTGTATGCCACACAGCGTGATCTATTGGCCGGCGCGGTCTCCAAGGCATCTGCGTTCTCCATGCTGCCCCCGCGTGTATCCAACGCACACATGAAGGGTGATATTCACTTCCACGACGCTGATTACTCGCCGTTCACCGCTGAAACCAATTGCAGCCTGCCGAACTTTGCCGATATGCTTCACAATGGTTTCGAGCTGGGCAATGCGATGATGGACACTCCAAAGTCGATCGGCACCGCGGCTACGCAGATTACTCAGATTATCAAGGATATCGCCGGAGACCAGTATGGCGGACAGACCGTCAATCGTGCTGATGAGATGCTTGATGAGTATGCGCGCAAGGACTATCGCAAGTTCCTTGATCAGGCCCGTACCATGATTCCGGATTCCATGTCCGAAGACGTGGCGCAGGAAATCGTTGATGGTCTCAAGGCAGACGAGCCCAAGTCCCTTCACTTTGATGCGGATCGTGAGCCTCTGCCTCAGGATACGCCGTTCCATGAGAACGTTTCCAGGCTTGAGCAGATTCGTGAGATTTACGCGAAGATTATGACGCGTAAGGCCATCTACGATGCCATGCAGACGATGGAATACCAGATTAACTCCAACCGAGTTTCCAACGGTCAGACCCCGTTTGTCACCGTCGGTTTCGGACTGGGCACCTCGTGGTTTTCTCGCGAGATCACCCGATGCATCTTCCTGGTGCGTATCCTCGGTCTCGGCCGCGACCACCACACTGCGATCTTCCCGAAGCTTACGTACGCAGTCAAGCATGGCGTTAACTCCGAACCGAATGACCCGAACTATGATTTGAAGCAGCTTGCACTCGAATGCTCATCCAAGCGCATGTATCCCGACATTCTTTTCTACGAGAACATCGTCAAGATCACCGGTTCCTTTAAGGCTCCGATGGGTTGCCGTTCCTTCCTGTCCAGCTGGGTCAATCCCGAGACCGGTCAGGATGAGGAAGAGGGGCGCATGAACCTTGGTGTGGTTACTCTCAACGTTCCCCGTATTGCGTTGGAGTCGCACGGTGACAAGGATCGCTTCTGGAAGCTTTTCGAAGAGCGTCTGAAGGTTGCCCACGAGGCTTTGCAGTTCCGCATCATGCGTTGCAAACAGGCCAAGCCGGTCAATGCTCCCACGCTTTATCGTTATGGCGCTTTCGGACGTTTGTCCACCAATGACAGCGTCGATCAGCTGTTCAACCATGATCGTGCGACGATTTCGCTCGGTTATATCGGCTTGTACGAGGCTACAAGTGTCTTCTATGGCAAGGATTGGATGACCGACCACAGCTGGGACGACGAAGGCAAGGAATTTGCGCTTTCCATCGTCAAGAGGATGCACGATTTGTGCGTTCAGTGGTCTAAGGAAGAGGGCTATCACTATTCGGTCTATTCCACACCGGCTGAGTCGCTTACCGATCGTTTCAACCGCATGGATCATGACAAGTTCGGCGATGTGCCTGGCGTTACCGACCATGACTTCTATACGAACTCTTTCCACTACCCGGTATGGCTTTCGCCAACACCGATGGAGAAGCTCAACTACGAGAAGGACTTCCCGTACTATGCTTCGGGCGGGTTCATCAACTATTGCGAGTTCCCGACCATGCGTTCCAACCCAAAGGCGCTCGAGGCCGTGTGGGATTATGCGCATAACATCGGTATCGGATACCTTGGCACCAATACCCCGATTGACCGTTGCTATCTCTGCGGTTTCGAGGGTGACTTCGCGCCCACAGAAGAAGGCTTCAAGTGCCCCGAGTGCGGGAATTCCGACCCGGATCAGTGCAATGTCACCAAGCGTACCTGCGGCTACCTTGGTAACCCGGTACAGCGTCCCATGGTTCATGGTCGGCACGAGGAAATCACGCATCGTGTGAAGCATATGAGTGGTGAAACCGGCCATGTCGTGCTCAAGGATGGCGCCGAGCGTCAATGGTATGAAGAGGCAAAGTAGTTCTTTGTATGTAGGGCGGTAGCAGGGGCGGTTCATCGATTGGTGGCCGCCTTTGTTTTAGTTCGGATGGACCTGTCTAAACAAGTTCCTATGTATTTGTCGTATGTCGTTTGAATAGGGAATGACGAAACGAAAAGAGGTAACAATGGGCAAGCTCGCAGGTGGTAGACTCCATGATTTTGCGGCAGATGAGCAGAATCGCGGCCCTTGGATTCCTACGACTTATGCTAATAACCCCAAAGCTGGGCAATGGACGAGCGAACGGCTGAGCCACGGCATGATTGCCGATTACAAAAGCATGGTGATGACCGATGGTGAGGGTATCCGTTGCTCGATCTATGTGTCCGGTTGCCCGTTCCATTGCGTCGAATGTTTCAATGAATCCATTTGGGATTTCCGCGCGGGGCAACCGTATACGCAGGAACTTGAAGACAGGATCATCAGGGATTTGTCGCAGGATGTGATACAGGGGGTTACCTATCTTGGCGGTGAGCCGTTGCTGAATACCGGTGTGTTGCTCAAACTTTCTCAGCGTATTCGCGAGGAGTTCGGCCATGATAAAGACATTTGGTCCTGGACTGGGTATACCTGGGAAGAATTGATGCGCTTTGGCGAAAGTTCGGACAAAATCGAATTGTTGCGGTACATCGACGTTTTGGTTGATGGTCGATATATGAAAAATCTCCACGATTCGTTGCTGCAGTTCCGTGGCTCAAGTAACCAGCGCATTCTGGATGTACATGCTTCCTTCGAAGCGGGGGAGGCTGTAATCTGGCCGAAATTGCATGATCAGCATCGTTTTATCCCGGAGATTTATGGCAAAGACCGATCCTTTGGCGAAGGGGCCGCCAGCTGAGCGTTGCTGAAAGAGAAATGTTGTGCTTTGAGACGCAACCATGGCCTTGCAAGAAAAGGCGGCAAAAGCGTCTTGCATGTTTTATTGGTTTTGTCAAGAGATATACGTCACAATGCTTGCTTCTGTGAGCTGAATTTGGATTCATAATAACAGAAACTGGGCTGCATGCCTACTAACCTTGTCAAGTAAATGTGTGTAAGCTCACAGCGTTGCATCGCATACAACGATGTGTGCGGAGAGATGATAAGGATTCAGGCATGGCTGACGGGATGGATACCAAGGTCAGGAAGCGTGGTGTTGCGCCTCTGCGTGTTGGTTTGGATATCGGGTCAACCACGGTTAAAGCCGTGGTGCTTGATGACAGCAATGATTTGAAAGATGCGATTTTCTCGGATTATCGTCGGCATCATGCCAATGTGCGCGCTACCGTAGTTGGACTGTTGCAAGATGTTAAGGCGCAGCTTGATCAGGAGGGGTGTGGCGGCAGGCCGATTCATCTCGCCATTACCGGTTCTGGTGGTCTTAGCCTGGCTGACGACATGCGTGTACCGTTCATTCAGGAAGTCATAGCCGAAACCAAAGCCATCGATGCAGCGTACCCGACAGCTGACGTCATCATCGAGCTCGGTGGTGAGGATGCGAAAATCACGTATTTGAAGCCGAGTCCTGAGCAGCGCATGAACGGTTCATGCGCAGGTGGCACAGGTGCATTTATCGACCAGATGGCCACCCTTCTTGACACTGACGCCTCCGGACTCAACGAGATGGCCAAGGATTACAAGGTTCTTTATCCAATTGCTTCACGCTGCGGCGTATTCGCCAAGTCTGATTTGCAACCGCTGATCAACGATGGTGCCGATAAACCCGATTTGGCCGCTTCCATTTTCTCGGCCGTCGCCACGCAGACCATAGCCGGCCTTGCGTCCGGCCGTTCCGTTCGCGGCAACGTCATTTTTCTCGGAGGGCCGCTTTTTTTCCTCTCCGAGCTTCGTGCGGCGTTTGCCCGTGTTCTTGAAGGTAAAGTCGAACAATTCATTGTTCCCGAAGATGCCCACCTTTATGTGGCTTATGGATCGGCGTTGATGTGCGGTGATGACGATGAGCTCGATTCCGAACAGCACTTCCAAGCACGTACCTGTGAGGAGATTATCGACGACTTGGACACCTTGAAGAACAAGCCGGTGGATGCTGCTACGCTGCCGCCGTTGTTCCCCAATCCGCAGGATCGACGCGAGTTTGATGAGCGCCATCATCGGGAACATATCAAGGTCGGAACTCTTGAAGGGGCAAAGGGTCCCCATTTCTTCGGTATCGACGCAGGGTCGACCACAATCAAGGCAACGTTGATCAACGATGATCGTGAGATTGTATGGTCGTCTTATGCCACAAACGATGGAAGTCCGCTGGACGCGGCCATCGAAATCGTGCGCAAGATTGAGCGCGAATTGCCGGAAGATGCGTGGATTGCCCGAAGCTGCGCCACAGGCTATGGCGAAGGCCTGATCACCACCGGTTTGCACCTCGATGAGGGTGTGGTGGAAACCATGGCGCATTATCGTGGAGCAGAGATGGTGAGCCCCGGCGTTACCGCCGTTATCGATATAGGCGGGCAGGACATGAAATATCTCGCCATCAACGACGGTGTAATCGATTCGATTTCCGTCAATGAGGCATGTTCGTCCGGTTGCGGCTCATTCCTGCAGACATTCGCTCGTTCCATGGGTCTGACCATCGAGGAATTTACCCAGGCTGCGTTGAATTCGGATCATCCTGTTGACTTGGGTTCGCGATGCACCGTGTTCATGAACTCATCGGTTAAGCAGGCCCAAAAAGAGGGTGCATCTGTTGAGAACATTGCTGCCGGTCTTTGCTATTCCGTGGTGCGTAACGCCCTGTACAAGGTCATTAAGTTACGCGATGCCGGTCAGCTGGGCGACACCATCGAAGTGCAGGGTGGAACATTCCTCAATGATGCTGTGTTGCGCGCTTTCGAACTGTTGACCGGAAAAGAAGTGACCCGTCCGAACATTGCTGGTCTTATGGGCGCATACGGTGCGGCCCTTACCGCCCGTATGCACTACGAGGATGCCTACGAAGTGGATGAAACAGCAGGGCACACGCGTTCTGCCATTATCGAGGGGGAGGAACTCGACAATCTGTCGATGACTTCTTCACGCGACGTGTGCAAACGATGCCAAAATCGTTGCAAACTGACGATCACGACCTTCCAAGATGGTTCGCGCTACGTTACCGGTAACCGCTGTGAACGTGGCGCCGATGCTAAGGCTGAACGTAGCGAACGTCCGAATCTCTATGACTACAAGTACAAGCGTGCATTCGCTTACCGCAGGCTTACCGATAAGAAAGCCTACCGAGGTGAAATCGGCATTCCGCGCGCGCTGAATATGTACGAGAACTATCCGTTCTGGTTTACTCTGTTGACCGAACTTGGTTTCAAAGTCCGTATTTCTGGCCGATCAAGCCATGAACTTTTCGAGTCCGGCATCGAATCCATCGCTTCGGAAAACATCTGTTATCCGGCGAAGCTGGTGCACGGACACATCGAATGGTTGCTTGACCACGGTGTAAAAACCATTTTCTATCCTTGCGTTTCCTACGAAGAGAACCTTGTGGAAGACGACACTGACAACCATTACAATTGTCCGATTGTCGCCAATTACCCGGTGGTAATTGAAGCCAACATGGCCGAGTTGCGCGAACCGGGCATTCGCTATATGCGACCCTACTTCAATCTGGCCGACCACGAGCTGATGGTGCAACGAATCGTCGATGAATTCGGCTGGGCCAATGTTACTAGGGAAGAGGCAGAGGGGGCCGTCAAGGCCGCTTATGCAGAGGACAAGATTTTCAAACACGATGTCCAGCAGGAGGGATTGCGTGCGCTGGCCTATATGAAGGAGCACCACAGCCGAGGCATTGTCCTCGCAGGACGCCCCTATCACGTGGATCCGGAAATCAACCACGGTATTCCGGAAACGATTTGCTCACTGGGAATGGTGGTCCTTTCCGAGGATTCAATCTGCGAACTGCAGCCTGGCGAGAAACTACATTTGACCGATTTCCTACCCAACGATGAAAAGGACCCAAGGGCCAAGAATGAAGGTGGATTCCGTGAGGTGGGGGATCGTAAGGTTGTTCATATGCCCTTGCGCGTCGCCAATCAGTGGGCCTACCATTCGAGGCTTTATGCGGCAGCCAATTTTGTTGCGTCCTATCCGGGGCTTGAATTGGTGCAGCTCAACTCCTTCGGTTGCGGTATCGATGCCATCACTACCGACCAGGTATCTGAAATCTTGGCAGAAAAGGCTGATGTGTATACGCTTCTCAAGATTGATGAAGTCAGCAACCTTGGTGCGGCAAAGATTCGTTTGCGCTCGCTCAAGGCTGCGGTCGAAGAGCGTGAGGCGAACAAGCGCAAGCTCAAGCGGATTGTTGCCGATGTCGAATCCGATGTACCGGTGGTTGCCAACGGACAGAACGAGGGTGATATGGAATCCGCTGCGCATTCCGCGGCTCAGGAAAAGGCCCGCAAGCAGGCTGCTGCGAAGCGTGAAGCTGAGTTGAAGGATGCCGAAAGCAAACTTGAAGAAGCCAAGGCACAATTGGCTGTTGCTCAGGCCGCTCTCGAAGCTGCGCAGAAAACAGCCGAAAACGCTAAACAAAATGCTGACGCCGTACCGATTGAGGATGGGGGAGCGTCTGTTGAAGGCTCGGGTCGAAACGATGAAGCTGCAGGGCTCAAACGGGGTGAATTCCGCAAGACCGGCTCCGAGGCACCCACTCCTGGACGCCAGGCACTTTTGGATAGCGTAATGAAGGCGAACCCGAAGTTGACGCAATCGATGAAGGATGCCTCACGTCGTGCCAACGGTGAATTGAATGCGAGCAATGGTGCTGATGACTCGGCATCCGCATCCGTCGATCATGTCGGAAAAGCGGGCGACGAGAAGAAGCCGGGCAAGGGTACCCTTTCCGATTATGCCCATAAAGTGCGTTTCCAGAAGGAGATGCGTAAGGATTATACCATTGTTGCTCCACAGATGAGTCCTGTGCATATGAGTTTGGTTGAAGCGGTGATTCGGTCCGGTGGCTATCATTTTGATGTCCTTAAGATGGCCGACCATCAGGATGTTGAAACCGGGCTCAAATATGTCAATAATGATGCCTGCTACCCAGCCATCATGGTCGTCGGTCAGCTTGTTGATTCGATCATCAAGGGCAAATATGATCCGGACAAGGTATGCCTCGCAATTACCCAGACCGGTGGCATGTGCCGAGCAACCAACTATTACGGTTTGATTCGTAAGGCTCTCATCGATGCGGGGTACCCGCAGGTGCCGGTTATAGCGATTTCGACGCAAGGCATTGAAGACAACCCGGGCTTCACGGTGACTCCGGCTTTGCTGTGGCGTGCGGTTAAAGCGTTGGTTATCGGTGATTTGCTGATGAAGTGTCACTATCGTGTTCGTCCCTATGAGTCGGTGAAGGGCAGCGCCAACCAACTCTACGAGATGTGGGACAAGATCGTGCGTGAGACCATCGAGCATCACGGTTATTCGGCTATCGCCAAGCAGGAAATAGGCAAGGGCTATCTGCCGTATCGGACGCTGCTGCGAGAGATCGTCAAAAGTTTCGATGCATTGCCGTTGCGTGATATTCCGCGCAAGCCGCGTATCGGTGTCGTCGGTGAAATTCTTGTGAAATACCATCCGGATGCCAACAACCATCTGGTCGAGCAGATTGAGGAACAAGGCTGTGAGGCCGTGGTACCCGGCATCATGGAATTCATGACGACTAACCCTTATATCTCCGACTGGAATAAGGAAAATATCGGCAAGGGTGGCAATCAGAAAGTTTACGCGTTCATGCGCTGGGCTCTTGACAGGGTCATGAACCCGTTGCGCAGCGCTATTGACCTCGCGCACGGCAAATTCAGCCAGGACACCCCAATGCCTGAACTGGTGGATTTGGCCTCCACTGTCACCTCTATCGGTGTGCAGGCCGGTGAGGGTTGGTTGCTTACGGGAGAGATTCTCGAACTCATCAAGTCGGGCTGTCCGAATGTGGTGTGTGCTCAACCCTTTGCATGTTTGCCCAACCACGTCACTGGACGTGGCATGTTCGGCAAGATTCGCAGGCTGTATCCCGAGGCGAATATCGTGTCCATTGATTACGACCCAGGTGCTTCCGCCGCCAATCAGCTCAACCGCATTAAGCTGATGATTGCCGCGGCTAAGAAAAACGAGCAGGAGAAGCTGGAAAAGGCCGATTGAGCCAGGGAATTGAGTTTCCCGTATTTTTCGGAGATCCGGTGGTTCAGCAGAAAACGGGTGATGGTCTTTGTGGACATCACCCGTTTTCGTTTAAGTTCTTACCACTGGGCGCGCCAGTATTGCGGTGCAGCTGGAATGTTCTCTTTCGCAACGCCAAGTTTCCCAGCTGCCATTGCCGGCCAGTGTGGATTGCGCATGGCGGCCCGTCCGATGGAAACCGCATCGACTTGATGTGTGCGCAGCATCGTTTCCGCCTGTTCAGGACTTGAAACACCGCCGACCACGCTTACTGTTGCATTGTTGCCGGCCAAAGCTTCTTTCATCTGCGCTCCGAGTATGGCATGAAACCCTGGTCCCGAGGGTTGCAACGGGGTATTGGCCAGACCGCCGGAGGATACGTCCACCCAAGTGACTCCATGGTTGTCGACCAAATTGCGCATCAGGCTTGAGGTGGTGGCGATATTAAGTCCGTCTTCCACCCAATCCGTCGCCGAAATGCGGATGCCGAGCGGTTTTGAGTCTGGCCAGACGGCACGTACCGCATCGACCACTTCGCAAATAAAACGGGAACGGTTTTCCGTGCTTCCGCCGTATTCATCCGTGCGCGTATTGACGAGCGGAGAAAGTGATTCGTGAAGGAGGTAGCCATGAGCTGCATGAATCTGTACGGCATCGTAGCCTGCTGCATCCGCTCGTTGTGCCGCTTGTGCAAAAGAGGCTACGATTTGTTTGATTCCGGCGTTGTCCAACGCCATTGTCGGTTCGTAGCCTTCCATGACCGACTCGCTGGTCATGCCGACCGTGTGCCAACCGCCGTCTTCTTTTGAGGCGGATCCGGTGTGCAGGCCTGGAAGCCAGGGTCGCCCTGAGCCCCGACCGCCGGCATGATTGAGCTGAATCGCCGCGGCCGCACCTTGCGCATGGATGAATGAAACCAGGTGACGATGGGATGCGGTCTGTTCGTCGGTGTACATCCCCAGGTCGCGTGGCGAGATTCTGCCGACCGGGCACACGCCGGTCGACTCAACGGTCAGCATTCCGAACCCGCCCGCGGCCATGGCTCCGTAGTGTTGCAAATGCCAGTCTGTCGCTACACCGTCCTGCTGGTCGACGGCGTACTGGCACATGGGTGAAAGAATGGTCCGGTTGCGCAGCGTTAGTCCAGTGCCGTCAGGGCTGGCAATCGTTAACGGTGAAAACAGTGTGCTGTGATTGTCCGTGGTCATAGCGGTGCCCCTTTGATCCGTGTGATTAGACGATTGATTCGTTGCTTTTCAATATGGTAAACCAGCCGTCAGTCTTTCGTTTTTGAACTGTTCGGCTGTATTCTCATCGATAGCATTTTGGAATTTCTTTCTAATTATCTGCTGTCTAACGCTATCTATCCAACGGTAGCGTATTTTGTTTCAATCCCTATTTCTCGGGTTTTGCGACTTATGAGGTACCGTGTTTATGGCCGATAACGGATGGTGCAAGTAAGTGCGCAACTTGCGTAATTGTTCGAAAAATGCGGCCCAGGTGCTTACGATGGGAGTATGAATCCTCCAAGGGTGAGTTATGCGCATCTTGGCGCAAAAGTCAACGACAAGCATCTGGCCAGTTTACTGAGGTTTTTCCAGTCTGGTGCCAAGCCGGAAAAGGACGACGGCTACGGTGTTGAAATCGAGCATCTTCCGGTCCGAAATGGCAGCGATCGGGCCGTGAGTTACGCGGAACCTGACGGTGTAGAAACGCTGTTGGAACGGCTTCGCCCATACTATGACACCGATAAAGAGTTCGTTGAGGACGGCCATCTGCTCGGCCTTTCCCGTTCGGGAATCAGCTTGTCACTTGAGCCTGGGGGTCAGTTCGAAACATCGATCGGTGTGCTGCATACGCCCGAGGAATTGCTTGATGTCTATGGTCAATTCAGGAATGAAGTCGCCCCGATTCTCGATGAGCTCGGCTTCCGTCTTGTCAATTACGGTTACCAGCCGGTCACTGGCTTTGCTGATATCACGCTTAATCCCAAGCGGCGCTATGCGGTGATGGATGAGTATCTGGGGCATGTTGGTTCGTACGGACCTTGCATGATGCGAGCCTCAGCTTCTACACAGGTGAGTATCGACTACGACGGCGAAGCGGATGCCATCGCCAAGATGCGAGTGGGGACTGCGTTGGGGCCCATCATTTCCCTCTTTTTCCGCAACTCGCCGTATTTCGAGGGTGAACGCAACCCTTACCCGTTGTTGCGCCAATATATTTGGGACAAGACCGACGCGCAGCGCACCGGCATTACTCCTGGGTTGTTCGATCGGCGGTTTGGTTGGGAAGATTACGCGCGTGATGTGCTGTCAACGCCCATGATGTTTGTCGACCTGACGCATACACCGGAAGCGAAAGGTCTGAGCGAGGACGAGCAGGAATTCCCTGCATTCGAGCGAAATGCCGCCGATATCTATCCCGATCGTGAGCTTAACGACTACGAGGTCTCGCATCTGCTGTCTACACATTTCAATGATGTAAGGCTGAAGAATTTCGTGGAACTGCGGCATTGGGACTCGCTACCTATTGAGCGGGCCGAACTTTTGGCTGAAACCGTGAAGTCCATCTTTTATGAGGATGACAATTTTGCTCGATGGAAGTCATTTGCCGAAGGTCTGAACATAACTGATGTGGAACTGGCGAAAGCCGATTTGCAGGCACGCGGCATGGGCGCTCGCCCGTTCGGCCGTTCGATGGAGCAGTGGCAATCCGAACTAGGTCTTAGTGATACCCGTCCGAACATCCCGGGTGATCCCGTTCATCCTGACGTTTTTCAGCGGTAACGCGATTCGGCGATTATGTATACCGGTGCACTGGTTTTGGGTGTTTTGAGGCGCGCCGCTACGCATGAGAGACCGGATGTTTTGGTGTTGTAGCTGCTTGCGTTGTTCGACGAAGTGGTGTTACCGGTATCCTTCCCATAACGGCATCGGCATCAACTCCGATTCGCACTCTGCCCACATGTCGTTGAGGTTGCGCTCCGGACAGCGCAACCAGCGCAGCTGGATGCCGTCCATCATGCTGAATCCCGCCTGGATCAAATGCTCGATATTGATGCCTTCGGGAACGACCCATTTAGTTTGCAAAGCGACGTCAATGGTGTGCTGATCCCGGTCTCTGAAGTAGTCATGTGCTGGATGTTTGGGGTCGATTGATTCGGCGTCCAGTGTGGAGAACATATGCACCTGTTCAGGACGTTGCGCGTTGATTGCTACCACTTCTCTCCACATCTGAGCGATGAGAGGGCGTTCAACTTGGGTGTAATGGTTGATGACTGTATCGGTTCCGTCGTCATAAATTTCGTTGAGCCCGATGTCAAGCAAACCTTCTTTGCTGCCTATGTGGTGTAAGATACCAGCCTTGGTCATGCCCACGGTATTGGCGATTTTTTGTAGTGATGTGCCGTAATATCCACGTTCTCCGAATGAGTTGACGGCTGCGTTGAGAATTGCGGAACGGCTGTCTTCACGCGTGGGGTTGACTGTTGAGTCCGATGATGAGGACTGTCGGGATAGATGAGGCATCTTGTGATGAACTCTTTCTGAACAAATTAGGGAGGTTTTGTATTGCTCTATAAGATGCGATTTTGCCTCTCAAGGTAGACTGTGCGAGGCTTCATAGGGTTTCTCCGCATTACGCACTGGTTTTCTGCGCGGATTGCCAGTTCTTGATCGGTGCTGTCTTGGCAGGTTGTTCATTGATGTCACAGAGCCCCACCATTGTCAACTGATGGTGGGGCTCTGAGTTTCGTAAAGTACACCCGGTAAGAGTCCGCGTGGCTTATGCTATATGGCTATTTCACCTTGCGGATCATCATGATGAAGATAGTGCCGATGAGCATGAAGGCTGCTGCGACCGGGAAGACGCCCTTATAGCCACCGGAGAAGTCGATGAACATCGTGGTGAATACCGGGGCGAGCGCCTGACCGATGGTGTTGGAGAGGTTCAGGATGCCGAGATCCTTGCCTGCTTCTTCCGGGGTGGGCAGCACATCGACGTTCAGGGCCTGATCGACGGACATGTAGCAACCGTTGCCGAGTCCGGCGAGAGCTGCGTAGATGTAGACACCAACCGTTGTCGGCATGAGCCACAGGGCAATCATGCCAACGGCAATAATGATGCAGCTGAGTGCCACGATGAACTTACGACGATGGAGGAAATCAGAAAGTGGACCGGAAAGCACCGAGGCGAGGATGGTGGTCACCAGGGTGATAACCGACATGAGCTTCATGGCATTTCCGGCGTCCGTCACGTCCAGACCGACATAGCGCTGGAGGATGAGCATCAGGTAGCCGGAGATCATGTAGCTACCGATGACGAAGGCAAGGCGACCGAAGAGTGCGAGGTAGAAATCGCGGCAGTTTTTGGTCGGGGGAACGAACGACTGGAGGATGTCCTTTAGTGAAACGGCTTTGGTGTTGTTCTCCGCTGATTGTTCGCGGGGCCAGACCAATACGGTGATGATGCCGGAGAACAGGAAGAAGCATGCGCCGACGATCATACCGGTGTTGAGCTTGGTTAGGAAGAAGGTGCCGATGAAGTTGCCGATCTGCATGCCGACGATCTGACCGGCGCCGTAGAGTGCTGAGAACGTGCCCCGCACGTCTTCGGGAATACGGTCGGAAAGCACTGCGACGGCGGGTGCGATCAGGCAGTTGATCCCAATCTGTACTATGCACCAGCCGATGACCATCCAGAGCAGCGAAGTTGAATGGGAGGTCAAGAGGTAGCCTGCAGCGCCAATGATGCCACCGACGACGATCCAAGGGGTTCGTTTGCCGATCTTGAACTTGGAAATATCTGAGAGCGTACCGAAAATAATGTTCGCAAGCAGGGCAAAGATTGCACTGACCGCGTTCATCGTACCCAGCGCGTTCTCTGCGGAGATTCCCTTGATGCCTGAAAGTACCTGTGGCAGGAGCACGCCCGAACCCATGCAGAAGGGGATTGTCCAGAGAATTGAAACCAGTGCAAATCCCGTGGCGAAGCGGAACTTGTTTTCGAGAGGTTTCTTTGTGTCGGGGGCTAGGTGTGCCGGCGTTGGCGAAATTGATGCATCCATGCATTTCCTCCTTGAATGTTGGTAACTTCATGGTTACCGTACGGTCGGTAAGCTATTTTAGCAGAATAATCAGTTATTTGAACCGGCTTGGTAAAAACCGCTGAGATTCGGTGACTTGTTCCGTGGAAAAGCAACAAAGCGCAAGTACGTATATCTAAAATCATCTTTTAGCTAAAACGGTTGCGGGGTGTCTTGAGGTAATAACATTTTCCTTGATGTTCGGGGTGTTTTCGGATTGTGATTTGTATTTGGTGGGTAATAGCGTTACATATTGTTTGTCGGCTTCAGCAGTCCCTCGTCTGACCGGTTGGCGCGTCCTTATTCGGATGCGGCTTCCTGACATAAGGCGGGATGAAAAATCGTGGGTAAGAAGCGGCTATTTCGTCAGAATGAATAAATAGGAAATGAGGGATGAATGGGCAAGGCACTTGATGCTCCCCAAGATACTCGGATAGAGACAGCGAATCAGACGCGCCCGAAACATCTGATACGAACGTTGCTGCATAGTCTTCGTGAATATAAACGTGAGAGTTTGTTGTCTCCGTTGTTCGTGATGGTCGAGAGTGTGCTCGAAATTCTTATCCCGACCATCATGGCGCAGTTGATTGACCAAGGTGTTGCTGGTGGGTCGATGTCGGCAATTTGGAAGTTCGGCCTTATCCTGCTCGGTTGCGCCGTGGTTTCACTGTTCGCCGGCTTTATGTCCGGACGGTATGCGGCTATTGCTTCTTCAGGTTTCGCCAAGAACTTACGTCACGATCTCTTCGAGAAGGTCCAATCGTTCAGCTTTACGAACATCGACCGTTTCTCCACCGGTTCGATCATCACCAGGCTCACCACTGATGTGACTAACGTGCAGTTCGCGTACCAAATCATCATCCGTGTGGCGGTACGCGCTCCGATGATGGTTGTCATTGCTTGGATTTTCTCGTTCAGAATCAGCCATTCCATCTCGCTGGTGTTCCTTATTATCATTCCGATTCTCGGGGCAGGGCTCACGGCGCTCGCGCTTTCGGTGCACCCCGTCTTTGAAAAGGTCTTCCATACCTACGATCATCTGAACAACATCGTTGACGAGAACCTGCAGGGCATTCGCGTGGTGAAGTCTTACAACCGTGCAGATCATGAGAACCGAAAATTCGCTCGGGTTTCGCAACAAATCTATGACCTTTACTGCAAGGCCGAACATGTTCTGGCTTTCAACTGGCCTATCTTGAACACCTGCATCTACGGCGCGATGCTCATCATCTCGTGGATGGCCACCAAGCAGATCGTGGGTTCGCATAACAATCCTGCGCTTGGCCTGACCACCGGTGATCTGACCGCATTGGTCACCTATGCCATGCAGATTCTCATGTCTCTGAATATGGTTTCCATGATTATTGTTATGGTTGTCATCTCCCGTGCCGATGCTGAGCGTATCTGTCAGGTGCTTAACGAGGTGAGCACCGTGCGTGACTGCAAAGATCCGATAGATGATGTGCCCGATGGCTCGATTGTGTTCAATGATGTCACCTTCCGCTACTCCGAAGGGTCTGAGCGCCCGGTGCTCGAAGACATCAACCTTAAGATCGCCTCTGGCAAAACCGTCGGCGTCGTCGGTGGTACGGGAGCGTCCAAATCAAGCCTGGTGCAGCTTATCCCTCGTCTTTATGATGTCAGTTCTGGGTCGCTTGAAGTCGGCGGTCATAACGTGCGTGACTATGATCTGGTCGCTTTGCGTGACGCCGTGGCCATGGTGCTGCAGAAGAACGTGTTGTTCGCGGGCACCATCTCCGAGAATATTCGTTGGGGCAATCCGGACGCAACGGATGAGGACGTGGAACGCGTGTGCAAACTTGCCCAAGCGGACGGGTTCATTCGTGAATTCCCGAAGGGCTACGACACCTATATCGAGGAGGGTGGATCCAACGTCTCCGGCGGACAGCGTCAGCGTCTGTGCATTGCTCGCGCACTCTTGAAGAAGCCGAAGATCCTGATTCTTGACGATTCTACCAGCGCCGTCGATACCAAGACGGACAAGCTGATTCGCGCTGCTTTCGCCACCGAGATTCCCGATACCACCAAGATCATCATCGCGCAGCGTCTTGCTTCCGTGCAGGATTCCGATGAGATCATCGTTATGGATGAGGGTCGCGTTCTCGACCATGGCTCTCATGAGCAGCTCTTGCAGACTTGCGACGAATACCGTTCGATTTACGAATCCCAGACTAAGAGCCAGGGCAAGGGGGATGACGACGATGAGTAAGCAGAAAGAGACCAAAAACAAAGGGCACCAGCAGTTTGATATGAACGCGAACAAAAGTGAGGACTTGGCACAAAACCGGAGATCCGGTGTTCCTGGACCGCAGAAAGCGCCGAAAGGCACCGCCAAACGGCTGATGAGATATATCTTCCGTTATCGCTGGCAGTGCATTGTCGTCATCATCGGCATTCTTGTATGTGCATGCACGCAGTCCCTGCCGTCTTTCGTGTTGCAACCGTTGATTGACAACTGCATCATGCCGTTCATCCATGCCGAAACCCCGGATTGGGGACCGCTGATTCACATGACCATTGTTGTCGGGCTGATTTACGCGGTTGGTATGGTCTGCTCGTTCATGTGGAACTACATGGTCGTCAACATCGAGCAGGGTGTTCTCAAGACGGTGCGCGACGAGATGTTTGCGCACCAGCAGTGCCTTCCGATTCGTTATTTCGACACCCATGAGCACGGCGACATGATGAGCCGCTATACCAACGACACGGACACCCTGCGTCAGATGGTTTCGCAGGCGCTGCCCCAGCTCCTGATTTCCGGTGCGTCCGTGGTTGCGGCGCTTTTTGCGATGATGTGGCTTTCCGTGCCGTTCACGATATTCACGGTTGTGTTCGTCGTGTTGATGATGCTTCTGGTCCGCGTGATCGTCAGCCGTTCCGGACGGTATTTCGTTCGTCAGCAGCAGACAATCGGTGACGTCAACGCATTCGTTGAGGAGGCAGTCAATGGGCAGAAAGTCATCAAAGTCTTCAACCACGAGGATGCTACCCAGTCGACGTTTGACGAAAAGAACGAGGAGCTGTTCCGGGCTTCCGCGAAGGCGAACTTCTACGCGAACATCACCATGCCGGTCATCGGCAACATGGGCAACGTGCTTTATGTGCTGCTGGCCATCATTGGCGGTGTTGCCGGCATTAACGGATGGTTCAATTTCGGCCTTGCCGGAGTCAACACCCTTTCTTTGGGGGCGATCGTTTCGTTCCTGACGCTTTCCAAGGCGCTGATCAATCCCATCAGTCAGATCTCCTCGCAGATCAACATGATAATGATGGCGCTTGCCGGTGCTGCCCGGATCTTCAATCTCATTGACGAACAGGCGGAAGTCGATGACGGATCCGTGCGTTTGGTGAGTGTGGAACTGGGGCCGGACGGTCGCACGATGACCGAAACCGACCATCCTACTGGTCATTGGGCATGGAAGCGCGCTGCTGACGATGACGGCATGCGTTCGCTTGAGGCCGCCAAGAAGCTCAAGGGCTCTGCGCGCGAGGTTGCTATGAAGGCTCGTGAGCAAGCCATCACCTCGCCAGACGGACGTTTGACCCTGCTTTGCGGCGATGTGCGATTCACCAATGTCTCGTTCGGCTACAATCCCGACAAAACGGTGTTGCATGACATCACATGGTTCGCCAAACCGGGGCAGAAGATGGCACTGGTCGGTGCTACTGGAGCAGGAAAGACGACGATTACGAATCTGATCAACCGCTTCTACGATGTGCAGGAAGGCCAGATTCTCTATGACGGCATCGATGTGAAGAACATCAGGAAGGACGATTTGCGTCGTTCGTTGGGCATTGTGCTTCAGGATGTCAATCTCTTTACCGGTACCGTGCTGGAAAACATCCGGTACGGCAATCTTGATGCCACCGATGAGGAATGCATTGCGGCCGCCAAGCGAACCAACGCCGATGCCTTTATTCGCATGTTGCCAGAAGGTTACAACACGGTGCTCGAAGGTGACGGTTCCGGTCTTTCACAAGGTCAGCGCCAGCTGATTTCTATTGCGCGTGCGGCCGTGGCCGATCCGCCTGCCATGATTCTTGATGAGGCGACAAGCTCGATCGACACCCGTACCGAGGAAGTCGTCGAAGAAGGCATGGATGCGCTGATGAAGGGTCGGACGGTCTTTGTTATTGCGCACAGGCTTTCCACCGTACGCAACTCGGATATCATCATGGTGCTTGATCATGGTCGTATCATCGAGCGAGGCACGCATGACGAGCTTATTGCCCAGCGTGGCGAGTATTACCAGCTTTACACAGGTAAGCTCGAGCTGGAGTAACTGGACACTGCTTCAGGTCTGACGATGCCCCGCCGTGGTCGCAAAGACTGCGGCGGGGCATCGTTTTGTCATGGAGTTTTCCGCTTAACCGATGGTCTGGATTATCTATGGACAAATCGGCTTTCAGTGATAAAAATTAGACAGTTTGCATTTTCGTGACTGTCCTCCTAATATCGACCGCTGGTCTAACACAGTCGGTTTACGCAATTGCGCTGTTTGACTTGATGTGAACTGAGTACTACATATGTCCGGGAAAATAATTTAGGAAAATCATTTCTCAACGGTTATGGCTCGAAGTGCCGATGCTGTACCGGTCATGAACAACGGTAAAGGTGGGGTGCAAATGGTTTTATCGCATAAAGCGCTTCGTGGCATCGCCTCCCAGTTTTCCACAAAATCGCTTGTTTTGATTCCCATTGCAGTCGGAATCAATCTCATTGGTGGAACGTTGTGTTCAACACTGAAACTGCCATTATTCATGGATATGATCGGCACCGTCGTCATCGCCTGCCTCAGTGGGCCTTGGGTTGCTGCATTGTGTGGACTGCTCACGAATGTCTTTTTGGCTATCGTGGCGAATCCGGTCTATTTGCCTTACGTCATGTCGAGTGTGCTTTGTGGCCTTGTCGTCGGCTATATGGTCAAAGCGGGTCTGTTCAAGAAAGTATCGGGTGCCGTCCTGATCTGGCTGACTTGCTCAGTTGTCAATACCGTCACGGCTTCCCTGATCACCGTTCTTGTTTACGGCGGTGCCACGGGGGTCAACGGCACCTCGCTTCTTACCGCAGCGCTCGCCGTGGCGTGGAAGAACATCCTTATTTCTGTCTTTTCCTCGTCCATGGTGGAGAATCTGCTCGACAAGGGCATTACGCTTATCGTCGCGTATCTTGTGGTCAAGGAAATCCCGCCCCGTTTCATGAGCCAGTATGCCTCGGGCAATATTGGAACCACGGATTACGAACCCATCAAGGCGGATGTTGACGCCCGTGACTATGACCTTGAATCCATCCTTGCCGATTTGCGCCACAGCAATGACAATACTGTGCTGAACGATGCGCAAATGGATGAGCGTTTGAACAAGGCCGATGCGGCACATGATTTTCCGGGATTCATGGGCGAGGTCAACCCGCTGGTCAAGTTCCTGGGTGTAGTGGTATTGGGAATCGCCGCACTGATTTGGCCTGATTTTACATTGGGCCTTTTCCTTGTGGTCGTGCTATTCGCCCTTGCCTTGCCCATCGGTTGTTTGAAGCCGCTCTCCAAGCTGATCTTCGGTTTCGGCATACCGATGACGATTATGCTGGTCTTTATCCAGGGTTTTTATAGTCCTAAAAACACTGTTTTTATTGCCGATTGCGGTTTTGCGAAGCTGGGCCTGGAAGGCCTGCTGTATTCCTTGAAAATCGTGGCTACCGTGCTGGTGTTTCTCGGCAGTTTTTACATTGCCAACACAACGACTTATATCGGCTCGTTGGTGGCGGCGTTGACGCAGATTGGCTGCCCAAGCAAAATCGGTTATCTGATTTTCGCTTCGTTGAATGTAGTCCCGCAGATGCAGCGCAAGTTGACGGTGATTCGTCAGGCGCAAAGCGGCCGTGGGCTGACGACGGGCGGTAACCTGATTTCGCGATTCAAGGCGTTCCTGCCGCTGATTGGGCCGGTGGTCATGTCCTCGCTCACCGATGCCCAGGAGCGTGGCATGACGCTCGAAACCAGAGGTTTCGGCATCAAAGGTACGCGACGGACCAATTATGTCGAGGTTCCTTGGTCGTTCAGGGATTCGGTGATGCTTTGTGTGTTGATTGCCTTGTTTGTTGTGGTGTTTGTTTTTTCCGTTCTCGATTACAGCGGGATGCTGTCGGTGACCTGTCAGTGGGGAGGTGTGAGGTGAAAGAAGTCGTCCAAGTCGATCATTTCTCGTTTACCTATCAGGACGCTAAGGCTCCTTCGTTGCGGGATGTGAGCCTGACGGTGCGCGAAGGTGAGTTTCTGTGTGTTGTGGGTGCCAACGGTGCCGGCAAAACAACATTGTGCAATTCGCTCGTAGGTCTCATACCGCATTATTTCAGCGGTAGCAGCGAAGGGTACGTTCGTGTAAACGGTGCTGATACGGCACATAGCAGTGTGGCTGATTTGTCGAACTATATCGGCCTGGTGTTCCAGAATCCGTTCAACCAGCTTACGTACGCGTCGGGAACCGTCGCTGAGGAACTTGCATACGGACTCGGCAACAGGGGCATCTCTCGCGACGAGATGCGTAGGCGTGTCAAGCTGGTGTCGCAGTTGATGCACATCGAAGACCTTCTCGACCGTGATCCATTGGAGCTTTCCGGCGGGCAGGTACAGCGCGTGGCGTTCGGATCCACGTTCATCATGGAGCCCAACATCCTTGTGCTTGACGAGTGCACAACCCAGCTCGATCCGCTCGGAGCTTCCGAAATATTCGAGATTGTCAAGCAGCTCAATGCCGAGGGAGTGACGGTCATCATGGTCGATCACGACATGGAACGTGTGGTTCAATACGCCGATACCGTCGTGGTTATGGATGCCGGACGAGTGGTGCTGTCGGGCAGTCCTAAGGGAGTGTTCGCTCTTTCGGATCTCGGCCGATACGGTATTGATGCGCCGGAATACGTCAAATTGTCGAAGGGGCTCGAAAAGAACGGCCTTGCGAATGGTGATCTCGCAATCACTTATGACGAATCGGTCGCGATGGCGAAGAAGGCGTTGGAACGATGAGGATTGAATTACGTGACGTGTGTTATGGCTATCAGCCGGAGCGACAGGTGCTTCGTCATATTAACCTTTGTTTCGACGGTAATCAGTCGGTCGCCATCATAGGGCAAAACGGTGCCGGTAAGACGACATTGGCCAAGCATCTCAACGGTATATTGCGTCCGACGCAAGGTTCACTGCTGATCGATGGCACCGATATCTGCGATTGGACGACCGCCCAGTGGTCATCACGGGTTGGCTATGTTTTCCAGAACCCCGATGACCAGCTGTTCCTGGGAAGCGTACGCGAAGAGTTTTCCTTCGGCCCGCGAAATATCGGCATGGATGAAGCCGCGATCGGGCGGCGAATCACGAAGGTTGCCGCGTTGACGGGCTTGCAGGACAAGCTCGATGCTCATCCCTCTGATTTGAGTCCCACGGAGAAGAAATTCTGTGGTATCGGCGCTGTTGTCATGATGAATCCGGATGCCGTGGTTTTTGATGAGCCGACCTGCGGTCAGGATCATGCGGGCAATGCGCGATTGCATCGTCTCATTGCCGAGTTGAAGCATGAAGGCAAGATGTGCTTGGCCATTAGTCACGATATGAAATTCGTTGCTGCCAACTTCGATCGCGTGGTGGCTATACGCAAGGGTGAGGTGTTGCTTGACAGCACACCCGAAGACGTGTTCTCTCAGACGGATACATTACGCGAATCCTTCGTCGCACCGCCTCCCATTACCAGGGTGGCGCAAGGTGCGGGGCTGGCTGACACGGTTTTTTCAGTCGATCAGTTTATCGAAGCAATCAGGAACACCCGTTCCAAGTAGGAATCTTGAAATACGGATAAGGAGCACGGCATAAGGCGCCAATTTCGGCGGACAACCAATTGGTTGTATTCGGACAGCAACAGTTAGGAAAAGAAAACCAATGAGTATTCTCAATTTTGGTTCTTTGAATATAGATTTTGTCTACGATGTCAGCGATTTCGTTACCAAGGGTCAGACCATCACCTCGCACGATCTCAACCGCTACCCCGGAGGCAAGGGACTGAATCAGTCCATAGCGGTCGGCAAGGCCGGTGCCCAAGTCAGCCATGCCGGTCTGATCGGTGAGGATGGCACGTTTCTTCGCGACCTGCTCCAAGAGGCCGGAGTGGATACCTCCGAAGTGAGGGTATCCGAGCAGGTGCGTAGCGGTAACGCGATCATCCAACGCAACAGTGATAGCGATAACTGCATCATCCTCTTCAGTGGTGCCAACCGTGCCTTCACCGAGGATTTTGTGGACGAGGTATTAGCGAAGTTTGGCGAAGGGGATTGGCTCCTGGTGCAGAACGAGACCAATATGCTGCCGTACATCGTGCGTCGGGCGCATGAGCGCGGCATGCAGGTGGCCATGAATCCTTCTCCCGCCGATTCCCTCTTGAAGGATGTTGATCTGAATCTGATCGATTGCTTCATTCTCAATGAAGGTGAGGCTCAGGTGATAACCGGTCAATCTGGCTCTCCCGAAGTCCTGCTGGAAGGGATGTCCGAGCAGTTCCCCGAGGCGGCGATTATCCTCACGGCGGGATCATGGGGTTCCGCTTATGCCAAGGGGGCGCAGCGCGTTAGGCAGAACGCCTATCGCGTTCCCGTGGAGGACACCACCGGCGCAGGTGACACGTTCACAGGTTATGTTTTGGCCAATATGGTCGCCGGTGTCGATATGGCCGAGTGCCTTGACAGGGCTTCGCGTGCGGCCGCGATTGCGGTTTCGCGTCAGGGGGCGGCCACTTCAATACCGTTGGCCGATGAGGTCGAACATTTTCAATCAACACCGATTGCAACAACGGAGGAATAACGGATGAATACAAAAAAACCACTGATTATCGATACCGATCCCGGTATTGACGATGCCGCTGCCATTACCCTGCTCGTTGATGATCCGAGTGTGGATATCAAGCTCATCGCTTCGGTTTCGGGCAATGTCGGTGTCGGCCACACCACAAACAATGCCTTGAAGCTCCTGGCGTTCCTTGGTCGGCGCATTCCTGTGGCCAAGGGTGCCGCGGCTCCGCTGATGCGTGACAACCGCTTCGCCACGGAGGCGCACGGCAAGGGTGGCATGGGCATGTTTGATTTCCCAGAGCCCGACACCTCGCTCCTGACCGCCAACAATGCGGTTCTCGAAGAGCGTCGCGTGCTTATGGAAAGCGATGAACCGGTTACGTTGCTTACGCTGGGACCGTTGACCAATATCGCGTTGCTGTTCGCGACCTTCCCGGAGGTCAAAGAGCATGTGGAACGCATCGTGATGATGGGCGGCTCGACCCAACGAGGCAATATCGGTGTCTACGGTGAGTTCAATATCTCGGTCGATCCTGAGGCGGCCAAGATGGTGTTCCGTTCGGGGGTGCCGATTCTCATGGTGGGACTTGACATCGGCCGTAAGGCACACCTGGTCGTGGACGATCTTGATCGCATGGAGGGCACCGGTGAGGTTGGCGTCATGATTGGTTCGCTGTTCCGTTCCTATGATGGCGGGCATATCGAAAACGGCATCAAGATGTACGATCCCTCGGCTGCTCTGGCGATGGTGGAGCCCGATATGTTCACCATGCAAGACGCCTTCGTGGATGTGGAGATTTCCAGTCCTTTGACCCTTGGTGCCACCGTTGTGGATTACGACGGCATCATCAGTGATGACCACAACGTCAGCGTCTGTGTGGATGTGGACGTTGAACGGTTCCGCGAACGTTTCGTGGAGCGGATTGCATCCGTCGAACGCAACAACAAGTGATATCAACTTTTTCAAGAGAAAGGTTACATAATGGCTGAAACTACAGTCAAGGAAGAACACAACGGAATACCTGTGCCCGAAGAGGGAACGCCCGAGTTTGCCAAAATGAACAAGATGGCCAAGGTGGCCATTCCGATCATCCTGGCGCTGTTTACTTTGGGTGTGCTGCAGCAGCAGGCATTCGGCATGATCTATGTCAACATCGGTCAGCAGCTCGGCGCCCCTGGTCTTGCTCCGCTGATCACTTCGATCCCTGGAATTGTGCTAGGTATCGTGTGCGTTATTTACGGTTCGCTGGGTGACTTTGTTTCTTTGAAGAAGATGGTTTGCTTGGGCACAATCGTCTTCATCATCGGTTCGATTTTGGGCTGCTTCGGAACGCTGAGCATCTGGATCGTCATTGCGGCTCGCGTTCTCCAGTCCATTGGTTGGCAGGTCAGTGGATCGATCTTCCTGGTGCTTGTTTCCAAATATGTCGAGAAGCGCAAGCGCGTGATCTGGTACGGTGTTTTTGTCGCCGTTTTCCGTATCGCAGCGGCGCTGGGTGTGTTTCTCGCAGGCTACATGACCTTGATTGATTGGCGGTGGCTCTTCGGCGTTGGCATCATCGCTATCTTCTTCCTTCCTGCACTGGCCAAGAACCTTCCCGATCAGCACGCTGAGGGTGCCAGCATCGATGGTGTTGGCTTCACGCTCATCGGTCTGTTCGCCGGTGCGGTGACCATGTTCTTCACCGACATGAACTGGATGTGGGGAATTGCCTGCATCGTGACGCTCGTGGCTTTCGTGATTTACATCAACAAAGCCAAGAGCCCCTTCATCACCCCGAAGATGCTCACCAACCCCGCCTTCGCAGTGACCATGATTGTTATTTTCGTCGGTTACTTCTTCAGCTACACCCTGAACGCCGGCGTCAACAACATTGGTATGAACGTCTACGGCATCGATTCCTCAAAGGTTTCCAACTTGCTGGTCTGGTCGATCATCCTCGCGGCGATCATGGGCTTTGCTGCTGGTCCTATCATTCAGCGTATCGGTCGCAAGGCTTCCATCATCTTGGCGCTGGCCTGCATGGGTGGCGGTTTGATCGCTATCGCGTTCCTTATTCCTGCTGGCCAGTTCTGGGCCCTCGGTGTGGCTCCGTGCATCTACTACTTCGGTACTTCCTTCTTCTATCAGCCGATCGTCGATACTGCAACGTTGACTGTGGAGCCTGAGGAATCCGGACGAGCGCTCGGCTTCAACGATTTGATTCAGGCCATCACCGGTTCCATCGGTGTTTCGCTCTTCGGTCAGATGATGGCGAAGACCTCCCTGAGTGGTGGCAGCATCGTAGGGACTCCCGCCGGTGCCGCGTCCTCGTACGCCAACGTGTTCCTTATCGGTGGTTGTGTCATTCTGGCTGCGCTTGTTATCTTCATGGTCTTCATGAAGATGATCTACAGCCGATCTCGCGCCGACAACGAGAAGTGAGCTGCGCACTCTATGGTGTTGATAACAGCCGCTTGATGCGCGCTATCAATGGGGTCACCGTGAATAACGATTTGCGGTGACCCCACTTGCATACCCGAATTATTTGGTCTGCTGGCGATGGTGCCGATTCAATGGTTGCGCGTTATTTCTGGTTTTCCTATTCGATGCGTTCCAGATGCGATTCCAAGGTAAATTTATCGATTAACGAGGGAATGCCACCTTCTCTGGTCGCGGAGAAACCGGCGGCAAAATGGCGACGGATGTTGCCTCCGGCAGTTTGTATCCATAAAGGAGATACGAGGCAAGAGCGCTGACGGATGCATCGCCGGCGCCTGTTGTGTCTATGGCGGCGAGTGGGGCGGCGTCATAGTGGTGTTGTGTTTGGTGATCGAACAGATAGCATCCGTTCTCGCCTTGGGTCACAATGATGCATTGGGCACCGCGCTGCTGCTGGCGTTGTGCCTTTTCCTGGATCGTTCCTTCGTCCGACTCCATAATGGCAAGTTGCTGGGCATTGAGTACGAAGATATCTATTGCTGCAATCAGCTCGTTCGGCAAGTAAATGTCGGAAGAAAGCTTGAAAATCACCTTTGCTCGGTGCTCGTGGGCCGGTTCACATGCGGTGTTGATGGCTGCCAACGGTATTTCCGATTGCAGTAAGCAATAGGCCGCATCTTGGAACAAGGCTTCGTTTTTGCTGATGTCATCCTTCGTCAGCGATGCGTTGGCCCCTGCAATGACCGAAACCATCGAGTCTCCATTGGGGGGTGATGAACATGTATGCTTTGCCGGTATTCGCCCCTGTGACGCGGTGCGCCCCGGAAGTATCGATATTCCAATGGTGCAATGCCGCAAAAAAATAGTCCGAATCGCTGTCTGAGCCGACGTTGCCAATAAGAGAGACGTCGTGCAAGTTTCGCCGCTCCTATGGCTTGGTTGATGCCGTTACCTCTGAGATGTTGGGAAGTCGAGCGGGTCGGCACCGTTGTTCCTTCGCTTGGAACTGTGGGACGGATAGATAAATGTCGGTGTTGTTGAAAGCCGTGTTGATTTTCAGACTGTTCTCGCTGACGGGTTCCCATATGATGCCGTCAACGTTCTGGCTGCGAACCGAAGTGATGTTTGTTGGCTCTTGCTGTTCATCGTCAAAGCCGTTGAAGGCAACCACCCCGGACCCAGCGGCCTGTGTGGTTTTGATGATGCCGACCAATGTGGTGTCGGAAGAGATCGATGAACACAGAATGACACCGACGAGCCAGTGTTTGGTATGGGTTGTATTCGACGAATATGCCCGGTAATGGTACCGGTTTAGCGACTCCATGACTTTTTCTCGGGTCTTGTCGCTGATGGCTTCGTCTTTGCCGCTGACAATTTTCGAGACTGTTGATGAAGACACGTTTGCGATACGGGCGATATCTTTTGATATTCACAAGATCCCTTTCTGTACGAATTCATTGTAACTTGTTGAAATTCGGTCCGTTTCTGTTCTTGAAATGGCGTCGGGTATTTTGCCAGATGCCTAATTATGGTGATGGTTTTGTTTGCTATTTATCGGTCAGCGATTCACTTTGCGTTGCAACGGCGGCCTCGCAGCTGTCAATGCGAACGTGAGCAAAAGTAGTTGCGTCGATTTGAAGACGCAATTGGGTATGACAATCTGGGTAAGCACAGAGGTATGGTTGCTTGTAATCACATCGTAAGATTTGATACGCATGCCGCCAAGAATCTGGCGACGGATTGCGAGGAATATGGTAGGCAATATCACGGTACTGGTCATAGCGCTGGCAATCAGTGTTGGTATCCTCTGGTACTTTTTCGGACCGCGGAAGGCGGAGCAGGCCAACAGAGAAGGTGCGTTGCAGGTGGCGCACATCGTGGTCAAGGGCGGATACAGCCCTCAAGAGATAGAGGTTGAGGCCGGATCTCCGGTACGTCTGCAATTCGACAGGCAGGAGGATGGCGAATGCTCTTCGCATGTGGTGTTTAGCGATTTGGGCATCGACCAGACGCTGCCCGCATTCGAGACGACGACCGTCGAATTCACGCCAGAGCAGCCCGGTGATTTACCGTACGCATGTGGCATGAACATGTTGCACGGCATGGTTCATGTCCTGCCGAAGGGGACGGAGCGCACATGAAAACCCAAGTGAACGGACAGACTATGTTCAACACCGATGCAAACGGGCTTCAAGGTCGCAGCGGCACCGATCCTGACGCCGAGCGCAAACGCGAAATTAAGGTACTCAATCGCAGGCTCGTTATAGCGGCAGCGCTTACCCTCCCCATATTGGTCTTCGCGATGTTTGGCATGTGGCTTGCGGTGTTCGTTCCCATGGGGGTCGTCGATTGCTTCACGAATCCTTGGGTACAGTTCGTATTCATCACCCCGGTGATGTTCTACTCGGGCTGGCCTATTCATCGTACGGGCTGGCTTGCGTTAGTGCACCGCTCGCCGGAAATGAACTCGCTGGTGGCGCTGGGTACCGCTGCGTCTTATGCATATAGCGTTGTAGTCACGGTGATGCCGGGTCTGCTGCCGTCTGGCGCTCGCGAGCCGTATTTTGAGTCCGTTGGCACCATTATCACATTGATGTTGCTCGGACAGCTGCTTGAAGCTCATGCTCGGCTTGGCACGGGGGAGTCCATTCGGGCGCTCATCGATCTGACGCCGAAAACCGCACATGTGGTTCGTGATGGCAATACTCTCGACATCGACGCTGATCGGGTTGAAGTAGGAGATGTTGTCCTAATCAAGCCGGGCGAACAGCTTCCGGTTGATGGCACGGTGATTTCCGGTCGAACTACCGTCGATGAGTCGATGATTACCGGTGAGCCCATTCCTGCCACCAAGGCTGAAGGGGATACGGTGACTGGCGGTACCGTCAACGGCAACGGGACGTTGCAATATCGGGCCACCAAAGTAGGGCGCGACACCGTGCTTTCGCAGATTATCGAATTGGTGCGTACCGCGCAGACCTCAAAGGCGCCGATCCAAAAGCTCGCCGACAGAATTTCCGGCTATTTCGTGCCCGGAGTAATGCTCATTGCCATCTGGACATTCGTGGTCTGGTGGATATTCGGTCCTGCGCCGCGAGGCCTGTATGGCCTCGTTGCCGCAGTCGCGGTTCTCGTCATCGCGTGTCCGTGCGCCCTGGGTATCGCCACGCCGCTTTCCGTGACCATTTCCACCGGCAAGGCCGCGCGCTACGGCGTTCTCATCCGTTCAGCGGAGGCGCTGGAAACTACGCGTGAAATTGATACGGTTGTCCTTGACAAAACTGGGACCATCACTCGGGGCAAACCGGAATTGACCGGTGTCAGTTTGGTGAACGACGTTTTGGGTGACGGGGGCGAAGACGCGCTGCTTTCTCTGGCTGCCGGTGCCGAGCAAGCCTCGGAGCATCCGCTTGCACAGGCCGTTGTGGAGGGTGCGCAACGACGTGGGCTAACCGTACCTCAGCCAGATTCGTTCGAGGCCGCACCTGGTAGTGGGATCGTGGCACATGTTGAGGGACATGAAGTCGTTGTGGGCAATGGTGACCTGATGAAGAATTGCGGTGTTGACGTGCAGTCTACTTCGAGTGTGTGTAAAGCGGTTGCGCAGAGCGAGGCGGACGCGACGCAGGTGTTTGCCGATTATGCCCAGCAAGGAAAGACCCCCATGTTCGCGGCTGTGGATGGACAACTGGCCGCGGTGCTTGCAGTCGCGGATACGCTCAAATCCGATTCTGCCGAAGCAGTGACTGCGTTGCGCGAGCGGGGGTTGCAGGTAATCATGTTGACCGGCGACAACGCGACCACCGCTGAAGCCATCGCCAACGCAGTCGGCGTCGATCACGTCATCGCCGGGGTGCACCCCGAACACAAGGCTAAGGAAATCGCGCGTTTGCAGAACGAGGGACATATGGTCGCGATGGTCGGCGACGGTATCAACGACGCCCCGGCGCTCGCTGCCGCCGATGTCGGCTTTGCCATGGGAACGGGTACGGATGTGGCCATCCAATCGTCTGATATTACACTGGTTTCTGGCAGTCTCAGCGGTCTGGTTACCGCCATCGACCTCTCGCGGGCGGCGATGCGCAACATCAAGCAGAATCTCGGTTTCGCATTCGGATACAACGGCATTGGCATTCCTGTAGCCGCCGGTATTCTCTACCCGATCTGGCATATTATGCTTAGTCCGATGATTGCCGGTGCTGCGATGGCGTTCTCGTCGCTTTCCGTGGTTCTGAACGCGAATCGTCTGCGTTCGTTCGATCCGAACAAGATCAAGCCCCGTAAGTTCGCCTTCAAACTGCATGAACGCCATGTAGAGCTTGCTGTTGCCCCAACAAAGTCTGTCGACGCATCAGCGGATGCGCCGCACGATGTACCCGAACAACATATGAAAAAGAAAGAAGGAAGTGCCATGGATATGAACATGAATGCAAGTGCCAACACCGTCAAGGATCCGGTTTGCGGAATGATGATCGATCCGAAGACCGCCGCCGCCAGCCAGGATTACAACGGCAAGACCTACTACTTTTGCAGCGACAACTGTGCCAAGAGCTTCGCCGCAGATCCCGCCAAATATGCCGACTGAAAGTTGTTGTTAGCACATTTGTGGAATACTTAAAGAGGCCGCTGTCGAGAGACGGCGGCTTTTGCGAGTTGAGAGGTTTCCTATCAAGTGCATATGGAAAAAAGTTTCTGGCGACAAGTCGAAATGGTGGTTAAAGGAAACCGTACTGCAGGCGGACGTGGATCTACTGAAGAACGGACTTTCGTATTTTGAGACGGAATTGAATAAAATGTCGTAAAAAATGTGATTACGAGGTACGCTCGCAAAAGGTGATTCGGTCGAGGCTTTCTTTCTCCTCGATGGTCATTCGGGGTCCGGTTCAACTGGAAAACCGGTGCTGATAATTTGTGTGGTGGGGTATGCCGTTTTTCCTCTCTTCCCATTTTCCGGGTCTGCTCCGCCATGCTTCCCGCCTCTGGTCGTAAGGGTATTCAGGGGTTTTTGCGTACATCGCAGACATCGACGCGGGTTGCGGTTGATGTATTGCCTGGGTGCCTTCGCCTTATGATTTAGGGGTAAGCCGAAGAAAATGCGATTCGAAGGAGCGGGCGATGAGACGAGCGGTTGTGGGAATCGCGGCGCATGTGGACGCCGGAAAGACCACGCTTTGCGAGGCAATGCTGTATCGTGCCGGTGAAATTCGCAAGCTTGGGCGCGTAGATCACGGCGATGCGTTCCTTGATACCGATGCAATGGAAAAACGTCGTGGCATTACCATCTTTTCCAAACAGGCTATTCTTGATGTTCGAGCAGAAGATGCTGGGCGATTCAACGAGCCAAAGCATAAAAATGGCGGCAATGGCCGACATCGCAATAGCGACGATTGTGAGGATGGTGTTGAATTCACACTGCTTGACACCCCGGGTCATGTTGATTTTTCGACGGAAATGGAACGAGCGGTGAGGGTGTTGGACTACGCGATTCTCGTGGTGGGTGCGAACGATGGTCTGCAAGGTCATACCGAGACGTTGTGGAGGCTCTTAGTCCGATACAACGTTCCGACGTTCATTTTCGTCAATAAGATGGATGCCGTCGGAGCCGACAAGAATGGGCTTATTTCGCAGATGCAACGGCGATTTTCCGAAGGGTGCATTGATTTCGAAGGTGCTGTGGAGCCGAACGAGCAGGAGGAAATCGCATTGCTCGACGAGAGTGGCACCGCGATGGATGAGCTGCTCGACGGGGGCAGGATCTCGGATGATACGTTGTGCTCGATGATAGCAACACGTAAGCTTTTCCCTTGCTACTGCGGGTCTGCGTTGAAACTTGAAGGTGTTGATGAGTTCCTCGCGGGCTTGCGGCGTTTTACCGAAAATCGCACATATCCCAGTGAGTTCGGTGCCCGTGTCTACAAGGTTTCACATGATGGGCAAGGTAATCGTGTCACATGGCTGAAAATCACTGGTGGCACGCTTGGGGTCAAGGCGCTGTTGACCAACGAACGTGGGGAAGGTGTGACTCGGGAGCCGGAAGGCGTGATCTGGCGGGAAAAAATCGATCAGATTCGACGGTATTCCAGCGTGAAATTCGAGCTGGCGGACGAAGTGACGGCCGGCGAGATATGCGCGGTGACTGGGTTGACCAAAACGTTCCCCGGCCAAGGTTTGGGGTTTGAAGCCGATGCCGAGGAATCCGTGTTGCGGCCAGTTCTGACATATACCGTGTTGCCCGGTAAGGCGCCGGCTCCTGATGATTCCGAGAATGCCGATGAGGTGAAGGACTATAATTCGTCGTCGGCCGAGCAGCCCACCAAGTCTGCGGAAGTCACACCTGAGTTGCATAACATCCTGGTGGCGTTGCAAGAACTTGAGGACGAAGATCCGGCACTGCAGGCGCGTTGGGTCTCCCGACTTGGCGAAATCCATGTGCAGCTGATGGGGGCGGTGCAGGTCGAAGTCATCACACAGATGATGCTCGACCGCTTCGGCATCGATGTTCATTTCGGGCCCGGCGGCATTCTCTACCGTGAGACAATTACGGCACCGGTCGAGGGTATCGGGCACTTCGAACCATTGCGGCATTATGCTGAAGTCCATTTGCTGCTAGAACCTGCACGGCCGGGTAGCGGCTTGCATTTCGAATCGAGATGCAGTTTGGACGACCTTGACCGCAATTGGCAGCGGGCGATTCTGGCCCATCTGCGCGAAAAGGAGCATCTGGGTGTGCTCACGGCTTCCCCGATAACCGATATGACGATTTCCCTTGTTGCCGGACGTGGTCATGAAAAACATACCGAAGGCGGTGATTTCCGTGAGGCCACCTACCGTGCAGTACGCCAAGGGCTGATGGAACTCAAGGCGCGCGGTGAGTGCAAACTTATGGAACCGTGGTATAACTTCACTCTGGAAATACCGCAGGATATGCTGGGACATGCGATGGCTGATATTCAGCGGATGAGCGGCATATTCAACACCCCTCAAACCGATGGCGATTACATGCAGTTGGAGGGCAGCGCTCCTGTCGAGCAGATGCGTGACTATTCGATGGAAGTCAATGCCTATACCCACGGAAGGGGCTCGCTAACTTGTGTGTTTGCCGGTTATCGTCCGTGTCACAACGCCGAGGAAGTCATAGAACGAATCGGTTACGACCCTGAAATCGATCTTGAAAATACGCCAGATTCCGTATTCTGCGCTAACGGTGCCGGATATACCGTGAAGTGGAACAGGGTGTCGGATTTCTCCCATGTTGACAGCGATTTGCAACTTGAGAGACAGTGAAAACGAATTGATTCGTTGACTGCTTATACGCCTAGCGGTAATCCCTGCTGGATATTAATATCGATTTTAGGTAAGAATTATCGGCCCCTTTCGGGTCTGAAGCAGAGGAGGAGCCGCGAGATGTCTTATATTGAGGTGCGGGGCGAAACGAAGCAGTACAAGACCGGCGATACCAGGATTTATGCGAATCATAATGTGGGTTTCACGATTGAGCGGGGGGAGCTGGTGGTCATTCTCGGTGCCTCGGGAGCAGGCAAATCGACGTTGCTGAACATTCTTGGCGGAATGGATACGTGCGATTCTGGCCAGGTCATTATTGATGGCAATGACATTGCGCAGTACGATGCCCGTCAGCTCACTGCCTACCGTCGCTATGATGTTGGCTTCGTTTTCCAGTTCTACAACCTGGTTTCGAACCTGACCGCACGTGAAAATGTCGAACTTTCCGCTGAGATTGTTCCTCAGGCTGCCGATCCGACCGAGACACTCATCGAGGTGGGGCTCGAAAATCGTCTTGACAACTTTCCTGCCCAACTTTCGGGTGGTGAGCAGCAACGTGTGGCCATTGCCCGAGCCGTAGCTAAGAAACCCAAGATTTTGCTGTGCGACGAGCCGACCGGTGCTCTTGATTACAAAACCGGCAAACAGGTTCTGCGTATTTTACAGGATCAGTCGCGCAAGTTCGGTTCCACGGTAATCATTGTCACCCATAACGCGGCCATCGCTCCAATCGGAGACCGTGTCATTCACATGCGTGACGCCCAAGTGCAGTTTGTCGAACAACACGAGACGCCTGCCGATATCAACGACATTGAATGGTAAGGATATGGCGGGCGAAGCAATGACGAACGGAAACGCAGGAGGGAAAGAGACGCATACCTCGGACCCTCATATGTCCAAGCGCATGTTGTGGCGTGATATTCGGCAGGCATTCTCGAAATCAAAGGGCCGGTTCTTCTCTATTGTCTGTTTGGTGGCACTCGGCTCCTTTGCTCTTGTCGGTCTCACGGTTTCGGGTCCGGATATGCGAGACACCGGCAACGCCTATTTTGCTCAGCATCATCTTTCGGATTTGAGTGTGATTTCGAACTATGGTCTCGATAAGGATGATCGTGACCAGATCGACAAGGCGCCAGGTGCTTCGCATATTGAATATGGATACCTCAAGGACGTTGTTGTCAAAAACAGCGACGAAAGTGTACGGGTGTTCTCCGCGCCCAAAGATGTGTCTACCTATCAGACCGTTGCCGGGCGAATGCCTCGCAATGCCAATGAGATAGCCATTGATTCCTCACATCAGAGCAGGTATCCCATAGGATCGACGTTCAAGTTGGACGAGAAGGCGGATCCGTTGGGTCGCAAGGTTTTGCGGCACGAGAGTTACAAAGTTGTAGGTGTCGTTGATTCTACCGAGATTCTAAGCTCGGTCAACATGGGGCCGTCCACTTCAGGTTCCGGCTCGCTTGAAGGCTATGCGGTGGTGACGCCCGCTGCGTTCAAATCCGATGATTACATGATTGCCCGCATCGCATACAGCGATCTCGACGGCATGCGCGATCATTATTCCGCAGCGTACAACGATAAGCTCCAGGAACATAAGAAGGCTCTCGACCATATTCTTTCCAAACGTCCGAAGGAGAGGCGACAGGGCATCGAGGGGCAGGCAAATGCTAAGATCGATTCCGGTCGTCAGCAGGTTTCCGATGCCCGCCAACAGCTTCGGAATGCTCAACAGCAACTGAATGATGCCAAGACGCAGCTTGACAACGGTAATCAGCAGCTGAACGATTCCAGGCAACAGTTGAGCACACAGGCCAATTCGGCACAGCAGCAAATCAGCAATGCTCAGGCGAGACTTGCGCAGGGGCAACAGCGGTACGCTACGAACAAGCGGCAGTATGACGATGCGGTACCGAAGCTTCAATCGGCGCAACAACAGGTCAATGATGCGTATGCTCAAATCAACGCTGGACAATCGCAGATTAACACTAACGCGACGAATCTCGAAACTGGAAAGAAGCAGGCCGACGAGACCGTAGCGCAATTGACATCCTCGCAGCAGCTCAATAAGCAGGGCATCGACGCCAGTAACGCTCGGATTGCCCAGATTGACGCCCAATTGGCTGATGGATCGCTTTCCGACGCCGATCGAGATGCGCTGTCCGCCGAACGCGGACAGCTTTCCACACAACTTGGGATTCTTGCGGCCCAGCAGACCCAAATCAACAACGGTTTGAGTCAGGCCAATACCGCGCGTGACACGTTCATGGCCAACGTATACAATCCCGGCGTGGCGCAGGTGCAGACGGTGCAGAAGCAGCTCAACGCCAAGCGCACCCAGGCCGATGCCGGCAAGGCGCAGGTCGTTCAACAGCAGCAACAGCTGCAATCCTCAAAGACGCAGCTTGATCAGGCGGCATTGCAGCTTTCTCAAAGCAAAACCCGGATTGAACAGTCACAGCAGGAGCTTGATGCCAAACAACGACAAGGCCAGTCGCAGATTGATGCAGCGCAGGCGGAACTGACTGAAAAAAACAACGAATACAACACGAAAAAGGCGCAGTTCGAACAAAGCGAACCTGATGCGCAGCAGAAAATCGTGGATGCCGAGCATAAGCTCGATGAGGTCACGGCCGCGCTTAATGCGTTGCAGGATCCTGTGTATTCCGTCGATTCCAAGCGTGAGACGCCAGGGTCCGATGGTTACAAACTCTACGATTCAGTCTCTGTGATTGTTGATTCGCTTTCGCATATTTTCCCTTATTTCATGTATCTGGTTGCGGCATTGGTTACGTTCACGACAATGACCCGTTTCGTTGACGAGGAGCGCGTCAACGCCGGAACGTTGAAAGGGTTGGGGTATTCCGATGTTGATGTGATGAAGAAGTTCGTGGTGTATGGCTTCTTTGCGTCCATTCTGGGTGCGGTCATCGGTATTTTCGCCGGACACACGCTTTTACCGATGATCGTCTACGACGCATACAAGGTGGGCTTCAACGTGCCGGTCATCCATCTTGGATTTTATTGGCAGGTCACGCTGCTCGCCGTAGTGCTCGCTTTGCTCAGCGCCGTCGTTCCCGCGATTCTCAGCGCATCTCGTCAGTTGAAGGAGCGTCCGGCGGCGCTCATGCTGCCCAAGCCTCCAAGTGCCGGTTCCAAGATTCTTTTGGAGCGCGTACCTTTCATCTGGAATCATCTGAATTTCACCCACAAGGTCACCGCACGTAATATTTTCCGTTACAAGCAACGGATGTTCATGACCATCTTCGGTGTGAGCGGGTCTGTGGCTCTGCTGACGGCCGGATTCGCGGTTCAAGGATCGATTTCAGGTATCAATGAGCACCAGTTCGGTGACGTGATGCATTACAGTCTCATCGCTGCCGAAAATGCTCACGTTACCGACTCGCAAAACAAAGCCATCGAAAAACGGCTTAAAGAAAGCGATGTGCAGCGTTCCCTACCGGTCCGTTACGAATCGGTGAGCAAGGTCGCCGGACGCAACGGCGATAAGCAGCCCATTACCATGCTCGTGCCGGGAAATGCTTCCAAGTTTGATGACTATGTCAAACTTAACACTCGTAAGGGCCATCATCCGTTGAAGCTCGATTCAAACGGCGTGGTGATCTCCGAGCGGTTCGCGGACCTGATACATGCCAAGGCGGGGGATACCATCGATTTCCAAGATGGTTCCGGCAAGACCTATCATGCAAAGGTTTCCGGCGTCTGCGAGATGTATCTCGGTCACTTCATGATGATGAGTCCGACGGCTTATCGTTCAGTGTTCGGGCAGCCTTATTCCGTCAACGCCTACATGGTGACCTTGAAGGACAACAGTGTGGATAACACCAAGAAACAGGCGGCTTCGTTCATGCGTCTTGGTGGTATTCAGGGTGTTGTGCAGAACACCACGCTTATGCATCAGATCGACGTGGTGGTCGCGGCGCTCAACCAGATTATGTGGGTGCTCATCATTGTGGCGACCTTGCTTGGCGTGGTCATTCTTTACAACCTCACCAATCTCAATGTCTCCGAGCGTGTTAGGGAACTCTCCACCATCAAGGTGCTGGGCTTCTTCAATGGTGAAACCACAATGTACATCTACCGTGAAACGATCCTGCTCTCGCTGATTGGCATCGTCGTGGGATACGGCTTTGGCGGTTGGTTGCACCGTTACATCATCACTGCCGTTCCGCCTGATGATGTCATGTTCGATCCGTCGATTACCTGGCTTGCCTTTGTGGTGCCGGTGATCGTGGTTGGCCTGATTACGGCCGTGCTCGGCTGGTTCGTAAACACAAGGCTCAAGCGTCTGGATATGCTTGAAGCGTTGAAGTCCGTGGACTGATCCCTTTGAGGCCTGATCGTCGAACGGCCTGAATATTGCCGGTTAAAAACATGTGGCCGCTTCATCCAGTGAGATGAAGCGGCCACATGTATTCGGTACCGGTGTTGTTGAAAGGATCCGTGATAGCGAGCCTACGGAAAGCCTCTTGCCAAGGTCTTCACACCTTGGTGCAATCGGTTTACCAGCGTACGGAGATGCGCTCGCGGTCGTGCGGCTTGTCTGTAGCGATTTCATCAACCATCGCCACTGCATAGTCGGCGTAGCTGATCGCGCTCTTGCCGTCGTTGTCGGTGGTGTATTCCTCGCCGGCAAGGACGTAGGTTCCGGTTCGTTCGCCATCGGGTTGGAAATCGCCGGCGGGGCTTACATATGTCCAATGAACATCGTCGCGTTCGCGCAGCGCGTCAAAAGCCTTGCCCATCGCCAGTGGCACGCCTTTGATGTTTTCCGGGAAGGAGTCCGAAAGCTGCTTGGTGTGTGCTTTGTCGGTATAGAGGCTGCCTGCGCCTCCGACTACCAGCAGACGGGTCTTGCTGCCGGAAAGCGCGTCTGCAAGGTGCTTCAGCGATGTGCTGTGCTCGTCCAGTTTGGCTGGGTTGAAGGTGCCGAATGCATCGACGACCGCGTCAAAACCGTTCAGATCGTCCGTGGTCAGGCCGTAAAGGTCTTTGACGATGGCGTGTTGGGCGTTGGTTGTGTTGTCATGACGTACAACGGCGGTTACGTTCATGCCCCGTCTGATTGCTTCTTCGACGATTGCTTTTCCGGCTTTGCCGTTTGCGGCGACCACCGCAATGTTCTTGCTCATAATATCGTTCTTTCGCTAGGGACGGATGCTTACGATGTTTCCGAATCCCAAAACGGTAATGCGTGTCATGACGTGCTCTTCTCCATGTAGGTATGTGTCTGTTTCGCGCTATACGGATTTTAAGAAATTAGAAATCGTAATTGTCACTATATCGGAGAACGGATTGTGAAGTAGGTAGTTACATTATGAATCTATAGTTACTTTATGTAACTTTAGAATGATTGCAAAGAAAACGTGTTTCGATCGTCTACAAAGATATGCTATTGGAAGAATGATGATATTGGGAAATAGAGTCTAAAAAAGATGTTGGTAACTAAAAGTAACCTTTCGTTAATGTTGGATTGTGTCTGGATTCAAGCATTTCTGATGCGACGAAAGGATGCATTGAAAGTGAAAGTGCTTAACCGTGAATAATGTCGCAAGTGCCCAAAGTGAGAAAAGCGCGTGCGTCGTCAACGACCTTCCGGTTTGTCCGGTCGAGACGACCATGACCCTCATTGGCAACAAGTGGACCGTTCTGATCGTGCGTGATCTGCTGCAAGGGACCAAACGGTTCAGCGAATTGCGTCGTTCGATCGGCAATGTCTCGCAGAAAGTGCTTACTTCCAATCTTCGGGAGATGGAGGCGGCCGGTCTTGTCAGTCGCAAAGTCTACGCCGAGGTTCCGCCTCGAGTCGAGTATTCATTGACCGAAACCGGACGGAGTCTCAAAAGGGTGATTGATGCCATGAGCGCTTGGGGGGCCGGCTACCAGCAAGCCATGTGCCACTGAGGGATTGGGTGGCTGGACCAATTTCAGTTTCTTACAGTTCGAGCGATATACACGTAACTTTGGGGCATCGCTGGTAGTGTTGCAAGATGACAGCAGGGTGACGTGAACTTGCCTGCGATACCGATACAAGCAGTGAGGGATTACGTGTTACAGATCAAAGACATCAGCAAGCAATACAAGACGGGTGATTTCACACAGCAGGCGCTTGACCATGTGAGTCTTACCCTGCGCGACAATGAGTTCGTCGCGATTCTGGGGCCGTCAGGTTCGGGTAAGACAACCCTGCTGAACATCATCGGCGGACTGGATCGTTACGATGAGGGCGACCTTGTTATCAACGGTACATCGACCAAGAAATACAAGGATCGCGACTGGGATTCTTACCGAAATCACACCGTGGGCTTCGTGTTTCAGAGTTACAACCTGATTCCACACCAGAGTATTCTTTCCAATGTTGAGCTGGCTCTGACGATCTCTGGTGTTTCGCGAGCCGACCGTCATAAGCGTGCCGAAGAGGCGCTCAAAAAGGTCGGTCTCGGGAAGCACGTCAACAAGAAGCCGAACCAGCTTTCGGGTGGTCAGATGCAGCGTGTGGCCATTGCGAGGGCGCTTGTCAACGATCCGAGCATCGTGCTGGCCGATGAGCCTACCGGTGCGCTGGACTCTGAAACGTCCGTGCAGATCATGGATTTACTCAAGGAAGTGGCGCAAGATCGCCTCGTCGTTATGGTTACTCATAATCCTGAACTGGCATACGAATACGCCAACCGCATCGTTGAGCTTAAGGACGGTGTTATCCGTGGTGATTCTAGGCCGGTCGAACCCGAGGAAACGGCGAGTGAAGCACCTGCCGTACATCGCACGATGGGCAGGGCTTCGATGTCCTTCGCTACCTCCGTCGCATTGAGTTTCAACAATCTTAAAAGCAAGAAGGCCAGGACGATTCTCACGTCATTCGCAGGGTCGATTGGTATTATCGGCATCGCCTTGATCCTTTCCGTTTCCGCTGGTGTGAATCATTACATCACCGATATCCAAAAGGAAACGTTGACTTCGTATCCTATTGAGATTAACCAACAGACCTTCGATATGAACAAGATTATGGATACTGCACAAGCTGCCGACGATTCCAAGGAACACGCGCAGCTTCGTGACGGCATCTATCCCGACGATTCAAGTGTCAAAGGCGCTTCATCAGTCACGAGCGGAATCACCACCAATAACCTGAGTCCGTTCAAAAAGTTCCTCGACAAGCCTGATAACGATGTGCGCAAGCATGTTGGCGATGTTGGTATCCAGTATTCATATTCGCCCAAGTTCTCGGTGTTCACGCACGATGGCAGTGGTACGCTGGTGAACGTCGACGGCGTGAAAATAAGCGGGAGTTCCGTCGCTTCTGATTCAGTAGCCAGCACCATGGCCGGATTGAATTCGTCCTCAAGCGACATCGGCAGTATTCAGTCGATGCAGATTTCCAAAATCACCGGCAAAACCGAGAACAACAAAGCTCCATCCGCGTTCTCCGAAATCATGCCTGGTGAACATGCCGACAAGCAGCCCATCAGCTCGGTAATCACCGACAATTATCAGATGGTTAAGGGGGATTGGCCGAAGTCTAGCGACCAGGTCGTGCTGGTTCTCGATAAGAACAACGAGATTCCGCTGACCCAGGTCTATGAGCTTGGCCTGCTTCCCAGCGCCGATTACAACGATATGATGAACCGTCTCAACAACGGCGAAAAGGTCAAGACGAACACTTCTCGCATCGATTATTCCAAGGCCATGGAGCAACCGCTGACATTGCTGCCCGCTGCCGATCAGTATGTGAAGGATGCCGATGGGCACTATCGATACGTGGGTAATGACGCCGATCAGGTCGGCAAGCTCATGGATTCGCCCAATGCGATGAAGCTGCATGTGATGGGAGTTGTTCGTGCCAACAGCGATGCCAAAACCACACCGCTTGCCCCGGGCATCGGATACACGCGTATGCTTACTGACAAGCTGATTGCCCACGCAAACGACAGTGAGATCGTGTCCAGCCAGAAGACGGACCGTGGACACAATGTGCTCAACGGGATGACATTCGCGCCGTCCGACGATGCCGCCAAGGCTGCGAATGCCAAGACGTATATCGCTTCTCTGCCGGTTTCCGAGCAAGCGAACATGGCAAAGAGCCTGATGAGCCAGACGTCCCTCGGCATGGGGACACCTGCTCCATCGCAGCAGTCGGCTGGCGCCACGGAGGAGCAGACTGCTCAGGCATTCAACCACTATCTTGCCACAGCTTCCGAAAGTGTGTTGGTTTCGATATACAACCAGTATGTTTCCACTGGCACCTACGACGGCAACCTCGCTGATTTTGGTGTCATAGGGCGTGATGCGCCCAGCTCCATCAAGATTTATGCCGATAGTTTCGAAGCCAAGAACGCTATCGAAGATGCAATCAAGCAATATAACGAGGGAGCCAAAGAGAAGGACCGTATCGTGTATACCGATTACGCGGGTCTGATGATGAACTCGGTGACCACCATCATCAATGTCATCACCTACGTTCTGATTGCCTTCGTTGCCGTTTCTCTGGTGGTTTCCTCGATCATGATTGGCATCATCACGTACATTTCCGTACTTGAACGAACCAAGGAGATTGGCATCCTGCGCGCGATGGGTGCGTCGAAACGTAATGTTTCCACGGTGTTCAACGCGGAGACGGGCATTATCGGTTTGTGCGCTGGTCTCATCGGCATCGCGGTCACGCTTATGCTCATTATTCCGGGCAACGCCCTCATGCACCACTTTATGGGCACTGATCAGGTCAACGCCGTTTTGCCTGTTTCCGGAGCTGTCATTCTGGTGGTGCTCTCGGTAGTGCTCACGCTGATTGGCGGTCTCATACCTTCAAGCAAGGCTGCCAAGCAGGACCCAGCCACCGCGCTGCGCACTGAGTAACCGGTCATATTGACACGCGAATCCCAGCGGACATGAAACCGCTGGGATTAGTCGTAATCAGGTATGAACGGTTTATAGATTTTAGGTATGACAACGCGCATGCCTGTGCTATTTCGAGGCGGTAAGGTGGTGCCAACAATGGTGAATTGGAGACATCATGATTAATGAGAGCGCAGATATGTTCGAAGGTTGTCTGAACGACGAAGTCGGACGGGACACGGCCTGTCCGCCGAACATCGGTGGTGGTGCGAGCATAACTGAGACGAGCCTAAGATTTGAAACCAGAGCCCTCCATGCTGGCTACGATCCTTATGGACACAACGGTTCCATGAGCGTGCCTATTTACCAGAGCGCCGCATTCGCCATGCATGATGCGCAGCGTGGTGACAGTCTGTCCTCCGGTGAAATAGAGGGATTTTCTTATTCGCGCTGTGGCAATCCTACTGTAGATGCATTTGAGCGCCGCATAGCCGATCTCGAAGGCGGTGTCAGTGCAGTTGCTCTCGCTTCAGGCATGGCAGCTGTGTCGTTTGCCTTGTTGTGCGCCGCTGAGGGCGGCGGTCGCCTCATAGCGCCTACTGATCTGTATGGAGCATCTATCGATGCAATGGAAAGCTTTTTCCCACAATTTGGCATTTACACAGACTTTGTTGACGACATCAACGATATTGCTCAGGTAGAAGTGAAGATACGGCCGGATACTCGTGCCGTTTTTGCTGAGTCGGTAGCCAATCCATCCACCCGTATCACCGACATCAAGCCTCTTGCTGATATGCTGCACCGTCATGGTGTCGCGCTTATCGTCGACAACACCGTATCCACGCCTTATCTGTTTCGTCCCATAGAGTATGGAGCCGATGTGGTAGTCCATTCTACAACCAAAGGTATTTGCGGTCATGGCAATGCCTTGGGTGGTGTGGTTGTTGATTCCGGCAACTTCAATTGGTCGAACGGACGTTTTCCTCAATTCACCGACAAGGAATTGTCAGTAAGCGATGAACGCAAGGGGATATGGCGTAATTTCTCCGAGGCGTATCCGCAAGCGCCGTTCGCCGGTCGTGTTCGCATCAAATATTTGCATAATCTTGGTGCAGTGATGTCTCCGGCAAACGCCTACCTTCAGTTAATTGGGTTGGAGACGCTCCCGCAACGCTGTCGTCAAGCCAGCGAGACGGCTCTTGAAATCGCTCGGCATCTTGAAACGGTGCCGCATGTTGAACATGTCTATTACTCCGGCTTGGATTCGAGCCAGGACAAGCCGTTGGCCGACAAGTATCTTCCGAACGGTGTCGGTCCGGTTTTGTCCTTCAGACTGGAGGGTGATGAATCGCATGTCAACCGTGTGGTAGATGCTGTCAAAGTGTTCTCGTACGTGCCCAATATCGGTTGTACGCACTCTCTTATCGTTAATCCGGCGCGCATTACGCATCGCGAAGTCCCTAGTGCATATCGGTCTGCTGCAGGAGTTGATGACCAGTTGCTCAGGCTTTCGATCGGTCTTGAGGCCCCGAAAGATCTTATCGCCGATCTTGATCAGGCAATCGCTGACGCGTACTGATTCCATTCGTCCGACGGATGGCTCCCGAATTGTTTTTTCAAGTTCTTGATGCTGATGTTCGTGTCTGGGTCATGTCATCATAGGCGCGATTTGTCGTACATGAAGATTAGTTTCAGGAAAACACATGGCTTTGTATTGTCATGGTGAGCGGCGATTCGTGGATTATTGCAATCGGTGACGCTGCGGCTTTGCTGGGGCTGTTGGATTGGTTTGGGGGCAGTGATGAATCGTAAAATCGAAAGTGCCGCCGTTTCGTCAGGTGCAATCATCTTGTCGCTCATTGCCGGAGGGGCCTGCGGTTCGCTTGATCGGGTGGTGTTGAGTGCTTTCCAATCATCCAATGTGCTCTGGCCATGGATAACAGGTGTCATCAATCTCGTAGGTTCGTTTCTGCTTGGATGTGTTACAGCGTATATGTCCACCCTTGGCCCTGATACCGGTGTGCGCAAGCTCGTACGGCTTTTCTTGAATACAGGACTGATTGGCGGATTCACGACATACAGTACCTTCATGCTTGAGGTCGTTAAGCGTCTCGAATGTGGCAGAACGTTTATCGCTTTCATCTACCTCTTCAGCTGCATTATCGCCGGACTTGTGTGCGCGATGGTCGGCTTTGCCGCCGGCAAAGCGATGGGACAACGGCGATTACACCATCCCTCTCAGGTAAAAAATAGCGATGAAACCAAAGCCCCACATTCAACCGGTCTCCGTTCGCTTATGGTGATGCCTGCCGTATTTCTTATCCTCGCACTGGTTGTTGTTGCGCGGAATGAGAATTGCCGACGTGGTGAGGCCGTCGTCGCGCTGATCGCGGCCTCTCTATTAGGTGGTTTGGGGGCGGTGGCGCGTTTCGGTGTGGATGCGTGGGTCAATGCTCGCATACACCTGCCGTTTCCTTGTGGAACGCTGGTCGTTAACGTCACTGCCTGTCTGGCGATGGGGTTCGTATCCGGCTGGTTCGGGGCACATGCCTGCACGGCCATTCCATTGCAGTATCTGTTGGCCTCCGGTCTGCTTGGTGGTTATTCGACGTTCAGTACAGCCAGCGTCGAAGGTGCAAAACTGTTTAACGATGGACATCCGTGGTGGGCCTTGCTTTACACCGGTGTGATGATGCTGCTCAGTATTGCTGCGCTGTTCGTCGGTCTGGTCATACAATAATGGATCCAAGCCAACGAACACCAACGGCTCTTCCGGTACTATTTCTAGCATCCGTCACATGGCGTTTCTTGTTGTCTTAGCCTGAAAATGCGCTTCGTAGTGCCATTCCTGCTCTGGTCTTAGATGATGTCTTCACCCCAAAGATGATATGGCTGCAGATGTGCAGAAGATGACGGAAGGAAAAACGTCAAAGTTTGGCTTCACTGTGGTCAAAATGTTGGTTACCGCGATTTATTCGAGATGTGAGCTTGCACTCAGATGCTTCGGACCATTGCAGGGGGTCCTGAACTTGCAAGATCCCCCTGTGTTGCCGATATTCAGCCGGCGAGGAATTCTGGAACGGCCTTGGCGGCTTCAAACCCGTCCTGATACATTTTCTCGAGGCCTTCGCTATTCTTGCTCAACGTGTCCAGCCCATACAGATCCTTGGGTGCCAGGATGAGTAGCTTGCCTTCTGCTGCTAGTTTTTCCGCCACTTCCATCTCTTCGTTGTAGGTGCGGTAGCGATTCTTGAGCCGTTCCGCTGCAGCCGGATAGGAGTGCTTCAGAATTGCGGCCGGCGCGGCATCCCTCTTTGCCTTACGTACGAAATCACGCTGGTGGGTCAACACAAGTACGATGCGATCGAAGCCTTCGTTGACCGCCAGTTGCACGGGTATCGGGTCGGCTATGCCGCCGTCGTAGTAGGGGACGCCGTCAATTACGTATGGTTCGCATGCCACAGGCACTGCGCTCGAGGCTTTCATGATGTTGTAGTTGTCTTGGTGCACATCGGACTTATCGAAATAACGCGCATGGCCGTTGCGTGCGTCGCAGGCGACCACGGTGAACTCGGTAGGCGAAGCGGCAAATGTCTTGTAATCTAGGGGGTATTCGCCGTCTGAGTTGGAAAGTGTGCTGTAAATATAGTCGAGATTCGCGTAGTTATGAAATTTGATGAAATTATTGGCGCTTGCATATTCGGGACGGAAGGCATAGTCCGTGTAAAACTTCTTGGTGCGGCCGCGTTGACCTGCTAGGTAGGAGACGATGTTGGCACTACCTGCGGAAACGCCATAACACTTGTCGAAAGTGATGCCTCTATCGATGAGCTGGTCAGTCACGCCCGCACCGTAGATGGAACGAAAGCCCCCGCCGACATCAATCATAGCGGTCTTGTTGTTTGTCATTGCCTTCCTCCTCAACTTGAATCGGTGTCTTTGATTAGTTGAGCATACGTCCGACTTCCGGACATTGTTCTGTTGTTGGCGATGGGCTGATTTGACAGCAGAATATCTGCATTCTGTCTTACGGTCGCGAGGTGTGTAGTGGTTCACGAGGGGTGCCGTATATTGGGAAGTCTAGATTCGTTTCCTAGTTTGTTTTCTTGTGTCTGACTTTATGTTTTGGTTGCGTAGCTTGGTGGTTGCTGTGGAGAGGAGCAGTGTCGTTGTTAGTGCAGTGGCCAGCCATAAGGCGATATGTTGTGGGTTTCCGCCAGTCATGGGGAGGGCCTCGTGGCTGGTGGCCGGTGTTTTGCGGATAATGGTGGTGGTGAATGTGGCGTCGGGTCTGCCTTCGCGCCAGACATCGGGAGCGGTGACGGTGGCGGTGATGGTGTGCAGTCCGGCGGAGACGGGTTGACGGCTGGTGGCCCGCCAGGTGCCGTTCTCATATGACACGGGGTTCCAATCCTGACCGTCGTTGGTGACTCGCAGGATGTCGGGGCGTGTGCCCGTGGTTCTGAACGCGGGCGGCGTAGCGCCCTCCATGCTAATGGTGGCGTCCAGATTGGGGGTGATGGCTGCCGTGTTGAGGTCAGGTGTCAGCCCAGTCCTCCATACGGGGTACAGGGTGACGGCGGTGTGTCCAGCGGTGTCGGTGTTGGTCGTCGCGGCAGACACCGCGATGGTCCTGTCGTCGGGGTCGCCCATGCCGTGGTCGGGCGCGACGGCGCCGGGGGTACGGGTCCATCCGTCGAGCACGCCGTCGGCTCTGGTCAAGCCATTGTCGGCGTTAAGCAGCGGCAGGGTGAACCATGCCTTGAGGCTAGCGGTGTCAGTGTACGCGTCAGACGAGCTTGGCGCGGTGCCAGAGGCGGCGCCGTCGTTGCTGTACGTGACCGTGGTGTAGGGCAAGACGCCGGTGCTAATGCTTCCTGCCTCGGCGTCTGGTGCTGTGGTGATGGTGTTGCCGGTGACCGGGTCAATCCGAGAAAGCGTGGCCCTCAATTCGTATCGGCTTCCCGGGGCGGGGCTGATCTGGGAAGCGGGGATGCCCATCCATTTTTGTGTACCGTCGTCGCCGGCGGCACACTCGTGAGTTGCGTCCCATGCCTTGATGTCTTTTCCAGAGGTCTGGGACCAGACGTGGAGCCGGTCGCCGGTTGTCTGCCCGATGGCCTTGGTTCTGATGTCAACGGAGGGTTCCTTGCCGGGTCCGGTATGCACGGTGGAGACTGTCACGATCGGCTGGGACAGGGCTTCCCATTCGGCGGTGAGCGTGGCGGTCCAGTTGTTGTCGGAGCCGGCAAACGCGATGGTTCCGTTCGGTACGGGCGTGCCGGTGTACGGAGCATCGGTAGTCAGCTTCAACTTCGAGAAGACCTTACCCGCCGGATTGGCGTGTCCGGCCGGCGAGGGGAGTGTGTAGGAAGATCCGGTCGGGATCTTCACAGTCGATTTCAGCCCACCGTTGCCCCAGTCTATCTCCAGCGATACGAAGCCGGGCGCCCGGTAGATACCCTCTGGGCTGGTCCCTCTCGTCACCCCCGCCAACGCTGTCACGCCGCCGATTGCGGGGATTTCGACCGTGAAGTCGGAGCCGATTGACGACGCACGGAACCACTTCTCTGTATAGCGGAGTTCCTTGTACGCCGTATGTTCGATCCTGGTCCGATGGCTCAGCCTGAACGCCTGCAGGTTTCTCGGCAACATAGAATCCATGTCGGTGACTTTGGTGGTGTCAAAGCTAAACAGGTCCAGAGCCGTAATTTTGAAGCAGCCGGAGAACATGCTTCTCATGTTGGTGACTTTGGTGGTGTTGAAGTGGGTCACGTCCAGTGTTTTCAGTCCTGAGCAGCTGCCGAACATGCTGCTCATGTCGGTGATGTTGGCGGTGTCGAAACTGGACGTGTCCAGTTTCGACAGACCTGAACAAAAGGCGAACATGTAGCTTATGTTGGTGACTTTGGCGGTGTTGAAGTGGGTCACGTCCAGTGTTTTCAGCCCGGAGCAGCTG
>NZ_FMBL01000001.1:152866-941173 GCF_900094885.1 Bifidobacterium commune
AACATGTTGCTCATGTCGGTGACTTTGGCGGTGTCCCAGGTGTCGACACCTTCGATTCTGCCCAGTAGGGAGACACCCAGCATTTCCGTGTTGAGGAATCCTCCCTGGCCGTTGACAAGGTGGAGACCTTTGGTGGCGGTGAAGACTGCGAGGGAGGGCATGGGGCTGAACATCGCGTTGTCGTTTACGCTGTTGTCTATGGTCAGGTCACCGTCGATGCTGACGGCTGTGATACTGTTCCTCCAAGGGTGCCATGGGATGGCTGAGTCGGAGGAAAGGTTGCCCGATATAGAGCCGCTGGTGAGGTGGAGGGTGCACTGGTCGGTGTCGTTGGTGATTCGCCATGTCGTGTGGTACCAGGGTGTCGGTACGGCACGGTCGATGGGGCAGGGTGCGGCGGCCTTTTCAGTTTGCGGCCCGACTTGGTCTTGCTTCTGCAATGGGGCTCCAGTGACTGTGGGTGCCGGAGCTGAGGACCGCATGATTTCCCTGTCGGCCACATGGGTACCTTGCGAAAGAGAGGACTGATTCAGGTACTTTAAATCAGATTTGTCGTCTCGCTGTGCTGCGGCGACGGAAGCGAGGGCCATGGCTAGGCACGTTGCCAATGAAACGATACTTTTTAAAACACCCATGAATCTGGGCTCTCCTTCTTCTCTTCGGGGCAGAGAGCTGGGGCTGCGCACATTCAGCGGCAATTGTTATTGCTCGAGTGATGAAAACAACCATTCTTGAACCTGTCAGGCCTAAGTGGGACAAAATCGTATCATACTTATACGAAAAAATCTCGACGCACATCGGTTACATGGACGTGCTGCGCCACCGTGATTCGTTGTTCGGATGGTGTACTGGTGTTGCTGGTTCTTACACACTGATAAATGCTATTAAAGCGGCATCGCTTATGCGTTGCAAACGGTAAGAGCGCCATGTCCTGTACAATGGAGCAAAAAGCTGTTGTGTGGAAAGTGAAGACTTATGCGTTGAGCCGTTTCATTGACAGTATGGACATGCGTTGGTCTGGGTCGGAGTTAGTCAGGGTCACGCCACCTTCGCTATTCGGTTCGGCGAGTTTACGGGCCGCGGCGAGTATGTCGTGCAAATGGCGGACGGTGCCTTCATTTCCGTCGATGACGGCGGTAGACTTGGGCAGCAGTTCGCGAAAATAGTCATGGTAGAAAACGAAATGCGTGCACCCGAGCACCACGGAGTCGATGGTAGAAAGATCATAGTTGTCGAAATAACGGTGCAGGGTATCCATAACAAGATTGCGATTTTCGAGTTTGTCGTGTTCGACGATTTCAACCAGGTCGGGGCATGGCTGGCAAAAGATGGTGTTGGTGGTGCTAAAACGATGCATCAAAGCCGTAAACTTTTCTTCGCGTAGCGTCAGCGGTGTGGCTGCGACGATGACGCGTTGAGGCTTGCCGTAGCCGCGATCGCAAGCCACTTTTAGAGCCGGTTCCATGCTGATGATAGGCAGTTCGTAGGTTGCGCGCAAGTCGTTGACGGCGGCGGAAGTTGCTGTATTGCAGGCGATGACGATGGCCTTGACGCCCATGGTCACGAACCGCTCGACGATGGCAAATGAGAGGTCTCGCACCTCCTGAGGGGTTTTGGTGCCATAAGGGGCGTTAGCTGAATCTCCGAAATAGACAACCTGCTCGGCTGGCATCTGCTTGGTGAGCTCGCGCACCACCGAAATGCCACCCAGTCCCGAGTCGAACACGCCTATGGGAGCGTTGCTTGTCATGCCATCCTCTTCCTTTAGGTCAGATTTGCTTGTGAGCCCATTCAAGTCTAACGAGTTTTCGGCTATAGCGTTACCGCTGTCGGTGAACGAATTGTTGCTGAGGCTGTGTAGGCAGGGTGGAAGAAGCAGACGTCTGATTTTGCTTTTCTTGCTGTCATAGATGCGAAGGGGTGGGTAGACTAAAGCCATGAGTCTTCCTCAAGAGGTTTACAAGGGCCACGGCACCGGCAACGATTTTATCGTTTACATCGACAGGGACGGCGTGCAGGAGCCTACCGGCGACGAGATACGCCATGTGTGTGACCGGCATTTTGGTGTTGGCGCCGATGGTCTGCTGCGTTTGACCAAGCCGGAACATGTCAGCGACCTTTCAGATCGGCAGATTGTGCAATGCCGAGATGACGGGGCCGAATGGTTTATGGATTATCGCAATGCCGATGGGTCGCTGGCTGAAATGTGTGGCAACGGCACGAGAGTGGCTGCCCTTGTTGCCCAACGAGCCGGTATTGCTCAAGAAACGGGTGACGACTCGTTCAAACTCGGTACGCGCGCAGGGGTCAAGGTTCTGCGGTCGCTCGGACAGGTCGAGCCCTACGGCAATGACGTCTTTCAGGTGGGTCTCGGTGGCGGTGGCATCGGTGCGCTAGATGCCTATGAAGTGACGGTTCCGGGTATGGCAGGTACAGCGGCGGGAACATACGTCGATATGGGCAATCCCCATGTTGTCGCGGTTCTGGAAGAAGGCAGGACGAGTTTGCCTGCGGTCGAAAAGCTGGATTTGGCTGTTAAGCCTGTGGTGAAGCCGAAAATCGACACAGAACAGAACGTCGAATTTGTGCGAGTTGATTTCTGCGATGTGACGCAAGATTTCGGCCGTGCCACCATGCGGGTCAACGAGCGTGGCTGCGGTGAGACGCTCTCCTGTGGCACGGGACTGGGTGCCACGGCTGTCACACTGCGTGCGAAGACCGGAGTGAGCCATTGGGATATCATTATTCGTGGCGGCTTGGTGCATGTCGATGTCAGCGATGATGATGTCTTGTTGACTGGTGCCGCCGCCATCGTGGCGAAGGTGGAGTTGCTTTAGGCGAAGATTGCTGCACCTTCCTTGACGAAGATCAGGGTGAGGACGACCACAATCCAAACCATGTCGGCCATCCAGTCGTAGTGCATCCGATAATACATGTTCAGCACGTTGCGATTTTGAGGAATACCTTGCACTGTTACCGTGGCGTGAGACAGGGCCATGAACATGATGGTGGTCGCAAACATCATCGCCATGCACCACGGGCACAAAGCTTTGATGGCAAACATGGATTGACTTGCGAGCCAGTAACTGTAGCAAAATGCGAACAAACCGCCGAACCAAGTGCAGATGGAGAACCAGCGTGGAAGTTTGACGCCGCAAAGCCCTACTACGGCAACGGTGATGAACACGGAGTAAACGGCGATGCCGAAAAATGCGTTCGGGAAGCGCAGGTCTCCGAACCTGATGATTTCCGCCTGCCAGGATTTTGCCACATCGGAACAGGAGAGCACAGAGTTCACATCGCAGCTCAACGGTTTGTCAGGCGTACGAGCAAGCTTAAGGGTCTCCGCGGCGAGAATGAATGAAGTGAAAAGACCCACGGTGGCTGCGACCAGCATCACCCCATAGTTCCATATGTGTCCGTGAAAGAAACCTTTCGGCTCGCGATTGGCGCAAAGGGTAGTGGATTGCTGCGGTTCGAATGCTCTCTTGGGTTTTATGCCTGCCGTGTCGGCTGTATTCTGTCGGGACAAGTGCGCACCTCGTGCCTTCGGTAGTTGATTCGTGTCGGGCGCATAGGCTTACGATGGGCGTATGACGAGCGACGAATATAACGATTGTACCGTGGCTATAGGCTGGGATCTGCATTGTCATACGGTTTTCTCTGACGGCACCAAGTCACCGGCCCAGCTCGTCGCGCTTGCTTTTCGGCTTGGCCTTGATGGGGTAGCCATTACCGATCATGACACCACCGCCGGTTGGCCCGACGCCCAGCGGGCAGCACGGGAGCAGGGTCTCGCTTTGCTGCGAGGCAGTGAAATCACTGCACAGGATGATCTGGTTTCCGTACATGTGCTGGCATACCAATACGACCCGCACGATGCCGGAGTGGTTGAATTGTTTGCTTCGACCAAGGCCGCACGAATCGAACGGGCACGACAGATGATTGCCCTCTTGTCAAGGGACTTTCCCATCGAATGGGACGATGTGCTCCGACAGGCCAAAAAGGGCGCCGATACTACGGTCGGACGGCCTCATATGGCCGATGCGCTGGTGGAGGCAGGAGTATGCCGAAACCGTTCGGAGGCGTTCGATGGGCCTATGTCCGCTTCTAGCAAGTATTACATTCCCACGCCTTCTCCTACCGCACTGCAGGTGGTTCAGGTCGTTGAGCAGGCAGGGGGAGTCAGTGTCATTGCGCATCCGGCCGATCGCAGTCGCAACTCGGTGCTGCTTTCTGATGCCCAAATCAGACATCTGGCCCAAGCTGGTCTTGGTGGCCTTGAGGTTCGGCACCGCGGCAACGATGTTCAGTCTCGGAAGCATCTGCTCGAGCTTGCCGATGAGCTTGGTCTGCTGGTGACTGGAGGCTCGGACTGGCACGGCGATGGCAAACCGAATGTATTGGGGGAGAATCTCACACAGGACTCCGTTGTCGCGCAGATCGTGCGGCGAGGAGCCATTGATTTGGTGCAGTAGTCGGCTAAAATGTTGTGTGTTTTGCGGTGACAGGTCCGGGTTTGCAACTCGCGCAGCGTTTTGGTAACGGCAGCCTATGCAAGTGAGTCCTGAATACGGCGATGCCCGGCAGAAACAAGGTCTGTACCGCCGGACATCGTATCCTGATCCGTTGCCGCGTGCGCCGAACAGAGCGGCAACGAAGAAAGTTAAAGGGCGCCGAAACCGACGGCGTGCTTTGTCTCAGAGCCCACGATGGCATATCCCAAAGCGCCGGCGGGAACTATGATATGACGGTCCTTATCGTCGACCAGATCGATTGGGGTGCCTTGCGTCAGCTCCTCTGAAATCACTTTGCTGACCTCTTCGGCGCTTTGCGTGGTGGTGAAATGAACCGGACGTGCGACGTTCTGAATCCCGAGTTCTACATCCATGAGTTACCTCTTTCTTTTTCGAAATTGTTGTTAGGCTTTATCTTGTGTTTATCAGTGGCCGAGCGGGCTGTTCATCTTGGACTCCCCTCGGGTTTACTGTGTTGCTCGGAGTCCTTGGATTTGTTCGTGCTGGAATCCACAGGCTTGCTGATTGTCGTGGCTTTCTCGGATGCGCTGTTTGCTCCGGATTCAGAAGATGTCAAATCGTGAAGCTTATGTTCTTCGCTTTGTACTTGTTTGATACCTTTCTGGGCATCGCGCAATGCCCGCTCCGTCCGCTCGAGTTCGGGGATGACGGTGGTGGGAGCATCATGGTTCGTGAGAGTGGTAGGCACGGATTTGTCATTCGTGTCGTCAGTTTCGGAGGACTGCGTGCCTGATGTGGTCCCATCGGCTGTTGCGTCGTCATCTTCATGGACGAAGATGGAGGACTTACCTGCCTGTGTGAGGACCATGGTGGCCGATGAAGAGGGTGCGGGCATGTCGCGATACGAAGCTTCGGAGGCCTGCGCAGACTTTGGCTGCTTGCCGTTCGTCCGGTCTTCGTCGTCGGCACTGTCTTCCGGACGTTCCGTTGAAGAATCCGAGTTCGTTGAACGGCCGGTGGCCGTTTCGTGTTTCGATACGAGTTTGGTCACTTCGGCAGAGGCTGTTTTGTCGGTCTCGCCGGTGGTATCGTCTTCGGGTTCTGCCGCTGCGTCGGTATCGTCTGCGTTCTTGGCCGGCACGACGGGTGAGGACGCGGTGGCCGCCCCCGCCGCTTTGTTGGCCACAACGGTCAGTTGATGCGCCAGATGTTCCACCTGTGCCTTGAACTGAAGAATCTTGGTGTTGTCGGCACGACCGAGCGCGTCGATGAAATCACCCACCTGTTCCATTTGCAGCCACAGATTGGCCCGCAAAAGTATCAGGTCATCCATGCGGGACCCCATAATCGCGCCATAGGCACTCATAAGAGTATTTCGATGATCTTCGTCCAGCTTGGCGAAGATCCAAGCCAGGTCGCGAGCCGGGTCATTGACCTGCATATCTTGCCAGTTATTGACGGCAGTGATGGTGGAATCGGAGAAACGAAAATCGCCATCATGGAAGCCGCCGTGCGTAAGCGTGGTAGAAAATGACCACAGTCCATCGGTTTCGATGATCCTTGCCCAGCTTGTCGTAATCGCCGGAGGAACATGGCCGGCCTTCTGCAAACGCTTGATCCAACCGGTGAGCTGCGAATGAATCTGGCCGGTCGTGAAGGACGGGTAGTTGGCTTCGCTCAGGAATCCGGTGCGTTGACGATGGATAGCGCCGATCGCTGTGCCTACGCTGGCCGCGTCCTGCAACGTCAGCAGATCCAGAGGTCGAGGTTCGCCTTCTACATGCGGGGTCACCAGCACGCTCATTTTACCTGTTGCGCTGTGCGCCCCTGCGGCACTGAAAGCAAGTGTGCGATCAACGGCGAAGCCGAGACCTCCCATTTCGTGTGATTTGGACAATGCCTTCGAGGACTTGACCCGTTTGGACAAGAGCTTCTTGCCGTCGTCCGAGCTTGCCGCGAACACATCGTAGCGTAGGCCGCCGGAGTCCTGCACCACGGCGTACTCGATACCAGCCCCATTGTCGGTAACGTTGCCCTCGTCTTGTTCGTACACTCCGGACATGGATGTATTGGGCATGGCTGCCGATGCGAGCGCCGCCATCATAAACTTGCTTTGTAAAGTCACCCTTCCAGATTAATACACCGTATGTCCCAGAGGCTTCTTGATTCCATGTCGGTCGCCCTTCTATCGGGTGGCGCTGGCACAATAGACGGGTATGACCACGAACGATGCCGAGACAATACTTGAAGGACTGGATGACGCCCAACGTGCAGCGGCTACGGCCCTTGAGGGTCCTGTGCGCATTGTTGCCGGTGCGGGGGCAGGCAAGACCCGTACGGTCACGCGCCGTATTGCTTATGCTTGTGCCAAAGGAAAATGGCGGGCGAATCGCATCCTTGCCGTCACCTTCTCGGTGAAGGCCGCGGATGAGATGAAACAGCGGCTGACGAAGCTGGGTGTGGGGGATGAAGTCACCGCCGCAACATTCCATTCGGTGGCGTTGCAGCAGTTGCGTACCGTTTGGTACGACATCAGTGAAGCCCCGTTGCCGCACGTCGTTGATGATCCTCAAGAGATTGTGGCACGCGCTCTGAAACGTGCTACCAACACCGATCAGTACGATGGCATCGCTCGGCGTAACGTTTTGGCTGAAATTAACTGGGCGAAAGTCTCCCTGATTGCCCCTGGCGATTATGTGCGTGTTTGTGCCGCCACCCATCGTATTCCTCCCGCAGAGCTTGACCCGCAGGCGTTTTCAGAGGTTTATCTTGCCTATGAGCAGGAGAAGACCGCTCGTGGCGAAATGGATTTCAATGACATTCTGCTGCTGGATTGTCATGTGCTTGAGGCTTTTGATGAGCAGGCTGCGCAAATTCGACAATCGATCGGATGGCTGACCGTCGACGAATACCAGGATGTCTCGCCATTGCAGCACAGACTCATGCAGCTGTGGCTGGGAGAAAATCGCAACGTGTGCGTGGTGGGAGACCCTGCACAGACGATTTATTCCTTCGCTGGGGCTTCCAGTTATGATTTGCTTCATTTTAGTGACGAATTCGGACGGCTTACCGCGGACGTAAACCTCAACACGGACTACCGTTCCGTTCCTCAGGTCGTGAGTGCGGCCAATCAGCTGCTAAGCGCGGCACCCGACCGCGATCAATATCTTCGGCTGGTGTCCGCCAGGGATAAGAGTGCGGGCATGAGAGTGGTGAAAACGGCGTTCGAAGATGACGAACAAGAGGCGATGGGAGTCGCCAAGCGCATCGCCCAATTTGTTGCTGGGGGTGCCAAGCCTTCTGAGTGTGCTGTGCTGACGCGTCTCAATGTGCAGCAGCAGGTGGTTTGCAAGGCGCTGAAGGAACTTGCCATTCCGTATCAGACCCGTCGTGACATGGGCAGTGAGGGTTTAGTACTTCAAGATGAGAATGCCAGTCGCCGTGAGGCCTTGGAGATTCTTGCCAATAGGAAGGAGCACGGCGTTACGATTTCTTCAGTTCATGCTTCGAAAGGCTTGGAATTCAAACACGTGTTCATCATCGGTTGCTCAGAAGGGCTGTTGCCGTATGGTTCGCCGGCTCCCGGCGAGGCGTTGGAAGAGGAGCGTCGGCTTTTCTACGTGGCTGTTACCCGTGCCGAGGATTCGTTGCATCTTTCCTATGCGCGTAGCAAGGATGCAGGTTCGGCCTTTGCTCGTCTGCCCAGCCGCTTTTGGTAAAGCCTGCGGTATACCAATTCAAATGGGCCGGTATGCAACTGATGCCGTGCAACAGCTGCATACCGGCACGGAAAATCATAAGGACTACGATTTTATTCCGGCTGAGTTGATATCAGACTTCCGGGCCATCCCCAGCATCCTTGTTGTCCCCGTCTGTATCGGTGCTTTCATCGCCCGTTTCGCCGGGGTTGTCGGCATTTCCATTATCGGCATCACCTGCACTGTCACCGTCATTGTTTCCATCGTGTTGAGCGTTGAGTAGCTTCTCAAGTTCGGCGTCCCAATCGATGCCTGGTTTGCCTGAGACGGGGTCGTTGGCGGAGACGTCGACGTCGGTATCGATGGCGTTGCCGTCTGCACCGTCACCGTTGTCCGTGATTGTCGTAGGATCCTGAGTGCTGCCATTGTTGCCGTCGAGTTCCGGTAGTTTGGGCAGCAGATCGGGATGTGACCACATTTCGTCACGCGCTTGGTCGCCCTTTTCCGTTCCGATTTTTTCCCAGATTTCGGCTGCTTCCCGCATTCGCTTCGGCCGCAGTTCCATCCCGAGCAGGCTTTCGAAAGTCTGCTCGGCGGGACCACCTACCGCACGTTCGCGTCGCACCATTTCGCGCAACTGCTCGATGTGTGGGATATGGGCCATGCCGGCTTTCCAGGTCACCGCGTCAACCCAGCCTTCTACCAGCGCCAGCAGCGTTTCCAGGCTATTCAACGCCTCTTTTTGTTCCGGTGTGTCAGAGATGCCCACCTTTGTTAGATCAACGGCGCCGGAAATGGAGTCGGGATCCATCGATGTGGCTTCCCTCAGCTGTTCTTCCACAGCATCCAGATCAATGCTGATGCCGCGAGCATACTTGCCGATCAGTGCTTCGAAGCGGGGCATCAGCCATGGCACATGAGCGAAAAGCCTGGCGTGGGCAACTTCCTCGAGGGAAAGAAAAGCAAGTACTTCGTCTTCGTTGATTTCCAAGGTCTTGGCGTATTCGATCGCATTTTGGGCGATGAGCGCTCCGGCCGGGTTCTTTTGCAAGGCAATACCTTGGTCAAAGCTGCCGCGTACCTCATGGGAAAGCTCGCCTGCTGCACGACCGAGCTGTGTGGAAAACGCCGTGTTGCCGAGAACCTTGATGATGTTGGCGGGATCTTTCATGTTTTCCGGAATCGGAACGGGTATCGGCCCGGCGAATATACCGGCGATTTCACCGCCATCGAAGGCGTCGTTGAATCGTTCAGAAATGACGCTGGAAAGCGCATTGCTCATTGATTCTTCCACTGGACTGGCGAATTTGGCCCATGAGTCAAGCGTTGCGTTAACCCAGTCGGCACGTGTGAAGACCTGTGGTTCGCCCGGGGCGGGATCGATATCGCATGTCGTGTCAAGCCAGAGGTTCGCCTCGCTCATCGCGCGACGCACGGCCTCGCCTTGGGAAGCGCTGACACTTTGTTCGCTACCGTCGTCATTGGCGATGGCCAAAGCCAGCGAAATCGCCAACTTGGTGTTGACGGGTCCCTCGTCAGCGCTTTGTTGCATATCGCCAACGGTGTTGAGGCCGCTGGAAGTAAACGCATTCATCAGTGCTTTGACTTCCGAAGGTTTGGGCAGCTTAGACAGATCCTGCCCGATAAGTTGATTCTTGATGGAATCGGGCAAGGCGCTTAGTTGTTGGAAAGCCATGTCGCCCTGAATCTGCCCAAAGCAATCGATCAGCCATTGGTGGATCGTATTTTCGTCCATACCGTTTTGTCCTTTGCCGTCGCTCGTCGAAGCACAGTGCCTACAGACGATTTCTGATTCAATAGTATGGTCTTCCATGGTCTTCATCGCCATTATTTACGCCAAAGAATGATAATTGACGCGCTGTGTCATTCTTTATCTATGGCCTTTATTGAAGGGAGTCTCTACGAGACGGCATAATTGGTAGCTATGGTACGCAGTAAACACAGTCAAACGAACGGTCGTCGAACGTCCGCGGCTAGGCGGGGGCGTCATGCGACGGTTTCGCCATCTGTGCGGCGACGGAGTACCGGCGTCACGAAAGGTCTTCGGGTAGCTCCCAGCAATGGCGCAAGAAGTGAGAGTGAAGGTATAGTCGATACCGGTTCGGAACCTCAGAATCCCCGTAACGTCGCTAGTACCCGGGGCGGTAGCGGTTCACAGGTAACGGCCAATGGTTGGCGCGGCTTGCTCGATAAAGTCAGGTACCTCTTCCTCGGTCACTCGCTGAGGTACCTCGCTGGGATGATTTGCGCCATGCTGTGCTTGATCGTACTGGTTCTTCCGTCCCCATACGTCATCGAAACGCCAGGTCCGACTCAGGACGTGCTCGGCAAAGTCCACGGTAAGGAAGTCATATCGGTTGGCGATGTCGATTCGCATGCAACCACGGGCAAGCTTCTGATGCTGACGGTTAATACCCAGGGCGCGCCGGGAGGGTCTCACAATCTGGGTGTCCAGACCTTGATTGCATGGATCGCGCCCGCGCAATACGCCATTCCTACCGAGGCAATCTTCCCTGTGGGGCAGACGCGCGACCAATACATGAAAATTTCTGCTATACAGATGTCCAATTCTCAGAAGAGTGCCACCGCCGCGGCACTTGATTATGCCAAGGAGCGTGGAATTGACGGTGCTGATACCGCCAAGGTCAGTGTGCACATCGGAGATATTGGCGGATCTTCGGCGGGCATGATGTATGCGCTGGGTGTTCTGACCAAGCTCACACCGGAAGATGAAACTGGTGGTAAGACGATTGCTGGCACCGGTACGATTGATAAAAAGGGCGAAGTCGGTGAAATTGGTGGTATCCAACTCAAGATGCTCGCCGCCAAACGCGATGGGGCCACTTACTTCTTGGCTCCAGCGGCCAACTGTAATGAGGTGGTCGGGCATGTGCCTTCCGGCTTGCGCGTTGTGAAAGTGTCGACGCTTGATGAGGCATATAGGTCGCTTGAAGCTATCGGTAACGGTAGGGACGCGGATTTGCCGTATTGCACTGCAACTCGACCGGGAGTAGATCAGAGGCAAAACTGATTTAATCGTTACGCGAGGAAACTGCGACTCCGGGGTTGCCGCGTTACTGACGTGGCGGCCCCTTCATGGTTTCGTGCTGATTGACGATAGGGCGTCGATCATGAGAAAATCGTGCTTTGAGGACAATAATTCACGGTTTGGGTATTGCAATATGGTTATTTTCTCGGTTGTTTTGCGTACTGTTCCTTACGGTTTGATATATTGGAAGTGTGAATGAAACGGCATCAAAAAACGCTGAAGAGTTCGGTTTCCATGAAGGTGACATCGTACAGGAATGGCTGTGGGATGACGACGTAAGTGAGACCATCCGAGAAAAGATCATGGATCTGACCGGCCAGGATTTGGTCGACGAAGATTACGCTTCCGCAGTGGACGGCGTCATCATCTGGTGGCGTGACGGAGACGATGAGGACGATTTGGCCGATACCATTGTGGACGCATATAGCGTCGTCGGTGAAGACGGACCGTTGTGGATTATCACTCCGAAGCCTGGGCGTTCGGGTGCTCCGGCGTCCAATACGGTGCAATCCGCGGCGAAGACGGCCGGTATGAATGCTGCCACCCCGCTTACTGTTTCGGAGGATTGGAACGGCATCCGTTTGCGTGCCTTCGGCAAGGGACGTTAAATACAATGTTCAAGGCTTTCAAATCGTAGCTGATACCGATTGAGGGCATTAAAAAGTCTCCGCCAACGTGCAGTTGGCGGAGACTTTTGCGTCTGTATTGCTTTACAGGCCGGGGTAAAGTGGGAAATCCACGGTTAGCTTGGATACACGCGCGCTGAGTGCCTCCACATCGGCGTCTTTACCGTTTGCCAAAGCGGTGCCGATGATGTCGGCTACCTCCTCATACTGAGGGGCCGCGAAGCCGCGAGTTGCCAAAGCCGATGTGCCGATGCGTAGTCCGGAGGCAACCGATGCTGGTCGTGGATCGAACGGCACGGTGTTGCGGTTGACAGTGATGCCGCATGAGGCGAGTAGATTTTCTGCGGCCAATCCGTCCATTTCACTGTTGCGTAGGTCAACCATCACCAGATGCACATCGGTGCCGCCTGTCAGAACACTGATGCCTTGGGCCTTGAGGTCTTCGGAAGTGAGACGGTCGGCGAGGATCTTTGCGCCTTCGATCGTGCGTTCCATACGCTGCTTGAAGGCATCTGAACCGGCTACTTTGAATGCCACGGCTTTGGCTGCGATGATGTGCATCAGCGGTCCACCCTGCTGGCCAGGGAAGACTGCTGAATTGAGCTTTTTGCCATACTCTTCTTTGGACAGGATGAAGCCGGAACGCGGGCCGCCAAGCGTTTTGTGGGCTGTCGAGGAGACTACATCGGCGTAGGGTACTGGGCTTGGATGAAGTCCTGCGGCTACCATGCCGGCAAAGTGTGCCATGTCGACCCAGAACTTGGCGCCCACCTCATCCGCGATTTCCTTCATCGCCTTGAAGTCCTCGATGCGCGGGTAGGCGCTCCATCCGCCGATGATGAGTTGGGGGTGGGTCTCAAGTGCCCGCTGTCGTATGATTTCCGGATCGATGAGGAAGGTTTCGGGATTTACTCCGTATGTTTCCGCCTTGTAGAACTTGCCTGAGAAATTCATCTTGGTGCCATGCGTCAAATGCCCGCCGTGGTCGAGCGCCAAGCCAAGCACGGTGTCGCCCGGCTTGATAAGCGCTTGGTAAACGGCGGCGTTGGCCTGCGCGCCGGAATGAGGCTGGACATTGGCAAATTCCGCGCCGAACAGTTCCTTGGCTCGGTTGCGGGCGATCGTCTCGACGCCGTCTACGAACTCACAGCCGCCGTAATAGCGTCGTCCGGGGTACCCTTCCGCGTATTTGTTGGTGAGAACGGACCCCTGTGCATCCAGAACTGCACGAGGTACGAAGTTTTCGGAGGCGATCATTTCAAGACCGTTCTGCTGCCGCTTGAGTTCGCTGTCGATCAGTGCCGAGATTTCGGGGTCCATTTGAGCAATGGGTTCGTTGAACATATCCGACGAACGCTGCGCGACCGCAGGATTGAATGTGTCGGTTTTATATGGTTCCGCCATTGTTGACTCCTTGTATTTCGTTGAATTGTCTGACATTGCATCAGGTGATGCCCGTTCTGTTCTCAATCGGTTTTCGCTGCAAAGAGGAAAATCCTAGGCGTAATGTTGTACGGACATCCGCCTAGTTGAAAATATTGCCAGAAACGTTCATCGGATGCGTCGTTCATCCTACTTCGTGGATAAAAATGATTTTAGATTGTTGTATCAGGGACATTTAGAAGCGTAACGATTTGGCGAAATTGAAAGGGTGGGCGATGAGGGACTCGAACCCCCGACATCCACCGTGTAAAGGTGGCGCTCTAGCCAGCTGAGCTAATCGCCCGTAATCCTAAACCAGTGTAGCGCAACGCTTGTCCATCGGGGTGTCGGGCCTGTTTTAATTCGGGGTGTCGGTCCTGTTTTAATAAAAAGGAATGGATGATGTTACTTCTTAATGCTTAAAAGTTATATTTCGTGCTTATTGAGAGATGTAGAAAAACAGCGAGGATTCTAGGGTGAATGAGCAAGCTCCGGAGAGTTGCAACAAGGTGGAGACCATCGTTGATTCCGTGGTGGAATGTGACCCATATAGAGAGCAAATTCCGGTGATGTCGGATGGTCCGTCTGCATGTGACGAGAAGGTGTTTGATTTCACGCTGATGGGTCCGATGTGGTGGGAGTTCGTGATGGCGTCGAACGCCTACGGCCGCGGGCTGCGCAGTATTTTCCTGCCGTGGGCTCTGTTCTTCGTTCCTATCGTTTGGGTGTTCTGGGATTCGATGGTTGGGTCGTCCTTTAATGATTCCGCGGCGACGGAGGATTTTGCCATCTGTGTTGGTCTGATGGTGCTTTGTTTGTCTCTTTGTGGTGGTCCGCTGGCTTGTTGGGGTGTGGTGAACAACGTGGTGCGGTTTGTGTCGGGTTGGTTTCCGGTGCGTGGTTTGAACACGGTTGATATCTGGCGGGTTTTGATCCAGCGGCGCAGGGGTGTTTTTGATTCGCGTTGGAGTACGCCGTGCCGTCTGATGGTGGACGGGGACGGGTTGGTGCTGGAGCGTTGGTTAGAGCCGTGCGACGGGCGGGGGCGAGGCTGTGTATCGTGTGTCCGGCGTGAGCTGGCGTCGGTTGGATTGCGTGCGGTTGACGGAGCATGCGGTGGTGTTTTCATCGTCGGCGGGGGACGAGTCTTCCTCGGATGTGTCGTCTGCGGCTGCGCATGTGGAGGCGGCTGGTCTGGACGGGTGCGTGCTGGTGGATCGTTCGGTGGAGCATGTCGAGGACACGAACCGTCTGCTGATGATTGCGGGCGCGATGCAGCGTGACGAGGAGACCCTAAGGACTGAGTGCTGACGTGAGTGGCGGATGCTGATGAGACCTTTGTTGTTCTATAGTGCATCGTTGGTAGACGGCGACTGTGTGCAAGCTTCGGATCACCGGCGGGGCAACGGTTTGGAGATTATTTCGTTAGCGTTGCGTCTCAGCGCTCCCGTACAATAGGCGCATTGTGTATATCACTAGGAGGCACAACTGATGGATGGACAGTCAGAGAACAATCACAGCTCGACCGGAATCAATTTTGCGGGGAAGCGTAAATGGGGCTATGACGTCGATCAGGTCGATGCTTTCCTTGATCTCGCACACGAGAAGTATGACAGGAATGATGGCTCGCTTACGCAGAAGGACATTCAGAGTGCTGCCTTCAAGTTTGCGAAAGGCGGCTATGTCATAGCCGAGGTCGATGCTGCTCTGGCCCGCCTCGAGCGAGCGGTGGTCGATAGAGAGACTGCACGTCAGATTGCAGGCGAAGGCCGCGTGGCGTGGCAGGCTGAGACCATGAAGATCTATCAGATGCTGAGGGAACACGCGCAACGCGCGCGTCGTGAGCGTTTTATGCGTGGCGAGAAAAAGTCCCCGTCATACGACATGAAGCAGGTTGATCGACTCATCGACCAGATCATCATCCGCACGTCGGATGATCTGGGAGTTGAATCCATGACTAAAGCCGAATCCCGCAACCTTGCTGATCTCAATGCCAGCGCTGTTTCCAATGTTATCTTTACACAGCGCAAGGGCAAGCGCGGTTACGATGAACGTCAGGTTGACTTCTATCTTCACGTGTGTGTTCGGTTGCTCAGCCGCATCGAATCTTATGAGCGTGTGGGTGATAATCCCGAAACGGGCAACACACAAGCTGTTTCCGCGCAGTTCGCGACGGGCCACACCATGCCATTGCAGAGTCCTGAGCCGGCTAATACCGGGGTCAGTCCGTTGATTGACGAGGGCGCCATGGCCGCGTTCAGTGATTCTGCGTCTGTTGTGCCCCAACCTGAACCAATGACCTCGGCGCAATCGTCAGTGCTCAACGATTTACCTTTGACAGCAGCTCAGCCGGATTCTGATTCTGTCTTCCAGACTCCTGTCCAGGCTGCTCCCGTTCCGGTCGTTCCGGAATCGCCCGGTACTCAGCCCGTTGTTTCCAATGACCCACCGGTTATTCCAGTGTTGCCTGATAATGCCGTCACTTCCGCTCAGGCGCAAAGTGTGCCGTCTGTGCAGAATCCTTCCTTTGCCGAGGCGAATACTGGGTCCGACGGTAATTCATCGTTGGCTGCTCTGGCCAATCTTTCAAATCCCCCCGAGGTTCAGGGGGAAACTGCTTCGTTTGGTTCTCCGGTGTCGGATACCGCGGCTGCACAGGTCAGTGAGAGCACCATGGTTGATTCGTTCGGGTACGTAACGAACGGCGACAGCGACGATGCGGGCATTCCGAATCTATCCTTCCAAGATTTCGAGACTTTGAACCACGAAGAACCGAAGTCCGGCGAATGATCGATTTCCGGAAAGGCTCGATGGAAACGATTATTACTCACTATGCATACTGCGCCATGTTCGCCGTCTGACAAGAACGATGTTCAGACTCGAGATAGCCATGCTTCGTCCGTCGGCTCCAGTTTGGAGGATGCGTCGATGAGCGGGGTCAATCGTAAGGGTGGACAGGGCGATTCCGGCACCGGCACAATGAGTGCTGATGAGTCTGTCAGCGTTTCTCGTCATAGGGATGCATGGAGTCTAGGTCACCGCCTATTGGTGACCATTCCCATCTTCATCATTTTGTTGGGTGTCCTCGTCACTGTCTCAAACCTGACCAGTGTACCTTGGAAACGTGAACCGACGGAACAGTCGATTGCGACTCTCTCACCCGATACCGCAGTTACGTTTGACAATTCTCAAGGTCTGCCGTTGGCGCACAAGGGTAGTTTTGAGGTCGAGTCCCATACGGTTGTGCTTGACATTGTCAGACCCGCCACAGGCGAGGTTCAGCATGTCAATGTTTTGATTCGTCAACCGAGTGATCCCGCCGGAGTTGAGACGAAACATCCCGCAGTAGTGTTCATGCATGGCGCGGGTTATGGTACTGCCGAAAACAGCTTTGGTGACGTTGCACAGGATCTTTCATCGGCTGGCTTCGTCACTGCAGTGCTTGACAAGCCCGTCTGGTCGACCAGCGACGTCAACCGAGATTATCTGGGGAGTGCCAAAGCCTACGACCAGGTGGTCGAGTATCTGCGTGACCAAAAAAACGTCGATCCCGATAAAGTCGGGCTTTACGCAACTTCCGAAAGTACCTGGATCTCGCCTTATGTCATCAAATACGATAAGCGCATTGCCTTTCAGCTGCTCCTGAGCCCAATGGCCTATGAGCCACGACAATCGCTGGGATTCTTTGTTGCACAGGACTTTTCGTTGGTTGGCGCCAATAACGGTTATCAATCCATTGTCCGCAGACTTTTCCATGCGGATACCACGATGTTCGGCAATGATACGCTCGATTTTCCCATGGACTTGCCGCAGGCGTATTCCGTGCCGACAATGGTGGTGTATGGTTCCAAAGATGTGTTGACCGCTCAGGTCGAAGGATTGGAGCACATCCTTGATTCCGCGCACCGATCGGGCAATCAAAACGTGACCGTGCGCAGCTATTCCGTGGCCAACCATGTGCTGAGACTCGGCGATGAAGCCGAAACCGGAACTCCGTTCGCAGATGATTACATCAACGATGTCGTTTCCTGGTCCGTGGGCACCGTTTCCGGCCTTAAGCAGACCAGCGAGCCGATTGCGGGCACCACAATTCGCCAGTCCATCGCCGTGCCGGTGGAACTTGAAGCTGACCGCAGGCTCACTGTGTACGGAACCATCGTCAACGCTTCGATGATGGTGCTGCTGGTTGTGACACTGCTTGTGGCGTTGGTTGCTTGTGGCATCAAAATCTTCCGTGTCGTCCGGCATGATCGTGCCAAGGTGTTCGGCTTCGTGCGTGGTTTCGGGGGAGAGCTGTCGGCCATAGCCGTCACAACGTCGGCAACGCTTGTATTGTTCGCCGCCGGTTTGGGGCAGGTCATTATGGCGGTGGTCAAACTCGGTTGGGGTAGTGCCCCCACGGAAGATCCGGGTATGATGTACTGGAGTTGGCCAGTTATCCAAGTGGTTTCGATTCTCGTCGTGTGGGCTTGGGCTCACATTCTTGCTCGCTGTATCGAGGTGGCGCAAACACATGGGTTGGCTCAGATTCCTCCTCGAAAAGATGCGATTCACGATGCACTGCACGGACGTGAACCGGTGTTCGCATCGAAGCGTTTCGGTCGTCTCTTCTTCTGGCTGGTCGCGGCTGCCATGTTCAGCGTACTGTTGTTCTTCGCGTTTTGGGGATTGTTCATCTTCTAACGAACGTAGATCTGCGTGGGTAGTGTGTCGATAGCAGTGAGAAGGTGAAGGATATGTCGTTGTATCGTGACGAGGGTGTGGTGCTCAAAACCGTAAAATTGGGGGAAGCCGATCGAATCGTTACCCTGATGACCAAGAATCACGGCAAAATCCGAGCCATTGCCAAAGGTGTTCGGCGCACCAAATCGCGTTTTGGTGGCCGTGTCGAACCCTTTATGCGCGATGACTTGCTTATCGCTGAAGGTCGTTCGCTTGACGTCATTTCCCAAGTGGTTTCCATTTCCTCATATGCCGCTCATATCTGCATGGATTACGACGCGTATACCGCTGCCAATGTCATTGCCGAAACAGCGGACAAACTCATCTCGAATGAGCATGAACCCGCCACGGGTCAATACATGCTGCTGATTGCCGCGTTGGCGGCTCTTAGTCGGGAGAGTCACTGTCCGCAGACCATCAGCGACTCCTATGTGATGAGGACGCTCGCACAGGCCGGTTGGACCCCGCGTCTTTCCTCATGCACCGTATGCGGTAAACGCGATGACTTGGATTATTTTTCCGTCTCCGGCGGCGGGATTCTTTGCTCCACCGACCACACTCCGGATTCACGACGCATCGATCTTGTCGGTCGAGAGCAGATGGAAGCGCTGGTCGAAGGTGATTGGAACGTGCTAGACCGTGCGCCGATCAACCCCGAAATACGTCGATTAGTTGAAGAATGGGGAGAATATTATCTGGAACGACCAATCCGTTCACTGGGATTGCTAGATTCGTAGTATGGCTTTTGAACATGTGGACTACACCTCGCTTGATGTTCCAGCGGCTCCTTTCTCCGACCCTTCCATCATTCCTGCGTTTCCGAAGAACAAGGTGCCCCGTCATATCGGCATTATCATGGACGGCAACGGTCGTTGGGCCCAGCGGCGAGGTCTGACCCGTACCAACGGACACCAGGCAGCGGAACCAGTGGTGTTCGACACCATCGCCGGCGCTATCGAGGCGGGTGTGCGCTATCTGAGTCTCTATACCTTTTCGACTGAAAACTGGAAACGCAGCCCACAGGAGGTGCGCTTCCTGATGGGATTTTCACGTGACATCATCCACCGACGTGTCGCTCAGATGGATGAATGGGGAGTGCGGGTGCGTTGGTCAGGGCGTCGTCCTAAGTTATGGAAATCCGTGATTGACGAACTTGAAGTCGCCATGGAACGCACGAAGTACAATTCGACCATCGATGTGGTTTTCTGTATCAATTATGGTGGGCGTGCCGAAATTGCAGATGCGGCTGCCGCCATTGCCAAAAAAGTTCGTGACGGCAAAATCAGCGGTGACCGGGTTACCGAGTCGATGGTTGCCGAGCACCTGTACAATCCGGATATTCCTGATTGCGATCTGGTTATCCGCACCTCAGGGGAGCAACGCACTTCGAACTTCCTGCCATGGGAAGCTGCTTATGCCGAACTTGACTTCTCGTCCCAACTGTTTCCCGATTACGGGCGAAAGGCCCTCTGGCGTTCGATAGATCATTACGTGCACCGTGACCGACGTTTTGGTGGTGTCAACGCGAAGTAAACCGTCATCATGGATACGGATATGCCATGCGCAGATCAAGCGTTTGCGATGATTGTGCAAGCTCCGGCAAGGTGTACCGTAGAGGCGATGGCAACTGAAGGTAGTCCAAGGTTATTCAGGTTTGTTTAGAATCTTGTTAACAAGACGTTGCTTTTCCTTGAGTTGTCCTGAAAAACCAGGGCGTATGTCGAGTTTGAGCGTGACGCCCGTGCGGTATCCCTGGCTTGCCAGCACCATCGTTGCGTCGCGCACGGTTCGAAGCACCTCGTCCAAATCACCTTCGATATTGGTGAACATTGCATTGGTTTCGTTCGGCAGACCCGATTCGCGGATGACACCGATGGATTGTGCGACATACTCGCTCAGCTCGGAACCTGTTCCGCTGGGAGCGATGGCCACAGCGGCGACGGTGTTGATGTAGGGCTTGCCGGTTTTCGGGTCGTTTGGAACGGTCTGTTGAATCGAGTTTCGCTCGATACTTTTATCCATGAGAATCTCCTTCAATCGCTGATTGCATGATACTTGTATGGCTCGGCATTGACGTGCTCTGAGCACGCTTCAAGTGTCACACTCTGCCGATACAGTGAACGCATAACTGATTCTCATGAAACGGCTGATTAAAGCCGATAAGCGGAAGGTGTGTCGTGGCTCAATCCAAACTTGATGAAGTGGTGTCGCTAGCCAAGCGGCGTGGTTTTGTGTTCCCTGCTGGTGAGATTTACGGCGGCACGCGCTCCGCGTGGGACTACGGTCCGTTGGGCATGGCTCTGAAAGACAATATCAAGCGTGAATGGTGGCGTGCAATGGTGGTCACTCGCGGCGATGTGGTCGGCGTCGATTCCTCCATCATCCTGCCGTCCGCCGTTTGGGAGGCCTCGGGCCACGTCAAGGTTTTCAACGATCCGTTGGTCGAGTGCCTCAACTGCCACAAGCGTCAGAGGGCGGATAAACTCGAGGAGTCCTATGCCGAGAAGCATGGCGACAAGCTCCCTGAAAACGGTTTGAAGGATATCGTGTGTCCAGGCTGCGGAACCCGTGGAGAATGGACCGAGCCTCGTGACTTCAACATGATGCTGCGTACGCATCTGGGGCCGGTGGACGACGACAACTCTTTGCATTATCTGCGTCCTGAGACCGCACAGGGCATTTTCGTGGACTTCAAGAACGTCATGGCCTCTTCGCGCAGCAAGCCTCCGTTCGGCATTGCCAACATGGGCAAGTCGTTCCGTAACGAGATTACGCCGGGCAACTTCATCTTCCGAACCCGAGAGTTCGAACAGATGGAGATGGAGTTCTTCGTCGAGCCCGGCACCGATGAAGAGTGGCATCAGTACTGGATCGACACTCGCACCCGTTGGTACACCGATCTTGGCATCAATCCCAAGAATCTTCGTCATTACGAGCATCCGAAGGAAAAGCTTGCGCACTATGCCAAGCGCACCGTCGACATCGAATACAAGTTCGGCTTCCAAGGTTCCGATTGGGGTGAACTCGAGGGTGTGGCTAACCGCACTGATTTTGATCTTTCCGCGCATCAGGAGCATTCCGGCGAAGATTTGAGCTACTTCGATCAGGCAACAGGCAAGAAGTACATTCCTTACGTCATCGAGCCGGCAGCGGGCCTGACCCGTTCGCTGATGGCCTTCCTGATGGATGCCTATGCCGTCGATGAGGCGCCGAACACCAAGGGTGGCGTCGACCGTCGCACCGTGCTGCGTCTTGACCCGCGCCTTTCTCCGGTCAAGGCCGCTGTCTTCCCACTGAGCAAGAAGCCCGAGCTGCAGGCCGTCGCACATGATTTGGCGGCCGAATTGCGTCAGCACGACTGGATGATTGATTACGACGAAGCCGGGGCCATCGGACGTCGTTATCGTCGTCAGGACGAAATCGGTACGCCGCTGTGCATCACAGTCGATTTTGATACCGCCGACGACCACTCAGTCACCATTCGTGAACGTGATTCTATGAAGCAGGAGCGCATCGATCTGGATAACGTCGTCAAGTATGTAGCCGATCGCATCGGTGAAAAGCGCGTGCGCTACGCTGAAGGCCCTGCTTCCATCGTGGGCAATGCCGCAGCCGACGGGGGAGTGGACTTCGCGAAGGAATCCGGAGTGGACGAGTCCGACCCGGTTAAGGTTATGGAAGCCGGAGGACTGTATTAAAGCGCATTGAAGGCCCCAAAGGACGTGAATCGACGAAAGTGACTGGATGCTATAGGGTGTCTGGTAAATACTGTCCGGATACCCGCTTGGCTCAGCCACGTGCCGGTTCCTCTCATAAGTCCGGTGTCCAACATGGGTTAAGGGCCGAATTTGAGGGGTGAATCCGTTCGGTTCCGTGTGGGCAGGATGGATGAAGGCGGTACTTGGTCAAAACGGAACCGAACGGCCTTAGGTTTGGTCGGGAGATCTGGAAAGCGTCGGGCATAGCATCTGCCTCAAGTGCATTGGTCAACGGTTAGTTGTGATAGAACAGGTGATAGGTGAAGAACTTTAAGCAATGGCTGAGCGCTGTCGATTATTCACTGGCTCAGCAACGGTTCGATGAAGGCTGGGACGAGGTGCTCGCAGGGCTGCCTGGTCTTGATTTGGGTGGGCATGACGAGCAGGTCGGCGGCGACCCGGCTGAAGATGGTACCAGCGGCGTACCGAAGATCGCACCGGTAGATTTAGGGCCGTTGCACATCGAGACCCCAGTTGTGCTTTCCCCTATGGCGGGAGTCACGAACTGGCCATTCCGGTCGATTTGTCGGGCGTACGGTCCAGATGGACTTTATGTTGCCGAAATGGTTACATCCAGGGCGCTTGTTGCTCGCAATCCCAAGGCGTTCCGCCTGTGCCGGTTCGCTCCGACCGAAGAGATTCGTTCGCTTCAGCTTTATGGTGTTGATCCCAATATCACCGCTCAAGCCGCGCAGATGATGATCGACGGCAATCTCGCGGATCATATCGATTTGAATTTCGGTTGTCCGGTTCCTAAGGTCACGCGTCATGGTGGCGGTTCCGCTTTGCCTTGGAAAAGCGATTTGTTCCGCGAGCTGATTCATCGCGTGGTTCAGGTGTGCAGTGAATCCAACATTCCTGTGACGGCCAAGATTCGAGTCGGTGTTGATGCGGACCATACGACGTTCCTCGATGCTGCGCGCATCGCTGAAGATGAAGGCTGCGCTGCGGTGACTTTGCATGCGCGGACTACTGCGGAGTACTACGGCGGGCATTCCGACTGGAGCCGAATAGCCGAATTGGTGCAAGCCGTGGATATTCCCGTGTTTGGAAACGGTGACATCTGGGGAGCTGAGGATGCACTGGAAATGGTGTCCCAGACGGGTTGCGCTGGTGTTGCAATCGGACGCGGATGCCAAGGTCGTCCGTGGATATTCTCCGATATCAAGCATGCCTTCGCAGGGCAAGGCGAACGATTTAACCCCACACTTGGTGGAGTCTGTCAGATCATCATGGCGCACGGTCGACTGCTGGTCCGTTTCTATGATGGCGACGAAACGATGGCTGTGCACGATCTGCGTAAGCATATCGCCTGGTATCTCAAAGGATTCCCGGTCGGCGGGAACACTCGCCGTGAGTTCATGGAGTCGGAGACATTGGACGATGTCCGAAAGGTGATGGACCATCTTGATCCTTCGGTCACCTACCCGGAACGTGTGGCTGACAAGCCCCGGGGTCGTGTGAGGTACGCAAAAAAAGTGCATTTGCCATACGGCTGGCTCGATTCAAGAACCACCACCCACGAGGAGCGTGAACAGCTTTTCGGTGATGATCCGATGGATGCCAGCTACTGATTTCAAAAACCGAAATAAAAATTGTGGTACACCCCGAGAAATAGTCTAAGCTTAGGCGTGTTCTGCGATAGAGTATTAGGTGTAACCGTGAAGTGACAGGAGACAATGGTGAGTGAGATTGCCCAGAATGACAACTTCAACGATAAAACAAGCATCAAAGTAGTCGGTGTTGGCGGTGCAGGTGGCAATGCCGTCAACCGAATGATTGCCGAAGGCTTGCAGGACGTTGAATTTGTAGCAATTAATACCGACGCAAAAGACTTGCTTCGCAGTGATGCGGACGTCAAGATTTCTTTGAGTGACAATACCAGTCGGGGACTGGGGGCAGGGGCTGATCCGGAAAAGGGCTCCAAGGCCGCTCAGGATCATCAGTCTGATATCGAGGAAGCGCTTAAAGGCGCCGATATGGTCTTCGTAACTTGCGGCGAAGGCGGTGGTACCGGCACCGGCGCAAGTCCCATCGTTGCCCGCGCGGCGCACCAGCAGGGTGCGTTGACGATCGCGGTTGTCACTCGTCCGTTTGTCTTCGAAGGTCCTCAGCGCGCCGCTTCTGCCAAGCTCGGTATCGAGAATTTGCGCAAAGAGGTCGATGCGCTGATCGTCATTCCCAACGACCGTCTCCTTGAGCTTTCCGATAAGACCATCGGCATCGTTGATGCCTTCAAGACCGCAGACACCGCATTGTTGGCCGGTGTTCAGGGCATCACCGACCTGATTACCACCAATTCTTACATCCACGTTGACTTCTCCGATGTCACGGCCATCTTGCGTGGTGCGGGAACGGCTTTGTTCGGTATCGGTTCCGCCCGTGGTGAGGATCGAGCCACCCAGGCCGCCGAGATCGCCATCAGCTCGCCGTTGCTTGAGGAAAGCATTGAGGGAGCGCACGGTGCCCTGATCAACATCGCAGGCCCGACGGACCTCAAGCTCCAAGAGGCGAGCGATGCTACCGAGTTGGTACGCAAGTCTATTCATCCGGAAGCACAGATCATCTGGGGCCTTGCCTTGGACGATGCCTACGGCGACGAAGTGCGTGTTACTGTTATCGCCGCAGGTTTCGATGCTGAAGGCAAGAAGGAGGAGGCGCAGCCCAACCAGGCGGTTGCAGGGGCTTCGTCTCCTGCAGTTGCGCAATCGCAGGTGAGCTACGAATCCGAGCCTCAGGACGCGCAACCAACGGCGCAGCCTTTGCCCGATCTGGACGCTCCAGTTATTCCAAACCAGTCGGAATCTGAGTTGTACGCGGACTCCGATAAGCCAACTTCTCCTGAAGATCCGGGCGATCTCGACATTCCCGATTTCCTGCGCTAAAAGAAGTTGAAAGGATTCTCCTATGGCTGGATACATGAAAAAGGCTATGTCTTACTTGGGCATGACTGATGTCGTTGACGACGATGAGATCGACCTGCAGGACGATGAGGATGTGACTTCGTCCGATTTTGACTCGGAGAGCACGGTAACGCCGATAGTGCAGCATGAGTCCTCGTCATCTCAGCAGGCCAGTGCGGCCAGGTCGAGTTCGATAAAGCCGTTTCCTGCGGGACCGGTAAATCGCATCACCACACTTCACCCCAGGACGTATGAAGAGGCGAAGAAGGTCGGTCGCGCTATCCGAGACGGTGTCCCCGTGGTGCTCAACCTCACCGGAGTAGCCGAAGCGGTGGCATATCGCATCCTAGATTTTTCGGCCGGTGTGGTGTTCGGTGTCCATGGTTCGCTTGAACGAGTCACCCCCAGGGTCTTCCTTTTGAGCCCTGCTCAGGTCAACATCAAAGTGGACCAAGCGCCATCCAGTGGTTCGGAAGAAGAGCTGTTCTGAGGGTCGTATGCTAATCCTCGTTCTGTCCCTGCTTAAATGGCTTATCGGCGTCTATGAGACTGTGCTCCTGATCAGAGTGCTGCTCGATTGGTTCTTTGTGTTGGTGCCTCAATGGAGACCTGGACGCGTGATGAGATCCGTCGTTAATGTGTTCTACGTGCTGACTGAACCGCCATTGAGATGGCTTCGTCGTTTTATACCTGTTATCAGGGTTGGTACAGGTGGACTGGATGTCACTCCTATGGTGCTGTGGTTCGGCCTCGCGGTAGTCGCCGCAATCATCTGAGCTGAGGCCTATCGGGAGATGTTCAGGTATACTGTTTGGTGTAGCATTTGGTTAAGAGTTGAAAATAAGAGGCATTATGCCCAAAGTGAGGTGTAAAAGTTTATGGCACTGTTAACGCCGAAGGATATCAGGGAACATGCCTTCCAAACCGTACGTTTCAAAGAAGGGTACGACGTCGAAGAGGTCGATGATTTCCTCGATCAAGTAACCGAGACCGTAGAAGCTCTTGGCAAGCAGGCTGTAGCGAACGACAACGGCCAGTCAACGCAGTCGTTGGGTCCGGATGTCAGTAAGCTGAACTCCAAGATTTCCGATCTTACCTCGCAAGTGCAGTCATTGAGTCGCGAAAACCAGGCGTTGAAGGCTGCTAGCAAGAATACCGATGCCGACAAGACCTCGATGGTCGCCGCATCCAAGCTCGCTGAAGTCGAAGAAAGTAACAAAAGCCTCACTCAGCAGAACAAGCAACTCAAGGATCAGATCGACCGCCTGAATTCCCAGATCGACCAGCTCACCGCTCAGGCCGCTCAGGCCGTTGGCAAGAAGGACCTCAACAACCAGCTTGTTGCCGTTCAGCAGGAGCGCGATGAGTTCCGTTCTGGTAACGAGAAGCTTTCTCGTGAACTTGAACAGGCTAAGAAGCAGCTGGCTAGTGCGAGCTCCCAGACTCAGCAGATTCAGGATCTTTCTCGACAACTTCAGGAGTCCAAGCAGCGCGAAAATCAGCTGCGTGCACAGGTCTCTAAGATTGAGCCGAACACAGAAACCGGCAGCTTGCAGAAGATTGCGGGCGCTGCCGCCGGCGCTTCCAGTGAACCCGAGCGCGCAACTGCTATGCTTGCGCTTGCCATGCAGCTGCATGACCAGTATGTGGATAAGGGCAAAGCCAAGGCCAAGGAAATCACTGAAGCCAGCCAGGTGAAGTATCAGGAAATACTTACCAAGGCCAACGATTATTCGACTCGCACCCGTGGGGAAGCCGATGAGTACGCCAAGCAGACGCGTGGCAAGGCTGAGGAATACTTGAAGCACACCCGCATCGAAGCCGATGGGTATGCGCAGAAGACCCGGACGGCCGCTGACGACTATTCAACTCAGAAGCGCGCCACCGCTGATGCTTATGAGGCAGAGGTCCAGCGTCGTGCCGGCGAGTACGATCAGAAGACCCGCTCCGCAGCTGAGGTTTACGCCAAGCACGTGCGTGAGAACCTTGCGGAGGAATCCAAGGCAGCTGAGGCCAATATTCAGAGCCTCAAGCAGTTCGAGACCGAGTATCGTTCTCGTCTCACTGATTTCCTCAAGCAGCTGGTCTCTCAGGTCGGCGAAAGCGACTCGTACAATGCCGTGGAAGAGTCCAAAGACTGACTTGGTCACGGTATGAAGAGCATATCAACTAAACGGCTGCGCTTTCGTGTGGCCGTTTTTCTTGCCGTAGCGGTCATAGCCGTATTGCTTGACCGTCTGACCAAGTTATGGGCTTTGGCATCGTTGGACGGTGATGAGAACGTCGTCGTTGTTCCCAAACTCCTTAGCTTGACTTTGGTTCATAATCCGGGTGCGTCACTGGGGCTTGGATCTTCCGTGACGTGGCTGATCTCTTGCCTGGCATCTGTCGCATGCGTTGTGCTGGCATATCTGGGGCTGACTACAGGTTCGCTGTGGTGGGCATCGGGGCTGGCATTGGCGTTTGCTGGTGCGTTCGGCAATCTTACTGACCGTGTGGTATACGCGCGTGGATTCCTTAACGGTTCGGTGGTCGATTTTTTGAACTATGGTTGGTCAGTGGGTAATGTGGCTGATATTGAGTTGGTGCTCGCTGTGGTAATTATCGTGGTCTTGTTGTTTGTTGGTGTGCCGTTGCGTGCGAAGGAAACACTTGAGCAGGCATCCGCAACCGCCGCGGGCAGTGGAGTGGATGACCGATGAGTCGCCTCGTGCCCGCTCCAGATGCTTTGATCGGCAAAAGATTCGATGTAGCCGTATCAAAGATGTTGGGTGTTTCTCGTTCTAAAGCAGTTGACCTTATTGATACCGGTGAAGTCAGCATTCTTCAGCGCGCACTTTCGAAATCAGGCACCCTTTCCAAAGGTGATACAGTTCAATTCAACCTTCAAGGCAAGCAGCTCGAACCGGAACCTCTTGCTGTAGATATGGCTGTTGTCTATGAGGACGAGGACATTGTCGTCGTTGACAAGCCGGTTGGTGTGGCAGCGCATGCTTCGGTTGGATGGACTGGTCCCACTGTACTTGGTAGCCTTCAGGCGCGGGGGGTGCATATCACTTCTCTCGGTGCCCCGGGCAGGCAAGGTATCGTCAGCCGGCTTGATGTGGGCACGAGTGGTTTGATGCTGGTATGCAAATCCGATCTGGCCTACCGCGAGATGCGTCGTCAGTTCGCCGAGCACGAGGTGACAAAAATCTACCATGCGTTGGTACAGGGAAATCTTTCGCACGATAAGGCAACCATTGAGGCGCCAATCGGACGTGCCAAAGTTTCGGATTTCCGGTTTACGGTTACTCCTCTTGGCAAACCGGCAATTACCCACTGGGATGTGCTGGAACGGTTCAGTGAAGCCACGCTGGTAAGTGTCAACCTTGAGACGGGTCGTACGCACCAGATTCGTGTCCATTTTTCTTCAATCGGACATCCACTGGTGGGCGATTCGATGTATGGGGCCAATCCGGTGTTTGCTCAGAATCTTGAGTTGGGCCGGCAATGGCTGCATGCCATGAGGTTGGAGTTCAGGCACCCACGTACTCGTGTCTGGACAACGGTTGAATCGCATTACCCCGCTGATCTTCGGCATGTCCTTGACCGAGTGCGTGCTGATAGGTAATAATTTCTGATTGTTTTTGGTTTGTCCTGCTTGCGACGAAAAATCCCGTGGGTCCGCGTTGACCCTTACATGAGGTTCCATCCCGCTTCATCTCAAACGAAGCTGTTGAATGATTATGTGGCAGGAGCCGGTGCGGCTGACCGATTGCGAAATTACCGTTTCGTGAATGACTGAATATGCGATACATTTATATTTTGATTGGATAAACGTATCTGCTGGTAAGGAGACTGACCGATCGAACAGCTTTCTAGACGTGGAGAGAGAGGAGCATGATTTTTCGTTTATCGATGATGTGCGAGCCTGTCCGTTTCGAAATCGTATGCGGGACAAGCTCACAAACTATAAGAACAGTGTGATCCTAATTGATTAATCGATCGTTTTCCGTTGGGTGAGTTTAACTTGTTGCGGAAACACAGAAAAGGGATGAAATGGAATTTACGTTTCTTCAAAAACTGGCGGCTGAGTTTCTTGGTACGATGATACTGCTGATTCTCGGTAACGGATCTGTAGCCAACACAGACCTGAAGGGAACAAAGGGGCATGCATCCGGGTGGCTTAACATCGCCTTGGGATATGGTATGGGCGTTATGGTCCCTGTAATGATGTTTGGCGGTGTTTCCGGTTCTCACATCAATCCCGCGATGACATTGGCGCAGGCTTTCACCGGACTTTTCCCGTGGTCGCAAGTGCTTCCTTACATCGTGGCGCAGCTGCTCGGCGCCTTCGTGGGACAGCTCATCGTCTTCATCATCTATATGCCACACTTTGAAGCGGAAACTAATCCCGACTTGATTTTCGGCTGTTTCAGTACATCCGACGCTACCGGCAACAAGATCAATTATTTCCTTACCGAGCTTTTGGCAACCGCTGTTCTTGTGTTCGCATCAGTGGCATGCCTGAAACTGCCTTGGGGGCAGGAGAATCCTGCTGTCGCTGCCATTATCCTTGGTCTGATCATCACCGCTATGGTAACTTCTATGGGTGGTCCCACCGGTTGTGCCTTGAACCCCGCACGTGACCTCATGCCGCGAGTCCTGCATCAGATTCTTCCCATTGCCAATAAGGGGACGTCGCGTTGGGAAGAAGCCTGGATTCCTGTGGTGGCTCCAATTGTTGGTGCGATCATTGGTCTCGGCTTGTTCAAGATCTGCTTCATGTAATCCGGCACTTTGCAGGAGTTCTTTGGCATCAGCAGAACAGCTGGCGACGATAACTAGTTCAAGAATATCTGAAATGAGAACAAGGCTCACTTTACCGCTTTATGGTGAAGGTGAGCCTTTCTGTGTTTCTGAGACCATCACCGCTGTGGCATGTTTTTCCCGACTGCTTATAGTCGCCTTGCTTCGCTATCGTTGAGGGCATGGCTCAGTCGGGAAATTTTGTTCACTTGCATAACCATACACATTATTCGTTGCTTGATGGCGCATCAAAGATTCCCGATTTGATTTCGCGCGCCAAGGAACTTGAAATGCCCGCCATAGCTATCACCGATCATGGCAACATGCACGGTGCTTACGAAATGTGGAGCAATGCCGTCAGTGCCGGTATCAAGCCGATTATTGGCATCGAGGCGTATGTCACGCCTGAGACGGCCAGGGGTGATAAGTCGCGTGTTCGCTGGGGAACCGAGGCTCAGCGCAGCGATGACGTTTCCGGTGGTGGTTTCATCACCCACATGACGATGTGGGCGGAAAACGACGAGGGGCTGGTCAATCTGATGAAGGCCTCGTCGGTGGCCAATCTTGAGGGTCGTGTCGGCAAATGGCCCCGTATGGATTATGACGTTCTGGAAACGTATCACAAAGGGATCATAGCGACTTCCGGGTGCCCCTCGGGCATCATCCAGACGCGTCTGCGCTTGGGGCAATACGATGAGGCCTTGCGTGCCGCACATCAGCTGCAAGACATATTCGGCCGCGACAATTTCTACATCGAACTGATGGATCACAATCTCGAGATTGAAAAGCGAATCGTGGGTGATTTACTTAAGATTGCCAAAGATTTGAACGCTCCCATCATCGCCACGAACGATTCGCATTACGTTCATGAAGCGGACCGCGGCTCACAGGATGCGATGCTGTGCATTAACTCGGGTTCGCAACTGGATGACCCGAACCGTTTCAAGTTCGACGGTTCCGGCTATTACATCAAATCGGCTCAGGAGATGCGCGAACTATTCAAGGAATTCCCCGAAGCCTGTGACAATACACTTGAAGTGGCCGAGCGTTGCAATGTCATGTTCGACGACCATGAGGATGGCGCATTCATGCCGGTCTTCGACTGCCCCGAGGGTTGGGATGAGACTTCCCTCTTCCTGCACGATGTGCAAAAGGGGCTTGAGAATCGTTATGACGGAAACATACCGGACGATGTGCGCAAGCAAGCGGATTACGAGTGCGGTGTGATTTGTCAGATGCAGTTCTGCGGTTACTTCCTCGTGGTTTCCGACTACATTAACTGGGCCAAGACCCATGGTGTCATGGTGGGTCCTGGTCGTGGCTCCGCCGCAGGTTCGATGGTCGCGTATGCGATGGGCATCACCGAGCTTGATCCGCTCAAGCACGGCCTGATTTTCGAACGCTTCCTGAACCCCGAGCGTGTGTCCCTGCCTGATATCGATATTGATTTCGATCCTGAGGGCCGGCAGAATGTTCTCGATTACGTGGCTGACAAATATGGGCATGACAAGGTGGCGCAGTGCGTCATCTACGGTACCATCAAGACGAAGCAGGCTCTGAAGGATTCCGCGCGAATCATGGGCTACGAATATTCCGTCGGGGAAAGAATCACCAAAGCGTTGCCGCCTAGCAAGAATGGCAAGGACGCAAGCCTCGTAGAGATATTCGACACGAATTCCAAGCATTATGCTGAAGCGCGCGAATTCCGCGAGCTCTATGATGCCGATCGGGATGCGAAGCGCATCACTGACCAGGCCAAGGGTATCGAGGGCCTGATTCGACAGACCGGCGTGCACGCCTGCGCCACAATCATGTCGGCTACTCCGATCACGGACACCTCGCCGTTGCTGGAACGCACCGATGGAACGGTGACCACGACTTTCGAGTATCATACGTGCGAAACCATGGGGCTGGTAAAGAACGACTTCCTCGGCCTGTCCAACTTGACGGTTATTCGCGATACGTTGAAGAACATCGAGCTCAACGGCAAAGAACCGATTGACTACACCAAGATTCCGCTGGACGACAAGGCCACATACGAGCTGCTGGCACGAGGGGACACACTTGGAGTTTTCCAGCTCGATAGTGATGGCATGCGGGCGCTGCTTAAAAGCCTTAAGCCCGATAACTTCAACGATATATCCGCGCTCATCGCGCTCTATCGACCGGGCCCGATGGATATGGATTCGCACAACAACTATGCCAAACGCAAGAACGGCCTGCAGCCGATTACGCCCATCAACGACGAGGTGGCCGAAGTGCTTGCACCGGTGCTCGACGAGACCTATGGTCTGATCGTTTATCAGGAGCAGGTGCAGTCCGCCGCTCGGATTTTGGCGGGATATTCCTTGGGGCGAGCCGATGTTCTGCGACGTGCAATGGGTAAGAAGAAGCCCGAGGTGTTGGCCAAGGAACAGATACCGTTCTTCGAAGGTATGAAAGAGCATGGGTACTCGCGCAAGGCGGCACAGGATGTCTGGGATATTCTCGTTCCGTTCTCAGGATATGCGTTCAACAAGGCGCATTCGGCGGCGTATGGCTTAATTTCCTACTGGACCGCCTATTTCAAAGCTCATTATCCGGTCGAATTCATGGCCGCCTTGCTGCAGAACGAACGTACCAACAAAAACAAGACCGCGCTTTATCTTGGTGAGGCCCGACGTATGGGCATCCAGGTGTTGCCGCCGGATGTCAACGAGTCACGGTTGGAATATGCCCCTGTCGGGGACATCATCCGTTTCGGTCTCGGCGCCATCCGCAATGTGGGTGACAAGGCCGTGCAGGACATTATCGCCGAACGCGAGAGCAAGCGCGGCAAATACGTCAATTTCATTGATTTTATTCGCCGTGTGCCGTTCAGTGCCATGAATCGACGGTTAGTGGAATCGCTGATCAAAGCAGGTGCCTTCGATTCCATCGACCCCAACCGTCGTGCGATCTATCAGATCCACGAACCGGCTATCGATTCGATGGTTGGTCTGAAACGAAAGCAGGCTGAAGGACAGTTCGATCTGTTCAGTGATCTGGATTCCGATGGCGGCGGCGAAGGCTCCGAAGCTGATTCGATGGGCGACGCTCAGGTCAGTGTCCCAGATATCGAGGAATGGGACAAGAAGACGAAGCTCAACTTTGAGCGTGAGATGCTTGGTCTCTACGTTTCGGACCATCCGCTTTCGGGTATGGCTTCCGTTCTCAACAGCCTGCGTGACATGTCCATCGCCCAGCTGATCAACAGCGCACCGAAAATGGATGACCGACAGCAGGTCACGATAGCGGGGCTGATCACTTCCGTTGACCGCCGTGTTTCCAAAAAAGGCAATCCTTGGGCCTTGGTAACCATCGAGGACATGGAAAGTTCCATCCAGTGCATGTTCTTCGGCAAGGCATATACTGCGTCCGCGGAATCGATGGCCGTAGATGAGGTGGTGCAGGTTCGAGGGCAGATCGATCTGCGTGACGAGACGGTGAGCATGAGGGCCAATGAAATGATCGTCCCCAACCTCGTGTCTGAAGATGAACGTCCATTGGTGCTGACTTTGCCGCAGACCGCTCTGAATCGTTCTCATGTCATGAAGCTGGGTCAGGTACTTGTTCATCATCCCGGCACCTGTGAGGTCAAGTTGGCCATTATCGATGGCAATGGCAGTGCGCAGGTATTGACGTTCGGCGACCGATTCCGTATCAAGCGTGAGACCTCATTGTTTGCGGAAATTAAAATCCTGTTCGGTCCAAAGTGTCTGCCGGCTTCCTAAGGGTCTACCGCACGCCTATTTGTTGGTGCGCGTGAAGGTTCTGGTTGCAAAGCCGTTACAGTTTCCATTGGGAACTGTAGCTTTGTGCCATACGCAAGTGATGTACGAGGTTGTTTGAGGGTCACGAAATCTGCAGGTAATGACCGGCTGGCACTCGTAATGCGTGAAGGTCTCAGCATATGAATCGTGTTTGTTGATATATAGGATGTGCCGGATACGATAAATCAGTATGAACGGTACTGTTATGCGAATGATTGACCTGCGCGGAAAGCGCCTCACCCGTGCGCAAATGCTGGAAGCCATGCCCAGAGCCGAAATGGGCACTGACGAAGCCAGCGATGCTGTGCGTCCCATCCTCGAAGACGTCAAGGCTCGCGGTGCTGCAGCATTGCGCGATTTTGAGGAGAAATTCGATCACATTCGTCCAGTTCATTTGCGTGTGCCGGTTGAGGCGATGTATAGCGCTCTTGAAGAGTTGGACCCGGAGATTCGTGCAGCCATCGAGGAGTCGGTGCGTCGTATTCGTAAGGTGTGCATTTCGCAGGTGCCGGAGAACTTCTATACCGATTTGGCCAAAGGTGCCAGGGTTTCGCAACGCTGGATTCCGGTCGAGCGCGTTGGTCTTTACGTTCCGGGCGGTAAGGCTGTTTATCCGACCTCCGTCATTATGAACACCGTTCCGGCTCAGGTAGCGGGTGTCTCCTCGCTGGCCATCGCCACACCTCCGAGTGCCGATAACGATGGTTTACCCAACAAGACCATCCTCGCCACATGCGCCGTTCTTGGCGTTGACGAGGTCTATGCGGTTGGTGGAGCCCAGGCCATTGCCATGTTTGCCTATGGTGCGAACGGTTCCGAACCGCAAGATGGCAAGGTGTTGTGCGAACCGGTCGACAAGATTACCGGTCCGGGCAATATTTTCGTGGCTACAGCCAAGAGCATGGTCTCCGGCATCGTCGGGATCGATGCGGTTGCGGGGCCTACGGAAATCGCTATATTGGCCGATAAGACAGCCAACCCCGACTGGGTGGCAGCCGATCTGATCGGTCAGGCCGAGCATGACGAGCTTGCCGGTTCGGTGTTGATTACCGACAGTGAAGAGTTGGCTCGCAATGTGCAGAAAAGCCTTGATTGCCGGGTGCCGAGGACGATGTCTCATGAACGAGTGAGCACATCCTTGGCCGGTCGTCAATCAGGCATCATTCTCACTGACGATCTTGAGCAGTCCGTCGATGCAGCCAATGCGTATGCCGCTGAACACCTCGAGATTCAGGTCGAAAACCCGGACGAGGTCGTGCCGCAAATCAAGAATGCCGGTGCAATCTTCTGTGGGCAGTACTCCCCGGTGCCCCTTGGTGATTACATGTCCGGCTCCAACCACGTGCTTCCCACCGGCGGTACCGCTCGCTTTGCCTCTGGTCTGGGTGTGCACACCTTTATGAAGCCGGTAGAGGTCATTGAATACGACGAGCAGGGATTGAAGGCGATTGCTTCCAAGATCAACACGTTCGCTGTTTCCGAAAGTCTGCCGGCGCACGGTGAATCGGTGCTCAGTCGTTTCGTTGACGATCCATACGATAAGGCCACGCTTAAGGACCAGGAGCGCCAGGCAGGGCTGCGATAATAGTGCGTTTTGAAAACGGGGCATTCGTTGTTAGTAGTGTCCCGAAGCCAAGCGTACGAGAACAAAGGAAGATGATGAGCGAATTGATTCCCAGCAGTCTGCCGCTGCGTAATGACCTCGTGGGTGAGGAACCGTACGGTGCTCCTCAACTTGATGTGCCGGTATGCCTGAACGTCAACGAGAATCCCTACGAGCCCACGCTTTCCGTGGTTGATGAGATTACTCGGGATGTGCGCAGCATCGTCCCGACCCTCAACCGTTATCCGGATCGTGAGCACATCGCGTTGCGTGAGGCTTTCTGCAAGTACTTGGAACGTGAATCCGGGGTGACGCTGGAAGTTGAGCAGGTATGGGGAGCCAATGGTTCCAACGAGATTATGCTTCAGCTTTTCCAGGCGTTTGGTGGTCCGGGACGTAAGGCATTAGGGGCCGCCCCGACCTACTCCATGTATCCGGAGTATGCGCGTGACACGTTCACTGGTTGGGCTACTGTCCAGCGCAACTCCGATTTCTCGCTTGACCTTGAAGGATTGCTGACTGCAATGGAGCGCGAACGACCGTCGATCGTACTGTTGACCAGTCCAAACAACCCTACAGGGACCATACTGCCGATGGATCAGCTTGAGAAGGTGCTTCAGGCATCGCAGCATATCGGGGTTGAAGGAGCCGGGCCTCACGTGCATCCGGTGGTCGTCGTGGATGAGGCATATATCGAGTTCCGCAACCTTGGCACGCCTACGGCGCTGGATCTGCTAGGGTCATATTCCAACCTAGCCGTGAGTCGGACTATGAGTAAGGCGTTCGCGTTCGCTGGTGCCCGTGTGGGATACGTTGCTGCGGATCGAGGCATCATTGACTGTCTGCGCATTGTACGTATGCCTTACCATCTTTCCGCCATCACCCAGGCCACCGCGCTCGCAGCGTTCAAACACACCGATGAACAGCTCGGCCAGGTGAATCACTTGCGTGAGGTTCGTGAGGAGACCGCTGAGTGGCTCAGGTTGCAAACCTGGCACGGCAAGCCGTTGCAGGTTGCAGCTTCTCAGTCCAATTTCCTCTTGTTCGGAGGTTCTTTCGAAGATCGCGATCGTATCTTCGAAGAACTGCTCAAGCGTGGTGTACTCATTCGTGTAGTCGGTCCTGAGGGTTGGATGCGTGTGTGTATGGGCAAAGATGAAGAGATGGCTCGTTTCCGCAAGACGTTGGCTGAAGTATTGGCTAAACTGGAAGAAGAGTAGCAATCGTTGTGATTTCGTGTACGCGCAAGAAAGTCGTGCACGGAATTTCCTGCTTTCTCAGTTCGGCGAAGTCGGATGCCTTGGTGATCAGGGCGTTGGGATCCTGATGGTTTCTCGCCGGCGTTGAGTGTCCACGTGGGTTTTGACGGCATCGCAGACCGTACTGGTCGTGCATCGTGGTGGGTGATTGCTAACGTAGGGCTGTGAACCAGCAATAAGGAGAAGTGGTATGACACGGACGGCTACGATAGTGCGTGAAACCAGCGAATCGAAGGTTGAACTGAGCCTGAATCTTGATGGTACGGGCAAAACCGACATCGAGACGACAGTGCCTTTCTATAACCATATGATGACCGCGCTGGGTAAGCATTCGTTGATTGACTTGAAAATTCGCGCCAGGGGTGACACGGATGTTGACGTGCACCATACTGTCGAAGACACGGCCATCGTCTTTGGCGAGGCACTCAAGCAGGCGCTGGGCGACAAGCGCGGCATCCGCAGGTTCGGTGATGCCACCGTGCCGTTGGATGAGGCGCTCGCGCGTGCAGTGGTTGATATTTCTGGCCGTCCGTATGCGGTGTGTACCGGTGAACCGGCAGGTTTTGAATATGCCATGATCGGTGGGCACTTCACTGGTTCGTTGGTGCGTCATGTCATGGAATCCATCGCTTTTCACGGTGGTCTGTGTCTGCATATGCAGGTGCTTGCGGGCCGCGATCCGCATCATATCGCTGAAGCCGAGTTCAAGGCACTGGCTCGGGCGCTACGTGTCGCCATCGAACCGGATCCGCGTATTGCTGGCATCATTCCCAGCACAAAAGGGGCGCTGTGATGGGCGAATATCGCGATGACGGTCAGGATTCGGACAAATTTGACGATGCCGAGAACAACGAGAACGACAACCTGTTCAGTGATGATGAGCTTGATGCGGCGCTTGCCGGTTTCGAAAAAGAATTTACCGATGATGCTGAGGACCCTTCTGCACAGTCCGATCGCAGTGTTACCGACGAACTCGACAGAATGGACTTTGACGAAGAGCTCGCTGGGCTCATCGGCAACAAAGCTAAGGTTGCAGTACTTATCACTCGGTTGATTTCTGCGGATTTGCTTGCGGCATTTTGTCAGATTTCCGACATTTCGGCTGACTGTGTAGCCGACAAGAACGGTGCTGTTGCGATTCTGCGCAATCTTGACGGGGATGCACCCGAATCCGCGGCAAAGGACCTGACGAATGTGGTCAGTGGAATGCCGGCCGTGTTGTCCGTTAATCGAGCGGACAAGTTGGTCTCTACACTGTATATGGCAGGGGAGCCCGGTCAGAAGTTCGCACCCCCCGTGCTGTTTGCGACAACGCCGGAATGCGTTGAAGATCTGATGCTCGGTATCACCAATGTGGCCGCGCTTCGGTCACAGGGAACACATGTGGTGTCAACGGCCGATTTCGACCGAGAGAAAGCCATTCGGGTTATTGCCGATTACACGCACCCGCGTGGCCGCGGCAAATCGAGTATCGGTTAGGCTGATCTTATTCGCCGCTATGCACTGCCGTCACGCTGGAATGTCGGCATTGTCGGAGGCGTTGGACCACGGTCGGTGCCATGGCTTGTCTTACGATAATCGGTGTGGCGGTTTTACCGGTGCATAGAGTAAGGAAAGTCGGCGGGCGGAAAGGTCCGGATGCTGGATGTTTGGAAAGATTCCTCTTGCGGTGCATTGATACTTGACATAGGCCGGCATACGGGAGGATGAGACGAAGGGAGCGACAATGGCGACAGTGGTGGTGTTTGATTACGGGTACGGCAATGTTCGCTCCATGATGCGTGCGCTCGACCATGTGGGGCTGGACTCGATATTGACCAGCGATAGTAAACAGGCCCTTGAGGCTGACGGACTGGTCGTCCCCGGAGTGGGCGCTTTTGCTGCTTGTATGGATGGCCTGCAGGCCATCCATGGTGGCCAGATCATTCTTGATCGTCTGGCGGCCGGTCGTCCGGTGCTTGGTGTCTGCGTTGGTTTGCAGGTCATGTTCGCACAAGGTGTGGAAGGCGGGACCTCAACGCATGGGCTTGGAGTCGTGGACGGAAGCGTGAACCTGCTTGACGCTGATGTAATACCCCACATGGGTTGGAACACTGTCGAAGAGCCGGAGGGGTCTGTGTTGTTAAATGGCCTTGAAAACGATCGTTTCTATTTCGTGCATTCATATGCCGCTATGGAGGCGCGAATTCCGGGTGAATCACCAAAACTCGTTGAGGAAGATGCCGATTTGGAGTCGGACGGCTATCGTGGCCATGCCCAGCCGAGTATCACCGATGTTGGAACCCAGAAGGTGGGTTGGTGCAACTACGGTCGAAGTCGCTTCGTAGCGTCCTACGAGCGTGGCCCGCTTTCTCTCACCCAGTTCCATCCCGAGAAGTCGGGTGAGGCAGGGGCTCACCTGCTTTGCAACTGGGCCGCAACATTGTAAAACCTGTGATCGGGGAAATGATGGGGATACGATAAGTCGCAGACTGTTGTTGTGCATGGTTTTCGATGCGTGGCAAGTTGCGATATTGTGTTTTCATTGCTGGCAGAACACATAACTGTTTTTATGAGACGTTTCAACATGAAGGAGACAGGATGCTGACATTGCTTCCAGCTGTGGATGTTCGCGGTGGCAAGGCCGTGCGCCTGAGGCAAGGCGAATCTGGTTCCGAAACCGATTACGGCAGCCCGTATGAGGCTGCCTTGACGTGGGCTGAAGAGGGCGCGAATTGGATTCATCTCGTCGATCTTGACGCCGCGTTCGGCACTGGTGATAACCGTGAAAAGCTGTGCGAGATAGGTGAGCGACTTGGAAACACAGTTCACATCGAGATGAGCGGCGGTGTCCGTGACGACGAGAGCATCGAGGCTGTGTTTGAGGCTGGTGCGGCACGGGTCAATATCGGCACTGCAGCATTGGAAAATCCCGAATGGACCGCGCAAATTATCCAGCGTTATGGTGAAAAAGTGGCAGTAAGCCTTGATGTGAAAGATCATGCGCTGGCTGGACGCGGTTGGACCAGTAAGGGTGGTGACCTCTTTGAGACCATGTCCACGCTTGATGAAGTAGGATGCCGACGCTACGTGGTCACAGACGTGGCTCACGACGGTATGATGGACGGTCCGAACCTCGAATTGCTTAGGGAAGTCGCTGAACGTACACCCGCTAACGTCACCGCTTCTGGCGGTATTTCAAGCATTGATGACATTCGAGCCGTGGCGCAGCTGGAAGAGGTCGGAGTTGATGCCGTGATTCTCGGCAAATCACTGTATGCGCATGCTTTCACACTCTCGGAGGCGTTCGAGGCGGTGCGTGACTGAAAATTGGTGTAAAAGTGGAGCACCGGCTTAGTTTCCAGCGTTCCACGGTAACAATACCCGCTTCTGTTTGGGTTCTGCCAGCTTATTGGAGATGTTTTTGGCTGTCGCTTTTAGCAAATCGGCAAGTTTGGGTCCCAAAGCGACCGTTCCTGTCTTGACGACGATGCCGATGGCCGCAACGGCATTCGTTCCTTGGATAAATATTGGAACGGCAATCGAATTGACGGGAATGTCTTTTAAATCAAAAAAGCAATGCGTTTGTGTGTGATTTTTTCCAAAGCCTCATGCACTGATTGTGAATTCGGACATTTGGTTTCTCATGAAGGCCAGATGAAATTGTCGTGGTCCAATACGGCAGACTGCATGGAGGGTGGGGCAAATGCCAACAGCACTCGTCCCACAGCAGTGGGTAACAATGGCAAAATATCGCCGATGTGATAATAAATCGACAACCGTTGCTTGCCGTTGTGACATGGTGAAGACTACGACGATACGATGCAAATCGAGGGTTGGCGGCCTGCGGTGACCATTGATCACGGCACCGATATGTTTGCTGACCGACTCAGCCCGCCGTTGAGCATTGACGAATATCTGGAGGTCAAAGGAGATCATTACTACTCCCACCGGTGAAACCGTACTTGATTTCGGTCAGAACCAGGCAGGCTGGCCGGAGTTCTTCAACCGCGAGCCCGAAGGTACCGCAATCACGTTGCAGGTCGGCGAAATTCTGCAGGACAGCAACTTCTATCGTGGCAATCTGCGCGAGGCTCGTGCGGCTTTTAACTCTACGTCTCTGGTGGGAAGAACTGTGGGTGCGTCCACATTCACATACTACGGGTAGCGCTACGTCAAGGTCACGGACAATACCAAACCGTTGCGGGCTGAGGATTTCCTGGGCAGCCGTCATGTTTCGAAGATGGACGTTACCGGTGGCATCGAAACCGACAACCCTAAGGTCAACCGACTCTTGAGCAACATTCTGTGGAGTCAGAAAAGCAACTGCTTCGATGTGCCGACGGACTCTCTGCAACGCGACGAGTGTCTCGGCTGGTCGGCTGACGCCGCTGTATTCTGTTCAACTGCGTTGCTGAATATGGATTCCTATGCCTTCTACAAGAAGTATGCCAAGGATATGCAGATCGAACAGAATCAGCATGACTGCATGCTCCCCGTGTTTGCCCCGGCGATGCCAACCTGTAGACCGATGAAGATTTCATCGCATCGGTCTACTACTACCGTTTCAGTTCCATTGTCGCGCGCACGACGGAACTGCTCGGCTTGTGTGAGGATGCCGAGCATTGCGAGGTACAGGCGGAGACCATCAAGGAAGCCACTGCGAAGGAATTCATCACTGCCAACGGCCGTCTATTAATCGACACCCAGACCGCCTATACTTTGACGTTGTACTGCGATTTGCTGCCGAAGCACCAGCAACAGTGCGTGCTGAACAATCTGGTTGTGCAGTTAGGAAAGGACGATAATCGCCTGAAAACCGGATTCGTTGGTACGCCGCTGATTTGTCAAGTTCTTTCCGGTACCGGGCAGCATAAGCTTGCGACCCAGTTTTTCCTCAACGAGGATTTCCCGGTCTGGCTTTATGCGGTCAACCTTGGTGCGGCTACCGTTTGGGAATGTTGGAATCCGGTGCTTGCCATTCCATTGTCATGACCGTGCAGATGCTGTTCGGGCAAGAAGTGAGCGTGAGGCTTCCGCGCTCGCAAGGTGCCGAAATCGTCGTCAATGGCGAAGCGTGCGAAAAGCAGCTGGTGCTGACCGGCGGAACATATCGGATTTCATATCGACCCGACACGACTATATTGAATACTGCGACCTCGGCATGTTGGTGTCGGCTATTATGTCCGACAAGGAATTACTGAAGCAGCTTGAACCCATCAATGGTGTCTTTGGATTCTTGCAACAGGATGGCAAGCTTGATAATTTTGGTTCGCTTTCCCTGGTTACGATGAACACGATGTTTCCATTCGTTAACATTCTGTCGGAGGAATTCGACGAAATCAAGGCCGTGATGGACAAGACCCCTCTCGAAAGTGAAAGGAGGTTCCTTGGTGAAAGGAGCACTCTTTGATTTGGGCGGCGTGATCGCCGATACTGCTGTCTACCATCTTAAAGCCTGGAGCAAGCTGGTGAAAGATCATTTCGACCGTGAACTTCCCGACAAACTCGAAGAGAAAACCTCAGGGGTCAGCCGTACCGATTCCTCAAGGTGATTCTTGATTATCTTGATTCACAGTTCCACTGGATCAGTTCGATGAAATGGCTGCCAAAAAATGAGGCGTATCGTGCGCTTCTGACAGGTTTGACCGCTGTGCCGATATTCTCCCCGGTATTCCCGAACTGATTGCCGCGATGAAGGAGCGCGAGGTCAAGCTTTCTCTGGCGTCGGCCAGTATGAACGGTCCTTTCATTCTTGAGAAACCTGATCTGTCGGATGCCTTCGACGCCATTGCCGATCCGAGCAAGGTCGCCGAAGGCAAGCCCGCTCCGGACATCTTCCTTGCCGTCGCGTCGGCCATTGGTCTTGATGCCGGCGATTGTGTGGGAATCGAGAATTCGGTTGCTGGCATAACCGCCTTAATGCCGCTGGAGCGTTTTCGGGTGGGTGTCAGCAGCCCTGATGAACTCGGACAGGCAGGATGCTGGTGCCAAGCACTGCGTAGCTTCGATTCGATGGCATCGAACAAGCTTGGCAACGTCGCTGAACCTCGAATAAAACCTCGAAATCGGTTAGCCGCACCGAGCATGCTGAAATTTCGGTAGCTCGAATGTCTGCTGACCGGTTTTGCGTTTCGAGCCATGTTGGTAAGGTGAGGAAACGTACAATCACCTCGTCATCCTTGCCGACTGGCATTTAACTGAAATGTAATAGTGATGTGAGACCATAGTAAGTATGGATAAACAGCAAGAGTTCGCTTTGCGTACCGTTGAGGAACGCGACGTGCGATTCATTCGTTTGTGGTTCACCGATGTGCTGGGGACGTTGAAGTCCGTGGCCATCGCACCTGCGGAACTTGAGGATGCCTTCGAGGAGGGCTTGGGCTTCGACGGCTCGGCAATCGAGGGTATGACTCGTGTTTCCGAGGACGATATGATCGTCAAGCCCGATCCGTCGACGTTCCAGTTGTTGCCTTGGCGCGACGGCCCTCAAGGGACGGCACGCATGTTTTGCGACATTCTGACTCCCGATGACGAGCCGTCGTTGGCCGACCCGAGACACGTTTTGAAACAAGAGCTCGACAAGGCCAAGAAAAAGGGCTTTACCTTCTATGTTCACCCTGAAATCGAATTCTATCTTTTCGAGCAGCAGGACGATTGGGGCATGGTTCCCAAGCCCGTTGACCATGGTACATACTTCGATCACGTTCCGCGCAGTCCGGGGATGGATTTTCGCAGGGCCGCAGTCAATATGCTTGAGCAGATGGGCATCTCCGTCGAATACTCGCATCATGAAGTGGGCCCGGGCCAGAACGAGATTGATCTGCGCTACGCCGACGCGATGGCGACTTCCGACAACATCATGACCTTCCGTACAGTGGTTAAGGAGATTTCGCTGGAGCGCGGCATCCATGCAAGCTTCATGCCCAAGCCCCTGACCGACGAACCGGGCAGCGGCATGCACACCCATCTTAGTCTTTTCGAGGGGGATTCGAACGCCTTCTACGAGGCCGGCCAAGAGTTTAATATGTCGTTGATCGCCCGACAGTTCGCTGCAGGCATTTTGTACCATGCCCGTGAGATCAGCGCCATCACCAATCAGTATGTCAACTCCTACAAGCGACTTTGGGGCGGCAAGGAAGCCCCAAGCTACGTGTGCTGGGGTCACAACAACCGTTCGGCGCTGCTGCGTATCCCGCAGTATAAGCCCGGCAAGGGCAATTCGGCCCGTATGGAATTCCGTGCGCTTGATCCAGTGGCCAACCCGTATCTGGCGTTTTCGGTGCTTCTGGCATCCGGTCTCGACGGCATTGAGCAGAAGATGACCCTTGGCGAGCCGACTAGCGATGCTGTTTGGGATATGACGGATGCTGAGCGCAAGGCGATGGGTATCGAACCGCTGCCCCAGAACCTTGACGAGGCCCTCAAGGTCATGGAGAAGTCCGATTTCGTCGCCGGAATTCTAGGTGAACATGTTTTCGAATACTTCTTGCGCAACAAGCGTCAGGAATGGGAAGATTACTGCCGTCAGGTCACACGTTACGAGCTGGAAAAATTCCTGCCGAAGTTGTAGGCGATTCGGTCGGGGGTTGGAATCCACCCACCCCCTAATGGTTGGTTTGCCGGTTGTGAATGCGCATGGTGTCCGTCATGGGCGTCGATGGTGAACCGTCTTCGCCCTATGAGGGAAGGAAACGCATGACGTTGGGGGTTGATGAGCCGATCCGCGGGGTGAACCTCGGCAATTGGCTGGTACTGGAGAAATGGATGTCTCCGGGACTGTTCACTGAGTGCGGCGAAGACGATGAAATCTGGATGCATAGGAGCATGGATCCGCAGCGCTTGAAGGTCAAACTCAAGCAACATCGCGACAAATATATTCGTTTTGAAGATTTTGAGGCCATCGCTGAGCATGGCTACAACCTTGTGCGTCTGCCCGTTCCGTATTTCGTTTTTGGTGATGTTGAAGAACACCCTGGTTGCATCGCATACGTGGATGATGCGTTGCGATGGGCGAACAAAACCGGTCTGAAGGTCTTGCTGGATCTGCATACCGTCCCAAGGTCGCAGAACGGGTTTGACAACGGCGGTCTCATAGGGGTCTGCAAGTGGCACAAGGATCCTGAAGCAGTCGAATATGCCTTGGATGTTTTGACCCGGTTGTCCAGGCGTTATCGAGACGATGAGGCCCTGTACGGCATCGAAGTGCTTAATGAGCCAGCTGATTGGCGTGCGTACGCGACTTCCCCTTCCACCGGTCAGGCCAAAAACAAGGACGAAGCCGAGGGAAGCGGCTACATTCCTATGGGATTCCTCAAGGATTTCTATCGTCGTGCCTACCAGATGCTTCGTCCGATTTTGCGAGATGAAACCGTGATTGTGTTCCACGACGGTTTCCGGCTGCGTTTCTGGGGAAACTGGTTCAGCCGACAGGCGATGCGCAACGTCATGCTTGACACGCATGTCTATATTCACACGCTGGAACAGTTCTTGCCGCTGCGAAACATGCTGGTCTATAAGTGGTATATCGCGTACAACAAGCGGATGATCGCGCGTGCTGCCCGCCATATTCCGGTGGTTGTCGGTGAATGGAACATCGTCAATGACTTGGCAGACCGCAAGGCAGATGGAGCGGGGAAGGATGAGGGGCGTGTAAGGCGTGATATCTACCGCCAAATAGCTCGTTTCGAGTTGTCTGCGTGGGAGGTCTGCGCCGGTCATATCTATTGGAGTTACCGCTTGAAGAGAAACTGGCGGGAAGTGGACCCGGACGGACATGGTGGTAGCGAGGACTTCGAGGCATGGGACCTGACCCGAGTTTGGGCGCATCGTTGGATGGGGGATGGAAAGCGAGGGCGGTAGCCGATCTTTGGCTGCTAACTATTTACGTGGATCTCCGAACCAGTTGTTGTAGATTAAGGCGAAATTGCGGTTGCCGTAGCTGGAGCAGGAATCACCTTCGCCGAAACCTGCCGCCAGCGAAGCCGTGTTGGGCTGATAGGGTGTGTAGACATAAAGCAGGGCAGTGGCGGAATTGCGGATGTAAACCTGAGAGCCGCCGCAACTTTTGTTCGGGTGATACTGCACGTAGTTGAGTGTATTGGGATGATAGGCGTATTGGTTTTCGTAGGCTTGGTAATACTTAAACCGTTTGGCGGAGCCATAGACCTGGCGGAAGAAGCCAGCATACCGAGGGTCGCAATCCGCGTCATCAGGACAGCTAAGGCCCATGGCGGACTTGTATTGAAAGTCGCTGGGGTTGGCGGTACCGATGAGATGCTGCTCCTTCTGCATGACGGTGAGCAACACTTTTTCGCTGATGCCGCATGCTTGCGATGATTTGTAAATGATGGCGCTTGCGGTTTCCGCCTTGGCGCCCTTGTATGCCTTGCACAACTCGTCGGCCGGCATATCTTCGGTGTCAAAGGTTTTCAGTGGCAGGCAGTCGGACGAGGTGCAGTTTGGGCCATGCTTGATGATGAAGGCCTGTACCTGGGCCTGGCTCATGGCGTCTGGATTGAAGAACTGAGCGTCGGAAATGATATTGCCTGGGTCGAAATCGTACTTTTTGACCAGCGCTTCCTGTTGTTTCTGCGCATCCGTGACTTCGATATGCCATTGGACCATCCGAATGAGTCCCATTACCAGTGCCATCACGCAAATCATCGCGATGATGCCGAAAAGTGTCACCCCGACTTTGGCGGGGGTGTCAGCCTTGTTCCACTTGCGTTTGCAGGACGTAGGGAATGCTTTGGGGGATTGCGAACGGGGACGAGATTTCGAAGATGGTGCCACAGCTCCAATGCTAACGCGCGCCGTGAATGTTGAACACGGTGATTCGCATTATGAGCGATATTCGGTTTTTGACAGCTGGACGGAGAACGGGTTTGCATATATCGCTGTACAGAAATGAGTGTGCTGTCTGATCGATGCACGTCTAATAAGTACGCAGCATGGCCTTGATATGTCCGTATGCCTACGCTGATGGGTACGGATGAGATCACTGTTATGATTCCAGCAGTTTACGAATGCGCTTGAGACTGGCGGGTGATTTCGTACCCAGTTCCTGCGCCCACAGCGAGACATAAAACTCCTCCAGCATCCAGCGGGCCTGTTCCACTCGTGCGCCAAACGATTCTCGTTTCGGTCCTGCAGGTTCGCCCTTGAGCTTTTCTTTTGCTTCAGCGACCACAGCTTTGGCTTCATCGGCTTCCCAGGCCCAGCGTACATCGCGGTTCTTGTCGACTTTGGCCTTGTCCAGTCGCATCAGATCGGCGTGAAGGTATCGTTCGATGTTTGGCAGCGCCTCTGGTGGTGTTTTGCCGATGAAACCGGGATAGACGAGTGTGGCGATATGTTCCCGCACCGATTGGAGAACGGCCAGCATTGCCAGATCGGCTTTTCCCGCCACTGCTGAGTCCACGACCGCGTAGCGTTTGAGAATGGCAATGACATCGTGTGCCACCGAATAAACGGTATCTTCAAAAGTCTGCGTGACATCGTTGATGGCTTCGGCCAGTGCTGTGTCGTCCGTCAGTTGGTCGATGTGGGGAAGCAGTCGTTTGACAGCCGCAAGTTCGAGGTCGTCAACCAGCTGTTTCGTGGATTTGTAGGGTGCGCTGGCCAGCATCAACGCCTCTGCGCTAAGCCAGCGAGACGAGATGCGCGCCTCGGGCAGTTTGAGCTTTTCGCACGCAGCTTGCCATAGCATCTCGGCACGGGAAGCCGTGGTGGCTCCTGCCTTGTGCAAAAGATTTGCCTGGGTAACCGCTTTGCCTTGAGTTTTGGCTTTGTTGGCCTGTCGTTCCACGGTTTTGCGGGCGCTGGCCTGTGCCTGTCGGATGAATTTGCGTTGCAGTTCCGTCAGTGATTTTCCGCAACCCAGCACTCGATAACGTTGGGCTTTGCCCTGTCGTTGACTGCGGAAAGCTGCATCGTCGATGACGGTCGGTTTCTCTTTGCCGTTTGCATTGTGCACTTGTTTGTCGTCGGAGCGGTTGCGGGAGCCGTGTCTTCCTTTTTCGGACAATTCGGGCAGCGGTTCCTCGATGCTGAAGGTGACGCGCAAATAAGGGGGAAGCTTGTCGAGCTGGTCGCTGTTGAAATCCTCAGGATGAATGGTGGCATTGACGCTGTTGATTGCGGTGTAAGTGAAGGCATGTGCAAAATCGGGCCAGCGTATGGTGCCGTTTGCTTTGTCCACCGGTGGTAGGTTTGGTTTGCCTTCTGAGCCCGATCCGGGCAGATTCGGGTACTGCTGATCAAGAGCGGCTCGAATGGTGCGGGCTGTGTCTGGTGCCGGTACGAACTGGACACGCAACGATTTCGGAAGTGACTTGATGTACCCCAAAATCAATTCGTCCAAAAACCCCGGAACATTCCATGTGAACTGCTCAGGTGTCAGTCGAGACAATGCTTTGATGGGGATATGTACCGTCACGCCATCGGCCGGGTCGTTGGGATTGTAGGTATAACTCAATCGCAGGTCGATGGGCAACCCGTCGGTGCCGATTGTGTGCCATTGATCGGGGTAGTCCCGCAAATCTACTGATTCGCGAGATTGCAGACGTTCCACCTTTTCCGGGTCGAAGTCAAGCAGGTGAGGTTGCGTACCGTGGATGGATTTAACCCATTTGCCCAGATCGGCCACGTTGGTCACATCTTGCGGGATAACGGCATCGTAGAAGTCGAACAGGTCCTCATCGCTGGCGGAAGCGGAAACTTGCCGTGTTCGGTTGGTGTCGTCTACGGCATCCTGGAGAACGTCTCGGTTCGCGTCGATGAAATCGTCATAAGGGAAGCGCTGCTGAATGTCCCCTTCGACCAAACCTTGGCGGATAAGGAAATCACGCGCTTCCTGAGGATTGATACGGCCCCATTGCACAGGTCGGTTCTGCACGATAGGCAAGCCGTAGAGCAGAACTTTCGAGCTTGCGATGGCACTGCCTCGCAAACCAGACCAATGTGGCTCGGTGTAAGTGACACGTGTGAGACTTCCCGCCAGTGGTTCGGCCCAAGCGGGATCTATGGCAGCGGAATAACGTGCCCAAAGTCGTGAGGTTTCCGTTAGGTCTGTTGACATCACCCACGGCGGTGTTGACTTGGAAACCGACGAAGCCGGAAATAGGGCAAAGTGCGTGCCTCGTGCACCTTGATACTCATTCTTGGACTGCTTGGCCGCCCGTTTCATGGCGCGTGCCTTTGCTGCCCCTTTAAGCCCGGAGAAGTCAGACGCCTTGGGTTCGCGTACCACCTGCATGCCCATCATAGAGAGCAAGCCGGCGAGCATCGACGAATGAATGCCCTGCGTATCCCAGGAACAGCATAGTGAATGCGCCGCCTGCTGGTTGATGGGCAACATGAGGATTTCCGGAGTCGGCCGTGAAATCGGCTGAGGCTTGCCTACTTTGAAATGCATCTGTCGACACATCTGCCGTAGTTGTGAAACCAAATCACGCCATTGGCGCAACCTGATGAAACTGAAATATTCGGACTTGCAAACCTTGCGCAGGTTGGCATTGCTGATGCGTTTGCCGTCATCGCCTTCGTCGAGACCGAAAATGTGGTCCCATATATTTAGGGCTGTGAGGAAATCGCTGCTTTCATCGGCGTAGCGATTGTGCACGCGGTCGGCTTCTTCTCGAATCTCGTCAGGCCGTTCTCGCGGATCCTGCAAGCTTAGGAATGCAACGATTACCAGCACGGCAGCCAGTGTGTTTGGAGTCGCCTTATGCGCCGCTTCGAGAATCATACGGCCCAGCCGGATATCGATGGGGATGCGTGAAAGTTGGCGTCCGGTGTGCGTTAGGCGTACTTCGCCGTGTTTGCGGGCGATGGCGCCGAGTTCGGTCAGCTCGTTGAAACCGTCGGAAACCGAACGTGTGTCTGGCGGGTCGATAAAACCGAAATGTGTTACATCGTCTGCGGTGTGGGCTACACCTACCGAAAGCATATGCAGTACCACTGCTCCAAGTGAGGTACGTAGAATCTCGGGTTCCGTGAAACGGGAACGGGACTCGTAATCGTCCTTTGAATACAGACGGATGGCGATGCCGTCGGCTATGCGTCCGCATCGGCCGCTGCGCTGGTCGGCGCTCGCTTGGCTGATAGCTTCGATGGGCAGACGCTGCACCTTGGCGGATTTGGAATATCGCGAGATGCGCGCTTCACCAGGGTCCACCACGTATCGAATGCCGGGAACGGTCAGTGAGGTCTCGGCCACGTTGGTGGCAATGACGATGCGCTGATGTGGATGATGTTCAAAAACGCGATGCTGTTCCTTGGATGAGAGTCGGGCATAAAGAGTAACGATTTCAAGTGCGTCGGGGCGGCGCATGTCCGAAGTTCGGGTGCCGAAATGGTGACGGATAGCGTCTTCATACTCACGGATGTCGCGCTCGCCGGAAGCAAAGACGAGAATGTCTCGAGCGCCGTTGTCGTGGGAGGAATGGATGACCAGCTCCGCACAGGCCCGTGCCACGGCTCGAGGCACGTCTTCGTTGCCGGTGGATCCGCTGCCGCCGCGGCCGTCGGTTCCGTTCGTGGATCTGATCTCACCGTTCTCGTCGGGAAGTGACCCGTCGGCAAAACCCGGCACATGCTGCATCAAGGACGGCATTGCGCCAAGCGGTTCGTATAGGATTTGCACAGGATAGGTGCGACCGGAAACTTCGATGACGGGCACCTTGGTGTGAAGTGTGTCCTCGAAATGCTCCTTGAATTTTACCGAGTCGATGGTCGCGGAGGTGATGATGAGCTTGAGATCTCGGCGCTTGGGTAGCAGTGCGGTGAGGTATCCGAGCAGGAAATCGATGTTGAGACTTCGCTCGTGCGCCTCGTCGATGATGATGGTGTCGTAGCGAGATAGTTTCGGGTCGTGCTGGATTTGGGCGAGCAGAATACCGTCGGTGACTATGCGTAGGCGGGTTTCAGGTGAACTCTCGTCTGTGAATCGTACTTGGTAGCCGATTTCCTTGCCGAGTTCTACGCCCATCTCGTCGCAGACACGCTCGGCTACCGTGCGTGCGGCCAGACGGCGCGGCTGTGTGTGCACGATCTGATGGCCGTGAGTACCACGCCCCATCTCAAGCATCATCTTCGGTATCTGGGTGGTCTTACCGCTTCCGGTCTGGCCGGAAACAATAACAACCTGCGAATCCCGAACGGCCTGCTGGATTTCGTCATGTGCCGCGCTGACCGGCAGTTCTTGTGGATATTGGTATTTCATGTGTGTCTCTATTGTACGCATACGGCCAGTCGGATATTGGCAAGGGCCCGATGGCGCCATCGCGGCTGTGTGCATATCCCGTCACGGATTGCCCCTGTTGTCTGGGTGCTGTTCTGACAGTGCCCGTGTGTGGCATACGCCCGTATTGACGGTTGTACGCGTTATTGCTAATTGCGACTTACTTCGATAATGCGATAGCCTTTTGAACTCGCATATTTTCCGACTGTGAACTCCTCGCCAAGTTCGGCATCGAGCCACTTGATTAGCGAATCGCTGCCCAGGTTCTTCTGCACGACGAGATAGGCATATCCGCCGACCTTCAAGCGGGGGAGCCAAGACATGAGCAGGATGTGCAGTTCTTCTTTGCCTACCCGGATCGGCGGATTCGACCAGATCAGATCGAAAGTCAGGTCCGCCGGGATGTCCATGGCAACGCCGGTGTGCACATGGTCCAGTCCAAGGTTACGGGCGTTGGTCGCCGTCAGATCGAGTGCCCGTTCGTTGATGTCAAGTGCCCAGACCTCAGCCTCGGGCGATTCCAGCGCCATCGCCAGTGTGATTGGTCCCCAGCCGCATCCGATATCGAGAAATGTGCCGTTTCCCGGTGCTTGCGGTGCTTGTCGGAGTAACACCGAAGTGCCTAGATCGACGCGGTGCGAGGCGAAGACCCCATTGGAGACTTCGACATCGACCTTATGTCCGCGTAGGGAAACAAGCAAGTGTCGGCGCACATCTTGGGAAGTGGGAACGGCCGAAAAATACTGTTCCGCAGGCTTCTCGACGATGTTGCTATCATCTGTGCGATTATCTGGCTGATTGCGCATGGTTCCCCGTTCGATTCTCATGCCCGTTGGCGTCTTGGTTTCCTGCACAGGGCAGGACTTCAATATTAGTTCCACACAGGAACAGTGAAATGCGTTCACCGCTTCGAATATGCTGGTAAAAGAGAATGCATATCGAAAGGTGTTTTTTTGACAGTCGAAGAAGATCGCGAGACCGACAAGGACGAGGTGCTCGCGCATCAGTCCGACATTTTGCAGGAACACTCGGATGGATTGGCTTCGGGCGCCGAGCAGTGGAACGAACGTGAATCGCGTAACGAGCTCAAGCATGTTTCCGGTTTGGGCGAGATGCAGGACGTCAGTGATGTCGAATACCGAAAGGTTCGTCTTGAGCGGGTCGTCTTGGTGGGAGTGTGGTCCAACGCCGACACCACCATTGAGCAGGCTGAGGAATCTCTTCGTGAGTTGGCGGCTCTGGCGCAGACGGCAGGTGCCGTGGTCTGCGACGGTGTTCTTCAGCATCGTCTCAAGCCTGACGCCGCAACGTATGTCGGCCGTGGCAAAGCCGAGGAAATCTCCGGTATCGTCGCACGGTGCGAGGCTGATACTATCGTCGTCGACGGCGATCTGGCCCCAAGTCAGCGTCGCGCGCTCGAGGACGCCGCAAAAGTAAAGGTTGTTGACCGTACAGCTGTTATTCTCGATATTTTTGCAGCTCATGCCACCAGTCGTGAAGGCAAGGCGCAGGTTGAGTTGGCGCAGCTGGAATACATGCTTCCGCGTCTACGTGGTTGGGGCGGTTCGTTGTCCCGTCAGGCTGGTGGTCAGTCGGCCGGTGTCAACGGCGGCATCGGTTCCCGAGGTCCCGGTGAAACGCAGATTGAGCTGGATCGTCGTGTTATCCGAACCCGTATCTCGAGGCTCAAGAAGCAGATTCGTCAGATGGCACCGGCCCGAGCAGTCAAACGCGGCTCGCGGCATCGTTATGGATTGCCCACCGTGGCGGTGGTGGGCTACACCAATGCCGGCAAATCTTCGCTGGTCAATCGCCTGACAAACTCCGGCGAGTTGGTAGGCAATGCGCTGTTCGCCACCCTCGACACGGCCGTTCGGCGTGCCAAAGCCGGTGATGGGCGGCTTTATGCCTATGTGGATACCGTCGGGTTTGTTCGGCGGTTGCCGACGCAGTTGGTTGAGGCATTCAAATCCTCGCTCGAGGAAATCGATGAAGCCGACGTTATCTTGCATGTGGTCGACGCTTCCACGGTTGACCCGTTCGCGCAGATTGAAGCGGTGAACGACGTGCTTTCCGGCATCGACGGAGCATCCGACATTCCCAGTATTCTTGCGTTCAACAAAGTTGATCAGGTCGATCAGGCCACGATTGATCGCTTGAGTAATATTCGCCCAGATGCTGTCATGGTTTCAGCAGCCGACGGCAGCGGTGTGGAAAAACTGCGGATTGCCGTGGAACAGCTGTTGCCCATTCCAAAGGTTCATGTCGAAGCGTTGTTGCCTTATGGGGACGAGGCGGGTTCTTTGCTTTCCCGCGTGCGTCAGTATGGCAAAGTGGAGAAAGAAGAGTATCTTGCAGAAGGTGTCGCGATTGAAGCGGATGTCGACTCCCACTTGGCGGCGCAGGTGATGGGTTTGGCGGTGGACTGAACCAAACGTTTCGACGAAATAGAATGTGCAGCAGTGGATGTACTGGACGTCTTCTGTCTTTGTGGAGGCCCCGTCGCCCCGACATGTCGTAATGATCATGATTTTGCCCGTAATATTTTCGCCAACAGTGTTAATTCCGGAGCGTATACATACGGATCGGCGCACCTTTGCGTTGCATTGCGTCGTATTTGCGACTTTCCCGCGGTTGCCGTGTTTTATGAACTCCCCGTGCTACAGTGGAAAACACTGCAGATGTTCGTCCGCCGTCGTACTGAGACTGATTGGGCGTTTGCCGGTGGCCGTGGAAGTGTGGATTGTCTAACGGTCGATCCAGTTTGCGGTAATCACAATGATGAGGTTGCATGGCATGGCAGGTATGTTCACGCCGTTGCATGCTTGTCGGTTGTGCCAAGAAAGGTTCTGCTGCGCTGAAAGGCTAAGACCGGCGCCGGATGTCTTTGTAAACATTCATTTTGAAAGGGTTCAGTTATATGGCCAATTCGATTAAACCAACCAAGCTTGCGATCATCGGTGCCGGTGCTGTCGGCTCCACACTCGCCTTCGCTGCCGCCCAGCGTGGTGTCGCGCGCGATATCGTGCTTCAGGACATCAACAAGGATCGCGTAGAGGCCGAGGTGCTCGATATGCAGCACGGTTCGAGCTTCTATCCTTCTGTCTCGATTGAAGGTTCGGATGACGTGGAGATTTGCCGTGACGCCGACATGGTCGTTATCACCGCCGGTGCTCGTCAGAAGCCCGGACAGACTAGGCTTGATCTGGCCGGCGCGACCATCGACATGATGAAGTCCATCGTCCCGGGCGTTATCAATGTCGCTCCGAACGCAATCTACATGCTTATCACCAACCCTGTTGATATCGTCACGCATGTCATGCTTAAGCTTTCTGGCCTGCCGGTTAACCAGATTTTCGGCTCCGGCACCAACCTGGATACCGCGCGTCTGCGCTTCCTGATTGCCGAACAGACCGGCGTCAACGTTAAGAACGTCCATGCATACATTGCTGGTGAACATGGCGATTCCGAGGTGCCGCTGTGGTCTTCCGCCACGATCGGTGGTGTTGGTATGTGCGATTGGGAAGCTTTGCCCGGACACGAACCGCTCGATGCCGACAAGCGCGAAGAAATCCACCAGGAAGTGAAGAATGCCGCCTACCGCATCATCAACGGTAAGGGTGCTACCAACTTCGCCATCGCCATGTCCGGTGTCGATATCATCGATGCGGTGCTCAATGATTCGAACCGCGTATTGCCGGTGTCCTCGCTGTTGCAGGATTTCCACGGCATCTCGGATATCTGCATGTCCGTACCTACGCTGGTGAATCGTTCCGGTGTCAACTCGCATATCAACACGCCGCTTTCCGACCATGAGCTCGCTCAGCTGCGTCGTTCGGCCGATACGCTGAAGGAAACCGTCGCTAAGTTTGGTTTCTGATCGCTCGACAAATGCGGGTCCTTGTACCCGCTTTCCGATCGGTTGTGCTGATCGGTGATTGATCTGGCAGTCTCATGTCGTCCGCCTTGCTAAGGCGGACGACTTTTTTATGGGCCATGTATATCTGCACCAGCTGCGCTGCCAGGCTTGAGAACGGCGGCTTATCGATGGTTTGAAATGCTAAAGTAGATGAGCGTATTGGGTCGTTCGGTATTGCCGTTTTATGTGAGAATGATTGTCGGTCTCAGTGTCAAAAACACGGCAACATCACAATGTTGTTTGAGTCTTGTTTCCTTAAGCTCAGAGTCTCAAAAGGCTACTGCCATATAGGTTTTGTTCGGTATAGTGTCCTGCGTGCGCGGCTGCGCTGAGGCGGAATACAGAAATGTGTTTTGCTTGGGTGTTTTCGCAAAACCGCTGACCGTTGAGGAACGACGAATCAATAGTCGGAGATGAACCATGAAAGCGCGGGCGGAACGACCAGTGGAGGAACAGAACGATATGAATACCAACAAGGCGAAGGGTAATCAGAATCGACTGATAGTGACTTTGGGGCTGACGTTGACGATTTTTGCGGTTGAGGTGATCGGTGCCCTGATGACTGGCTCGTTGGCGTTGTTGGTCGATTGCGCGCACATGCTTACGGATGTGGCAGTGCTTGCAGCTTCTACGATGGCTGCCGTGCTTATGCGTAAGAAACCGGATAAGGAGCGTACTTGGGGGTGGGCCCGGCTTGAACCGATTACTGCGGGTTTGGGCGCACTGATTCTGATAGCTGTGGGTGTCTACGCTCTGGTTGAAGCGATATTGCGCCTGGCTGGCTTATCCGGTGAAGAGGTGCAGGATATGGGCATGCTGCTCGGTTTTGGCATTTTGGGCCTTGTGTTCAACCTGGTTTCGGTTCTGGTGCTTTCCGATCAGCGTGAAGACAATATGAATATGCGTGCCGCGTTTCTGGAAACTCTCAACGATGCAATGGGCTCGTTTGCCGTAGTTGTTTCGGCAGTTGTAATCATGGTTACCGGGTGGCATGGGTTTGATGCTGTTGCTGGTGGCATCATTGCATTGCTTATCGTGCCGCGCGCTTTGGTACTGATGAAAAACTCTGTGAAGATTCTTCTCGAAGAAACCCCGAGCGGACTTGATCTTGATGAGGTTCGTAAGCACATAAAAGATGTTGAACGTGTCGTCGGCGTTCATGACATCCATGCTTCCACGGTGGCGACCGGCATGCCGATTCTCACCGCTCACGTTGTTGTGGAACGGGGGCTTTCGATGGAACAGGGTGCCAAGATTCTTCATCAGCTACATGACTGTCTGACCGATCATTTCTCGGTTTCAATCCCGCATACGACTTTCCAACTTGAGCCGGAAGGGTTCTGTAGCCTGCAAAGCGAGCAGGTTCATCGTTAAAGAAACGGTGAAACCCTTCAAAGGCGACGTATCGGCCTCAGATTTTACGCAGTACGGTGACGACCTTACCCATAACGGTGGCATAAGTGCCGTCGATGGGCGAGTATGCCGGGTTGTGCGGCATGAGCCACACATGCCCGTGATCTTTCTGGAAGGTCTTAACCGTGGCTTCTCCATCAAGTAGAGCTGCCACGATATCGCCGTTTTCCGCAGTCTCCTGTTCCCGGACGACAACGAAATCGCCATCGCAAATGGCTGCATCGATCATTGAATCGCCATGAACCTCAAGCATGAACAGGTTGCCGTTTCCGGTAAGTCGTTCCGGCAACCGCATCACGTCTTCGACGTGTTGTTCGGCGGTTATGGGGGCGCCTGCGGCAATCCTGCCAACCAGCGGGATGTCGTGGGATTCGGCGATGGCTTCGCTCAAGTCCAGATCCGGGCCGAAGGGGAAAACGTTCGATATATTGTTCGTTTCGCTTACGTTCGGTTCGTTGTCGACCAATTCGATGGCCCGACCCTTGTTGGCATTCATTTTGATGTAGCCCTTTTCTTCGAGGGTCTCCAGCTGATGCTTAACCGAAGAAGGGCTCTTTAGGCCGGACACCTCGCCTATTTCACGGAATGAAGGGGCGAAGCCGTAACGCTGGATATGCTTGCGGATAGCGTCCAGCACTTTTTGCTGACGGTCGGTCAGCGGCTGGTCATGCTCGGAGCGGATGGCGTTCCCGTTCTGGTTCTTGGTGGAGAGGGTGCTCACAGTACTTCCTTTCAGCGTTTGACTTACAGCATAACCCTTTTCGCTTGTGAAATCAAACAGATGTTCGATTCCGGCTTGCAAACATCGAACAAATGTGCGAATATAGAACAAACGTTCGTTAGTACATATGTTCGAAGGAGTGCAAAAATGAGTGAAAAAGCCGGTAAATCAAGTTCTGTTCGTAGTCAGGCGCATCGTCGCCCGATTGCATTTCACCGCTTTGTCGTCGCTCTGATGTTGGCTGCGGTAATCTTGGTCAGTTGGAAGATTGCGGCACCTCATGTCGCCAATTCCGCTGAAGGTGATGCTAATCTCGTCGGATATACCGTTCGTCCCGGCGACACTCTTTGGTCATATGCGACAAAAATAACGCCTGCTGACAAGAACGTGGGGGACACCGTCGATCGGTTGATGCAGCTGAATCAGTTGGATTCCGCCGAGCTGCAACCGGGGCAAAGGCTTGTTGTGCCTGAGGCATAAACGCAGTCTTCGGGGCCTTTGACTAGGCTGAGTACCATGCACTGTCCTTTTTGCCAGAATGATGATACCAAAGTCGTGGATACGCGTATCAGTGAGGATGGCCACTCCATCAGGCGTCGGCGTGAATGTCCGCATTGCGAACGCAGGTTCACGACCGTTGAATCGACTATGCTGTTGGTGACCAAACGATCGGGGAATCTTGAACCCTTTGATCGTCGGAAAGTTATTGTCGGAGTACGTAAAGCATGCCAAGGCAGGCCGATTGATGAGGATGCATTGAAGCAACTCGGACAGCGTGTCGAAGAGGATTTGCGCAGTCAGGGTCTCGCCGAGGTAAAATCCGAGGACATTGGCAGGGCCATTCTTAAGCCGTTGCGTGAGTTGGACGAAGTTGCCTATCTGCGTTTTGCAAGTGTTTATCAGAACTTCAACGGACTTGACGATTTTCAGACGGCAATTAATGATTTGAAGCAGGGCAAAAGTTCCGATAAGTAATGCAAAGCGCTGGTACGGAACTTTGTAACTTGGAGTTCCGCACCAGCGTTTTGCATCCCATTTATATGCTTAGTATCTCTTTATCGGATTTCGTCTGAACGATAACAAGGCGCTGTGTTGGTCTGGTCAGCGCCACGTAAAGGTCAGCTGCACCGGATGGTCTCGATGGGGCGCTTTCTGAAATCGCTCCAGGTTCCGCGAGGACTACTGCGTCATATTCTAACCCTTTAATGGTTTGGGCGTCGCATACGCTTAGCGGTGCGTCGCTGAGTGAGTCGGAAGTGATCCTGCTTTCATACGGGTACTTGCCCATAAGTAAGGAGGCAAGTTCGGGTTCAAGGTGATCGCAAAGTCGGTGATACAGGTTCTGACGTATGGAGCTAACCAAGTTGTTCGGTGCGATAACTGCGACGCGACCAGTTCCGTCCTTGGAGATAAATTGTTGAGCCAAGGGCAACGCCTGCTTCTCGATTGCGTCGAGGAATGCATTTGAAGGTAGGTCGTCATTCAGTGTCACGTACTGGACACTGTCTTCCATCGTGCGTACGCCTTCGTTGGTTGAAACGTACAATCCTTCATTCTGTGCGAACTGTGAAGCAAGTTGCGAGACCTCTTTGGGATTGCGATAATTGATCGTCAGCTCCCTAAGGTCCCAACCGTCGGCACCGAAAAGCCGGTCCATCGTTTTCTCCCAGTGCCGGGTTCCACCCAGTGCGGAGGTTTGTGCCACGTCCCCTACGATGGTAAAGGAACGTGAAGGACAGCGTCGAATGAGCATTCTCCAGTCCATGTCCGTCAGCTCTTGGGCTTCGTCGATCACGATGTGACCATAAACCCACTCGCGATCAGCACCCGCTTGTTCGGCTACGTCTTCGGTGCCCAGACCGTTGATGTTGTCCAATAGCATCGATGAGGTGACGATACCTGAACCGATGCCGGACTGGGCGAGTGTCTCCTTGGCGTATTTTTCTTCTTCCTCTCGTCTTGCTTTGGCGGCAGCTTCGCGTGCGGAGACTTTCGGGTCAGGGCCGAGCAGTTCCATGGCCTCATCAAGCAACGGGATGTCCGAGATGGTAAGGGGGGAGTTCTTTGGCCTTGTTAGCGCATTGATGTCCTGATCCGAAAGCCAAGGCGCAAAACGTCTCAGCTGTTCTGGTTTGGAGAACAGCTGGTCGATAAGCCATGGGGCATTCATGGGCAGCCAGGCCAGGTTCAGTGTCTTGCGGATGTCGTTGTTCATCTTCAGTTGCATCGCAACGTCTGAGATTTCGGACTGTTCGGGTGTGTAATCAAGGTTTTCGACGTATCTGTTGCGCATCGCGCTTAGCACGGTTTTAACGAAGGCTTCACGCGCCCTGTTATGCGGTGATCGTGTGCGCCTGGCGTGGTCGATGGCCGTACGGATATCGACTTGTGTCATTTGAACGTCTGTGCCGTTGATGCGCACGGTCGGCAATGCCTTGGGTATGCGTTCCCGGGCGGCGACGGCATTGGCCACCGCATGCGCCATGCGCGCCTCGCCTTTGAGCTTGGCTGCGTATGGTGTGTCTGTCTCAATGGTTCCGAATCCCGGTACTAAATCACCAATGGTGCGTGAAACTACGCCTGTCTCGCCCAAAGATGGTAGTACCTGATTGATGTAGCGGAGGAATGCGGAGCTTGGTCCGACAACCAATACTCCTGAACGTTCGAGTTTGCGGCGATGCGTGTAGAGTAGATAGGCTGCCCGATGCAGGGCCACTGCGGTCTTGCCTGTTCCCGGTCCGCCCTGTACGACAATGGTGCGGTCAAGCGGAGCACGGATAATGCGGTCCTGCTCGCCTTGAATGGTGGCCACGATATCGGTCATTTTACCCGTGCGCTTGGAGTTGAGAGAGGCTATGAGCGCACCTTCACCGGTGAGCGTGCCGGCCTGCTGGGCTTGATCGACTCGTCCGGAGTTGACGTCGAGCACTTCGTCCTCGATGCCCACAACTTTGCGGAAATTCAGGGTAAGGTGACGGCGCATGGCGATATCGCCATGGTGTGAGGGCGTTGCCTCATAGAAGGGACGTGCGGCCTCAGCTCGCCAATCTGTGAGGATTGGTTCATGGCTTTCGTCGGAAAGGCCTATTCTTCCGATGTAGTGTTTCTGTCCCTTGTCGTTGTCAAGACGGCCGAAAACGAGGCGATCCTCGACACTGCGCAGTTGCGTGAGTCTGTCTTCGTACATCGTGGCGAAGGAATCTCGCTCAGTGCGCATGGTTGGGGATCCGTGTGCACCGGCGGCGCGTACGGCATCGAGGCGTGTTCGTGTCTGCTCTCGCAGGGAGTCCAATCGTCCGTATGCGCGATCGACTTCGTGTTGTTCGTCGTCGATTTGTGAAGAGTAGCTCGACATGTATGTATTCCTCTGATAACGATCGTTTCCGCATCGAATGCTCAAATAAAACCCGAATGCATCATTATAGTCGGCTCTGCGTATCTTGCCTTCCGAGCTGTATTTGTGAATAGTGCAAATCTCGATTCTTCCGGATAAAAAAAGAATAAAGAATCATCGGGGTGTTTGCTGTGTTGCTGGCCCTTTTTGTTTCTTCCATCGAAAGCAAATGGATCGTGAAACCGTGGGGACGTTTTTTCAAAAAAAATACGAAGTTTTAAGATTTTGTGGGGAAATATGGTGAGAAGTGGGGTAAAGTGGTGAACTATTAATATTCTCAGTATGGATTCTTGTGGCGATCTAAGGAGGTGGCAATGGCAGATCAGAGCAATGAACAGGCCAGAAATACTGCTTTTGCCGAGCCTCTGGATGTGTCGAGTCGTGGAGCTGACGCAGGGCAGTCGTCAATGGGAACTCAGGCCGTTGCAACAGGTGTTGGTCAGAGCGAGCCATTGTTGCTCGGCACTTATACACCAAAAATCGACAAAAAAGGTCGTATGGCATTGCCCGCCAAGATGCGTGCGCAGTTGGGCGATGGAATGGTGATGGCCAGGGGGCAGGAAAAGTGCGTCTACCTGCTTCCGCAAGCGGAATTCAGGCGTATAGCCTCGCGCATTCAGCGTGCGTCGATGGGCAACAAGGCAACCAGGAGCTACCTGCGTGTGTTCCTTTCAGGTGCCGTGGAGGGTGAGCCCGATAAACAAGGTCGTGTTCTGGTCCCGCAGAATCTGCGCAGTTATGCAAGTTTGGGCGACGATATCGTCGTCATTGGCGTGGGGACTCGTGCCGAGATTTGGGATAGGGAATCCTGGGATGAATATCTTGCGGCCCAAGAGGAAGGCTATTCGGATATAGCCGATGATGTGTTGCCGGCGGTGGAGTGGTGATGGCGGATCTTTCAACTATTCATCAGCCGGTCCTCGTACGTGAGTGCGTGGATCTGGTCACTCCGGCGTTGAACCGTCCTGATGCCGTTGTTGTTGACTGCACGCTCGGACTAGCCGGACATGCCATCGCGTTTCTACAGGCTGCGCCTCAGGCCCGCCTTGTCGGAATCGATCGTGACGAAGAAGCGCTGGGCATGGCCGCGGAACGTATGAAGCGTGCCGGTCTTGCCAAACGGTTCGTCGGGGTGCACGCTGCATTCGATGAATTCAGCACGGTACTTGATGGTTTGGAGCTGAACCGCGTCGATGTAGCGTTTATGGATTTGGGGCTCTCTAGCCTTCAAATCGATGAGACTGACCGCGGCTTCTCCTATTCGCGTGATGCTCCGCTTGATATGCGTATGGATACGACCCAAGATTTCGATGCCGCACAGATACTGTCGCAGTATTCGGAAAGCGAGTTGACCCGAATCTTCCGTGAGTACGGACAGGAACGGTTCTCCAGACCGATTGCCCGTGCCATTGTCCGTCGCCGTGCTATCGAGCCATTGAAGACCTCACGTCAGCTCAGTGAGTTGGTCGATCAGGTTGTCCCCAAATCGCATCGTGCTAAAGGAAACCCTGCCAAACGCGTCTTTCAGGCGCTTCGTATCGAGGTGAACGGCGAGCTTGACAAGCTCAAATGCACCTTGCCTCAGATAGCTAACCGGCTTAGCGTCGGTGGCCGTCTGGTTGTTGAGTCATACCATTCGCTTGAAGATCGTACGGTCAAGACGTTCATGGCTCAAGGGCTCAATGTCGACGTGCCTGCGGATTTGCCTGTGATTCCGGACGACGCTCAGCCGTTCTTCGAAGAGCTGACGCGAGGAGCGATTAAGGCGGACGAATCCGAGATTGAGCGCAATTCACGTTCGGCCCCGGTACGGTTGCGTGGTGTTTCGCTCAGTCGTGAGTTGCCGGAGCACTGGCGGGACAGGTTTGACAGGAGTGCCGAAGGTGGTCCGCAGACCACGCAACATTCGCATCGCAAACATGATGCCGAAAAGAAAAACGACAACAACAACCACACAGGAAGGAGGGCATGATGAGCAGCGCAACGGTAAGATCGGTTCGTTCCCGGGTGGCTCCCGCCGGTCGTGAGGAAGATCAGCGCGTGGCGTCCTCACGACCCCGTTTCCAGGTGATTACCGGAGGTCGCTCGGACACTGGCAGCAAGCATGCCGTTTTCGATGCTTTCGCTCACATGAAGACGGTGTCAATCGTCCATATCGTCATTGCGGTCATGTTCCTTTTCGCCTCGTTGCTGGGTTCCTTGGTTCTGCGCACGCAAATGGTACAGAATTCCTTCGAACAGTCTCAGGTGCAGTCAAATATCAGCAAATTGAATCAAGACGTCGAGGACGACCAGGCGCGCCTTGATGGTTTGCAGGCAAGTCTGCCCGATCGTGCCCAAAAAATGGGAATGGTTCCTCAGCAAGGGCCATTGTCGATCGATCTGGAAGGTTATCAGCCACCAAGTGGTCAACCGACAAGCGAAGGTCAGTGAGATATGCGTACGCCTACAGGTAAGGCCAAAGTCGGACAATTCGTGTCGCGTTGCATTGCCATCGGGTCAGTGATTGCGATTGTATTCGTTGTCTGCTTTGGTCAATTAATCAACCTTCAACTGTTGAATGGCCGCTGGATGGCTGAAGCTGCTGCCGCCGGACGAACCCTGCAAGTTCCGGTGCACGCGATGCGTGGCAAGATTCTCGATGCCAATGGTGCGGTGCTTGCGCAGAGTGTGGAACGCTATACCATCATCGGCGATCCTGAGGCGGCGCAGGCATATGAGCCGTTGTGCAACAAACAGGTTAGCAACAACTGCATTCAGCCGAAAAGTCAAGGGGGTCGTACCTTGGGTGTGGTTGGTGCCGCGCAGGTGGCACGCTTGATTGCCCCGATATTGGGGATGGATGCCAAAGAGGTCGGCGGAAAACTGGCAGGCTCAGGTCGTTATGCCGTATTGAAGAAGAATGTCGAACCCGCCGACAAGCGCAAGTTGGACAAACTCGGTCTGGGGGGCATCGTCTATGGAGAACTTTGCCAGAACCGTGCATATTCCGACGGCAACCTGCTGGGTGCATTCCTTGGCGGAGTGGATGACAAAACCAACGGTGCATCTGGTATGGAACAGCTTGAGAACAAGGCGCTTTCCGGTTCTGACGGGTACAAGGTCTACCAGCAGGGCAATAACGGTGTGGAAATACCGGACACGCTGACCGATTCCAAGGCGGCTCGGAACGGAAGTGACGTCAAGCTGACCATTGATGCGGATGTGGATTGGTTCGTCAAAAAGGTACTTACCGACGGCAAGTCTCGCTTCGGTGCGGATTGGGCGGTCGCCTGCGTGATGGACGTGCAGACTCATCAAATCATCGCCTTGGAAGATTCCGATAATATTTTGGCGGGAAGCGACCAAGCCAAGCTCAGTGTTTCTCGCGCGGTTTCCGAGACCTTCGAGCCCGGATCGATCGGCAAGACTTTCACCGTGGCCGGTCTAATGCAGCATGGGGTTCACCAGCTTGGTGACCGATTCCAGGTCCCTGATCACTTGGATAAAAACAAACAGCAGTATCGTGATTCTGATGATCATCCGATTTCCAATTGGACCTTGGCCGGCATCTTTGCGCAATCCTCCAATGTCGGTATGCTGATGGCTTCAGATAATTACCGCGATGAGGATCGCTACGACATGCTTACCAAATTCGGGATCGGGCAATCCACCGGTCTGAATCTTCCGGGGGAATCGAGTGGAACGTTGACGACTCCCAAGGTTTGGGACGGACGTACCCGTGACACCGTTCTGTTCGGGCAGGGTTACTCAACTAGCATTATCCAGTTAACCAACGCCGTCGCGACGGTGGCTGACGGCGGTGTGTATCGCAAGCCATCCATCATCGTTTCGAGAACGGATTCCGACGGTCATGTCATCAACGAGCCGCAAGATCAGGGCACCCGCATCCTTGATCCGAATGTGAATGCTCAACTGATGAATGCGATGGAGTCTGCTGCCGATCACTATCAGCAAACGGTGGGTGTTAACGGTTACCGCGTCGCTGGCAAGTCAGGAACTGCTCAGGTGGCGGGGTCCGGCGGCCGCCTCACTGGCATCGTGGGTGATTGGACAGGCATTCTGCCTGCGGATAATCCCCGTTTCGTCGTTACTGTGGCGATGAAAAACCCGCAAGGCACATATGGCGGCATCACCAGCGGTACCTTGTTCAAGCAAATCGGTGAATTCCTTATGCAGAAGTATGAGGTACCGGCATCAAGCCCGCGCACCGATGCTATTCCTGTGTCATGGTGAAATTGGTATGCGAGCCAATTGGACGGTGGAATCGAAGCATGTTGTCGAACAGTAAGGACTTGGAACTATGAGTGCGGTGAGCAAATCGATGTCACGACGTGTCACTTTAGGTTATCTCGCGAGTCATTACGGATTCGAGCTCAGGCCTGGATTCGCCGATGGAGTCACGGTCACCTCTGTAGCCGATACTTTGGATTCCGTACGGCCCGGATCGCTGTACGTACCTCGTGAAGGTGAAGAGTCGTCATGGCTCGCGCTGGCCGTCAGTCGAGGGGCTTATGCGATGTTGGTGCCGCCTTCGCAAGCTGATTTGGCGCATGAGATCGGTGTTCCGGTATTGCTGGGAACGCCTGACAATGTAACCTTCGGAGCTTTGGCGTCAGACATCGCTGGTGCTCCGGCAAATTCGATGGCGCTGTTCGTTGTTAGCGGCAAGGATGATGAGGAGACGCAGGCCGACGCTGTGCGCCTTGCAGACTTCCTTCATCTGATCGGCAATCCGGTAGGTCTGATTAGCGCCTCTGGATCAAGTTCGTTGGAGCGTGAACTTGAAGTCTCATATCCTTTGGGTATTCTTGACGTCCAGCATCAGCTCGGTGTGTGTGCTGAGGACGGTGCGGCGGCAATGGTTATTTCGGCCGATGCCCATACGTTGCGTCCTGGCGCGCTTGAAAGTGTGGAGATCGACGTGTTGGGATCGATTGATCGTCTCGATCGTTTCGAAAAACAGCGGGCGCTGGAAAAAGCCCGACGGGACTTTGGATTCGTATTTGATAAGCAGAAGCATCTGGTTACCTGCACGGAAGAATCCGGATGGCTGGCTGGTCAGGCCGTCGATTCACAGAATCCGAAATCGCAGCAACGACTTTCATTGGCCATCGCCATGGCCATGGATGCAGGTGTTCGACGTGGCAATATCCGCAGTGCCTTGCGAGTCTCGAAGGAGATGTTATGAGTCTTTTCTTTCGGCAATTTCGATCAATATATCAATTTGAAAGTTTTACCTGTTTAGCTTGACGTCAAGCAAGCAGCAACAAAGGAGCGCATACGTTGAATGACAACAAGGCCGGGGTGCATAGTCAGACCGCCGCGATGATGCCGATGACGGTCTCGGAGATCGTCGAGGCCGTCGGCGGCAAGATGGTCTCCGGTTCGCCTCAATTGCGGTCCGGCAGCACCGTGGTTACTTCAACGGTAAGCGATTCTCGGCAGATAGAACGAGGCGCCGTGTTCGTAGCCATAGCTGGCGATCGGGTTGACGGACATGATTTCGTGTCGCACGCAGGCTCTTTGGGGGCTGTTGCTGCATTGGTTGATCATGCGGTTGACGAAACTGATGACATTGTGCAAATCGTGGTTGACGACACGGTTGAGGCATTGGGTCGCTTGGCGCACCACAATATTGCTCGTCGTCGCCAACTGGGCACGGATTTCTCGGTAATTGGAATCACCGGGTCGGTTGGCAAAACTACCACCAAGGATTTGTTGTATGCCCTGATGAGCAGCATGGGCGAAACGGTCGCACCGGTGGGTTCGTTCAACAATGAGATCGGGTTGCCGCTTACGGCACTCAAGGTCGGCGAGCATACGCGTTTCCTTATTGCGGAAATGGGAGCGAACCATGTCGGTGAGATTGCTGGGCTCACCAGTATTGTGCCTCCCGATTTATCGGTGGTCTTGAAAGTGGGGGTCGCGCATCTCGGTGAATTCGGTTCAGTCGATCGCATCGCACAGGCCAAAAGTGAGATTGTGCAGGGTCTTGTCCCCGGTGGCGTTGCTGTATTGAATGCGAACGACAAACATGTAGCGGCAATGTCGGCGATGGCACCTGGCGATGTGCGCTGGTTTGGTCTCGATGAGGACGGCTCTGACATCTCCATGATGAGTGCACGAGATGTCACCGTAGATGCCTGGGGCCGTCCGAGCTTTATCCTGGATGCTTTTGGAGAAGAACAAACGACGGTTCATCTTGGAATCGGAGGGGCTCACAATGTCATCAACGCACTTGCTGCGGCGAGCGTCGCTTCGTACTTTGGTATGGCGATTGCCGATATTGCTTTTGAGTTGGGCCGTATACAGCGGATTAGCCCGCACCGGATGGCTGTGTCCTCGGTTGATTTGGGAGACGGATCGGCTTCGTTCACTCTTATTGACGATTCCTTCAACGCCAATCCTGATTCGATGAAGGCCGGCTTGAACGGCCTGGCCCGCTGGGAAAAAACTGATGTTTCCGCTGTTCCTATCAGCGAGAGGGATGGGAAAGATGTCTCTGAGCCCTATCGCATTGCTGTTTTAGGTGCGATGCTTGAGCTCGGTGGTGATGAGCTGGAGCTGCACAGGCAGATCGGCGCCTATGCTGCTTCCTTAGGGCTCAACGAGATTATCGCTGTGGGCAATAAGGCCGACAATCATTTTGATCAGCTTGCATCGGCTGTGGCGCAGGGGGCCCGCGAACAAATCAACGACATCGACACGCCGAGCAACATCTTCGAGGATGCTGACGGCGATATTCGGCGTACCCCCATTATGGTGCAATGGGTACATGGTGCCGATGAGGCTGAGCGGCTTGTAGCCGATGCCGCCCGTCGACATGAGGATACCGTTGTGTTGCTAAAAGGCTCGCATCTTTCAGGGCTTTCTGCCTTGGCCGACCGCTGGTCGTGCGTCCCATCGCAACAGCATATAGAAGTGGAGCCGGAACATTGATTTCCCTCATCATCGGCATTGTCGTTTCGCTAGTGGTCGTGATGGCCGGCACGCCGGTCATGATCAACTTGGTACATCAATTACATTACGGCCAATACATTCGTCAGGATGGTCCTCAGTCGCATTTGCTTAAGCGCGGTACCGCCACCATGGGCGGTGTGGTCATCCTTTTGGCCGTGGTTCTTGGATGGGGCATGTCCGCGATCTATCGTGCGCTGGTCAGCGGTCAGAGCATCTCATGGTCGGCAATCCTTGTGCTTTTCGCTATGGTGTCTATGGGTGCCCTGGGCTTTATCGATGACTTCGCCAAGGTGCGTAAAAAGCAGAATACCGGTCTGTCGGTGGGTGGTAAGTTCTTTGGTCAGTTTGTGTTCGCGACCATCTATGCGGTTCTTGCGTTGCTGATCCCTACCAAGTCCGGTTTCCCGTCAGCTCAGGCCGGCATGAGTTTTATCGAACATCCCTTCTTTAGCTTTGAATTTGCGGGGAAGACCGTCGCCATCATCATCTTCGTTATCTGGGTCAATTTCCTGATGACGGCCTGGACCAACGCGGTCAACCTCACGGATGGTCTTGACGGACTTGCCACGGGATCATCCATGATTTCCCTGACGGGATATACGCTCATCGCTTTTTGGGAAAGCTACCATATCAAGGGTGGCGCCAAAACGGGTTATGCGTATGCAATCTCAGACCCTCTGGATTTGACGATTATCGCAGCGTGTGCAGCTGTAGCGTGCTTCGGGTTCTTGTGGTACAACTCCAATCCCGCCTCCATTTTCATGGGTGACACCGGCTCCCTGGCGTTGGGCGGTCTGTTCGCAGCGCTTTCCATTGCCACTCATACTGAGTTCCTCGCCGTCATCATCGGTGGACTTTACGTTATCGAAGCGATGAGCGATGTTATTCAGGTCGGTTGCTTCAAGCTCACTCATAAGCGTGTGTTCAAGATGGCGCCGATTCACCATCATTTCGAACTGATGGGTTGGAGCGAACAAAAAGTTGTAGTTCGCTTCTGGATGATTGAATCCATCTTCATGCTTATCGGTGTGATGTTTTTCTACGCGGATTGGGCTTCGCGCTCGGGGCTCCTGTTCTAAGTGAATGCGTCAAATAGGCGGGCTTGTACGTTCGGTGGAAAGGTGGATTGCAAATGCCGGCGATAGAGGATTTGGACTTTACCAGACTGCATCGTGATGATGATGCTGGCACCGCTCAGTTTGATGTAAGCGATAAAACCGTGCTTGTGGCCGGCCTTGGGGTCTCCGGTTCGGGGGCCGTCGAAGCTTTGTGTGGACGTGCAAAACGAGTGATAAGTGTAGACGAAAAAAACTCAGAAGCTGATTTGCATTCCTTTGCCGACATCGCTTGGGATGGCATTGATCTGGTTGTCGTTTCACCTGTTTTCAATCCGCGCACGCCGTTCATCCTGGAGGCGCAGAGACGGCATATTCCCGTTATCAGTGAGGTTGAATTGGGTTGGACCTTACGTGTTGCTTCCAAGCGATCAAAAAGTGGGAGTCCTGCTGCATGGATTGGCATAACAGGCACCAACGGAAAAACGTCCACCACCCAGATGGTTTCGGCCATGCTTGCCCACTGCGGCATGAACGCACCGACTGTGGGCAATATCGGAACTTCGGTCAGTGTGGCTGCCACGCATGACGAATATGATGTATTGTGCGTGGAATTAAGCAGTTTCCAGATGCATTTCACCGATTCGGTCGAATTGGATTGTGCCGTCATTACCAATATCGCGGCGGATCATCTCGACTGGCACGGAGGAATGGAGAATTATGCGGCCGACAAGGCCAAAGTGTTCCATCATGTCCGACGCGTACTGGTCTTTAACGCCGACGATGAAAGGGTTACCGCGTTGGCTAAGGCGGCTCAAACGGGACCCCAATGCCGTAAAGTCGGTTTCACGCTTGGTGTTCCGGCACCGGGACAGATTGGTGTTGCCGACGGGTGGATCGTTGACGCCAGCGGCCTGGCGGGTGCACCTGTCGGTGCTATGAATGCGTTGGCCAAGATTACCGATTTCCCGCATTTATGTGAACCGAATGGCACCGTCTACCCGCATCTCTTGGCTGATTCCATTGCTGCCCTTTCGCTGGCCACTGGCCTTGGCGCCGATCCCGGGCATTGTCTTGAAGCTCTGCGCGTATTCGCACCGGGTGGACACCGCATTCAAACCGTTGCCACGGCTGAACTCAAAGATGGCGAGGTTATCCGGTTTGTGGATGATTCAAAGGCCACTAATGCGCATGCCGCCCATGCCTCACTTTCTAGTTACAAACCCAAGTCGGTAGTTTGGATCGCCGGTGGATTGGCGAAGGGCGCTCGCTTCGAAAAACTGGTCTCTGATCAGGCGAAGACGATTAAGGCCGCCGTCATTATCGGCGTTGACCAGCAACCTATGGTCAATGCATTCAAGACCAGCGCTCCCGACGTTCCCCTGACACTTATCGACCCGGAAGATCGCGAGAGTGTCATGGCTCGTGCGGTTGAAGCTGCCGGACAATATGTGGCGGACGGGGACGTGGTATTGATGGCACCGGCATGCGCCTCTATGGATCAGTTCGCCTCCTACGCAGAACGTGGTGCACGGTTTACCGATGCCGCACGTCAATGGGTGCGTGCACATGGTTAAACGAATTTATGACAGTGACGACGTGAAATCGTCGAAACGGACCAATCAAAAGAAGCAACGGAGGCGTAAGCCTACATCCAAGGATGTCATGGTCAATGCTGTGACGCAAATCGCCCAATCGGGAAAGGGTAATGGCAAGAATAAGTCGCGTCTTGACATCTTTTATAGCAAGGCCACTCCGCAACAATCCTCGGAACCTGCCACGACAGAAAACTCGTCTGATGGCATCACCGTATCCGACTACACCGGTTTGCGTGCATTGCTTAATCCGCTCTGGTGCAACTATGGTTTCCGTCTCGCTGTTGTCATACTGACATGTTTCGGCGTGGTCATGGTATTTTCAGCTTCTTCGGTAACCATGATCGCTGCCAAACTTTCGCCTTGGAAACAGGCTTTAAACCAAGGGACATATTGCATTCTAGGCTTGGTTATCTGTTATGCGGCGACACGCGCACGCGCCGATTTCTATCGAAAAATTTCATTCTGGTTTGTGATGTTCTCCATTGTGCTGCAGCTCATGACCATGACTCCGCTGGGTGTAGAGGTCAACGGCAACAAGGGATGGATTGGCATACGTAACGTCTTTACCATGCAGCCGGCTGAAGTTATGAAGCTTGCGTTGTGCATCTGGATGCCGTGGGCCATCGTGACGGCTACCGATCACTTCAAGAAAGAAGGGCCCAAAACGTATGGGCCCTCGATCGTCGTTTTTTTGGTTTGCTTGGCTGCAGTGATGCTTGGCGGTGATTTGGGAACGGCGCTTATTCTCGTTGCAATCGGCGTCACCGCGATGCTGGTCGGAGGTTTTCCCACTAAATGGTTGGTGAGCTCAGGTTTGGCGCTTCTTGCCGCGGTTCTTGTGTTTGTCGTCACCAGCCCGAATCGTATGCTCAGGATCACAGCGGCTTATCGTCCATGTCCGACGACGGCTCTGCAGGGTGAATGCTACCAGGCCATGCACGCAAAATACGCCATGGCATCAGGGGGATTCTTTGGTGTCGGCATCGGCAATTCGCGCGAGAAGTGGAACTATTTGCCCGAGGCCCACAACGATTTCATCTTCGCCATTATCGGCGAGGAAACAGGCTTTATCGGAGCTGCGATCATTATTCTGCTCTTTGTTGTTCTTGGCTGGTGCATGTTCACCATAGCGTTGCAGACCCCAGACAAATACGCCTCTCGTGCATTGATTTGCATTGCGATCTGGATTGTTGGGCAGGCACTGGTCAACATCATGGTCGTCATAGGTCTGTTACCGGTTATGGGTGTGCCGTTGCCGTTTGTTTCTGCCGGTGGCTCAAGTTTGGTGATGTGCTTGTCTGCTGCAGGGGTCGCTGTCAGTATGATGAAGATGCAACCGCAGATTCGGGCCGATGTTACGGCGTTGAGTCTGTGAGGGCATAGGCGACCTGAAAGACAAGGATGAACGGAATGGAACATATCGTACTGGCCGGTGGGGGAACTGCCGGACATGTCAACCCATTGCTTAGCGTTGCCTCGGCCATCAAGCAGGCACAGCCTCAGGCGGCATTGAGCGTCATCGGAACGGATGTCGGTCTGGAGCGTGATCTGGTGCCGCAGGCTGGTTTCGAGCTGGATGCCATCGCCAAAGTTCCGTTCCCCAGACGTCCTGATATGCAGGCACTGCGGTTCCCCGGTCGTTGGAGGCATGTGCAGAAGAAGGTCCGCGAAATTCTTGAGCGTCGCCAGTGCGATGTGGTGGTCGGTTTTGGGGGCTATGTCTCCGCGCCAGTTTATACGGTGGCTCATTCAATGGGGTTGCCCATCGTCATTCACGAGCAAAATGCGCGGGCTGGCATGGCGAACAAGCTGGGTGCCCGCTGGGCCGATTTCATTGGCACGGCTTATGAAAACACGGGAATCAAGGCACGCAAAGGCGCCGAACTTCGCCGTGTCGGTTTGCCATTGCGTTCGGAGATGGCGAATTTGTGCCAAAGGGTTGACCGGGACAAGATGGCGGTTCGTCAGCAAGCGGCGCGCCAATTGGGAGTCGATCCAAACCGTCCGTTGTTGGTGGTTACCGGTGGTTCGCTCGGAGCGGTCAGCCTCAATGAGGCAATAAGTGATGCAGCGGCCGAATTGCTTGATGTTACTCAGGTCATCCATCTGACCGGAAGGGGAAAAAGCGATGAGGTTCGCCGACGTGTTGCGCAGAGTGCGGGTGATCGCGTGATGACCGATCTCGACCCGGCTCATGCCGGCCATGGCGATTATCATATCGCAGAATATTTGGAGCGCATCGATTTGGCTTTTGCCGCGGCAGATCTTGTGGTGTGCCGTTCTGGTGCCGGAACGGTCAGTGAATTGGCGGCCATCGGCATGCCTGCAGTGTATGTGCCGTTGCCTATCGGCAACGGTGAGCAGCGTTTCAATGCCCAGCCTGTGGTGCAGGCGGGTGGCGGGCTCATCGTTTCGGACGATGACTTTTCGCCGCGCTGGGTTCGGGAGCATATTCCGTCACTGCTGTCAGACCGTCAGAGTCTCGAAGTCATGGGAAGCAAGGCGTATGGCTACGGTATTCGTAATGCAGCAGAAACGATGGCGAAGGTGGTTCTCTACTTGGCTGAGAAAAATCGCGATGAACAAAGCTTGACTGCTGCCATGAGCGCAAAACGGATCGCGATTTCGGATCGGTAATACGAGAAATGATTTGTGCGACTTCTGATGAGCAGGGATATCATCAAGGGCAATTTGCGAGCAGTCTGCGTGGGTTTGCGTTTTGGGCTTCGACATTGTGCATGTATCAGGTATAACGGAGATAAGCAAGTTCTTATCGGCAGCAACCAACGTCCAAGGAGCGTATCGTGCAGTCAACAACCAGCTCTGAATCCGTCGTGCTTGATCCAACGGCAGCCGCCTTCGGACCTTCGGATACAGTTGAGTCGCTTGGGCGCACGCATTTCATCGGTATCGGCGGGGCAGGCATGAGTGTGCTCGCCGAGATGTTGCATGAGCGGGGCGTTGAGGTTTCCGGTTCCGACCGCGAGGCCAATGCCAAGACCGAACGGTTGGAATCGTTGGGTGTCAACGTATTGTTTGGACAGTGCGAACAGAATGTTGAAGGCGCTCACACGGTTGTTTATTCCAGTGCTATCAAATCAGATAATCCGGAGATTGTGGCGGCGGCCAAGGGGGGAGCCCGCATCGTCCACCGGAGCGATATTCTCGCGTTGCTGATGGCGAGCAAATGCTCGATTAGTGTTGCTGGTGCACATGGCAAGACCACCACCAGCTCGCTGATAACCCATATTCTTGTCAACGCTGGAGAAGAGGCCGATACGCATGCAGGTGCTGTCGGTATACGACTGGCCGACCCGAGTTATGCAATAGGTGGTTCGATTCAGGGGGCGGACGGTGTGGCTATTGACGGAGGCCACGCCGGCAGCGGGGATGTTCTTGTAGCTGAAGCCGATGAGTCCGATGGCAGCTTTGAAAAGTATCGGCCACAATTCGCCTTGATTACCAACGCTGAAGCAGATCACCTTGACCATTACGGCGATGCCGAGCACTATCGCCGGGCTTTCGTGGAATATGCGGCGCATGCCGAACGGCACCTGATCATGTCGGTCGATGATGGAGGGGCTCGCTCTGTTATACGTGCATTCCCGAAGGATGTGATGAGCAAAACGGTGTGCTATACCACGCAGCCAACGCGCGACATCGCCCAAATCATCGGGCAGGGTGCCGGTGAGGCAGATGCGTATAGCATGGGCGAAGTCTGGTCTAACGGGGTCGGGCCACAGCTCGTGCGCATTCTTTCGGAAACCGAAAGCGTTGAAAGTGGTATGGAACACTTCACCATTGAACTGCCGGCTGGATTTGCTGGTTATGACAAAACGCGTCGTATTCCGGTTACGTTGCGTGTGCCGGGCATCCATAATGTCCGTAATGCGACAGCGGGAATCGTCACGGCGGTCCTGCTTGGTATGGATCCCGAACTGGCCGCCAGTGCCGCGTCAACCTTCCGTGGTGCTTCGCGTCGTTTTGAAGTCAACGGTGTGCGAGACGGAGTGACCGTGGTTGACGACTATGCCCACCATCCCACTGAAATCGCGGCGTTGCTCGATGCTGCGCGTCGCCGATATCCAGACGGTGCGATTCGTGTGCTGTTCCAGCCTCACCTGTTCAGCAGAACTGAGTTTTTCGCTGATCGATTCGCTGCAGCCTTGGCCAAAGCGGATGATGTCGTTATTGCACCCATCTATCCGGCCCGCGAACGTCAAGAGGATTTTCCGGGCATCACGTCGCAGATTATTGTTGACGCGGCAGAGGCGGTGAACCATTGTCCGCAGCGCGATTGGATCGGCGCATCAACGGACCTTCGGGAAGGTGCCGAGACGTTGGTGCATCATGCGCAGCCGGGCGATATTCTCATTACCGTGGGAGCGGGGGATGTGACCACGATGGATGGGGTCATGTTAGAGATGCTCAAGCGTCGTGCGGAAGAGGTCTTGTGATGAATGGGCGGCGTATTGTCAGTGGACAGCAGGAGGGTTCCCAGCCCCGATCCTTTTCGTCTCACAAGACACGAGTGGCTGTTAATGATTCTGATGTCGATGGGAAGGGTCAGACAAATAAACACAGTGGGACATCCCGTCGCCGTAGGGTAACGCGCAAGAAGCAATCGTCCATCAATGCGAGCAATGATGGAACAAGGCGCAAATCGCGTTCGGTCTCATCTGATTCGCGTGTTCCGGAGGTCGAGAAGAAAAAGACGCCCATCAAAAAAGAGCGTCATTCATCCTCGCAGCGAACATCGGCTTCGATAAAGACGTCTTCTAAAAGTGGTCCTGCAGGCAAGGGCCGACAGAGCAGGTCGTTGGTCCGCTCGCAAACAAGGAATTTCTACGGTATAGACGAACCGTTATCCGGTGAAGGAAACGCCGGTTCGCAGAGGTCAGCTCGTTCGGCGAGATCCGGGACGAGCATGTCGAAAAGCGAAGCCGGTGGTTTTGTGGATGCACGTCAATTGCGTCACGAGGATCTGGTCAGGCAGACATTGGAGCAGACGGCCGGTCCTCTTGGTGTCGTGGCACGTCCAAAAGTCATCGATTTCAATGCTCGTCGGAAAGAACGTCGCCGAATCAGCGCCTGGAAAACGGTTGTCAAGGTGCTGGTGATATTGGCGATTGCCGCCGCCATCACTTTGGTGGCGTGGGTATTGTTTTTCTCGCCGGTGTTTCGTCTTGACTCGAGTCAGATTAAGGTTTCCGGTGAAAACGAATGGGTGAGTAAGTCCCACATCGTTTCCATTGCCGATAAGCAGGCCGGTAAATCGTTGCTGCTGGTGTCTTCGAGGGATGCCGAACAGGAATTCAAGGATATCCCCGGCGTTTCGAAGGCGACAGTCGAAAAGGTGTATCCCAAAGGGCTCAATGTGAGCATTACCTCTCAGGAACCTGCTGCGATGCTTAAGACGCCGAATAATAATGAGACGGCGGTAGATGGACACGGTCGAGTGCTGAACACTGTGGAAAATCACTCCACAACCGGTATCCCTGTCATTGAAGTGGACGATGTGAAGGCCAGTCTGCATGATCGGTCGGTGCAACAGGCTCTTCTGGTGTTGGATTTCCTTCCGCATGATATGCGTGGGGCAATTACCAAGGTCACAGCGAAAACACAGGATTCGGTCACCACTGAATTGAATGGCGGAGAACGCGTCATCGTTTGGGGTGATGCCTCGGATATAAAGCTCAAGAAAGCTGTGGTTGACAAGATCATCAATGATCCGAGCAAAATTGGGGACAAACACCAGGTCGATGTTTCGGCGCCGTTGCGTCCAATTATCAAATAGCTGTTACGGATACGGCCGCAGTGGAGTTACTGGGCTGTGTATCCGTAACAGCTATTGTTTGAAGCGCAAGTGAACGCACTTACGACCGCTTTCAGCAGTGCTTGGACATGAGATCGTCAGTGTCGAAGAGAATCGTTATCGGTCCGTCGTTGGTAAGACTTATACGCATGTGGGAGCCGAAACGGCCTTCTTTAACAGTGATTCCTTGATCACGTAACGCTTGGTTGAGTTCCAACCAGATGCGTTTGGCGTGCTCTGGTTTGCCCGCATTGACGAAACTGGGGCGATTACCGCGGCGCACATCACCGAAGAGTGTGAATTGCGAAACCGACAGTATTTCGCCGCCGACCTGATCCAGGGAGAGATTCATCTTACCGTTTTCATCCTCAAAAACCCGCAATTTCGCGATTTTTGAGGCAAGCCAATCAATCTGTTCTTGCCCGTCCTCGTCGCTTACGCCAACCAGCAATACATATCCCGTGTCGATATGCTGCGGTTTGAATGATTGATCGATATCGCCGCTTGTCTCATCGACTACATCGATATCTGCCTTACTTACCTTCTGCAAAACGATTTTCATGGTTATCAAGTGTATCGGCAGACATTCAACAAATCGACAGTGTCTGGACGGTTCGATGAGAAATCTCGACAGGCGGCTAGTTTAGGCTTTGTCGTTTGAATCGCAACGAAAAACGCCACCCAAGTTGCCTTGGATGACGTTGAACTTGTGGAGATGCGGGGAATTGAACCCCGGTCCGATAACCGAACCCCCAGTCTTCTACGTGCGTAGTCCGTTGGCCGTATGGCAGTTTTTCTGCCCCCATTCGTATCACGGACGATGAATGGCGAGCATATCTACAGTTAAAGTCCCTGAGTCACCCTGTGGTTCAGTAGCTCAAGCAAGTCCTCTAATGACGCCCAACATCCTCCCGAAGACAAAAAGGAGTGGACGGAGCAGCAGCTCACTGGTTAAATCCTGGCGCTAGGCTCAGGCAGCGAGTGCGAACTCAGTGCGATTAGATTTAGCACTTGTTCTTTTGTGGAGGTCATCACGAGTGGACTCCACATTCTCGGCACGCTTCCCTGCGACGAACAGGTCATCGTCGAAACCGATCATCCCCAATCTTGAATTATCAAGCCCCGGTTTTAACCGGATTTCCAGTATATCGTTTCATGGCGACGCTCGACGGTGACGCGTCTGAAGGCATAATTGTTGGTATGAAGAGAATGTCTTGCGGTCTTTTACTGCCCCGTAAGTTTTCTTGTTTGGTGGTTTCGTCTTCCAGTCCACATTGATGCGTTCCCTGACCCATCGGTATCCGTCGCCTCGGTAATAAAGAACGCACAATAGTGGCTGTTTTTTGCAATCGGCTAGTGCGCCCAAGGCTTCCTAGGCAACAAACCTCGGGGACTTTCTTGGCTTGACCGGAAACGATGATAGTTTGTATAAAAGAAGAAAAATGTTATTATGAAGGTATGCTTTTAAAAGTAAGGAAAGCATACTAGATATTAGATTGCTGATTTTGTATGGTTTCGTTTTTGGGAAGCACCGGTCGGATTTGATGTTTGGGTCTGACCGCGCTCGTGCTGGTCGTAGGGTGTGCAAACAACAGTTGTGTCAATGGGCGACATGACGTAACCCACAAAGAGGCGGGGTGCGAAGAAAAAGTTTTTGGCAGTGGCAGCTATTTCATTGTCTGCAGCGGTGCTGTTGGGTGCTTGCAGCGGAGCTGGCGGACAGTCGTCCGGCAGTAACAAGAGTGAACCGTTGGACATATGGGTAATGAAGGGCGATTTCTCTGATCTCGTAATCAATGCCATCAATGAGAAGTTCACAAAAGAAACCGGGGTTCAGGTCAAGACACGAGTGCAGCAGTGGGACAACACCACTACAAAAATCACTACCGCACTTTCTGCTTCTACGCCGCCGGATATTATTGATATGGGAGATACCCAGGTTTTGGGCTATGCGGCCAGCGGCGGATTGATGGATATGAGCAGCCACAAGAGTGAATTTGACAACAGCAGCATGTGACTCATCGGTTTGGAAGAACCGGCGACTTCCAAAGACAAGTTGTACGGTGTTCCTTCCTTCGGAGCCTCGCGAGCTGTGGTCTATAACAAGAAGATGTGGGCAGATGCGGGAATCTCTGAAACTCCGAAGACATATGAGGGGTTCGTCAACGATTTGGATAAGATTGCCGCGCAGTACAGTTCCGATCCTGATTTCATCCCGTTCTACCTTCCCGGCAAGGATTGGTATGCCATGCTTCAGTATGTATGGGATGTCGGCGGTGATTTGGTCAAGAAAGATGGCGATACATGGAAGGGTGATTCGACCAGCAAGGAATCATTGGGAGGTCTGAATGAGTGAAAGAGCTTCCAAAACAAGCGTTCCAGCAAGGCGTCGAAGACGGTCGACACCGTCAACCCTGAGCAGAATGATTTCTTCGCTCAAGGAAAGACCGCCGCTTTGTTCGTCAACAGCTCCCAATTCCCGCAATGGCCGAGATTAATCCCGCTATGACGGAAGATTAGATGGGTACGTTTCCAATTCCTGGTAAGAGCGGCAAGAACCAGCCGACCTTGGTTGCAGGTTCTGATTGGGCTGTTTCTGCAAAGAGTAAGCATCAGGATATGGCGTTGAAGTGGATCGAGATCGCCACCGGCGACGAGATCGAGCAGAAGTGGGTCTTCGACATGATGGTTGGTTGCCAAACCCGCAGAAGGGTCTCGATACAGCTTTGCAGTCGGGTTCTGTGAAGGAAGTCTACAGAGGCTTCTCCGGAGCTGCTAAAAGGGTGAAGTCCACCACGGCTTCTTCGCAGTGGACGACCATCGAAGGTGACCAAACGATTCCTAACTCCTCCAAGGATGTCGTCGTCGGAAATACCGGCGTGAAAGAGTCGGCAAAGAGCATCAATGGGCATCTTGAACAAGTGCTGAACAAGAAATAGTTGTCGACAACACCCAAAAATAATTGGTTGTGGCATATCGACCCAAACCGTTGATATGCCACAATGCGTTTTGATACCGCGAGACCGCGTGGTTCTTGGGGTTAAGCTTTGGCAAGGAGATTGAAATGGAAACTACCAAGCGGCAACGATCTGGTGTTGCCATGCATGGGGTGCAAGCTGATAGGGGAAAAGGAAGCGGGCAGAGTGGGTGAAGGCCATGGTGCTTTTGCCGCTCTTCTGCTGTCTCCGATGGGTGTGATTCTTACGGCGCTTGTCATCGTGCCGATTGTCTTTCTGGTCTTCACTTCATTTACTAATTTCAATCAGACATCGCTGTTCACCGGTACATTTAGTTTCAGCGATTTTAAGCAGTATGCCGTGGTGCTTTCAGACATAAAATTCTGGAAGGCCTTGGTTTGCACGTTTCCCTTCACTGCGGCTTTGGTGATCACCAGTATATTGGCTGGCATGGGTGTGGTGCAGTTGATGGTGAAAGTTGACGCCGTCGTGCGTTATATTGTCATTTTCGTTCTTATTTTCGCTTGGGCAATGCCCAACGTTGCCTCTTCGACAGTATGGAAGTGGCTTTTCCAGCCGGGCTATGGGGTTGTCAACTGGCTGTTGACCGAGATGATGATTTTCGGCAACGTCACGAACCTGTCGTGGTCGAACAACACCACGTTGGCGTTCACCTGCGTCTGGCTTCTGGTCATATGGCAGGCCGTGCCGTACATCGACATTACTCTGCATGCAGCAACGATGCAGGTCGATCATTCCTGCATGGAATCCGCTCAGATTGACGGTGTCGGAAGGTTTCGTACCTATTGGCAGATTGTCGTTTCATTGATTCGCCCAGTATCATGGTGGTCACCATGCTTTCGGTTATCTGGGGTTTCAATGTGTTCAACCAGATCTGGCTTGTTTTCTCAGGACGGTCCGAACAACACGACTCCCACCATCGGTATTTTCACGTACAAAAGGAATTTGTGAATTTCGATATAGGTCAGGGAGCGGCGATCTCGGAGATCACGGTAATCCTGTTGATGATATTGACGAGTGTGTATATTCGTAATCTCTTGAAATCTGGTGAAGACCTATGAGTAAAGCTACTCTTTCAATGAAGGGCAATTGCTCTGTGAGTTCCGCTACTCGAGCCGGTTTGAATTGGGTGAGGGTTCGGACAGGTGCCGCAGGGATTGTGTTCGGTATAGTCTGGTTTTTCCCGGTCTACTGGATGACTGTTACTGCATTCAAGCCGAGCGATGAAATTATGACCGCTACGACCGCGTTCATGCCGAAGCGTCTGTCGCTGGAGAATTTCAGATCGGCGATGTTCCAAACCGCATTCCTAATCAACCTGAAGAATTCTGTCGTCGTCACGTTCTTCGCCGTTCTCGTTTCGGCATTTTTCGAGTTTTTTGCGTGTGCAGCTCTTACCCTTTATCGATTCAAGAGCCGTCGTGTGATTATGGTGCTCATTCTTGCGATGCAGATGCTGCCGGGTGTGTTCTGGACGTGACGGTTGCCGACGGGTCATGCGCGTCCGGTCTCAAACGGTGCCACCGCCGGTTCCACGCTGTTGCTGGAACATGCCGTTCGGCGAGCGGTTAACGAGCTCGGCATGGCCCCTGCGGACGCCGTTGAGGCCGCCACGCTCACGCCGGCTCGTGCCTCCGGTTTTGACCGCTGCAACCCTGTTACCGGTGCGCCGCTCGGTTTGATTGTGCCTGGTTACGCTGCCGATATGCTGATCAGTGATGGTGAGGCCTAGCGGGTCGAACACGTCTGGTGCGCAGGGCGGCCGGTGCGATGACCGCGGCTTGCTGCTGTCGCATTTGCCGGCTCGGTCGGTAAGCGGTCTCAATATCTCGCTGACTTTGTTACCGAATAAACGAAGACCAAGGTTGTGAAACGATGGAATCTCAATCTCGGTCTTCGTTTGCAGTGCTTACTTCTCGGCTTCTGCCAGATAGTCGGGCACGGCCTCCGGATACTTGGGCCATGCTCCTGACTGTGTGCAGACGAAGGCCGCTGTGTTGACTGCGGCGCGGTGGGCTTCTGAAAGCTCTGTTCCGGTAAGGATTTTGGCTGTGAATGTACCGGAGAAGGAATCGCCTGCTCCGACGGTGTCCACCACGTCTACACGTGGGGTGTCGAGGATGGATGAATCGCCGTTCTTGGAGACAATGGTGCTGAAAGTCGAGCCACCGGTGAGGATGACGTAGTTTAGGTTGTATTTGCGCATGAACCAGTCGCAGGCCTCTTCGTCGGAGGTGCCGCGAATGCCGAACATGTCGCGCAGCAACAGCAGTTCCGCGTCATTGATCTTGAAAACGGTGGCGAATCCAAGCAGTTCGTCAATCAGCTCCTTGGAGTAGTGGTCGCCACGGATGTTGATGTCGAAGAATTTCATTGCGGTGGGCTTGGCATGTTTGAGCAGCTCCACAATGGTGTCGTGCGATTCCTGGCTTCGCAGGGCGAGCGTTCCGTAGCAGATGGCATCCGCCTTCTGGAGTATGTTGATTAGTTCGCGCGTGTAGAGAATGTGGTCCCAGGCGACACCTTTGATGATGGTGTATTCCGGAATGCCGTTTTTAAGTGTGACTTCGACGGTGGAAGTCGGCCAGGCATTACGCTGCACGATGGACTCGACGCCGGATTGTTTGATGGCGTCGACGAGCTCATCGCCCAGCGGGTCCTCGCCCACGGCACTGATGGCGTGACCTTCTGCACCGTTCATCGTGGCATGATAGGCAAAATTGACGGGAGCTCCGCCTGCACGTTTTCCGGTGGGAAGCATATCCCAGAGCAGTTCGCCCAGGGAAACAACGATCGGCTTGGTCATGATGTGTTCCTTTCCTACAGCTGTTGTCGAATTGTTAAATTATGAGTTTTATGTCTTTGTTCTGCAGATGTATTGTTTCAGGTGTTTGCAACGAGGCAGTTTTCGTGCGTTATCCCGTATTTTTGCGCATGTTAGAAGTGCGGAAGAGGGAAGGCCTGTCCAGAAATTGCGTGATGGCGGTAGCGGCTGCGCCAAGTACCGCCGCATCCGTGGGCAGTCCTGAAAGGATGATGGTTGTGGCTTGTGCAATCTCTGGGATGACGCGCTCTGTGACCACTGCTTGGGCCGCATCAAGCAACTGTTGTCCGCCAAGTGCGCCGATATCGCCCAGTACGATGTTTCGCGGATTGAAGGTGTTGCAGATGATGACGCATCCGTATCCCACGTAGCGGCCGATTTGCTCGACTAAATCGCGTGCTTGACGGGCGTCGGGGCCATCGGGTGTTTGCGCCAGAGAGAACAGTGTCTGGCATGCTTCGATATGCGTCATGCTTGTGGAATGAGCGATGATACCGAGCTCATCGATCTGTTTATGGATCGCACCGGCCGAGCAATAGCATTCAAGGCATCCCACATTGCCGCATTCGCACCGGGTCCCAGCCGCCGCATCGATGGAAACATGCCCGAGTTCGGTGGAAGCTCCGAGGTTGCCGTAGATAAGCCGACTGTTTTCGATGACACCGAGTCCCACGCCTTCGCCCAGAAGGAAATAAGCCAGACTTCTTGAATCGTTAAGTGCTCCGAACAACCGTTGGGCGAGTGCGCCGGCGCGTGCGTCCTGTTCGATGAATACCGGTACGGGGCAGTTCTGCCCGAATTCCTCATAAAAGTTGATGTTGCGCCAATGTGGCATGGCGGAAACCAATGCTGAATATCCACTACCGTGCAGATATGGACCGGGCACCGCCATACCGATGGCGACGATGCGCGGGTCGGAGGCGAGCAGTGAATCTATCTCCCTGTGCGTGGCTTCGATGGCCACATCGATGGTGTTGTCGCTGATGCGCGGCGTATCGTGTAGGCGCAGACAAGTGCCCTTAAGGTCGAAAACGCCAATCTGCACCAGACTGCGGGCAAATTTTACGCCGATGAAGTGGAACTCTTCGGTATTGATTGTCAAACCGATTGAGCGCCGTTGTTTGCTGCCTTTCATGTCGCCCGTCTCGCTCACGATTCCTTCATCAATGAGACGCGCGGTTATTTTTGTAATTGCAGCGGGCGTTAGTCCCAGGGTTTTGGCGATTTGTGCACGTGAGGAAATTTCGGATCGGTAGAGGTGCCACAGCGTCCGTGAGCGGTTGCGCTCTGAAGCGACGGTTTGAGGTGCTGCGGTATGGTCATCGTAGTCGGCGAAGTTCGGTGTTGAGGTAGTCAGGCGATCGGCGGACAGCCTGCTTGTGGCTGAGCTAGTCACGGGCATGCCGCTGTGTTCGTGCATCTGACACCTCCTTGGGTCATGCCCTACTGATAATCGCCGACTGTGACGATCCGACATTGATGAACTGGTTTCATATATTAACTGGGTTAATACAAAAATGCAAGTCAAGAAGAACCAAGATGTCTGATCGTTGAATTCGCTGCGTAGAAGTTGTCGGTAATTTACGAAGTCGCAACGATTCTTGAGCCGGTCGTCGACTTAAGTTCGTTCACTGCCGGCAAACAATGCGAGATGGAACTGCGAATCACCTTCCTTATCGGGGCAAGAAAAAAGTCGACCAGATAACGTCCGAGATCAAGATTCGGTCCTGAGCTTCGAAGGCTGCAAACGTCACCTGTGCCGACCTTGTGCATGATCTGGCATCGGTAATGGGGACTACTTTTTGGCTGCCGCGCGCTGTGCCATCCACGCCTCCACTTCGTCGATCTCCTTCGGAATATCCTTTGAAATCCATTCGGGACCGTCTTCAGTCATGAGTACGTCGTCCTCGATGCGGATGCCGATACCTCGCAGTTCCTCAGGGATGAGCATGTCGTTCTTGGCGAAGTAGAGTCCTGGTTCGATCGTGAAGACCATTCCCGTGGCGATTTTGGCGCCTTGGTAGGATTCGTAGCGGGCTTGAGCGCAATCGTGAACATCAAGCCCGAGATGATGGGCCACGCCGCAGGCGATCCAACGACGGTGCTGTTGTCCTTCGGGGGAGAGCGATTCCTCCACGTCGACCTTCAGGATGCCCCAATCATGCAGTCGCTGAGCGATGACACGCATGCACGCATGATGGATATCGGAGTACGTTGCTCCCGGTTTCGCGGCATCGAATCCTGCCTGCTGGCTGTCGAGCACTGCCTGATAAAGCTTCTTCTGCAACGGTGTGAATTTGCCGTCCACAGGGAATGTACGTGAAATGTCCGCCGTGTAGAGGCTCTCCACCTCAACGCCCGCATCGATTAGCAGAAGCTCGCCGTGTCCGACCACGCCGGTGTTGCGCATCCAATGCAGAATCGGTGCATGGTCGCCGGAGGCCACGATGGGGCTGTAGCCGACAGTGTTGCCTTCTTCGCGCGAAACAGCATTGAACTCACCTTCCAGCATGCGCTCGCTGCGTGGTTTGCCCACTGCCTGCGGAAGCCTGGAAAGGATGCGATCGAAGCCGTCCTTGGTGGCATCCACGGCCTTACGAATCTCACCGATCTCATACGGGTCCTTGATCATGCGTGCGGTCGACGTGAATTCCTGTAGTTCGTCGTCAGCCTGTTTGTTGGCGTTCGGATCCGGGAACCCGTTGGCTTCGCGCACGTCCTCGACCTGATCGGTTATTTGCGGGTCGGCCTGGCGAATTACGCGCAGACGCACAGCGCCAGCCTCGTTTCCGACATCCTTGCTCAAGGCATCCGGCAGTTGGGCGATGTCATATGTCGGAATGCCGGTCATTGCCGCCAGTTCCTTGACACCGGCACGGGGACCGACCCAATACTCACCATACTGCGGGTTGTTGTAGTACTCGATGGTGCCGTTGTCTGCGCGTGGCGCGACGAACAGCTCGGGTGCATGTGTGTTACCCGCTTTCGCCTCTTCGGATTGCGGGTCCAGAGGGTTGAGCACGAGCACCGCTCCGGCTTCGTAGTCCTGACCGAGGCCGGTGTAATAGGCGAACTCCGTGTTGGGGCGGAAGGCATAGTCGTCATCGTTGTTGCGGTTCTTGTAATTACCAGCGGCAATGACGATGCGCTCGCTTGGGAAGCGCTTGCCGAGCGCGGCAAGTCGTGCCGGTGTGAATGCGCTGGATTCGAGCGCTTCGATTTGCGGTTCCTGGTCTTCCCAGCCGGTTTCCATCAGCTTCTGGAAGGCCTTGGATGAATTCGGCCGCACGGTGCGGTTGTTGGTTCGGTCTTCCATAGGCTGTTCGGCTCCCGGTGCCGCCGCCAGTTCCTGTGCCTCGTATTGCTTGTCCTTGTCCGTGATGACTTCTGCCATTGCAGCCCCCGTTCGATAAAACCTGTTGCCGTCTATCTTAATGATTAAGCCTGACGCTTGGAGTCTCGCGGCTACGTCGATGATGGAGAAAGGAGCGGCGCTTGCTTCGAGTGCAGTGTTGCACTCGATAACGCATTATTCCGGTGAAGGGGAAGTCGAAGTCCTTGATGGGTTTGCCGTTGGGCTTAGTGCTGACGGTACCGTTTCATAGAATGGTTGAATCTGTTTTCAAGGGTTTCAAGGCAAAACGAGGTCTTATGTCATTTGAGCATCCGAGTACCGACGGGGTTACCATTCGTGAGGTGGAACGTGAGATTATGTCTCGTCGCACCACACATGAGGAGCTGAGCCATGACTTGGAAGTCATGGATGCGATGCTTGATTTCCTGGGGCATCCGGAGGATTCCTTCCGCATCATCCACATCACCGGCACCAACGGAAAAGGTTCCACCGCCCGCATGGCTGAGGCCATCTGCCGTGCATATGGCATGCGTACAGGTCTGTACACTTCGCCGCACCTTGAGAAAATCAATGAACGTATCGCCGTGGACGGACAGCAGCTTTCTGACGACGATTTCATTGATACGTGGATGCAGATCAAGGACTTCGTTGCGTTGGTCGATCACAAGATGGAGGTCGATGGCAAGGCTCCGATGAGCTACTTCCAGATTCTTACGGCGATGGCCGTATGGAAGTTCTCCGACGCGCCGGTCGATGTCGCCATCTTTGAAGTTGGTATGGGCGGGCGTTGGGATGCCACCAATGCGCTGAATGGTGATGCGGCCGTCATAGGTCCGATCGATATGGATCATATGGAGTGGCTGGGCGATACGGTCGAGAAGATCGCCGCTGAAAAATCCGGTATCATTAAGCATGAGTCCACTGTCATCATCGGTGCCCAACCTCATGAGGAAAAAGTCATGCCGATTCTCAAGGAAGTGGCCGTCAGCGAGCACGCCTCACTCATTCGTGACGGTGAGGAGATGGAGGTGATTTCCCGCACTCCGGCGGTAGGCGGACAGCTGGTCACGCTGCGTACTCCCGGCGGAACGTATGAGGATGTTCCGGTTGCCAAGTTCGGCGAGCATCAGGCACACAACGCGTTGGCAGCGCTCGCTGCGGCCGAGACTGTCATTCCCGTGGCCGGTCAGCTCACTGCCGATGTTGTGTCCGAAGCTCTCGGCGGAGTCAAGATTCCGGGACGGATTGAGCAGGTGCGCAACTCGCCGACCATCATCGTCGACGGCGGACACAATGTCAACGCGGCCGAATCGTTGCGCGCTGTCATTGAGGAGAATTACAACTTCGAACAATTGGTGGGTGTAGTCGCCGTGATGGGCGACAAACAGGTCGAGGAGTATCTCGGCACGTTGGAGCCCATCCTGAGCAACATCATCGTCACTGAGAACTCCTGGCGCGATCGGGTCATGCCTGCTGAAGAACTCGAGAAGATTGCCGTCCGCGTCTTTGGGTGTGACAGGGTTACACGTGTTGACAATCTTCCCGATGCCATCCAAGGAGCGGTCAACATGGTTGATGCCGATGATGAGCTGGGTGTTGGATATGGACATGGTGTGCTTATTTGTGGCAGTTTCGTCACCGCCGGCGATGCTCGTACATTGCTCAAGGAGAAGGCGAATCCCGAGCTGGCGTTGCCCAAGGTACAGCGCGTTGCCGGCAAAGCCCAAGACGGTGAAACTGGCGACCGCTTCAAGGATGGGGATGAAGACATCGTTTCAGAGGTGTTCGGTGAGACCTTCGGTGATTTCGGAGTCAAGCAAGTTCCCTTCGAAGGTGATGCCACATCCAGCGATACTGCCGACCAGCTTCGCAATAAGGAGCAGCATAACGGCGCAGAAAACGACTGATATCATCCATTCGGCTGTATGATTGCAGAGGTGGTTGTGGGACGACGCCCGATAGCAGAGGGTGATGGACGCGAGGAACGGGGGAGTCATAATCCATGTATTTGAAGGAACTGACGCTCAGGGGATTCAAATCCTTCGCATCTGCGACCACTCTGAGATTTGAGCCGGGTATCACCGCCGTGGTGGGCCCGAATGGTTCCGGCAAGTCCAACATCGTTGATGCGCTGACATGGGTAATGGGAGAGCAAGGTGCCAAAAATTTGCGTGGGACCTCCATGGAGGATGTCATCTTCGCAGGTACTTCCTCACGGTCGCCGTTGGGACGTGCACAAGTGAGTCTCACCATCGACAACACCGATGGCACGCTTGATATTGACTATACGGAAGTAACCATCAGCCGCACCATCTATCGCAATGGAGGCTCGGAATATGCCATCAATGGCTCTTCCTGCCGGTTGCTTGATATACAGGAGCTGCTCAGTGACACCGGGTTGGGCCAGCAGATGCACGTTATCGTTGGGCAGGGCAGGCTTGACGAGATTCTGAAGGCCGATCCCGCCGGTCACCGTGCCTTCATCGAAGAGGCTGCAGGTATTCTCAAGCATCGCAAGCGCAAGGAACGAGCGTTGCGCAAGTTGAAGAACACGGAAGCCAACCTTGCTCGTACCGATGACTTGCTGCACGAGATTCGAAGACAGCTCGGCCCGCTCGGAAGACAAGCCAAGATTTCGCGGCGTGCGGCAAGCATACAGATTTCGTTGCGCGACGCGCAGTCGAGGATTTTTGCTGAGGATGCCCAGCGATCAATGGAAAGCCGAGCCAAACTCCGTGCAGATCTCGCAGAAGTGCGACGTGAGCTGGAAACTGAGCAGCGTGAGCTGTCCAAGATAAAGATGTGCATTGAGCAGGTTGAGGCGCTGAGTTCCGAATCAAATCCCGCCATCAACAAAATCAATGAAACATGGCGTCAGCTTTCGAGTCTTGAAGAGCGATTCGGTTCGCTGGCTTCGTTGGCTGATGAACGTGCGCGTTCCCTTGCAGGACAGATAATTACGAATTTTGGGGAAGATCCGGACCTTCTTGAATCGCGTGCCAAGGAATTGGAAGAACAAGCAGAAGCGCAGAAAAAGGCTGTTTCCGATCTGCGCTTGGCCTATGACAAGGCGACGGAAAACCGGGCCGGTGATGAAAAGCAGCTTGCGGCGGCTCGTCAGACCTTGACCGAATTGCGTAAGGTGGCCCAAGAGCATACCTCGAAGATCGCCAATCTGCGTGACCTTAAAACACGTGAGGAATCGGCTATTGAATTGGCCCAGAGCCGCGCGAAGGATTTCAAAGGACAGCGGGATGCCCTTCTTGAGCAGCGTGATAAGGCAACGACGGAACATGAAACCCTTGCGTTGCAGTCTCGAAACGCCGATGAACAGGACGGTACCGACGAGCTGGAAGCTGCGAAAACCGCTATGCATCAGCGTCAGGAGGAACTCGATGCATTGCAAGAGCAGCTGCGGGCCACGAATGCAAAGATAACCGCACTGAAAGCCAAGGCTGACGCACTGAAGGAGACGCTCGAAAGTAGGAACGCCTCAGGTGATTTGGAAAGAGACGCGGAGGTGGATGCGTTGGGCAGGCTCGCGGACTTCATTCATATCGAAAGTGGTTGGGAAGAGGCCGTTGCCCACGCGCTTGACCAGTTCGCCAGTGCAATCGTTGTACCCGACAGGTCCAATATGGTCAAGGCGTTGAACCACGCTGAAGAAGGCAAGCTCGGCCAGGCGGTCGTCTTGCATCCGGTGGAAGGCACGGGAAATATCGGCAGTGGTGACTCTACACGAGATAAGGAAGATCCAATCCGTCGTGCCGCGTCGCTGGTAAGCTTGAACAACAGTGTCGAGGACAGTGATTTTGCAACCCGTGTCGTAGATGCCGTTCGTGTATTGCTTGATGACGTGGCAGCAGTGCCAGATATGGAAACGGCGTTGAAAACTGTAGAAGGAAGTCAATTCAGCCAGGCCGTCACGAAGGCCGGTGAGGTCGTTAATCCTGTAGGTGCCATCGGTGGTTCGTCACGATCGCAAAGCGATCTTTCGTTGGTGGCAAGACGTGACAAGGCGATGGAAGAGGCCGAAAAGCTCGAGGCTGAAATCTCGGCGTTGTCTTCTCGCATCGATGTTGCGCAGGCAGCTCGAGACGAGGCGCGTATCGAAGTCGATCGTCAGTCACAGCAGCGTATGCGAGCCAAAGTTAAAGCTGATCAGATTCGTAAGGATCTCAACGCCGCGGAAGATCGCATCAAGCAACTGAGCCGACAGATTGAGACTCTTGACGATCGAATAAAACAGACGGCTGATGACAGGCAAACTCATCAGCTCAAGCTTGAAGATTTGACTCAGGCGCTGGAAGCAGCGGAACGTTCCGATACGGAACACCAGGATTTTGATGATCTTGCCGAACGGGTTCGTTCCCTTGAGACCAGCCTCGATCAGGCGCGAGAACAGGAAGTTTCCGCAAAAATCGTGTGGAATGACGCGAGCCGTAAAGCTGATTCGCTTGTTCGGCAGGCCGGTCTGCTGCATGATCAGGCAAGTGAGGCGGTCGGTCGTCGAGCTCGGATGCAGCAACTCAACGAAAAACGTGAGCGGCGGCAGGCCCATGACCGGCAGATTGCCGCTGACGCCCGTGGCATGGCGCGACTAGTAGCCTGTGAACTCGCCAGTGTGGTCGCCAAACGCGATGAGCTTTCCAAGGCTGCTTTAAGCCATGATGCACAGCTCAAGGAGCTGCGGGCTCGGCGAGATGAAGTCGAACCGAATGTTGCCATGCTGCAGCGGCGTGAGCATGAGCTCGACATTAACCGAGAGCGCTTGGCTGCGCAATATGGCCAGATCGAACAGAAGGTTTCCGATACTTTGGGCATGGGACTCGACGCATTGGTTGATGAGTACGGCCCGGATAACCCAGTGCCAGTACTGGATGATGAAGGTTGTCCGATACCGCTCGAGCGTGGCGGTAAAAGTGCCGTCGTGGATGATGCCGGTGTCGGTAACAATGCCGGGATAGCCGACACTGCCGATTTGACGGTCGGGGGTACAGCGGCCGGCAATGATACATCGCAGACGCCGCAAATCGTTGTTATGAGCGGTAAAGATGACCTAACCGATACGAGTGACGATTCAAATGCCGATGGTTATCATACCGGGGAGCAACAGGTCGCGATTGACACCGAGCGTTATCAGACTGTGCCTTATGTCCGTGTCGAGCAGGAAAAACGGTTGCAGAAGGCGGAACGTGATTTGAAGGCGTTGGGTAAGATAAATCCGCTTGCCGCCGAGGAATTCGACGCACTTGAGGCCCGCAACCAGTATCTCAACGACCAACGTAACGACGTTGCGGCCAGCCGTGACGATCTTTTGAAGCTCATCAAGGATCTTGATCGCACAATGATCGAGGTTTTCAAGAGCGCGTTCGATGATACCGCTGCGGCATTCGAAACGGTTTTCGCAACATTGTTCCCGGGCGGCAAGGGACGTTTGCGTTTGGAAGATCCAGATGATTTGCTGACAACCGGCATCATCGTGGAGGCCAGCCCCGCAGGAAAGCGCGTGAAGCAGCTGAGTCTGCTCTCTGGTGGCGAGCGAAGTCTGACGGCGTTGGCGCTGCTCTTTGCCATCTTCACGGCCCGTCCAAGCCCGTTCTATGTGATGGATGAGGTTGAGGCTGCACTTGACGACATTAATCTCACACGTCTGCTCAACGCATTCAATGATCTGCGCAAGCACGCTCAGCTGATCATCATCACGCACCAGCAGCGTACGATGGCTATCGCTGACGCGCTCTACGGTGTGACGATGCGTTCCGATGGCGTAACCGCTGTTGTGAGCCAAAAGCTTGAGCATGAATAGCGATCGGCGAGGACCGGTCGGGGTCTCGATGTTGAGTCCCAGGCATCGAGACCTATGGAACTAATTTTCAGGCACTGCTACGGAAGACTGAACGTTGAGCCGTGGCCGATGAATTCTATTGTTCTTCTCGGAGCATTTTGGCACGGGCTACCGTGTCTTCGGCAAGAATTGCCTGTGCGTCGATGATGGGGAGTGAAGGGATTGGGAACTCTTCGTTCAGCACCGACAGCTCTGTGCAACCAAGTACGACGATGTCGCAACGGTACGGTGAATCGGTTGATTTGTCGAGGAACGTGTCGATAACGGATCGATACCGTTCGAGGCTTAGCGGTCCGCCGCTTTTCACATCATCGTAGATCAGCGAGTCGATGCGTTGCTGCAGGTCATCGTCGGGTGTGACGAACGTGTACCCGGCGTCTTCGATGTGCTGCTGGTAGATTCCGGAATGACGCGAGCCTTCCGTACCCATAAAGCCCACCCTTGGATGAGTTTCCACAGGTAGCGTCGCTTTCATCCGTTCCACGGCTCCGGTGAGCATGTTGAGGATTGGTACGTCGGTGAGCCGCTGAAGGCGTGGCAACATGAAATGTGCAGTATTGCAAGGAAGTGTGATGAAACCGGCACCTATCGCTGTCGCTTTTTTAACGTCATCGGCAATCACAGGGAAGGGATCGTCAGTGCTTTTTCCCAGCATGAAATCGGTGCGATCGGGCACCGAAGCGTCGTTGAAAACAACATAGTCCAAGAATTCTTGGTCTGTGGAGGCATTGCTCATTCTGTCAATGAATCGGATATACGATTCTGTAGCTAATGTACCCATGCCACCGATGACGGCAAAAAACGGGCGTTTCATTTCAAATCCGCCTTTTGTTTGAAGTACTGTGCATAACGCTTCTTGTAGATCGAGAACATGTGGTGGATGAGCAGGGTGCGCATGATATTGCGGTCCTTGCTGTATTCGAGTGTTGTGCCCCAGTTCCCGCGTGCGATCATCTCCATGCCGCGGCGTTTGTCCTCTCCCTCGGTCACGTAGTCCTTAAAGATCGAGCGGGGAATTTCCATCCACAGCTTGTTTCCCTTGCCGATGATGGTGTTGCCGTCGAACGGTGTATCTTCAACAAGGTCTTCGACGAAGTGTCGGGCGAGGTTGTAGCCATTCAAAGTAACGAAATAGCTGGATCGACCTTGGCGCAGATTAATTTCGAAAAGCTTGTAGGTTTTGTCCCGTTCGTCGTATTTCATGTCGAAGTTGGCGACGCCCACATAGCCGATGTCTTCGAGGAACGCTTTGATTTTTAAGCAGATTTCCTTGTTGTAATCAGGAATGATGGCCGCATAGTTGCCTACCGCCTCAGGCGTGGGATCCTCAAGGAGGGGGTGGCCGAGGAACATCATCCGCACTCTATGGTGCTGATCGACATAAGCGTTGAGGACACGCATGTGGCTGTCGTCGCCCGGAATGAAGTCCTGCAGTATCATATCCGCGCGGTAACCGGCGTCGTAGGCGCGGTTTATGAGAGTGTCCAATTCTTCGGGTGTTTCGATGATGAAAGCCTTTTTCCGTCCCGGGAAATCAACATCGAGCCAAGCTGCGGAATCAGCCGGTTTCATGGCGATGGGGAAATCGAAAGGCAGATCCTTATATCCGCCTTTGGACACATCTTCACGGCTTATCACTTTGGTTTTGGGGTATGGCAGTCCGTACTGCTCGCAAAGTGCATAGAAGCTGTTCTTGTAGCTCAGCTGCTTGTTCAATGCAGGATCGAGGGTGTTAAAAATAAAATAAGGTGCCAACTCCTTGGCGTTCGCGCTCAGCAAGTTGGCGTAAAGGTCGCCGCAAGGAATAAGCAGCAGTTGGGTTTTGGGATGGTCCTTCTCCATTTGCTTGGCATAGTCAAGCAGGGTTTGACGGAATATATCAGGCTCTCCGAACCCGTCCACGAGAGTTACGTCGACTATCTTGCTGTAACGTGTAGGGCTGAGCTGGAGATATGCAAAGGCCTTCGATGTCATCCCATAAACCTCGTGGAACGCACGGGCCATGCCGTAAACATTGATGTCGCTTCCTAAAAGAATCGGTTGAAATTGCTTCATGACTTCCGATAAACCCTCAATCTTGTTGTTGTCCGATATTGAACAGCCGTTCAATGATGCGGTCATCACCCTCAAACGGTACATGTTTCTTGTGTGCTTTGATCCAGCGTTCGTTGCCTTTGCCGACGATGAGAATGACGTTGAATCTGTCGGCGTGGGCACGGGCATCATGGACGGCGTTGCTGATGGCGGTTGTGCGATCTGAGATGATGGTGGAAGCCCGGTCCGGTACGGTGATATAGCTTTGCATTTGCATGCAGATATCAATGATGGGCTCATCGTCGGTATCTTCACCGGTGAAAATGAAGTGTTCGACACGGTCCTGTGCGGCCTGCACGATTTCTTTGCGCCGATCGTAGGCTTTGTTGCCCGCAGAGCCAGTCACCAAGGTAATGCGCGGGTTCTGCGGGCCGTAACGACTGTCGACAAAGTCCAATACGGCTTTGATAGACGCGAAATTATGGGCGTAATCGACAATCGCGACTGTGTTGCTTTGCGGATCGGCGAATTGTTCCATGCGTCCGGCAACACGCACTTTCTCCACCGATGTGACGGATTGAAATATATCCGCGACATTGATACCCGCCGCACATGCGATTGCTAGTGCAGCAGCAGCATTGGCATAGTTGAAATCACCGAGCATGCTCAGCGAAATTCCGTCGGCCAGCGTCTCGCAATTGGTGTCCCTGGAATCTGTGCAGTGTGCACCGTCAAGAGCCTTGTCCGACCGGATTGCGGTGAAGGATTGGTGATCTGCATCGTCTGGGCGAATTGTGACGTTGGCTGGAGCAGGCTGGTTAACCGCTGCCGTTTCATCGGTTCGCAATGCGAAGGTGGTGATTGGCACATTGAACGCGGCGGCATCCTGACGAATCAGTGCGGCATAGGAATGGTCTGCGTTGAGTACCAGTTGGCGACTATTGCCTACAATCTGGCGTTTGCAGTACAGATAATCTTCAAAACTGGGATGCTCGATGGGGCTGATGTGGTCGGGGGAGATATTGAGGAACGCTCCGACATCGAAGGTCAGACCATAGACCCTGTTGACCTTATAGGCCTGTGAGGAAACCTCCATTACCAGATATTTCATTCCGTTGCGGACCGCGGTGTTCATCATGCGGAAGGCGTCCAATGACTCGGGTGTGGTGAGGTCTGATTCCTCGTAAGTTTGTCCGTCCAGGCAGTTGTCCACCGAAGAGAACAGCGCCGCCTTGCCGCCGCTGACGGTGTTGAGCAGTGCCTGCGTGAAATAGGCCGTTGTGGTCTTGCCCTTGGTTCCAGTGATGCCAATCACGGTGAGTTTGTCCTGCGGTCGGTCATAGAACTCAGCGGAGAGAAGAGCGAGCGCCTTGCCGGCATCGTTGACGATAAGCCCGGGGGCGTTTGTGACATTACTGTATTCTTCACAAGCCACGTAGCACGCCAAGCCTTTGGCATCAATATCCTGCAGATACTCTTTGTGGAAACGGCCTTTGACCACAAGCAGCGTTCCTGGGCATACCTGCCGCGTGTCATAGGAAATGGATTCGAAAGGTTCCTCGCATCCTTCGATGTCGCTTGCCTTGAGCGTCCAGCACTTGCCCTGTACGATTTCTCGCAACAAATGATGTTCCTTGAGCAATTGTGCGGCGGATGCCAACGACAGAGCCATAGTGAGCCTTTCCGTGCTGTCGAACCGATGGTTTTTCCCAACACCATATCCCAATTGCGTAGTTGCATCAAGCGTTCTTAGCGGTACCCCCACACTTGACGGTATGTCGTTTGCGGTGGGTGAACAAATGACGTTCTCCGCAAGGATTCATAGCCAGGAATCGGTGACTGGTCCGCGTCCGCGTGAGCTCATCCACTCGTTGAAGGAGACTCGCCATTTTTCGTGTGCCTGCCGTTGCCAGTCCATCAGTTCACCGAGTTTGAGCGCGCCGACCTGCGGATAAAGTGTGCTGATCGGTTTGATCAGATCAACGGCGGCGATGGTGTCCGCGGTGGCGTCATGGAAGTCGCCATGCGGTTCCACGCCGTAGTATTCGGTCGTGTAGGTCAGTGTTCGTTTGCCGCGACGGTGCGAGATTTCGCGGTCGATGATCAGCGGATCGACAACCAGCAGCTGTTCCGGCAGTGGTTCAAGATTCCATCGTTGCAGATCATTTGAAAGCATCCGTACGTCAAATGGTGCGTTGTAGGCAAGCAGAGGAATATTTTTGGATTGGGCCTTCGCGATGATTGAACCGATGGCTGTTAGGGCCTCGGCTGGTTCCATGCCGTTTGCCTGTAGGTATTCATCGGTGAACCCGTTGACTTGGCTTGCTCCTGCACTGATATGCCGATGCGGGTTGATGGTCCATTCCGCGATGGCGTCTCCGTCAGATCCTGTTTCCGGGTTGCGCAAAACCAGCGAGGCCGACACAATGGCGTCCTCCGATCCGGTGCCGGTGGTTTCGGTGTCACAACCCAGAAGCCATGATTGACTGAGTGTTGTGCTTTCGTCTTGGTGCGGTGCTTCGGTGATGGCCTGCATGACGATGTTGGAACTATGGGTCTGTGCGGCGGGTGAAGTTGATGTCATACAGTCATTGTGCGTGTCGATTTCGACATTGTACAAACAAAGGAAGTTAGGCGGCGGCTGAGGTATTGTTCGCCACGGTCAACCATGATTGGTCCGATCATAGCTTGCATTCTTTTCCTCATGCCGATGTATGCGATTGTCAAGGTGCCGTCGCTCAAGAAATATGCGGGTCGAATGAGCAACGTCTTCGTTCTTGTGGTCGGACTTGTCGGTGTCAGTGCCATTGTTTGCAACATAAGGCTGTTGTGAGCTGATGAACGGCGCTGGTTGATGCCGTGTGTCGGAATCGGGCAAGTTGATGCGTAGAATGGTGGTGTGACGCAAACCGAACAGACACAGCCTCAAGGCTATGAACCTGAAACGACTGCGCAGAAGCGCGCGCGTTTTGAGGCTCTTGCCATGCCTGCGCTTGATGTGCTCTACCGTCAGGCCATGAAGCTGACCAACAATGCCGAAGACGCACAGGATTTGGTGCAGGACGCCTACGAACGGGCGTTTAAAGCATTCGACAGTTTTCGTCCCGGAAGTAATTTCGAAGCGTGGATGACCACGATAGAACGCAATACCTATTTCAATCAGTATGCGAAGGCCAAGCGTCGTCCGAAGCGTGCCAACGAATCAAACGGGGAATATGACGATTGGGATATTTATTCTGCTTCCGATCATTCTTCTGAGGGATTGAAATCGGCCGAACAGGAATATCTGGACGGTTTTGCGCCGGCTGAGATCATGCATGCGCTCGAGGCTCTTTCCCCAGAGCGACGGCAAGTGTTCATAGACACGGCCATCGATGGCAAGTCATATAAACAGGTTGCCGATGAGCAGGGAATCAAAATCGGTACGGTGATGAGCCGGTTGAACCGTGCGCGTGCTCAGCTCAGAGAACAGCTTGTTGAATACGCCCGACAAAGGGGATATGGCGAAAATAAAGACGATAATCACCGATCGATTGAGCGGTCTTCACTATTTGCGAACCGCGAAGTAGCGAAAACGGGTGATAATAGTGACTGAAGTGAGTTTCGTAAGGGGAGTAGAAATGGATGGACAGGTTGAATCTACCGACGGTGCGGCTACGGGAAATCAGTATGTGACTGACGCTGCTCGTGCGGACATTGAGGTTTCCTTATATCATTTCGACAACCGTGTTACTGATGAAGAATGCTTCAATCCCGAGTCGTGCTGTGATGTGCATGAGAAAGCGGTCATCGCCCAGTTGCGCGAGTTGCTTCGTCCTACCTGTGCTCCCAAATGTCTTGTCGCCAGACTTCATGAGATGCTCGATCGCTGCTGTCTGGAAGAGACTTGCGGTGGGGAGATCGTATCAGCGTAAGATGTTGTGAGAAGTCCGGTGCATATAGGTGCATTTTTGGCGCGTTGAGACGACTCAGATTATGCAATGACCGGTTTTGCAGCTGTTAAACCGTTATGAAACAGTGTTGCTCTGCAGATATGCGAATGCCCCGCGGATTGCCGCGGGGCATTCGCATTTTCGTATTAACACCAACGAAACTCAGGCATTCGGCCTTTTGCCGTGGTTGGCCGCCTTCTTGCGGCGATCCTTACGCTTACGTCCGCGCATTCCCATGATGGGCTCCTTTACGTTCAGTGAATAAGCAAAAGGTATTATTTCACGTCGTTGCGACTTCTGCACGCCAGAGTTGACCGGTTTTCAGCATGAGCATGCTTGTGCTGATGGAAGTATGCTCGTGGTAAGTCGTGACGAGTTCAGTGCTGTTCGGCTTGCATGTAGAAGTTGGTGGAGCTTGTCTCGCCAGGCCTGATGACGGTCAGGTCGATGCCGGTGTTGAATGCGTTGGCATATGCGCTCTGAGGTTCGATAGCGACGCCCGCAGGATGTGTTTCAGGAGCAAAACCGGTGCCGGTGCACATCTGGAAGGAGGTGATGGTCTCATCTCCGCCGACGCTGATGGCAAGACCATCTGGTCGGATCAACGTTGCCATGGTCTTGCCATCGCGGTCATACTCTACATCGGTCCAAGCATCATCGAATGGTTGATCTGTCAATGCGGTGGGCTGACGTAGGTTGTATTTGCCTCCTTCCACAGGCTCGGTGCCGGTGGGAAGCAGTCGATCGTTCACCGTCACATGCGTACGCGCGGGAATGATGACTTGGCATTGGGCGTTTTGTTCGTCGATCTCGTCGCCGTACCCATTGAACCCATTGGCAATCCACGGATGAATCGCCGCTGCCCATGGTGCATCAACGTCGTCGTTGTTGGTTGCCGATACATTCAGTTGCAGTCCGTCGTCGCTAAGTGTATACGTAGCTCGAACTATGAGGTCAAAGGGATAACCTTTCATGGTTCCCGCGCGCCACATGAGCGTAACTTGGTCTCCGTCCAGGCTTTCCATCTTCCAGAATGCGCGATATCCATACCCATGGATGGCGTTGTGCTTTTCGTGTTCATCGATTGGCAGCGTGTAGGTTTTGCCCTCGAACGAGTAAACACCGTCTTCGATACGGTTGGGGAACGGAATGAGCAACTCGCCGTTGCTGCACGGCACCGTTTTATTTTGATCCCACGAGACGATCATGTCTTTGCCTTGATAGGTGAGTGTGCGCAAGGTCGCGCCGAGTTCGGTGACGACGGCCGTATAGGCTCCGTGCGAAATAGTGAACTGCTGGCCTGTGCGTGGAGGCAGCGCGATTGTGGTCATATCAACTCCTCAGTGAGATGTAATCGTTAACGTTTATATTCTAGCTGATGGCGCCATCGGGTGTTCTTTTGGTTAGGGTGCGTTCCTGTGCGATTGTCGGTGTGCCCGTCGGGAAAAGCGGCTTTATGGGGAAGATAGGGTGCTTGGGTGCGACTGATCGTCGCCTTCGGCCGGAAATCACACGGAAAAGCCCCCATCCGTACGGAAGGGGGCTTTCTGCGATCATGCTTCAGTCAAAACATGACTCGAAGGCTTATCGCCTTGATAACATGCTCACTCGTTGATCTCAGCGAAGTGCAGCAGGGTGCGAATCATGTTGCAGGTGAAGCCGTACTCGTTGTCATAGAAGGCAACGGTACGGGTCATCGTTACGCCGTCAACGGTGTTGACGTCGGTCTGCGTCGGATCGAAGACGCCGCCGTGGGTGTCGTCGATGATGTCGGAGGTCACAATGCCGTCACCGTTGTAGCCGAAGGTCTCGTTGTTCTCGAAAGCCTTCTTGGCAGCGGCGTTGATCTCGTCTGCGGAGACTTCCTTGTTGAGCACGGTGAAGAGCTCGGTGAAGGACCCGTCCGGAACCTGAACGCGCTGAGCGTGGCCCTGAAGTTTGCCGTTGACCGAAGGAACAACCTTGCCGATGGCCTTGGCGGCACCGGTGGAGTGCTCGATCGTGTTGATCGCGGCTGCGCGGTTGCTGCGCGGGTTGGAGCCACGGGGGCCATCAAGCAACATTTGGGTGCCGGTGTAGGCGTGCACGGTGGTCATGTAGCCGACCTTGATGCCAAAGTTTTCGTCAAGAAGCTTGACGAGGGCTGCGAACGAATTCGTGGTGCAAGATCCAGCGGAGACGATGTTGTCGTTAGGCGTGAGAATGTCCTGGTTGACGCCGTAGACGACGGTCGGGGTGGTTGCATCCTTGGCCGGAGCCGAGATGAGAACTTTCTTGACGCCGGCATCCAAGTGAGCCTGGCTCTTTTCAGCGGAGGTGTAGAAGCCTGTGCATTCGAGCACAAACTCGACGCCGTCGTTCTTCACCCACGGAATGTTGCGGGCGTCCTTCTCGGCGTATACCTTGTATTCCTTGCCGTCGACGATGATCGCGTCGTCGGTGGACTGTACGTCGACCAGCGTGCCGTCATCGTGGCGGAAGGTGCCGTGCGTGCTGTCGTACTTCAAGAGGTAGGCCAGCATGGAAGGCGTGGTCAAATCGTTGATCGCTGCGACCTCAATGTCACCAGCCTCGCCACCGCGGGACTGGAGTTCAAAAATGCGACGAAATGCCAGACGACCGATACGGCCGAAGCCGTTGATGCCAATCTTTACTGTCATGTAATTCTCCCTTAAGGAAATAAAGCGGGGACACGGGTTTGCGTTCCAGCTATATATTTACAACAGTTACTACTCTATCCTGTCTTCTGTACGAGCTAAAGCGCTGCTCCAAGCTTCTGGAGAAAAACCCACCAGAATTGTGTTAGCGTTAACGACTATTGGTCGTTTTACCAACATGCCGTCAGTGGAAAGTATTTCCAGTTGTTCATGCTCGTTCATCGAAGTCAGTTTGTCTTTAAGTCCTAAATTTCGGTAAAGCTGTCCGGAAGTATTGAAAAAACGCTTGAGTGGCAACCCGCTCTTCTTGTGCCATCTGTCAAGTTCGGCGGTTGTGGGATTGTCGTCTTTGATATCACGTTCGGTGAAATCGATGTTGTGTTCGTTGAGCCATGCGCGCGCTTTTGCGCAGTTGCTGCAGCGGCTGTAGCAGACAAAAAGCGGTTTACCGTTCTGCTGTGCCGGGTCGATCGTTGCGATCGGTGTTTCGATGTCGTTCATTGTGGTCCGTTCGGGGCAAGTTGATTCGATTCTATGGTTTCCGAGCAGGTTTTGGAGAGCGTTCGGAATAATGTACGCTGAGCGATGCGGAAACCTGTGAAGCCAGAGGCCCCAAGGTTTCTGAAGGTTTTACGGTGGTTCTGAACGTAGGCGGCGCTGTGCCGGTCGGGAAGGTGACGATTAATGTACCATCGGCAACGTTGATTGACGCAGGACGTCCGTCAAGGAACTCGTTGCTTACGCCCAGTACTTCATCGTTGCATATCGTAACGTTGTCGAGTTCATATTTGAGGCCGGTTTCCGATACTCCCGTTGAGACGTTGGAATATGAGAAAACCGATATCGTGTGAGAGATGCGGTGACCGGTGTCGCTTGAGTCGGCCTCGGGGTAGGTACCGCGGCTGGAGGAATGCAGGGCAATGTCTTCGGATCGGTCGGGCATAAAGCCGCCGTAATGAGATGAGCCGGCAATGGTCGTGATGGGGAAATTCGTTGCCGCTTCGAGTGCGACAGTCTTGTGGCTGTGCGGCATAAAAGTCAGCGATCCGTTGCAGATGGCCGTAACTACGCTGTCTCCTCCGAATAGCAACCCACGTCCTCCGTGGTGTGAAAGAAATGCGAGCAGTTGTACGTTGGCGATCGCATGATCGATGCGACCGCCAAGGGCTCCATAGATGAAAAAGTCACGGCATCCCCTTGACCAGCCGATCTTCAGGGCAGACAGCATATCGGGGTCGTCGTGTTCCGCAGGCAGGCGGATTGTCTCGATTCCTTGCGGGATCGAAGCATTTGCCGAGTCAAAATCGCCGATAACCAGGTCGGGTTTTATGCCCAAAACATTGGCATGGTCAAATCCGCCGTCGGCGGCGATGACCAGCGCATCGATCGGCAGATCCCCGCCGTGCGGTTCGTTGCCGTAGTAGGAGCCAGCTGCAAAAATGACACAGGATTGAGACATACCGTAATTGTAAAGGCAAGGGTGGTGCGAACGGCGGACCTCCCGAGGAGAAACGCGAAGTAATATGTCGTGTTTGTTGTTGTCCGCCTGTGGGGTATACTAAAACTTGGCTTGAGAGATCAAGAAAGTGGGTGCGCCCCACCTGGAAGCTTTTTGCAGCTTCGGGTTCAGAACATTCCTTGTCCTTCAGGGAATTGGATAATCGGTGTGTACCGATGGTCCTTTTGCATCGATTGTTGCGATGCAGGAGTTTTGATGCCTGAAACTGCTATGTCAAGACTGTGGCATGTAGCTTTCGATGATGACGCGTCCAAACGGCAGCAAGGATTGGAGTTCATCATCAGCGCAGAACCACGCATTAACGACGAGATACGCGTCCCTCAGGTACGCCTGATCGGCCCGAACAGCGAGCAGGTTGGGGTCATCGCGACCTCCGTTGCTCTGAATCTGGCCAAGGAAGCGAATCTCGATTTGGTTGAGGTGGCGCCGAATGCAAAGCCTCCCGTTGCCAAGCTCATTGACTATGGCAAGTACAAGTACAACGAGAAGATCAAACAGCGTGAGGCACGTCGTAACCAAAGCTCCGCCGAAATCAAGGAAATTCGTTTCCGCTTGAAGATTGACGAGCATGACTTTGAAACCAAGAAGGGGCACGTTATCCGTTTCCTTTCCGGCGGCGACAAGGTCAAGGTCACGATTATGCTCCGTGGGCGTGAGCAATCGCGACCGATTGGGGGCGTCGAACTTCTTCAACGCTTGGCCGATGAGGTGGCCGAATATGGCACTATTGAGTCCTATCCCAAGCATGAAGGTCGTAACATCTTCATGACGTTGGCTCCCAAGGGCAAGAAGGTGCGCACTCAGTCTGAACAGCGTCGCCGAGGCGCCGACACCCGCGCCGATCGCCAGGCCCGTCAGAAGGCGCGTCTGGAGGCCAAAGGAAAGGGAGTATCCGAAGAGCCCCAAAACACTGGGTCTTCACTCAACGAGTCCAAGGTTTCGATGCCACGTGTTTCAAACAAGTCTGAGAAACCTAACGCAAGAGTTTCTGCAGCGCCGAAGGCCGACAGCCCAGATACCCCTGCAAAGGCGGAGTCCAAGGCGAGCAGCAAGTAACAGATTAAGTTTTGTGCGGGCCGATGGGAGCATCGGCTGGCACAGGGTCATCAAAGTTTTTTGATTCCCAGGAAAATAGGAGGGCAGCAATGCCGAAGATGAAAACCAATTCCGCCGCGAAAAAGCGTATCCGCGTCACCGGTACAGGCAAGCTTATGCAGGCTGGAAGCGCGATGCGCCACAACCTTGAGCACAAGTCGGCGCGCAAACGTCGTAATCTTTCCCATGACCAGGTCCTGCCCACGGCTCAGAGCAAGAGCATGCGCAAACTGCTTGGCCGCTGAAACAGTCGGTAACGGGTTAAACGAATTTATAGAAAGCTGGAGGAAACAATATGGCACGTGTCAAGCGCGCAGTGAACGCTCATAAGAAGCGTCGCGTCGTTTTAAAGAGGGCTTCGGGCTATCGCGGGCAGCGCTCCCGTTCGTATCGTCGTGCGAAGGAACAGTTGCTTCATTCATTTAACTACAACTTCCGCGATCGCAAGGCGCGTAAGGGTGATTTCCGCAAGCTGTGGATTCAGCGCATCAATGCTGCTGTTCGCGCCGAGGGCATCACATACAACCGCTTCATGCAGGGCCTGAAGCTCGCTGGTATCGAGCTTGACCGCCGCGCCCTTGCCGAGCTGGCCGTTTCCGATCCGGATACATTCAAGACCATCGTCGATCAGACGAAGGCTGCGCTGCCGGAGGATCTCAACGCTCCTGTGGCGGCCTGAGCATATAAATTACCGCAATTCGTCGCGGATATGGGGAGTCTCGCAAAGAGCGAGACTCCTTTTACGAATTGATGTTGATATCATAGAAACAGCAATTGCGGGCGATGATGTTCCTCATTGGGGGGGAGAGCTAGTCTCAATCGCGCTTGTGAACAACGAGTCGCACTTTATCGGACTCGTATCTGAATTATGCTTTGAGTGATGGTTCGGCTCAATGGTGTTGCGTTTGCGGAGCGAGTGTCGTTTGAAGAGATGACAGTATACGTCCGGGTAGCGTAATGCATTGTTTTAAGTGTTTTGTAAATCCTTGTAGAATATGGAGTCCGCCTGTTTGCCAGGTAATTGACATGTTGCATGACAAAGTGTTTTTTCTGAGTCGGTGCGTTCGCTGCTAGAAAAATATAATCGTCGTGGAATGGGTAAAAGCCTTAGGTTGGCCTGATTAAATAGGCAACATCATTGAAAGGGCTGAGAAAACTAGCGGAATACATATAATATATCCAAAGATATTTGGCATTTATTGTATACTATTGATTGTGAAATCAGATGCAGGTTGCTGCAGATATGGTTAGATGAAAGTAGCCCATGTCTCTTTTGATGAAAACTAATAAATGTTCGACCAATGTGAGATCTCCGATTCCTGTCACTTTCGTAGCGTTATCGTTGGTCATTGCTCTACTGCCTGGCTTGGGCATTGCTTCAAGCGCATATGCGGATTCGCCTATGCCACAGGGTGAAACCATCTACAAACCGGTATTAACGAAGATGTTGGCATACAACCGACACATTGACATCGCGAATGACGAGATACGAATGGATTTCGTATTACGCGTGGCTCATGGTCAAGTCGATGTCAGTGCGCCGCAATTCTGCGCGAAAAACGTATCGGCTAGTGGCCGTAGTTGCGGTCTGCAGTTGAAATATTCCTACTATGGGAATTCCGGTCTCCCAACATCTTTAGGGTATGTCAACACCAAAACTTCAACGAATGGAAAACCGGACGGGACCGGAGCTGTTGCGTGGAGCAAAAATCGCGATAACAAGTATACCATTCAGTCGGTAGATGAAAGTGGCGAGTACGACTACCTGACGATCTCAATAGAGGCGGATATTTCTTATGCTTTTTTGCCCAACGATCAAAACGCTTTGGGTGGAGTGCCCACGCAGCAGTATGTGTATGCCATAGTCGGCAATGAGACCAACAACGGCTTCACCTCCGATTTAAATGATACCGCACATGTGACCAATGTCGCGGCGGATTATCCGATTCAGCTGTATAGCAATTGTGCGGGGAATTATAGTTGCAACGGGCCGCGCTCCTTCGTGGGGTGGGATGGTTATCCTTCCCTTGTTGGAGGAGGACAGGCGAATTGGGGAATGTCGACGAATACTTCTCGTCGATTGTTGGGGCCGAGGCCGATTGAAGAGGGGATTGCGCCCCCAAAGTCGTTCTTTACTTCGTGGTATCACCCGAGTAGCTCTTCAAGTTGTTCGCAGGTCACTTCCTACTATTTCCAGTGGCTGGGTCTTAAAGACGGTGTCTGGGTACCCGTCAATGACTTGACCCCCCAAGCGCAGCAGGTTCAGCAGTCTCCGATGTCGGCAGTGGCTGCCGGAACCGTGCAAAGCCAAGCGGCCTTCAATGATGTTGCTCCGGCCAATGCTTCGAAGCGGACGCTTATTGCCAAGCAAGGTTCTTCGGGAGGATTGAGTCCGGCCCAAGCGGCAGATGGAAGCATCAATTTTAAGAAAGCTAAGGAAGATCAAGGTCTTGACGGATATTTTAAACTCGTCACATGGCCACAAACCACCAACGCAGACGGTTCTCAAGACGGATGCAGCACTTCCGAAAATAAAGATATTTACAACCCGTTGTCCGACCATCCGAATGGGGTTCAGCAAGACATGTCCGTGGAAGCGGCAGATGCTTTGATTAAAAATGGTTGGACGATCGACACTGCGTATTACAAATACAGCGTGTCTTTACATGCCCCGGCCATTGATACTCCGGCCGACAATGTGCATGTCTCCAAGCATCCGGTTCTTTCGGGCACAGGTACGCCGGGTGCCGAGGTGAAACTGTATGCCGAAGTAGCAGGACAGCCGATTGATCCCGCAGATCCTAACTCATCAACCACCGCCGGTAGGTTGGTAGGGAGTGTTGTGGTGTCGCCCGACGGCAGATGGTCTATACAGGATAATGACAATCAGCTAACGTCCGGTACGCAACGATATCATGCAATACAATGTAAAGACGGCATTGATTCTTCGTTTTCCAATATACTTGCTGTCGTTTTCGGGCCAAGTCCTGCACCCACGGTCGCTGCGTCCTCAATCAGCATACCCCATACCAAACGCGAGTATGGGGGTGAATTGGCTCCCGCCTCTAAAGTAAAAGTTACGGGCACTGCTGCTCCGGTGAAGGCTGGAGACAAACTTGAGGTGTATGCCACGCATGCTACGCAGTCGACGATCGGGGTTCTCCCGACTGGAGATGATGTGATATCGGCGTGCACGCAGGTGATCGCGCCCGGGAGACAGACATGGTCGTGCGACATTGATCCTTCGTTCTTCCTGCGTCAGGTGAGTTCCGGCGATACATATGTGTTCCGTGCGCGGCTGGTGGATAGCGACGGTCAGTATTCCGATTTTTCCGTGGACCAGACGCTGGTGCGTGTGGATATGACACCGCCACGAATTGTTTTGGATCAGAAGCTCCCAAAGGACAAGATTAGCGGCAAAATCTATAATCCGCCTGCTGAAGATTCTGCGTCTGGCGCCGGAACCGCGATTACAGTGCTGTGGCCGGATCGAACGGTAACTGAGATCGTTGCTGATAATTCCGGCAATTGGTCGGTTGATATACCGGAAGGTATGCCATCGGGAGAGGCGAAGGTAGCAGCGGATGACGCTGCCGGCAACCAGACCGGTTGGCTTAGCGTCATGTTGAACGTACCGGAGAACCATCAAGCGCTTCCATTTACCGGTGGCCGCCGATGGTGTGCAATGATCCTAGCAGGGGTATTTCTGGTTGCCTATATCCTTGCCTGTTTCTGTCGTTCTCGGCGATACAACAGGAAGGTTCGTACGTGACGTCTCGCTACTTTTGGGTAATGAGTAGCTGTGGATATGTCTATTGAGCTACATGAATCGTGGTCTTGTTGTGTGGTCTTGTTCGCTCCAGACAAACGATGGGTATCGCTGAAGTCGTCCAATGCGAACACAATGGAACCGTGAATGGATCAGATGCACTGTTTGCGCAGTTTTTGGCTCATATCGATGTGGAGCGTGGATTGGCGAAATCCACAGTGAAAGCATACGCGGCTGATATCCGCAAGTATTTGGATTGGTTAAATCGACGCGATCTGACGGATCTAAACGCTGTCACGGGTCACGACGTCGAGGCCTATATTGCTGCGCTCGACAAAGCCGGGGAAAGCGCTCGCAGCAAGGCTCGTCGACTCGCCAGCGTCCACGAATTCCATAAATTCGCTTTGATGCAAGGTGCTGTCTCCGAAGATGTCGCCGCACGGATCAAAGCCCCGAAATCGGATGGGCATCTACCAGATGTGCTGAGTGTCGATGAGGTGACGCGTCTGCTCGATGCCGCCGCAATGGGTGGGGCGGACGATCCAGTGGTTCTGCGTGACAAGGCATTGCTTGAGTTCATGTATGCCACCGGATGCCGGGTTTCCGAGGCAGTGGACTCGAACCTCAGTGACGTTGATGGCGATGATCGCGTGGTCGTGCTGACTGGAAAAGGTTCAAAGCAGCGGCTGGTGCCGTTGGGGGCATATGCGTTCTCCGCGTTGGACCGGTACCTTTCAATCGGTCGACCGATTTTGGAATCCAAGGCCAAGGGGGCGAAGGAACGGCGCGCTATATTTCTCAATAAACGGGGAAGACGCATTTCTCGGCAATCGGTGTGGGAAGTTGTTAGCGAGGCGGGGGAGCGTGCACATATCTCGAAGCCCTTGCATCCACATACATTGCGCCATTCGTTCGCCACACATCTCATCCAGGGTGGAGCCGATGTCAGAACGGTGCAAGAGCTGTTGGGGCATGCCTCGGTCACCACCACCCAGATATACACGCATGTAAGTCCCGAAAATCTTATCGAAACGTACTTGACTGCGCATCCGCGTGCGCGATGAAAGCAGTGGCTCGCAGCAGTAATAATCGGATTGGTTCCACGTCCATTCAAGCATTCCTTGACAGAAGTGTACTCGTTGACGGTAATCGGTTCAGTGTTGTCGCGGATGCGGCGCGAAAAGATTCCTTGTTGAGCTGGCTGGTACGTGTGTCAGCGCGTGTTTGATTAGTTCGGAAGTGGCGAAAAGCTTCTGAATATGAGGTTTGGATGAGGCTGTCGGTTGTCACAACAGCTTAAACAGGACCGGCAGGACGAAGGTGAACAGGCCTCTTGCTAGCATAAGAAGCATGCCTACCGATCTTCTTGGACGAAATTATGAGACGTTTCCTGCACCAGGACTGCTTGATTCCCACGGTCCTGCGCACATCATTGCGATGTGCAACCAGAAAGGCGGGGTCGGCAAAACGACCAGTTCCATCAATATCGGTGGTGCGCTGAGCCAATACGGTCGTCGTGTGCTTATCGTCGATTTTGATCCTCAAGGGGCTGCAAGCGTAGGGCTTGGCATCAATGCAAATACTGTGGATGTTACTATTTACAACGCATTGTTTGATTCTTCACTTGATGTGCATGATGTGGTGCAACATACCGATTTCGAGAACCTGGACATCATCCCTGCCAACATCGATCTTTCTGCAGCCGAGGTTCAGCTTGTTAATGAAGTAGGACGTGAACGCGTCCTCGCCGGTGTACTGCAAGCCGTGCGAGACGAATATGATGTCATCATTGTTGATTGTCAGCCGTCGTTGGGTCTTTTGACGGTCAATGCACTGGCTGCCGCTGATGGTGTAATCATTCCCGTTGCGGCTGAGTTCTTCGCGTTGCGTGGTGTGGCCTTGCTGATGCAATCGATCGAAAAAGTGCGTTCCCGTATCAACCCCGCCCTCGAGGTCTACGGTGTGCTGGTGACGATGTACACCTCGACTCTGCATTGCGAAGAGGTTCTGCAGCGCATCTATGAAGCCTTCCAAGACAAGGTCTTCCATGGCGTTATTTCACGTTCCATCAAGTTGCCCGATTCCAACGTGGCAGCCGCTCCGATCACTATCTATGCACCAAACCACAAGACTGCCAAGGAATACCGTGAGATCTCTCGTGAGCTCATTGCCCGCAGTATCGTGGACTGATGGATTTGGGGCCTGATATGTCTGGTCGTGCTGATTGTGCGAAGAATCGACAGACGCAGAGCAGATGGATAAGGTGTCGTGAACGCGGTTGAGGCTGCGGGGTCGGTCGGTCGTACCCAGTCGACTGCGGAGATGATGAACGTGTATGGCTTAGACGATTCTTCGGGTTTGTCCGAGCGGGAAACCAACGTGCTCCTTGAAAATGACGACAGCGGCGTCAACGGTGGAACGCTCGGTTCTCATAATTTTGAAGACATGGATGACCTGCGTACGATCGAAAACAAGTCATTTTCCGTTAGTCTTTCGGTCTATGCAGGGCCGTTCGATGCGTTGCTGACGCTCATCGCCAATCACAAGCTTGAACTGACCGAGGTTTCTTTGGCTGCCATCACCGAGGAGTTTATTGAATATGTGAGCGGTCTGGATATGACTCGCGATATGGAACAGGTCAGCGCTTTCCTTGATGTTGCGTCGGTTTTAGTGGAAGCCAAGAGTGCTGCTATTTTGCCGAGTGACGAGAATGGCGAGCGCGATGAGCAGAGTATGGAAGCATTGCGTGAACGCGATTTGCTTTTTGCCAGGCTCCTGCAATACCGGGCTTTCAAAAGCGTCGCGAACGTTTTTCGGGTGCAGTTGGCTGCCAATTCCGATCGCTTCGCGCACCCTTCGTTCAGTGATCCGTCCATAACGGCCATACTGCCTAAACTCGCCTGGACGCTTGGTCCCGAAGAACTCGCAAAGATAGCGGCGGATGTTTTCCTTAATGCTCCTGCCGATCAGGTGCGACTCGACCAGCTGCATGTCTCGCAGGTGGATCTGAAACAACAGTCGCAGATTGTGCGTCAACGTCTCAAAGAACTTGGAAGCGGTGGATCGATGACGTTTGATGAACTGACGAAGGATGCCGCAAGTTCGCTGGTGGTGGTCGCGCGTTTCCTTTCGATTCTAATGTTTTTCAAGCAAGGCGTACTGCAATACAGGCAAGAGGGCCCTTTTGAGGATCTTCATCTGCGATGGGTGCCGGATATGGACGATGAACAAGATTTCGTAACGGTAGATGAAGGTGATTTTGCGTGAGCGAGGCTGCTGAGATGACTGAAGACGCTATGAAACCGGAGGGTGCAGTAAATAAGGAAACGTCGAATTCGGTACAGGAGTCCAAGAAACCGATTACTGACAGAGTCGGCTTGAGTGACGTTGAGAACCAAACACCAACTAAGGATACGGGTGACCCAGCGGATGATAGAAGTGGTGAGGCCGTGAAAAATAACGCGCCGGCTGGATCTGCAAACGACCCGATGTATCCCGAATACGTGGATTTTTCGGTTGACGAGTTTCCGGGCGGGCTTCAATCCTGTCTCGAGGCAATCCTGATGGTGGCCGACGAACCTCAGCAGGCCGATGATTTGGCCCGAGTATTGGCGGTCGACAGGGGACAGGTTGAGGCAGTGTTGCAGGCGATGAGACTTGAATATGAAGGCGGTCAGGAAGGTCGTGCCCCGCGAGGATTCGAATTGCGTCATACCGCCCGTGGCTGGCAATACGGCAACCGATCCGTGTTTGGACCGGTTGTGTCGGCTTTTGTCACAGGTGGGCAGATGGCCCGACTTTCGCAGACTGCTTTGGAAGTGCTCGCCATTATTGCCTACAAGCAACCGATTACCCGTGCTCAGATTGCGGCTATTCGAGGCGTCAATTCCGACGGTGTTGTGCGTGCTCTGAGTGTGCGTGGTCTGGTTCGCGAACAGGGAACTGACGAGGATTCGAGAGCGGCTCTGTTGGTGACGACTGGTCTGTTTCTTGAAAAGATGGGTTTGGAATCGCTGGACCGGTTACCTGAGCTGGCTCCTTTCATGCCTTCGGTTGGCGACATGGTCGACCAGACGCAAGATGGCTATGATACCCCCGATTCCGATGGTGTCTGACACGTGATTCTTGCTCTGTGAATGACGTAGAATGTCCGTTCGATTGCGTTTCATGGTGCATCGGATAGTGCGAGGTAGATAGGCAATGTCTCGGAGACCGTCGTTTGGATAGCTTTTCGCCACTATTCGAACAGCGTACCTGTGTCGGGATACGCGGATAACATTGTGAAGGTTTACGTGTAAGTGAAGAGTTAAACATTTCTCTACTCAGGACACTCAAGGAAAACGCAGTAGGAGAGGCTTTTATGGCGGTACGTGGTGATATTCGAAATGTGGCGATCGTGGCTCATGTCGATCACGGCAAGACGACCTTGGTTAACGGGATGCTTCAGCAGTCACATGTATTTAGCGAGCGCGAGGAAGTGCCGGATCGTGTGATGGATTCCAACGATCTCGAGCGTGAGAAGGGCATCACTATCCTCGCCAAGAACACCGCTGTGCAGTATACCGGTCCGTTGGCCGCAAAGTACGGCGAACCCAATGGCATCACCATCAATGTCATTGATACTCCCGGACACGCAGATTTCGGTGGCGAGGTCGAGCGTGGCATTTCGATGGTCGATGGTGTCGTGTTGCTCGTTGACGCTTCCGAAGGTCCGCTGCCGCAGACGCGTTTCGTGCTGCGCAAGGCACTTGAGGCGAAGTTGCCGGTAATCTTGTGCATCAACAAGGTTGACCGTCCCGATGCGCGCATCAGCGAAGTCGTCAGCGAGTCCACCGATCTGCTTCTCGGCTTGGCGCAGGATGTCGTCGAAGAAGGCGTTGATCTCGATCTGGATTCCTTGCTTGATCTGCCGGTTATCTACTGCGCGGCGAAGGCGGGCTACGCTTCCAAGAACCAGCCTGTCGATGGCGAACTGCCTGACAACGACAATCTTGAGCCGCTGTTCGACACCATCATCTCAAACATCCCTGCCCCGCAATATGACGAGGGTGCACCGCTGCAGGCGCACGTCACCAACATCGACGCTTCCGATTACCTCGGTCGTCTTGGCTTGGTGCGCATCTACAACGGTACCCTGCAGAAGGGCAAGCAGTACGGTCTTTCGCGCATTGACGGATCAATCGAAAGCTTCAAGCTCACTGAGATTCTGCGTACGCAGGGTCTTGACCGCATGCCGGTCGACGAGGCTGGCCCGGGAGACATCGTCGCCGTTGCAGGCGTCGACGACATCATGATTGGCGAGACCATTGTTGATTCGCACGATCCCAAACCGTTGCCACTCATCCACGTCGACGATCCCGCGATTTCGATGACCTTCGGTACCAACGATTCGCCTTTGGCAGGTCGCGAAGGCAAGGATCACAAACTTACTGCCCGCATGATCAAGGACAGGCTCGACAAGGAGCTGATCGGTAACGTTTCCATCAAGGTGGTTCCCACCGATCGTCCTGACGCTTGGGAGGTCCAAGGCCGAGGCGAGCTCGCCTTGGCTATTCTGGCCGAGCAGATGCGTCGTGAGGGCTACGAGCTGACGGTCGGACGTCCGCAGGTGGTCACCAAGACCATCGACGGCAAGATTCACGAGCCGATGGAGAACGACACGATCGACGTGCCCGAAGAGTATATGGGCGCTGTCACGCAGCTTATGGCCGAGCGTAAGGGCCGCATGGACTCGATGTCCAACCACGGTTCTGGCTGGGTGCGCCTGCAGTTCACCGTTCCTTCCCGTGGTCTGATCGGTTTCAGGACCGCTTTGCTCACCGCAACTCGCGGCACCGGCATCTCGAGCTCCATTTCCGCCGGATATGCTCCGTGGGCAGGCGAAATCAGCACCCGTCAGAACGGTTCCATGGTTTCTGATCGTGCAGGAACCGCCACGCCTTACGCCATGCAGCGTCTGCAGGCTCGTGGCAACTTCTTCGTCGATCCGCAAAGCTCGGTATACGAAGGTCAGGTCGTCGGCATCAACAACAAACCCGATGAGCTGGACGTCAACATCACGCTGGCAAAGCACATGACCAACATGCGTTCCGCCACTGCTGATGTCCTTGAGACTCTCACTCCGCCGATCAAGATGAGCCTTGAAGAAGCGCTTGATTTCGCCAACGAAGATGAGTGTGTCGAGGTTACGCCGGAAGCCATTCGTGTGCGTAAGGTGATTCTTAACCGCGACGAGTGGTACAAGTGGCACGCTCGCCAGCGTCGTCAGAACGCTTCCAAGAAGAAGTGACGTTCGTGGTGCATCAAGCATCGGCACGTTAATCTTAAAAGCGCCATATCTCCGTTCTTGAAAGACGGATATGGCGCTTTTGCTTGAGTGCGGTAAGTAATGTGTTGTTTCTTCAAGGGAAGCTGCTTTAGCGTGGTTCAAATTTTTCATCGTTCTTGTCTTGCAATTTTGCGAACATTGGTCTTTTTTTCTGACTATTTTGCCTGTCATTCGGAATCAATCTGTATTTTGACCGCCCGGTAAGGCATACTGGCAGTATGAGTTCTCGTCATGCTTTACATGCTAAGGCCCCGTCTGCGGCAGAGAAGAGCGTCTTGGGTAAGTCCCCCACCGATGCTGATGCTCGTCTGCCGTGGTCGTATCGTCAAAGCCCTGCCGTCCGTCTCTTGATTTGCGCGCTTGTTGCGATATTGAGCGGCGTATGCGGCACGTTGGTTCATCGTCTTGGGGCTCGATACAATGTGCCGGTGGGGCTGGTCCTGGCATTGGTGATTCTGGCAATCGCCACTTGGAGTGCCCGTGCCCGCAACGGTACTGTAGGTGTGGGGATTCAGTTGATGCTTTCGACCTTGGTGGCAGGATTCTTCGCTAATCTCAACGGTGACATTCTGGTGCCTGTAGGTTTCCACACATCTAATTTGCCTTTCTTCAGCCAGTACGTTGGTCTGTTCTGGCTGGGTGGATTGATCGTTGTTCCAGTCGCATGCATCTTATTGCCGTCGAATTGGTTCGTCATCCCTGAATACTTAACATCGAATACAAAGAGGAATATGGACATCGTTGAACGTTTTGACAACGCTGATAAATTTGTTGAGCCTGTAGCGCCGGTTGGGTCAACTGTCCCCGTTGCTTCAGAGTCTTCTCAGGTTCCAGTTGCATCGACCGCATTCGCTAATCATGTTGCTCAGATTACACCGGTTGTCTTGGAATCGGTCGCTCCGGCCGCTTCAACGCCTTCTGCCGAACAAGCTGCACCAGTTGAGTCTGTGCCAACTATTGCATCTGCTGGGCACGACGCACTCGTTGCCTCAGTCGTGTCTGCTGAACCGACGGCATCTGTCGCTTCGGTTGCCTCTGCTGTACCTGCTGCTTCTGCTGTTTCGGTTGGGCCTGCTACGTCTGCTGCTTCTGCTGAGTCTGCTGAGTTTCTTGCATCTGCAGAGTATGCTGCGCCTGCCGTTCCAGTTGAGTCTGTCGCTTCTGCCGTTTCTGCAACGCCAGTCTCACCTATCGCTTCTGCTGCTCCCGTCGTCTCTCCTACACCAGTTGCGTCTGGTGATTCTGCGCCGTCTGCTGCTCCCGTCGTCTCTCCTACACCGGTTGCGTCTGGTGATTCTGCGCCGTCTGCTGCTCCCGTCGTCTCTTCTACACCGGTTGCGTCTGGTGATTCTGCGTCGTCTGCTGCTCCCGTCGCTCCGATTGAGGCTATGAAATCAGGGGCGCAGCCTGCTTCTGCTGAGTCGTTCTCTCAAGCCGCGCCTGTAGAATCTGTTGAACATGTTGCACCTGTTGAGTCAGCCGCACCTGTTAAGGCGGACATGAAATCTGATCCTGTCGAATCCGTTAGCCTTGGAGCATCTCAGGGTCTTGCTGAACGCGTTGCAGCCGCAGCCTCTGCTGCATCAGCTGGATTGGTTGGTCCGACGGTGTCTGTTCCTGCGATTACGCCGGTTGCAACTGCTGAGTCCGCCACCCTGACTGAACTCGTGGCTTCTGCTACGCACTCGGCTTCTGATGTACCTGCCAAACCGGCTAAGACCAATGAAAATCAGGATAAGACGGGTTCTACATTTACCGCAAACGCAGATACCTACAATCTGGGTATCCGTGTCCCGAACCTTGCAACAGAGGGACTTGCGGCTTTGAAGAATACCAATGCAGGCGTCGGAGTCAACAATAATTCACCTAAGGTTGATAGCTCTCGGGAACAACCGGCACATAAGATCATTACCGATGAGATAAACGTTGTGGAGGATGCTGCGGTCGATATGCAAGCGTCGTCTGCCGATTCCAGAACGCTGTTGTTCCTAGGACCGCAGGGTTCCTTCACTCATCAAGCTGCTGTCAGCGCGGCAAACGGTTTCACGGAGCAGGGCATCACGGTCCATCTTGAGTCACGTGACAATGTGCAAGCGATCATTCGAGATGTTGAGGCTGGTCGTGGCTGGGGTGTCATTGCTTGGGAGAACAGCATTGAGGGTTTTGTTGTACCGAACCTTGATGCCATGATCGATGCGCACGATGTGGCTGGACTCGGACGATTGAGCATCGATGTTTCCTTTGATGCCTTTGTTCGTGCCGATGAAGGAAGCTCGGCGACTCTTTCTCCGTATGTAACGTTGAACCAGGTCGTGGCTCATCCGCATGGGTTGGCCCAATGTATGGAATTCGTTCAAGAGCATCAGCTCACACCGGTTCCAGCATCATCCAACGCAGCGGCGTGTCGAGATATTCTACCGGGCCAAGTCGCGCTCGGCCCGTCGTTGTGCGGACCGTTGTACGGATTGAAAACACTTGAGCGCAAGGTGCAGGATTTCGACGGTGCCAACACTGATTTCCTCATCGTTGCTGCACGCGAAGATGTGAATCAGGTTCTCAAGTCCAGCCGTCAGATCGGTGTGAGTGATTACGAAACGATTATTGCAGTGGCTCCGTTGAGTACTGGCCCCGGCGTCATGGCCAAATTGCTCGATCGGCTGCGTGATGAGGGACTGAACATGACCAGTCTTATGTCGAGGCCGATTAAGGGCAACGCCGGCACCTACAGCTTTATCATCACACTCGATGCTGCACCATGGCAGCGCGGTTTTAAGCATTTTCTTTCACAGCTCGTGGCGGAAGGCGATTGGGTAAAGACGCTCGCGGTCTATCTTCGTCGTGATCGTCCGAACCCTCCAGTTGGCACCTGGATGCTGCCACAGGGCGGTATATGCTCCAATCGCTCGAAGCAAAATGAATCGAGAGTGGATGTAGAGAAGGAATTGTTGTGGTAAATTCGGTCGGAATTGTGGGACTTGGTCTTATCGGCGGATCGTTGACCAGAAGACTGGCCCACGGTCAGATCGAAATAGTTGCTTGGAATCACAACGATCGTCCATATGCCGCAGCACGTGATGCTGGTATCAAATGTGTAGACTCACTTGAACAGCTGGCTGCTGCCAAGCCGCAGGTCCTTTTTCTGTGCAACCCGCTTAGGGCGATGCCTGAGATTTTGGAACGCTTGGCTCCCGTGCTCGATAGGAACGCCACTGTTCTCAGTGATGTCGGCAGCGTCAAGGGGATGGTGCGTCAGCAGGTTGAAAATGCCGGACTTGGCGATTGCTATGTCGGGGCGCACCCGATGGCGGGCAATGAATCGTCGGGATTTACGGCAAGCGACCCGACGATATACGACGGCGCGCTTTGGGTGCTTACAGTTAATGAGCGCACTGATTATAGACGATTTCTTGACGTGGCCACGCTGATTACCGAGAGTGTCGGAAACCGTATCATCGTGTTGGATGATGCAACCCACGATCGCGCAGCCGCCATGATTTCTCATGCCCCTCACGCGGTATCCACGGCCTTGATTAACCAGCTGACTGAGAGTTCGGAGCGAAACATCGCAGCTGCGCTTGCTGCAGGAGCATGGCGTGACATGACTCGAGTCGGCCTGACTGATCCAGACCGGACACGTGCGATGATTGAGGAAGATGCTCAAAACGTTGAAGTGCTGTTGCGCGATCTTGCGAATCGTTTGACTTTGTTTGCCGACGAGCTGCATCGCAGCGATGATGCCGCGTTGACGCGCTTCTTCGAACAGGGACAGCCGTTCCGTGATTATAAGGCAGGTGAGCGTGCCGCGACCAATATGGCTGACGTCCAGATGAAGTGCACTGAACGACGGGTCTTGGATATTCCTGATTCCGAATGGCGCAGCGTCTTTCTTGATTCCGCTCGACGTGGTGAACATGTCATCCGTTTCATTCAGCCTTGGCGGGTTGAGGTTGAAACGCTCTCAAAAATATGAACAAATAGCACTTGGACGTGTCCGAGTTAGCCAAGCTGATGGGCAAACAGTGTTTATTGCATGCCGGTTTTGTTTTTAGTAAGTGCGTTATTTTTGCGCTCTGGTATGGGCTTGAGTGCCACGATGCTGTCGCAGGGAATGCTCAGGTCCTGAGCCGAACGAGAACCATTTGCGGCAGGATCGCGAGTGATGGATAGTGTTTCTCCATCCCAAGAGCGCACGTGTCCGATGTAGTCACGAAATTGCTGACGACCGGTCCGTGGGTCGTTGCCGTCAAGTGTGCGCACCATCAGCCGCGCACCAACGGGAATGAATTTCGGCAGTGGCACATTTCCTACTTTCGCAGTATTTAGGATATCGATGTTTCCAATCATAGAGTCAAGGGGGTAATCACATATCTCCTCTGTAAGGTTTCCATTCGGTGCACAATGCCAGCGGTTTCCAGAGACTGTCGACGAATGAGGCTGCTACACTGACTACTGTCAATGGATGCCATCGTTACACCTGCATTCACAGGAGTCGTCTGGGTGGTCAACGGTTCTGAACGTGAGGGGGGAGCATGGAATATCGGCGTCAGATCGAGCAATTTCTTGATTTCCTAAAGACCAACCGGGGGCTTTCCGCTAACACCATTAAGGCGTACCGTTCTGATTTGGAACAGTGCTTGGGCTTTCTTGACGAATGCGGTGTGAAGCGACTGGGTGATGTGACCTTGCAGAGCCTGCGTGAATGGATGGCGCACGAATCGCAAGCGCATGCTCGTAGTTCCATGGCCCGTAAGACGGTGGCGGTGCGCAACTTCTTCGCTTGGGCGGACGAACATGATTGCATCGCTTACAATCCAGCAGCAACGCTGATGACGACGAAAATCCCGCAAGTCTTGCCGACCGTGCTCAACGAAGTTCAGGCTAGGCGACTGATGGATGTCGTGGACGAGGATTCAGGACAGAAACGATCGGATAAGACGGACGACAACGGCGATGCATGTCCCGCAGGCCCGCTGGATGAGCGTGCTGCACTCCGAGATGGAGCGGTGCACAACGACACTGGTTACCATACTGCAATGGCATCGGATGAGGGTCGAGCTGATGCCAATGAGAGACCGATGTCGAAGCGGTTGTTGGTCTCATCAAAACAATCGGCTGAAGATAAAGCGTTGGAATTGCGGGACGCGGCGATGGTGGAGCTACTGTATGCCACAGGCGTTCGAGTAGCTGAACTAACCGGTCTGGACGTGGACGATGTTGCGTTTGATACGCATACCATCCGAGTTACCGGTAAAGGGAACAAACAACGTGTGGTACCTTTCGGTGCACCCGCCTCAAGAGCCCTTGAATCCTGGCTGTCAAGCGCTGGCCGCCAGGTATTGCTCAAAGGAGGCGGGGGAGCGACTGGCTCCAAAGCGGCAACGGTTGAAAGCAGGGCGGCCAAAAATTCTCCTCGTTCTGTGGATGCATTGTTCGTCGGCGCCCGGGGAGGGCGCATCAATCAACGAATCGTGCGTGATGTGGTCCACCGCAAGGCTGATGAGGCGGGCATTCCGGACATCGCTCCTCATGCCTTGAGGCACAGTGCGGCTACTCATTTGCTTGACGGTGGTGCAGATTTGCGTGAAGTGCAGGAGATGCTTGGACATTCCTCGCTTAAAACGACGCAACGTTATACGCATGTTTCCATCGAGCAGTTGAAGTCGCGGTATCGTCAAGCATTCCCCAGGGCGTAAGGGGATAATTGGCAATGTCTATGAGTGAATGTCGGCTTTTCGTTTGAATAGATCGGTGTTGCCGCCTTGTTATGCGTGCGTCAGGATAAACTGGTCAATATGAGCATCATGGTGACCACTTCTAATCTCAATGGTATTCGCGCAGCCAAGCGTAAGGGCGTGCTTGACTGGGCCGAGGCCAATGCTCCAGACATCTGGTGCATGCAGGAGGTGCGTGCTCCGCAGGAGGAGATCGACCCGATTTTCGGAGCGATGGCGGAGTGCTATCAAAAGGCCGGTAAAGTGTCGCAAGCAGAGGCTCTGGGACGTATGGATGAGGTGTGCCGTATCAAAGGGCGTGCAGGCGTCGGTCTGCTTTCTGACTTGAAGATCGAGGAAGAGCGTTACGGATTGATGGATCTCGATGAGGATGTGGATTCCGGCAGATGGATTGAGGCTGATGTCACAGCACCGAGCGGTATGCAGCTTACCATTGCCAGTGTCTATGTTCATGCGGGCAACACCGATGATCCCAACAAAATGGCTCAGAAATTCCGCTTCCTCGAGAGTATGCTTGAGCGCATGGCGCAATTGCGCGACGAAGCTGAGAATGCAGGGCGTCAGGCATTGCTCTGCGGCGACATGAACATTGCACATACCCCACTTGACATCAAGAACGCCAAAAGCAATGAGAATCACGCTGGTTTCCTGCCGCAGGAGCGCGTCTACGTTGACAAATGGCTCGATTCACAACAGTACGGGTTTGTTGACGTGATGCGTCGACTTGCAGGTGATGTGCAGGGTCCGTACACCTGGTGGAGTCAGCGTGGACGAGCCTTTGACAACAACGTCGGTTGGAGGATTGACTATCAGCTGGCCACTGCGGGTTTGGCGCGAAAGGCTGTTTCCTTCGATATCGACCGCGCCCCTTCGTACGACACGCGCTGGTCCGATCATGCTCCATTGAGTGTCATCTACGACATCTAAAAAGTTGTGTGCGCTTGCCGATAGAGAAGGAGCACACCACTGTACAACTTGGTTTGGTCAATAATCCGCGTAATTAATCGTGGTTGAAGTATTGTACTATTTCGATCCGGAACTCTTCGTGGTCTTGTACCATGGCGGATTGAAAACCTGGTTTTTCCGCAGATCTTGGCGGATTTATGAGTGTTCCACCGCCGATTCCGCGTTTAGCAGAGTTCGCTCGATGTCATTGACCGCGAATGCCAGATGATGGCGAAACTCCTGGTCTGGATGGTCGGGCAAGGTTCTGCCATCCTGATACTCGATGAACTCGAGTATGGCAGGTGTGCCGTTTTCCACATATTGTAGGATGTGATTGCCCATATCTACTCGGTTGCCCAGCGGAAGACCCAAAACGGAACTATAGAAAGTCGTTTCCAACGTCAGTGAGTGCACCACCAAAAACGTATGGGCAAGCTGTGTCTCCGGTTTGTTCGTTGATTGAGTCATGAGTCTCACCTTTTTATGTGTCGTCTATTGGGATAGGGCTCGGTGTTGCCGCTTAGGCGACTGTGGTTGTCTAAGCGGCAACACCAAGATGGTAAGTGTAGGAAGTCTCCTGCGCTAACCTGCTATCAGTCGTAGAGCAGCTTTGCAATGTCGGGATTGTCTGAGTTGTCGTACCAGTGTGACCCGGTATCGGAATCGGGAACCTTACCTTCCTTGGCGGCTTTGACGGCCAATGCGTTGGCCTGATAGCCCATCCGATTGGGATCCTGTTTGCCGAACCGAGGAATTCGCCGCCCTTGAGAGCCTTGCGCTGAGAGCTGCCGGAATCGAATCCGATGACAAAGATATCCCTGTACTTATCGGTTTGCTTGTTGAGCGCGGTGCCATCGTTGGTTGCGCTAACGCCATCCTGATTGGACGAGAAGATGCTCATCAATCCCTGGGTGCCCAGAATGGAGGTTGCCGCTGATTGGATATCGGCTTGGCTGGTGGTCGGATGTACGGTAACGACGACCTTCGCCTTAGCCGGCTTGGAGAAATTTTTCGTCCACTTTTCCTGATCGGAAACTGAAACCGCTCCGTCCAGATCGGGAAGCTTATTGATTTCCTCGACAACCGATTTGACGAAGCTGTTGACTCGGTTGACGATTGAACCGGAAGTCGAATCCTGTCCAAGAACGGCGATTGCAGTCGGCTTGGCAGCAGTTCCGGCTTGAAGCTTTGCCCGCACACGTTCTTGTCGTTATTGGAACCCATGGCGTAGGTGTAGCGGCCGAGTCTTGTGCGATTGAGCCGGAACCACGCGACGATGAAGAAGACCATGAGCCAGATATTGAGTCCATCGGAAAGTTGCACCACTTTTAGATAAGGTCTTTGAAGGCACCGTGCGGCGTGCCAAGGCTGTGGGGCACGTCTGCGTCTGTATTTTGGCGATGACGGAGCACAGACTAAGTGAGATGCACTGCATGACCAGCGTTGCGATGAACGGTGGAAGTCCCAGTACGCCAATCAGAATGCCATTTGCCAGACCGAACGCCAATCCGGCCAGTACGACGCTCAGCAAGGATATCGCAACGGGGAGGTGTCATACGTTGTAGGCTACGCCGCCGACGAGGGCCGCACCCACCATTACCGTGCCGGACGAAAGGTCGACACCTCCGGTGATGATCACGCTGGTTGTTCCGATGGCCAGGGATCCGATGTAATAGGAACAGCTTAGAATGCTTGGCGAAGTGTCTGTGGTCAGGAAGTCGTTCACGAAAATCGAGAAGAATACGTACAGTATGACCGATGTGGCCAGCGCGATGACTTGCAGCATCGCAGAGCCTGACAGATTCAGGCCGAACGGCCGTTTGCCAAGTGCTGCTTTTTCAGTCGTTGTAACTCCTTGAGTTTTCTCTCTTGATTGCTATATCCATGATTGATTGTTCGGTGGCTTCGCTGATATCAAGCGAACCCGTGGTGCGTCCCTCGCACATAACCACGACCCAGTCTAAAGATGAAGGATCTCGGTAAGGTCAGACGATACGAGAATGATGGATTTTCCTTGTTCGACAAGGTCTTGCATCGATTGATAGATTTCCTCTCTGGATCCGATACCGATTCCCCTGGTAGGTTCGTCGAAGATGATGATTTCCGCATCCTTGAGAAGCCTTTGGCAAGGACGACCTTGCTGGTTGCCGCCTGAGAGGTTCTTGGCCTTTTGGTCGATTTCTAGGGTCTTTATCCTGAGAAGGTTCACGAAATGTTCGGTGGATGTCCGGCATTTCTTTTGATTGATGACAATCCCATTCGATAGTTTGTCGTAGGAAGGCAGAACCGTGTTGTCCGTTATCGACAAGTTGGTGACCAATCCATAACGCTTTCGGTTCTCTGATAGGTATGCGATGCCCTTCGCGATTGCATCCTGAGGATTCTTGAATTTGACCTTCTTGCCGTGCAGCATGATGTCGCCGTCCGCTTTCGGGTCGGTTCCGAAGAGGATACGTATCATTTCGGTCCTGCCGGCTCCGATAAGACCCTCGAATCCGAAAATCTCACCCTTGTGCAGTTCGAATGAAGTACCCTGTACATCAGGGGAGTGCAGGTTCTGGGCGCTTAGGATGACCTTGACACCTGCAGGGACCTCGTTGACGGTTTTCTTAGTGTTGCTCATGTCACGGCCGATCATCATCCTGATGATTTGATCGATCCGGGGATGAGCGTCATCTCTCAGGACTGCGACCGATTGGGCAGACGTGCTGCGGAATTAATGCTTGAAGAGGTGAATACAGCGGATTCGGACTCGAAAACCATTGTTATCCCGATCACATTCATCGCGCGAGGCAGCGGCGGAATCCTTCCGAAACGAGTTGTTGAGGGTGCTGAAGAATTGGTTTCTCAGCTGGTTTTCTGCATGAAGTTACGTGATTTCTTGTCAGGTATATGGGCGCATTGATGATTTCGCTCTATTTACCGAATTCGGCGAAGGTACAGCTGAGTTGCATTCGGAGAGGTGTACCGCGACTAATTCAGGTGATAGAATTGGCAGGATATTGTCTTGCCTGTTTTGAAACGAGGGACCATGGGACTGTTCGGATTTGGCAAAAGGAAGAACCGTGATGATGATGCTGAGGCTATGCCTGAGGAAGCTGAGGTGACGAGCGAGGACGTGGCTTCACAGGCTGAGAATGATACAGCTGCTGATCGCTCCGATGATTCGCTGAAAGAAAGCGACGCGGGCAGTGAAAACAATGGTGTAGACTCGGTCGATTCTGAAAACGAATCCGATGCTGACGATCATCGGATTCCCGATGAACCCAGTGAAACCTATCCCGGACGCGGTGATCTTTATGGACCTTGGGACATCGATGAGAGCGCCGCACCGAATTATGACGAGTACTTGGATCTAGGTGCCTATTATCTGCCCTTCATGCAAGGTATCGAGCTGCGGGTGAAGGCTAACCGCGCCAGCGGAGAGGTGCTTGGCTGCACCATTTCTTACAAGGCTTCCAGCTTGGAAGTCGAGGCGCTCGCGGCACCCAAAACCTTGGGCCTTTGGGATGGAGTAAGCGAGGATTTGCTTGAGGCTAATCCCAAGGCTAGTACGCAACTTGGGGTTTTCGGTATGGAAGTCAAGTTGCCGGTCACGATCAAAGGCGGCAAAACATTGACTACCCGTATTGTGGGTGTTGATGGGCCACGTTGGATGTTGCGCGGTATTTTCTCCGGTCGTGCCGCGACCAATCCGGATAGTCCGGAGACGAAAGCATTGAATCAGTTCTTCTCCGAAATTGTGGTCGATAGAGGTGAGGAGCCCTTGGCTCCGCGTGACTTGATTCCTATGCATCCCCCCGTCTCGCCGGAAGAACGTCGTAACGCCGAAGACGACATCGATGAAGCTGACGGCAACGATGGTAAGGAACATAAGGTTCCCAAGCGCGTCAAGGGACCATTTATAGCCGATCAGGAGACCGAGGTGCAGACCACCATGTCGCGTGGTCCTATGTTCTCTGAAATGCGCTGAAGTGTTGAACCTTCGATTCGTCGGTTATCCTTCGAATCACCGACGAATCACGTTTTAGCGCCGACCATCGGTTGTCCGGCAAGCGTTTCCCGGTGAAACTGAGAGGGCAGACTGGTGTGAGCAACCTGAGTTTGTTTGTTGGTGTCCACAGTACGACTGTTACATGCAAAACGGCTGTTTTACCCAAGAATATGGATGTTGGTCCGACAAGCACGGCGGCCGACATATACAAATCGAACGGAATAGGTGATTATGACCGACGCAAAGAAACCCCAAGGGCTTGCAGCGCTTGCCGGGGTGACGAACGGCGAGGATTTTTCTGTTGTCGACGCGATCGGTGGGATACGTGGCGTCATCGAATCAATGTTGCCCGGCTTTCTTTTTGTGTTCATGTTCGTGTTGACCTCCAATCTGAAGCTGACAGTTATCGCGTCTGCGGTTCTGGCGGTGTTGTCGGTTTTAATTCGTTTTTTTCAGCGCCAAACCGTGCTGGGGGCGTTGGCGGGACTGTTCTCGATAGCTATCTGCCTGGTCTGGGCGTGGAACACTAATGAGGCGCGAAATTACTACGTTTATGGGTTCATTACGAATAGCATCTGTGTCGTTGTGCTGGTGCTCTCATTCCTGGTTCGTGTCCCCGGAATCGGATTTTTTATTGAATTCATACGCTCGATGCCTACCGAGCATTACCGTGCGTGGCTTGCCGATTGGCGGGGGGATAAAAGGCTCCTGCAAGCCTATAACATCGTGACAGCCATGTGGATTGTCATTCCTGTACTACGGCTTGCGGTGCAGGTTCCACTGTATCTGGCGGATTCCATCGCTTGGCTAGGTACCGCGCGTCTGTTGATGGGGTTGCCGTTCACGGCGCTGTCCATTTGGATTTCGTATTTGATTATTGCCGATCCGATGCGGAATCACCCTAAGTACAAGTCGGATGACAATATCGAGGAGGATGCCGACGGCAGCACAAATACAGATGTTGCCCAACGGATTGATGATGGTGAGGACGATGACTTGCACGGTATGGAAGGTCAAGATCATATGAGGCATACGGACAAGGGGCAACGCTAGACTAAAGCAACGTATTGAAAACGTGCCGATCTTGATTCATACGAATGCTGCCGGCAGTATGTCATACAACATGAATGGTGCGGAACGAGGACTGTTTTCCATCGCACCGGATAGACGTTAGAAGTAGAGGTATCAACACATGCAAGCCACAGTACGTATTGAACGTTACGCCGACCAAGGGCGTTGTGTCGCCCACATCGACGGACGTGTGGTGTTTGTGCGTTTCGCGTTGCCTGGCGAGCTGGTCACGATCGAGCTCGATGAGCCGTATGATCGTGATGATCGTTTTTGGACCGCGGAGGTGGTCGATGTGCTCGAACCTTCCGAGGACCGTGTCGAACCGCTTTGGCCTTTGGCCGGACCGCTTGCACAGGGCGGGGGAGTCGGCGGTGCCGATTTGATTCATGTCTCGTTGCCGGGGCAGCTCAAATGGAAGTCCGCGTTGATTACCGACCAGATGCGTCGTATGGGACATCTTGACATTGACGACGTATCCGTCGCGCGTATGGACGACGACGTTGATGAAAAAGGGTTGCACTGGCGCACACGTATCGAATTAATTGCTGACGAAGAAGGGCACGCCTCGATGCGGCGCCGTGCGTCGCACACTCGTGTGCGCATCGACACGATGCCGTTGGCTACGCGTGCGTTGCTGGCCGTGGCCCGTAATCAGAGACTGTGGAATGAACAATTCGAGCCCGGTGCCAAAATCCGCATAGCGGTGCCTGAACCGCGTGATATTCACACTTCCCGAGTGTCAAACAAAATCTTACTTGACACGATAGGCGACAACTTTGCCATTACGGTCGACGGTCGTTTGTATGCGGGATCGAAGCGACTCAAAGAAGTTGTGGATGTGGATGCCAAACGTTACAAATACGGTGTGGAGGCTGGCGGATTCTGGCAGGTTCACCGCATGGCTGCCCCGACGTTGGTCAAATATGTACTGGGTTTGGTCAGTCGTGAGCTTTCCGGTGTGCGATCTGCCGCTATATGGGACCTTTTCTCGGGTTCCGGCTTGTTTACCGTGCCGCTGGCCAAGACCTTCACGCATGCCAAGTTGCTCTCCGTGGAAGGCGGCCGCATCGCGGTACGCAATGCCGAACGCAATCTGCATATCGCCAAAAGCGACAACGTCACTGCGTTGCAGGGCGACACTTCGCGACGTTTGCGCAATGTGCCCGAAGAGCTTGCTAAGCCCAACGTCGTTGTGCTTGATCCGCCTCGAGCCGGAGCCAAGGCTCAGGTCTGCCGTCAGATTGCTGAAGCCGGAACCCATGCCATCGTCTATATTGCCTGCGACCCGACGAGCCTTGCACGTGATGCTGCAACGCTAACTTCGCTCGGTTATCGGCTCAAAACAATCCAGGCATTTGATATCTACCCGATGACGCACCATGTGGAAACCGTGGCGCTGTTTGTGCGTGAATATAAGTGAGGTTGTCGGGCGCGATGCGCAAGTTCGGAAGGGCTGTTTTCGGCGTCTGTATGGCGTGGGTGATTTCTCTGCCGCTTGCTTCCTGTACACCTAAGAATGCGGCGGTAGGAGACACCAAAGCTGTGTCAGGGCACGTGCCGCATGACAGCATCGATAAATCCGACATGCTTATCGGTGTAGTTTCCGCCGGTGATGGGCAACGTGACCGAATGGTTCTTGAAGCGTTCAAAAAAGTTGGGATCAAGGCCATCTATGCTTCCACAGCTGATGGGGGGGCGGTTTTGCATCCCGCTCAATCCTTCGTCGATATGAAGCAAAGGCCTGTGACTGCCTTTGTGATTGCCAGTATCGATGCGCTTGGCAGCCAGTCTGGGGAATGGAACAAAGCCCTTCGAGAGGCAAGGGATGGGGGTATCCCGGTAATTCTGGTCGATGCCGTTCAGATGCCTGAAGATACGTTGCTGTATGCGGAATCTCTACGGATTGTCACTTCGGACGATTCGGAACAAACTCCGGGGCGAAAGCAGCCCACGATGTCCTTGGAACAAGCCGTGCACGCTGCGGTTAACGACAATCCGCATCCCAAGACGATGAGCGTGACGTTACCTTAATCCGCGATAAGTGCTCAAGGCGAACGTCGTAAAACGATAATGCGGTATCGCTTATACTTGAAGCAATACTAAGCCGTTGTCCATTTTCTGACAGTCGGTGAGGTGGACACGAATCGCAGCAGTGATCGTACATCATTCGTCTGTGACGGATCGACTGCGGATAAGAGGCAAGAAAATGAGTGAGTCGGCAGCATTAGAAGACAATGATGGTGGTTTCGTGGGTGGACTGAGAGCAGGTGATGGCAATGGCTCCGGCAACGTGGAACAAAACGCATCTGCATTTGTTCTTCCTCGTGTCGCGGAGATGGGCTTAAGCGGCAGCGAAGTTGAAGCAGAGGTTCAAAAGGGCAATGTCAACATTGTCGATGCGCAGACGTCGCGTTCGTTCGGACAGATTGTTCGAGAGAACGTTTTTACGCTTTTCAATGCCATCATCTTTGTGGCCATGGTGCTGGTGCTGTTGACCGGACAATGGAAAGACGCGGTTTTCGGGCTGGTTATCATCATCAATTCGGGTATCGGTATCTTTACTGAAATGCGCGCGAAACACACGCTTGACAAGCTTTCCATTCTGGTCGCTTCGAAATCGATAGTTCGGCGCGACGGTCATGATATGGAAATCAGGCATGAAGACATCGTGCTGGGGGATTTGCTTTGGATACGTAGCGGCGAACAAGTGCCCGCGGACGCTACAATCGTTCATGCATGGGGTCTGGAGCTGGACGAGTCCATGCTTACCGGTGAATCGCGAACCGTCAAGAAAGGCGAGGGCGCCGAAGTCTATTCGGGTTCCAACGCGACTTCAGGCATGGCGCTGGTCCGTGTCGACGCGGTGGGTGAGCATGGTTACGCTGCGCAGCTGACGGCAAAGGCCAAAGTCTACAAAAAGACGGTTTCAGATCTGAGTAAGGGTATCAACGCCATCCTTAAAGTAATGACTGTTGTGGTTATTCCGCTTTGCATCCTGCTTGTGGCTTCGCAGATTCGTACTGTGGGTGGCTGGTCTATTGCGCTCTCTTCCGGAGCGTGGCGTGCGGCCATCGTTTCAGCTGTTGCCGGTGTGGTCGGAATGATCCCCGAAGGTCTTGTTCTGTTGACCTCGCTTAACTTTGCCATCGCTGCAATGCGTCTGGCCCATCAGCATACGTTGGTTCAGGAACTGGAAAGCGTTGAAACTCTTGCACGAGTGGATGCGTTGAACCTCGACAAGACCGGAACCATCACCGACGGTGGCATCGTGTTCGATCGACTTGTGATGCTAGGCAATACGCCCCACTCCGCATCGACGGCAGACGCCGACATTGTCGTGGATGCGCCTTCCGGTGAAAATGCAACGCACGCCAGTGTCACCGTTGACACCAGCGACGACGAGAAGTCTGCAGCGATACAGGCTTTGTATGATTTGTGCAATGAGGAAGGCCCCAACGGCACCGGCAGTGCGATACTCAAGGCGTTGAACGACAAAGGTGTTCAAGCGCAAAGCGTTGATGCACGTATACCGTTCTCGTCCGCACGCAAATGGAGTGCCATCGTTCGCGGGACGGATGTCTGGTACATGGGCGCGCCTGAGATGCTTCTGAGTGAAATCGATGGGGAAACAATGGCGGACAAGAGCTTGGTGGCGCAATACGCCAATCAAGGCATGCGTGTGCTGCTGATTGTTCGTGCGACCGGTGTTTGTACCACGTCCGAGGAGTCCAAGATTTTTGCCGATGATCCGCACGTGATTCCCGCCGCTATGCCGGTTGCGTTGGTACTGTGCAGTGAACATATCCGTGATGATGCCGAGCAAACACTTGCATGGTTCCGTGAGCAGGGTGTTCGATGCCGTGTCATTTCTGGTGATAGTACGGCCACTGTCGGAGCCATAGCGAAAACAGTGAAGCTCACGGGAGATCGTGAGCCGGTAGCAATGGATGCGCGTGATCTACCTACCGACGTCAAGGAACTTTCCAAGACCATCGAGAACATTGATGTGCTTGGCCGTGTGTTGCCGGAACAAAAGAAAGAGATTGTCGACGCACTGCATAAAAGCGGCCATGTTGTGGCCATGACCGGTGATGGCGTCAATGACGCGCTGGCGTTGAAAGAGGCTGATTTGGGTATTGCCATGGGCAATGCCGCTCCCGCCACGAAGGCTGTGGCCCAAGTGGTGCTTGTCGATTCAAAGTTCTCGCATCTGCCCAATGTCGTTGCCCGTGGACGTCAGGTGATGGCCAATATGGAGCGTGTTTCGTCCCTGTTCCTGGTGAAAACCGTGTATTCCGTGTTGATTTCGATCGGTGTGGTCTCCACCTTCATTCCCTTCCCGTATCTGCCGCGCCATATTACGTACATCGGTGCCCTGACCATTGGTATGCCGGCATTTATTCTCGCGTTGGCTCCGAATAATCGGCGATACCTACCTGGTTTCCTGGGGCGTGTGGTGCGATTCGCTCTTCCGGGAGGCATTGCCATCGGGCTCTCGGTGCTGCTCACGGCGTGGACGTTACCCGGATTCATGAATTGGAACTTATCCGATCCGGCGGATTTGCTTAAGCTTCGCGATATTTGTGCGATTATCGTTTTCGTGCTCGGCGTGCTTGTGCTTGCTCGAGTCGCCAGCCCTCTTAAGTCGTGGCGCGGTGTTCTTGTGGTCGTCTTTGCGGTTGCCGGTATTGCCGGGATGTTCATTCCGTTTGTCTCCGCGTTTTTCGAGCTTGAGTTCGAAACGGGTTGGACCCTTGTGGCTACATGCGTTGTGCTGGCGCTCTCTATCATTATCTACGCGGGTATTCAGTCAATTGCGGTCTTGTTCGGACGGATGTACTCATCAATCACTCACCGCAAGAACAACAACTAAGGTCGGTTTTGCGCCTGCATTGTCGCTCAGCAAGGGTTCAATGGGGATGCTGATGCGTGGAAGCATCTCCACTGGTCGGTGGTTTCAACCCAGTGGGAGGATGTCTCTTTTCTGCCTGCGTCTGATGGTGAGCACAAATGATTTAGATGCGCCAATCTCACATAGTGAATGCCGATTCCTGCAGAGATTTTTAGTATTTGAGCTGGTAATTCAACAAAAATCGATTTTTGCACAGCTTCAGGCAACATCTTCGGCATTGGTTTGCCGGATAATAAAGAGTAATAATGTATGAGTTTTCGGAGGTTGGCATGTCATTGCGCGATAATCAACTGGATACGTTGCAAGTAGGCGAAAAAAGCGTTGATTATTATCGAATCTCGGATTTGCCGGGAATCGAGCATTTGCCGTATTCGCTTAAAGTGCTTGTCGAGAATCTGGTTCGCCGCATCGACGGTGTTAATGTTACCGAGGATCAGGTAAACCGTTTGCTTCAATGGGACCCTGAGGCGCAGCCTTGTCACGAGATAGAATTCGGTCCGTCTCGCGTGATGATGCAGGACTTCACCGGTGTGCCATGCGTCGTTGATCTGGCCACCATGCGTGATGCGGTCGCGAAACTCGGTGGCAATCCGGAAGTGATTAATCCACAAGTTGAAGCCGATATGGTCATCGATCATTCCGTGCAGATCGATGAGTACGGTGTAGTCGATGCAGTGGCTCGCAACATGGACCGAGAATATGAGCGCAATGGCGAGCGTTATCGCTTCCTGCGCTGGGGGCAGCAAGCTTTTGAAAACTTCCGTGTGGTGCCCCCTGGAACTGGTATTATCCACCAGGTCAACATCGAATACCTGGCTAAGGTCGTTATGACCAAGGCGGGGGATCGGGGTCGTGATCTTGTCTATCTCGACTCTTGCGTTGGTACCGATTCTCATACCACCATGGTCAACGGGCTCGGCATACTCGGTTGGGGTGTCGGTGGCATCGAGGCTGAGGCTGCCATGCTTGGTCAGCCCATTTCGATGCTCGTTCCGCGTGTAGTTGGTTTTAAACTCATCGGTTCCATGCCCGAAGGTGTCACCGCCACCGACGTGGTGCTTACCATCACGCAGATGTTGCGTGAGCATGGCGTGGTTGGCAAGTTTGTCGAATTCTATGGTGACGGTTTGGCTTCAGTGCCATTGGCCAATCGTGCCACCATCGGCAATATGAGTCCTGAGTTCGGCTCGACGTGCGGCATTTTCCCGATTGATCAGGTCACCCTTGATTACCTGAGACTCACTGGCCGCAGTGAAGAGCAGATTGCCTTGGTCGAAGCCTATGCCAAGGCCAATCGTCTGTGGGGGGATACGCACAGCCCCGATTATGTCGAACCGGAATATTCGGAATATATGGAGCTTGATCTGAATACGGTCGTTCCGTCTATCGCAGGTCCCAAACGTCCGCAGGATCGCATCAGCCTCAATGAGGCCAAGGCGGGCTTCGAGAAAGCTTTGCCTGATTACGAGACAACGAGCACCAATCAGAATCCGGTGCCAGTGAGCACTTCCTTCCGTGGCGACTTCGAAATTACGAACGGAGACGTCGCCATCGCCTCCATCACCAGTTGCACCAACACCTCGAATCCTTCGGTGATGATTGCTGCAGGTTTGCTTGCGCGTGCTGCGCGAGAGCACGGCCTCAAACCGAAGCCATGGGTCAAAACCTCATTGGCTCCGGGTTCGCAGGTTGTTGCGGATTATCTTAAGAAGTCCGGTTTGCAGGAAGATCTCGACGCGTTGGGCTATGAGTTAGTTGGTTTCGGCTGCACCACCTGTATCGGCAACTCCGGCCCGTTGCTTCCTGAAATCTCGGCGGCGGTCAATGACAACGACTTGACTATGGTCTCGGTGCTTTCCGGCAATCGTAACTTTGAAGGGCGCATCAGCCCCGACGTTAAGATGAATTATCTTGCCTCCCCGCCTCTCGTTATTGCCTACGCGATTGCAGGCACGCTTGATTTTGATTTCGAAACGCAACCGCTGGGGACAGATAGCACAACAGGTAGTGATGTTTTCCTGCGTGATATCTGGCCTTCCAACGAGAAGGTGGCCGAGGTCGTTTCGGAGTCCGTGACTCGCGAGATGTTCGTGCATGATTACGCTGATGTTTTCAAAGGCGACGAACGTTGGCGGTCGCTTGATGTACCGGAAGGGGACCGATTCTCTTGGGATCCTAATTCGACGTATGTGCGCCGGCAGATCTTCTTCGACGATATGAGTGCCGAACCGCAACCAGTCGAGGATGTGCATGGCGCCCGGGTCTTGGCATTGCTTGGCGATTCGGTGACCACCGATCATATTTCACCGGCTGGAGCGTTCCCGGCGTCCAGCCCTGCCGGCATCTATCTACAGGAACGGGGTATAGAACCTCAAGGCTTCAATTCGTACGGTTCTCGTCGAGGCAACCATGAAATTATGGTGCGGGGAACGTTCGGCAACATCCGACTCAGGAACCAGCTTTTCGCTTCGGTTGGCGAGGAGGTGCGACCCGGAGGATTCACATATGATTTTGTTAGTGATAAGCCTTCCACGATTTTCGATGCCTCGCTCGATTATCGGAAGGCAGACATTCCGTTGGTTGTGCTGGCGGGTTCCGAATACGGCACTGGCTCCTCGCGCGACTGGGCTGCCAAGGGCACGGTGATGTTAGGAGTTAGAGCCGTCATTGCTCGCAGTTTCGAGCGCATCCATCGTTCCAATCTGATTGGCATGGGTGTTCTGCCTTTGCAATTTCCCGAAGGCCAGTCGGTTGAATCGCTGGGATTGGATGGTACGGAAACCTTTGATTTCCTAGGAATTGAGGCGCTTAATAGCGGGGTTACGCCGGAAACGGTCCATGTTGTTGCCGCCAGGCCGGATACATATGGTAAACCCGCCAAAGTGACTGAGTTTGATGCGAAGGTGCGTATCGATACCCCAGGTGAGGCCGAGTATTATCGTAACGGCGGCATTCTTCAGTACGTCCTTCGCCGATTGATGCAGTAGGATTGTGCCTGAAAGTTGACTGACGCTTCTTTTGCAAGGACATGTTTTTCCATTCCTGATGAAGCGTCAGTTGATTGAAGCCTTAAAGGTCAGCCCGTTCGACGATTCTGCTGAGCAGTACGCGGTTGACGTTGAGTTTGGTGCACGCATTCGAAAGTTCCGTTTTGACCGTACGTTCAGAAATAAACATGTCCTTGGCGATTTCTGCGTTCGAAAGTCCTTCGGCTGCAAGTGTTGCGGCTTTTAGTTCGCGCTCGCCAAGACCCTGCAGCAACGTTCGGGCTTCATCGCGACGTGAGCGAAAACGGTTCTTTTCGAGGTCGTTGAGCAGTTGCCGTTGACTGTCTGTGTTGAATTGAGGTGTTCCCAGACACACCTCTTTGATGCAGTTAACGATGTTTTCGGCCGGATCGGTTTTCGAAACAAACCCTTCGGCCCCCGCTTCGATTGCACGCTGGATTGTACTCGAGGGGCTGAGCGCGGTCAGAATCAATACGTGGGGCCGTGGAGTCAGTTTGAGTAACCGCCGTGTCGCTTCGATGCCGTCCATTTCAGGCATGTCGATGTCCATCAGCACTACGTCGGGATGCTCCTGTTTGGCATGTTCCAATGCCTGGATGCCATTGGTTGCAGTGAACAACGCCTGTATCGACCCATTAGAGGATTCGGTAAGAATCATGCCCAGAGTCTGGCAAATCAGCGGGTCATCGTCGATGACGCTGACGGTAATCGGCTTCTCAGAACCGCTGTCGTTGCTTTTTCCCTCATTCATGGTTGCAATTCTAGCGAATGGTCGTTCGCAGGGCGGGTTGCGGTGTCGTACGTTGTTCTCGAATGATGTTTTGCGTGACAGGTGCATGGTATTTGAGTCCGGTCATTAGCCATTATTTACCAACCCAAGGCAGTGCCACTTCAAGGTTGAATTGCCTGCGCTTATCAAGACCGTATGCACAGTTGCCTCCGGCCGTTCGCACACGGCCTTTGAGGCCCGTAAGTCCGGCCCCGCCGCCCTGCGAAGAGCCGGTTTCTGCGTTTTGCGCGGTCTTGTTAATCAGATGAACATGGATACCGGTTTCCGGTCGTGCCGTTACTTCCAAGGAAACCGGTTCGTTCGGGGCATGCTTGCGCGCATTTGTCAGTCCTTCTTGAATGGCGCGATAGGCGACTTTGCCGATACTCTCATTCAACTCACTAAGCTGTTGGATATCGATCCAGGTCGACAGGCGTACCCCGTTGTCCGTTGAAGAGGCCAGCAACTCTTCAAGAGATGATCGGCTGAGGGAAGTCTCATCAGTCGCTTCGAGCGCAGTCACAGCTGCCTGCGGATCACGCAACATGTCGATGACAGTATGCGCCTCATTGACCGCTTGGGCTGCTTGGTTGCGTATTTGTTCTGATTCCCGATTCGTTTGATCGGCCAATTTCATGAGTGTCTCGTCGATGTCTGTTGTCTGATTGGAGCGTGCAAGTTGTGCCAGTTTTCCCGTCTGTATGGTCAACGCGTTGGCATTAAGCGCGATCAGAGAAAGAGTGTGGGCTAACGTATCATGGGCTTCGGCAGCAATGGCATCGGATAATTGTTGATTGCTCAGGCTTGTTTGGAGATGATCCGCATGGTCTTGTGCGGCGTTGGCTTTCAGGGTTTCCGCCCTGAGGTTGGCGCGAGAGCGGATGTGCAAACCAACGAGAGTCGCGATAAGAACGCTGATGAGTGCCGCAATGACGGCGGTAATGCGCATGGTGGTGATGCTGGAAGCCAGAACGATGGGATCGTGCGCCACGTCTGCACGCGGTTTGGCAAAAAGCGTGGCCCATACCGAGTTCTTCAGCGGTTGGAATGTGTCACGCAGCTGAGCGAAAACGGCGACGATGGCAGCGAGAATGATTATACCTGTCGAATGTCGGTGTTCCGATCTCCTTGCCAGTAGAGAACTTAGCGCCATCGTCGAGATGATTGAGTCGAACGGGAAGATCAATACCAGCAAACAGGTGATGAAGAAGACGCATTCCGGGTATTTCGAGCGTGCCAAAAAAATGAACCCCACAGCGAATGAGAGCAGCATCGACAGGACACCGCAGATGGATCCCAGTCCGCCTTGTTTGATCGCGCTGTTTGTCACATAGGATGTTTCGATCAGACACATCGCATCTGCGCAGATAATCATGGCCACGCTGTACCACCATTTGGTGTCTACGTCCACAATCGCTGTATCGTCATCCAATTGAATGCCGCAATGGGAAAGCAGGCGGTGCACGGTGGCTATGAAAGAGGTCATAGCGTCATTCTATGAGATGGTGGACGACGATGCCATGGGGCGTTCGGGTCGAAAATCCATAAAAAATTGCCCGTTCGGGCGACGAAATTTGTCTGTTGGTCCAATAGAATAATTTGTGACAATGGAAGATAATGAATTCCAAGGCGTCGGCAGGGCTGTTTCGTACTCATTGTCCTGCGTGCACCCGTCATTTATCAGAGCAAATAGAGAAGAGGGTATCGTGCCAGATTCACCACAACCTTATGAAGGGCAACCACAGTATGAAGGGAAAGGAGCCAATGCGGCGTATGGCAATCCGCGGTCTTCCTCGTCCCGGTCCGATATCGATTCGTTGGGTACACCCGTCCCGACTCCGACAAACGGCGGTCAACCAACGTCGAACTATCGGGGGCGTGGTGGTGACAAGCCCGAACGGCTGTCTGCCGGTGGCGTCACCGCACTTGTTTTGGGCATCATCGGTACGGTATTGAGCTTTATACCCATCGTCAACAACCTTGCAGCGATTTTGGGCGTTATTGGTCTTGTGTTTGGTATCGTCGGATTCGTCGGCGTTCGTAAAGGCAAAAAGCGTGGCAAGGGGATTACAATCGCCGGTATTGTGTTGAGCGTAATCGCTATCGTCATCACCCTGGTCATGCAATCGGCCACCGGCAAGGCATTGGATTCTGCCTCCAAAGGAGATTCCTCATCTTCATCCCAGTCGCAGTCTGTCGGCAAGCAAAATGCCGGGCAGTCGAAGCCGGATTCAAAACCTTCGACGGACAAGCAGGATACCGAAGGGGATTTGGGGAGTGCTCATGTAAAGATCGAATCCGCCGTTCGTAGTGGCAATGACTACAACAACGCGAAAACTGTTTTGGTGACGTATCAATGGACGAATAACAGTGACAAGAACCAGGCATTTGGTACCTTGCTCAGCGCGAAAGCGTTCCAGAATGGTCAGGAACTGGATATGGCCATCTACACGCAGGCTCCGCAAGGCTATGATTCTCAGTCATATTTGGCCCAGCTTCAGCCCGGTGCGCAAGGCAACGTAACGGTCGGTTACGTGCTCAAGGATGATTCACCGGTCACTGTGGAAGTCGATGACCTATTTTCCGCGAAAGGCAAAGCCAAGGTCACGCATATCTATGACCTGTAAATAGATACAGCAAAGGCCGGTCGATAATCTATTCTTGGTTATCGGCCGGCCTTTGTCGTTAGGTTCAGTCGTCGTTGCTGCCGAAGAGTTGGAGCAAATAAAGGAACATGTTGACGAAGTCCAGATAGAGGTTCAGGGCGCAGATGATGGAGATGCGCTGGATCATCTGTGTGTCGCCCGACTGTTCAGCCATATCGAACATGGCCCGTGTCTGCTGGGCGTCGTACATCGTCAGACCTGCAAAGATGATTAGGCCCAAGGCCGCCGTGACCATGAGGGTTGTATGCGAAGGTGCGATGAACATCAAAATGATTTCACCCACCAACAGAACCAGCAGGGCTACCATGAGAATCGGACCGGCCTTAAGCATGTCTTTCTTGGTGGTCAGGGAAATCATCGTCAGCACAAAGAAGAACGCTACGCACAGACCGAGTGCGATGCCAATCGATGGCAGACTATAGGCCTCGAAAATGGAAGCGAGCGTAAATCCGGTCAACGCTGCGTAGACGTAGAACATCGTTCGCGCGGTGGCGACTTTCATTGTCTGGATCCGCACGCCAAGCATGACGGCAATGACCACCTGTACTACTGCCAAGCCGATCCAGCCCATCATTCCGGTGGTCATGAGGAACCGGTCGAGGGCACCTGTGACCTGCGTGATAACTGCTACCAGTGCGGTCAGCAGAAGACCGAGTGTCATTTCGCCGTAGGCCTGTGTGGTGGAGGTGTGACGCGCCCGTTCGAAGGAATAGACGGTTTGACCGTTCATGGTCATGGTCGGTGTTGCCGCTCCGGCGTAGGCATACCCTTGCTGCTGATATTGCGGCTGTGCGAAGGGCTGACCGTAGTTCGTCTGTTGGTCGGAGCCGTACATTGGATTTTGACTTTGTTCGTACTGGTTATATTGCTGCTGACCGTAGTTCTGTCCGTAGACTTGCCCGTTTGCAGTCGGGGGTTGACCATAATTTTGTCCGTAATTTTGACCGTTGATGGCTGCCGGCTGACCATATGGCTGCTGTGAGTTGTTGTTCTCAGGCCTGTTGGTAAAACCCATGCCTGCTCCTTCTATCGAGTACGATTGATAATTGGTGTTATGATTCAATAATAGCTAACGGCACTGGTAATTGGCTGAATGTGAACAATGAAGCCTTGGGCTATTCATCGTGTCGGTTGTGTGCCACTTCCCTGCTGAAAGTCGATAATCGGGCTTCTGTGGGGAAACTGAGTCGGTAAACATGGAATGATCACCATATTTGGTGCTCCGCAGGGTTCATTCGACTAAGGCCTGGTCTGATCACATATTCGGGTCGAGTGCCTGTGAAGTCGGTGCTTCCTCTTGTTGGGGCGCCCCGTTGATGTCGCGGTGAATGTTCTGCATCTGCGTTTCGATGTTCTGCAGGCTGCGGGCGCAGTCAAGCAGTGTTTGTGAATGCTCGTTGAGTCTGGTGTCCGGCAAATCGGACTTGTAACGCAGTGCGTGCTCGAGGCTAGCCCAATAATCCATGGCGATGGTTCGGAACTGTACCTCGACCGGAGTGTAGTGCTCGCCGGTGGAAAGGAAAACGGGCACGGCGTAGATGACGTGCAGACTTCGATAACCATTCTGCTTCGGATTCTTGATATAATCCTTGACACGCAGCACCTGGATGTCGGACTGGCTGGACAGAAAGTTCGCCACGGAGTAGACGTCGTCGCGATAGTTACAGATCACGCGGATGCCGGCCACGTCAAACATGTTGTCGCGGATTGACTTGGTACGCATCGGCAGCTCACGACGTTTCAATTTGCCCAGAATCGAATTAACCGACTTGAGCCTGCGCTCCATGTGATGAATCGGGTCGTGGGCAAAGTGGACATGGAATTCGCTGTCCAAGACTTCAAGCTTGGTGCTGATCTCATACATCGCACCTTCATAGACCTGCATCATGTCGATGAACTCGGTGATTTCATCCGCCGGGAAGAGGGGTGTATCCGGGTTATCGTTATTGCCGTCCTGCACGACTTTTTCAAGCCTTGTCTGAATCTCAGCAGTGTTGATGCGTTCGTGTCGATCAAGTATCACGCTTCCCATCCTAATCAGAGCTGTCTATTTCATGTTGGATTCATTCAAGGTTTACGCAAGTCGCGGGCGGTACCGGCCTATACAATCGCGAGTAACGGATTGAACGGTTGTTTCAGAAGAAGGTGTATCTATGGAAGCGAATGACGTCGCGCCCCGCGTCGTTTCCATTATCGGCCCTACCGCCTCGGGCAAAACGAGTTTGGGAATTGCTTTGGCGCGTAAGTTCGCGCAGGCTGGAGAGTCGGCCGAGATAGTCAATGCAGATGCCTACCAGATGTACCGAGGTATGGATATCGGCACCGCCAAAGCAAGTGAGGCCGAGCGGTCCGCCGTTCCCCATCACCTGCTGGATGTCATCGATCCCAATCAGGCCATGAGTGTTGCAATGTTCCAGAAGCTTGCACGTAAGGAGATCGCTCGACTGCAGACAAGAGGAGTGCGTCCGGTCCTTGTCGGAGGTTCCGGTTTGTATGCACGTGCCGTGCTTGACGACATCTCTTTTCCCGGCACTGACCGGGAGGTGCGCTCGCGTTTGGAGGATCGTCAGAATGCCGAAGGTACCGGGGTTTTGTACCAAGAGCTTAAACGTGTGGACCCGGAAGCGGCAAAGCGCATGGATCCTCACAATCCTCGACGTATCATTCGTGCCCTTGAGGTTATTGCCGTTACCGGACGCCCGTATTCCGCGAGCTTGCCGCGTTACCATTACGTCATGCCTTGTGTGCAGATCGGCCTTGACCTGCCTCGTGAGGAACTTGATCGGCGTATCGATATGCGTACTTCGCAGATGCGTGAGCAAGGTTTTGTTGATGAAGTGCGGCGCATCCGTCCGATGTTGGGTGTTACGGCCTCGCGGGCGCTGGGTTACTCGCAGATTGAGTCCCATCTTGATGGTGTGATGAACGAGGACGAGGCGTTCGCCGACATCGCACAAAAGACGAAACGTCTGGCCCGTAAGCAGATGGGATGGTTCGGTCGCGATCCTCGCATCCACTGGTTGAATGCGCTTGACGATCATTTGCTCGACAAGGCTTATGATGTCGTCTCCCGTGCCGATTGCGGCGAATACGACAAGACTGACGCCGAGACTGATGGCAAGCAAGTCATCCATCATTTGGGTGATGTTGCCGATGAATCATAGCGACGAGAAATTACTTTCGGCCGAACGGTGAATGTAAACCATCGACTTTGGTCACGCTTGATTACCATCGATTTGGTAATTGCTTTGGGCATGCGTCTTATCGGTGCGTGCAATTTTGCAGGATGTATAGCTGTTGTGTGTCTGAGATGCCAGAGGGAGGGGTTTGAAGTAAAATCACCCTTGTTATGGCACGTAAAACTCAGAGAGACACTAACACCAACACGAAAACCCGTCGCAGCAAGTCGAGCGGGTCTGCTTCGGATAAGGGTGACGAGGCAACCAAGGTCATGCCGCCTGCCGCGGAGTCGTTTGTTGAACGGCATGCAACCCTATGCCGTGTAGCCTGCTGTTTCGCGTTGGTGATATTGGCCATCATGTTTTGTGCTTCCGAATGGTTCCATGTCGATGGTTTCCTAAGTCGTTGGTTGCACCTGGTCGCAGCAGGGCTCTTCGGTGTAATGAGTGTCGTTCTGCCGATTTTTCTGTTGGTCATGGCCTATCAGGTGCTGCTCAGCCCGGCCAAGCACAAACGGAATGCTCGTCTTATAGTTGGATGCACGATGCTATTTTGGTCGATTTGTTCAATTATCGATGCCTCCGGTACGTCATCCTCTTCCGGCTTCGACATGGAAGTGCTGCGCGGCTCGGGCGGGTTGCTTGGTTTTGTACTCGGTTCGCCTCTGGCTTGGGGACTTTCCAGCGTATTTGCTGTTGCCATTTTCGTAGTCTTAGCCATTTTTTCCGTGCTGCTTATCGCCAGGGTTGATATTACGAAGATTCCCGATCGGTTTCACGATTGGTCGGAACGGCGATATAACGCTGATGTTTCCGAAGGGCGGGACGCTGACGAAACAGCTTCTTTGAATGAGCGGTTCCCCAATGAAGTACGCTTTGGTGATGAAACGTTGGAACTCGCTCCTGGAGTCCCTGCGCACGATGGTAGTGATGACGCCATGGCAGATGATGCCTCGCGGTCGCGTAAGGGCAGTATTGGGGCATTCTTTTCGCGCGTGTTCAGACATCCCGGCGGGAATGACAACAGAGAGGGGCTGGATCGATACGCTGGTGATGAAGCGTTTGATCGCGCTGCCGATCTTAACGGGCATACGGGTGAAACCGGGATTCTCGATCATGGTTCCCGGGAGATGGTCGATCTTATAACCGGTGAACTTCAAAGCGTTGCCGACGATGTTGAGCCTGCTGTTTCGGCACCTGCCGATATGACAGATTTCGGTGAGAACGGGGAAGTTGCAGGAACCTCGGTCTTACCGGTTGGCGGTCAACCCGATGCCGCCGCTGCTTGCGGTGTCCAAGATCACGACTCCGGTGTGGGGCAGCAATCTGTGCTTGATGGACCTGATCCGTGGGCCGCGGTTGGGCAGGACGGTGGCGCAACGCAACCTGTGGCTCCGGTAGTTAAAGGTATTGTGGGAGGAGCGGCGAATATTGCCGCCTCGGTCGCCAATGACGCCGGTGAATTGAATGCGGGTGATCAGTCCAACGATGACGAAGACGGCGGGAACGACAAGCCGTACCAGCTTCCAAGCCTCGATATCCTCGCCAAAGGTAAGCCGCATCTGGCTCGCACTCAAGCCAATGACAATGTCATCAAGGCCTTGACAGCAACGTTCAATCAGTTCGGTGTGGACGCCAAGGTCGTCGGTTTCCTCCGGGGTCCCTCGGTTACGCAATATGAGGTCGAACTGGGGCAGGGTGTCAAGGTGGAAAAGGTCACCAATCTGCAGCGCAATATCGCCTATGCCGTGGCAAGTTCTGATGTGCGTATTCTTTCCCCGATTCCGGGCAAGTCGGCAATAGGCATCGAGATTCCCAATGTTGACCGTGAGATTGTTCATCTGGGTGACGTTTTGCGTAGCGACAAGGCCATGAATGATTCGAACCCGATGCTTGCGGGTGTGGGCAAAGACGTCGAAGGTCATTTCGTTACCGCCGATCTTGCCAAGATGCCGCATCTTCTTGTTGCCGGCGCTACTGGAAGCGGTAAGTCCAGCTTTATCAACTCCATGCTTACTTCGTTGATTATGCGTGCCACTCCTGATCAGGTGCGCTTGATTATGGTTGATCCCAAGCGCGTGGAACTGTCAGCATACGCCGGGATTCCGCATCTGCTCACCCCGATTATTACCGATCCGAAGAAGGCCGCGCAGGCGTTGGAATGGGTTGTTCAGGAGATGGATGCCCGTTACGACGACTTGCAGTATTTCGGATTTCGGCATATCAAGGATTTCAACAAGGCCGTGAAGGCTGGCAAGGTCCATGCGCCGCTCGGTTCAAAACGCAAGGTGGCTCCATATCCGTACATCGTTGTGGTTGTTGACGAGATGGCCGATTTGATGATGCTGGCCAAGAACGACGTTGAGAGTTCCATCCAACGCATCACGCAGCTTGCGCGTGCGGCTGGCGTTCATCTGGTCCTGGCCACCCAGCGTCCTTCTGTCGACGTCATTACGGGCCTGATCAAGGCCAATATCCCCTCACGTCTGGCGTTCGCCACGTCTTCGGCTACGGATTCGCGAGTTATCCTCGATACCACGGGTGCCGAATCTCTGATTGGTCAGGGTGACGCGCTGTTTCTGCCGATGGGTTCCGCCAAGCCTGTTCGTGTTCAGGGCTCCTGGGTGGGAGAGTCCGAGATTCGAAAGGCGGTCGAATTCGCCCGTGCCCAGCGCAAGCCGCATTATCGCGAGGATATTGAGCAGATGGCCAAAAAAGCGGAAGAGCAGGAAGCTCATCCGGACGAGGAAATCGGCGACGATATGGATACGCTGCTCGAAGCCGCCAAACTGGTGGTTACCACGCAGTTCGGTTCCACGTCAATGCTTCAGCGCAAGTTGCGCATCGGCTTCGCCAAGGCCGGTCGCATGATGGATCTGTTGGAGTCTCGCGGGGTGGTTGGCCCCTCCGAAGGCTCCAAGGCCCGAGAGGTGCTTATTCAGCCACAGGATTTGGGCCAGGTACTTGATTTCATTCAAGGCAAGACCAGTTCCGTTTCGTCGTCGGAAGCTAAGGATGACGACGAAATCGCATAAAAGGTTGAGGTATCGGCTAGTGCTATGGTATTTGGTGTGCAACAAGAAAATGGAAAGAAATCGCTTTTGGGCGGATGGAACAGCCCGCCGAATTTGGTGACGTATGCTCGCATCGTTCTGATGCTGGTGTTTTTATGGCTTGACATCATGGCAGGTCCGTGGGGTCAGAAGGATCCTCAGTTCCGTTTCGCTGCCGCTGTGCTGTTCATCGTGGCTGCCTCGACGGATAAGCTTGATGGCTGGATGGCTCGGACCTTTAACCAAGTTACGGAACTCGGCAAGTTAATGGATCCGATTGCAGACAAACTCTTGATTTGCTCCGCGCTTGTTGTCGCTTCGGTGTTCGGAGAAGTGCAGTGGTGGGTCACCGCTTTGTTCCTTATTCGGGAGATAGCCGTTACTGCCATGCGTTTCCTTGTCATCGATTCGGGCGGGAAAGTCATTGCCGCCGATAAGGCGGGTAAGTACAAGACCCTCACCCAGTGCATAGGACTGGGTATGTTGATAATGCCGGTGTGGGTTTTTTCCGGGCAAATCAGCAACCCAGCTCGGGTGGCTTTCTCGGGTGGTGGCTTGGCTTTTTCTCATCTTGGGGTGGGTGTACCCACTTGGTGGTTTTGCTATTACGGTTTGGCCAGTTTGATTATCAAAATTGCTTTGATTCTTTGTCTGTATTCCGGCTATATTTACATCCGCAATGTTTTGCGAGCAAGGAAATCCGCGTGAATCGTTTGCCTAATCGGCCCCAAAGTCGTTGCTATGCAATAGTGGCGATTTTGGGGCCGTTTGTTATATGAAACAAGTATGCGGTATTGCTGCTCTGGTGAAAGGCGGGAAAATGAATCGCTATAAAGAAACGTCGGACGGCTTATCCTGCTCCATACAGGATATGCAGGGGTTGATTTTCAGCGGAACTGTTGATGCCGTTCAGAACGATTGTGATGTGTTGGCTGCGACCATTCTCGAGATGGCCAGGGCAAAAGGATGGAAAATTGCGGCCGCCGAGTCGTTGACTGCAGGTTTGCTGGCAGATGCCTTCGTTCGTATTCCGGGGGCTTCGGATGTGTTCCTTGGTTCTGCGGTAACCTACGATATCAACGCCAAGGCGAGTGTTCTTGGGGTTGATGCGGATTTGCTGCGAACCGAGGGTGCGGTGCATCCTGAGGTAGCTCGTCAAATGGCTTTTTGTGCGGTTCGGCGTTACGATCAGCTGCAATATGATGGTCATATCCTGGGTCTCTCTACCACCGGTGTGGCGGGCCCTGGCCCAGATGCGGGAAAGCCGGCGGGGCTTGTTTATGTCGGTGTCAGCGCTCCGACACATATCGCTGGCGGTTCTCGGGAAACAGTTGCGGTGAAGCTGCATCTTTCGGGCACAAGAGAGGAGATCCGGCACCTTTCTGTGCTGAATGCATTGAGGGCAGTGACGGAGCTCACACTTTCATTAGGGGAATAAACGTCGACGCTACGCTGTTGAAGAAATTGTAATGAGAACAGCAATAAGGCAGAGAGGGGTGGCGTGATGGAAACGATGACTCGACGACAGGAGCAGAAGGCAATGAACACGCTTGCAACAGAGACCGCAAGTCCGAGCACTGCGCGCAACAGGGACTTAACCCCTGCCCAGCGCCGCGCTGTAGCGTTTGCGCAACAACAGGTGCTGAAGGCTTGCGCCGCAAAAAAGGCGAAAGACGAGCGCCAGGCAGTACTCAATCGGATTTGGCAGGAGGAAGACGCCGAGCAGTCGAAGCCGAGGGCTGCCTCGCGCAAGCGTGACGTCGAGGGTGAGAGCAGGGATATTTCCTTGCGTGAGGCAATCGGTCATGTACTGCGCGATTTACGTACTCGCGACCACAAGACCTTGCGTGAGGTTAGTGAAAAGGCTGGTGTTTCATTGGGGTACCTTTCCGAAGTGGAGCGCGGTCAGAAGGAGGCTAGTTCCGAGTTGCTCGTATCCATTGCGGAATCTCTTGGATTGAGTATTTCGCAGATGTTGCGTATGGTTGCGGATTACCTTGATTACAACGAGGCGTAGTCACCCGTCTGTGTGTTTTATAGACATTGAAGGGTCCGTCGGTGATAAGCCGGCGGACCCTTTGCTGAAACGGGTGGGCTGGGTAGGTCGATATGTTACGTGGTTCGGATATGCTCATCCGTTATTCCGTTTCGCTGGTAGACTGGCGGCGTGAAGGAACGCGAATTTTGGCAATTGTTGGAAGAGGTGCTGGGCAGGTCGTACGGCCGTTCTGTGGCCCAGGACCAGGTATTGCCCTCGTTTGGTGGGATGACGGTGGTCGAAGCGCTGGCTGATGGTGTTGAGCCGCGTGTCGTATGGAATGTGCTGTGCGATGAACTTCAGATTCCAGATTCGCAGCGCTGGGGCAAGGATCATAATGCGCCACCCTTGCCGGCAAAATAGATGTGAAGTGGACACCTGTCAAAATGTGATATTCGAACAAATGTTCGCATGTGGTTCTATTATGGTGAAGGACAGCGAGAGTGAATTATCTGGGTTAGGGGTTCAAAAGACCTCGGTGTCAGAACGTGTGTTGAAGGGGAGGCGTTCGACCACATAACCCGATTCGGCTTGCACAAGTGACGGATTGCTCCATACTCTGATGAGTGCAGGAGCAAACATATAAGGAGAAGCATGACACAGCAATCAAAAACGGCGAAAGGTGCAAAGCCCAAAACCGATGAGGTTGAATCGGGCAACAGACGCAGCATCGATCCGCGCCGGCAGGCTGCGCTCGACACCGCCCTTAAGCAGGTTGAAAAGAACTTTGGTAAAGGTTCGGCAATGTGTCTTGGTGATAAGCCCGTTGAAGACGTCGAGGTTATTCCCACAGGTTCCTTGGCACTTGATATGGCACTTGGAATCGGCGGATTGCCGCGAGGTAGGATTGTCGAAATTTATGGACCTGAATCATCAGGTAAGACCACATTGGCGCTGCATGCAGTGGCGAATGCGCAAAAGAACGGCGGGGTAGCGGCTTATATTGATGCTGAACATGCACTTGACCCGGTTTATGCCAAGAAACTTGGCGTCGACACGGATTCCCTGATTATTTCTCAACCCGACAATGGTGAGCAAGCGCTTGAAATCGCGGATATGCTCGTGCGTAGCGGTGCGTTGGATGTTGTGGTTATTGATTCCGTGGCGGCTTTGGTGCCCAAAGCCGAAATTGAAGGGGAGATGGGTGACAGTCACGTGGGTCTGCAGGCTAGGCTTATGAGCCAGGCTCTGCGCAAGATGACCGGTGCGTTGTCCCAGTCCAACACCACCGCCATCTTCATCAACCAGCTACGTGAGAAGATCGGTGTTTTCTTCGGTAATCCGGAAACCACTACCGGCGGCAAGGCTCTGAAGTTCTATGCTTCGGTCCGTCTTGATATTCGTCGTATACAGACACTTAAGAATGGCGACGAAGCGGTTGGAAACCGCACTAAGGTCAAAATCGTCAAAAATAAGATGGCGCCGCCGTTTAAATTCGCTGAATTTGACATCCTTTACGGAGAGGGTATCTCCAAAGAAGGGTCGGTACTTGATATGGCTTTGGAATGTGGAGTCATCAAGAAGTCGGGCTCTTGGTTCACCTATGAGGGTGATCAGTTGGGGCAGGGACGTGAGAATGTCCGTCAGTTCCTTAAAGACAATCCGGCCCTTACCGATGAAATCGAGCGCAAGGTCAAAGTGAAGTATGGCCTGATTTCTGATGAATCCGAATCCGTTGATGAGGAAGGTGTGGATGCTTCGGATGTTGAATCGGAATCCAAAGCTTAAACGGGGCGATCCGGTTCATGATTAGTGCCGAAGAATTCTTGGAAGGCCGTCATCTGGCGATTCCTCAGGGGGAGGATGGCGGCCTTGATCCTCAGAGTGGTCAGGATGAGGTGCGCCGAGACGCTTCTGATTATCTTGACACATCGGATGATGTAGTTCCCCGACAGTACCACGACTCCAATGGTCGAGGGATTGAGACATCCGACCGAATCGATGCTGAGTGGGCGCATAAGAGCGGCAAGCGAGTCAACAGGACACGTACTCATGCAGTGCAGGTTTCAAGTAAATACACCAGTGGCTTTGGTGGGTGCACGGGCGAAGAGAGTGATGTTGCCTACAGATCAAATCGTAAAATGCGTGGCCGTGGAAAAGGAACGAGTGGCCATCGCAAATATCGTACGAATGCTCTGGTGAAACGGGTACCTGATGATCCATCAGATTTCGATGCATGTCGAGAAGCGGCATTGACGTTGCTCGACGCGTCGGCTCGTTCCTCCGGTGCACTAATTAAGAGGCTGGTTGATAAAGGCTATGATCCGGTTGTTGCGGAAGATGTCGTTGAACGTTTGATTCAGGTACACCTGATTGATGATGAGGAATATGCACAATCTGTCGTGCGTAGTTGCGCTGCAAGAATGATGGGTCTCCAAGGTGCCGTAATGGAGCTGAGACGCAAAGGTGTCGATGGTCGTTTAGCTCAGCGTGTTGCCTCTGAAGCTCAGAGCCAAGGTGTGTTTGAGGAAGCGGCTTGGCAACTGGGGCAAAAAGTCGCTGCTAAAACCCAAGGTATGGATCATGCCGTGCGACTGCGTCGTTTTTGGGGAGCTGGAGGACGTAAGGGACATAATCCTGAGACCTTGCGCCGTGTCGGTAATGAATGCTTTCGTGAGCTCTCCGAACATTGAATTGGGACCTCGTATACCCCGGGTTTTGTCGCGTGTTTTCATGCGGATGGCCATCCATCTCGACCTGAAGTTGCAGCCGGGCTCTAGCATCCTACCCGAGGCCGGGCGATCACCCCCTTGCCTTGCGAACGCCATGGCGTGTCTTCTGCTTGGCCTTGCTCCCGATGAGGCTTGTCTTGCGGCCGACTGTTATCAGAGGTCCAATAGTGTACGTGATGGAGACATGATCGTGGAATCAACATTGGGCTGGTCTTGGATGCTTCGAAAACCCTTATATTCTGACTTTTGTGGATGGAACTTATTGTGATTTAAATGGGGTATTGATGCCTGCAAGGATAAGGGAACGATTACGCAACTGTTATGAAACGGAATAAACTGTCTGTATCGGCGTTTAGTGGCAAATCGCGTAAACGTCAAGAAAGACTTTCTGCCTTGATATTGCAGTAACGATGCTGATGGCAGATATGAATATTGTCGATCGCTAGTACGTTTCTTTGTGGCTAGCCGCTCTCCGATGAAAGTGTCAACACCTGCTTTGAGGGGTTTTCTTTTGGGGAAGCAAACTGTGAAGATAGTTCATTGCATTACAATTTGATAATTCTGCTATTGTAGTGAATCGATGGAAATGCTGATCGGTTTTTTGAACGGTATGGGATTAGGGCGTATGTCTAAAGTGGGAATGAACGTTCGAAGCGCAGAACCACGCATGTAGCATTCCGTAACGCCGTAGTGAAGATCTTTTGGTCGCAGCTGTTTGTGCTCCGATCTTGCCCTATGCGATGGTTCGTGGAGTGGATCGCGGGAGGGGGTAGTTTTCTTAGCGAGAATTCACCGTCGGGGCAATGTCCTCCATTGCCTCATTTCGAGCGAAAGACTTTCCGGATTTGGGGCAAACTGCACGTTTCGGTGACGCAGCGATGACCGTCAGGGATATAGGGGAGCCGCCTATGAGAATCTTTTGTCTATGTTGCTGATCAGCGCGACCCCGGTGAAGTTGATGACGGCACTGTTGCAGTGGAGACTTTCGCCGGCTCTTATGTAAAAAGGTCTCGCAGACACTGCTGAGTAGAGCGGTAACCTTGACTATGACGGAAGTGCTCCATCCGGTACCGCCTTGTTTAAACCTTCTTCTGAATTGGGTGCTTTCGTGTTTGGTTATGGAGTATGTGCCGTTAACGATTATGTTGTTGTCTCAGCAAAGCGGTCCCAACAGGTTTTTGTCTACAATTATTTTGGCGTTTTGCTGAGAATAATCGAGAAGCCGTCTGACGATATTCGCTATGAGGCTGACAATTTTGCCAAGTTCATTGTTCTTTAAGGTGATGAACTCCTCGGAGCTTCTAATTTCACTGTCGACGGCAATAAAGACGCAGGTATGGCCTTCAGATTGGATTTGTCGTTGCCGTCTTCAATTCCGACGCCAGCTCTAATTCTCAAAATGCCCCATCTGTTCAAGCGGGCGCTTTGGTGGGTCAGTCGCTTGCCATTGCGAAAAAACACTACGTGATTGGTGCTTCAGGCTACATGACTGCAGTTGGTGGAAAGGACTGCATCGTTGGTTTGCTTCAGGTGTTCTCGATGTCTGGAACATTGGTCGCCTTTGAGTGCAATCTGACTGTTGATGCGACAAAGGGGTCGTATCCCAATGTTGATGATGTCAGCGTTGAGGCTTTGGGGCGTTCAATGCCAAGAATGAAGATTGCTCGTTCGAAAATCCTGCTTCTGTGTTTGTCAGGCTTCTGTCGGTGGAGGGGTGAGACCTCGTATACCCCGGGTTTTGTCACGTGTTTCCACGCGGATGGCCATCCATCTCGACCTGACGTTGCCGTCAGGCTCTAGCAGCCTACCCGAAGGCCGGGCGAGCAACCCTTGCCATGGCAAACGCCATGACGTGCCTTCTGCTTGGCCTTGCTCCCGATGAGGCTTGCCTTGCGGCCGACTGTTGACGCCTGCAAGAACAGAAAAACGGTCGTGCGGTTGTTGTGAAATGTAATAAGCTGTTTGTATCGGGCGTCAGGTCTCAAATTGCATAAAGGTTAAGAAAGGCTTTCCCGCCTTGATGTTGCAGCGATAATGTTGCTGGCGGACGCGAATAGTATCGATCGGCAGTAATTTCGTCATGGTTGATCGCCTTTCTGTGAAAATGTCAACGCTCGTTTTGAGGGATGTTTCTTTTGAAAAAGCGAACCTTGAAGAAGGTTCAGCATATGATCGCTTGTTACAATGCGATAATTCTGATACTATTATGAATCGATGGAAATGCTGAGCAGCTTTTTAAACGGTACGGGATTAAGATACATGCCTAAAGCGGGAATGAACTTTTTGAAGCGTGGGACCACGCATGTAGCGTTCCGTAATGCCGTCGTGGCAATCCTTGCGATTGCAGCTGCCTGCACCCCGATGTTGCCCTATTCGATAGTGCGTGACGCAGAGTCGCGGGGGGGGGGGGGTAACTCTTAGCAAGAGTTCATCGTCGGGCCAGATGCCTTCCCTTGCTTCAGTTCGAGCGAAAGACTTTCCGGATCTGGGGCAGACTGCGCGTTTTGGTGACGCAGCAAATGACCGTCAGGGGTATGGCGCAGCAGCCTATGGGAATCATCTTGCCTATGTTGTCGATCAGGGTGACCCCGGTGAAGTCGAGGACGGTACCGTTGCAGTGGAAACCTTTGCCGGCTCTTATGCAAAAGGTTTCGCAGACACCGCGAAGTGGAGCGGTAACCTTGACTATGACGGAGGGGTTCCATCTGGTACCGTCCTGTTGAAACCTCCTTCCGGATCGGGTGCTTCCGGGTTTGGTTATGGCGTATGTGTCGGTAAAGATTATGTTGTCGTCTCGGCAAAGTGGTCCCAACAGGTTTTTGTCTACAATTATTCCGGTCTTTTGTTGAGGACGATCGAGAAGCCGTCTGATGGTAGTCGCTATGAGATCGACAATTTTGCCGAGTCCATTGTTCTTAAAGGGAATGAACTCCTTATCGGGGCTCCTAATTCCACTGTCGACGGCAATGAAGACGCGGGTATGGCCTTCAGATTGGATTTGTCGCTGCCATCTTCAATTCCGACACCGATTCTAGCTCCTCAAAATGACCCATCGATTCAAGCGGGTGCTTTGGTAGGTCAGTCGCTTGCGATCGCAAAAGACCATTACGTGATTGGCGCTCCGGGTTACGTGACTGCAGTTGGTGGAAAGAACTGCATCACAGGTTTGCTTCAGGTGTTTTCCGGAGCTGGAACATCGGTTGTGTTTGAACGGAATCTGACTGTTGATACGACAAAGGGGTCGTATCCCAATGCGGATGATGTCAGTGTTGCGGGTTTGGGGCGTTCAATTGCCATCAGTTCTGATGGCACGACAGTGTATGCAGGTGATCCGTCCTGTGATTCCGGTCCGGTTTGGAGCAATCAGACTGGACGTGTAATGGCTTTTGATATAAACGCTGGAACGGAAACTGCGAATATCAATGTGGAGGGTGGCACTTACATTGGTGGTGAAATCGCTGTCGGTAAGGCACCTGCAGGCAATGATGTGTTGTATGTGTCTTATCAGTCAGGAGATGGTTCAACCGGGCAGGTTGCCGGCTACGCGCTGACCTCGCAGGGCGCGGAATATCGGAAAACTTTGAGTCCTTACGGGGCTAGCGAACCGCGATTTGGTTCATTGGGGTTGCTTGGGGGCAGTATCGTCCCGTATTCCTTTACTTCTGAAATAAATGTTGACGGCGAAATAAAACAAGTTACGCATCAGCGATTGCTGGTCACGGGTCAGAACTTTGTCTATCAGTTGGAAGATCAGCTGCCGCTGGAGCTGGAGAAGGCTTCTGATCCGGCCAGCGGTCAGCGGGTCTTCCCGGGGCAGAAGATTTCGTATCGTTTGAAAATTTCTAATCCCAATCCGAAGACTAGTCCGGTTGCCACTAATGCAGTTGATGATCTGTCGGGGGTTTTGAACTACGCCGATGGTTCCCAAATTGATGACTTGAGCGTATCTCCGAACGCGGCAGGTTTGCCCATGTTGGATGAGGCAGCTAAGAAGCTCAAGTGGTCTGGCAGCGTTCCGGGCAAGGGTTCGGTCTCTATCGGCTACAGCATAAAAGTTAAAAAAGACGAAGCTTCAACGTATTACGATTCGATTATTAAAAATGGTTTCAGCGCGGATCGTTCTGATGACAATCCTGCGACCGAACATGGACTCGGGAAAATAGACGTGACAAAAGTTCTTCTCAACAAGGATGGCACTTCCTTGGCGAATGGAGCTGTTGTGGGGCGTGACCAAGACTATTCCTATTTGATTACCATCGAAAACGTCGAAGATACGGCTTCGCCGGAAACCACGATTGTGGATGATATGTCTGATGTCGTAGATGATGCTGATTTCGACAGTTCTAAGATTGTTATTGATCCACCTGCCTCAGGGAGAATCAGCTACGATTCGGCATCCCATAAAATCACGTGGGTTGGTGTGCTTTCATCAGGCGCAAAGATTAGGATTCGTGTCCCCGTTCATACGCACAAGAGTGTCGATGCGTCCGGCAACGACAGTATGAAAAACGGTTTGGCAAATGATCGTGGTCCTGATGCCGAGCAAGTCATTGACCCGATTGCCGGCTCTAGCCTCACCAAAACTGCCTACAACGCACAAGGATCTGAAATTTCTCACATAGCGCGCGGTAAAAGTGTTCATTATCAAATTACATACAAGAATGAAACAAGTGCGACATTGTACAATGCCAGTTTAGCCGATGATTTATCCGATGTACTTCAGAACACTTCGGATCCGGTTAATCTTCGAGCGGTGTCGTCGGATAGCTCACATGACGTCGCTCAGCCTACTTTCACCAGTCCGATTTTGCATTGGAGCGATACTTCCGGTATGAAACCTGGAGAGGTTGTCACTATTGCCTATGACGTTCAGGTGAAGAGTGACGCCAAAAGCAATGAGAATCTTATCAACGGTGCTACTTCGGCGCAGAGTCGGGATAATCCCGAAAAGTCTGTGAAGATCACCGTGCCAATTCACCAGCTTCCAATGTCTGGCGGTCCTTTGATCATCATGACATTGCTGATGGTTGTCGGTTTAATGCTTGTAATTGGAGCGATTGTAATGAAGCATAACCGACAAATTGCATGACTTCCCTTGGTTGTTTGAGGGGGAGCGGTGGTTCGTTATTTTGAATTCCCGCTCAGAAAAAAGGTTTATGGCATGCCCATGGTCGTAAATCTAACTTTCGAAAGGAAATAGGGGCAATATGAGGAATGTAAATAGAAAGAAGCTCATAGCTTCGTTAGCGACGGTAGCCGCCGCGCTCGGCTTGGTTGTTGGTGGTGCTCAGGTCGCTAGTGCCGCCCGTCCTGTTGTTTCGATCACAGTCAAGGGCGCGGCGACAAGCGGCCGCACATACAAAGCGATCAAACTCGCGGACTACACAGCTGTCGATACAACTTCAACACCGGCTTCAGTAACGGTTGCAACCGTGTCTCAGGTCGAATCATATACGAAAACTGCTTTGAATAGCACGCTCGGTGGATCTGCAACCAATGAAGATCCGATGTCTTATGTTGCTGATCACTGGGGAAATGATTCCCGCACGCCTGAGGGATATGCTGGTCAGTTGCGCAACTTCTTGACGAAGCTTTCCCAGGATGCTGGTTTTCAAGGGTTAATTACTGCCAGTAGTCTTACGTCGACTGCTACAACGGTTAGTGGTCCATCTGGTGTCAACGTACCGGCTGCTCAGTTCACTGGTCTGGATGATGGTATCTACTTGATCGAAGATGCAGGGACCGCGGATTCCAAGGGACAGAACACACTTCCGATCTTGGTAAGCACCAAAGTCGGCGGTCTGACGGATGCGCAGCAGCCTGGTGGTGTCGCTGACACTGTTGATGTGAAGGCCACTTTCCCTGGCAAACCAAAGAAGAGCACCAGCAAGAACAGCTACAACGTTGGCGATTTGGTGGACTTCAAGATTGAGACGACGGTTCCAACTTACACAAATTACGAGGAATCTACATACGTTCTCAAGGTTAGCGATACCCTTTCCAAAGGTTTGACATACGACAAGAACTTGTTGGATGCCAAGGTTTCAATAGATGGCGGCACACCGCTGGTACTTGGTACCGATTACACCATCAGTGACGGGCTTACGGCACCGGCGACTGAAGCTAAAGGTCCTCACACATTCACTTTTGATTTGAGTGCATATATGCAGGCAAAGATTCATGCCGCCGACTACAGCTTGGCTGGTAAATCCATCGTTATCACTTACAAAGCGATTATGAATGAAGAAGCGATTGATGTGATTTATGATGGCGGAGATGTCCCGTCTGCAACAGCTGCTCCTGTGCACAACGATGCAAAGGTTACTTTCACCAACGATCCCAATGATCAGAGCGGTGGTAAGACTGGTGAGTCGGAACCGGGGACGACGAACGTTTACACCTACAAGATGCAGATCAAGAAAGTTGATAAGACTTCAGACAAGCCGTTGGAAACCGCTGAGTTTAACGTGAAGGATCATGCTGGCAACGTCATGACTCTTCTTGATTTGGGCAACGGTTCATATCGTCCGTTGTTGCCTGGTGAAAAAACGACTCCTCTTCCTGCGTCTGCGAAGACGACTGTTGTTACTCCATCCAACGGTGTCATTACTATTAACGGCTTGTCTGATGGCACTTACACGGTCACTGAGACGAAAGCTCCTGTAAAAGACGTTGACGGTAACGTAACGTCCAAGTACAAGCTTATTGCCGGTTCGGACTTCAATGCCAAGATTGCTGCGACGTATGATCCGACTACTAAGAAGTTGGACACGCTTACATATTCAATCGATGGCGGCAATGCCGCCGGTTTGGCTAGTATCGCGGATTCCGTGAGGGGCGTCTTCAAGGTGCAAAATATCTCCTCACTTGCTCAGCTGCCGTTGACTGGTGCATACGGTATCGGCTTCTTGGTTAGCGTCGGAGTGCTTCTGATTGCCAGTGGCAGCTTGCTTTACTTCCGTGCTCGTAAGAATGCTCGGAGTGTTGTCGCTGGGAACAGCGTAGTTCTTTGATGATTAATTCGGTTGATGATGGAAGAGCGTCCTTTGATGAATGATGATTTTTCAACGGTGGTTGCTTTAAGTGACAACCGAAGAGGATGTTCTTCTAAACCTGCATCCAGGCATCGCAAAATGAAAAGCGATGCCTGGATGAAAACGACGTCAATCATCATATTGATATTGGGGCTTGTTACTGTTACCTATCCTTTTGTGCGTCAATATATTTCCGGTTTAGAACAGAGCCGACTGACTGAAGCTTCATCACATGCTGTGTCAAATTGGCCTTATCCACAAGCCGAAGTGGCATTGAAAAACGCAGAGTTGTACAACAAGGCGCTGGCTGCTTCGGATCAGCCTGTGATGGGTGAAGCGGTCGATCCTTTCAAAGAGAAGGGTTCCGTTACTCAGACGGAATCCGAAGCTGATGCAAGATATCAGCATTTACTTGATCAGGGAGACGGGATTATGGGATCGATATTGATACCGAAAATCTCGGTGAATCTTCCGATCTATCATGGAACTTCTCAGGCCGCTCTTGCTTCGGGGTCGGGGCATTTATACGGTTCCTCGCTTCCTGTGGGGGGCGAGTCGACGCATGCAGTGATTACTGGGCATCGCGGAATGGTCGATTCGCTGATGTTTACCAGACTCGATGAGATGAAAATCGGCGATTCTTTTTACATAAAATCCATGAATCGTACCATCGCTTATCGTGTAGACAGAATTCGGATCATTGAACCGGACGATACCAGCAGCCTTCGGATTGAGCGAGGTGTTGACAGGGTGACATTGATGACTTGTACACCTTATGGGATCAACAGCCATAGACTGCTTGTGTCCGCGACCCGCGCCGAAATGCCAATTCCTGTTCCGTATCCGAACGAAGCCAAAAAAGACTTTAAAGTTGTCGTTTTCATCGTATCGTGCTTCGCAGGCGTGTCTCTACTGGCCACGTTCTTTGTGTTGGACAACAAAAAGGCGCTTATCGCGCGTCACGCACAGGAGTTTAAGAAAATATGATTCCAGGAGCCTTTACGTATATCTGCGGCTTAATTGTGATTCATGGGAAGGTAGCCAGATGAATAGAAAACGCATAAGACTTAATTACACCAAGACAGCATTGGTTGTGACCATTATTTTGGCAATGCTTGCTATACTCATTTCCTCGCGATTTGTGTGGGCTGACGGAAACAGTGGTGCTGGCGATAATGATTTCAGCATTAAGGTAGAGGCTGGAACTGGACCCAACCCTTCCTCCGCACCAACCGGTTCTGGCGGTCCCAACGATCCGGTGAAGGTTCATTTGGCAGATCCGTTTTCGACGCAGCAGCAACAATGGAACATTATTGTAACTTCCAACAAGAATCAGGTTGGAAAAATCTCTATCAAGTTTGTCGACTCAGACCCTAACAGAAAAATCAAAGGTAGAAGTACGCCGACTTCCGTTAATGGCACCGGCTCTCTTTCCGATGTCAAATATTATCCTGACCTCTTTACGCAAATGAGGTTTTCGGTCTCTAATGGAACTAATCAATTATGGTCTGACAAATTAGGAACCGATGGAGCGTTAGATTTGCCCAATAAAAATGCTAACAACCCGGCAAAGCCGGGATATCTTGAAGCAAAGCTGCCGGTCAATATGAAAAAGGGAGACACTCGGACGTTTGTTGTCAGAGAGTATATCGATACATCGATCGCTAAAGATGATTTGTATGTGTACAACGGGACGAGCACAGGGTTGACCCTGCTGGTGAAGGGAGAAACACGATGAAAAAGTTGTGGAAGAAGAACTCAGCGGCATTTTTCGCTGTTGTCATCATTACGGCTTTGACGTTTTCTTCTGTGGGTGTAGCTAATGCAGCATACGTGAATCAGAAAAAAGTTGATATCACCTCTCCATCATTGTCGTTCACAGGTGGTGCTGGTGTCCAGGGGACCTATGCGCTCGATTCACAGATTGCTCTTGATAAAGGTGGCAATATCTGGATTTGGGGATATTACAACTATTGTTCGATCTGGAACGCCGGGCAGGGCGGCGCAAATTCTCCAACTGCGAAATACGGTGCTTCCTATACCGACAATAGTGCGAACGGAGGTGCAAAGCCTACTGGTAATTGCGCAGGGAATCTAATAAACAACCAGCCGGCGATCATTAAAGGCTTGAATGGTATCGTCAGCGTGGCCGGCTCGGCTTATGCCATTATGGCCGTTGACAGCAAAGGAAATCTTTACGGTTGGGGCGATAACTCCCAATATGGCTTTACTTATCCTTCCAGTGCTTCCTTGAAGGCTTCTGGTGGTTTTAATACACAGGCCGGTGGCGGTGTCTATGGCATCTACAAGGATGGCACTCTTCCGCCTGAAGCTTTGCCGGATAAAGTCAACCAGGCTAACCCCAATGAGACTCCTGATACTTGGAAGCCTATTGACGGTCCCGATTCAATCAAACCTCCTACGAGTGGTCCTAGGTACTATGCAGATGGTTTCAACACAAGTAAAGTTGTTAGTGTCTCTTCCAATGAGTATGGTTTCGGTTGGCTCAAAGAGGATGGCACTGTTTGGACGGTAGGTTACAACAACTTCGGTGCGCGAGGTGTCGGTAAGCAAAACGGTGTGGGAATGGGTACTGCACCAAACAGTCGTCAATGGAATTCTCTTAACGATACTAGCGGAGCTCCGTATAACGACAACGGTGGTGCCACCTTGGTTCCGACAAAGGTTCCATTCCCGGCAGGGGTTAAAATCAAATACCTTTCGAATTCTTACGAAGGGTTCCATGCCATCGACACTGATGACAATGTTTGGTATTGGGGTCGAGTGTTCACTGGTAACTCGGGCTTGACCACCGAAGAGATAGCGGCCAATTCATCCAACTTTGACAACAGCAAACCGTGCTATCTGGCTTCCGGACCAGCGGGTTGGGATGAAGCTTATTGCTATTCACCTGTTTATGTGCCTTCCATTTCTAAAGTTGTTAAGGAAAATGGGTTCACCAAATTCGCCGAGGGCTATCAATATGGTGCGTTGCTTGATGGTCACAAAAAATTGTGGATTTGGGGCTCTGGCGACATGAGAAGTGGTATGCCTGAAGCAACAGGAGACATCGTAAGGCAATGGAGACCTATACCACAAGTCTTTAACGCAACGACCAATGCAGGTGACACCATCACTGCTGACAATGTCGTGGACGTTAATGGAGTGATGCATGGAGGTTCCTTTGTCACTGGTGATGGCTACGTATATGCTTGGGGTGATTCATATTGGGGCGGAGCTTTTTCGAAGGAATTGTCCCCGAGCGCTCCTGCACGACCGGTTAATTATGGTCCCGGCACGTGGTATCCGGGTATTGTGTGGGATCCTACGCGCGACCCCCAGCATCGAAAAGCGACGAAAGTCGGCGGAAACAAGGACGCAGGTAATTTCAACCTTGAAGATGGCAGTATTTATGCATGGGGAGAGAACGGCGCTGGTGTGGCACTTGGTGGGCGTGGTTACCAGACCACTGTTTGTGCCGAAGGGCTGCCGGGTTGTGTGTCACCAAAGGTAGACGTTGGTGGTAACCGAGTTCAGGGTGGCAACGATGTATGGCCTGCCACCTTTGTGCCAGGCATACAGAATGTTGGCCGTTATCAGACTGTGGTGAAAAATGCTTATCCGTTTCAAGGCACGCCAGTGAAAAATGGACAAGTAATGGAGTACACCGTAAAGTTCATTAACGATCGCACCGGCTATCAGAACCCGGCCGTTCGAATGGAAGATGTATGGGGAAGCGGTGCCAGCTTGGTACCTGGCTCATTTAGCGCGAAGTACACTATGTTCCAAAGCCATGCTGTAGATGCTGATGTTGATTCAAAATGGGATGCCACCTCCAAGTTCAATCTCACAAATACAGGCTATAGCTCCACAGATGCTACAATGCAACTTTTGCCGCAGTCTACCTTGGTAATTACATACAAGGTTACCGTGTCTGGTTCCTCGGGGGCTGTGGGCGGCGTAGCGAAAATCAGTGATGCCGCTAGCGGAATGGAAATTGATTCCGATGAGACTGTTAACAACATAGTTTCGTAGACGCTGCATGTCGAAACGGCATACTGGGTGGGCAACTTGGAGATGAGGTTGCCCACCCAGTATGTGTATCTGCAATTTCTTCAATATTACTGACGCAGATACTTTGGTTGTCATCTGAATCTCGTAAACCATCAGTTCGGGAATTGGTCGTTAATAACATATTAGATAGTAGGGTGATCGCATCAAGTGAGTTGAAAAATGCCTCTGTGGAGGCTCGGTAAGTCATGTTGATTCGCTTATGGCGTAACCCTGTTCAGTGATGAGGCACAATCGTTGGTGATACCTTGCCGGACCTGCATTGACGTCGATGGTACGTTCGCATAAGTGAAATCTGTTGCGCATCACAAATGTCAAGAATGAAGATTGTGCGATCGGGAACTCTGCTTCTGCGTTTGTCGGTTTCTGTCGGGGAGGGGTGAGACCTCGTATACCCCGGGTTTTGTCACGTGTTTCCACGCGGATGGCCATCCATCTCGACCTGGCGTTGCCGCCAGGCTCTAGCGGCCTACCCGAAGGCCGGGCGAGCAACCCTTGCCATGTCGAACGCCATGGCGTGCCTTCTGCTTGGCCTTGCTCCCGATGAGGCTTGCCTTGCGGCCGACTGTTACCAGCGGCCCGGTGGTCTCTTGCACCGCCGTTTCACCCTTACCCGATTGATCGGGCGGTTTGCTTTCTGTTGCGCTTGCTCTCAGGTCGCCCTGGGCGGACGTTATCCGCCATCGTGCTCTATGGAGCCCGGAAGTTCCTCAGCAGTACTGACCAAAGTCAACTACAGCCGCGGCCATCAAGAGGTCTCACGAACAGCCAACTATAGCAAATACTCGACCTATGATGTCAAGACCTTGCGAACGGCTTATTTTCCTTTATCTTCAGCTTTTCTTAAGGTGACTGGCTACACTGGGAGATAGCAACGTAGTCTGTTGTCGTTGCCGACACATCAGGTGGGTTACAGCCCGCCGATATTGACAGGAGGTCGACCATGGAGACTGTTGTCACTGGGCGTCACATGCAAGTCAATCAGAGGTTCCGTGATGTTGTAGATGCGAAGATGAATCGTGTCACGTCTATCGCACCGGATACTCAACGAGCTCAAATCGTCGTAACTAATGAAGGCAATCCGCGTCAGGCCGATATCGCCAAACGTGTGGAGATCACCATCGAAGCCGGTGCCAACATCGTGCGTGCCGAGGCATCGAGCTCCGATGAATACAGCGCACTGGATATAGCTCTTGACAAGCTGACATTGCGTCTGCGTCGTATTCGTGACCGCCGCAAGGATCATCGCCCCACGCGCAAGGAACAGAAGGTTGTCGACATGGGAGCACTGCGCATCGATGAGCCGGTCGATCCCGAGCCGGTGCAGCTTCAGGAACCTCAGGGGCAGGACCATCAGCTTTCGGCAGACCTTGGTCCCGGTGAGAGTATCGAGGTCCAGCTCGGAGACACGCCGATTGTCATTCGTCGCAAACTACATGTCGCCGAGCCTATGAGTATTGACAAAGCACTATACGAAATGGAGCTGATCGGCCACGACTTCTTCCTGTTCGTCAATAGCGAGACGGGGCGCCCCTCTGTCGTTTACCGTCGACATGGCTGGAGTTACGGGGTTTTCGAGATTGATACACAGGAAAACATCGAAAAAAGTCGGGGCGAGGCAAAGACCGGCAGCAAATAAAAAATCGAGGTCGCGGGCGCGTTCTGAGCGATTTTTGCGGCAGAACGAATGCTACGAGCTGACTTATCGACTCACTGGAGCAACAACTGGTGGGTCGATTTGTATTTGAACTACCATGCGTCTCGTCGCGCACGAGGCTGCGGCAGTGGAAAAATCTGCGCCGTCGCGTAAGATGTACAGCAGTCTGAACCAAGTCGCAACCGGCTTGGTCTTGCTCGTTTATGTGAAACGAACTAGGGAGCGAAATTGGTAGATATCGTCGACAAAGCACTTCGTATTGGCGAAGGCCACCAGATCAAGAAGCTTGAGACTGTGGCCAAAGAGACCAACGCACACGAGGATGAAATCGCAGCGTTGAATGACGAGGAACTCGCCGGTCAGACGGACAAATTCAAAGAGCGCCTCGATAATGGAGAGAAGCTTGACGACCTGATGCCCGAAGCGTTCGCCACGGTTCGTGAGGTTTCCAAGCGTACACTCGGCCAGAGGCACTTCGACGTGCAGCTCATGGGCGGTGCGGCACTGCACTGGGGAAATATCGCCGAAATGAAGACCGGTGAAGGTAAGACGTTGGTCGCCACCTTGCCGGCTTATCTGAATGCTTTGGAAGGCAAAGGCGTTCATGTGGTCACCGTCAATGACTACCTGGCCAGCTATCAGAGTGAGCTGATGGGTCGTATCTTCCGTTTCCTGAAGATGGATGTCGGCTGCATCATCACCGATCAGAAGCCGACCGAACGTCGCAAGCAGTACAATGCCGACATCACCTACGGTACCAACAACGAATTCGGTTTCGATTATCTGCGCGACAACATGGCGTGGGAAAAGAGTGAGCTGGTTCAGCGTGGACATCACTTCGCCATCGTCGATGAGGTCGATTCCATCCTAATCGATGAGGCCCGTACGCCTTTGATTATTTCCGGCCCGGCTGAGGGCGGTGTAACCCGCTGGTACCGTCAGTTCGCCAAGCTCGTCATGAAGCTTGCACGTGATGAGGACTATGAGATTGACGAGAAGAAGAAGGTCGTCGGTATCCTCGACCCGGGTATCACTAAGGTGGAGGACTTCCTCGGCATTGATAATCTTTACGAGCCCAGCAACACCGCACTGATCGGTTATTTGAACAACGCGATCAAGGCTAAGGAGCTCTTCATTCGGGACAAGGATTACGTTGTCACAGGTGGGGAAGTCCTCATCGTCGATGAGCACACTGGACGTGTGCTTTCTGGGCGTCGTTACAATGAGGGCCTTCACCAGGCGATTGAAGCCAAGGAAGGTGTGGAAGTAAAGGCTGAGAACCAAACTTTCGCGACCATTACCCTTCAAAACTATTTCCGTATGTATGACAAGCTTTCGGGTATGACAGGTACCGCAGAGACTGAGGCTGCCGAGTTCATGAACACCTACAAGCTTGGTGTTCTTCCGATTCCGACCAACAGACCGATGGTTCGCGTGGACAATGATGATTTGATCTACCGCACCAAGAAGGAAAAGCTCACCGCCATCATCAAGGACGTCGCAAAGCGCAATAAGAAGGGCCAGCCGGTTCTGCTGGGTACCGCTTCCGTTGAATCCTCCGAGATCGTTTCCTCGCTGCTTGATGTCGCAGGTATTCCTCACCAGGTCCTTAACGCCAAGCAGCACGCGAAGGAAGCGGCTGTCGTCGCCGTCGCTGGACGTAAGGGTGCTGTTACCGTGGCAACCAACATGGCTGGTCGAGGCACGGATATCATGCTTGGTGGCAATGTCGAGTTCCTTGCAGATCAGAAGCTTAAGGCCGAAGGATATTCCGCAGACGATACTCCAGAAGAGTACGAGAAGCGTTGGCCGGGTATTTTGGCCCAAATAAAGGAACAGGCCAAGGATGAGCACGATGAGGTCACCGAGCTCGGCGGTTTGTACGTGCTGGGTACTGAGCGTCACGAATCTCGTCGTATTGATAACCAGTTGCGTGGTCGTTCTGGCCGTCAGGGAGATCCGGGCGAGTCTCGTTTTTATCTGAGCCTCGAGGATGACTTGATGCGTTTGTTCAACACTCAGTTAGTGGCACGCGTCATGGCCAAAGGGCTGCCCGAGGGTGAGCCCATCGAGTCCAAGAGTGTTTCCAAGGGTGTGCGCACCGCACAGAAGTCCGTGGAATCCCGCAACTTCGAAATGCGTAAGAACGTTCTGAAATATGATGACGTGATGAACAAGCAGCGCAAGGTCATTTACGCCGAGAGGCAGGCTGTACTGCGTGGTGCTGATATTCACGAAGATATCGAGCGTTTCATCGGCGAAATCGTTGAGAGCTACATCAAGGGTGCCAACAAAGGCAGCGATTCACCCAAGCAATGGGATTGGGATGGTCTGTTCGAGGCATTGAAGACGCTCTATCCAATTTCGGCTGACCAGGATGAAGTCAAGAAAAAGGCTGAAGGTCTTAAGGGTGAAAAGGCTGTTAAGGCTGTCAAAGACTACATCGTTGCCGATGTCAAAGAACAGTATGACGCTTACGAGGAAAAGATCGGCGAAGATGGTCTGCGTCAGCTGGAACGCCGCGTTGTTCTTGCGGTGCTCGATAAGAAGTGGCGTGAACATCTGTACGAGATGGATTATCTCAAGGACGGTATCGGTCTTCGTGGTATGGGCCAACGCGACCCACTTGTCGAGTATCAGCGCGAAGGCTTCCAGATGTACAACAAGATGATCGACGCCATCAAGGAAGAAAGCATTCAGCTGCTCTTCCACGTTGACATCGAGCAGGTTGCCAAGACTGAAGAAGCCGAAAGTGCTGATTACGAAGAGAATTCCTCTGACGAGGATGAGGCCATCGATGCAGTGACCAAGGCCGCCGAAGTCGACTCGACGAATAATGGCGAGCAAAAGGAATCCGAAGCTACGGTCACTTCCGCACCATCCGATCCCGACACAGTCGATGAGGATGAAGCTGAGGAAGATGCTGAACGTTCCGAGGGTGATGCCGAGGCAGAGCGCGGTATTGTCGGTCCGGAGCCGTTGAGTCACGCCGAAGGCAAGGTGCCGGCTAACAAACGCCCGAAGGCAGAGGAATTGAAGACTCCTTGGGCTGACGGCAGGACGTTCCCCGGTACCAAGAGGAATGATCCGTGTCCCTGTGGTTCCGGTCGCAAGTACAAGATGTGCCACTGGCAAAATGAGGAGTGATTGCTCCTAACTGTTCACTGATTTAGAACATGTTATAGATGATGGTGGCCGGCAATTCACATGCCGGCCACCATCATCTATATTTGGCCCTTATTCGAGGTTTGGTTGGTTGTTTTGAAGAGGTGCGTCAGTGGGGGATGTGGGTGACGGTGCCGGTTCGTTCGGCGGATGATTTGAAAGGGAGATCCGTTGGTCACGATGTGAGTGATGATATTCAGAATGTTTGCTCGAGTGCCTAGAAAGTGGTACCCGTTGGTTGATGATGAAGGGAACGAATGTTTAATTCGTTGACTTGGGAAGTTTCTGGTGCTTGTCGGCGCCGCGCAAAACTCTGTTTTCCGGTCTTTTTGACATATGTGGATACACGGTACACAATCGGTACCGCTCGTAAGTTATTCTTCTCTGGTGGATATGTTTCGCTAATCGGCGTCAGAGCTGTGCGCCGTCATTGAAACCATCAGCGCCGGGTCCTCTGTATGTCCGGTGCATGGTAAGGAGTCCAACACCTCCGATGAGTGCGGATGAGCCGAAGACCACACCCATGATGGTGGTCAATTGGGATACGTACAATGCAGCAATCAGTCCAGCGATACCGATAAGGAATAATGCCCAGAATGTGCACTTTACTGGATTGAGATGTCCCAAAGATGGGTTTGGTGGTATGAAATCATCGAATCGGTCCAGCACATCTTCGGTGTCGAGCCAGGAATTCTCAAAATCACGTGGTCCACGTCGCATCGAGGTGTTGTCTACAAAGGAATCCGGTGTGATGTCGGTGACGGAAAGTGCCGTTTTCTTTTCTCGTCGTTTTGCTTGTTTTTCGAATTGCTTGGCACTTCGTGAATTACTGATATCGTCAAGGTCGTCAGCGTGCGCTTCTTCAAACTGCTTCCACAAATCAGTCTTACTGCGACCGTGGTCGTTGTCGATGTTATTTTGACCGGTGTTTTCGTGTACGGATCTGTCTTCGGGCTCGGACCCTTGGTTACGGTCGTCAGCGTTGTTGCTATCCTTGAGGTTAGTCATACCGACCACTCTAATCCTGTGGTCGGCCAATTATCGAACAAAACGCATGGCTTCGGGATATGCGTGGTGACAGAAGGGAAGAGCTCGTGCTTTATTGGTTTTTTGTCCGAGCATTGGGCCCGATCGCTCGTTGGCGTATGCATCCACAAGGTGTTGGTGTGGAAAACATTCCTCGAGCCGGTGGCGCCATCATTGCGGCGAATCACCTTGCCGTTGTCGATGACGCGCTTATTCCGCTTACTTGTCCGCGTATGGTCCATTTCATGGGCAAAGCCGAATACTTCGAGGGCAAGGGACTCAAGGGGCGATTCATGAAGTGGTGGTTCACTTCGGTCGGGGTGTTCCCTGTAGATCGTTCGGGTGGATCGAATTCCTTGGGGGCGCTCGCCCATGCACTGGAAATCATACAAGGTGGTCATCTGTTCGGTATCCATGTGGAGGGTACGCGCAGCCCTGACGGGCGACTTTATCGTGGTCATACTGGCGTGGCCAAACTTGCTCTGGAGTCCGGCTGTGACATCATTCCCACTGCCATTATCGGCAGCAGAGAGGTACAGATGCCCGGCCAGGTTATTCCCGGCGTCGGGCATACCAAGGTCATCTATGGCAAACCTATAACAGTGAGCAAGATGGACCCCAAAGGCATCACCCATGAACACTTGCGTGAATTGACCGACAGGGTGACTGCCGAAATCGAAAAGCTCAGCGGGCAGGAATACGTCGACGAATATGCGCAGAAAGTCAAAGAACAACTGGCGCATGCGAATTCAGCTTCCAAATAACGTAACGAGAGGCAATATGTACTCTACGGCTCCACTTATACAGGGGCCGATACCGATAGCCAAAAAGGAGCGAAATCTTGCTTTAGACGACTGTGAGCGTGATTACCGTGGGATTGCCGTCGTCGCCTCGGACACGCACTTGTTGGCCCGGCTCCGGTGATTGCAGACGCACGGTGTGGGTTAGGTCTCCCAGAGGTGCTGAAATCTTGACTTTCAGACCTAGAGCTTCCAGTGTTTGTTGTGCATCGTTGCTGTTTTTGCCTCGGACGTCCGGTACGGTTACAGTCTTCGGTCCCTTGGACACCACCACGTCGACCTTGTCTCCCCAGTGCAGCTGCGTGTCGGCCTTGATGGAGGTGGAAATGATCGAGTCTGCAGGGACGGAATCACTGAATTGTTCGCTGTAGGTCGGTTGGAGCTTGGCGTCAGCAAACGCCGCTTGTGCATCATTCTTGGAACGGCCGATTACGTTGGGCATACTGACGGGCATTGGTCCCTTCGAAAGAACCAGCGTCACCTTCTCATTGTGTGCAACGGTTGTGCCCGGTTCTGGCGTGATGGATTTCACGGATCCCTGAGGTAAATCGAGAGAATACTCGTCCTTGCTTTCATTGTGGACGATGTTGGTAAAACCGGCTTGAGAAAGCGCCTCCATGGGCTTCTTGCCGTTTGCGCTGTTCGAATCAAGGATATCCGAAGGTATGGTGGCCTGGCGTACACCTTTGGAGATGACCACTTTGAGCGTTGCTTCGGTGCGCTTGCTTATATGTGCACCACTCTGTTGCGGATCGGTTGAAATGATCTTACCTTTGGCCACGCTGTCGCTGAATTGCTCGGAAGTCTTGTAGGGGATGCCGGCTGCTTTAAGTGCACTTTCGTACGGCTTCCATTTGACATCACTGATCGGGCACTCAGTGTTCTGTGCACAGTGGAGGTCTTCCGGCGTCGGCACGGTGTAATAGCTGCCGGGGCCCATAAAATACCACCATGCCACGCCGCAGCTGCTCAATATGGCCAGCAGAGCGAGAATGATTGTCATGACAACAACGGGTTTGCGCAGTGACGACCGCTTTTGTGACTTCGTTTTCTTTGTAGACGCATCGGCGAGCGTTCCGGGTTTATTCGCCACGGTTGCAGATGCGTCCAAGGTGCTGATCAATGTTGTTGGGATATTTTTCGCATTTGAACCGTCATTGGCGATGGTTCTTCTTTCGGTCGGCTGAGCTGAGACAGTGGCAGAAGACCGGTCCATATATGAGACGCGGGGCATCGCTTGTGTTGTAGGCCTTGGTGTCGTAGATGACGCGTTCTTATACGGCACCTGCCCTTCCGGAGATGTCGAGTTCGCCGACATCGTTGATGGATCTGTGATTCCGTGCTTTTGCTGTGGATGGCCGTTGCCGATGGAGGGATTGAAGGTTGTTGTCAGCATTTCAATCGCGTCCGTCTTATCAGTGCTTGGAGAATCGGAAAGTGGCGAGGTGCCGTCGGTTCGAACCCCGGGGGTTGCCGGTGAAGCATCATCCGTGGCCGTGTTTTCTGAATGCTTTGGAGGGGGTGGTGCAATTGATGAATCTGTTGGCGCAAGCGTTCCTACGAGTGGGGATGTGGCTCGCTGTTTATTCGCTTCGTTTTCTGCGTTCGGTTTGGCGTAACGGTATTGCCATCCCTCTACTTCAATATGTGCGCTGATTGTTTTCAGCTCCTGCAACGCGGCCGTGGCATCGGTCGGTCGTGCTTCGACTGTGCGCGCCGTCAGATGTGAAATGAACGCTGAAATGGAGTGGTCGATCCCGGGACAGACCGTCTCAAGTGAGGGCACATCTTCGTGGACATGTTTGAAGACCATGGTCACCGGGTTGTCGGAAGTGAACGGCACGTGCCCTGCAAGCATTTCCCAAGCCATGATGCCGACAGAATAGAGGTCACCTTGCGGGGTGGCGAGATTGTTCTCAATCATCTCAGGTGCCAGATATGCCGCCGTCCCTAGCAGCATGCCGGTTGTTGAGAGCGTCGCTTCGCTCATGGCTTTGGCCAGTCCGAAATCGGTTATCTGCACGCGGCCGCGGTCGTTTTGAAGGATGTTTTCAGGTTTGATATCGCGATGTACCACGCCTGCTCGATGGGCGCTGGAAAGTCCATCCAGTGTTTGCGACATGATTTGTACCGTCTCATGAACAGTGAATGTGCCGCGCTCATTCATTTCGTGGCGCAGATTGACGCCGTGAACATATTCCATTACCAGATAGTCACGTCCGTTTGTTGTTCCGGAATCATATACCTGCACGATGTGGGGGTTACTGATGGCTGCTGCGCTGCGGGCTTCTCGATGGAAACGCGCAATGAACTCGTCGCGGTGCGGCCCTTGGGCCAGCTGTGTGTGCATCACTTTGACGGCTACAACGCGTTCCAGTCGTTCGTCGGTTGCTTTGTAGATTGTGGCCATACCGCCGTCTGCAATGGCGCCGAGAATACGGTAACGCCCGTCTATCAATTGGGTCCGTGGCTCGTTTTCGGCTCCGCTCATAACTTGGTCGCTGTCCCTCGGTCTGCAATGGTTACGAATGTCTCATATCTTACATGCTGTGAGGTACCGAAAGATACAGGTAATTGTCGGTTCTGTGTCATGATCCGAAGTGGTGAACGTGCCGTTGCATAAGCGATAAGGGATCTTCAGAACGAACCTACTTGGAGGAAAGCTTGGGGGATGAATTGTGCGCAGATATCCTTCAGCGTTGCTTTGCTGTTGGGGGCAAGCTCTGCCTCATTGATTGCCGCCTGCGTTTGTTCCCAAAGTTGAGCGATACGCTGGCGTGAAGTCTGGACGGAACCGGTTGTGACGAGCAGATTTAGCGCGGTGCGCACATCCTCATCGCTGCGTGAGTGGCTCTCGTAAATGTGTATGAGTGTGTCGGCGTCTTTTTTGTTTGCCGCGACCAGGGCATCTGCCAGGAGTACTGTACGTTTGCCTTTGCGCACATCGCCGCCGATGGGCTTGCCTGTACTTCCAGTGGTGCCCACGACATCAAGCAAATCGTCGGCCAGCTGGAATGCAGTGCCCAGTGGCACCCCAATCGCCCGTGCGTTTTGCTTAGCGCGGTCTGGTGCCATTCCTGAGGCGCATAACCCCAATTCCAACGGGGCAATGGTGGTGTAGCTTGCTGTTTTCCATGCAAAGACGTTCAACGATGCCTCTACCAGTTCGCTCGGCTCTTTCAGACTGATGCTTTCAGCCCCCAAATCAAGGCCCTGGCCGATTTCCACGGCGCGCTGCATGTCGAGGAAGGTGTGCAGGTTGGCCTTCGGGTGCTGCATGGTCGGGTTCGCCAGCGCCGTCGCGGCAATGTCCGTGGAAGCGGTGGCAAGCATATTGCCGAGCATCAGAGCCAGGCCCTTGCCGTCGCTTGAGGACCGGGTCGCCTGTTGCAGGACTATATGGGCTGTTGGCTTGCCCCGACGCAAAAGTGAGTCATCGATAATGTCGTCGTGGATGAGTGCGCTGGTCTGGTAGATTTCTATGGCGCAGGCGAGATCGAGCATGTGGGAATCGTCATCGAGACCGCCTTGTCCGTAAGCGTCAAACGCTGCCAAGGACAGCAGTGCGCGTAACCGTTTGCCGCCCTGATTCGCGTTTAGTCCTTCGTTGAACATGACTCCCAGAGTCGGCTCCAAACTCGGCGTCACCATGTCTTCGTCTCGGTCGTGCATCCACTGTTCGGTCAGCTCCATGATACGGGCGTCAATGGTACGGGTATCCACATTTGTCTGCATATTGTCCAGATTATCGATATCGCCATACTTGATAACCGGCTTCGTTCTGGAAAGATGGAACGACTTGAATTTCAACGATTAGAAGCGTTCGACCACAGTGACCGAAAAACGCTCGGAGATACTGAAAAAAGTGCCATAGTGAATCGAACAGGATGCGGGATGTCGATTGCGCATCTTGAGCTGCGATGAAATCAAACAAAGGGAAGTGGCTATGACGAAGCGACCAACTAAGAACATCAGGAACATTACGGAAACAAAGGCTCATGCTGTACGTCCTTCGGTCGTCGATACCAGTGCCGCACCCAGTGTGTCGGGGCTGGGCGCACAGTCACACAACGCACGGGATGTCAAATATGGAACGAGAGATGGCAATGGACAACGACATACCTGCAGCGGTGCGCACAACCGGTCTTCCCCGTATTGGCAAAGTGCCATTCATGGCCCAGATACAGTCGATGATCGGTGTACTCGACTTGATTTGAACCTGTGCATGATTGATGATGCCGAAACGGCTCACGATAGATTTGGAGAAACGCAACTGGAAGCCTTGTCTCGAAAGCTGCAGCAACACAAGATGGAACAGGGTGTTAACCGTGCGAATCGTGATTGGATTGAAGCATCATTTGCGGAGTGGAACAGTAATCTTGATGAATGCGTCTCGTGTATGACTGCAGACCATGTGGCCTTTTTATGCGTGGCGATGGCTGATATGTTGGCTGTGCGTGATGCCTTGATTGTGTCGTTGGTTGTGGGCGGTCAAACGACCATCGGTACTTCCGCCATGCTCGATATGGCATCGAATCCTCAAGACCCGGCCAATGTGGCTCGAATGTACCGATTGCTTAATCAGTCGTTTAACGATGAGCGATGTTTTCCCGACCGTGGACGCTGTGTCTGTGGAATCGACATGCTTGAGGCCATGGCAGGTCGGGTTGCGGGGCGTTTTGAAGTTCAGCCATTGACTGTGGCGGCCTATGCTTCCTGGTGGTTGGGCAGCGAAAAGGCCTTGGGATATGCAGAACGGGCCCTGGACTTGGATCAAGGGTGCACATTGGCTAGGATCATCTGCTCCGCCATAGCTCAGGACTTGGGGCCGGCATGGCTCAGGCAGTGACATAAAATCCGGTGTTTGCGGGAATGATTGACTTATTTCCTTAGATATTTGCCGATATCGGGAATAATCGTCCTCGTAAGATGGTTAACTTTTATAGTCACAAATTTAGTAGAATGGCGTATTTGCGTCTTTTTCAGACTCGTGAATTAATAGCGTCCACTTGAGGAGGACAAGTTTGGCCAAGAAGGAAAAGGCAACCAGTGCAGAGGCTAAGCCGAGCGAGGATGGAGAAGTCACCCCTCAGTCGAAGTCAAGCCGTTCGTCTTCCTCATCCGCCTCAGATAAGGCGTCGGCCAAAACAGCGAAGACCTCAAAGTCCGGAACCGCAAAAAAAGCTTCCAAGACGACAAGCAGAACCGTCAAGGCCGCGGATTCGTCTAAGTCCGCTTCGAAGACTCCGCGTAAAAAAACTCCGAAACCGCGGAAAATAGACAGCACGCAGGAGCGTGATCCGGAAGATCTCGAAGATGAGGACATCGATGATACCGGTGAACTTGACAAGAACGAGGACTTTGATGATTTGGTAGATGATTCTTCGACGTTGGTCGAAGGCGATGAGGATGATGAGGGAGAACCATCTTCGGATGAAGACGAGGAAGATGATGCCGCTTCGCATCGTCGTGCCGTTGAGCTTCCGAAGGCCAAAGGCGCGTTTATTGTCAGCAACAATGATGACGATGATGATAATCTGACCCCTTCCGGTAATCCCAAGCGTCGCGTGGTTGCCACAGGTGCAACTGCGGATCCGGTCAAGGATTACCTCAAGCAGATTGGCCGTGTCAGCCTGTTGAACGCGGAGCAGGAAGTCGATCTTTCCGAACGTATCGAGGCGGGGCTCTACGCACAGCACCTGCTGGATGCTGAAGGTGACGAGATGGACTTCAAACGCAAGCGTGAGCTCAAATGGGCTGCAAATGACGGCAAAAAGGCCAAAGATCATCTTTTGGAAGCCAACCTTCGTCTGGTTGTGTCGTTGGCCAAGCGTTACACCGGCCGAGGCATGCTCTTCCTGGATCTGATTCAGGAGGGGAATCTGGGTCTGATCCGCGCTGTTGAGAAGTTCGACTGGAAGAAAGGCTTCAAGTTCTCCACGTATGCCACTTGGTGGATTCGACAGGCCATCACCCGAGCCATGGCAGATCAGGCCCGCACGATTCGAGTTCCCGTGCACATGGTCGAGGTCATTAATAAGCTTTCGCGCGTTCAGCGTCAGATGCTTCAGGACCTTGGCCGTGAGCCCACTCCTGATGAGTTGGCTCGTGAGCTGGATATGCCCGTTGAGAAGGCGCAGGAAGTGCAGAAGTACGGTCGTGAGCCGATTTCTTTGCACACACCTCTGGGTGAGGACGGCGATTCGGAGTTCGGTGATCTGATCGAAGATACTGATGCCATTGCTCCCTCTGAGGCTGTGGCCTTCTCTCTTCTGCAGGAACAGTTCAAGCAGGTCTTGGAAACGCTTTCACCTCGTGAAGCCGGCGTTATCAAGATGCGTTATGGTCTTGAGGATGGACAGCCTAAGACGCTGGATGATATTGGACGCGTCTATGGGGTGACTCGCGAGCGTATTCGTCAGATTGAGTCGAAGACCATGTCCAAGCTGCGTCACCCGTCTCGTTCACAGACGTTGCGTGATTTTTTGGATCAGTGATCCATACCAGTGCCCGTCGTTTCAAACGGCGGGCACTTGCATTGGTAAGCACTGACAGGACATGGCCGGACCAGCTATCGGCACTTGTCGGATTTCAGTCTTGGTCAATATTGAACAGTGCGCAATGGGCTGGGGTATTTGGATTTCATGGTCAGCCATCGCTGGGTTCGGTATGTTTCCCTCTGTTGAAATTGGTGGAGTGAAATCATGTGCTGTGCTATAGGCGAGATGGCATTGGCGATGCTTTTGGGTATGGTGGTTTTGTCACGGCTTTGGCTGGATAATCTTTGTGAGGTAGGTATATAGCGAATGGTTGAGGAATACAGCGCCAGCAACCTGTCAGTGTTGGAAGGCCTTGATGCCGTGCGCAAACGCCCCGGCATGTATATCGGTACGACCGATAGCCAGGGCTTGATGCACTGCTTGTGGGAGATTATCGACAATTCAGTTGATGAGGCGCTCGCCGGCGCCTGCGACAAGATCGTGGTCACGCTGCATACCGATGGTTCCATAGAGGTGGCCGACAATGGTCGTGGTATTCCCGTTGATGTGGAGAAAAAGACTAAGCTTACCGGCGTCGAGGTCGTATTGACCAAACTGCACGCCGGTGCAAAATTCGGTAGTTCATCCTACGGCGCTTCCGGCGGTCTGCACGGTGTCGGTTCATCCGTGGTCAACGCGCTTAGTTCGCGCTTGGACGTAGAAGTCGATCGCAACGGTAAAACCTATCACATGGCGTTCCATCAGGGACATCCCGGTGTTTACGAGGATCCGGATGTGGACCATCGTTCTCCTGACAACGCGTTCAAAAAAACCCGCAAGGGCAAACCGACTGAACTTGAAGTCATCGGCAAGGTGTCTCCAAAAACGACCGGTACGCGCATTCGTTACTGGGCTGATCCCGAGATTTTCAACACTACCGCGCAATTTAGCTACGAACAGCTGATTGACCGTGTGCGGCAAACGAGTTTTTTGGTGCCAGGGTTGAGCATCACGGTTATCGATGAAAACATCCCGGAAACCGGTCAGGCCTCGATCGATGAGATGCATGAGACCGACGCACTTCATTCTGATGGTTCCACTTCCACTGCCGCAGCGGGGACGACCGCATCGACTTTGCGTTCCGATGATGAACATGATGTCGCTGATGCGGCAGGGGAGTTCAGCCGTGAAGAAAATATTCGTGAAGAGGAGTCATTCCCGGCAACGCTGGATGAAGGCTACGGAAATGATAACGCATCAGATGACGAAGACGCATACATCGATGATGAATCCGACGCCCTTGTCGGTGATGGGGCTAGGGATGCCGCAGTCGAATCGGATATGTCGCTGAGCGTGCGAACCGACGTCAAATCGTCGCATTCACACAAACGTGTAGAAGAGTTCCTGCATACCGGCGGCGTCAAGGATTTTGTTGATTTTCTTTCACATGGCGAGCCGATTTCCACCATTTGGAGTGTTTCTGGAGATGCCGAGTATGTTGAAGAAACTCAGGCGGTGGATTCCAACGGTGACCTGCGCTCCGAGCAGACCAAACGTAACTGTTCGGTCAATATTGCCCTACGCTGGGTCAACGGTTATGACACCACCATCCGCAGTTTTGTCAATGTTGTTGAAACGCCGGGTGGCGGCATGCATGTCGACGGTTTTTTGCAAAGCATCACGCGACAGGTGCGCAAGGTGGTAGAGGCCAACGCGCGTAAGTTCAAAGTCAATCTCAAAGACACCAAAAACAAGGTTGAGCGCGACGATATTCTTGCTGGCCTGGTTGCGGTGGTCACAGTGCGCTTGGCGGAACCGCAATTCCAAGGACAGACCAAGGATGTACTTGGTACTGCTCCCGTTCGCCCGATCGTGACGAAAATGACCGACAAACAATTCGGCGAGATGATCAGTGGTTCGCGCCGTGGTTTCAAAGAGCAGTCCGGACGTGTGCTTGAGAAAATCGTTGGCGAGATGCATGCCCGTATTCAGGCGCGTAAGACCAAGGAAGTCACCCGTCGCAAGAATGCACTTGAATCGGCTTCGATGCCGGCCAAACTGTCCGATTGTCAGCCGGGTAATGATGATGTGGCTGAACTATTCATTGTCGAGGGCGATTCCGCACTCGGAACAGCCAAAGCGGCTCGTAATTCCGGATTCCAAGCACTTTTGCCGATTCGAGGCAAGATCTTGAACGTGCAGAAGGCGAGTATGGCGCAGATTCTGGCCAACAAGGAATGTTCGGCGATTATCCAGGTCATCGGTGCCGGTTCTGGGGCGAATTTTGATGTTGCGCAGACCCGTTATGACAAGGTCATCATGATGACCGATGCTGATGTCGATGGCGCACATATCCGCATCCTTCTGCTAACACTGTTCTATAGGTTCATGCGGCCTCTGATATCACATGGGCATGTATACGCAGCTGTTCCGCCGTTGCATCGCATCGCACTCACAGGTAAACGCAAAGGTGAATTCATCTATACATATTCCGATGATGAGCTTGCCGGGAAACTTGCCGATCTTGATAAACAAGGTATCGCCTACAATCCCGATGTACAGCGTTACAAGGGACTGGGTGAGATGGATGCCGACCAGTTGGCCGACACCACCATGGACCCTCGCACCCGTATGCTTCGTCGTATTTCGATGGAGGAGGCGGAGGACGCGAGTGGTATCTTCACGCTCCTGATGGGCGACGAGGTACCTCCGCGCAAGCAGTTCATCGTTGATAATGCAGACGATTTCGATCGTACCAAGATCGACACCTGATATGACGCTCTGTGAATTCTCTTACCCGCATCATGACCTTATGGTGCGGGTGTGTTGTATCACAAAGACGTATGCAATTGTTGCGTCATTCGCTTTTGACATTTTGGCGGATATCGCCAGGCTCTATGGATGCGTGTCGTCGTGCGCGTTGTTCGTCCTTGCATATATGAGAAGATGAGGATGTTGTCAATGTGACCGTCGGCATCGACATTGCCATCGTTGGAGTCGTTGCTGTGAAACCAAGGAGCTGTTGTGACCAATTTACTGTTAGCCGTGATTTACATGGCTTTTATTTCTCTGGGTCTTCCTGACGCGCTGCTCGGCGCCGCCTGGCCGAGCATGCGTCCGCAGATGGGTGTACCGCTTTCATGGGTGGGCGGCATTTCGATGATTATTTCGGCGGGAACTATCGTTTCCGCATTGTTGTCCGATCGGATGACGCTGCGTTTCGGCACTGGCAAACTTACTGCCGCTTCGGTCGGTTTGACGGCCGTTGCGCTGTTCGGCTTCTCTGTGGCCCCCAATTACTGGGTGCTTGCTCTGATTGCGATTCCTTATGGCCTTGGAGCCGGTGGAGTCGATGCGGCTTTGAACAACTATGTGGCGATTCACTACGCAAGTCGACATATGAGCTGGCTACATTGCATGTGGGGTATTGGAGCCTCGGTGGGTCCCTATATCATGGGTTTTGCGCTTTCCAATGGACAAGGCTGGTCCTGGGGATACCGCTACATTTCCATCATTCAGATCGTGCTTACTGTGCTCATCGTCTTTTCCCTGCCCTTGTGGAAGGGTCGTCAAAGGGGTTCGGCGGCAGTTGGCACCGCTAAGGACGGGAGCGGGGATGACACAGCGAGCGGCGAAGAGAATGAGACCGCGGCCGTCAAGCCGTTGGGTGTCCGCGGAGTGTTGTCCATTCCAGGAGCCAAAGAGATTCTCGTGATGTTCTTCTGCTACTGTGCCATCGAAACCACATCCGGTTTGTGGGCATCGAGCTATATGGTCGACTATGATGGAATTAGTAAAGTTACCGCTGCCTCGCTGGCAAGTCTTTTCTACCTCGGTATTACTGCGGGTCGTGCGCTTAGTGGCTTCATGACCATAAAGTTCGACGATCCCACGATGATTCGCATCGGACAGGTTGTTCTTGGCTTAGGTGTGCTCATCATGCTTTTGCCGCTGTCCGGTCACATCGCCACTGTTGTGGGTCTGGTGCTCATTGGTCTAGGATGTGCGCCGATTTATCCGTGTGTTATCCACTCCACTCCCATTTACTTCGGTGCGGAACGTTCCCAAGCGATTGTCGGGGTGCAGATGGCTTGTGCATACGCCGGTTCACTGGCGATGCCCCCCTTGTTCGGACTGCTTGCCGAGCATATTTCGATTGCTTTGTATCCATGGTATTTGCTGGTGTTGTTGGCTCTGATGGTGGTGATGCACAAGATGCTTCGACATAAGGTCGGGAACAAGGTCTGATGTCCGATCGTCGACGTCCTTAGAGGGGGCAATAATCGAACATATGTACGAATGCCTGGACCTGTTTTCATTGCCTACAAAGACGTGGTTCAGGCATGCGTTTTCTGCACCGACAAACGCTCAGCAGCAGGCTTGGCCACATATCAAGGCTGCTCAGAACGTCCTCGTTGTCGCACCCACTGGTTCGGGTAAGACCTTGACTGCTTTCCTTGCGGCAATAGATGGGTTGATGGTTAACGATTCTGACAGGCATAATGTCGGTGGAGCTGAACCCTCCGTGGGCAAACGCGGCGTTACCGTTCTATATGTTTCGCCATTGAAGGCGCTTGGATCTGACGTGGAACGCAATCTTCGTGTTCCTCTGGAAGGCATCGCCGCTGAATGCGACTCAATGGGGATTGCTCGTCCTGACATCGATGTGGCCATTCGTTCAGGCGACACTACGCCCAAGGAACGTCGACGCATTGCTGCGCATCCGCCAGACATCCTCATCACCACTCCCGAATCGCTGTATTTGCTGCTGACTTCACAGGCGAGACATATTCTCAAGAAAGTACAGACGGTTATCATCGATGAAGTGCACGCGCTCGCGGACACCAAACGCGGAGCGCATTTGGCTCTGAGTCTGGAACGGATCGATGCATTAACTGAGCGGAAGGTGCAGCGTATAGGACTTTCTGCCACAGTCAACCCAGCGAAAGAAGCCGCGTTCTTTTTGGGTGGTGACCAGCAGGTCAGCATTGTTGATGCTTCCGACTCTGCGCGTATGGACTTGAAAATCGTTGAACCCGTCGCTGATATGGCAGCATTGGCCAATTCCGTGGTTGATGAGGGTGGATTTCGCTCGGGCATTTCTCCTTCTGGTTCTTGCGCTGAGGACTCTGACACCAATAGTGCAGCGGGTGTCTCAACATTTGAACGTGGTGATGATGCTGCGGCTGCCTCACACTCGATCTGGCCGGCGGTTGAGCGCAGCATACTCGACGAAATTCTGAGTCATCATAGTACGCTGGTATTCGTCAACTCCCGTGGCTTGGCCGAACGGTTGACTGCACGTCTCAATGATCTTTATGTCCAAACAGAATGTGGCGCACCGGTCGGTAACCGGTCTTATGGAAAAGGTAGGCATTATGATTCCGTCATCGGCTCCTCCTCATCGCTGGTAGGCTCGCATCCGCGCAGCGAGACCATTGCCATGGCCCACCATGGTTCTGTTTCTAAGGAACGACGCAAGGTTATCGAGAATGATTTGAAGCATGGACGTTTGCGTTGTGTGGTTGCCACGAGCAGTCTGGAACTTGGTATCGATATGGGTGCAGTAGACATGGTCATTCAGATTGCGCCGCCGCTGTCTGTTTCGTCTGGTCTTCAGCGCGTCGGCAGAGCGGATCATCGGGTTGGTGGCACTTCTCACGCATTGTTCTATCCTTTGACCCGTCAGGAACTGATGACCTCCGCTGCCACAGTGGAGTGCATGAGAGACGGTCGTATTGAGCCTTTATCGATACGGCACAATCCTTTGGATATTTTGGCGCAGCAGACGGTTGCGGCTGTAGCCATGGACGATTGGCGTGTCGACGATTGGTATGCTTCGGTTCGTCGCACTGCGCCTTTTGCTGATCTTTCGCGTTCCATGTTCGACAATGTCATCGGCATGTTGACCGGAGGTTACGATTCCGAAGAGTTTTCGGCATTCCGGCCTCCGCTGCAGCTTAATGGCGATCAAGGACTGCTGTCTGCACGTCCCGGAGCTCAACGGCTCGCTGTCACCAGCGGTGGAACGATTCCCGACCGAGGTACCTATAGTGTCGTCTTGCCGGAAGCGGATGTCGGTTCGGGGCGCAAGAAGGTTGGGGAGCTTGACGAGGAGATGGTCTATGAGTCCCGTGTCGGAGATGTCATTACACTAGGTACTTCGACTTGGCAGATCAATGAGATTACCGATGACCGCGTAGTTGTTACCCCTGCCCCAGGTCGTACCGCGCGCTTGCCATTCTGGCATGGGGAGGGATCCGGAAGGGATGCTGGTTTCGGTGCGCTGCTCGGGGCTTTCACGCGGGATATGGGCAATGGCTTGATATCGGCATTGTCCCAGGTCTCCAAGCAATGTACATCTGGTGTCATTGATGTATCTGCAGCCGATGAGTCATTCACCGGTTCTGGCATTGACGAGGACGTAGATTCGTTTGAACATATTGATTCACGCAAGACTATAGGTTCGAAGATTGTTGACGGTGAGGAGTGGGGAAAGGGTGACGTCCCTTGTTTCAATGCCGCTGTGGAACGTCGCCTGAGAAGCAATGGCTTAGACGACAATGGTCTGAGCAATCTTGCTGGTCTACTTGCCGAGCAGATGGGGGCCACGGGGGTACTGCCCACTGATAAAACCATTGTCATCGAGCGTTGTCGGGATGAAGAAGGCGACTGGCGTATCATCATGCACTCGCCGTATGGCAGACGTGTGCATGAGCCTTGGGCGTTGGCCGTTGCCAATCGCCTCAAGCGAAGGTTTGGCTTCGACGGTCAAACCTTCGCCGCTGACGATGGCATCGTGGTTCGCTTGCCTGAGCAGGATAGTCGGCTTTCTGCTGCCGATCTGTTCCTGTTTGATGCAGAAGAACTGTTGCGAGATGTGGAGGAGGGGATCGGCGATTCGGTGCTCTTCGCCACCAGATTCCGAGAATGTGCCGCACGCTCGCTTTATATGCCCAGGATGAATCCCGGCAAACGAGTTCCGCTGTGGCAGCAGCGCCTGCGCGCCTCCGAACTGTTGGCTGCGGCAAAGACGCAACATAATTTCCCGTTGGTTTTGGAAACTGCTCGGGAATGCCTTCAGGATGTTTACGATTTACCCGCATTGAAACGTTTGATGACCGATATCGATGGGCAGAAAATCGAGGTTCGTGATGTAACAACGCAGAGTCCGTCACCTTTCGCGCAAAACCTACTTTTTGGTTTCGTGGGGTCGGTCATGTACGATTACGATGCTCCGCAAGCGGAACGTCGTGCGTCGCTGCTCTCGATGGATCCTGAAGTGCTCGAAGAGCTTCTGGGAAGTGATCATGTTGTTGATGTGCTTGACCCGGAAGCTGTGGCTCAGGTTGAGGAGGAACTGCGTCAGCGGCGGTTCTGGAATGAATTGGATCCGGATGACGTATCTGGTCGAATAATGCGATTCTGTAAAACACATGGTCCTTTCAATGCTGATGAGGTCGTCAAAGAGCTGGGCTTGGACTCAGCCACAGTGGTTCATGAACTGGATGATCTCACGGCCCGTGGCTTACTGATGACTGGTTCGTTCGTTAAGGGACTCGGGGGGCTGCAATATCTGCATCGAGAAGTATTCCGGCGTATGCGTTCGCGCTCAAGGACGTTGACCAATAAATCCCTGAAACCGGTTAGTGCAGAAACATATCAATCTTGGCTTTTGGCACGGCAGGGCATCGGTTTGACAGCCAATGAAGAAGGATTCGAGCAGGTTGGTCTCATTGGAGGGCAATCGACGGGTACCGTGGACTCAATGCAAGGTCAAGCGATCGAAATTGTATCTTCATCTCCTCGGGCCAAAGGTCAACGCCTTGCCGGAGTGAATGGGTTGCTTAGGGTCATCGGACAACTGGAGGGGATGCCCTTGCCGGCGGCGATGTGGGAATCTTCAGTGTTTCCTGCTAGGGTGCCGGACTTTTCGCCACCCATGCTCGATGAGTTGCTTGCTGCCGGCGAAGTGGTCTGGGTGGGATCCAAGGATGAGGGTGCAACGACTGGTACTGAGTCGGCAATGAAACCAGGTAAGATCGCTTTTTATTGTTCAGATTCGCCGTTGCTTGGCGATACCGAGAAAGATGAGAACCGTAACGATAACGGAATAATGGCCGCGTTGTATTCCGGTGGGTCCTATCGTGCGGACCAATTGGAACATCAATGGCGACTTGCGGCTGGCAATCAGCCGCAGGAAGTCGTGAATCCGTTAACAGGTGAGGTAAAGGTGTCGTCTACTGACGATGAGGCTTTTGAGCGTGGCGTATGGTCATCGGTATGGCAGGGGAGTCTTACCAATTCCTCGTTTGCACCAGTCAGAGCCTTAATTCAGGACGGCAATCAAGTTCAGGGAGTCGGCCGTGTGCAGGGTCGCTCAACGACATTACGCCGGCGTTTCTATGCAAGGCCGCGTGTAGAGCGTCGACCTCAACTGCCGCAAACGCTTGCAGGGTTGTGGTCGGCTGTGGTTCCAAGAGACGTGGTAGGTGCGGAGCAAAGGGCTGTTTCACAAGTCGAAACACTTATCGAACGTTACGGTATCATCGCTCCGCCATTGATGGATATGGATTCCACGCCGTTGAGCTTTTCAAATATCTATCCCGTGCTCAAACAGATGGAAGCGTCCGGTGTGTTGGTGCGGGGTATGTTCGTTCGTGGTCTGTCGGCGGCTCAGTTTGCAGAACGTGACACTGTCGACCAATTACGGCAGTGGCGGACACAGGATGCTCCGCTTGCAGTGGCCTTGGACGCTGCAGATCCGGCAAGTCTTGCCGGTGCTGCTGTTGCGTGGCCTGAGGTGCGAATTGAACCGAACAGGGTAAGGGCGAGTGAAGATGTCGCCGGTTCGAATCGCGTGCGGACTCATGGCAAATCGCCGCGTCCAACGCGCAAAGTCGGTTCGATGACTGTATTCATCGAAGGCAAGCCCGGCGTGTATGCCGCTGTTTCCAGCCACCACCTCATTTGTTTTGATGTCACTGATTTCGAACTGCAGCGTGCGTTCACCCATCTGGCTAATACATTGCGTGCACAGTATGAATCGTTGTGGCGCAATGAAAATCGACGTGGAAATGTGACATTTCGGGACGTGAACGGTGAGGCTTTGTCACCTTCTAATCATTATGCACAGCTGTTGCGTGCCGCCGGTTTTACCCCTTCTCCGCAGGGCATGAGACTGTATTGATAGACTCGTCGATGAGATGATCGAAGAAAACGATCGGCAATGGTATCTCAGCATCGCAAATGTCGTATATCCTGCTTCTCCTATGAGAAAATCCAAAGAAACGACGTGAAATATGATCTAGCCAGCGCAAATGATGGTTCATACAGCCAGAAGTCAACAGAAATCACTAAAAGGAATCAGCCATATTTCTGTTGACCTCGGCTGTACGACATGAAGTCGGACAGTGCCATTAAACGCATGAATGAACGGAGTCCAACGTACTTGGTCCGTCCATTCATGCGTTCAGCGCTGTCAAGCCACGTATTCGATTGGTGCGGGTAGGTCGACTCCCGAGGCGTCGCGGCGCATATCGGGTTTCGGCAGTTCAACGGGCTGACCGCTGGAAGTGCTTGCATAGAGCGGGTATGTGCCGATAGCTGCGCAGGTCAGAACATTCTGACCTTTGAGGAATCGCTGTGAACGTACACCACCGGTGCCACGTCCCTTGGTTGGATACATCTCCAACGGAGTCACTTTGGCTGCTCCGGTTTCAGTGCCCGGCAGTGCCGCATCGTCGCCGGCAACTGTAAGAACTACGGCTCCGGAGGCGGAATACAAGCCGTTCTCGCCTTCATCGTAGGTCCAAGCAATCTTCCCCGCCGGTACCACATTGAAGGCGGCGACATGCTGTCCTTCGGACAGTCTGATGCCGTTCATGCCACCAGCGGTGCGACCTTGCGGGCGCACCGCTTTGGCTTCGAAGGTTAGGAGTGAGGAATCCGAGGAAATGAAAACGATACGATCATCGTCGCTAGCTGGCGCCGCAAAGACGACCGTATCGCCGTCTTTCAGATCGATAATGGGCCAGGAGTCCATCGTGCTCGGAGATTCGCGGTTCCAGCGCTTGATGACGCCATTACGGGTACCGATTGCCAATGGGATATCGGATACGGATGTGCTTTGCGTATCGGCATCGCCGGTGCCGTCCGATTCTGTCTTGGCATTGTCGCCCATAGCAATGGCAGCTATGACATGCTCACCAGAAATCGGTTCGGTGCTGGTGGTCATCCCAAGCAGTTCGTCGGCATTAACACCGCCGGAAACATTCAAGTTTGCGTCCGCCGCAAGTGAGGGAAGGTCCGCAACATGGGCCAGAACCAATCGTCCTGCAGAGGTGATGAGTCCGTACGTCGACAAGGTGGTGCTGGCGAAGATGGATGCGATCTGGTCGTCGTGACTGCGCGTTCCATTCGTTTCTCTTGTCTGCCACAGATCCAAAGCATTCGGTGAAGTACGGGCGATAAGACCTGAGGCGCTGAGCATCACGGCACATGGTTCGTCTTCCAGTCGCAGCGCGGCTGCTGCTTCTTCGGTGTTGCCCACTTTTTTGGCTTTGTTGGCGGCTTCGACATCCTGTACTGCCTGTGAAACCGTATTTTCCACACGAATCGCTGCCAACGCAGAGGAGTCCGGGTTGGCAGCGATTTCCTCTACAGGGTTTGGACTCGAGGCAAGCGAACGTACTGGCGTGAGGCTTCCGTCTTCATGTCGCTCCAAAAGCACGGTACGACGGGGATCGCCCCACTTTTCTGCAGCTTCGTCCATCTCTTCGATGATGGTCTTGTCAAGACGTTCGCTGGAAGAGAGGATCGCATTAAGGACATCGATCTGCTTCTTCAAATCATCTTGCTCCGCTTCGAGTTCGAGGCGGCTCATTTTGGTGAGTCTACGCAGGCGCAGGTCAAGAATGTACTGTGCTTGAATTTCATCGAGATCAAAAACGGCCATTAGCCTTGTTTTTGCGGTATCCGCATTGTCCGATGTGCGAATGACCTGAATGACCTCGTCGATATCCACCAGCGCCAGCAGCAGTCCTTCGACCAAATGTAGCCGTTCCTGCGCCTTGTTCAAACGGAATTGTGTGCGTCGATGGACAACCGTTCTCCGGTGGTCCACCCAGACTTCCAGCATTTCCTTCAAGCCCATGGTGTGCGGTCGACCGTTGACAAGCGCGACGTTGTTCATGGTGAAGTTGTCTTCAAGAGGCGTGTTCTTGAACAGCTGGGCGAGGACGGCATTGGGGTCGAAGCCTGTTTTGATTTCGATGACGATGCGAGTGCCGTTGTGTCGGTCGGTCAAATCGATCGCACCCGAAACACCTTCAATCTTATGGTTCTTTACACCCTCCGAAATGCGCTCGAGCACATGTTCCGGTCCTACCATGAACGGCAGCTCGGTTACCACAATGGCTTTCTTGCGGGCAGTTACGTTTTCGATATGCGTGGCTGACCTGGTGGTTAGTGTCCCGCGTCCTGACTGGTAGGCGTTCTTGATACCGTCCCGACCTATGATGATGCCGCCGCTGGGCCAGTCCGGTCCTGGCACGTAGTCCATCAGTGCCTCGAGCGTGGCATCGGGATGCTTCATGAGGTATTTGGCCGCGGCCACCACTTCTCCGAGGTTGTGGGTGGCCATGTTGGTCGCCATGCCCACGGCTATGCCCGAAGCTCCGTTAACCAGAAGGTTCGGTATTGCGGCCGGCAGCACGTCCGGCTCGTGGAGCTTGTTGTCGTAGTTGGGAGAGAAGTCGACGGTGTCTTCGTCGATGTTCGCGTTCATTCCGAGCGCTGCTGGGGCCAGTCGTGCCTCGGTATAGCGGGAAGCGGCTGGTCCGTCGTCAAGGGAGCCGAAATTGCCATGTCCGTCGACCAGCGGTAACCGCATCGCAAAAGGCTGCGCAAGACGAACCATTGCTTCGTAAATCGATGAATCGCCGTGCGGGTGTAGCTTACCCATGACCTCGCCGACGGCACGGGCTGACTTCATGTAGGGCCTGTCGGGAGTCAGATTCATCTGGCCCATCTGATAGATGATGCGTCGCTGCACCGGCTTCATTCCGTCTCTTGCATCCGGCAGTGCTCTTGCGTAAATCACCGAATAGGCATATTCGAGGAACGATTTGCTCATCTCGTCGTCGAGAGGGGTTTCGACGATGTTTTCCTTGACCGTGCGTGGGTCGTAGGAAGGTTTGGCCTGTTTGCGACGTTGAGCCATACTGAACAGCACTCCTGATCTACGAAAAAAACAATCCTTTCCATCATACCGTTGGCCCTCGTCCCTGCCTTTTGATTCATATTTCGGTGTGCGGTGATTGAATAAGAAGCATGAGTGCAGAAGTTGAACCGATAAGTCAGTTGTTGGAATTCCGGCAGATTGATTCGTACGGCAGCGATCGTCATATCAGTGCGGTTCTCCCGGCGTTGAGCGCTGCTATCGGATATCCGATGGCGACCTCTGTTCACCCTGATCCGGAATCGACGAGAATCGCATTAGGTTTTCCTCGGGTCGATTCTGCCGTCGTCGTTTTGGTTGACGGCATGGGCTTCTGGAACTTGGCTATGCGTGCCGGACATGCGCCATACCTGCGCAGTCTGATAAATCAGGAAAGAAATGCCAGTCCGATTGCCACGTGTACCCCCAGCACCACGCCCATAGTCATGGGGGCTTTCGGCACCGGTACCTGTCCGGGCATGACAGGCATGACAGGCTTTACTCAGCGCAATGAGCAGACGGGACAGTTGGGACAGCTCATCAACTTCGCCGGTGCGCCGGAGCCTGAAGATTTGCAGAGACATCCCACCATTTTTGAGCGTTTGGAACGACAGGGCGCGAGGGTTACCAGTGTGGGATTGCCGAAATTCGCCCATTCTGGTTTAACTCGAGCCGCGTTGCGTGGTGGGGAATATGTCGGTTCTCGACACGAGGATCTACGAGTGAGGGCCGCAATCAAGGCCGCGGCAAAACCGGGGCTTACATATTACTACGTTGAGGACGTCGATAAGACGGGACATCATCATGGCCCGTTCGGTGAACGTTGGGCGGCCGCTCTGGAAAACACGGATAGACAGCTGCAGGCGTTGAAACGTGGATTGAAACCAGGAACCTTGATGGTTATCGTTGCCGATCATGGCATGGTGGAGGTTGAACCAAGCCGTCAAATCGACATTGCTAATGAACCTGAGCTTGCCAGTGATGTCGCGTTGGTTGCGGGAGAGCCGCGAATGGTGATGCTTTACGTTGAGCATGACGCCGATGTGCAAGAGGTGGCGGCCCGCTGGCGTGGAAGATTGACCGACAACGCTGAGGTTCTTACTTGTGACGAGGCGATTGATCGTGGTCTTTACGGTGATGTCGAAGCGAGGGTCAGACCGTTTATCGGTGATGTCATCGTCTGTGCCAAAGAAACAGTCACCATCGTGGATTCGCGGAGCCAAAGTGAGGCGTCAATGAGCCTGCAGGGCGTTCATGGCTCATTGACTCGATTGGAATGCGAGATCCCTTGCCTTATTGATGTGGCATAGTTACTTGATTAAATTGCTGCATTGCTGTCATCGGGTGTAGGTCCTGTGCTCAGTGTTCACCACAGGTTTACTGCCTGACAAACACGTAGCGGTATGTGACGGCCGAGTTCGAGCCCTCATGCTTGTGGCATGGCGAGGTGAAGAGGGCTGGTGTGTTCGATCATTCCCCGAACAGGATCTCGTCCCAACTGGGAATTGCGGAACGTCCGGATTTGCGTTTGCTTTGCTTCTGATCGGACTTTTCGTTATTTGAAAAGGAATCGGTCCGTTTTTCCGCATCGATGGATTCCTTCCGTGCATCGTGCGGAATCGATGGTTTTGATACCCCATTTGATTCTGCAGGCTCTCGTTGGGGCAACGGCAGTGGGAATGCATCCGAGGGAGTTGCAGGCTCCGACGTTGTGGTGGTGCCAGAAACCGGTTGTGTAAACTGAGTCTTGGGCACCTCATACGGCAGCGATACAGACTCGTTTGCTTCGGACTTTTCCTGAGACAACACGCTGGTGTTGTTCCGATTTTTCTTACTGTCAGTGGGTTGATTGTCTTGAGGTTGTTCCTGTAGCGAAGCTACCGTGTTGGCGATGCGTGCTGAGCGCAGCGAATCTCCGGGCAATCGGTTGTTGGCCCCGAGCTCAGTGCCGGTTGTATCATTCGAGGATGTGGATTTCGGCTGAGCCGCAGCCTCAATGTTGTCTTCAGGATGTCTCTTGACTTGGTTAGATGAAGCATGTTCGGTTCCGTCCGACAAATCCGAGGTGACGTTTCCTTGGGACGCTTGGACCGTTTTCACTTCACCCAGAAGAATCTGTGCTACTGAGTTCTGGCATTCAACGGTGTTGTCGTGCATGTTCCACGCCCACTCGGCTTGAACTCGATTGCGCTGGGTGCTGAATGTCGCTGTGATTTGCCAAGGTTCGCGCCCTCGGCGTGTCGCGCTCCACGTGACCGACTCCATCCCGATTCGTGCAGCCGCCAGCGTGCGAGCGATAAGTTCCTCAACCGAACGCACCTTGCTTCCCTTGGGGGCGGAAACCGACAAGAATTGCTTGATGGCATATTGCCTTTCGGTTTCAACAGGCGTGGCAAAACGCCTAACGAGAGCCTGGCTCAGTCCGTATTTTTCTGCAACCTTATCGGGTTGTGCTCCTGCCCGAATAAGTGCCTGGATGCTTGAAATCGGAAGGGTCTTGGCTGTCCCCGGATTTTCCGTTTCGCTGGTTTCGCTCAAAATCTGACGCGCTTCAAGTATGGCATGCTCGAGCTCGTCGTTCACGACAACACGGAATTTAAGACCCCGCGCACGGAACACCAATTCGCCGTCCTCGTCGACATGGTCGAACTGCGCTTCCTGAAGTGAACCCACCGGCATACAAGCACCACTTTCCTCAACGATTAATCTTCGAGAACTTCATTTTATTCCATTATGTCCCTCGTGTCGTACTTTACGAATTGAGTAAATCGTGTATCCTTTTGCCCGAGAAACACAAATCGGTGACTTGACCGCCGTTGATAGTGACCGTGACTCAGGAGGAAAGGACGACAGATGGCCCAAGATTATGATTCTCCACGTAACAAAGACGAAGACGAGGAATCGTTGCAGGCGTTGAGCAAAAGTAGCAGGGATACAGCTGAGGACATCGACGACGATGAGAACGCTATCGCTGAGGATTACGAGTTGCCGGGTGCGGATCTGAGCAACGAGGACTCTTCGGTGACCGTTATTCCGATGCAGGGCGATGAGTTCATCTGCTCGGAGTGTTTCCTGGTCAAGCACCGTAGTCAGCTCGATCACATGGGTGCCGACGGCCCAGTGTGCAAGGAGTGCGCCGTCTGATGGCCTACTCCGAAGACTACAACGAGCCCGAAAACGTCGAAGTGCTTTTGAAGGTCGGTGCCGACGGTCAGGCGCCGGTGTTGCGCTACGCTCACGCGGGTGACGCCGGCGCAGACCTGACCTCCGCGGTCGATGTCCAGCTCAAGCCCTTCGAACGTGCACTGGTTCCTACAGGCGTATCCATCGCACTGCCGAACGGCTATGTGGGGTTGGTGCACCCCCGTTCGGGATTGGCGGTCAAGATGGGTCTTACCGTTCTCAACGCGCCGGGCACGATTGATGCGGGATATCGTGGTGAAATTAAGGTTCCGTTAATTAATCTCGATCCCGAACATACTGCGGTCATCCAAGTTGGCGACCGCATCGCACAGCTAGTGATTCAGCGCTATGTAGAAGCTCGATTCGTTCCGGCGCAGGCCTTGCCTGGTAGCGATCGGGCAGAGCGTGGTTTCGGTTCCACGGGAATGGCGAGTCGGTAGAGTCTGGCAGTCTCCCAGTCGGGTAGAATAAACCCAAACACGGTGATGGGAGAGGAAATGGTCGATACGGTTTCGGACAACAATTCGGCGAGCATGCTGGGCTGCGAAGTGAGCTTTGACCCGTTCGATCCGTTGCAGCCCATTGTTGCCGTATGTCGTGCTTACCATCCCGATGCCGATATGGAAATCCTTGAACGTGCCTATCGCCGGGCCGTATGGCAGCATCGTGACCAGCGTCGTCGCTCAGGCGAACCGTATATCATCCACCCTCTTGCCGTGGCTCAGATTCTTGCCGACCTTGGTATGGGGTCGTTGGTGGTCGCCGCAGGGCTGTTGCACGACACCGTCGAAGATACGGATTACACGCTTGACAAGTGCCGTGAAGAATTCGGCGACACCGTTACCGGACTCGTCGATGGGGTTACCAAGCTCACCAATATGGAGGTCGGTGACTCAGCTCAGGCCGAGACCATCCGAAAGATGGTAGTGGCCATGAGCCGCGACGTACGTGTCCTCGTTGTCAAGTTGGCCGACCGACTGCACAATGCGCGAACCTGGCGCTATGTCAAGCCGGCCAATGCCCAGCGCAAGGCGCGCGAGACGCTTGATGTGTATGCTCCTTTGGCCAACCGGCTCGGTATGAACGCCATTAAAACTGAATTGGAAGAGCTGAGCTTCAAAGTTCTTTATCCCAAGATTTATAACGAGATCGTCGTTCTGGTCAACCGCCGTGCCGGTCAGCGCGATGTGTATCTCAAACAGATTCTCAGCGAGATTAACGCCGACCTTGCTGCACAACACACAAAAGCCACCGTCACCGGACGGCCTAAGGACTACTTCTCGATCTACCAGAAGATGATTGTGCGTGGTCATGATTTTTCAAACATCTATGACTTGGTGGGTGTGCGCATCATCGTGGACACCATTCAGGATTGCTATGCCGCTCTGGGAGCGGTCCATGCACGCTGGAGCCCTATCCCCGGACGGTTCAAGGATTATATTGCCGTCCCGAAAATGAATATGTACCAGAGCCTGCACACCACGGTCGTCGGGCCTGGCGGCAAGCCCGTCGAAATTCAGATTCGTACATGGGAAATGCATCGGCGAAGCGAATTTGGTATTGCGGCTCACTGGAAATACAAGGAAAATGGGCAGTCTGGTCGAAAACTGAGCGAACCGGATAAAAATGATATCAAGCGCGAAAACGATGAAAACCAAGATCTGAGCGAAGTCGACAATCTCAATTGGATTCAACAGCTTGCCGATTGGAGTAGCGAAACCCCCGACTCGGATGAGTTCCTGGGGTCGTTGAAAGAAGACTTGGGCAGTTCCGAAGTTTACGTGTTTACCCCAAAGGGCAAGATTATCTCCCTGCCTGCCCATGCCACGTCGGTCGATTTCGCATATGCTGTACACACCGAGGTCGGTCATCGCACGATGGGTGCGCGTGTCAACGGTCGTCTTGTGCCGCTCGATACTGTTCTGGAAAATGGTGACACAGTCGAGATTCTTACTTCGAAATCGGAGACGGCTGGTCCCTCGCGTGATTGGCTGAGCTTTGTCAAGAGCCCCAAGGCGCGTAACAAAATTCGCCAATGGTTCAGCAAGGAACGTCGTAGCGAGGCCATCGAGGAAGGGCATGACGAGCTCACCCGAGCCATGCGCAAGCGCAACTTGCCGATTGCTTCATTGCTTACTCCGCAGGCGCTTGTCGGTGTTGCAGACGAGTTGAACTTCGACAATGCCGATGCCGTGTACGCCGCGATCGGTGATGGTCAGATCTCCACCGAAAACGTCATTTCTCGGCTCATCAAGGATGCCGGCAGGGAAGAGGTCGAGGAGGATTTCGAGCAGGAAGCATTGCCGCTGAGAGGTTCCGAACGTCGTCGTGATTCCAACAAATTGGGGATTTCGGTAAAGGGCGTGCAGGGCGTGTGGGTCAAGCTGGCCCGTTGTTGTACACCGGTTCCAGGGGATAAGATCGTAGGATTCATCACCAAAAACGAGGGAGTTTCGGTTCATCGCGTCGACTGCCAGAACATGCAGAACCTTGAAAAGCAGCAGTCTGAGCGTGTGGTCGAGGTCGCATGGACGAGCGCCAAGGGGCTGTTCATGGTCAAGATCCAGGTTGAGGCACTCGACCGGCCTCATCTCTTGACGGATGTCACCCAGGTGCTTTCCGACCACGGTGTCAATATTATCAATGCCAGTGTGTCCACCGGATCAGATCGTGTGGCGACAAGCCAGTTCTCCTTCGAAATGGCTGATCCGCAGCATATGAACACCCTGTTGAGTGCGGTGCGCAAGATTGATGGAGTGTTTGATGTTTATCGACTGACCGGAGCCAGAGACTCGGCAGTGCCGCATCTTCGCAAAATGTGACGATGCTCCCGAAGGTTCTTCGACTCGTCTGACGTTGCAAGGTGACACGCAGGGGTAATCATGTGCTTGGTTGCTTCGTGCTTATATCTGTGAGATGTCCCTTAGGTAAGACTGTCATAGGGATCTGACGCTTGCGGGAATGCGAACGAGAGTAGAAGAAGGTCCTGCGCCACTTTTCGCAGCGATGCAGGACCTTCTTTTGAAGAGTACTTTGAAAGAAGGCTACTTCACAATTTCAATCGAGACGATGCCGGCCGGTTCAAGAGGCATATCGCTGCGATCGGTGGGAACGGCCTCAAGCTTCTTGACGACTGCCTTGCTTTCCTCATCCGATACTTCGCCGAAAATGGTGTGGTGGCCGTTGAGCCACGGCGTCGGTACTGTGGTGATGAAGAACTGCGATCCGTTGGTACCGTGAATCTTGCCATCGCGTCCACGACGCACACCTGCGTTGGCCATGGCCAGTTTGAAAGGTTCGTCGAATTTCAAATCATCGACGATTTCATCATCGAAGTTGTAACCTGGGCCGCCCCTGCCGTTGCCTAGCGGGCAACCGCCTTGAATCATGAAGTCCTTGATGATGCGGTGGAAAGTGAGTCCATCGTAGAACGGATCATTTGATGATTTGCCGGTCTCCGGGTTGGTCCACTCTTTCTTGCCTGTAACCAGGCCCAAGAAATTCTGTACGGTTTCGGGAGTCTTGTCATCGAAAAGGCTCAGGGCAATGTCGCCCTCGGTTGTATGCATGATTACATTAGTCATACGTCCTATTTTTCCACCTGTCGCCGACCGCGTTCTAATAAAGCCTGTAGGCATCCGTAGTGGCGCCGGTTTTGTCTTGGCTGGAAGACGTAGTTGCCGTCGAGCACGAACAGGATTTAACCCGGTAGCCGAGTATGATGGGAGCATGACTCAACTTCGTTTTGCTTTGGCCCAGATTGATACCTGCGTAGGAGACCTTGAAGGCAATGCCTCCACTGTTTTGCGATATGCTCGCATGGCCGCGCTCAAGGGCGCTCGAGTCGTTGTCTTTCCGGAGATGACCTTGACCGGCTATCCGATTGAGGATCTCGCCCTGCGCGCCACATTCCGTAAAGCTGCGGCGGACAAGGCGAATGAACTGGCTCAGGCGCTTAAAAAAGAAGGTCTGGGCGAGCTCTATGTAGTGGTCGGCACAGTGGGTACTTCCTCGGCAACTGATGTCGATGGCAAGCCAACGAACAGGCTGGTGGTACTTCACTCGGGATCGGTGTCGTCCACATACGACAAGCATTTTCTGCCCAATTACGGCGTTTTTGACGAATTCCGTATTTTCGAGGCGGGGGAGCGTTCCGTTGTTCTTGACATTGACGGAGTGAAGATCGGTGTCGCCATCTGCGAAGATATCTGGCAGGATGGTGGTCCTGTCGCACAATTGGCCGGCCAAGGCATCGACGTATTGCTCACCATCAATGGTTCGCCTTATGAGGAAGGTAAAACGCATACTAGGTTCGACTTGGCAAAACGCCGTGCCCTGGAAGTGAATGCTCCCGTAATTTATCTCAACCAGGTAGGCGGGCAGGATGATTTGGTTTTCGACGGAGGTAGTTTTGTCGTGGACAGCGACGGTACTCTTATCGAGCGTTCGCCTATGTTTGTTGAAGACCTAAGTTATTTCGATTTTGATCCCGATATGGAGCATCAAACAGTCGGTAGTGTTGCCGATCGGCGTGATCCGGACGAGGAAATATACACGGCCTGTGTCTTGGGGCTTAAGGATTACATGACCAAGAACCATTTCGGTGGCGTGGTACTTGGGCTTTCCGGTGGCATCGACTCGGCGCTTGTAGCTGCGATGGCTGCCGACGCGGTAGGTGGCGAGAACGTCCAAGGTGTGTCCATGCCGAGCATGTATTCTTCCGACGGCTCGAAGGATGATGCAGCCGAACTGGCTGAAAACATCGGTGCTCATTATGATATCCAGCCCATCGAACCCTTGTTCCAGGCATTCCAATCCCAGCTGGGTCTGGATGGAATCGCGGCTGAAAATCTGCAGGCCCGCATTCGCGGAGTGATTGTCATGGCCTATTCCAATTCCAAGAAGCTTTTGGCGCTCGCTACCGGCAACAAGTCGGAGTTGGCCTGTGGCTACTCCACCATTTACGGTGATGCGGTGGGTGGATACGCTCCCATCAAAGACCTGCTGAAAACGCGTGTCTGGGAGCTGTCGCGCTGGCGTAATAAGGCCGCGGCTGAAGGCATCGGTGTAGGTGGACTGTGCATTGTTGGCAATGAGGGTGGAAAAGCCGGTACGCCGCTTACAAATGGTGTGATGATTCCTATTTCCAGTATCGAGAAATCGCCGAGTGCCGAATTGCGACCAGGTCAGAAAGACTCTGACTCCCTGCCTGAATATGAGTTGCTTGATAAAGTTTTGGCTGCCTATATCGAAAAAGCCCATGGTCGTGCGAGTCTATTGAGAGACGGATTCGACGAAGAGACCGTAAATACAGTGATACGTTTGGTCGACGGTGCTGAATGGAAGCGTCGTCAATATCCGCTCGGCCCTAAGGTGACTTCGTTGGCTTTTGGACGTGACCGTCGCCTGCCCATTACCAGCGCGTTCACTGACTGATCGCATGCTCTGAAATCGGTCGGCGCTGTATGCTCAGAGTATGAGGAGAACTAACAACTGCATAATTTAAAATTAATAATAATCAGCTATCTGTCTATTTATCTGTAGGGTTAATTACCATTCTGCTTTGGTCGGAAAATCTGTAACTATTCGGCCAGTGAAGAAGAAAGGTATCAATCATGACAGATTCAATCTCTGAGTTCGACATTTCGACTCCTGTTGATTTGCAGACAGCTTCGCAAGGGGCTTTGTCCAATCCAGGGATGCAGCAGTATCAGCAAGAAGTCAGCGCGGCACCAGTTGCCCAGCTGAATACAAATCGCAGCCTGTTGAAATGGATATTCCTGAATATCATTACTTTGGGCTTCTATGGTCTCTTTGTCATGACAAGTTCGACGGATGCGCTTAATGTCATCGCCAGTCGATATGACGGCAAGAAAACTGTGAACTATCCCGCCATGTATTTCGTAATTGGCGGTCTTACGCTCGGTATCGGATGGCTGGTGTGGTATCACAACATGAGCGACCGGATTGGAGGCGAGCTCCAACGTCGTGGTCATGCCCGCAACCTGTCTGCTTCTGATTTCTGGCTTTGGAAAGTTCTTGGACTGCTCATCATCGTTGGCCCCTTTGTGTACAGGTATAAGTATCTCCGCGCGATGAACGAGCTCTGCGCCGACTACAACCAGCGAGGCTGAGCAGGTTCTTGTCTGACGGTTTTGCTTTTTTGGGCGCTCTCGCGCGTAAAATAGTCATTCGATAATGTCCACCCACTTGGGTTGAGATGAATCCAACTGGGTGGAGTCCGATGGATGTGAATGAGGCGAGTGTGCAAGATAAGACCGAAGGCGAATGGTATTTCAACACCGTTACGAAAAGTCCTGAATTGGGCAAAATTTCACCCATGGACCAGCGTCTTGGTCCCTATCGGTCGTATGAAGAGGCCGAACGGGCTTGGGAAAAAGCGGGCCAGCGCAACGTGATTTGGGATGAGGAAAATCGTAAATGGGATGCGTGGGGCGGTGGCGATGACCGCGACCGTGGTGTCTGAGTGCCGGTTTGTCAGAGAGCGGACCAGCCTGTGGCAATAATTGAGAATGCATGGGGGATAGCGACAATCGTCGTCCCCCATGTTGTTTTCGTTGGAAAATGAAAATGTGGTGCGCGTAGCATGGACTTGAAACGCGCACCTGCTTTCGGGTGTGAGGCTTATCGAAGTGGGGTCGCTCCCACAGATGCTTTTGGTGAATCTTGGCGCGCTGCCCAGTTTTCTTGTGCCAATAGTCACAAAAGTGATTCAGCTCACATATATTCGTGCGTATTGTGACGTAGATCTCTCTACAATTGATAAGGAGCGCAACGTGAAGATGCGTTGCTTCACGATCAAGGAGTGTTGCATGACTGCAGTAGGTCAGATTGCCCTTTCCCAAGAGGAACTTCAGACGAAGGCCTGGAACGGCTTCGTTGATGGAAACTGGCAGAAAGAAATCGATGTTCGCGATTTCATTCAGAAGAACTATACCCCGTACGATGGTGACGAGTCTTTCCTTGCAAAGGCCACTGCCAAGACCAAGGAAATGTGGGAGTATCTCGATCGCAACCAGCTCGCAATTGAACGCAAGCAGCGTGTCTATGACGTTGACACCCACGTTCCTGCCGGTATCGCCAACTTCGGCCCCGGTTACATCATGGATAAGGAACATGACAACGTCATCGTCGGTCTTCAGACCGATGAACCCTGCAAGCGCGCAATGATGCCGAACGGTGGTTGGCGCATGGTCGAGCAGGCTCTTATCGAGGCCGGCAAAGAACCCGATCCTGAAATCAAGACCATTTTCACCAAGTATCGCAAGACGCACAACGATGGTGTTTTCGGCGTCTACACCAAGCGCATCAAGCTTGCACGTCACAACAAGATTCTTACCGGCCTGCCTGATTCATACGGCCGCGGCCGTATCATCGGCGATTACCGTCGCGTTGCCCTTTACGGTGTCAATTATCTAATCGCTCGTAAGAAGGAAGACAAGGATTCGATTCCTTATCGCAACGATTTCACCGAAACCGAGATCGAGCACTGGATTCGTTTCCGTGAAGAACATTCGGACCAAATCAAGGCTCTGCAGGAGCTTATCCAGCTGGGCAACGAGTATGGTCTTGATCTTTCCCGCCCGGCACAGAACGCTCAGGAAGCCGTCCAGTGGACCTACATGGGCTACCTCGCCTCCATTAAGAGCCAGGATGGTGCGGCCATGAGCTTCGGCCGCAACTCCGCGTTCTTCGACTGCTACTTCGAGCGTGACCTGAAGAACGGAACGATCACCGAGATCGACGCTCAGGAGCTCATCGATCAGATTGTCATGAAGCTGCGTATTGTTCGTTTCCTGCGTACCAAGGACTACGACAACATCTTCTCCGGTGATCCCTACTGGGCCACTTGGTCTGATGCAGGTTTCGCTGATGATGGTCGACATATGGTCACCAAGACCTCATTCCGCCTTCTGGCGACCCTGACCCTTGACCACCTCGGACCTGGGCCTGAGCCGAACATCACCATTTTCTGGGATGCAAAGCTTCCTGAAGGCTACAAGCGTTTCTGTGCTCGCATCTCTATCGAGACCTCGGCCATCCAGTATGAGTCCGATCGCGACATTCGTAACCACTGGGGCGACGACGCAGCCATCGCGTGCTGCGTTTCCCCGATGCGCGTTGGCAAGCAGATGCAGTTCTTCGGTGCTCGTGTGAACTCCGCGAAGGCCCTCCTCTACGCCATCAACGGCGGCCGTGATGAGATGACCGGCATGCAGGTTATCGACAAGGGCGTTATCAGTCCGATTGCTCCCGAATCCGATGGAACCTTGGATTACCAGAAGGTCAAGGATAATTACGAGAAGGCCCTTCAATGGCTTTCGGAGACCTATGTTGAAGCGCTGAACATCATCCATTACATGCATGATAAGTATGCGTATGAGTCCATCGAAATGGCTCTGCACGACAAGGAAGTATACCGTACGCTCGGCTGCGGTATGTCCGGTCTGTCGATTGCTGCCGATTCGCTTTCGGCGCTTAAGTACGCCAAGGTTTACCCCATCTACAACAAGGATGCGAAGAACCTCGAAGGCCATGAGGCAGAGTACGTTGAGGGTGCCGATGACGATTTGGTGGTCGGCTACCGCACCGTCGGTGAGTTCCCGATGTACGGCAACGATGACGATCGCGCCGATGATCTTGCCAAGTGGACCGTCTCCACGGTGATGGGTCAGATCAAGGTTCTTCCCGTCTACCGTAATGCGGTTCCGACGCAGTCGGTTCTTACTATCACTTCGAACGTCGAGTATGGCAAGAACACCGGTGCCTTCCCGAGTGGACACAAGAAGGGCGAGCCTTACGCTCCCGGCGCCAACCCGGAGAATGGTATGGATGCACACGGCATGCTGCCGTCCATGTTCTCGGTCGGCAAGATCGACTACAACGACGCACTCGACGGCATCTCCTTGACCAACACCATCACCCCTGATGGCCTTGGTCGTGATGAGGACGAGCGTATCAACAACCTCGTCGGTATCCTAGATTCAGGTAACGGCCACGGTCTCTACCACGCGAACATCAACGTGCTGCGTAAGGAGCAGCTTGAGGACGCCGTCGCGCATCCGGAAAAGTACCCGCACCTCACCGTGCGTGTCTCTGGTTACGCCGTCAACTTCGTCAAGCTCACTCGAGAGCAGCAGCTTGACGTTATTTCCCGTACGTTCCACCAAGGATCCGTCACTGAGTGACACCCTGATGAAAATCCGTGAATAAGTAGTCTTGAAGGGACGGGGCGTCAGTTCCGTCCCTTCAAGCGATATTTGGCTTGCATGTTTGCCTGTCAAAGAAGAATTTGGCGCAGAAAAGAACGCTCTTTCACCGAGTATGGTGGAAAGAACCGAATACTAGGGTTCTCTCGATGGAATCCGAAGCCCTGCAATCACAGGCTTGTAAGGAGGTATGATGTCCGACGCCGTTCAATTCAGGACTACGACGCAGCACATGCTCAAGGAATCGAAGGTATATGCGAAACATATCTTGATGGGTGGTCTTTCCGGCTTTGAATCACCCATCGGCCTTGATCGGCATGATCGTATCGACGCCTTGCGAACCGGTGATATAGGATTCGTTCATTCCTGGGATATCAATACGTCTGTGGATGGTCCGGGAACCAGAATGACCGTCTTCCTCAGCGGTTGCCCTCTGCGTTGCCAGTTCTGCCAAAATCCGGACACGTGGAAAATGCGCGATGGGAAGCCTGTTTATCTTCAAGACATGATTAAGCGTGTAACCCGCTACAAGGATGTCTTTCAGAATACGGGCGGCGGCGTCACCTTCTCCGGAGGTGAATCACTGATGCAATCGGCTTTCGTGTCTCGGGTCTTCCATGCGGTGCACGAGAACGGTATCCATACCTGTCTTGACACCTCTGGTTTCCTGAGCAAGAACTTCACCGATGAGATGATCGAAGATGTAGACCTGTGCTTGTTGGACGTCAAATCCGGTGATGAGAAGACATACTATGAGGTGACCGGAAGCCAGTTGGCGCCGACCATTGAATTCGGTCAGCGACTCAACAAGGCAGGCAAAAAAATATGGGTACGATTCGTGCTTGTTCCTGGTCTTACCGACAGTGTGGAGAACGTCGAGAACGTGGCCAACATCTGTGAGACGTTTCGGGGTGCGGTGGAGCATATCGATGTGCTCCCGTTCCATCAGCTCGGCCGCCCGAAATGGCATGAGATGAATATCCCGTACCCGTTGGAGCATACGGAAAGTCCGTCCAAGGGGCTGAAGCAGCGGGTTCGTTCGCAGTTCGAGACACACGGTTTTAAGGTCTACTAATTGACCGGACGTGATCATGTTCATCCATCGGACACAGCGTCCGCGGCAATCGTTGCACGGTGCTATGGTAGTTCCATAAGTGCTGATCCGTTATCGGCGGGGAGCTTTCGGAAGAACGGCGGTTCATTGTTGGACGGCCTATTAGAACCGACGGGTGGGCCCGAGACAGCCCGTACTTCAAGCGGTTGCGTCCTGTGCGCTTAGACGATGGGAAGCGGCAAGCGAGGTGGTACCGCGGTAACGTCGTGCAATCAGTGCACGTTCGTCATCGTCCTCGTGGTAGTTGAACGTGTTCTGCCATAGTGAGGAGAAAGCGGTGAGTGAATCCACCAATTCCCATGTGTATCCCAAGGTTTCGGCGGGGGAAAGCGATACTCGTATCGCGTCGAATCCAAGCTTCCCGGCGATGGAGAGCTCGGTGCTCGACTACTGGGACAAGGACGACACTTTCAATAAATCCGTTGGTCGCAATCCGAGCGGCGACCACAGCGACAACGAATTCGTCTTCTTCGATGGTCCTCCGTTTGCCAATGGCCTGCCGCATTACGGACACCTGCTGACCGGCTATGCCAAAGATGTTATTCCTCGTTACCAGACCATGAAGGGTCGCAGGGTCAACCGTGTCTTTGGCTGGGATACACATGGTCTGCCGGCCGAGCTCGAGGCCCAAAAGGAACTGGGCATTGAATCAGTCGATCAGATCGAGCAGTTGGGCATTGAGAAGTTCAATGACGCATGCCGCAAATCCGTGCTGAAATATACCAACGAGTGGAAAGACTACGTCCACCGTCAGGCGCGTTGGGTGGACTTCGAGCACGGCTACAAGACGCTTGACACCACATACATGGAGTCTGTGATGTGGGCGTTCAAGCAGCTTTATGAAAAGAACCTGGCCTATAAGGGGTATCGGGTGCTGCCCTACTGCCCCAAGGACCGCACGCCGCTTTCTGCGCATGAGTTGCGTATGGATGCCGATGTCTATCAGGATCGTCAGGATATCAGCGTTTCCGTGGCTGTCAAAATGCGTGACGAAGAGGATGCCTACGCCGTTTTCTGGACGACGACGCCATGGACCACACCCACCAACTTCCTCATCGTCGTCGGAGATGACATCGATTACGTCGAAGTCAAGCCGACCGAAGGAGCATTTGCCGGCAAGAAGTTCTATATAGGCAAGGCACTTCTTGGTTCTTACTCCAAGGAACTTGGCGAAAACTATGAGGTTATTCGCGAACTGAAGGGCCGTGAGATGGTTGGTCGCCGCTACTGGCCGGTCTTCCCTTATTTTGCTGGGGACGAGGCTGGGAGCCAAGGCCATGTGCCAGGACCCAACGCATATCAGATTCTTGCAGCCGACTATGTCGACACTACCGAAGGTACCGGTTTGGTTCATCAGGCACCTTACGGCGAAGACGATATGAACACGCTGAACGCCAATGACGTCAATTCCATTGATGTGTTGGACGACGGATGCAAGTTCACAGCTGTCTGTCCTGATTATGAGGGCAAGTACGTCTTCGATGCCAACACACCGATTCTGCGCGATTTGCGTAATGGAACTGGTCCGCTGGCGCGGATTTCCGAGGATCATCGCGCGCTGCTGTTCCAAGAGAAAAGCTATGTGCACTCCTATCCGCACTGCTGGCGTTGCGGTACGCCGTTGATCTACAAGCCGGTCTCATCGTGGTTCGTCTCTGTGACGAAGATCAAGGATCGCCTGCTCGAAAACAATCAGAAGATTAACTGGATTCCCGAAAATGTCAAGGATGGTCAGTTCGGCAAGTGGCTGCAGAATGCCCGCGATTGGTCGATTTCGCGCAACCGTTTCTGGGGCTCCCCGATTCCGGTCTGGGTTTCCGATGATCCGAAGTATCCGCGTGTCGATGTTTATGGTTCGTTGGACGAGTTGAAGTCTGATTTCGGTGATTATCCACGTGACGGTGAAGGCAAGATCAACATGCATCGGCCTTATATCGATGAACTGACACGCGTCAATCCCGATGATCCGACCGGTTCATCACACATGCACCGTATTTCGGACGTGCTCGACTGTTGGTTTGAATCCGGTTCCATGCCGTTCGCGCAGTTCCATTATCCCTTCGAAAACAAGGAATACTTCGAGCAGCATTTCCCCGCGGATTACGTTGTCGAATACATCGGCCAGACCCGTGGATGGTTCTATGTGCTGCACGTGATGGCTACGGCTCTGTTCGACAGGCCCGCATTCAAGAACGTTATCTGCCACGGCATCGTGCTTGGCGACGACGGTCAGAAGATGAGCAAGCATTTGCGCAACTATCCGGACGTCAACGGCGTGTTCGATGACTACGGTTCCGATGCGATGCGTTGGTTCCTCATGTCTTCGCCGATTCTGCGTGGAGGCAACCTCATTGTTACCGCCGACGGCATTCGTGATACGGTGCGCCAGGTGCTGCTGCCGGTGTGGAGTTCGTACTACTTCTTCACGCTGTATGCAAACGCAGCCAATGGAGGCAAGGGCTTCGATGCGCGTGCATTGCGTCCGGAAGAGGTTTCCGGCCTGCCGCAGATGGACCGTTACCTGTTGGCTCGTACACGCCGTCTCGTGGTCGGAGTCGAGCATGCGCTTGATACTTTTGTGATTTCCGATGCATGCTCTCAGGTGCAGGACTTCATTGACATGCTCACCAACTGGTACATCCGCAACAACCGTGAACGGTTTTGGAGCGAGGATGCCAATGCGTTCAACACACTTTACACGGTGCTTGAAGTGTTGATGCGTGTGATGGCACCGCTTGCGCCGATGGAGGCCGAGACGATCTGGCGCGGACTGACTGGTGGGGAATCGGTGCATCTTGCTCAATGGCCGTTTGTCACCGCACAGGACGAGCAGTCGCATGATGTCGGTGCCGGCGCCAAGTCTGCTGAGGAACTCAACCAGGGCAATCAAACCGAGCTTGGACGAGTGCTGGTTGATGATCCAGCTTTGGTGTCCGCAATGGAGCAGGTGCGAGAAGTCGTATCCTGTACGCTTTCATTGCGTAAATCCTGCCAGATTCGTGTTCGCCAGCCGTTGTCCGGTCTCACCGTGTTGGTTGAAAATCCTGATGCCGTGGCTCCCTACGACAGCATTCTTAAGACGGAACTCAACGTCAAGAACGTTGAATTCTCAACTCTTGCTGATGCGAGCAAGTTGGGTCTCAAGATTGTTCATGATCTGAAGGTCAATGCGCGGGCGGCGGGGCCGAGACTAGGCAAACAGGTGCAGTTCGCCATCAAGAGCGCCAAGTCCAGCGATTGGCATATCGACGAATCCGGTGCTCCCGTGGTTGAGATCCCCAACGGCGAAGTAAGGCTCGAAGAGGGCGAATACACGCTCATCAATCAGGTTGAGGAAGTCGGTGCCGAAGGACAGGCAAATCATGTTTCGTCCGCGTTGCCCAGTGGTGGCTTCGTTATTCTTAACACCGGGCTGACCGATGACCTTGTTGCAGAAGGTTACGCCCGCGACGTCATCCGTGCCGTGCAGGATGCTCGCAAGGAAGCCGATCTTGACATCGCCGACCGCATCAGCCTCACCCTCGATGTACCTGCTGGCGATGCTCACAAGGCGGAGCAGTTCCGTGACCTGATTGCTCATGAGACGCTTGCCACGACGCTGAACATTAACGCCGACGCATCTATCACGGAACTTGGTGTCACAGTAGTCAATGCCTGATATGCATCGCCGGTCATTCCACAATGAAAGACCGAGTCGGTGGCTAGCGACTTGGGGGAGGCTTGCGTGACCGATGATGATGAGGGGCGCCGCTCGAATCTTTGGGTGGCGCTCCTCATTGCATCTACGAGTGTCGAAACTGCTGTGCCGTCTGCTTCTTGCCGATGCGAACGATTGTCTTGTGTGTTTGCAGTTCTCAATAAGAAAACGCCCACCAAGATGGTCTCAGTGGGCGGTTTTGGAATGCTTTAGCAGGGGCTGGCAGCTGTGTTTACAGGTACTGCATGGGTATCGGCAGCGCCTTGCTGTGCGAACCTATGGAAGGAATCGCTTTTGGATTGCCGACGTCCTGTGGCTCCAGACCTAGAACGTGAATCAGCGCCGGATCGGTATTCTCCAGCTTTTCCATATCACGGTAAGTCCACATGGCACCGTTGATGACGATGGTCGGTGAAGAGAAACGATGTTCATTGCCAACGTCGACGAAAAGAGCCTTATGCAGAAGCGTATATTTCGTAGCCCTTGTAACGTAGTCGCTATAGGTGCCGTTTGTTGCAGCCTCAGCCGTTGATTTGCTCACACCGACTTGTATGGCTAGGTCCGACAGCTGCTTATCGGTGATGTCCTTACCGTTCTTTGAGCTGGGCATAAAATCGTCGGCAAACATTGCCTTCGTGAAATCGAGAAGTGTATCCGGCTCATGTGAGGAAATATAGGCTGCTACGGTCGCCGAACGGGTGGAGTAATGATTTTTGGTTTTGGCATCCAGGAAATTGACCGGATGCAAATACACGTTGATCTGGCGTGCGTCGGCGAGCTTCTTCAGCGTAGGATAGATGACATGATCCAGATCGGCGCAATCCGGGCAGAAGTAGTCGACATATATATCGACGCTGGGAGCTTCTGGATTGTAATTGCTTGCCTTGAATGCCGGTAAGCCGCCCTGGTCGTTCATACCTACGGGCTTCTGCGAAAGTTTCTGTAGCCGCTGGTAGGCACGTTCCTCACCATGCTGCCTTTCCCAGTAGCCATACCCGGCAACGGTCACGATCGCCACTGCGAGCACCGCTGCAATGATTGCGAGAACCGTCATCGTCCGCCGTTTTTCCGGCTTTCTCAAATTGCCTTCAATGTTGTATTCCGCTGACCTATTTTCATTGACTGCTGTGCTCGCTTCTCCAGTGTTTCCCTGTTGGTTCGCATTTACCATGTTGGCAATCTCCCTGTGTTCGGCGGTGAAATTGTCTATGTAATGTACATAGGGCATGAATATTCGTCCAATCTTATCGAGACTGGAGTATATTCGGCTCTCTTCGGTTATGGGAATATTGCATTTTCGTGTTAATAGTGATCGTTCATAAGTCGTCATGTACGAAAAGTGGTTAGGGCCGTGCCGGTCAGGCCATTTCGTCCACTGGTGTTTTCGGTTGCAATATATCTACCACGAACTAGCATACGAGTAGTGTTCATTCTCGATTGAAAGGAAAAACATGTCTGAGGAAATCAAGCTGGAACCGGAAAGCTTCAAGCTCGATCACACCAAGGTGAAGGCACCGTATGTGCGCTTCATCGACACCGAAAAGGGGCCTAACGGCGACATTATCTCCAACTACGACCTGCGTTTGGTGCAGCCTAACGAGGACGCCATTCCTACCGGTGGTCTGCACACCATCGAGCACACCATCGCGGTGTTGCTGCGCGAGCGTATTCCGGGTTACATTGATTGCTCCCCGTTTGGTTGCCGCACCGGCTTCCATCTGCTGACCTGGGGCGAGCACAGCACCGAGAATGTGGCGAAGGCCCTTAAGGAAGCGCTTGAGTTCATCGCCTATAAGGCAACGTGGGATGACGTGCCGGCCACTGATATCAAGAGTTGTGGCAATTACCGTGATCACAGCCTGTTCAGCGCCAGAGAATGGTGCAAGAAAATCCTTGAAGAAGGCATCAGCTCTGATCCGTACGTCCGTAAAGCGGTCTGATTCGTGGTTTTGGGTATCAATTCTACGAGACGTCGATGTTTTTAGGGTAAGGTAAGGCGATTCCATGGGTGAGCGTGAGCTGAACGAACGTATTCGTAAGGCGGTGCAAGCTGATTTCGGTGCGATGGAACGTAATTTCGAGCGTGCGCGTGCACTGATGGCGGCCAACGGCAACCCCACGCAATGGGGGAGTGCATGGCCGCCGGAACAGCTTATTCGTGAGGATATCGACAAGGGGCGGTCGATGCTCTTGGTGGACAGTATGGGGGACGGCGGTTCCGAACGGATCTTGGCTCAGTTTGCGATGTGCGAAGGTGAGGAACCTACGTACGCCGAAATCGAAGGCGAATGGCTGGATGATGACGAATACGTCACCATGCATCGCCTCGCCGCTTCCGGTCTCGCTCGTCACAGTGCCAAGGCTTGTTTGCAGTGGGCACTCGGGCGATATGGTAATGTTCGCTGTGATACGCATCCGAACAATCTTGCTATGCAGCACATATTCGAAACCGAAGGGTTTAAGCGTTGCGGGCTTATTCATGTCATGAATGTCACCGACGAGCCTGATGTGCGCGTTGCCTATCAGCGGCATGATCGATAAGCTTACATGATCCTTGGAAGACGTGTCATTCTAAGCCTATTTTCTAGATGTGGTTTGCTTTCGTCACCTATGCGCGAGAAAATAGAGGCATGACATTGAACGCATTGGATCCGTGGCCGTTTTCCTCCACGCTTGGCAAAGCAAACTATAGTGCTGCGTTGCGCCGTTATCCCGGACAGGCCATTGTTGACCTCAAGGCAATGCGAGACAACATGCGTCACCTCGTCGATGTTGTCGGAGGTTCCAAATCCGGAACGGAAGTGATGGGGGTGGTCAAGGCCGGCGGTTACGGTCACGGGCTCATTGCTTCGGCACTGGCGGCTCTGGCTGGTGGCGCGACTTGGCTTGGCGCCGCGCAGCCCCGTGAGGCTTTGCTGTTGCGTATGGCCGGTATCAATTCAAGTAGATGCCATATTCTTACGTGGATGTACAACGGCCGTTATGCGCCGCTTTCCGAACTGATCGCCAGTGACATTGACGTTTCCGTGGGGTCGCTTGAAGGTATCGACGATTTAGCCAATGCTGCAAGAAAAATAGGCATTCCTGCAAGAGTGCATGTCAAGGTCGATACTGGTTTTGGACGTAACGGCTTTACGAAGGATGAGTTTCAGGCGGCGCTTGATAAGCTTGTGCTTCTAGCCAAGGAAGGTGTGCTTGACATTGTAGGCTTGTGGAGCCATTTTTCTGTTGCTGATGCCCCTGACGTTTCGGAATTCGTCAAGGTTACCGATGATCAGCTTGAACGTTTCAAACAGTTAACCGCACGTATGGAGAAAGCCGGCATTCCGCCACGTATTCGCCACATTGCCAACACTGCAGCCACGCTTTCTCGTCCGGAGACTCATTTTGAACTGGTTCGTCCGGGTATCGGATTGTACGGTTATGAAGCCGATCCATCGATGGGGACGCCTTCGCAGTTCGGATTGAAACCTGCGATGACTTTGCAGGCGCAGTTGGGTACAGTCAAAGATCTTGAAGCAGGGGAAGGGATCTCCTACGGGAGGACCTATATCACCGATCAAAAAACCAGTGCGGCTATTGTTCCGCTAGGTTACGCAGACGGCATCCATCGTGCAGCGTCCGGGTTTGATGAAGCCGGTTCCCAGCATATTGAAAAGCTGGGAGGGCCTGTGCGCGTCATGACGAATAATGGCCCTAGGCTGATGCGTGCCTCAGGCAGGGTTTGTATGGATCAGTTCATCATTGATTTGCATGGGGATGCAATGAAGCTCGGTGTGCAGGAAGGTGATACCGTCGAGTTGTTCGGTCCGGGGCGAGGCGAGGAGTTTGTAGAGCCGACGGCCGATGACTGGGCCAAGACCGCAGGTACCATCAGCTATGAAATTTTCGCCTGCCTATGTGCCCGCATCCCGCGGCTCTACCTGCACGCCAATGAAATTCTTGATGCACGTGATGTGCGAAAGCTTAATATTAAAACAATACTGTGACCGTCGATTGCCGAAATGAAGTGGCGGATGCGGTGTCATGGCAAACAGTACGTCGTCGAATAGCTGGTTGATTTCATGCTACGGTGAGAGGAAATAAGGCGATAGGTGTAAGGATAGATATGACGGGGATGGGTGCAGCGGATGCCGACGAGAGGCTGGTCGAAGAAGGATATAGCGCTTTCGATGAGGAGCGTTGGGCCGACGAGCCGCCAAAGTCGCAGTCCCGTACAGCTTTCGAACGTGATCGCGCCCGCCTCATCCATTCTTCGGCATTGCGTCGACTCGGGGCAAAAAGCCAAGTGTTGGTGGCCGGTACTGACGATTTCGCCCGGACAAGGTTGACCCATACGCTTGAAGTCGCTCAAATTGGTCGGCAGATTGGATCCATGCTGGGTTGTGACCCGGACGTGGTCGATTGTGCTTGTCTTGCTCACGACCTCGGTCACCCTCCGTTTGGTCACAACGGTGAACGGGTCTTGTCCGATATCGCTTCCGGTATCGGCGGTTTTGAAGGGAATGCTCAGACCCTTCGTCTATTGACGCGACTTGAACCGAAAGTGTTTCGTGCCGACGGTCATTCGGCGGGAGTCAACCTTACACGGGCTTCACTCGATGCTGCTGTAAAATATCCATGGACGCTTGCCGAGGCTGCCGAACATCCGAAAGGGGAACGCAGCGCGAAATTCTGCGTGTATCCCGACGATGTCGAGGTGTTCGACTGGCTGAAAAAAGATGCGCCAAAAGATGCAAAACCCATGGAATGCCAAGTTATGGATCTTTCCGACGACATCGCGTACAGCGTTCATGACGTGGAGGATGCCATCGCCACAGGAGCGTTCAACCCGCTTGCTTTGACCGATTCTCGTGTGCTTGACGGTGTGGTGGAAAGTACTCGCGAATGGTACGGTCCCCAATGGGATGCCGATGAACTGCTTAATGCCTTGCAACGGTTAAAAGAGTTGGATATGTTCCCTTCCCATTTCAACGGTTCGCGGCAAGCTTTGGCGAATCTCAAAAACATAACCAGTTCACTCATCGGTCGTTTCGCTGGTTCTGTCGAACGCGCCACACGAGAACGATACGGTCAGGGCAGACTCATACGCTACCTCGGCAATGTCGTCATTCCCGCACAGACAAATTATGAGATAGTTGCACTCAAGGGCATCGCTGTCTATTTTGTCATGGCTCCTCGCGAACGCGAGCCACTGCATGAGCGTGAGCAGCAGATTGTGGCAGACCTGGTCGATGTGCTTATGGCTGATTCCCCACATCCATCCAACGCGTTGGAACCGGTGTTTCTAGATGACTGGAATGAAGCTACCAGCGACGATGAGCGATTGCGTGTGGCTGTAGATCAAGTGGCAAGCCTTACGGATGGTTCGGCCATGGCACTTCACTCACTTATCTGCTAGAACGTGGTTTGGGATTCGTACACCTCAAACGGCCTGTAGACTTTAAGGATACAAAAAACCACGGTGCGCTGTACAGTGGACAGTTATGGTCGGAATGATTGCGAAAGAAGATATCGAGAAGGTGCGCGCTGCCGCCGATTTGTATGATATCGTCTCATCGACGGTGGCGCTCAAAGTCGCCGGTACCGGTGCATTCGTAGGGCTATGCCCGTTCCATGATGAAAAGACGCCCAGCTTCAGCGTCCGCCCATCCCTTGGTGTATGGCATTGTTTCGGCTGCGGACTCGGCGGTGATGTTTTCGGCTATGTCGAACATAAGGAAAACATCGATTTTCGAGAGGCTGTGGAGCTGCTTGCCGACAAATACCATATTGAGCTTCATCGGGTTAATGATTCCGGTGGTAAAAATGAACACCATGGATCGAAACGTGCACGTTTGCTAGAGGCCAATGAGGAGGCCCAGCGCTTCTTTGTCTCTCAGATTGTTACGCCTGAGGCACTTGCAGCTCGAAAACTTTTGGGTGGACGCAACTTCAGCCAGGCTGAATCCGAACGGTTTGGCTGTGGTTATGCCCCTCAGGGCTGGGATAATCTCGTTCGCTATCTCGCGGGCAAAGGCTTTACTCAGCAAGAGATGATCGATGCCGGTCTGGCACGACGCGGAGCACGTGGCATCTATGACTATTTCCGAGGACGTGTCACCTGGCCCATTCGAGATTCAACGGGACGCACGCTTGGTTTTGGTGCGCGAAAGCTGTATGAGGACGACACCGTCAATGCCAAATACATTAATACTCCCGATACCCAGCTGTATCATAAGACACAGGTGCTTTACGGCATCGATTTAGCCAAAGCCAATATTGTTAAGAAACGACAGGTTGTCATCGTCGAGGGATACACCGATGTGATGGCTTGCCATCTGGCAGGCATCGATACTGCGGTTGCCACTTGCGGCACGGCTTTTGGTGAGGAACACGCCAAAATCATTCGTCGTCTGATTTCTGACGATTCCTTGGGAGCGATTCAGCTCGTCGGTCCATTGAAGGTCGATGGCCAGTCGCTGAGCTCTCGCATTGTGTTCACTTTTGATGGTGATGCGGCGGGTCAGAAGGCCGCCATTCATGCGTTTGGGCTTGATTCGGCCTTCCTTTCGCAGACGTTCGTGGCTGTTGCCGATAATAACTTAGACCCTTGCGATTTACGCATTCAGCAGGGCAATGAGGCTGTCCACTCGCTAGTCAAGAAGGCGAAGCCATTGTATGATTTTGTTATCGATACGGCAATAAATCGATTCGATACGTCATACACCACAGGGCAGATGGGTGCAGTAAAAGCGGCTGCACCGCTCATCGCCCAGATTCGAGACCGGTCATTGCTGGATATCTATACCCGCAAAGCAACTCGACGTATTGGCGTGGATCTTGACATCATGCGGCGCGAAGTGGATCAGGCCAGGCGCCAGCTTCATGTGTCCGACGATGATGCGTATGTGTCCAAGCGATACAATGTCAACGGTTATGATCCGAACGGGAAAAACCGTGAAAATGATTATGCCAACCCCGCCGCCAAGAAGGCTTTGCAACATCGTGATGCCGCTGACCAATCCTATTTCCGCGTCGATGATGCGGTATTCGTTTGCGAGCAACAGTTCATGGCCGTGCTGATTCAGGTGCCGTTGGCTATTGACCCGAACGCTTTTGCCCAGTTGACTTTGGGTGATTTCATGACCCCGGTTTTCCGTACCCTGTTCCAAGCGATTATGGCGGCTGACGGTCTGCCTCATGAAGACACTCCACAGGGTCTTTGGTTGCACAAACTGACCAAAGCCGGGGGGCCGATGCTTGAACAGGTCATCAATGAGCTTGCCGTTATGCCACTGCCTCTGCCGGGAGAGGATAGCCAGAACGGTAATGCTGGCAGTGCGAGCGGGTCTCTTGGCTCCGATGGTGGTCGCAATACAGACGCATCGAAGACGGGTGTCAACAACTCGGAGGAGGTTCGATTGAAGACGCCGAGTGATGAAGAACGCCGCTATGCTTCAGAGTTGACCGTTCGTCTGCTCGATGTCGGTTATATGCGTCGTATCGGTTCCGCCAAGCGTGAGATGGCGAAGCTTGCTGATGGTGAGGAAAAAATCAAGCTCCTTGGCAAAATTACCGATATGGAAACCGCTCGTAAGGATTTGAAGACGCAGGTTTACGGAAACAACGTGGCATAGTGTATTCGGCCAGTGCAGACGTAAAAAGTTGCGCTGATGCAGTCTGTTTCAAATTTTTTATGATTGGTAAGTCGCAGAGGGACGCAGGAGAGGTTTCTTCTGTGAATTACCTCGGCGTATTGGTGATATAGGCAGAAATGGTCATTGTGAATAGTTATTGTCATATTTGGGTGCCAGTCGCCAGGCAATAGCAAGTAAAATGAGTACGGATTTTGCTATCATCTCAGTTGAGATGCAGTGTGTTTTACCGGTCTGGGTGGCCGGTTGATGGATGAGAAAGAAATGACTGACAGCATGGGGAAGTGCTCGTCGCGAACTTCTGCGTGGGATTGGGCGGTATCGATGCGAGATGGTCGTCCAGTCGTGTGTCTTTTGTCGATGATTGGTTGGTGAACGGGTGCGACACTGGATAGTCAAGGAACTGAAGAATAACACCGTTCTCGTGATGGCAATGATACTTGCCATCATTTCATGCTTCATCGTTCCGCCCGATAGGCAGTATCTCGGGTACATCCATCTGAACACCATTTCCCAGCTGGTTTGTCTGATGCTGGTTGTGTGCGGGTTTCAGCGCATCGGTGTTTTCCATATTGTCGGAACCAAGCTGTTGAAACATGTACGCAACAAGAGTGCTCTCGTGATGCTGCTGGTGGCGCTCACGTTTTTCTCGGCAATGTTTGTAACCAACGATGTCGCATTGGTCACCTTCGTTCCTTTCGCCATTTCGGTTCTTGTGATGGCAAAAATGGAGGATAAAACCGTTCTTGTGGTCACTTTGATGACCATTGGGGCCAATACAGGCAGCATGCTCACTCCGGTAGGCAACGCCCACAACCTCTATTTCAAGTCGATTTCGAAGCTGTCAACCATCGAGTTTCTTAAAATCATGGGCCCTTTCTCACTCGCTTCGGTCATATTGCTGTCCGTTGTTATTTTTGTTATGTTCCATGGGCGGGCGAGTGGCGCGGATTTCGAAGACATCGGGACTGAAGGTATCGAACAGTCATTGTTTGCTCCAGAAAGCGGACAGAGCCCCGATGAAGTGCGTGTGCTTGACTACGGTGCTGGTTACGGTGGATGGCGCATCTTGGTGTATTTGGTGCTGTTCGTTGTGTGCACGCTTACGGTCGTTGGCACGATTCCGTTGTCGTTGATGTGTGCGGTTGTGTTTGTTGGTTTCCTGTTTTGTGACCGTCGTGCGTTTCGTAAGGTTGATTGGAATTTGCCGCTTACGTTCGTCATGTTTTTCGTTTTCATCGGAAATATGCGCAGGGTGCCGGAATTTTCGAATTATGTGGCGTCCATTGTTTGTCAGCATCCTTTGGAGGTGGCCGTTGCTTCAAGCCAGGTCATCAGCAACGTACCGGCATCGATTCTGCTTTCTGGTTTCTGTAGTCAATGGCGTGAGCTCATCATCGGGACTAACCTTGGTGGGTTGGGAACGCTGATCGCTTCGATGGCTTCACTGATTTCCTATCAGCAGGTTGCTCGCAAATACCCCAATAAAAAGGGCAGGTATCTGCTGATTTACACAATGGTCAATGTGCTGTTTTTGGCTGTGCTGTTGAGTCTCGCGTTTATTATCGATTAATGGTACGGACTTGGTGAGTGTTTATGGGATTGTTTGTGGTTCCATCAATGCCTCGTGGCTGGTTGACGAGCCGCGGAGCGTCTTCAGGACAATGAATATTTGGCGGTTTTCGAATGTCCGATTTGTCGCAGTCTGCCCTGCTTGACGAGTTTTTTCAATACGTACGATGTTTGTCCCGCATCGGTTCCTAAATTCGACTGAATCTGCTTACGGCTCAGCGGCTTTCCCTGCTCTGCGATAAGTGCCATCGTCATTTCGTCTATGGATTCAATCTGCAAATGCGCTGATTGAGAATCGTCCGAAGATGATGGATCCTGGTTTGGGGGAATGCTCGCAGAACGGTCGTGCGACAATGGCATGGGTCGACTTTCTGCGGTCTGATATGCCTTAGCGCCTGCGAAAATCAATGATGGCAATGAAGCTGCACTTAGTACTCGGCTGCCCGTCAGTGCCTCTGAAGGAACTGTGGTGAAAAGATGACCTCCGGATGGGAAAGCGTACCGTTTGGCTTTTCCTGAATCGGTGGGAAAATCGTTGCTGCTGGACTCATCGAACGTGTCTTGCGTAGTTTCATCGTCAATTCGAGGGTCGGGCCAGAACGACTCTGACACCGGTCGGGGCAAAATCATCGCCACCGATCCTGGGCCCACGCGAAGCTGCGGGCTGGCGAGGCTCTGGGAGTACGAATCGAGGATTCGTTGTACTCCGGTGCCATAGTTTTCACATAGGTTCAAAGCTTCGAAGACGTCGGCAAGCCATGCGTTGCGTGGTTCACTCACCCCATTAAGCAGATCGTTCACTTCAAAGTCGTCAACCAGTCCACCGGGGGAGATGATTTCGATATTTGAGGCAAAAACGCTGACAAGTATAGGACCGTTTTTGTCGTAATCTCGGTGTAGCACGGCATTGATAACGGATTCGCGCAGTGCGGTTTCCGGCCAGATTGCCTCGGGGATGCATGCATTGAGGAACGTCATTATTGCATTGATTTGAGCAAGCAGCGATCCGGACAGGTTCTGTCGCCGAGTCAGTTTCGATTTAGTGTCACCTTTGAACACTGCGCATTTAATGAGGTAGGGACATTGATCGGATAGCAGAAGTGCGGTATTGGTTGCTTGCTGTTGCGTATCGAAAAGATGAAGGCGATCAAGATTCTGATCTGTCCACTTGATTCCTGCTGATCTAAATGCAGACTTTGCGAAATCAAAGGTCAGATCTCGGCTCGTGCAGGAACGGTGGTCGAAGGGGAGCTCGTTTTGGGGAGGCATTGTCTTTTGCCAAGCCTTATCGCCGTTTGTTTGCGGCGTTTCCGAGTCCATATTCATGGGCTAGAGTTTATCGTTACTTTGCGACAGCTCCGGTGTTTTTCATAGTGATTCCGCCATAATTGGGCTCTTGTGCAATTAATGTATGACCATTCGATGATGGCACTGATTTTTTGAATATATTACGTATTGTGCTGTGAAGCAGTTCTTGTCGTTCGATTGATGTTGGCAATGCTACAGTGCGGAGATGGTTGCCGGCCTTGAGAAAGTACTTCAAAACTGAGGGGACGGTAAACACAATGTGCCATGTATATGATGGCGATCGGTGAGACGGCTTAGCAATAATCTCCCAAAGTGATCGTGTGTTGTTGCGCGTCAAACCTAAAATCGGAAATATGGCACACGGTTTTTTTAACTGCAAAAACAGAAATGAAAAAATCCCTCGTAACCGTTGCGGCTAAAGGGATTTCGCAGGTGACCCCGGCCGGATTCGAACCGGCGACCTACAGATTAGAAGTCAGTTGCTCTATCCAACTGAGCTACGGGGCCAAACAAATGCTTATTGTATCAGTATGCTTGACGTGCCACGCGTTCGACACTACAGCGAGCCAGTACGAGTCTTCGAGTATCTCGGATCTGCTGATCCGTATGGTGTTTTGCTTGTTTCGCATTGGTGCAGGACGCTGGGTAAATCGCTTTCGAAGAACATTGGACGAGCCGTTGGGATATGGTATCAAGCAAGAGGCTGAACGCCACCGACTTGGATGAGATGGTGGCAGATCGCGTATGGCGATTGACAATAATGGGGGATGGAATCCGGTATGGCAACAAGGCTGAACAAGCGACAGATTAAGCAGTTGAAGGCTCTGGCAAGCAAGATTTCCCCGATGCTGTGGATCGGCAAGAACGGAGTTACGGATGCCGCTGTGAAGCAGGCGTCCGAAACTCTTGAATCCCATGAGTTGCTTAAAGGTGTGGTGCAGGATGGTTGCCCAGTAGATGAGAAGGAGGTCGGGGAGACATTGGCCGGACAGGTGGGTGCTGCTCTTGTGCAGGTGATTGGTCACCGTTTCGTCCTTTACAGACCTTCGAAAAAAGAGAGCGCCAACAAAATAGAGTTGGCGCGCTAGTTGAACGAGCGGCTACTAGCAAGAGCGCTATTTAGTGGCTTTTTGATGGTTTCTTCACGGTTTTGTGGACGGAAACATGGAATTGTAAGGTCTTAGGATTCGCAACCCGATGGAACCGGATGCTATGGTTGGTTTGTAGTGCCTGACGTTCGTTTGACGCCTTGTGGCAGAGCTTATGTTTCGATGGATGGCAGTGATGAAAGAGGTTGTGCGACTGTGTTGACCGATGGACATGACAGGAAGGCCGGAGTGGGCAGTGCAATGTCATCTCGTCGTGGTCGACGGGGAACCCAGCATACAAGGCAAAAGGATGCGGTGCTCAAAGCCCTGTCAGGATGTGATGACTTCGTTTCTGCCCAGGGTCTTCACCGTATCCTCAACGAGGAAGGACAAGGAATCGGACTTTCCACGGTTTATCGTCAGCTTAATGCGCTCGCTGACGACGGTAAAGCGGATATCATTCACCTCAATGACCAGCAAATGTTTCGCATCTGCCAGGATGGTGAACATCATCATCACCTCGTTTGCGAGCATTGTGGCAGGACTATAGAGATAGAGCCTCCAGAGCAGTGGGTACATAGCGTCGCTGAGGAACATGGATTCAGTGTTAATTCCCATACCCTGGAGGTATTCGGCATCTGCCCGGATTGCCAGCGTTGGGAAGCTTAATATCGTCAGAGAGGACTTCTGCGGTATTTTCTTGGGTGTTTGAAGGTCGCGGGAACAAAGGTCGTTGATGCTTCACTGTGATATGACGGCTTAAACAACGTGGAGGGCGCCCCTTGCTTATCGGGACGGCCCTCCATTGAATCAGAAGCCGTTACTTTTTCTCGAAGATCGCTGAGACGGCTGATTCATTGTTTGTCCGTAGAGGTCATGGTTTTTATGATTTCAACGACCTGTTTCGTTTTGAGCTCCGGAACATATGCATTTACTACGGCAAAGCCTATTTGCGCCAATTTTGCTGAGTCAGGATAGCAAATGTATATCGGCGCCGGACTTGGCTGGAACTTCTTCTTGAAGAAGAACAAGGACTTGAATCCATACGCGGGTTCAAGAACGTCAGCAGCAATCTGCAAGGTATGTTCGATGATTTCCGTGCCTGTCGGTGAGGTCGGTTTTGACTTCTGGACATTCTTGGAAGTGGATACTTCAGAGCCTGGCCCATTTTTGGAAACCTTAATGCCCATGTCTTTGGAAGCATCGTCGGACTGTGCGGACTGCTTTACTTTACCGTCCGCCGTGTTCTTGGCGCTGTCGTTTTTATCGGTGGATATTTCGGCCTTGCTGGATTGCTTCTTCTTGCCCTGTTCTCCGGTGTTGTTTGAAGTTGCGACTTTCTCGTTCATACCCGCAAGCGGGGCGGCCGAAAGGCTCATGAATTCGACAGCGTTGGTAGGGTTGACCTGTCCTTCGTCGCGCAACCGCTCAGCCATTCGCGCAATCAAGAACTCCATAATGCCATTGGGGCTATCAGTTCTGTGGCGCATGAAATCAAGTGTCCAACCGATGACTCGTCCGTCTCGATAAGTTGGCAACCAACTGGTGACGCCCAGAACCTCGCCCGCAGAGTCTATGGCATACAGCAGTGCCACGCGGTCGTCGCGAAGCTCCTCGATGCCTCCCAGTGTGAATTTCATTTCAGGCAATGCCTTAAGTTGGGCCCACTGTTCGGAAATCTCGACGATTTGCTGATCGATGGTAAAGCCTGCAGCATCATAGGTTGTAAGTACATCCGTAATGCCGTCGCGCTTGGCTTTGTTGATTGCAGTACGAATGTCCTGCCACTTCTTGCCTCGAGTTTCCCACTTGTTCGGATCAATCACCATTTCCGTGCCGACCTGAATTGATGACCAACCCAACGATTCGAGTTCCCTACGCTGATCCTCATGGACAGCATAGAACGCGGGCGACCAGCCGTTGGTATCGCAGAACGCGGTGAAAGCATGAAGGTCATCCATATATTCACTGGGGTCTCCGAATGGGCCGGTTACTGTCAAAGCGATGCCATGGGTAACACGGTAGGCGATGCCTGAACGTTTTGTGGGGGAGAACCAATAGTGGTTGCCTTCCCAAGTAACCATGAAGCTCATGGATTCACCGCCCGACGTCACCAGTGCTTCCGCTTTGTCTCGGTCGCGCTCATCAGAGGTGACATGGTCGCGGAACCAAAGAATGAAAACGATGAGTACGGTAAGCCAGAAGACCACTGTAAGGGCTTCGCTGACCAGTGTCGCCAAACGTGTTTGGGCAACGATAAGAGTTGGTGATTTACGACCGCCAAATCCTGTGGGCAAAAGCCTGCGCAACATGTCGAACAGCATCAGCTTGACGGTGGGCCGTGGTTTGAAATCTTGCGGGGCTGCCAGCGCAAAACCTGCATATGCGAAAATGGTGACCAGCAACATGCCGACTATTGCGGCGATACCGCGCCAGATTCGCGACAATCCGGTAGGTACGCTGAAATGGGACAGCTCACGGATGGTAAGAATGATGAGTACGAGTGGAGGCAAGGCCGTAGTGACGAATGCCGGCATAACATTATATCGAGCCGCCAGGTTCTGGTTTGTAGGGGTAACGGTGAATGGGAAAACGACGTAGTAAAGCACAGCGAAGACCACGGCCGCACCGTTGACTGCGATGCTCACCCAGGCAGCCAGACGACGACCATGGTAAAGTCCCCAAGCCACTAAGGCGAGTGCTGCAATCGGCAACAGCATGTGCAGCCACAAACCGGCAATTGCCAAATGCTGTTTGCTGGTGACCAGTCCCAGGCAGCTGGTCACGGAAGGATTGGCGCTGCATTTGGTCAGCAGTGAGGAATCGCCCCAGATCGATGAAGTAAAGAGGCCGAACGTGGTAAGAGGTCCCCAGTGTGAAGTCGATGTCAAAGCAAGCAATGGTCCCACGGCTAGTACCAATTGAGCGGAGGCGAAGAGACGCCGAATCTCATAATCGGTGCTATTGGACCAATGGATATGGTCTGAGACTGGTCCGTGCATTAAGAGGCCGGTTATTTGCCCGACCACCGCAGCTCCGAGTGTGCAGTAGTCACCCGGATTGCCGCTGAAAAGAAGCAGCGTGCCGATTGTCATATAGCCAATGAGCAAAATACGCCGTCGCCAAAGTGCTGATTCGTAGGCGCTTTCCGCCATTAAAGCACCCACTATGAGGGTCAGCGGCGAAAGCAATACGGGCAGATGCTCCACGTGCTGCGAGTTGTGCATGGCCATGTCCACCGCCAAGCAGATGGCAAGGCCCAAGGCCGAGCCGACGAAAGCACTGAATAACGAGGCAAAGGCTGTTCTCAACGCACCCATTCGTGATTGTGCAACGGAAAGAATGACAGCGATTAGCAGTGTGTACAGCACAATCATCAGTGGGCTGCGTACAAGCAATGCGGAATAGAGAATGCCCTTAATCCACAGGATGATATCCTGTCCTTGGAAGTGATGACTGGGAGCGATATTTGGTACTCCGCCGATCAGCATGCTTTTGAAGCTGGGTCGTCCGTTTTGATGCAGGTGGTGTACCGTGGAGAAAACCATAAAAGTGACGTTGCCGATCATGAATACTGCGGCGACGACGATTGAGAACAGGTGGGCTTTGATCCAACTGGCCAGATCGTTCCCCAGAACTTGCCAACTTGACCAACTGCCCCGTGTGGGTTTCTTTCCGAGGTTTTTGTGGTTTTTGTTTTTTGCGTCTTTGGATTGGGAAGTCGTATTTGCGGCTGGTGAACCGGTTGAGTTCAGTTCATTCGGATTGTTTCCGGCCACAGCGTTACTTGCCTTGCTTTGCCTTGGTGTTGTGGAGCCTTGAGTTGGTGGCATAGCTGTATCTGTGTTTCCTGCCGAAGATTTGGGTGCGGCTTCCGTTCGACCGGTGCCCTGTTTTTCCTGATTCTGCATGATTGCTATCTTTGCCCTTCAGTCCTCTCTATCCATCATATCCGAAGCGATGAATACGGCTTTGCGTCATGTGCCTGCTGCGTTGTTTAATCATTAAATGTGTTAGTGTTGGAGGCCACCACTTCCAGCAAGGGGTAGGAATCGATTTCCTTGTTTGCTTTCCCAAGGCCTGTTTCGTCACCGAAAAGATCAATCTGTGCCATCATGCCAGCGTTGACGGTATGCCAGTCATGACCGGTTCCCTTGACAATCACGGTGGTTACCGACATACCGGCGTCCATGGCCGCCTTGCTGATGGTTTTCTGGTTCTTCTGCGATTTCCAATCCACCTGCCCCGCAGCAGAGAACCAAGTTTGCTTCGATGGTGAGTTGTGCTTGATGATCGTGATGGGAACATGTTTGTCGAAGGCCTTCTCGTTGCCACCAAAATAACGTTTGACTGTAGCGTTGTGGGAACCGCTGGCAGGTTCGATTTCGCCGCCTGCTGAGTAGATGTGCCCGTACAGGTCGGGGTGCGCAGGCCCGAGCTGGGTGGCGCACGTTCCACCTTGGGAGAATCCGCCGATCAACCATTTCTCCGGTGTGGTGTCGACAGGAAGGGTTGACGTGATCCAATTGGTCACGTCTTTGGTGATGTACGTTTCGGCGTTTCCGGAAGAGGTATCGGCGCATAGGGAGTTATGGGTTAGTGAACCGTTCTGGTCAGGTGAGACGGCGATCGGAGCCAGGCCATAATGCTTTGAAGCGTAGTCGTCAAGCTTCTTGCCAAGTGTTCCTGCACTGAAGAAACGGTCCGGTGTGCCTGGCTGGCCTGCCATAACGACCATGACGGGCAGTTTGGGCGGATTCTTAGTAAGCGCGGCCGGCGGAAGATAGATGTTTGCCGTGCGTGCCTTGAAATGGGACAGCGTGGCCGGAATGTCCACCGAATGGACTTCGCCGTGTTCCGGCATTTTCGGCAGCTTGTTCGCTTTGCCCAGATTTTCCCAGTTCTCAAGGGTGTTGTCCGTACTTGATGATGCTTTGCCGATGATTGACGGGTCGAGCTTTGAGAATTGGTTATGGCCGAACAAGGAGCCCATCGTCGTGTATTCGCCATAGATGGCATCAACTTTTAGCCCACAGCTGATTAATGTCAGGATGATGGTGATTATGGACACGATGCGTCTGATTTTTCCTGAGTCGATGCACATGGCGATGAGTATGGAAAGAACCGCGATGCCGTATACGATGGTGGTTTCCACCAAGCTTCCGAGGCTTACTCCAAAGACCACGAAAACATCAGAGAGCAGCCAGACAATAAAATAGCCCAAAAGACCGCCGATAACGCCCCATCCCAACTGTTTAAGCAAGGGGTCGAGCCATCCGTCTTTCGATTTGAGAACCACCAGAAGAATGATTCCAACGGCGGTAGCCGCGAAGATTGAAGTCGGAAGCCATCCTTTGAGCAAGTGAATGCTAAAAAACCAGTCCATCATTTCCCTTGTTGTGCCGGAACGTGTACGTGTCAATTCTAGACTCATGCCATCCGCCCCGCCAATCCACCTCAAGAATGATTCCAAATTCAGGTAAAGTTTTTCGGTGCGAGTTATAGAATCGTTGCGCTAAGATTACGCAAAGCTTGGAGAGAAGCAAGTAAAGGGGTTCTGCCTGATATACATATGAGGGCTGGAATATGAGGCTGCAAGGTTGCCGACAGTCTTGCGGGCGAGCGAGATGATGATGTGTTGAGCGGTGCTGTGTCTGCCCTCGGCTTGGAGGAAAGAACGATATATGGCTGATGTCGAAAACAAGAAATTCGCTAAGAACAAACAATCGCATGTTTTATCGCGAAATGCTGTGGGTTCTAAGGAATGCCACGATGACAAATCTAAAGCGGGTTTGAAGGGCGTCCATGTTCCTGCGTGGGTTTATGTGCTGTTGTTCGTAGTATTTGACGTTGTGATGGCGATGCTTTTGCAGAAAGGTGTCTCCCAGAACAATACCCGTGTGAAGCTGTCCAGCCCGGTCACCGGCGTGTGGGACATGGTCTCCAAGATGTGGGTAAGCGGTAATTTTATATTTCTGCTGAATTTGCTGTTGCTGGGACTCGTTTACCTGGCGGTGCTCATGATGTTCAATCGTTTTTGGATTGCGACGCCCGTAATGATCATCGTGACGATGATCATCGCTTTGGTGGAACATTTCAAAGTGAGTGTGCGGTACGAGACGATTCTGCCTTCAGATTTGAGTTTCGTTTCGAACGGTGATGCCGGTTCTTTGATGAGTTTTATTCCGACTGGGTCAGGCACGCTGATTGCAGGGGTTCTTATTGCGGCGCTCGCTGTTGTCGTTATATTCGCAGTGTTAAACCATTTCGACGTGCGGCATGGGAAAGTCTTTGCCGCACGCAATAGTGCCGGAAACAGGATTATCGCCGGTTTACGTATAGTCCTGGTTCTGTTGCCGTTGCTGTTGCTGACAGGATTCAGCTATCAAGTCGGACAAATTAACACGTTGACCAAATCCTTTGCCAATGCCATGGGCTACGTTCCCTCGATGTGGGACTCCGTCTACGATGCGCAGCGCAACGGCCCGTTGGTGTCGTTCCTCGGGCAGGCGCATCCTAAGGTAATGGATCAGCCTGACGATTACAACGAGGCAACTATGAACGCGATCGCCAAGCGTTATCATGCCGAGGCTGCCGCGATCAACAAGACTCGTACGAAGAAAATCAATGACAGCAGTGTTGTGTTCGTGCTTTCTGAATCGTATTCGGATCCTTCGCGCGTGCCCGGGCTTACGCTCAACCAAGATCCGATGCCCAATATCCGCGACATCAAAAGGCATACGACCAGTGGGTATATGTTGTCCTCCGGCTATGGCGGTGGAACCGCGAACCTTGAATATATGAGCCTGACTGGGATGTCGATGGCCAATTTTGACCCGTCGCTAACAAGCCCTTACCAACAGCTCATTCCCAACGAGAAATGGACTCCGACGGTTAATCAGCTATGGGGTAGCAAGGAATATTCTCAAGCGTTCCATCCGTATGAGCCGTCGATGTATCTGCGCGCGAACAACTACAAGAAGTTTGGCTTTTCTCACTTCTACTCACTGCAGCCTCCTGAGATGATTGCGCACCGCCAGAAAATTGATTCTTCACCCTATGTTTCTGATGAGTCGGCTTATCAGAGTGTTTACGAGTCGATGAAGAAGAACCCGTCGAATGAGTTCGTGCAATTGGCCACGATGCAGAATCATATGCCTTATCACAACTGGTACAAAAACAATGATTTCAGGGCACGGTCCACGAATTCCGCACAGCCGCTCGATGGCGACGAAACAAAATCGATCAATACCTATGCAAAGGGTGTGAACATCACCGATAAAGCCACTGCCAAGTTCCTTTCCCAAATAGACTCGCTTGACAAACCGGTCACCGTTGTTTTCTACGGGGATCACCTGCCCGGCATCTACAAGACGGCATCGGCCGATCAGAGCAATTCGTTGGCGCTGCATACCACTGATTACTTCATCTGGTCAAACAAGGCAAGTGGCAGGCAAGGTTATCAAAGCCCGGATGCAGAGCATACTTCGCCTAATTTCTTCATGGCGCAGGTCGCGCAGCAGGACGATGCCAAAGTTACTGCATTCTTGGCATTCCTCACCAAGCTTCATAGCAAGGTTTCGGCTATTGAGCCTCCGGTGGTCAACCAGATTCAGGGCTGGTCCCGTATTCCCGAAGGACAGCCTATTTATCTGGACCCGCAGGGCAACCCGATGGCTGAAAGTGATTTCGATAAGGAAACCAAGCAGCTTATCAATGACTACAAGCTGATTCAGTACGACGTGACCGCCGGCAAGGGTTACCTTAAAGACGCCGGTTTTATGGAGTAGAGGATCTCGTTCGATGAATCACTGCCAGCCGGTCGACATCAGCTGAGAATGACGATTGTCATCCCCGGTCTGATATCGGTAGGATGGCAATGATTCTGTTGGATCTATTCCTGGTTTTTGATGTCGTCGAGAGCGGGAATGCGCACAGCCTTTACGGTGTTCGATGATGTATCAGCCTATGGTAACCTTCTTGCCCGCAATCGCTGTTTCAAAAAGACGTGGAGCTGTTTTAACGTATAGCGTTGCCGTCATAGTCCAGCTTCAACTAAGGGTGCGTATCGCGTTTGCCGTATTTGAAAGTCCCCGAGATGCGGCAATCGTGTCTCGGGGACTTACCTCGCCTATAGCAGTGCGATAAGTTGGTCGGTGTGCTCTTGGGTGGTGGCCCAGCTCGTGCAGATGCGCATCACGGAATGTGCTTTGTCATACTTTTCCAAGAACCCCATGCGTACATTCTCAGAAAGCCGTTCGATGGTCGGTTGGTCCATGATGACAAAAATCTGGTTTGTGGTGTTTTCGTAGGCAATGCTATAACCCTTAGCTCTGAGCGCCGCTCGGATTTGATCAGCCTTGTCGTTCGCGTTTCTTGCGATTCGTGTGTACAACTGATCGGTGAACAGTGTGTCGAATTGCAGCCCCAACAGCCAGCCTTTGGCGAGCAATGCGCCGTGTCTCTTGATTTGGGTGGTGAAATGTGCGGGTGAGTTGTGTTTGGTGAAAACGACCGCTTCTCCGAACAAAGCCCCTACTTTGGTGCCGCCGATATAGAAGACGTCAACAATGCGGGCGATGTCCTCAAGCGTCAGGTCGTTCCCCTCCGCAGTCAATCCATAACACAACCTTGCTCCGTCAAGAAACAGCTGCATGTTGTATTTGTGAGCGGTTTCAGCGATGGCCGTCAGTTCTGCTTTGGAGTACAAAGTTCCGTATTCGCTGGGCTGAGAGACATAAACCGTGCTTGGGTAGACCATGTGTTCATGGTTCCCGTCGGCGTAGAAGTCGGCACAGTATTGCTCAAGATCGGCGGCATTTATTTTGCCATTCGGGCTTGGCAGAGTGAGGACTTTATGGCCTGTCGCCTCGATGGCTCCGGCTTCATGGACACTGACGTGTCCGCTGGCGGCGGATACCACACCTGCGTAAGACGGAGTGATCGCATCGATGACGGTTTGATTGGTCTGTGTGCCACCTACCAGAAACCATACGTCCGCGTCCGGGCAAGCGCAGGCCTGGCGAATCTTTTCCTTTGCGGAATCGCTGTACCTGTCGTATCCATAACCGGGAAGCTGTTCCATGTTGGTTTCGGTTATGCGTTCGAGGATGCGAGGGTGCGCGCCCTCGTTGTAATCGTTGGTGAAGTCCAGCATCTTGATCCTTATAGAGTGTATGGTCAATTCGCCAATACTAATTGAGTCGACGTCTATGGTGAAGTGGATGTCTGATTGGTGCTGCCACAGATAGAGGTCGTATATCGCCAAGCCGCTTTTGAATCGCTATGAGATGTAAGCAGCCTGAGCGTGGGTTCATTGGTGTTCCAAATCCTTGGTGATGCCGCGTTCATCGTTCATGGTTGCAAAGTTCAGACCGATGAGAATGCCGCCTCCCACGAGGTTTCCGAATATCGCAACAAGTATCACAAGAACTGCCTTCCATGCGTTGATGGTACCGTGCAGGCCGAGGATGAGGAACATCGCTGAGTCGGCTATCGAATGCTCGAACCCGCAGAATGAGAAGACGAGGACGGCCACCACCATGATCGTGCATTTGGTGAAGTCGTTGGAGAGTTTGCCGTTGTATACCATCAGCATGGCGATGTTGATGCAGAAGTTGCAGAAAATAGCGCGTACGAAGAGATCTCCAATTCCACTGAACGAATTCAGATAGGCGAGTTTTGTGTTGGCCGCAGCAAGCATTACTTGGTAGCTAGTGCCCGAGATAACGGTTGAAAAGCGCAGGATTGCGGCGACAATCAGGGCGCCTAGGAGGTTGCCAAACAGACACAGGCCGAGTAGTTTCAACGATTGCAACAATCCGATACGTTTGTGATAGGCTCCGACGCTGACCACCATCATATTAGTGGTAAGCAGTTCCGAATTGGTGTAGTAGATCAGCACCAGGGCCCAGCCGAAAATAATTCCCGCCAGGACCTTGCCTGTAACTATAAGGGCATGGTCGCCTTGGGAGCAGGCGCCCGTCATCACCCAGAAGGCGGTGAAAAAAACACCGACTAGAATACCGGCCATCGTGGCACGCTGGATGTAACGGCCGGTCATCTTGCCAGTCATGGTCTCTTTGTTGTCAAGCGCATCAAGAACGGTTGAAATGAAAGCGCGCCCGGGAAACAGTGGTTTGGTCTCTTCCATGGTTCCTTCGGCTTCAGTGTTGGTTGTTTTGATTTCCGATACCTTGGTCATGCGTTTCCGTGTTCCCTTTACGATACTGATTGATTGAGACGGCGTCTCCCAAGTTCCATTATGGATTCAAGGGTGCCGTTATTGCTTAATAATGCAGCATTTTGTTATAAAGAACACACTAATAAGAATAATGTTGTCAGGAATGCGTCTTCTTTGGGGTGGGCTATCTAAAGAAGGGGGCGGATCCAGTGTATGCACTTTTTGACGCACTGTCTTGGGCTTTTTGCAAATACGTTAGGTTAGCGGTGCCAAGGGTCTGCACGGTCTGTGAATGGCGAAAGCCACTTCTATGAAGTGCACGACGCGCCGATTGACTAAGGTCTTGAGAATCATGTATAGTTCTTATCTGTTGCGCAGATATTGATTCTTGATCGAGTTAATTCTGACTTCGATGGTGGCCATAGCTCAGTAGGTAGAGCATCTGATTGTGGTTCAGAAGGTCGCGCGTTCGAACCGCGTTGGCCACCCCATCGCAAAAGCCCTACTTCCGACAAGGGAGCGGGGCTTTCATTTTACATGACCGGCGCCGTGATGCGTGCATTGATGCACAACATGAGGCACGATGCACTTCCGGCCTGTTCATGACATATGGCATTCATATAGCCTTGCCCCGCTATTCTGGGAAGAAAACGGAACAAGGCCGACATCAGGCCAGGCGTTGAGGATCTTCGTTTTCTTTGCATATGGAGACGATGGGGTCAAAATACCGCAGTTTCGTATAGTCCACGTTGCCCCCGTCTGTGATTGCCAAATCGGGTATCGATGTGATCGGCAGGAACGAAAGGTAGAACATTGGATCGGGAAGCCGGCTTCCCAGCTGCTCGGCGGCCTGTTTGAGTTCGTTTTCCTTGCTTGCCAATTCCTCAGGGGTGACATCAGTGGTGATGCTTCCGATGGGAAGCCTGAGCAGGGCCTTCACTTTTCCGTCTTCGACAACGACCTGCCCGCCGCCGCATTCGATAAGCGTGTTGGCGGCCAATGCCATGTCGGCGGTGTTCATGCCTGCAACCACAAGATTGTTGTCGTCCGGAGCGACGGAGGTGGCTATGGCGCCGTGCTTGATTCCCCAGCCGGAGATAAATCCTCTGGCGTGATTGCCATTGACTCCGTAGCGCTCAACTACGGACACCATTGCCGTGTCCTGTTCTGCACTAGGTTGCACGACGTTGTCTTTGATGCGAAGTTTGACGTCAAGGCGTTTGCGGACGAATGGTCCCACGCTGTGAATGGTGGTCACAGTGGCTTCGCCGTTCTCGGTATCCATGTGGTAGTTGAAATCGTCGGCGTTCATCGGTTCATGATGCAGTCTTCCCTGTAGTTTCGAGCTTCGTTGAGGCGGAAGGAATTCAGCTACGACTTGTCCGCCGAGCTTGACGATTTTGCCTTTGCTGATGACGCTTTCGATGTTGAACGTCCCCGGTTGGTCAACGATAAGGATGTCTGCATCCTTGCCGGGGGCGATCGAACCGACTTTGTCGTTGATGTGGTATGCCTCCGCCCCGTTGATAGAACCCATCTGGATTGCGGTCATGGGGGAGACTCCTGCGGCGATGGATAGACGTACCATGTGGTCTAGGTGTCCATGTTCAAGAACGTCATGCACGTTGACATCATCCGTGCAGAAACTGGTGTGACGGGCGATACCGGGGGCATGTTCAGTGATAGCTCGGATGTTCTCAGCAAGGAACTTGGTCACGGACGACTCGCGGATGACGACGTGCATTCCTTTACGTGCTTTTTCCAAGAACTCCTGATGGTCGTAGCTCTCATGGTCGATGTGCGCGCCGCTCATCAGGAACTGGTTTAATCCGACACCACGGGCCATCGGAGAGCAGCCGAAGATTGGCTTGTGGTACTGCTGTGCGGCGCTGATAGCATGGAGTGTGTCGGGATCTTTAAGTGCTACGGATTCACGCACCGTCTCCCAGACCCCATAGCAATCTTCGCGCGGTTGCCAGCGATCGTGGTCTGATGCGGAGACATTGTAAGCGATAGTGGATTCAGGTATTGTATAGGGTGTTTTGTGGGGCAATCCCCAGAATACTTTCAGTGGAAGAGCACTTATTTCCTTAAATATTTCATCAAGTCCGTCGAATCCGATTGCAGAAATGTACTCATCCAAGCCGGAGACGATGCTTGTGGTGCCGCAGGGGACCACGGCCTGAGCAAAGCGGGTCATGCTCAACTTGCTGCACTCGACATGTATGTGCCCATCAATCAGACCGGGGGAGAGATATCGTCCGGTTGCGTCGATATGGGTGGTGTTCGGGCCGACGTAGGCGGAGATATCACTGTCGACCGCGACGATTCGTTCGTTCCATATCGCTACATTGGCCGGGTAATATTCCCCGGTGTCCACATTAATGAGTGTGCCGTTTTCTATCACCGTGTCGGCTGGTGTTTTTGCCGCTCCGGCATCGATATACTCTTTTAATTGCGCAACTGTTGTCATTCTTCGAACTTTCTTTCTTATGGTGTTGGGGTTTGGATAATCAAACAAAACCGTGGTATCCGTCAGGCTCACGGTCTTTTCAAACGGATGATGTAGATTTGTGCCTTCCGGAGAGGTTTGTCTGTATTTACCGAGTTGTGATTTTATGGATGGGTGTTGGAGGTTATGCGATGTTGCCTCTAGGGACAATCGCAAGAATGTAAAGCAGCAAAATGAACACTAGAAGCATTGCCCACATCAGAGGGTTGACTTCCTTTCGCTTGCCGGCCGCGGTCATCAGAATGGGGTAGGTCACGAACCCGAAAGCGATGCCATAGGAAATGTTGTAGGTCAAAGGCATGCCGACGATAACCAAAAACGCAGGCAAGGCGACTTCAAAGCTGTCCCAGTTGATGTGCTTGAGGGCTGAGGCCATAAGCACTCCCACTATGATCAGTGCTGGCGCGGTGACCTGATCGGTTACGACTGTCAGCAGTGGTGAGAAGAACAGGCTGAGAACAAATAGTGCTCCCGTGGTCAGAGCTGTCAGCCCGGTGCGGCCTCCTATGGCAATGCCTGCCGACGATTCGACGTATGCGGATGTGGCCGTTGTACCCATAACCGATCCGGCAAGCATCGAGATTGAATCGGCCATGAGCACGCAACCAAGAACCGCGGAGAATGCGGTGGCTGTGAACACGGCCCCCTTGTCCATGCCGGCTTCGCCCAAAATGCTTGGATTGACAAAAAGAATGTATGCCATGGAGACGAAAATGGTCAAACCTGCCAACATCTCCCGTCTGACTGTTGTATGATGCTCCGTTAGGTGAAACGTTCGTTCCAGGAAATTGCTGAGTTGTGGGAGGTTTGTCGGGTTGTGATTGGTGGTGTTCGTCTTGTTCATCAGAATGATGTTCCTATCCAGTGAGGCGAGATAAGAGATACTGACGGATACGTGACCCATTGTTCCGCTAAAGGCATACATATGACTTAAATCGTTCTTGCGTCGAGCGTTTTCGGCGTGTCGTCTAGCTGAGAATTATCGGTTTTGCAAATCGAATTACATTGCGATTGCTCTTTTGGGTCTGTCGTCTTTCCGGAGAGACTGAATGGTATGGTGGTCTCGCAAGGTGATTCATTCGCAAGCCGACTCAACCCGGAGGCATTCCAATGACGACCGAGATAACACCAGAATTTATACAGGGACTCCCCAAAGCTGAACTTCATCTTCATATTGAAGGCACACTGGAACCCGAGCTTAAGTTGGAGTTGGCGAAACGCAACAAGGTCGACATTGGTCAGAGCACGATTGAAGAGGTTCGCCAGGCCTACCAGTACGATGATTTGGCTTCCTTCTTGGCTGTTTACTATCCGGCGATGCAGGTGTTGCAACAAGAGCAGGATTTTTATGACCTTGCCTTTTCGTATCTGCGTCGAGCGGCGGAGAACAACGTGCGACATGTCGAGATTTTCTTCGATCCACAGGCACACACTTCCCGCGACATTTCCTTTGAAACAGTGATTAGCGGCCTGCACAGGGCTATTGTTGACGCTCGTGCTCTCAATGTGGATGCTGAACTGATTATGTGCTTCTTGCGTGACTTTTCTAAAGAGTCGGCCCGCAAGACGTTACTTGAAGCTATGCCGTACAAAGATTGGATTATCGGCGTTGGTCTGGATTCGGACGAGCACAACAACCCTCCTCTGAAATTTGCGCGCCAATATGAGGATGCTGCTGCGGCAGGCATGCATCTCACCGCACACTGCGATATTGATCAGAAAGACTCGATTGATCATATCCGTCAAGCACTGGAAATCATGGGAGTTGAACGAATCGACCACGGTACGAACATTGTCGAAGATCCGGACCTTGTCGATTTTGTTGTCAATCATCAAGTCGGCCTGACTTCTTGCCCTCTGTCGAACTCTTTCGTCCGTCCGCAGATGAAGGGCGAAGAGATTCTTCAATTGCTGTCGAAGGGCGCCAAGATTTGCATCAATTCCGACGATCCGGCGTATTTCGGCGGTTATATCAACGACAACTACTACGCGTTGGCCGATCAATTCAATCTCACTCAGCAGCAAGTCATTCAATTGGCTCGCAACTCTTTTGAGGCCTCATGGATCAGTGACGAAAAGAAGGCGCTGTATCTGGCTGAGATAGACGAGTATGTTGCAAAACACTGACTGACACTCAATATACGCTAACCGAGAAGCGAAGTTCGTTTTGCTCCCGGCTTTAACATTGGCTCTATTCAATATGCGGTTGCCGAAGTACAAAGTATTTTGTCTGGCCCGCCATGTTATTATCATATCCGTATGTGCCAATGGCATGCCTTATGTGACAGGCGTGGACGATTGGGATATCCCGAAGCTTGTTAGATTGCGCGCAGCAATGCGGCGGCAGGAGAGCAAAGGGCCATCGGGCCGGTGGACTGTGGCTGTCTCAATTTCGATTCGTCGACTTGGGGCTGCAGCGAGGCGGCTCCGCAAGAAACAATGATTAACGAATCGGAGAACTGAAGTTGCCTACTATAGAACAACTCGTCCGTAAAGGACGTAAGGCAAAGTCAAAGAAATCCAAGACTTTGGCCTTGAAGGGTAGCCCGCTGCGTCGCGGCGTGTGCACCCGCGTGTATACCACCACCCCGAAGAAGCCGAACTCGGCGTTGCGTAAGGTCGCTCGTGTGCGTCTGAGCTCTGGCGTCGAAGTCACCGCTTATATCCCGGGTGAGGGTCACAACCTGCAGGAACACTCCATCGTGCTCGTGCGTGGTGGCCGTGTGAAGGATCTCCCTGGTGTGCGTTACCACATCGTGCGTGGCGCGCTCGATACCCAGGGTGTCAAGGATCGTAAGCAGGGACGCTCCCTGTACGGCGCAAAGAAGGCGAAGTAAGAGATATGTCACGTAAAGGACCCTCCAAGAAGCATCAGCTGCTCCCTGATCCGATTTACGGCTCAACCGTGGTCGCTCAGCTCATCAACAAGATTTTGCTCGACGGCAAGAAGTCAATCGCCGAAGACATCGTTTACTCCGCACTTGACATGGTCAAGGCGAAGACCGATCAGGAACCCGTTTCCGTTCTGAAGCGCGCACTTGACAACATTCGTCCGTCCCTTGAGGTCCGTTCCCGCCGTGTCGGCGGCGCGACCTACCAGGTTCCGGTCGAAGTCAAGCCTAACCGTGCAAATGCCTTAAGCCTGCGCTGGTTGACCGACTTCTCCCGCAAGCGTCGCGAAAAGACCATGGCAGAGCGTCTGGCCAACGAGATTCTCGATGCCTCTAACGGTCTTGGTGCTTCGGTGAAACGCCGTGAAGACACTCACAAGATGGCCGAGGCCAACAAGGCCTTTGCCCACTATCGTTGGTAATTTTCGCAGACGAGTTAGGGTAAGGAACAATTTATGGCACTCGACGTGCTCAATGACCTCAATGAGGTACGCAACATCGGCATCATGGCCCACATTGATGCCGGTAAGACAACGTGTACGGAACGTATTCTGTACTACACCGGTAAGAACTACAAGATTGGTGAGACGCATGAAGGCGCCTCGACCATGGATTTCATGGCTCAGGAGAAGGAACGCGGCATCACCATTCAGTCTGCTGCGACCACTTGCTTCTGGAATCGTCAGACACATGACACCGATCAGAAGTTCCAGATCAACATCATCGACACCCCCGGCCACGTGGATTTCACAGCCGAGGTGGAGCGTTCGCTCCGTGTTCTTGATGGCGCCGTTGCAGTCTTCGACGGCAAGGAGGGTGTGGAACCCCAGAGCGAGACCGTGTGGCGTCAGGCCGACAAGTACGGCGTGCCCCGCATCTGCTTCGTCAACAAGATGGACAAGCTCGGAGCCGATTTCTACTACTCCGTAGACACCATCAAGAAGAAGCTCGGAGCTACTCCGCTGGTCGTTCAGCTGCCGATAGGCTCTGAGAACGACTTCGTGGGTATGATCGACCTTGTTCGCATGAAGGCCTATGTGTGGAACGATGTTTCCACCGATATGGGTGCTCACTACGATGTCGTCGATATTCCGGAGGAGCTCAAGGACAGGGCTGAGGAGTACCACTCAGAACTGCTCGATCAGGTCGCTGAATCTGACGACGAGCTCATGGAGAAGTACCTTGAGTCCGGCGAAATGAGCGAGGAGGAGATCCGCACTGGTATCCGCAAGCTCACGATCGAGCGTCAGGCATATCCGGTGCTTTGCGGTTCAGCCTTCAAAGACAAGGGTATTCAGCCGCTGCTCGACGCAGTTGTTGATTATCTCCCCAGCCCTGAGGATGTTCCTGCCATCGAGGGCTTCAAGCCGGGTGACGAGTCTCAGCAGATCGATCGCAAGCCGACCATGGACGATCCGTTCGCCGCTCTGGTCTTCAAGATCTCGACCCATCCCTTCTACGGCAAGCTCGTGTTCGTGCGCGTTTACTCTGGTTCCATCAAGCCGGGCGATAGCGTGCTCGATTCCACGAAGGGCAAGAAGGAACGTGTTGGCAAGATCTTCCAGATGCACGCCGACAAGGAAAATCCCGTGGATGCAGCGGAGGCCGGTAACATCTATACGTTCGTCGGTTTGAAGAACGTATCTACCGGTGACACGCTGTGTGCTGACAGCGCCCCGATTTCCCTTGAGTCCATGACCTTCCCGGACCCGGTTATCGAGGTCGCTGTGGAGCCCAAGACCAAGGCCGATCAGGAGAAGATGAGCCTCGCTTTGGCGAAGCTCGCTGATGAGGATCCGACCTTCCAGGTCAAGACCGACGAAGAGAGCGGCCAGACCCTCATCTCCGGCATGGGCGAGCTCCAGCTTGATATCATCGTTGACCGTATGCGTCGCGAGTTCAAGGTGGAGTGCAACGTGGGCAACCCGCAGGTCGCCTACCGCGAGACCATTCGCAAGGCCGTAATGAACCAGGAATACACCCACAAGAAGCAGACGGGTGGTTCCGGTCAGTTCGCAAAGGTCCTGATGAACTTCGAGCCGATCGATCCTGCCGAAGGCAAGGATTACGAGTTCGAGAACGTCGTTACCGGTGGCCACATCACGAAGGAATTCATCCCCTCGATCGATGCCGGTGTGCGTGAAGCCATGGAATCTGGCGTACTTGCTGGTTTCCCGGTGGTGGGCGTCAAGGCGACCGTCACCGATGGTCAGGTCCACGATGTCGATTCCTCCGAGCTTGCCTTCAAGATCGCCGGTTCCATGGCGTTCAAGACCGCGGCTCCGAAGGCGAACCCCGTCATCCTTGAGCCGATCATGGCCGTCGAGGTCCGTACTCCTGAAGAGTACATGGGCGACGTTATGGGTGACATCAACTCTCGTCGTGGCAACATCCAGGAGATGAAGGATGCTACCGGCGTCAAGGTTATTGAGGCGAAGGTTCCGCTGAGCGAGATGTTCGGCTACATTGGCGATCTGCGTTCCAAGACGCAGGGCCGTGCGATGTTCACCATGCAAATGGATTCGTATGCAGAGGTGCCTAGGAACGTCTCCGAGGAGATCATCAAGGCCCAACGCGGCGAATAAATTACTGTGCCTAAGGCGTGTCTGTCTCCAGTCAGCGTTAAAATTTTCAAGCGCTGACTGGGTTCGGGCACTATGTGGCAAGTAACCCAGAAACCCAGTAAACTGTAGCGAGTATCTCGAAACAGCAAAGTTCGGGATGAACTACGAAACGTCCAGGAGGACAAAGTAATGGCAGAAAAGGAAAAGTACGAGCGGACTAAGCCGCACGTTAACATCGGCACCATTGGCCACGTTGATCACGGTAAGACGACTCTGACCGCGGCCATCTCGAAGGTACTGCACGACGAGTATCCGGATCTTAACCCGGAGTACGACTTCGATCAGATCGACGCCGCTCCTGAAGAGAAGCAGCGTGGTATCACCATCAACATTGCCCACATCGAGTATCAGACCGCCAAGCGTCACTATGCTCACGTGGACTGCCCTGGACACGCCGACTTCGTGAAGAACATGATCACGGGTGCTGCTCAGATGGATGGCGCTATTCTTGTAGTTGCCGCCACCGACGGCCCGATGGCTCAGACCCGCGAGCACGTGCTGCTCGCTCGTCAGGTGGGCGTGCCGAAGATTCTCGTTGCTCTCAACAAGTGCGATATGGTTGAGGACGAAGAGCTCATCGAGCTCGTCGAGGAAGAGGTTCGTGACCTGCTCGACGAAAACGGCTTTGATCGCGATTGCCCCGTCATCCGTACCTCCGCTTACGGTGCCCTGCACGATGACGCTCCAGATCACGACAAGTGGGTTCAGACCGTCAAGGATCTCATGGATGCCGTCGATGACTACATCCCGACTCCAGTTCACGATCTGGACAAGCCGTTCCTCATGCCTATCGAGGACGTCTTCACAATTTCCGGCCGTGGTACCGTCGTCACCGGTCGTGTTGAGCGTGGTGTCATCCCGATCAACGCTCCGGCTGAGATTGTCGGTATTCGTCCGACCACGACCACCACTGTCACGTCCATCGAGACCTTCCACAAGCAGATGGATGAGGCTGAGGCTGGTGATAATACGGGTCTGCTGCTCCGCGGCATCAACCGTGACGATGTCGAGCGCGGTCAGGTTGTGGCCAAGCCCGGCTCCGTTACCCCGCACAGCAAGTTCGAGGGCGAGGTCTACGTCTTGACCAAGGATGAAGGCGGCCGTCACTCGCCGTTCTTCTCCAACTACCGTCCGCAGTTCTACTTCCGTACCACTGACGTCACCGGCGTCATCACGCTGCCGGAAGGTGTCGAGATGGTTCAGCCTGGCGATCACGCCACCTTCACTGTTGAGCTGATTCAGCCTGTCGCAATGGAAGAGGGCTTGACCTTCGCAGTGCGCGAAGGCGGCCGCACCGTTGGTTCAGGTCGAGTCACCAAGGTTATTGAGTAAGTTCTAGAACGTAAGTTGTAGATTTTACTTACTGATTGTGCCCCACACCGTAATGGTGTGGGGCACAATGGTATGTGTGAGTAGCCAGGTGAGAGGTATCCACCATGGGTGTTCATCTGTACAGACGATGTGGCATAATTGCCAAGGCATTTTATGGAATGCAAATCGTTCGAACTGTAAATATGACTAAGGTGACGAGACGTGGCACAAACAAGCAATGACATTAAAAACGGGTCGGTTCTGAACCTCGACGGGCAGCTGTGGACCGTCACGAAATTCCAGCACGTCAAGCCTGGCAAGGGACCGGCTTTCGTGCGTACGACCATCAAGAACGTGCTTTCCGGCAAGATTGTCGATCGTACCTTTAACGCTGGCATGAAGATGGAATTTGAAACCGTCGACAACCGCACCTTGCAGTATTCCTACGAAGAGGGCGATTCGTATGTTTTCATGGATATGACTACATATGATCAGGTTAATATCCCCAAGGAACTGGTCGGAGATCAGTCCAAGTACCTGATTGAAGGCACTGATTGCATCGTCAGCTTCCATGACGACACAGCGTTGAGTGTTGAGCTTCCCGCTTCAGTCTCTCTAAAGATTACTGCAACTGAGCCCGGTGTGCAGGGCAACCGTTCGAATGCAGGCACCAAGCCGGCAACTGTCGAAACCGGTGCTGAGATTCAGGTGCCACTGTTCGTCGGTGAGGGCGAAACCGTCAAGGTAGACACGCGAGACGGGTCCTACCTGGGGCGTGAAAACAACTGATTTTCGTATTGCCCGGCTTGGGTGCGACTGACATTGCCAAACCGGGAATGCTTTCGCATGGCGGAATAAAGCAACCTTCGGATTGGGAGGCAAAGGTCACATGGCACGTTCGACAGCTCGTAAACGGGCGCTGAATACGCTCTATGAGGCGGATGAGAAGGGGCAGGATATTCTATCCCTTCTATCTGAACGTATCGCAGAACCCGGAGCTCAGACACCGTTGCCTGACTATGCCATTCAAATCGTTCGTGGTGTGGCAGAAGAACAAGAGGGCATTGATAAAGCTCTCGAAGCTCGTTCAGTCAAGTGGCCGCTCAAACGTATGGCAGTTGTTGACAGGAACATCCTGCGTATTGCCGCTTGGGAGATGCTCTTCAATGATGAAGTGCCCGACCGAGTCACAATTGACGAAGCGCTTAGTTTGGCGAAGACCCTTTCCGATGATGATTCACCGGCGTTCATTCACGGTCTCTTGAGTGCGGTCTGCGAAGATAAGGAATCGGTTCTCGTCGACATTAATGCTGCGCACGAGGCCAACGCTGCACAGAAAGCTGAGCATGAAGCCGAGGAGCGCAGGCTGAATTCGCCCACCGCTCCCGGTTTCCTTCAGTCCAATGGTGTTTCAGGCAACGGTGATGGTGTGCCTTTTGATAGGCAAGACGCCGATGGCGGAGACGATTCCGTCCAATCTGAGCAAGTGGGAACCTCGACCAGCGCGCCTGGGGCGAATGCCTCTGGTGCGCTGGAACAAGAGACATTGATTAATCGATATATGACAACAACCGGTGAACGGCGTTCGTCAGTAGATGACGATGCACCTTCGATCGCACAACCTATCAATGGTTCGCAATTCGGGAAAAACGATGATTCTTTTCCCGATGACGCCCCAGGCTTATCGAATACATCCGCTCAAAGAAATCAATCACATACAGACGGCGATGATTCACTGATTATTTAAACGTTCTGACCGCGGTAAGGTGGCCGGGCCGCGAATGTAGTTTTCCGGTCCGGTTATTTCCGAGTCCGCGACATGGGCCCGGGGGCAAGGGGGACTCATGGTGAGTCAGCAAGCAGCCTCGACAGCACGGTATTCAGTTGATGATGCCGTGCTGTTGTTGGAAGACGGGCAGATTTACGTAGGTGAGCCATACGGTGCACTCGGCTCGACGTTTGGTGAGATCATCTTTACCACTGCCATGACCGGTTATCAGGAAACCATTACAGACCCGAGCTATGACGGTCAGATTGTCGTGCAGACGTTCCCCCATGTAGGTGACACCGGAATCAACAATGAGGATCCCGAGTCTGAGCATATTTGGGTAGCGGGATACGTCGTTCGGGAACCCAGCCCCAACTTCAGCAATTGGCGGGCCGATGACAGCCTTGATAACGGATTGAATGGCAATGGTATCGTCGGTATCAGCAATATCGATACCCGCAAGCTTGTACGTCATCTACGAAGCTCGGGAGTTATGAGAGCCGGTATCTTCTCCGGTGATGTGCTCATCGATCAATCGACCGGTGCATTGCTTCCGGTCGAAAGTTTGCTCGCGCAGGTGAAGGCGTCGCCGACGATGCAGGGAGCCAGGCTTTACGACCAGGTAAGTGCTGACGAGGCATACACCATTGAACCATGCGGTGATTTCGAAGGCAAAGAACCTTTGTATACTGTTGTCGCTGTTGATCTGGGAATCAAGGGCATGACACCACACCGATTGGCTGAACGCGGTTGTCGCGTGCATGTTTTGCCTTCCTCGGTGAAGTTTGAAGAAATCAAGGCGTTGAACCCTGATGGGGTGTTCTTCTCCAACGGTCCGGGCGACCCGCATGAAGCCGAGCCACAGATCGAAAAGTTGCGACAGGTGCTTGAAGCGGGGTATCCCTTCTTTGGAATCTGCTTTGGCAACCAGCTCTTCGGTCGTGCGCTCGGCTTCGACACATACAAGCTCAAATTCGGCCATCACGGTGTGAATCAGCCGGTTAAGGACATGACCACCGGCAAGGTCGAGATCACCGCCCACAATCATGGATTTGCGGTCGACGCACCTATTGGCAAGATTGTGGAGTCTCCATACGACAATGGGGTGTTCGGCAAGGTGTTCGTTTCCCACATTGATTTAAACGACGATGTTGTGGAAGGGTTGCAATGTATAGACATCCCGGCTTTCTCTGTTCAATATCATCCCGAAGCTGCCGCAGGTCCGCATGATGCTGCTTATCTCTTCGACCGCTTTGTTGTGCTTATGGACGCATGCAGGAAGGGCGAGCCTGTCTCTTCGGTGCTGTCCGCATTTGAGTCATCGTCTGTAAGCGATGAGCATGTCCAATCGCATGTTGATTTTGACAAGGAGAACAAGTAATGCCGAAACGTCAGGACATCAAATCCGTCATGGTTATCGGGTCCGGCCCGATCGTCATCGGTCAAGCGGCCGAATTTGACTATTCCGGAACCCAGGCATGCCGCGTTCTGCGTGAGGAAGGCGTGCGTGTCATTCTGGTCAATTCCAACCCGGCGACCATCATGACTGATCCAGAGATGGCCGATGCCACGTATATTGAACCCATTGATGTTTCGATTCTTGAACGTATCATTGCCAAGGAACGCCCCGATGCCATCCTGCCCACACTCGGTGGACAGACCGCTCTGAACGCCGCTGAGGCACTCGGCAAAGCAGGTGTGCTTAAGAAATATAATGTGGAACTTATTGGTGCCTCGCTTGAAGCCATTGACCGCGGAGAGGACCGTGAACAGTTCAAAAAAGTCGTAGAATCCGTTGGGGGAGAGTCTGCCCGTTCAGATGTGGCCCATACCCTCGAAGAAGTCGATGCCGTCGTAGAGCGACTCGGCGGTTTCCCAGTGGTTGTGCGTCCGAGCTTTACCATGGGCGGTCTGGGTTCAGGTATTGCCCATAACGAAGAGGAACTGCATCGCATCGCTGGGGCCGGCATTCACTATTCGCCGACCGATGAAGTTCTGATCGAAGAGGGCATCGAAGGCTGGAAAGAGTACGAGCTGGAATTGATGCGTGACCGTAACGACAACGTTGTGGTCGTCTGTCCGATCGAGAACGTCGATCCGGTGGGTGTGCATACAGGAGACTCCATCACCGTAGCCCCGACTTTCACACTCACTGATCGCGAGTATCAGAAAATGCGTGATATCGGCATCGCGATTATCCGAGGTGTTGGTGTCGATACCGGTGGATGCAATATCCAGTTTGCGTTGAACCCGAAAAACGGCCGTATCGTCGTCATCGAGATGAACCCTCGTGTTTCCAGGTCATCGGCGCTTGCTTCGAAAGCCACCGGTTTCCCGATTGCCAAAATCGCCACAAAACTTGCGCTTGGATATACACTGGACGAGATTCGCAACGATATTACCGAATCTACGCCGGCTTGTTTCGAACCCACGATTGATTATGTGGTCGCCAAGGTGCCTCGTTTCACTTTCGAAAAATTCCCCGGGGCTGACCCCACACTTACGACTTCGATGAAGTCCGTAGGTGAGGCAATGGCGTTGGGCGGCAATTTCCAGGAATCTGTCGGCAAGGCTATGCGTTCAATCGATAAAAGGGACATGGGCTTTAACTGGGATGGTCCCAAGCCCGACAGTGCAGAGGTCGAGCAGCTGCTCGAGGATATGCGCCGACCCACCGAAAACCGCTATCTTCAACTGCAGCGAGCTTTGTGGGGAGGGGCGACGATTAAACAGCTCTTTGATGCCACTAAGATCGACCCATGGTTCTTGAAGCAATTCGCGTTGATTAATCAAACTGCGATGGAGGTGCGTTTCACCGAGAATCTATCGCCAAAACTGTTGAAAAAGGCAAAATTGGCCGGGCTTTCCGATCTGCAGATTGCACATTTGCGCCATCTGGGAGATGAAGGCGAGAACGCCATACGCGAGCTGCGCCATAGCTACGGCTTGCGTCCGGTGTACAAGACCGTCGATACCTGCGCGGCTGAGTTTGACGCGGTCACGCCGTATTACTACTCATGCTATGCCGATGAGTCCGAACTCAAGCCGCGCGATCGTGAGGCGGTCATCATTCTGGGCAGCGGCCCCAACCGTATCGGCCAAGGCATCGAGTTTGATTACACGTGCGTCCATGCCGTCCAGGAATTGGGCAAGGATTACGACACCATCATGGTCAATTGCAATCCAGAAACGGTTTCAACTGATTACGACGTTTCCGACAGGCTATACTTTGAACCACTCACGTTCGAAGACGTTATGGAGATTTACGAGGCTGAAAAGAAATTGGGGCCCGTTAAAGGCATTATTGTGCAACTCGGCGGTCAGACACCGCTCTCACTGGCTGCGCGGCTTAAGGCTGCAGGGGTTCCGATTCTCGGAACATCGCCTGAATCCATCGATCTGGCTGAAAATCGCGAGCTCTTTGGTGAGGTTCTCCGTCGTGAGCACCTCAATGCACCACGCTTCGGCACCGCACTTAGTCTCGATGAAGCTCGAGAGGCTGCCCATTCCATCGGATATCCTGTACTGGTCCGTCCTAGCTACGTACTTGGCGGACGGGGAATGGAAATCGTATACGATGATGAGCAGTTGACCAAGTATGTCGAACGAGCACTTGATCAGGCCCAGGCGGACACGGTCGTTTCAGGCCGTTTGCCCTCCCCGCTGCTAATTGACAAGTTCCTTCAGGATGCCATAGAAATCGACGTGGATGCGCTTTACGACGGGCATGAGCTTTATATTGGCGGGATCATGGAGCATGTCGAAGAAGCTGGTGTCCATTCTGGTGATGCGGCCTGCACGCTGCCTCCTTCAACGCTTTCCGACGATCAAATCGCGCGTTTGCGCAAGGCGACGCTTGCGATAGCGCAGGGATGCTGCGTGCGCGGTGTGATGAATGTCCAGTTTGCCTACATGTCCAACACGCTCTATGTCATTGAGGCCAACCCGCGAGCGTCTCGTACAATCCCATTCGCTTCCAAGGCGACTGGTGTAGCGCTTGCTAAGGCAGCGGCTCGTATCATGCTGGGGGAGAGTGTTGCCGATCAGCGTCGCCGTGAGCTGTTGCTCGCAAAAGGTGACGGCAGCACCATGCATCCAGGACAGCAGGTCGCAGTCAAGGAATCCGTGCTTCCATTCAAGCGATTCCGCACCGAAAGCGGCAAATCCGTCGACACGCTTCTTGGACCGGAAATGCGATCGACCGGTGAAGTCATGGGCTTTGACCGTGATTTCCCGCATGCATTTGCCAAGTCGCAACTTGCGGCTTACGAAGGTGGCCTACCGACGCGTGGTAATGTCTTCCTTTCAGTTTCCGATGCGGATAAACGTCAGTTGCCGCTCATCGCCACACGTCTGAAAGAGCTCGACTTTACAATCTGTGCAACCGAAGGGACTGCGTCTGTCTTGCGTAGGTATGGCATCGATTCTAAGGTGGTCAGCAAGATTTCGGAAACCCCGGAACATGAACAGGAACTAAAATCGGAATACGGTGACGATTACATTGGTCGTAATGCCGTGCAGCTGATTGAGGATGGCGAGATTGACATGGTGTTGAACACGCCGAGTTCTCGTGGATCCAGATCTGATGGCTATACGATCCGCGCGTCCGCCATTATTGCAGATTTACCCGAGTTCACTACGGTAACCGAGTTCCAAGCTGTGTTGTTGGCGGTTGAGGCCGTGAAGGCCAATGATTATCAAATAATGAGCATCCAAGAACATGCCGAGCAGCTTTTTGCTTCTCAATTGTAGTGGGTAGGTTCTAATCAAAATGCTGCTGGAACGGTATCGACGATCAGTGGGATTCTATAAGGATTCTTTGTACTGACGTTGATGCCGTTCGTTTAACATATTTAGCGAATGCGATATGGTGGAAATTGTCAAGTGTTGATAGGTTAAAGGTTAGGATGCATTACATAATAAAAGATATCGCAAATCGGTCCGTTGTGTCGAAATCGACTGTTTCTCGTTATATAAAAGGGAGGAGGGACAAGATTTCGCCAGTCGCTCGTTCGCAAAGATGAGGGACGACGCGTATCTTAATGCTGCAGGCGGCCCCATTGTTCAGGGGCATGCACTGGTGGAGGCTTTAGAATCCGTTCAAATCGCTGGAGCGGGGCTGGATGTTCTCGAATTCGAACCGAAGGCTTCCGAAAAGCTCCGTTCTGCTCAACGTTGTGCTTGCTCCGCATGCTGACACGGGTACCGTTGAGGCACGTACCGGTTTGGCTGCCGAAGCTGTTGATAATCTGATTAGCTTCTTCGATGGCAATCCGATCAACGTGGTCAATAAGTAACGAAAGCAGACATAGGAGGGGTCATGCGATTTTCGAAGGTTTTCAAAGACGAACTTGACCATGGTTACGCGATTCTGAGAATGAACGAACTTGGCCGTGATTTTGTGCTCATTGCTTCTGAGGAAGATCGACCCTGTTACGCCTATGATCTTGATGATGACTGCCGCCGCATTGTGGTATGGCCCGATGTCGGCGGTACGATGACGATGGTCCAACTTCCGGGGACCTTGGATTTTCTTGCGACTCAGCGTTTTTATCCTGGTTTTAATTCCAAGTCCTGCCGTATCGTGCATGCGCATTTCAACGGCGAGAATTGGGATGTCAACCCGATAGCGGACACGCCGTATATTCACCGCTTCGATATCATCCAGCATGATGGAGGATATTGGTTTATTGGGTGTTCTATCGCCAATTCCAAGCAGTTTACGGATGATTGGTCCGATCCGGGTAGGGTGTTCGTCGGTGAATACGATGCGGTTGTGGATTGCTTGAAAGATATACGAGATCTTGATGTGAGAATCACCAAGAACCACGGTTATCGTCGCGAGATGCCAACAACCTCATTGATAACCGGTCGCGAAGGCATCTTCCGTTTGCATTACCCTCAGGGAAAACAGGATTGGCGACTTGAACATCTGGCCGACGAGGAGACCAGCGATATCGCAATGATTGACATCGACGGAGATGGACATCAGGAGTATCTGGCAATCCAGGGATTCCATGGAGATCATCTCAGGCTTTACGATGATCGGTTCCACACTTTGGATGTCACTGAATCAAATTCTCCTTTTGGGCATGCCATCGATAGTCAGATGCTGTTCGGGGCCCCGTATTTCCTCTTTGGCTACCGTGGGGGAGACCAGGATTTGATGTCCATTCAGGCTCCCGATCGCGTCGTACGTAAAAATATCGTTGAAACCGGAGTGGGGCCGAGCAATGTTACCGTGTTCCGCAAAGACGGTAAGGATTATCTGCTGAGTGCCAACCGTGAAAGTAATTCATTGGCTATCTACCACATCGTTAACGAGGGGAACTAGGATGGCTGGACGCTATTTCTGATACTTGATAACGGGGAACCAACACCCGAACGTTGCTTTTCGATGCTCAGGGAACGCAGGTCGGCGTCTCTGTCTTCGAAACACCGTGGATTCAAGGTGTGCTTAAAGCGGGAGGTCGATCTTAAAGAAATGTGAAACTCGCTTTTTCTGCGATTAGACAAGTGCGCTTTCGCAAACCGGTATCTTTACTACCAAGGAAATCGCTTGTATAACGTGTGTGGGGCATGGTAAAAAGTCTTTATCTCCTAGATAAGGATGGATGTATATCTTCTGCAACGGCATCTTGTCGGCGGACGAACAAGCCAATGAGATGGCGAAGCGTTTCGAAATGGGAGTTGAGGAAATTTATCCGGTTGCCAGGCAGTGCGTCATGGCAAGTCAGGCGCCGGTGCCGCTGCGTTGGCTCAAGGATCATTGGCACAAGACCTTGCAGCTGGCGCATGATCTTGAGTTCAATTTCATCTAGTTTTCAGTAGATGAAAGCGACGAGCGTTTGGCTCGTTTGGGACTGGACGCGTGAGCAGCGCAAGGATTTGCGCGATGCTGCGTGGGACACGAGCGTGCGTATCCATACACTGATGCTCAGCGGACATCGTCGTTATCCGCTGGGCTCGGTCAATCCTCAAATGCGCGAACACAGCCTTGAGATGCTCTGCAAAGCCATTGACTTGGCTTACGACCTTGGGATTCGCAACATTCGATGGCCGGTTATGACGTCTATTATGAGCTCAAAACGCTTGAATCTCGTAAGTGGTTCGTGGAAAACCTGAAAAGGCGTCGAATATGCCGCGACGCGTCAGGTTATGTTGGACATCTAGACCATGGATGATCTATTCCTTAATTCGCTTCAGAAGATCAACTATCTGAAAACCAGATTTACAGTCCGTGGCTTCGGGCATGTCCGGACTTGGACAACCTTTCGGCCTGGCCGTAAAACGATGTTGGCGGGGAACTTGAAACAGGAATCGATAATATCGTTTCGGTGCACCTTAAGGACGCCAAACCGGTGACCGCCACAAGCAAAGGACAGTTCCGTGATGTGCCGTTCGGCGATGGAACGGTCGATTTCGAAGGGTGTTTGCGTACTTTGCATCGGCTGGGTTACACCAGCGCGATGACCATCGAGATGTGGGCCAACAAATCCGCAAAGCTGATCGAGGAAGTGAAGAACGTAAAGGCATTTTTCGACAAGATTTTCCGCAATGTCGGAATCCAGCAGAAACCGCTCGACTGATTATTGGCCGCAATCCCGTTGATCAGGTTCGGAACTGGCGGAGAGAAAGAAGGGTTATATGGCAGAATTTGATTATCGAGGGACCGGTTAGGGGTTGGCGTCCGGTCGTCCGGTGTAAACGGGTGACTTTGGCATCACTCAGATGAATTGATTTTGTTTCGCTGCAGGTGGTGTGATGAATTTGTAATGAGCCATCCTTGGGTGGCAAAGCGTATAGATAACCAATCGATAAAGTTGTCGTAATTGCATAGTTGAAGGCGAAGAAGCCGACTTTTTCAGTGCTGAACGACTGTGCACTATCTGTCCCGAGTGCTTTTTACGCAGGCGTGGGCGCCTTACCGGCTTTACTTGGATTATCTAAGCTTTCATTCCTGTGGTGATCAGAATCATCAAGCAGATGGTCGATAACACAGGCATCAAATTGCCGGTTGTTGCCATCGGTTGGCAGGCGGAATCGTTGATGTCCTTCGCAATTAAACTGTCTGCAATAATGACAATCTTCTCGCTGATCGCCAACGTTTTCTCGCTTCAACCTGATAGCTCGGTCTCTGAACGTTCTTATCTTCGAAGCATTCATCTCAAAGAATCCGTTTATCATTGCAGGTTGTGTGGTTGTTTATTTGCTTCTGCTGTTCCTATTTTCGCAAGTACCGTTCCCAGATTTGGCGTTACCTGCGTAAGATGTCCGATAAGAACGCTGGATATGCGGGTAGCGACGAAAAGATAACGTATTGATAATCTATATCATAAAGGAGTAGTGTCATGAAAAAAATTGATGGACACTTGCATTTGGTCCGCTCCGTCTCCGGTATCAACGGCAAAGGCCGGATGACGCCGTTGGGGGATGGTAAGGCGATCTGGGACAACGGCACTCCCTTGAAGCTCATTCCAGATGGCTGGGGTGATGACAACTTCCTCGCTGAGTCCGCGTTAAAAGTCATGGATGAGAACGGTATTAATAAGTCCGTTTTGTTGCAGGGGAGCCTGTACGCCTTCCAGAATTTCTATACATATCAGTCGGTTAAGAAACATCCCGACCGTTTCATTGGTGCCTTTTCCTTTGATCCGTTCAGTGCAGACGCAATGACCATCGTCAAGCGACACGTCGAGGATCTCGGCTTCCGGACGGTTAAGTTCGAAATCAGCGAGGGCGGTGGTCTGCATGGCTATCATTCACCGTTCAGGCTTGACACGGATGAGACTATCGGTCGTTTCTTCCATTACATCGCCGACTATCCGGGCTTTGTAGTGACTGTCGACTACGGCGATTACACACAGCTGAGCTATGAGCCCGAAGCCATCGTCAACCTCGCCAAGCGCTATCCGATGATCGATTTCGTCGTTTGCCATCTCTCGTTCCCGAACGCCGACCATCTCAACCGCCTTGAGAATGCGCTCAGGCAGTGGGAACCGCTCCCGAACATCAGCACCGAGATCTCTGCGATCCAGGATATCGAAGGCGAAACCGAATTCCCGTTCCCGCGTTGCCAGAAGGACGTGGCTCTGGCCAAGAAAATCCTCGGTCCCCAGCGCATTTTCTGGGGTAGTGACGCTCCGTGGTCGGCAACGTTCAACTCCTACCACAACCTCTCCTCGTGGCTTGAGGCCACGGACATCTTCACCGAAGATGAACTTGAGGACGTGATGTACAACAATCCGGATCGTATCTACTTCAAGCCGCAGAACGTCAAGGCTGTCGCCGAGGCAGTGGATCCCGTCACCGGAGAATGAATTTCGGTCTGAAGGCTGAATTCATGGAACCCGGCAAGTGGGCACCATGTCTGTATGCCGGTTCATGAAACACTATCCTTATGGTTTTGGTCCCGCCGGTAGTGTGTCGGTGGGACCAAAACATTTTTGTTTGACGATCTTACGTGTGCCGTTGATTGATATGCAGATGGCGGTGCTTTTGCAAGATCATGGGGAAGTAAGTTGTTCTACATGCGCTGAGTTCGTAGGCATAATGGCGCTTGTGTGGTCTCTTCCACCGGCGTTGTTCATCGGTTCGGTGGCTTCATTAGAATGGGGCGCAGTAACGGCAAGGAGTAGCATATTGGTTGAAAACGGTGAGAAAGACGACGGCATGAAGTCAGGCAAGGGGCGACTGATCGTCCTGACGGGTCCTACCGCAGCGGGCAAGGGCACGGTTGAGGCGAATTTGCTGAGCAAACATCCGGAAGTCTGGGTTTCCGTCTCTGCGACCACACGTGATCCTCGACCGGGTGAGATTGACGGCAAGAACTACTGGTTTATGGATGAACAGGAATTCCGTTCCAAAGAAGCTCGGAATTGGTTTCTCGAAACCGCCGTCGTGCATGGCATGGCTCATTATGGCACGCCTTTGCAACCGGTATGCGATCATCTAAAGGCTAATATTCCGACGATCCTTGAAATAGATCTGCAAGGTGCTCGACGTGTGAAGCAACGGGCTTCCGAATTGAATCTCGAAATTGTCTCGGTTTTTATTGCCCCACCTAGCTACGACGAGCTGGTCAAGCGTTTGATTGGCCGGGGCACCGAAAACGAGGAACAACGCAAAAAGCGTCTTGAGACGGCGAAAGTCGAAATGGCCGCAGAATCGGAATTCGATGTCACCATTATCAATGATTCTGTTGATCGCGCCGCTGATGAGTTGTGGAACGTCATCGTTCAGGAATATGGGGTTGGCGCTTAAGTCAACGATTTATAATCGGCGATGAACTGGCTAAATGACGGGCATTGTCAAAAGGTGCGTGCCGATACGTGATGAATTGGCACACACCTTTGTTACTACGATGGTTACGCCAGGCCGCTGAGCTTGTTGATTAGTTCAGGGTCTCGGGTGGCACCTTTATCTGCCGAGCGCGCAAAAGCGGCATAGGCTTTGAGTGCCAACGATACCTTGCGATCGCGGTGTGCCACATAGCCGTCTCCGGCCTCCAGCTCACGGCGTCGTTCTGCCAGCTCCTCATTGGTGAGCTCCACATTGATCGTACGGTTGGGAATGTCGATGTTGATGATGTCCCCGTTTTTGATCAACGCGATTGGGCCCTTACTGGCGGCCTCTGGTGCGATGTGGCCGATGGACAATCCGGAGGAACCGCCGGAATAACGGCCGTCCGTGATCAGCGCCACATCGCGACCGATACCCTTGCCTTTAACGAACGAAGTAGGGTAGAGCATTTCCTGCATGCCCGGGCCCCCCTTAGGTCCTTCATAGCGGATAACCAAAGCTTCGCCTTTTTTGAGCTTATCTCCCAAAATCGCTTCAACAGCTTGTTCCTGCGATTCGACGACGCGTGCAGGTCCGCTGAATTTCCATATGTTCTGCGGTACGCCGGCGGTTTTCACCACACAGCCGTTGGGTGCGAGGTTGCCGCGCAGAATTGCCAGTCCTCCTTCTCCGACTGCCGGATGGTCGATATCGTGGATTGCGCCGTTGATGCGGTCCGTATCCAACGTCTCCGAACGGGTTTCCTGCACGAAGGGTTCAGGGGACTTGATGTGGCCCGGAGCTGCACGGTACAGCTCTTTCGCTTTGTCGAGACAGGTTGGACTGATGATGTCCCAGTCATCGAGTTTGGCTTGCAACGTCGGGTAATCGACCGAATGTACATCCTCATACAGCTTGCCGGCGCGGTTAAGCTCACCAAGGATGCCGCAGATGCCGCCGGCACGATGCACATCGGAAATCTCCCAGTCGCCGGACGGGCTTGCCTTGCAAATGCAAGGAACTGTGTGGCTGATGCGCTCGATGTCGTCAAGCGTGAAGTCCACGTCGGCGCTCTGGGCGGCAGCGAGGATATGCAGGACGGTATTGGTCGATCCACCCATGGCCACATCCATGGTCATGGCGTTCTCGAAGGCATGCTTCGTTGCAATGGCGCGCGGCAGTACGCTCTCGTCGTCCTTGTCGTAGTAGCGGTGAGCGAGGTTGACAATCTGCTTGCCCGCATCAATGAACAGCTGCTTTCGATAACCATGCGAGGCAAGTGTGGTTCCGTTACCGGGCAAAGCCAAACCGAGTGCTTCCATCAGGCAGTTCATCGAATTGGCGGTAAACATGCCTGCGCAGGATCCGCAAGTAGGGCAGACGGTCTTCTCGTAAGTGAGCAGATCTTCATTCGAGACGCTGTCATCCGCTGAGGCATACATCGCATCAATCAGATCTGTGCTTTTGGTTTCGCCGTCCGAAAGCGTGGTCTCGCCGGCTTCCATCGGTCCGCCGGAGACGAAGATGGTGGGGATGTTCAGGCGCAGCGCGGCCATAAGCATGCCGGGTGTGATTTTGTCGCAGTTTGAAATGCAAATCAATGCGTCGGCACAGTGAGCATTGACGGAGTATTCCACCGCATCGGCGATCAGGTCGCGGCTTGGCAGTGAATACAGCATGCCGGTGTGCCCCATGGCGATGCCGTCATCGACGGCGATGGTGTTGAATTCGCGCGGGATGCCGCCGGCCTCTTTCACGGCCTGCGAAACAATACGTCCGACTTTGTTGAGGTGGACGTGTCCAGGCACGAATTCCGAGAACGAGTTTGCGATGGCGATGATGGGTTTGCGACCGAGGTCATCTCCGGGAACTCCGGCGGCACGAAAAAGTGCCCGTGCGCCGGCGAACATGCGGCCGGTCATGATATTGTGTGAGCGCATTTGCATGGTTCCATATAAGTTCATCGGCGTTGCATTTGCAGATTGGCGACCGAATGATGAACGTGTTTTTTGTTTTCTTTCGCAGCTGGGCTATCTCATGCGTAAAATCGGCCTCTTGGCGTATACTTTAGGTTTTGAGTAGTCTTGCATTTTTTGAGGGAGCAAACAATATGGCATTTGGCACCGAGCCTACACCGAGCGGCCTTGTTGATCCTACGGTCGACCAGTTGATGGAGCATTCCGAAGACAACAAGTATTCGCTGTCTATTTTCGCCGCGAAGCGCGCCCGTCAGATCAACTCCTATTTCACTCAGCTCAACGAAGGTCTTTTGCAGAACGTTGGCCCTCTGGTGGAATATCAGAACAACGAGAAGCCGTTGTCCATCGCATTCAGGGAAATCAATGAAGGCCTTTTGGAAGAGACCCTCGGTGAGGATGACCTGAGCGAAGGCAGCATCGGCTAGTTCCTCTTTTTTAGCCCGATTCCATTTACGGAGTCGGGCCTTTTTGTATGGCGGCAATTTTTATTGCATAAAAATAGGGTCGTAGGGATAGTGTTGTTTCTTGTATGTATACACGTCGGCCGCAGTGCGGTTCCGGCATGGAAGAAAGAAGTTCACTGTGTCCACAGTATCGACAAACGAACGTCGTCTTATTTCCGCAGAATCGGTAACCGAAGGGCATCCCGATAAAATATGCGATCAGATTTCGGACGCAATTCTTGATGATATGCTTCGTCAAGATTCCCGTTCCCACGTAGCCGTGGAGACTTCGGCTGCCATCGGACAATTTCTGGTTTTCGGTGAGGTGACCAGTTCCGGATATTCCGACATCCAGCGTATCGTGCGCGATGTCGTCAGGAATATCGGCTACACAAGCTCCGAAGTCGGTCTTGACGCCGACTCTTGCGGTGTACTCGTGGCGCTTACGGAGCAGAGCCCCGAAATCAACCAAGGTGTGGATCGGCTTGCCTCCGACCAGGAATCCGCGGTTTCGCGACAGGAGCGTTATGCGGCACAGGGGGCGGGGGACCAAGGCATCATGTTCGGATATGCCTGTGACGAGACCGATACTCTTATGCCGCTTCCCATCCATCTTTCACACCGTCTGGCTTTCCGTCTTGCACAGGTTCGCAAGGAAGGCCTCGTGCCGCATCTTCGTCCCGACGGCAAGACCCAGGTCACGATCGAATATGGGGAAGGCGGTCGTCCTGCTCGCGTCGATACGATTCTCGTCTCGACTCAGCATGACCCTGATGTCACACATGATTGGCTCATGGGGAAGCTGCGGGAACGCGTCATCAGGCCGGTGCTTGATGAGGTCTGCGGCACCTTGGTGCGTCATGACGATTACCGTCTGCTTGTCAATCCCACAGGTTCCTTTGTTTTGGGTGGCCCTGCCGCCGACGCCGGACTGACCGGACGCAAGATCATCGTCGATACCTATGGCGGGGCCGCTCATCATGGCGGTGGAGCCTTTTCCGGAAAGGATCCCAGTAAGGTCGATCGATCGGCGGCCTATGCCACACGGTGGGTGGCCAAGAACGTCGTTGCAGCGGGACTGGCGCACAAAGTCGAGATACAGGTGGCTTATGCCATCGGTGTCGCCGATCCGGTGAGTATCAACGTCAATACTTTCGGTACCGAAATCGGGGTGTCTCGTGAACAAATCCAGGCTGCCGTGCGTAAGGTCTTTGATCTGCGTCCGGCGGCGATTGTTGACGAGCTGGACCTCTTGCGTCCAAGGTATCTCAAGACCGCTGCATACGGTCACTTCGGCCGTACGGATCCGGATTTCACATGGGAGGCTACCGACAAGGTCGATGAGCTCAAGTCGGCCATCGCCAAAGGCTGAGACCCTGTGTCCAACAGTGATTATCGAGCCGCGTTCCTCGTTGTATGAAAGGGAAGCGGCTCGCTCGTTTTACGAGGTTTCCACACCGGAGACACCTTGTTTTTCGCGACTGGCGCAATCGTTTCTGTGTCGAAACTGGGCAATAGGCTAAAAGAGATGCTGCAGACTGGAAATGCAGTGGAAATCGCTTTTTTGGAGGTTGGGTATGACTGCTATGAACGTAGCCGATATGGTTTCGATATTTCTCAAGAATAGCGGGAAAATCAACATCACCGCATTTGACGGTTCTTCCTTCGGGCCACAGGATGCACCGGTACATATCTCGGTGAACAATTCCCGAGCCGTCTATTACATGGTTGACCATCCCAATGATCTCGGTCTCGCCCGTGCTTACTTGCAGGGAGATATCTCATCTCCAGAACTCGTCCCCGGCGACCCTTACGAGGTATTCAAGCAGCTCATGGCTCTCAAACCGGATCTCAAGAAACCGAATCCGGCCGATCTTGCGCGTATCGTTACGTCCGTTTATTCGCATGGTATCCGACATCCCGAGGCCCCGTCGATTGAAGGTCCAAGCCGTTGGAAGCGCCGCGCCGAAGGTCTGCTGCCGCATTCCAAGGCCGGTGATGAAGCTACGGTAAGCTACCACTATGATCAGTCCAATGAATTCTACCGACTGTTCTTGGGTCCATCGATGACTTATACCTGTGCTGTGTTCGACTCACCTCAGGATTCGCTGGAGGAGGCGCAGGAACGCAAGCTTGATCTGGTGCTTGACAAGCTCGACCTCAAGCCTGGTGATCGACTTCTTGACATCGGTTGTGGTTGGGGATCGATGGAAATCCGTGCGGCTAAGCGCGGTATCAGGGTGCTCGGCGTTACGTTGGCCGCAGAGCAGGTCAAGTGGGCCAACGAATGGATTAAGCGAGAAGGTCTCGAGGACCTCGCCGAAGTTCGGCAAATGGATTACCGGGATGTACCAGAAGGCGATTTCGATGCCATATGCTCGATCGGAATGATGGAACACGTCGGTTTTAAGCATTACCCTTCGTATTTCAAGGAGATTTTCGATAAGCTCAAGCCGAACGGCCGCCTGCTGAACCATCAGATTACTCGCGTCAATTCGACAACAGGCAAAGCTGCCGGTGAGTTCATCGACCGCTATATTTTCCCAGATGGCCAACTTGCGTCCCCAGGTGAGATCGAAACTGTCATCCATGATACCGGTTTTGAAATCGTCAATCAGGAAAATCTACGCCAACACTACGCTTTGACGCTGCATGACTGGAACAAGAACCTGGTCGCCGGATGGGATCGCGCCGTTGAACTGATGGGCGAACCCAAGGCCCGGTTGTGGGGACTTTACATGGCCGGCTGTGCCTTGAACTTCGAGCTCAACAACATTCAGGTTCATCAGTTCCTGTGCGTTCGTCCGGATAGTGAAACGATGACTGATACGTATCCGCTGCGACCGTGGTGGGTTGAAGATTCGACTGTCAAGCCAAGCAAGGCTTAAAAGTCTTCGAACCAGAAGCTGTAAAATGGCCGCCTGCGTACAGGCGGCCATTTTACATACGGCTTATGTATGCAAATTATCGATGGATACTTCCGATGCCTGTGATTGCTTATGGTTTACGGGAAGGTTATCCGTACAACATTTCGATCCACACCAAGCACCTGTACGACCTCGAAAAGATTTATGGGGGTTTCTATCCGTTGACTTGCTATCCTTGAGTTATGAGTGAACCGCAGGCTGAACAACCGGCGCTCGCGGGGCTGGCCTCGCGCAAGCGCCGCAGGTCGGTCACACATACTCCGGCTGAAGACAACCCGATTGCACAGGTCGTCTTGGATGTACAAGCTATTCATTTAGGGCAGACTTTCGATTACCTCATTGATGAAAAACAGTCTCGGTCCGCTCAACCGGGAGTGATGGTTCGTGTTCGCTTCGGTGGTCGCCGCGTCAACGGTATTATTTGGGATCGTGTGAAGGAAAGCCACGCGGCCCCCTCTGCCTTGCGATATATAGAACAGGTCAAAACACCTGCTGTGATTGTGTCGGCCACGATGAGACGCGATATCGCCGCCATAGCCGATGCATACGGCGGTACGCCTGCCAATATTCTCCGCCTTGCCGTTCCGCCTCGTGTGGCTCGGGTGGATCAGGAACAGCATTTGGTGATGAGCGGAACGTGGGCAGGCAGCCGAGGTCGCATAGTTTTTGAAGAGAATCAGCTCGAGCTTGCGAGCCAGCGTTTGCAGGCCAGCTACGACAATGCTCCGGCGCTCCAGCGAGCGCTGAACGGTGGTGGGTTCTCCTCATTCGTGTTTGACGCGCTTCCGGGAGTGACTCGCTGGGCCGACGACCTTGCATACGCTGCCTGTGTCTCGTTGCATGCCGGTCGGGCTGCGGTTCTTGTACTGCCCACGATGCGTGAGGTCGGTGATATGTCCTCGGCTTTGCAACGATTCGGTTTAAAGCCGTTCCGGCAGATGAACACTTCTCAAGGCGGATACGACGGTGATTTCGTCTTGTTGAGCGCCGCAATGGCGCCGGCCGAACGATATCGTTCCTATCTTGCGCTTGCCGCAGGCCAGGTCCGGTGTGTCATTGGAACAAGGGGTGCGATGTATGCGCCGGTGGAAGGCCCTGGGCTGTTTGCGATTCTCGAAGATGCGGCCTATCAGAACGCCGACGGAATGATGCCCTATGCGGTCGCGCGTGGTGTTCTGCGTTTACGTGCCAAGCTTCACGGTGGAACCTTCATGGCAATGGGCAATGCAAGGACGGCTACCAGTGAATGGGAGGTATTCGGTGAGAGGCCAAAACATGATGACGGCACCGCTGACACGGACGGTAAGTCGGAAGTAAGTGTCGGCTTGATGCAAGATGCTCAACCTCTCAGGTTGGGGGAGTCGCAAGCGGATGCTGAAAGCAGTAATTCGGCTGATGTGCCCCCCGATATCGCAGGTTCTCTTACCATAATGCAGGACGATGCCCATAAAACCGACAATCAGATAACTGTTGAAAGTGAAGAAGGGCCGGTCGAACCGATATTGGAAACGGGTGAAACCTATCCTCTCGATGACAGACAGAATAAACGTCAGACGGGTGGCGTTACGCGGGAAGATCCCATATTTAGTACCGAACCAGTTGTGCATGTCAATGTCTGCCAGACACCCGTAAGTGGTTCAAGCATACCCATTCATCCTCTTCCTTCCGTGGTCAATGAAGTTGCTCCGTGGGTCCGTTGGCTGAACCGCGACGAACTGGCACGTATGGCCGATCCGACAATCGGCGCTCGCGTGCCGCATACAGCGGTTCGTGTCCTTTCGGAAGCATTGGAGCACGGCCCGATTCTTTTCTCGATTCCGCATGATGGCATTGCTGAGGTACTCAGTTGCGCGCGTTGTCATCGACAGGCTCGATGCCCCAGATGCACCGGGCCGCTGCAGCAGATTCGCGGGGCGGCTCCGCGCTGTCGGTGGTGTGGGGCTCCCGCCAGTGAGTGGGTGTGTCCAGAATGCCATGGCAAGCGTATGAGTGTCGTGCGAGTAGGTGCTGCAGGCACGGCGGCGCAATTGCAACACATGTTCCGCGATATTCCGATTGTCCTGTCCAGCCCGAGCCAGCCCAACGGTGTCGTTGAATGGATTCCCGAACGCCCTCTGATTGTCATTGCGACGCCGGAAGCTGAGCCTCGAGTGAAAACGCAGGATGGTGCTGTGGGACATTATCAGGCGGTTGCCATCCTTGATGCGTGGACAAGCCTGTACGCACCGGGGGTCGATGCGCGTGTTGATGCGTTGACTGCTTGGATGAGAGCCGCTTCGATGTGTGCTTGCAGGAGTGAAGGCGGACAAGTATTGCTGATTGGCGAGACCGATCCGGCGATTGCCGAATCGCTGGTGCGATGGGATAGTCGCATTCTTGCGGCCCGCGAACTTGACGAACGTGCACAGACGGGTCTTTCACCTGTCTTTGCAGTAGCCTGTGTCTGGGGGCGTAGGGAGGCTGTAATGGCGACGCTGAGGCACATCGGTGTGATGGACGATTGTGAATGGAGTCGGATACGGACCGATATCGGTCCGGTTCCTGCGGTGCTGGGTCCCGTTCCCATTGCTCAGCCGCGAACAATCGATGCAAGAGAGCTGGAAGCCACGCAAGATCGTGTTAAGGCTGTGGTGCGTGTACCGCAATCGTTGCGTGCACAATTGGCTCGGCGTCTGCATGCCGAAGTCGCTCGCCATGTCGCGACCAGGACCCCGGGTGAGTTGCGATTCCAGCTCGATCCGAAGGATCTTATCTAGCGTAAAGACTCATTGTTTCAGTTCTCGTCGCAACGCCGTGAAAGCATGGGAAAAATAACGTAGACAAAGATTTCGAAGGGAGATGCATGAAAGGATGGCCTGGCGAACCGGAGATGGACTACAACGTAGTGAAGTCCGAAGACGCGGCTTTGGACGCGGCGAACGATCCTATTGAGAACGTCATTTTCGATTTTGGCAACGTGTTGGTGCGATGGGATCCCCAAGCAGCTGTTTTGCCACGGTATTCTAGAGAGCTAACCGACAAATTCCTTGATAATAACGTATCCGGTTTCTATGATGCCAGCGATGCCATGGATATGGGGGCGAGCTCAGAACAGGTACTTGCGTCAAACCGTGAGCGGTATGGTGAGTTTTGGGCTGAAATGATGGACTACTATTATCGCAATTTTGTGGATTCCCTGGTCGGTCCTGTTGAAGGAATGCGTGTACTGGTCAACGACCTCAAGGCGGCGCATATCGGTGTATGGGGTTTGTCGAATTGGTCGTCGGAACTGTTCCCTCCCGCACGCCAGATGTACCCCATCCTCAGCTTCTTGGACGACTCGGTGATTTCCGGCTACGTGGGCCTACGCAAACCGCATCGCGACATTTTCGAGTATGCGTTGAAACGTTTTGATATTTCCGCTCGTACCGCCTTGTTTGTTGATGATAAGGCGATGAACATCGTAGGTGCGAATGCTGCAGGAATTCGCGGTGTAAGATTCAACGATGCATATAAGCTCAGGGCGTTGCTGAAAGAGCGGGGTGTGGAAATACCCGGTATACAAGACTGAGGGGGATACTATGTTGAAAGTAATGTTTGCCGGAACTCCTGAAGCAGCGGTTCCTTCGCTGCTCCAGTTGGCAGGTGACAAGGATCATTTTCAGGTTGTCGCTGTGCTGACCAGACCAGACGCCCCTCAAGGTCGTGGTCGTAAACTCACTCCAAGCCCTGTGAAAAAGACTGCGCTGGAGCTGGGCATACCTGTTATGGAATGCGATCCGAAAGAGCCTTCGTTCCTTTCCGCACTCAAAGCCACCGGCGCACAGGCCGGCGCCGTGGTTGCATACGGCAAGATTTTGAAAGAAGATGTGTTGAGTGCGTTGCCGTTGGGGTGGTACAACCTGCATTTCTCGTTGCTGCCGCAATGGCGTGGTGCTGCCCCAGTGCAGCGCTCAATTTGGAGTGGCGACACCCTTACCGGAGCCACTGTTTTCAGGCTTACCAAAGGTATGGATACAGGTCCGATTCTTGCGCAATCAACATGCGAAATCGGTCAGCACGATACTTCCGGAGATTTGCTTTCCAGACTGGCTGACGACGGCTCACTGCTATTAAGCGCCGCACTTACGGCTATGGAGAAGGGGGAGATTGACCCCGTATCACAGCCTCAGGGGTCATATGAAGTGGCTAAAAAAATCAGTCATGAAGATGCGCATATTCGCTTCGATGTGCCGGTGTTTGCGGTCGATCGACAGATCCGTGCTTGCACTCCGGAACCGGGCGCGTGGTGTACATTGCACGCCCAGACAGATATACAGGAACCGTTCCACGTGCTTAAAGCCCGATCCGCTGACAGTGATGATATTAAGGTTCCTTGTGATTTGAAACCGGGTGTGCTGGCGGTAACCAAGAAGCATGTGTGGATTGGAACCGCCACTGTCCCGCTTGAGCTCGAGGAGGTTAAGGCGCAGGGGAAAAAGGCAATGAAGGCTGCGGATTGGGCCCGCGGCGCACGATTGGATACCGAGGCTTACGTAGATTGAATACCGATATATCGATGTTTGTCAAGTCTTGCCCGACTTGCCGGGCTGAATCGTTCAGTATCCTCTAGAGTCTTGCGCAATGCGATGAGTTCATGGTTCTTTATAGGCAGATCACCGGTTTGTCTTTTAGGATGAGATACGAATGGTGTGCCTGATGATTCGGATGTGAGGGAATATGGCTGGTAATAGTGTTGCTTTGGACGCATTGCCGCAGGAGAACGACGAACTGCGTGCGAAAAATCACGCGCTGGCTTCCGCCCTGACAAGGGCAGGCAAGGAGTTACAAAAAGCGAAAGCCCAACTTGGACAGATGGCTTCGCCGCCTCTGAATTTCGCCACCATGTTGAGTGTGGATTCGGCTGTGATCGATGAGCAGGGCGTGCAGCATGCAAGAGCCGAAGTGGTTTTGGGCAGTCGTCGACTGATCGTGCCGGTGGCATCGAATGTGCCGGCATCGCACCTGAAGAGCGGCCAGACTGTGCTACTTAACGAGAACATGGTTTTGGTGGCACAGAGGGGGATTGAACTTTCCGGTGCTGTCCGTGTGGTCAAGCAATCATTGGATGACGGCAGACTGATTGTGGCGGACGAATCGGGCAGCCTCACTCTTGTCGAGCGTTCTGGGGCACTCGCAAAGAACGTTATCGAACCCGCTTCCAGAATTTTGGTTGACGGTACAGCCAGTCTGGCTTTGGAAATCCTTCCGAGCGAGGATGACGCCGATCTGGTGCTTGAACAGAAACCGGATGTCACATTCGCGGATATCGGTGGACTGGACACGCAGATTGAACGCATTAAGGACGCCGTTGAATTGCCATTTCTGCATCGCGAGCTCTTCCAACGATACGATTTGCGCCCGCCCAAAGGAATGTTGCTTTACGGTCCTCCTGGCAACGGCAAGACATTGATCGCGAAAGCCGTCGCAAACGCGCTTTCCAGAGATGGTACCGATAATGGAGTATTCATCTCGGTCAAGGGTCCGGAATTGCTCAGCAAATATGTGGGAGAGTCCGAGCGGCTGATTCGTCTGATTTTCAAGCGTGCGCGTGCCCGTGCGACCGACGGTAGGCCGGTGATCGTATTCATCGACGAAATGGATTCCTTGCTCCGCACTCGTGGATCAGGGATTTCCAGCGATGTTGAGACTACCATTGTTCCGCAGTTTCTTACAGAACTTGATGGAATCGAAAGGCTCGACAACGTTATCGTTATTGGAGCTTCAAATCGTATTGACATGATCGACCCAGCGGTGTTGCGCCCGGGTCGCCTGGATACCAAGATTCGTGTCGACCGGCCAAACCGCGATCAGGCCGTACAAATCGTGTCACATTATCTGACTGACGGTCTGCTTTACGAAGCCGGGCAGAGCGCAGCCACTTTGACAGCGACGTTGGTTGAAAGTGTCTATGACAATGAATCAGAACGCCATATCTGCAACGTTTGCGATGACCAGGGTCGGTGGTCAAGAGTTACGTTTGCTGATGTGATGAGCGGAGCAATGCTTAAAAACATCGTTGATCGCATCAAAACGAATGCCGTCAAGGATTCGATCACACTTGGTCGGCCCATGGAAATCAGCATTGCTGCGGTACGGCAAGCTGTTGACGATGAATTCATCGAAACAAGCAATTCGATGCTGGATTCAGATCCGGCGGAATGGTCAAAAATCAACGGGATTGCAGGCGGTCGTGTAGTGCGTATCCGTCCTGCTGAATAACGTTCGTTACGAGGAGGCACAAGCGGATGACGGTACGCAGGATGATGGGAACGGAAACGGAATACGCAGTCTCCGATTCCAGACAGGTCCATTACAATCCGGTCCAGCTTTCATTCGATGTGGTCGGCGGCGCGGCCGATTCCAGCACAAGTCACATTCGTTGGGATTACCGGCAGGAAGATCCTCTCAACGATGCTCGTGGCACCCGTCTGCCTCGTGCTGCCGCCCGTGCCGACATGCTCACCGATGATCCGCAACGTCAGATTGTCAATGTCATTGCCCCCAACGGTGGTCGTATTTACGTCGATCATGCCCACCCAGAGTATTCCGCTCCGGAAACGATGGATCCGTTTCAAGCGATGAAGTACGAACAGGCGGGTGACCGTCTCATGCTTCAAGCGACACGGAAAGTGAATGATCATACGGGCTCGAATATTGTCATTCACCGCAACAACGTGGACGGCAAAGGTGCCAGTTGGGGGAGTCACGAAAACTATATGATGTTGCGCAGTGTGCCGTTTGACAAGGTTGCCGCACTCATGACGCTGCATTTTGTTTCCCGACAGATTTTCACAGGCTCCGGTCGTGTGGGTATAGGCGAGAAAAGTGAGGAAACCGGCTATCAGCTCAGTCAGCGAGTCGATTATATCCGTTCCGTCGTGGGGTTACAGACCACATTTGACAGGCCAATTGTCAATGTTCGTGATGAATCACACGCGACAGGTCAGTATCGTCGTTTGCATGTCATCGTGGGAGATGCCAACCGTATGGATGTGCCGTCAGCACTGAAACTCGGCACAACCAGCATACTTTTATGGCTTTCCGAACAGGTTTACGCAAGCGACGGATCCAATGAGATGGTTGATCTCGATGGGTTGCTTGCCGATTTGCAATTGGTTGATCCTGTAGAGGCAATGCATACGGTCTCCCATGATTTGACATTGGCGCAACCGTTGCCGTTGGAGCATGGTGGCACCACAACAGCATGGCAGATTCAGGTACGTTTGTTATCGGCTGTGGCTGCACAGGGGGCGGCGACCTATGGTACTGATAGCAGGGGAGAGCCGCTTTGGCCCGACGAAGCAACGGGGAGTACGGTGATGATGTGGAGGCAGGCGCTCGCTGATGTGGCTGCCGTGCGTCATGCCGATGCTGACGATCGTCTTGTTATGCAACAGGAAGGCTCACGCTTGGAATGGCTGCTCAAATGGCAGCTGCTGGAACGTCTACGTCGCAAAAGCGGTGAATCATGGTCAAGTGCCAAAGTCGCCGCTCTTGATTTGAGTTGGGCTGATGTGGACCCGGCTCGTTCGGTTTTTTCCCGGGTGCTGACGCAAACGGAACGCATATCAATCGATTCATCCAATGATGCGGATGTTGAGATACAACGTTCCGCATCGAATCCTCCGGAAGAGACCAGAGCTTGGCTCCGCGCTGAAATCGTCAGAAGGTTTGCACGTGAAGTGGTCGCTGTGTCGTGGTCGCACATTACAGTTTCGGCGCAAGGTGCTGGTGGCGGAAACACAGGTGGAAACGACGAATCAGACACCAGTTCGGGTCTGTCGGACAGCTCCGGCACTCATGAATCAACGTATCTCTATTCATTGGATATCTCTAACTGCGCTTGCTGGTCCAAGTCCCGGTGTGAACAGATATTAGATGATGCTCAAGCGAATCATGACTCCGCATTCGTCACTCTCAAACGGCTCCAGCAATTGTCCCAAGCGGGCGATGACAAGCGGGCATAAGATATTTACCGTAGCGCAATTCGATAGTTATCAGGGATGATGGTGGTGGCTTACGGTGTCAGACTTCGGACCGTTTCATACTCTCGATCAATCCTGCATATTGCGCGTCGCCGCGATAATCAAATGGGTCGTTGATCTCAGCTTCACCATGAACAGGCACCGTAGTCTTCAGATGCGTCCAGTCGCAGCTGAATGAAACTCCCGTACGCAGTGCGCATCGAATGAACGTCCCTCGCAGTGCCGCGCGTGTATCGGCAGGCGGTCGGGTCAGTGCCTGTTGTACAGCATCGTCTGAAACGAGGGTATTCATCAGCTTATGGTGCACAAGTGAAGGGTAGATGGTCCCATTGGTAATATCGTGATAGTTCAGATCTATTTCACGTTGTTGGACCGATGACAACATTGGATTGCGCTTGCTCATTTGATTGATCAGTTGATGCTTTGCTATCCAATCGACACGATCGCTCAGCGAAGCTATTTGTCCATCGTTCAGTGCATCAAGGGCGTGCTTCCACTCGTTCAGGACGTACAGACAACTGGTTTCGGGCAGTGATGCTTGGATTTCCCCTGTGTGCTTTTCAATGAACTGAGCGACGATATACCAATAAAGGTATTGGATTTCCAATGCGCTAACGGTTTCGGCGTTGCTGATCTGGACGTTGCGCTCATAGCGGACGAAAGCTGAATCGCAATCGGTTGACGAATTGGCATGAAAGCGCTGTTGTGCCGACCTGAACAACTTGATGTTTTCCAGTGCCATCACTGGCCTATGGCAGCTCAGATCAGTGCTCATCGCTTGGTTTGCAGCACTGGGATTGCTGAGTGAACACGCCTCGAATCCTGAATCGATGCCGCGTTTGGCGGCATCTTCAATCACGCACAGCACCAGATGTGTCGTCGCCAGTTTCATGATTGTGGCCCATTGCGAACGGTTCGAATCGCCGAGAATGACATGAAGGCGACGGAATTCATCTGGGTTGGCATGTGGCTCGTCTCGGGTGTTGACCATCGGCCGCGAACGCGTTGTCGAGGAGGAAACCCCGTCCTCAAGGAACATCGCACGCTGCGTAATTTCGAAACCGTGTTCGTTTACAAGTCCTGCTCCGGTAAAGATCTGTCGGGTCACCAGAAACGGCAACAGTTGGTGGTTGACAGCGGGAAGTGAAACGTACCGTCTGACCAGATAGTTCTCATGGCAGCCAAAGGAGTGACCCGCGCTGTCGGCATTGTTTTTGAACAGATGAATGGTGGCGTTCGGCCCATGCGTTTTGCGCAATTGAGCCTGAGCGTTGTCGACGAGTTGTCGCATGATGCTTTCGCCGGCCAGATCCTGCACCAGTGCATCCGAGGGATCGCGGGCCTCCGCTGTGGCATACTCGGGATGCGAGCCGACGTCAAGATACAGACGTGAACCATTTTCCAAATAGGTATTGGTCGTGCGTGAGCGTGAAAGCACCGGTGCAAACATCATCATAGCCACTTGGCCAGGGTCGCAAGACTGATCGGTTTCGGTAACAGAAACGCCATACTCGGTCTCAAGACCAAAAATACGTGCGTAGGAGTCGTATTCCTTGCAATGGTGGGTATGTTTTCCTGAACCATGATTGCTGCTGTCTCGCAGCTCGGGCATCATTCGCCGCCTTTTTGCACGAAGCTGGAAACATACTCTTCCGCGTCGGTTTCCAGTGTGGAAGAGATGTCGTCGAGCACGGCATCAAGTGCATCCTGTTGATGTCGTAACGAAGTCATCTTCTCCGAGCATTGCTGTTTCTGATTCTCGGATGTGTCAGAGTTCTGATGTTGCGATTGTGCGAACTGTTGTGGCATACCACTCCTTTGCGTCTTGGTGGATGGCTTAGGTAAGCTGTTCCTGTTGCCGGTATCTAATCACATACTCTAGTGCGTGGTCCGGGATGTACTAGCTTCTGTCCGTGGTTTGGATGTCCCGATTTGTCTGCCCTGGGTTGAACGAAGTAAATAGATCTTGTGAAAGTCACAGACTCACGGCAAAAGGGTAATCTTCATTATTTTAAAACGGTTGCGCCAAATCGATCAGATAAGGCTTGAGCTCATTGTCGATAAGACCGTTGGTTGCGACGATATCGTTCTCCCTGCGCCAGTGAATTGGGTTGCCGTTCCATCGGCTCACGTTGCCTTCCGCCTGGCGAACTATGACGGTGCCAGCTGACACCGCGGGGATATCCCATTGGTGAAGATGCGGCTCGAAGTAGGCGTCATAGGTGCCATCGGCTACCTTGCACAGATCCAAGGAAACAGGACCGATACGCTTAACGTCGGCCGGTTTGTCGGCGATGCCGCTTAGTACTCGGAAAGCGCGTGCGGATTCCTCAGGAACGTGCGACATGCCAAAGCTGACCACGGAGCCGGCAAGACTTCTGGTGGTCGAAGGTATTGTTTTGCCGCGTTGCTCGCCCAGGGGTGTATGCCGGATACGAATGGCACCATGATCTTTGGCTGCAAGATACGTCAGTCCAAGGGCCGGTGCGTGTACTACACCGAGAATGGGCTGAGCCGAGTTTTCCTCATTGAATTCGAAAAGTGAAACGGTGATGGCCCATTCCGACATGTTCCGACGGAAATTGATTGCACCGTCAATAGGTCCGACGCACCAGAATTTGTCACCCGGCTTTGTTTCCTCCGGTCGGTCACGCCACATGCCGTTGTACGGTTCCAAATAATTCAGGCGGTTCTCGATAAAAGCGATGAGTTTCTCGTCGATACTGCTGCTCAGTTGTTTGCTGGTGGAGGGAATCTCAAACATATCGAGATCTTGTGGATTGATTTGGTCATGCAAGGCATGCTTGCCTGCATCCTTTGTTACTTGAGCCGCCTTCAACGCAAGTGCTCGTAAATTCGTTGTCATTTTCCACCTGCCTGCCCATATTTCTTTCCTGCCTCTATATTTTAGTCCGCAGAGCTCATAAGCTTCAATAAGCCTATGAAAAAACCTCCAGTTCGCATTGCGACTGGAGGTCTGTAAACAGAAAAAACCTGTGGTTCAACTCACTTGGAGGCAACAGCCTTCTTGAGGAGGCTGCCTGCGGAGATACGAACGCCGTAGGATGCCGGAATCTTAATCGTTTCGCCGGTGCGCGGGTTGCGACCGGTGCGAGCAGCGCGACGGACACGTTCAGCGGAGAAGAGGCCGGTCAGCTTCAGGCCTTCGCCGGACTGCATTGCTTCGACGAACACATCCTGGAAGGCATTGACAGCCGCTTCGGCCTGTGCCTTGGTCAGGTTGGACTTCTGTGCAATCTTCGAAACGAGATCAGACTTGTTGTATGCCATGAAGAATCCTTCTTAATCAGGGGCTTTCCTGTTTGGTGAAAGCCACGTTTCAAGTATATAGTCTAACCCAAACTCTTGCCAAATAGCGCAGTTTTATGCGGTTTTTTCGTTGATTTGTAAAGATTTAACTCGGTCCGGACTTTTTTTATGTCGTTTTACGACGTAATCGCCAACTACGTCGTAATCAACACGGTAAACGTCATCAAGAAATACGACTACACTCTGATTTCTGTCTTATTAAGAGCAGTGTGAAGTGTCAAAGGAGATTGTGGTTGTCGAGTCGTTTCATCGCCAGTGCGCCAATTGGGATGCGTAACCAGTAGAAACCGACACGGTAAACCAACGTGGCACTCAATGCAACCGCTGGTGGAACGCCGATTGAGGTGAAGGCAAAGGTCAATGCGGCTTCGACAGCACCCAAGCCACCGGGAGTTGGCATTGCGCTGCCCAGTGTATTAGCCAAAAGGAAAACGAAAGTGGTCTCCAACGGATTCGAGTGAGCTCCGAATGCCATCAGTGCCGTCCAGAATCCGAGTCCCGTGGCTATATTGAGGATTAGGGCACCCGCGATGGCTGCCGTGAGTTTCTGGGGCTGTGAAAGCACTTCGACCAATTGATGAGCGTATGAACGCAATAATGGCAGATACTTTTCTACGATTAACTTGCGAATCTGGGGAACGGCCATGCACAGGCACAGCACCAATGCTATAGCTCCAATAACGACAACCAAGGTGTTTGTGGGAACCATGTCGGAGAACATGTTACGTCCTGTGAACAGACCCATAATCAGCAACAGTATGATTGTCGTCAGTCCTTGGACGGCCCATGTCACGGACATGACAGCCGTAGCCTTGGTGTTTTTGTAACCGTTTTTACGCAGGAACTGTAGGTTAACGAAAGCCGGCCCCACGCCTGCCGGCATGGAAACGGCGGTGAAGCCGGCAGCTGCCTGCGAACAGAACAGATCAAACCAGTTGCGTTTGTCCTTGTCCATAAATCCCCCGAGCGTAATGGCTGAACCGCACCACGCAAGCATCGAAAGGAAAAGACACGCGAGTGCCCAGAAGATATTTGCATGTCTGACTGCATTGATGACATCATTGGGGCGCAACTGCGTGAAAATCACCGCGACCGCAACAATCAGAAGCGTGATGGAGACAAATGACTTGACATTGAAACGTGCTATGGTCACAGGCTCGGTGGTTTCGATCTCCTCATCAGGAACGAAAGCATTGAGCCGATTGCGTACATCATCAAGCAGCTGCTTATTCCATCCCGGCAGCGATCGGGTGGCCGACGGCACCGCAACCTTTTGGACGAACGGGGCCAAATAGGCCAACGTTTCTGCTCCCCAGGTCTTCAATGCGGTTTGGATAACGAGATCGGGATCGGTTAGTGAGCACAGAAGAACCAGCAGTTGCACTTTGTCGATGGCGATATTTGTGCTGCCGCTGGCATAGTCGCCGTTCTGCCATCCCACGATAACCGGTTCGCCATTAATAAGTGCCAATGTATCGGGTGTGATTCGATGATGCGAATAGCCGCGCTGATGGGCTTGGGCCAGATAATCCATGTATCGGTGCATCGAATCGGTGTCGAGGTTTGCGCAGTTGCTGATTGTCGGAGTGCCTGTGACGTTGAATACCAGTATCGATGATTCCTCACCGTCGGCTACACCGTATGCATTGGGTGCAGTGAGCCCGCACGAAGTCAACCCCAAAAGCATGGCGTAGTGGTGATGGATTGCAGCTTTTGCCGAACGATCATGGCGCATCGACACCCCGGTGAAACGCAGTCCCTGCCAAATCTGATTGAGGTAGCCTGCGGCATGGGGCAGTGAGTCAAGTACCGAAATAATGTAGTGCTGTCCGTGTTCATCTTTCGCATCGTAGATACGCGAGTTTTCGATAAGGTCGTCATCGAGTCTGGTTTTGAGTACTCCGGGCTCGTTGTCCGCATCCATGCGGCGACGGAGTTCTGTGATGTTCAGACCGATTCCGTGTGTGGCTTGAATAACACCCGTTCCCCACAGTCCTCGCGTCTGCGTGCCCATGGCGAACCGCAAGACCAGCCCGATGATACGGCCTACGGCGAAGGAAACGATGACACCGGCGACCGAATGCAGTGAAACGATAACGAATACCGCTGCCGCTATCAGCAAGGTATTCCACCCCCATTTCACCGATGAACGGGAGCGTTTTGGTCCGGCAACGGTGAGGAAGGCACCGATGCCCGCATAGAAATCAGGCAGCATCGCCGGTCCTGAACCTTCTGTAGATTGCAAAGCGGCCAGAAGCGTCGGGAGGCCGATATACGCCAGCACAAACGAAAGTCCGAGAATTAGCGCGTAGCCACTGAACAGTGCGACTACTGAAACAGCTGATTGCAGCCATTCGCGATTAATGATCAGATGAATCAAAACACTGATGACAATGGCGAAACTCAGGAACTGCTGCAATATCGAAACCGGCAGATACATGAGCCATGTCAAGACCTGACCTGCTGATTGCGCATCGTGCTCCACACCGCTTGTGATGCCGCGCATATAGGTAGCAAAGATGATGACGGATATCGCCAGAACCAAGGCTCCCAGTGCATGCAACAGATCGTTGGCGTTACGTGCGCGTTGTGGTGCTACGTCCACGATGTGTGCGGGCTGTTTCTTCTTCAAAGTCTCGTTGGCTCCCACGGAATTCTCGTTTGGCATTGGTGTGACTTCGATGGGTTCGTGCACAGGTTTTGGAGTATCAGTGTTGCCGGCCGGTACGCAGGTGCGTGTTTCATCGGTCATTGCAGATCGAAATCCACCAGCTGCGAGGCGAGTCCGGTATAGGTTTCAGGGGTGAGTGCTTTAAGGCGCGCGGCGGTTTCGTCATCGAAATCCAGAGAGTCGATGAAAGACTCGACATCACTCCTGCTTATTCTCTTGCCACGCATGAGTTCTTTGACTTTCTCGTACGGCTGTTCCATGCCCTTGTGACCTGCGAATTCCTGTGCGCGCATCGCTGTCTGAATCGGTTCACCGAGCACTTCCCAGTTGTCATCAAGTTCGCGGGTCATGGCATCGAAATTGGGGTGAATGCACTGAAGTCCACCTGACAGGTTATCTAGCGCTAGCACTGCATAGCCGAGTGCCGCTCCGACGTTGCGCTGGGTAGTGGAATCGGTTAGATCCCGTTGCCAGCGACTTTCGATCAGCGTGTTCGAAAGCGTGTCGAGAAGAGAGCAGGAGAGTTCCAGATTTGCTTCCGCATTTTCGAAACGAATCGGATTTACCTTGTGGGGCATGGTCGATGAGCCTGTTGCGCCCTTGACGGGGACTTGGGTGAAGATGCCGCGGGAAATATACAGCCACACGTCAACGGCGAGATTGTGCAGAATTCGATTGAAGTGACTAATCGAGCTGTAGAGCTCGGCCTGCCAATCATGACTCTCGATTTGGGTGGTTAGCGGGTTCCAGATGAGTCCCATACGCTCTGTGACAAACTCGCGGGAAATCTCGAACCAATCGACGTCGGGACATGCAACGACATGTGCGCCGAATGTGCCTGTTGCCCCATTTAATTTGCCAAGGTATTCCTGGCCACGCACATGTCGCAGTTGACGGGTCAGACGATGCACAAACACCTGTAATTCTTTTCCTAGCGTGGTTGGGGTAGCGGGCTGTCCGTGGGTCATTGCAAGCATCGGCAGGTCACGGTATTCCTTGGCCTTGCTTGTAAGGGAATCGATGAGTTCCTGCGCCTTGGGAAGCCAGACCGCCGTAACAGCCTTCTTTACGCAACGTGCATTGGCCAAATTGTTGATGTCTTCGGATGTGCAGGCGAAATGTACCAAAGTCTTCAGTCCCGGCAGTTGGGTATCGCTTCCGAAAACTTCTGCGGCCTTGTCCAGTTCATCGTCGATGTAGTATTCCACCGCTTTGACATCATGATGGGTTTTGGCTTCGTATGCAGCATGTCGAGCAATGCCATCTGCATCGAAATTGTCAGCAATGGCACGAAGATAGTTGACTTCAGATTTCTTCAATGGTTGTATGCCACTAAGCACCGGCTTGTTGCCGTTACCTTCGAACCCGTTGGACAGAAGAATCATCCATTCGGTTTCAACGGTGATGCGCTCACGATTCAAGGCGGGTTCGCTCAGATATTCCGCAAGCGCAGCTGTCTGTTCATGATAACGTCCATCCAAAGAAGTTAACGGGATTGCCGGTGAAATTTGAGTCAGCTGCATAGTTCCAAGCCTATCTCAACCCTTTGTCTGTAACAAGTCTCGCGATATTTACCATGGTTTGACACCAGTGGCCTTTCCATCGTTTGGTTGACTTTTCTTACCGTCCGCAACGCCGCCGTTGCTGGTATTGGCTTTGAGGACATCCTCAACCTGCTTGCGTTGCTCTTCGGTCAGCGCTGTTTCGCTGTTCTGTCCTGAAGGCGACGATTGCGAGCCGGTACCTGTGCTTCGATCGTTCGAGTTTTTTGCATCAGCCTGAACCTTGACGAGTTTGCGTTCGGTGTCCGTATTCAGTTTTTGTGAAATTCGCTGGTTGAACTCGATGGTTTTCTTTGTACTTGACGGCAGTAGAATGCTCAAGCGCTTCGCATGTTCGAATTGTGCCTTCGTTTGGTCCAGTCGTGCCTTGAGTTGCTGTTGGTCGGCATCCGGTTTCTTGGCGTATTCGACGTTTGCGTTGAGGGATGTTGTGGCTTGGTTATAAGTGTCGATAGCTTTGAGATTCACCAGAATCACACCAGCCAGAAGAATCAGAACAACTGCGGCTACACCCAGCCCGACTCGTACACGCAATGATGCAATTGGGCGAGATGCGGCTTGCCTGACCGTGGTGTTTTTCCGGTTCTTGTTGTTTGATTCGGCAATTGTTGAGGTTGAAGGTCGTAATGGCGCAACATTGGTCTTTTGTCGCTTCATAGTTGCCTCCTTGTTAACGACAGCCATGCTGCCAGTTCCATGGTGAGTAAAACGGCCAAAATAATGGATAGTGGCCAGACCACCGGTGTGACCCGGTCCCGTCGCTTAGGCGTTTCGATGGTTCTGAACCGTCGGGATGCGGAGGCTACCGAACGTTTGTCAAGTCGATGAGTGGCGTCCAGAACAATGTTTTTGCCACTTATTTCGTCGGCGATTGTCTTTAGGTTCTCAACGTTCATCTTGGATATTCCCGGTTGTCCGGTTGACGGATCCGTCACCCAGCCTTCCGAAGTGGTGCTTCCTGTTCCTAGTGATGAATGAGAATGATCATCCGGAGTTGCCTTGATTTCTGGTACCTGACCGCCTTCGGGACTGCCAACGGCTATGGTAAAGGCATCGTCAAGATACTGGCGCAGTGATGAGAATGTTCGTCGTGATTTTGCGTCGGTCTGTTCGCCGTCAGAAATGTAATACAGGACGATATGGTCTTCCGGATGCGCCTGCCGTATGGATTTGAGCGTCACCAGTAATGGATCAATGGGGGAGTCGAGTGACGATCCGGTCGAAACCGATGTCGGTTCTGGCTTAAGACCATCTGCCCAGCTACGTATTGCCCAGGTATCGGGAGTCAGAGGTACGTCCAATGTTGCGCTTACGCCAAAACGGACAGCTGCGAAACTGGAATTTTCATAAATGTCCGTCAGATCATCGACGGCTTTTTTCGCGGCGTCGAGTCGGGTGAGCGTGTTTTCTGATCCGTAGTGAGCATCGTTGACCGCCATTGATCCGGTAACATCGGTGGCCACGATAATATCTGTGGTATTGATGGCTCTGCTGGTAGTGCTTGTTATGGTCGATGGAGTAAGTGCCAGAGCGGCGATAACAAGACAAATGGCGCAACGACGTATGCATGACCACAGCGTTTCATCGCTGTGCCCCTTGCTGCGCATATGAACTACGACCACCGCAATGGCGAATCCAATCATTATTACTGTGATGGCTAGGCCGGCTGTCCATCCCAAAGCTGGAGCGAGGCGAACGTTCGAAATACTGTCCAGATTCATCGATTAAGCCTCCAAGCCAAGCATATCCACAACACAACAAGTACTGCCAGTGCCAGCGTCCACCATCCTGGCGTATCAACCAGCGCCGTTCTGCGGATGTGCTGCTCGTCTTGGTTCTTGCGCTTCTCGATGCCCTGTACCAGACTTTCGATTGGCTTGCCGGAGTGTACCGAGAAATATGAACCGCCATGAGACACGATATCGTTTTCCATCTGGATGGTTGTCTCATCATGCTCGTTTGCAGATGGTCCGGCATACATTCCATCGACCACGATGCCGGCTTGATGCGTCAGATCCAGAGCTGAAGCCAGAGTGTAGGTTGAAGAGCCGGAGAAATTGTCAGTGGCGAGCACGATTGAGGCCTTGTCGCTTTGAGCAGGGGTTTTATTCGACTTTCCATACGTGAAACCGGGCAACATAGCTGCACAGCTCACCAAACCGTCACCGATAAGACTGGTCTGATCCTTGCGATTCTGGGTGCCGTCTATAAGGTCCGAAAAATCCTGTCTGGTACGTGCATCGGTTCTGTCGATTTTGTCCTGTGAAGAGACCTTTCCCAAGATGTCACCCGCTTTTTTGAGTTGGTCGGAAGCTAGTCGGTAGTCATCCGTCAGTGGGAACAACGTGCGCGAAGTCGAATTAAAGATGCTCAATCCGATGCGCTCACCCTTGAAATTGCTGATGAGTTCTTGATAGGCAGCAAGCACCTCATGGTCGTAGGAAAGCATGGACGGGGAGACATCCAAGCACAGGATGATGTCGCGATTGCTCGCTCGCTCATCGGCCTTGTCGATAGTTGAAGGCCTTGATATGGTTGCCAAGGAAAGCAGTAGCGACACCACCAATAACGCCGTAGCCGTGCGACCGAGCAGACGCCACTGATGGAACTGGTCCACCACATGTTCGATATTGAGGTCTTCGTCGAGATGATAGACGGGAAGCTGTGCAATCTTGCTGTGTCGATGTGAAGAGAACACCATCCAGACGACAATCAGCACTACGGCGAGAAGCAGTCCCACTGGTCCGGCCCAAGGCCAACGCCATTCGAAATTCACTTGCGCCACCTTTCGATCAGATTGGCGACCCATTCCGCAGCTTGATGTACGTCGACATACTGGGCTTCGGCATGCCGCTTGACATCAGCAAATTCAGGAGGGTAAAGGGCGGAGATGGTTTGTCGCAGCAACTTCATCCCTGGATCGAAGGTTTCGTGAACCGGCAAACCGCTGATGTCGGAAAGTGTGTAGGAACTCATATCTTTACCGGTCTGAATGCCAGCGAACTCACGTGCTGTTTGTGCCAACTCATTCAGTGCTTCTTCTCGCTTCAGATCGTTCCGCTCGTAGCGGTTGACGATTTCATCAATCCGTCTGTGCCACGTCTTTTTGTCATTGCCGACGGCATGGGCTCCACGTGATTTCGCATCAGCCTGTTTGCGCGGCCGTGAAAGCAAGGCAATGACAACTATCAGTAGCGCCGCAGTGCACAGGCAGACAACAAGGGCCACAATCAGTGCTGCGGGCACTTCGATAAGGCTTTCCGGCTGAGGTAATGCCGTAAATGTATTCTCGGTAAAACCGGGAATGGATGATGTCAACCGACTGGCTGGCAGCAAATCAGAGCCCAATATTGAAGAAGGTAGAGTGATGAAGTTCATCGTTGCTCACCTGACCCTACCATCGTCAGACCCGTTGACAATGATGGTGTTTTCAGTGTCATGCTAACCAAATGAAGGAACTTGGAAAACATTTCGTCGCTGGAGGCAGCGCGTATCAGCGTGGCCTTGTTTTTTTTGAGTTCATCGGCAAGCTGAGTGGCCACATACTGTCGGTGGGCATCCACGGCAGTTGCATTTTTTTCGGAAATCATGAAAGCGGGTATTCTCCGGCTGTCAACGCCATCGATTACATGGCCGAGAGTGATTGGCCGGAATGGATTGAGGGGGACTACGTCGATAAGAATGAGCGGATGCATCGCGGCTATTAAACGAACTACACGCATCTGTTTGACATCCAACGCATGGTCGTCGGTGGCAATGATAACAAGTGACCCCTTGTCTCCCAACGTGTGTGCGTAGTCGAGCAGTGCATTGAAATTACGTGAAGACCGTTCCCGGTCGCCGATTCCCTCATCGATGGACTGCTCGAATTGAGCAAGGCCGCCTTTGAACGGTTTGCGAATGATGCTTTTGCTATCACCGAAGACAAGGGAGATTGTGTCATGTCTTCTAGTGCTCAGTGCAGCAAACATGCACATGGCGTTCGCGGCAACTTGTAACGCAGTTTCCCCGCTTTCCGTGCGGCCATCCATCTCTATTCCGTTGTCTATCAGCAGATGCACACGAGAAGTGACAGAACGTTCTCGGTCAACAACCATAGGATGACCGTTTTTGGCGCTGGACTTCCAATCGATAAGTCGTGCTTCGTCTTCAAATGCATAATCTCTGGCCGATAGAGGGTCGTCGTTGCCGCCTAATCGTGAAGAGGGATGCTCTCCCTCAAACATACCCAAAGCACGACGAACGGTTGGCAAACTGAGTGCCGAAGACAATGTCTCAACCTTTTTGCGAACTGGTGCCGTGTGCAACGAAGTATCGGAAATGAACGAACTCATGGAACAGGTACCGTTTCAACGACGGAATCGATGATTTGATCGGAATACATGCCCTCGGCCTGCGCCTCGAAAGTCAGCAGAATGCGGTGGCGAAGAATTTCATGTGCAAACCTTTTGATGTCTTCGGGAACAACGTAATCGCGTCCGTTGAGCAATGCTTGCGCCTGTCCGACGCGAACCAAGGCAATTGAAGCTCTCGGGCTGGCGCCGAGACGCACTCTTGTTGCGAGATTCTTGATGGGTCGGCTTCCGGCTCCTCGTGTCGCCGCTGTGAGATCAACGGCGTAGTTGAGAATGGATTCGCTTACATGGACCCGCCGTGCTGCTGCGCGCAAGAAATCGACATCCGCGATACTTAGTGCATCTTCAACTGGTGCTGTGGGATCTACTGAGTCCGTGCCGCGTTGGGTGAGCAGAGCAAGCATCCGGGTTTCGTCTTTGGCATCCGGATAGGTCATGACCACTTTCATCATGAAACGGTCCATCTGAGCTTCGGGCAGGTTGTAGGTGCCCTCTTCCTCGATTGGGTTTTCCGTGGCAATGACCATGAATGGTCGGGGAAGGGCGATGCGTTTGCCACCAATCGTCGTCGCTCCTTCGGACATGGCCTCCAGCATGGCTGATTGCGTCTTGGCGTTAGAACGATTGATTTCGTCAAGCAACACAAAGTTGGCGTGAATCGGTCCGACCTGTGTGGAGAACTGCTGCGTTGAAAAGTTGAAGATCTGAGTTCCTGTTAAATCGGACGGCATGAGATCTGGTGTGCATTGCACGCGGCGAAATGAGCCGGAAACGGATGTTGCCAGCGTCTGCGCCGCAGTGGTCTTGGCCAATCCTGGCACCGATTCAATAAGTATGTGGCCACCTGCGATCATTGTGGTGATAAGGGCCTCACGCAAATCCTCCTGGCCGATCAGCGTTTGTGAGAAGCGGGCGCGAATGCGATCTGAAAGTTGCTTGGCGCGTGCTCCATCAGTGGCACCGGCACTTGGTGATACAGGTGCTGGCACTGGTGTATTAAGTTGTTGGCTCATTGGTTGGTCTTCCTGGGAACGTGGTGAAAACAATGCCATATCGCTCAATTCTTCGATTCTTCCGTGTTTATGATGCTATTGCTCTGTGTGAGGCATTCTAGCTGTTGGGGCGGAGGTCAGGTCCCAATTGACGGGTTCGACACCCATTTCGCGTAGTGCCTCGTTAGCCCTCGAGAATGGCTTTGATCCAAAGAATCCGCGCGAGGCCGAAAGCGGGCTCGGGTGTGGTGACTTGATGACGGTGGCATGTGTCAGCAACGGCTCAAGACTTTGTGCATTTCGTCCCCAAAGAATGGCAACCAGGGGCTTTGGGCGACCTTGCTCGTCGGTGCGGGCATTCAGCGCCCGGATTGCGGCATCGGTGACTTCCTCCCAGCCTTTTCCTTGGTGGCTGTTGGGCCGTCCGACTCCCACCGTTAGGCAGCGGTTGAGCAACATAACTCCTTGCGTGCACCATGGAGTCAGATCGCCGTTGTCGGGAGTTGATAGACCGAGATCGTCGTGCATTTCCTTGTATATGTTCTGGAGGCTTTTCGGCACCGGTCTGACATCGGGCGCCACAGAGAAACTGAGTCCGACAGGATGGCCCGGTGTGGGGTAGGGGTCTTGTCCGACAATCAGTACTTTGATCGAATCGAACGGTATGGTGAAGGCCCTGAGAATGTTGGCACTTGCCGGTAGTGACCGCCTACCTGCCTTATGCTCTGCGCGCAGGAAATCGCCCATGCGGTGAATGGTCGGTTCCACGTCGGCAAGTGCCTGTGTCCAACCAGGCTCCACCAGTTCGGAAAGAGGTTTGATGTTGTTTTCGGTCATGACTATAACTTTAAATCCGGTCAGTTGGTTTGCAGGCTTTGTTTCTGGCCTTTGGCAGTGCCAAACGCTACACTGGCTTGTAGACGCTTGAACGAAAAATATGTGGAGGGAACATGGTTCGCGATCAACGAGATACGTACGAGTCCTATCAGAAGGACGCTTTTGACAACCCTCCCGCAGGTCCTATGGGAGTTCATCGAGGCAATACACCGTGGTGGACACGTCTGGTGCCTTATCTCGTCGTGTTGATTGTTGCGGCTTTGGCCGGTCTTTTAGTATGGGGATTCTATTCTCAGGAGCTTCAGAAGGTCTTTGTGGACAAGGATCAGAACACGTCGCAGACCGACACTTCCAGTAAGAAGAAAAAGGATGCCGACGAGAAGGAGGATGATTCCCAAAAGGAAGAATCCAAGAAGGGCGACACCGAGAAGGACGACACAAAGGCTGATGATTCCGCAATGGAGCAGCAGCCGTCGCCTCAGCCTACACAGCAGGTAAACAAGCAGACCACAATTCGGATTGTCAATGCAACCCGTATCAATGGGTATGGTGCCAAGAAACAGGCAGTGCTTCAACAGGCAGGATATTCGTCCGTAACGGCGACAAATCCGAGCGGACAACTTCCCAAGGCTTCCGTTGTTTGGTATCAGAATGAGAATGACAAGGCCACGGCGCAAGATGTTGCAAACGCCTTAGGTATCACCGCAGTTGAACAGCAAAACGGAACGGCCCAACCGATTGTGGCCGTGTTACTTAACTAATTAGCTAAATGCGATATGTTGCCACGTGTTGACTAGCGATTGTTTGACGGCACGCAGCAAATTCCTATGTTTTGTCATTTGCGCCAGATTTTTTCGGCGTGTTGCGCTATTTTGACCGTAGTTCTGACTATAGTTAGTAATATGTTGCGTGATGTGGTACTCGGAATCAGCCGGGTTCTTCATATTGTTTTCGCGTGACAAAAACTGATGAGAGAATGGTTATTATGGCACAAGGTACCGTTAAGTTCTTCAATGCTGGCAAGGGTTACGGATTCATTAGTCCCGACGATGGGAGCGAGGATGTGTTCGTACACTATTCTGCTATTCAGAGTGAAGGCTTTAAAAAGCTTGATGATGGCGACAAAGTAGAGTACGAGTTTGAGCAGGGCCCCAAGGGTCTGCAAGCTACCACCGTCTCGAGGATGTGATTGCTTTATCCCTCAAATTTGACAGGTCTTGATTCTTTTGAATCAGGGCCTGTTTTTATGTCAACAGCGCAATTTGGAAAGTTTTGGCACTCAACCGCTTCGAGTGCTAATCTTGCAGTTAGCACTCGAAGCCTGAGAGTGATAACTGGCAGCTGACGGTCGGCTATCCATTTTGAGACCTTTGAGTGAGTAAATATTAGCTTTGTAGCCACTTGTGGAGGAAACAATGGCAAAGATGATTGCTTATGACGAGGAAGCTCGTCAAGGAATGCTTGCGGGTCTCGATGAACTCGCTAACACCGTAAAGGTCACGTTGGGCCCGAAGGGCCGCAATGTGGTACTTGATAAGAGCTATGGTGCTCCTACCATCACCAACGATGGTGTTTCGATCGCCAAGGAAATCGACCTTGAAGACCCTTATGCACGTATCGGTGCGGAGTTGGTCAAGGAAGTTGCCAAGAAGACCGATGACGTTGCTGGAGACGGCACCACCACCGCTACTGTGCTTGCGCAGTCGCTTGTGCACGAAGGCCTTAAAAACGTCGTTGCTGGTTCGAACCCGGTTGCGTTGCGCCGTGGTATCGAGAAGGCTTCCGACTCTGTGGTGAAGGAACTGGTTTCCGTCGCCAAGGATGTCGAGACCAAGGAGCAGATTGCTGCAACCGCGACGATTTCAGCAGGTGATCCTGAGATCGGCGAGAAGATCGCTGAAGCTCTCGACAAGGTTGGTCAGGATGGTGTTGTGACCGTCGAAGACAACAACCGTTTCGGTCTTGATCTCGATTTCACTGAGGGTATGCGTTTTGACAAGGGCTATATCTCCCCGTACTTCGTCACCAACAATGATGAGCAGACCGCTGTTCTCGATGATCCATATATTCTGCTGACGGGTGGCAAGCTCTCCAGCCAGGAGGATGTGGTCCACATCGCCGAGCTCGTTATGAAGAGCGGCAAGCCGTTGCTCATCATTGCAGAGGATGTCGATGGAGAAGCGCTGCCGACCCTGATTCTCAACAAGATTCGTGGTACCTTCAATTCTTGCGCGGTCAAGGCTCCGGGCTTCGGTGATCGCCGTAAGGCCATGTTGCAGGATATCGCCATTCTTACGGGCGCACAGGTCGTCTCTGATGACTTGGGTCTCAAGCTCAACTCCGTCGATATGTCCGTGCTTGGTCAGGCCAAGAAGGTCATCGTCTCCAAGGATGAGACCACCATTGTTTCCGGTGCAGGTTCCAGGGAAGATGTTGATGCTCGTGTTTCTCAAATACGTGCGGAGATCGACAACACCGATTCCGATTACGATCGTGAGAAGCTGCAGGAGCGTCTCGCCAAGCTCGCCGGTGGTGTGGCTGTCATCAAGGTTGGTGCGGCTACTGAAGTCGAGGCGAAGGAACGCAAACATCGCATCGAGGATGCAGTGCGTAACGCAAAGGCAGCCATCGAGGAGGGACTGTTGCCCGGTGGCGGTGTGGCACTCGTTCAGGCTGCAAAGAAGGCCGAGGAATCTGCAGACATCAAGTCGCTCGCAGATGAAGAAGCTACCGGTGCAGCAATTGTCTTCCGGGCCATCGAAGCGCCGATAAAACAGATTGCTGAAAACTCCGGTGTCTCGGGCGACGTCGTGCTCAACAAGGTTCGTGAACTTCCCGACGGACAAGGCTTCAATGCTGCGTCCAACGAATATGAGGATTTGCTTGCCGCTGGTGTCGCTGACCCGCTGAAAGTCACCCGCTCCGCCCTCCAAAACGCTGCTTCTATCGCGGGTCTTTTCTTGACGACTGAAGCTGTTGTGGCTAACAAGCCTGAACCCAAGGCTGCCCCTGCTCCAGGTCAGGGCGCCGATATGGGCTACTAACCCCCCCCCACTGATCCTCCCTCTATTGGCTAATCCGAAGGCATAATAGGGAGAGTTGTCAGATGAGGTTTCAAGGAGGCCGGCATTTCGCATAGCGGATGCCGGCCTCCTTGATATTCTTGCAGACGCTTCTTTTGGTTTTATTTACGATGCCGTCGTATGGATAAAGCAGTTCGTGTTCTGTTTTCAAAACTTTTGCTTGAATGCATTTGAATGTATTTGACCGATTGATAACCAGAGCGTTGCATAGACTTCAAGTCAATGTTCGCGATAAGAAAGCACTTGGCTCGGCAGAACGCTAAAGTGGTGGTTATGTCAGCAGGAATATTGCAGTTTTCAACGACCTCGGCCGTTGTTACCGACGATGAATTGGTGTGCAGCAGGCAAAAACGCAAGCTTTTGTGGCGACATTTCATAATCGGCTTCATGTTTTGGATGCTTACCGTGGCGACAGTGTTTTCCGGCTTCGTCGCCGTTGCCGTTGGTGCTGAGACTCCCGACGTGTCTTCTTCCTTGGCGGTTGATATGCGATCTGATATCACCGATCCGCAGAATCTTCTTGGTGCGCAGATACCGCGTGTCACAGATGCTATTTCTTCGGTCAAAGAACAGACCGGTGTAACGGTGCGGCTGTTGTACCTAACTAACTTTACAGGCACCAACGATCCGGACAAGTGGGCGGGTGATACGCTGCAATCTACGAATCCTCCGGCCAATACCGTTTTGCTTGCAGTAGCATCCAACGATGGCAGACTTGTAGTTGCGGTTTCGCACAATTCCGATGGTTGGTTGAAAGATAAGGATCACGTCGCACAGCTTTCTCAGGCTGCCTTGGATCCGATACAAAAGGGCGACAACCCCGATTGGCCTGGTTCCGCTTGCGCAATGATGGACAAAATTAAGACGTTGCATGAACAAGAAGTGTCAAAAACACCTAAGATCATACTCGCGTCGAGCATAGTCTTTGGAATCATCGTACTGGCTGTGATCGTAGTACTCGTGATGCGCCGAAGGAAGGCGGTTCGTTCCGCTGGTGGTAAAAAAGGTTCGGAAACAAATAACGCTATTGCTACGGCAACCAATGAAGCGGATGGTGTAAAAGGGAAGGCAAAGCGCCCCAAACACCGCAGAAAACATTGACACAATGCGTAAGCATTCGGCTTTGTCGACGAATGCCTTCGATAGCACTCGATTATTGCATTTTATTTAGCTGAGTGAAGAATAAATCGTATTGTGCAGGATACATTCAGGAAACGTACAGTCTTGTGAGTAATTGTTGAGGATATGAGCAAACCGATAGAAGCATCAATCGTTGTAGTCGACGATGAGCCGTCAATTCGTGATCTGTTGGTCGCGTCCCTTCATTTCTCAGGTTTCGATGTGGCTACGGCCGCTTCGGGTACAGAAGCCATCGATGTGATAGAAAAGGTGCAGCCCGATCTTATCGTTCTTGATGTGATGTTGCCAGATATTGACGGGTTTACCGTCACTCGCCGTGTTCGACAAAGTGGTATCGATACGCCGGTGCTTTTCCTGACAGCGCGCGATGACACCCAAGACAAGATCATGGGCCTTACAGTAGGCGGTGACGATTACGTGACCAAGCCGTTCAGTCTTGAAGAGGTTGTGGCCCGAATTCGTGCTATTTTGCGACGCACGCATGATCAGACGGAGGATGATCCGGTTATGCGTGTGGGCGATCTTGAAATAAATGAAGATTCCCATGATGTTTCGCGTGCCGGACAGCCAATAGATCTGAGCCCAACGGAATACAAACTGCTGCGCTATCTCATGGATAATCAAGGCAGGGTACTTTCCAAGGCACAGATCCTCGATCATGTCTGGCAATATGACTGGGGTGGAGACGCTGCCATCGTTGAGTCCTACATTTCTTATTTACGCAAGAAGGTCGACGGTGTGACCATTACCAATCCTGATGGCAGCAGACATAAGGTGCCTCCGCTTATTGAAACCAAGCGTGGTATTGGCTACATGATTCGTGAGCCAAAGGATTAAACAGGACGATGATGGCAAAAACACAGGCATCGTCGCTGTCGGGCGGTAATCCTGATGTTTCCGTGACTGATTACTCCCGACTTTCAGTCGATGAAGACGAGAATGTTAGAGACGCCATGTCTGAGGAAGGCGAAGGGCATGGTGACAGAGAAAAACAGGCTGGTCGCGTAAGCAAGCCCAGCCGGTTCAGGATATTCGCCAAATTGCACAGATTTTGGCTTGATCATCTTGATTCGGTGCCTTTATCCACGAAATTGGTGGCGTGCATGCTGGTGCTGCTAACGGTCGGAACATTTGGTATTTCGCTGACCATCCGGCAGCTGGTCAGTAACTATCTTGTCGAAAAGACTGACGCTCAGCTGCGAGACCAGGCCCAACTGGTCTATAGCAACGTTGATTTGCTCAGCAACAGGGACGGCAAGAACGAGAACATCGGACCCAATGAATACTTCATGCAGTTGCGAGATACCGAGAACAATATAGTAAGCACGCCTCTTGTCCCTGTGCTCAGAGACAACCTCCTTTCCGAACCGGTCCTTCCACCCAATGGTTCGATGGGTAATGTCAAATATGACAAACCGTTTACTGCTCCGGCGCGAGTTCGGACGCTGAACGCCGCGGTGAAGTCTGACAAACGCACCATTCAGCTGGCTCAGGCCCCTTGGAGGGTGCTTGCCTTGGAGGGTCGCGAACGTGGTCCTGACGGCAACAGTGTGGTCAGAATGACCGTATATATAGGCGTGTCGATGGCTGATCAAATCGACATCATCAACACGTTGACCAGATATTCGATTCTTGTCAGTATCGTCATTGTGATGGTCGGCGCCATCGTGGCCACCCTGATTATTCAGCGTACCTTGTTGCCGTTGAAACGTATCGAAAAAACCGCCGCGAAGATTGCTGCAGGCGATTTGAGTCAGCGTGTGCATGCAGCTCCCGAGAACACCGAGGTGGGATCTTTGGCGGCATCTTTGAATGCCATGCTTGCACGTATCGAGTTCAGTTTCTGTGAACAACAAAAAACCACTGAAAAAATGAAGCGGTTTGTCTCCGATGCCAGCCACGAGTTGCGAACACCGTTGGCAACTATTCACGGCTATTCCGAGCTGTATCGCATGCAACGTGGTCTGCCAGGTGACCTTGAACGTGCTGACGAGTCCATTGGACACATCGAGGCGTCAAGTCAACGAATGACTGAGTTGGTGGAGGATTTGTTGTCATTGGCGCGACTTGACGAGGGGCGAGGGATTGACATTAACCAGCGAGTTGACCTCACTCAGCTGCTCACAGATGCCGTTGACGATCTTCATGCCCTTGATGCGGAGCGTGGTATACAACAGGGTCGGCTCAAGCTCAATGTCAAGGATGGGCGTAATTCGGGTTACCTTGCATTTATAGAAGGGCAGTTCCCTGAAGTTACCTTAACCGGTGACGCTTCGAGACTTCGTCAAGTGATCACCAACATCGTCGGCAACATCCATCGGTACACGCCTGTTGGTTCACCGGTGGAGGTCGGGCTTTCAGTCATGCCGGCCTCAATAACCCCGGAATCGTTGCAGCATCTGCCAGTCGATAAACAGTCGTTGCGTTATTTTCTCGAGTTCGTTGAAGTGGGACAGTCCATGCATGTAGGCACCAATTATGCGGTGTTCAGCTTTGTCGATCATGGTCCCGGTGTTCCCGTTGAGCGTCAATCGCAGATTTTTGAGCGATTCTATACCGCTGATTCGTCGCGAGCTCGACAGAAGGGCGGCACTGGGCTGGGAATGTCGATTGCACAGTCTGTTGTTCAGGCACATCGCGGCTTCATCGATGCAGCAACAACCAGGAATGGTGGAGGGCTCACATTGACCGTTGTTCTCCCAATTGCACTGGATGAAAGGGATGAAACCGGTGAACAGCCCGCAATGAAGACTTTCGAGCATTCGGTTTCGAAAAAAGCAACACGGCAAGGCAGACAGGGCATATGGCCGCGTCGTGATAAAGCAAGATAAAACTTCGTTGATACAAGAATCAACGGGTGTGTTAGGACGGAGCGCTTGGTGATACGGTGCCGTTTCGCGGTTTGCATAGCCGTTAGGCTAGAATGTTGTAAGAGTGTAGATAGCAATGAGAAGCGGTGAATGCCGCAGTTGAGAACACGGAATGGATGAGGTGTATCATGCCCAGCGGAAAAGTGCGTTGGTTCGATCAGAAGAGGGGCTACGGTTTTATTACCGACGAAGATGGGAATGATGTTTTTTTGCCGGCGGCCGCTCTTCCATCAGATGTTTCAACTCTTCGTAAAGGGGCCAAGGTTGAATTTTCATTGGTGGACGGACGTAAAGGTCCTCAAGCCATGGATCTGCATCTTCTCGGTCCGGCCCCTTCGGTTGTGCGAGCGACCAGGCCAGAGGCCGATGATATGGCTGCCATCGTTGAAGATTTGATCAAGCTTCTCGACAAGGCAGGCAATTCGTTGAGGCGACATCGGTATCCTAATCCTGAAGAAAGTCGTAAACTGGCTACTTTGCTGAGAGCTGTGGCCGATAATTTCGATGTCGAATGCTGAACGGAAAACGAAAAGCGGGATGGTGGAAGGCAGTATGACGCAAGCAACTACGCAGGTGGACGAACAGGACGTGGAAAATGACGTGGATCCGCGAGTTTTGGCCCAATCGGTGGTACTTTTCGCGGCTGACGAGACCGAAGAAGTGGGCGAATACCTGCAAAGCATTGATTTGGGTGATAATGTCACTGATTTCCGTTTCCGGTGTCTTAAAAAAGGATATGAGGGCTGGCAATGGTCGGTTACTCTGTATCACGATATCGAGATGAACTCTTGGAGTGTCAACGAGTCCTCACTTGTCCCAACTGATGACTCGTTGTTGGCACCGGCTTGGGTTCCTTGGAAGGACAGGCTTAAGGCTTCGGACCTTTCCGTAACTGATTCGTTGGGTACCGACCCCGACGATCCTCGTATGGAAGTAGGTGTGGATGAGGCGCAAGGTGCCGAAGTCGATTTGATGCAAATCGGTGGAATCAATCAGAACAATGAGTTGTCGCCAGCTGATATCAAAAGTGAGAATGACGACAATCGCTCTGGCAACAGCGTTTTCGCCGACCAGCAAGTATCGCGGGATTCCGGCCTCGATGGGAACAACGACACCGAACATGCCCAAACGGCAAATGATGGGGATTCCGATGTGTCTGATCAGATTTCTCAGGCCGAGGTCGCACGGGAGGAGTGCAAACGTGAGTTGGAAGATGTGGTTGAGCAATATGGGCTTTCACGCAGACATGTGATGAGTGAGCTCGGACGTTCGCAGACTGCAAAGCGCTGGTACGAAGGGCAGCATGGTCCCAAGTCCCTTTCCACCAAGACAGCCGAAGGCAATCTTTGCTCGACTTGTGCCTTCTTTATCGGTTTGCGAGGTGACTTGAACACCATGTTCGGCGTGTGTGCCAATCGATGGAGTCCTGACGATGGACGCGTGGTTTCTCTCGATCACGGGTGTGGTGAGCATTCTGAGATCGAACAACCGGAACCCTCTCAGCTCTGGATACAATCCAAGCCGGCGTTTGACGACTTGCATATTGACATCATCTCTCAGGCTCCTCGTGAAGAGCGTGATCAGGTAGAACTCATCGAAGCCCTTGATGTCGATGTGACTTGCGAGAGCGTGGAAGATGAACAGAAGGCAACCGAAAGCGACATTATCGCCCAGGTTGTTTCTGATGAGTCGGCAGATGATGCCGAAAGTGATATGAAGTTAGGAACGGTTGGCAGTGAAGTGGCCGCTGATGTTCAGATTGAAGAAACCGTTGATTTGGTGGAAGCCGAATCTTCTGACGATCGCGGCGAGAACGAAACAGACGATTCAAATGAGAGTGATTCGTCATCGAAAAAACACGCATCGGACGAAGAGACCGAGCCGAAATCTGTATGAATGAGTGTATTGACCACTGATAACAAAGTGTTTGTTGCGTTCTCAGCGCAATCGGGGTATACCGTGAAATAAACGTCACTATGAATCGGTAGAGTAAATGGGATTATCAACAGTGGAAGGACAAGTATGTTCGAACGGTTTACTGACCGCGCTAGGCGTGTGATTGTTCTTGCGCAGGAAGAAGCCAAGGCCCTCCAGCACAACTACATCGGCACTGAACATCTACTGCTCGGCCTGATTCGTGAAGGTGAAGGAATCGCAGCCAAGGCGCTTGCCGCAAGGGGTGTCACTTTGGAAGACACTCGCAAGCAGGTGGAGGAAATGATCGGCAAGGGCAATGCTGCGCCGAATGGTCATATTCCGTTTACACCACACGCCAAGCAAGTTTTGGAACTAAGCTTGCGTGAGGCATTGCAGTTGGGCCACAGCTATATCGGAACCGAGCATATTCTGCTTGGACTGATCCGTGAGGGAGAGGGTGTCGGCACTCAGGTACTCATCAAAATGGATGTTGACTTGGGTGAACTTCGCAGCTCGACGATTGACTTGATTCGCGGCAACGTCGGCGGCACTGAGAATGCAGAGAAAGGTGACCTTGCAAACGCCGGCGGAGTGGAAAACAAGGGAAACCAAACAGGTTCAGCCATTCTCGACCAGTTCGGGCGCAATCTCACTGCGGAAGCGGCGGAAGGCAAACTTGATCCGGTTATCGGCCGTGCCAAGGAAATCGAGCGCGTTATGGTTGTGCTTTCACGCCGAACGAAGAACAATCCTGTGCTTATCGGCGAACCCGGTGTCGGCAAGACTGCCGTGGTCGAAGGTTTGGCACAGAAGATTTATGCTGCGGATGTCCCTGAGACGTTGAAAAGCAAGCAGGTTTATTCACTCGACCTGGCTTCCATGGTTGCCGGATCTCGTTACCGTGGAGACTTCGAAGAGCGTCTAAAAAAAGTTCTTAAGGAGATCAAGACCCGCGGTGACATCGTACTTTTCATCGATGAAATTCATACCATCGTTGGTGCCGGTTCGGCTGATGGTGCGTTGGGTGCCTCGGATATCCTTAAGCCCATGCTGGCGCGAGGTGAGCTCCAGACCATCGGAGCCACAACCACTGACGAGTACCGCAAGTACATCGAGAAGGATGCGGCGCTTGAACGCAGGTTCCAGCCGATTCAGGTGGATGAGCCGTCCATTGCAGATACCATAGAAATTCTCAAGGGACTGCGTTCTCGCTATGAGAACCACCACAAGGTGACGATAACCGACGGTGCACTTCAGGCAGCTGCGGATCTTTCCTCGCGGTATATTCAGGACAGAAACCTGCCGGATAAGGCCATTGACCTGATTGACGAGGCGGGTGCACGGCTACGTATCAAGCGTTTGACCGCGCCACCGGAGTTGAAGGAAATCGATGCCAGAATTGCCAGGATTTCCTCCGATAAGGACAAGGCCATCAAGGATCAGGACTTCGAGCGGGCAGCGGAGCTGCGCGACAGCGAAGACAAATTGCAGTCTGAGCGCAAGGATAAGGAAAAGACCTGGCGCGAAGGTGGCAGCGACGTCAAGATGGTTGTAGATGAGGATGTTATCGCTGAAGTCGTCTCTTCGACCACCGGCATTCCTGTCTTCAAGCTCACGCAGGCCGAATCCAAGAAATTGCTCAACATGGAATCCGAGCTCCACCGGCGTATCATCGGTCAGGATGAAGCGGTTTCCGCGCTTGCGCGTTCCATTCGCCGTACACGTGTCGGCTTGAAGGATCCCAAGCGCCCCGCAGGATCGTTCATTTTCGCGGGTCCCACTGGTGTTGGCAAGACCGAGCTTGCAAAAGCGTTGGCCCAGTTCCTCTTTGATGATGACGATGCATTGATTCGTGTCGATATGTCCGAGTTCTCAGAGAAGTATGCCGCGTCGCGTCTTTTTGGAGCTCCTCCGGGATACGTCGGATATGAAGAGGGTGGCGAGCTGACGGAGAAGGTCCGTCGCAAGCCCTTCTCCGTTGTGCTCTTCGACGAGATTGAAAAGGCGCATCCGGACATCTTCAACACGCTGTTGCAGGTACTCGATGATGGTCATTTGACCGATGGTCAGGGACGCAAGGTGGACTTCAAGAACACCATCATTATCTTGACAACCAACCTGGGTACTAAGGACATCGCCAAGGCCGCCAACACTGGTTTCAGCTCTGGCAGCGATCAGGAATCAAGCTACGAGCGGATGAAGGGTCAGGTGACCAGCGAACTCAAGCAGCAGTTCCGTCCCGAGTTCCTCAACCGCTTGGATGACATCATCGTCTTCCGTCAGCTCACGCAGCCGCAGGTTCGCGAGATTGTCGATCTGGATCTCATGCAACTCAACAATCGTCTCTTCGAACGGCATATGTCGCTTGAGCTGACTGATGCGGCTAAGAATCTACTCTCGCAGAAGGGCTTTGACCCGTTGCTTGGTGCTCGCCCGCTGCGTCGTGTCATTACGCGTGATATTGAGGACGCCGTATCAGAGAAGATTTTGATGGGGGATCTCAAGAACGGTGAAAAGGTGGAAGTCGACGCTCAAGGAGAAGGCATTCTAGGTGAATTCACCTTCAAAGGTGAACCGTTCGAGCAGAACGATGAGTCATCTGAAGTAGGTGACCATGATAATGGTTCTCAGCCTGCCGATACAAATCCAACCGACGATTCGGTTGATGCAACGCAGTCGGATTCGGACGATTCCACAACAGCAGCTGATGAGCCTATTACAGACAATGAGTGATAAGTAACTCAGCAGGCCAAGCCTGCATCTGTTACTGCCAAGGTCCAGCTCCTCAACGGGAGTTGGACCTTCTGTTCTGCCCATGCGGCACCAATGATTGCTGCTTCTGATAAGACCAAATAATTCTCATAGTATACAGGCGTTGTTTCGCTATGAAGGTATGTGCAACCCCTGATGTTGCTCCTTGCGATGCCGTTGGTAATAACCATAGTTGTCCTGCTTCTCAGTGCAGCCAAAAGGCCCTGCACTGATTGTTGGTGCAGGGCCTTTTGGCTGCGCTCAAAGACCAGAGTAGGCTTGATTTGCCTGAAGTGTTACTTCACGGCGTTAAGCCATTGCTCCTTGGTGGCCTTTTCGGCTTCGAGCTTGGACTTCTTTGCTGGATCGGACTCGGTTGCAATCTGCGCATCGAGCTCGTCAAGCTGGGCTTTGAGCTGCGTTTCGAAGCTAGAAACACGGGCGTTGGCTTCTGGGTCACTCTTCTTCCAAGCGGCGTCTTCAACGGACTTGATCTGGCTGTCGACGGCATCCAAGCGGCTTTCGATACGACGCATGTCTTCGCGGGGCACGTAGCCGATCTTGTCCCATTCGTCCTGGATAGCAGCGAGGGCCTGGCGAGCCTGCTTGGCTGCCTTTTCATCGGACACCGGGACCAACGCTTCGGCCTTGGTCAGCAGCTCTTCCTTTTTTGCGAGATTGGCCTTCTCGTTCGAGCTCATCTGATCACGGTCAGCCTGACGTGCGTTGAAGAACACGTCGCATGCCTCGCGGAAGCGAGCCCAAAGGGCGTCGTCTTCCTTGCGTCCGACCCGACCTGCGATCTTCCAACGATCCATCAGTTCGTTGAACTGGTGAGAGGTTGCGCCCCATTCTGTGGAGTCTTTGATTTCGTCGGCTTCTTTGATGATGGCTTCCTTGATACGCTTTGTTTCCTCGCGTGAAGCGTCGCGGGCCTGTGCCCACTTACGGCGCTGCTGGTTGAAAGTGGTTCGAGCTGCGGAAAAACGCTGCCACAGTTCATCGGCGGTAGGCTTGTCGATGCGAATTGTGGAGCGTTGATGCTCCTGCCACTCTTCGAACAAAGAACGGAACTTGTCTGCGGTGGAACGCCAGTTCGTGTTCTCTGAAAGTGAATTTGCGAGCTCTTCGGCTTTCTTAACAATCGCGGTACGTTCTTTGATGGCCTTTTCAAGAGCAGCTTTACGGGCTTCGGCCAGTTCAGACTTCTTTGCCTCGCCTGCTTTCTTCACCTCCTCATACTGGTTCTTGAGGGCCGAAATGTCGCCGACGATCGCGGGCTGCGCGGTCTCTTCGCCAAGGCTCTTGATGGATTCATCAATTTCGTGAGACTTGATGTTTGCGGACTTCAGACGTGTCGCAAACAGGTCGAGCTTAGCTTTGAGATCGAGATAACGACGGGCATAAAGAGTCAATGCTTCTTCATTGGTGGCACTGGGGAACTGGCCGACTTCGCGTTCTCTTTCGCCTTCCTTGACGTATACTGTTCCGTTTTCGTCGACACGTCCAAACGCTTCCGCGGCTTTTATATCCGAGTCGGAATAGGTGTGCACTGGTGTGGCAACGGGACTCTTCACAGGCTTCTTGGCGAAAGCCAAAGGTGAAGGTGCATGTGCATGAGAAGCGGGTTTCGCATCTGTGGCTTGCTGGGATCCCACCTCTGTAGTCGTGGACGAGGCGCTGGCCTGTTCGTCCGTTGCAGGCTGCACTGCCTGTGCGTTGGGGGCGTTCGTGTTTGCGGGTTCAGTGACTTGTTCATCGGCCATGGCCAGCTCCTTGAGAGACTACGTGTAAGAGGTGTTGCATCAACCGAGACAAGCGTCCGGATTTCCACAACAACTACTATTATAGGGAGTTATGGCTAAAGGCGCATCAATATCAGGTTTTCCGGAATGGCTACCCAGTGAACGGGTGGTCGAACAACGTGTTATAGACACGGTCCGCAAGATCTTCGAACTCAACGGTTTCATTGGAATTGAGACGAGAGCGGTTGAAGAAGGTGCCAGTCTTCTGAAAAAAGGCGAGACAAGTAAGGAGATTTATCTGTTGTCCCGCCTTCAGGATGTAGGCTATGAATCCGACACGCCGATTGAGCGACGCCTTGGGCTCCATTTCGATTTGACGGTGCCGCTAAGCCGGTACGTTGTAGAACATTCAGGTCATCTTGCGTTCCCGTTTAAACGCTGGCAAATCCAGAAGGTATGGCGTGGCGAACGTCCGCAGGAAGGACGCTTCCGCGAATTCGTTCAGGCAGATATCGATGTCATCGGCAATGGCGAGTTGGAAGACCATTACGAGGTCGAGCTGCCATTGGTCATGGTGCAGGCGCTTGAGGAACTGCGCAAGTTCGGGCTGCCCAAGGCCACCGTGCATGCCAACAATCGTAAGCTTTCTGAGGGATTCTACCGTGGGCTTGGGCTCACTGACATCGAAGGTGTACTACGCGAAATAGACAAGCTTGACAAGGTTGGCGCTGACGAGGTAATCAAACTCCTGGTCAGCGAGTGTGGTGCAGATGAGCAACAGGCGCGTGCCTGTCTCGAACTGGCTGAGTTGACCGCGAAAGACGGTACGCAGCTGCGTGAAAAGTTTGATGAGCTATGCACCAAGCACAATATTGGACAAGAGAGAGATGCGTATCAGCTTGCACGCGAAGGTCTTGACACCTTGGCGATGATCGTCGACGAGGCGGCAATCACGCGTCCCGGTTCTGTCATCGCCGATTTGAAGATTGCTCGCGGTCTGGATTATTACACAGGTTCCGTCTATGAGACGTTCCTTGACGGGGCAGAACAGCTGGGCTCCATCTGCTCTGGAGGTCGTTACGACAGCCTCGCATCGCAGGGCAACAAGAAGTACCCTGGTGTCGGACTGTCCATCGGTCTTTCTCGGCTGATCTCCTATATGCTGCACACTGCCGGTGCGCAGGCTTCGCGGGTTTCGCCTGCGGTGGTTATGGTGGCGGTCTGGAATGAGGACGACCGGCTTGAATGCAACCATATTGCAGCACATCTTCGCGAGCGAGGTATCGCCGCCGACGTCGCTCCCAAGGCAGCAAAACTTGGCAAGCAGATCAAGTACGCCGATAAACTCGGCATACCATATGTTTGGTTCCCTGCCGATACTTCAGTCGACGCAGAAGGCAGCGATCATGACGAGGTGAAGAACATCATCACAGGCGAGCAAGTTTCCGCTGATGTCAAGTCATGGCAACCCGATAGTGTGTATGCTCGGCAGACCGTCTCCTTACCAAATTAAATGGGTATGGATTTCGCGGTTTTTGAGCGGTTCAGTAGTTAAGGAATAGAGGAAGCATGAGCCAGATGGCTTATAGAACACAACACGCCATTGAAGTGACCGAAGAACTCATCGGTCAGAAGGTTACGCTTGCAGGCTGGGTTGACCGCAGGCGCGACCACGGCGGCGTCGCTTTCATCGACTTGCGCGACAACACCGGTCTGGTGCAGGTTGTTATCTATGACGAGGAGATTGCGCGGCCGCTACGCAGCGAATACGTCGTGCAGGTCATCGGCGAAGTACGTGAGCGTCCGGACGGTAACGAGAATGAACATCTTTCGACCGGTAAGGTCGAGGTTGTTGTTGAGAGTCTCAACGTGTTGGCCAAGTCCGATGCGCTGCCTTTCCAGGTGTCCACTGCTCTTGAGAACGAGTCCGAGAACAAGCTTCCGGGCGAGGATGTACGTCTCAAATATCGTTACCTTGATTTGCGTCGTCCTTCCATGCAGAGCAATCTGAAGCTGCGTAGCGACATGTCGCGTGCGGCACGCCACGCGTTGGAAGATATGGATTTTACTGAAGTGGAGACCCCGACCTTCATCAAGTCCACCCCAGAGGGTGCACGTGATTTTGTGGTGCCTGCGCGCTTGGTGCCGGGATCGTGGTATGCACTGCCGCAGTCCCCGCAGCTGTTGAAACAGCTGCTCATGGTGGGCGGTGTAGAGCGTTACTTCCAGCTTGCACGTTGCTACCGTGACGAGGACTTCCGAGCCGATCGCCAGCCTGAGTTCACCCAGCTCGATATTGAGATGAGCTATGCGGATCAGGAAGATGTGATGGCCATGGCCGAGAAGGTTATTGCGGCCATCTGGAAGACTCAAGGCCATGAGGTCAAGTTGCCGATTGATCGCATCACTTGGCAGGATGCCATGGATAAGTATGGTTCAGACAAGCCGGATCTGCGTTTTGGCAACGAGATTATAGAACTGACCGATTACTTTAAGAACACGCCATTCCGAGTCTTCCAAGCGCCGTACGTCGGTGCTGTGGTCTTAGAAGGCGGCGCCGACACTCCGCGTCGTCAGTTCGATGGTTGGCAAGAATGGGCACGTCAGCGGGGCGCCAAGGGACTTGCGTACGTTCAGTTCTCTGGCGACGGCACACTTAAGGGCCCTGTTGCCAAGAACCTTTCCGAAGAGGAGCGCAACGGTTTGAAGGAAGCGGTGCATGCGCAGGACGGAGATGCGGTGTTCTTCGCTGCGGGTCCTCGTGAGTCGTCGCAGCTGTTGCTTGGTGCTGCACGTGTCGAGATTGCGCGTAGGGCAGGCCTGCTCGATTCCAAGAAGTTCGCCTTTACTTGGGTTGTGGACTTCCCGCTGTTCAAGCGCACCGACGATCCAGATGACGATGATGTGGCGGTGGGACACTCCAAGTGGACTTCGATGCATCACCCGTTCACCATGCCGAGTGCCGAATGGATCGACAAGTTCGATAAGGACCCGGAACATGCCATGAGCGATTCCTACGACATCGTGTGCAACGGTGAGGAAATGGGCGGCGGCTCCGTGCGTATCCACCGCAACGATATTCAGGAACGTGTCCTCGATGTACTTGGTATCGATGAAGAGGAAGCACAGGAGAAGTTCGGCTTCTTGCTCGAGGCGTTCAAATATGGTGCACCGCCTCATGCGGGCATCGCCCTTGGCTGGGATCGTACGGTTGCCATCCTGGCCGGAGCCAGCACTATCCGCGATGTCATTGCCTTCCCGAAGGCCGGCGGTGGCCGTGACCCGCTTACTGGTGCTCCTGCTCCGATTTCCGAAGCGCAGCGTGCCGAGACCGGTGTTGATTATGACCCGGAAGAGGATGAGGAATAAGTCTTCCTGATTTTCGCAAAGTCAAATGTTTGGGTGCGTTCGGTTCTTAAGAGCCGAACGCACCCAAACATTTACGGCTTGGTGCTTTAAAGAGTCAGTGGTTTTAAAGTCTTGTTCAAACAGTCGAGATATTTGTTTGTCGAGGGTGGGGAATTTAGTGATATTAGTCTTAATGGTGGTTGATTTTAGCATCTGAATTTCATACGATGGTGGTTGCAGGTATACGGCCAAAACTATGAAATAAAAGCTTTTGACCTGATGATTTTGCCAGTAACTATGAAGTAACAGTGTGCGGGTATACTGGTTTTCATGTCAGAAAGCAAAGAAACTATGATAAGAACGCGCCCTAATGGTAGTAATAATGTCGCGGGCAACGAACACCCTCTAGTCGAACTTTCGCATGTCGAAAAGCATTTTGGCAAGCTTCATGTCCTTAAAGACATCAACTTGAAGGTTGGCAAGGGAGAAGTTCTTGTTGTCGTGGGCCCCTCCGGTTCTGGAAAATCGACGATGTGCCGCACCATCAACAGGCTTGAAACCATTGATTCCGGAACTATTCGTATCGACGGTCAGCTGTTGCCCCAGGAAGGCAAGGATTTGGCCAACCTGCGTGCAGAAGTCGGAATGGTTTTCCAACAGTTCAATCTTTTCGCCAACAAGACAATTCTTGAAAATGTCACGCTTGCGCCGGTCAAGGTACGACACATGGACAAGAAGGAAGCCAATGATCTGGGTATGGATCTTTTGGCACGCGTTGGTGTTGAATTGCAGGCTAATAAAATGCCGTCTCAGCTTTCCGGAGGGCAGCAGCAGCGTGTAGCCATCGCGCGAGCTTTGGCGATGAAGCCCAAAATCATGCTTTTCGATGAGCCAACCAGTGCTCTTGATCCTGAAATGGTCAATGAGGTACTTGAAGTCATGATTAACCTTGCCAGTGAAGGTATGACCATGATTTGTGTAACGCATGAGATGGGCTTCGCTCGGAAGGCAGCAGACAATATAGTCTTCATGGCGGATGGCCGAATTCTCGAAAAGGGTACGCCGGATGAGTTCTTCGATCATCCGAAGACCGATCGTGCAAGAGATTTCCTTTCTAAGATTCTTACGCACTGACACGCCGCATACGGCTCTCGTCTTCATAGTGCTTTAGGTCATGAAGACGGGGCGTCTGACACATCGGTGGAAGACGGTGCGCGGCATATCGAAACATCGATCCCGCTGATCAGAACAACTGTGAAGCATCGGGAAAGCGAAAGTTAATGAAATCATCAATCAATCATATTTCGCGTGTCTGGCGCAGACTGCTTGCAGCGTTCTGTGCTTTGGCATGCATGTTTACTGTGGCTGGATGCGGCTCACAGAACGAGGCGGGCAAGATTCGCATCGGTATTAAATTCGACCAGCCCGGGCTTGGCTTCAAGAAGTCCGGCACCTATGTCGGCTTTGATGTTGATGTGGCTCAATACATCGCACGCAAGCTCGGTTATTCGGAGACGCAAATCGTTTTCAAGGAAGCTCCGAGCAAGCAACGCGAAGCTATGCTGCAGAATGGTGACGTCGACATGATCGTTGCCAGCTATTCGATTACGGATGAGCGTAAGAAGGCTGTTTCGTTTGCAGGTCCTTACTTCGTGGCTGGACAGGATCTTATGGTACGCAAGGACGACCATGAGATTAACGGTCCGGAAAGTCTCAATGGCAAGCGCCTATGCTCGGTGACCGGCTCAACTTCGGCTCAGGTGGTCAAGCAGAAATTTGCTTCGGAAGTCCAGCTTATGGAACAGCCTGGCTATGCCGAATGCGCCACGGCACTTTTTAGCGGCATTGTAGATGCCGTAACAACCGATGACATTATTCTTGCAGGTTTGGCATCGAATGCACGCGGTCGACTCAAGCTTGTCGGCAAGCCGTTCACCCAGGAATACTATGGTGTCGGCATTAAGAAGGGCAATGTCGAACTCGGCAGAAAGATCGACAGTGCTATCGTTGATATGGAACAGGACGGTTCCTGGGAACGAGCCATTAAAGACAACACTGTCGGCGTCGATTACAAGCCCAATATGAAATACAATCCTCCGAAGCCTAATTTGGGCGAGTTAGGAGCCGCACGATGAGTAACATGCTCCAATTGTTTACTGAATACGACGTCCTAGGAGCTTTTCTTGTCAACATTGAGTTGACGTTGTGGGCTGCGTTGTTCTCAACTGTTCTTGGCGTTATCCTGTTGATGATGAGAATTTCGCCTGTTTCCTCGTTGCGTACGGTCGCAAGTGGCTATGTTGAATTCTTCAAGAACATGCCATTGACCATCATCATGGTGTTCATGGTTCTTGGTGCCTTCGCACAGATTAAGTTGTCGTTTTCCACCAAGTTCTCCGTCAACTTCTTCTGGTTGGCAGTTACCGGTCTGTCTCTGTACACGGCGGCGTTCGTATGTGAATCCCTTAGGTCGGGTATCAACACTGTACCGTTGGGACAAGCAGAGGCCGCACGTGCCCTTGGTCTAAACTTCATGCAGTCGGCCGCTGAGATTATCCTGCCTCAGGCATTCCGTGGTTCTGTGGCTCCGTTGGGCAATACTCTTATCGCGCTGTTGAAGAACTCGACGGTGGCGGCGGCTGCTTCCGTTGCCACAGAGACGTCAAGTCTGATGAGTGAAATGATTGAATTCCATGCGAACTCCATTGTCACCATCTTCCTGATGTTCGCGCTCGGCTATGTGATTCTGATCATCCCCATCGGAGCGTTGACTACAATGCTCTCCAACAAGCTTGCGGTACGGAGGTGAACGTATGAGTAACAACAACGAATCGTCACTATTGTTCGATGAGCCGGGCCCCAAGGGCAGGCGTCATATCCGCATCGCCAATTGGATCGGTGGTGTCATAATCGCCATCGTCGTCGTGCTTATTCTTATGAGGTTGCACAATCCGCCGGACGGTGAGAACCAGCTTGACTGGGCACTTTGGCAGCCGGCTCTTAGCAGCGAGGCATGGACGGACTTCTATCTGCCTGGTCTGTGGATGACCATCAAGGCTTCTGTTCTTGCTGTTATCGGATCGGTGGTTTTCGGGCTTATCTTTGGTGTCGGTAGGTTACTGCCCAGCAAAATACTGCGTGCGGTTTCGGGCGTCATCGTCGAATTCTGTCGAGCTGTACCAGTTCTGATGTTCATGATTTTCTTCTGGAGACTGTTCTCGTTCATTGGTATGCAAAGCGCCTCCTATTGGGCTGTTGTAATAGGTCTGATTCTTTACAACGGTTCTGTGGTTGCGGAACTGGTTCGATCCGGCGTCGGAAACCTGCCAGGTGGGCAGCGCGAAGCATCTCTCGCATTGGGTCTTACAGCAACACAGTCGCTGATGCAGATTGAGGTGCCACAGGCTGTTTACGCCATGTTGCCGGCTGCTGTTACTCAGCTGGTTGTTGTGTTGAAAGATACTGCTCTTGGTTCGATTATCATGTACACTGACCTTCTGCAGGAATCGCGCCGACTTGGTTCGATGTACTTCAACATTTTGCAGACATTGGTCGTTGCAGGTGTCGTCTACTTCGTGGTTTGCTGGCTTCTTTCGAAGGTTGCGGAGTGGCTGCCGAGCCGTATGCAGGAACGCACCGCCGCTCCCGCTGAGCCGGAGCCGGTCGCTCCGATTGCCATCATGGATGCTTCGAACGTCAACCAGATTGCTGTGGCCAAGGAATTGGGCGAAGACCGTTACGGCGGGGCACCTGGTCGTTATCATGTTCATCATCGCGGCACCAATGCGTCCGTTCGCCATTGGCGCCAGACTCGTTACGAGCAGGGCTATGATGCGACGCAGCCGGATAGTGAGAAATGCAAGGAGCGCGCCGAGCGCGGAATCCCACTGCAGAATCTGCGCCCGCGTGGGAACAAATCCGATAAACCCGGCAATGAGTAGTTTCGGATGATAAATGAGGGATGGTGGTCATCGGATATATCGGTGGCCACCATCCTTTTGCGTAGTGAGTGAACGATAGAGTTAGGGTTATGACACAGACTTTAGGGGAGTTGGCGCCGAATTGGGGCGATTTCGGAAACGAGAGACGCAATCTCGACGGTGATGAAATTTACGAGAGGTTTTTCGGATGGGTTCATGATGACAAAGATGTTGAACCTTGGCCACATCAAGAGGAAGCCATCATGGATTTGCTTGCCGGCGATCACGTCATTTTGAACACGCCTACAGGATCTGGCAAGTCCCTTGTGGCATTGGGCATGCATTTCATGGCGCTTTGCACCGGTCAACGTTCTTACTACACCGCTCCGATTAAGGCTCTTGTCTCTGAAAAGTTCTTTGATCTGATGGAAGTATTCGGACGTGACAATGTCGGTATGATTACCGGTGACACCAACATCAACCCTGAGGCTCCCATCATTTGTTGCACCGCCGAGATTCTGGCCAATCAGGCGTTACGTGAGGGCGAGCGTGCCGATATTGGCTGTGTGGCAATGGACGAGTTCCACTACTATGGGGATGCCGACCGGGGATGGGCGTGGCAAGTGCCGCTGTTGACCTTATCGAAGACCCAATTTCTCTTGATGAGTGCAACGCTTGGCAATGTCAACGGTATTGCTGACAGTCTCGAAGACATGACCAAACGTGATGTTGATGTCATAGCCGATGCGCCCAGACCTGTTCCCCTGAGCTACGAGTACACCGACAAACAGCTTGCCGGAACAGTGGAGCTATTGTTCTCGAAAAAGGACACTCCGATTTACGTTGTGCATTTTTCCCAGGATGCAGCGCTTGAGACAGCGCAGGCACTCGCCAGCACCGGAGTGTCGAGTAAAGAACAGCGCGAGGCCATTAGTGAGGCCATCAAAGGCACGCGGTTTACCACTGCGTTTGGCAAGATTTTGCAACGACTGCTGCGTACAGGGGTCGGAATCCATCACGCAGGAATGTTGCCTCGCTATCGTCGGTTGGTGGAACAGCTGGCTCAGCAAGGTCTGCTGCCAGTCATCTGCGGGACCGATACGCTGGGTGTGGGAATCAATGTGCCGATTCATTCCGTTGTGCTGACTGCGCTCACAAAATTTGACGGATTCAAGATGCGCAAGTTGCGGGCGCGTGAATTCCATCAAATCGCCGGGCGTGCCGGGCGAATGGGCTTCGATACCGAGGGTCTTGTGGTGGCAGAGGCTCCGGAGTTTGAAATCGAAAATGCCCGCGCCATTGCCAAAGCGAACGGAGATCCGAAAAAGCTCAAGAAAATAAAACGTAAAAAACCTCAGGAAGGTTTTGTCGCGTGGAACAAGGCGACATTCGAGAAACTCATCGACGCCGAACCTGAAACACTTGTACCTCATATGAAAATTACCCATTCTATGGTCCTTAATGAGGTGTCTCAGGGTGGCGATGCCCGGGCACGTGTCGACAAACTTGTTGATGACTCCGCCCAAAGCGCGGAACAGAAGCAATATCTTCACGGGCGAACGGACGAAATATTCGAAACCATGCTCGATTCGTCGTTCATTGAGACAGAAGATAACGGCCATGGTGGCAAGGATTATTTCCTGGCTGTGGATGTGCCGGATAATTTTGCGCTAGATCAACCGCTGTCACCTTTTCTCCTTGCGGCACTCGAATTGCTTGATCCTGAATCGGATACGTATGCGCTTGACGTGGTATCGATGGTCGAGGCAACGCTTGAGGACCCGAAACAGGTTCTTAAAGCCCAGCAGAGGCAGGCGCGGGATAAGGAGATGGCCGAGATGAAAGCCGATGGGATTGACTACGACGAGCGAATGGAAAGGCTACAGGAGGTTACGTGGCCCAAACCGCTCGAGAAAATGCTTGAAGCCGCGTTCGACGAATACCGTCATGACGTGCCGTGGGCCAATGATTATGAGCTCAATCCAAAATCCGTGGTGCGAGACATGGTGGAAGCCGCCAGTGATTTCACCGGATACATTTCCCGGTACAACATCGCTCGTTCAGAAGGCACGCTTTTGCGTTACCTTTCCGATGCGTACCGTTCGCTAGCTCGTACCGTTCCCGTTGAAAAGCGTAATGACGAACTGGAAGATATCATCTCGTGGTTGCGAGTGGTCGTTCGTTCAGTCGACTCCAGCCTTGTGGACGAATGGGAGAACGCAGGAAACTCCGACGCACAGGCAGAAGGTGATGCGCTGAACGCAGCGGCCCCTGTTGGTGCCAAAGCTGCTGTCGTGGAAGACCGTCGAGGGCTTATCGTGCTGATTCGCAACGCCATGTTCCGTCGTATCCAACTTATGGATCGGGACAGACCGGAAGAGCTCGGTGCGCTCGATAAGGATTGGGGTTACGGAGTGCATGAGTGGGAAGATGTGCTGGACGGCTACTATGACGAGCATGAGTATGTCGGCATCGATCAGCAGGCCCGTAGCGGCAAGCTCTTCATTCTTGACGACGGCAACGAAAAGAGCGAACACACTTGGAAGGTTCGACAAATAATAGACGACTCGGATGGAGACCATAACTGGGCGATAACGGGTACAGTGGATCTCGATGCGACGCAGGAAAGTGGCGAGGTGGTCTTTGCGGATTACAGGGTGAGTGATGACGGATTGGTCTGAAATTCTTGATCGAGTGTTTTCTGGTGGTTGGTGGGGACTGCCGATTGGTCGCTTCTGCCGATCAGTGATCTGCGCATTTTGTTTGACGTCTTCCAAACGTGAGGTTGGTCGGTATTTGTTTTGGGCAGTGCCGTTCTGGGAGAATGCGACGGGGAAACCAGTAAGCGAACAAATGTTCGAATATGGAAGTATGATAAAGACATGACAGACGATTTGTTCAGCGCATCCGATGCCCCCGAGGATTTCACACGTCCGCTTGCTGTTCGGATGAGACCGTCAACGCTTGATCAGGTGGTTGGGCAGCAGCAGGCCCTTGGTGAGGGATCGCCGTTGCGCAGGCTTGCGAGCCCGTCGTCGAAGGGTTCGTTGACTGCGCCCAGCTCGATTATTCTTTTCGGCCCACCTGGTGTCGGTAAGACCACGTTGGCGTATATCGTCGCGCAACAGTCCGGACGTGTGTTCGAGGAACTTTCGGCCGTCACTTCCGGAGTCAAGGATGTGCGTGCGGTATTGCAACGTGCCCATGAACGATTGGTGACGCAAGGTTCGGAAACGGTTCTGTTCATTGATGAGGTCCATCGTTTTTCGAAATCACAGCAGGATGCGTTACTACCAAGCGTTGAAAACCGGGATGTCACCTTCATTGGTGCAACGACAGAGAATCCCAGTTTTTCCATTAACAAGCCGTTGCTAAGCCGATCGGTTGTGGTCAAGCTCGAGTCACTTGAGCCGGATGATTTGAAGGCGTTGATTACCCGAGCATTGGAAAGTAAGCAAGGATTAAAAGGAGAAGTCAAGCTCAGCGATGAAGCCATGGATGAAATCATACGCATGGCAGGAGGCGATGGGCGCAAGACGTTGACGATTCTCGAGGCGGCCGCAGGTGCTGTAACGGGAGACAAGCTGCGGGAAAAGGGTGCTCGCAAACCCACGATCAATACTGATGTTGTCTTGAAAGTGATGGATTCTGCGATTGTTCGATATGACAAGGACGGTGATGACCATTACGATGTCGCTTCCGCATTCATCAAGTCAATGAGAGGAAGCGATGCTGATGCAGCACTGCATTATCTCGCACGCATGTTGCGTGCGGGGGAGGATCCGCGTTTTATCGCACGTCGCATCATGATTGCAGCCGCCGAAGAAGTGGGTATGGCTGCTCCACAGATTCTTGAGCTTACTGTCGCCGCTGCTCAGGCGGTCGCCATGATAGGCATGCCGGAGGCAAGGATTATTCTTTCTGAAGCGGTTATTGCTGTGGCAACTGCACCGAAATCAAACGCTAGCTACAATGCCATCAATCAGGCGCTTGCCGATGTTGATGCCGGCATGATTGGGCAAGTGCCGCTTTGGCTTAGGAACGCCCCTACTGCGCTTATGAAAGATTGGGGCAACCACGAAGGTTATGTATATGCGCATGATGTGCCCGGAGCTGTGGCGTCTCAGCAATATATGCCAGATGAGCTGGTGGGGCATGAGTATTATCACCCCAATGATCGCGGGTATGAACGTGAACTTGGCCCAAGAGTTGAGAAAATCAGGCAGATTTTGCATGACGGATTACGTAATGATCAGTGAGTGAAATACGGAAAAACAGGAGGAAATAGTGGATATGGACGTGCGAACGAATGACAAACTCATCGTCAATTGCATACCAATTGGAGACAAAGACAGACAGCGTTTTATGGATGCGGCAGGGGATGTTCGCATAGAGTTCTGTGCGCAGCCGGAAAGTGAAGACAGCATCAACGGCAAGGCGGAAATTCCTGAGGCGCTGCGCGGTTGTGCCACAGCGGTACTGGGTAATATTGACCCGGCTACTGTAAACCAGTTCACGAATCTTGAATGGTTGCAGACTTGGAGCGCTGGTGTTGATGCCTATCTTAAGCCTGGTGTCCTGTCTGAACATGTCAGTGTTACAAGCTCGACCGGAGCTTATGGACAGGCTGTGTCCGAGCATATGATTGCGATGATGTGGACGATTATGAAGAATCTTACTTTCTATATCCGTAATCAGTCCGCAAGCCGTTGGCAGGATGAAGGTACGGTACTTACACCTCAAGGAGCATACGTTCTGGTTGTGGGTACTGGCGACATCGGTTCGCATTTCGCGTGTCTTGCCAAGGGTGCCGGTATGCATACGATCGGCGTACGCCGCAATGCAGCTAAGTCAGTGGACGGCATCGATGAGATGCATGGTTTCGATGAACTGGATGAGCTGTTGCCGCAAGCTGATGTCGTTGCATTGGCGTTGCCCAGTGCCGCGGATACCTACCATCTCATCGACGAGCGCAGGCTTTCCCTATTGAAAAAGAGTGCCATTATTCTCAATGGAGGAAGGGGTGATGCAATTGATGACGATGCTTTGGCCGAGGCTTTGAAGTCGAATTCAATTCGAGGTGCAGGCATCGATGTGTTCGAGGTCGAGCCGTTGCCGGCTTCTCATCGGCTTTGGGAGGAACCCCGCTGTCTTATTACCCCGCATATCGCAGGAGGTGAGCACTTGGCGAGCACTGTCGCACGAATTATCGATATAGCCGTGGAGAACGTTCGTCGTTACGTCAACGGAGAACCGTTGCTGGAACGAGCCCATTGATAGCTCTCTTCAGCAAGCAACGATTCCAAAGATCATTGAGCTGTTTTCGGGCTTGACGGTTGATGTGAGGCTGGAGGAGCGATCGAGACCTTCTTGTTAGGTGCTATTTTTAGATTATAAAAGATCCGCTGCCGGGCAATAGTGACAGCGGATCTTTTGACTGAGTGTACTGGCAACAATCAGGTCTGTCATATATATAGCGCTTTACTTATAGGCCTCATTAAGTTCGGCTTCAATATCCGCGAAGCGATTAACCTTCGGGTGGAAAATAGGGTGGCCAGCGGCGACGACGAGCAGCGGCTTTTCCAAAGTGCGCAGGTTGTCGGCAGGATTTTCATCCAGAACTAGCAGATCCGCGAATTTTCCGACCTTGATTGATCCCGTCTCATCTGCAACACCGAGGATTTCAGCGGTTACTTGAGTGCCGGCGTGGAATGCCTCTGCTTGTGTGAATCCGGCAAAAAGGTTGAACAGTTGCATTTCGCGCCATGTGCCATACTGCGTCACGAACGGCATAGCGGTGTCTGTGCCGACACCGACTTTGATACCGGCATCATGCGCCTGCTTGGCGCCACTGACCATGCCTTCGACGACGGATACCGAGTTCTGCATCTGAATATTAGTCATGTTCAGGGTTTCTTGGGACAGGTATTTCATCGGAAGACCTGCGGAAAGCGTAGGTTCCAATGCACTCCAGCCTCGCAGTGAATTGGGGTTGTTCAAGAACATATCGGTCAGCTCGTCGTCAAGGACGCAGCCATGTTCTATGGTGTCGACACCCGCTTCCAACGCTCGGTGAACACCTTCTGGGCTTTGTGCATGGGCGGCAACAATGATGTCATTGGCGTGCGCAGCCTCGCAAATGGCGCGCATCTGATCGACTGTCACCTGTGGCTTTCCAGCTTCACCGAGTACCTGCGAATCGGTTACACCACCTGTTGCCGCAATTTTCATAGCATTGACGCCGTGGTCGATACTGTATTCGGCCTGGCTGCGTGCTTCTTCGGCAGTGGTGCTTTCCAGGGCCACGAGGGGTGCTCCATGTCCGTCTGGGATTGCAAGCATCGGGCCGCTTGCCAAGATGCGTGGGCCTACCATGCGTCCCTGGTTGATGCTGTTGCGGATGGAGACGACATCATAACCGACATCACCTACTGTGCGCAATGTGGTAACGCCTGAATTCAGCAATGTCTTGATGTTGGCTTTGCTGGCTTGTCTCATCACAAGCTCTCCTAATGCGGAGTGCATGAACTTTGCGGATTTGCGTTGAGCTTCGGGCGTGCTTTTCTTGGGATCAAGTGGCTTGCCCTGTGAGAACGTGTGAACGTGGCCATTGATCATTCCTGGGGAAACGACTTTCCCAGTTGCATCAATAACGTGATAGCCCGGAGGCACCACTACCGTTGCAGAGGGGCCAATGTCTCTGATCTTGCCGAGTCCATCAACGACGATGGTCGTGTCGGTAAGCGTACGGCCGTCCGAGTCTCCTGTGGCAACGGTGGCATGTTCGATGGCAAAGGGTTCTATCGTGGTATTGCATGAAATGTGCATGTGTCTTCCTTCGATGATGGACGTTGAGAAACAACGGTTGTCTCACTCTATCAGGATTTACATAGGAAGGTAGAGAAATGGTGAAATCCGATACGAAAACCTTCGACACTGTCAATGGGTGTGTTCGCCAGGTTGAATGAAGCATGTCTGGTTGTTCGGACTATACGCTGTTCAAGAAGCGGAAAATGTACTTGAAAAGTGTGTAATCAAAGCGAAGGCATAGGTATCAATCCGATCTTGAGCGTGAGCAGCAGGGTGAGATACGCGGCGCTCAGTGCAACAGCAATGAGATCCTTACCGGTCACATGCATGGCATGCCAATGTGTCCGATGAATTCCTTCTTCATAGCAGCGGGCGTCAAGCGCCAAAGAAAGATTATCTGAATGACGCAATGCCGCAGCAAAAACGGGTATGAGTGTAGCCGCGAGCGCCTTCAGCCTGCGCATGGGAGAACCGGTTTCGATGCTGCCGCCTCGCGCTGCCTGAGCTTGTGTGATGGATCTGGTTTCGTTGGCTAATGTGGGGAGAAAGCGCAAAGCCAGACTCATAACCAGTGCCATTTCTTGGGTATGTAGGCCGAATCGTCTTAATGGTGAGGCAAGTGAGGCAAACGCATCGGTCAGGGCGGTGGGAGTCGTCGTTTTAAGCAGGACAATGCCGAGCAGAACCGCCAAGGAAAATCGGCTGGTGTACAGTGCCGCTAGGCCGAGTCCGTCTCTGGTCACCTTTAGTCCCCACAAAGTCAGCAATGTGGGTCCTGTGTTGACAAAGAACATGTTGAAAATGCCTATCACAAAGAAAAGGATCAGGAAGCCCCGAAGAGAACGGAACAGTTCTACCGCCTTGAGACCGGAGAACGCGGTGATGAGGAATGTGCCTACGGCGGCCAGGAGTAATTCGGCTGGTTGATTAACGAGAAACATCATTAAAGTCAGCATGAGAAAAACCACAAGTTTCACCCTCGGGTCAAGACGTGTCATGATGCCGGTGCGTTTAAGTTCGCTTGTTTTGAAGATGTGAAGATGGTTTGAACCGTTGGCATCCATATCCCCGTTTGCTTGCACTGTCTCCTGACCGTTGTCTTCGGTCGCGGTTTGCTCGGTATCGAGGCTGATGATCCTATCTGCGATATGATGTGCCTGATTCATTGAATGCGTCACCATTATAATCGTCACGCCTTGTGCTTGGAGGCTTCGAATAAGGTTGAAGATGCATTCGTTGGCGGTGGCATCGAGACCTGCCGTTGGTTCGTCAAGAATGAGGATACGCGGATTGCAAGCGATGACACCTGCGATTGCGGCCAGTCGTTGTTGCCCTCCTGACAGGGAGAACGGTGATCGATCCGCCAAATCCGTTATGCCGAGCAGTTTCATCGCATTACTCGCGCGTTTGTCCGCTTCTGAGGCTGTAAACCCTTGATTCAAGGGGCCATACGAAACGTCCTGACGAACGGTTTGCTCAAAAAGTTGGTGTTCCGGTTGCTGCATGACAAGCCCTACCCGGGTGCGCAGCATGATCTTGTCTCGACGGGAAAGATCGCGCAAATCAAGTCCTGCTACTTCGATTTCACCGTCGGTAGGTTTCACTAATCCGGCAATCAGTTTGGTAAGTGTGGATTTTCCGGTGCCGTTGCGTCCCATAATGGCGACGCTCTCTCCGGGCAGAACGGACATTGAACAATCATGAAGTGTGTCGAAATCCGCAGAGGGGTAGCGAAATGAGACATGCTTAAGCGATATTATCGGTTGTCCTGAAGCTTTGTGCACTGGAGTCGCCCGCGGCATATCAGCAGGTTCTTTGGCTTCTTCTGGCTTCTTTGTCTTGTCGATGTGGCAAAAAGGGTCGACTTCGAGAGGTCGGATGCCAAGAACAGGAATTTTACTGGAATCTGCAACCTTTGCGTCTGATGTATCGCTAGTAGAGGACAGGTCCTGTACTGCCTTGGCAAGGTCTACGCTCTGCAATTGACCCGATTTCAGACGTAGGATGCGGTCGGCATTGCGAAGTTCCTTGGGTTTGTGAGTCACTTGAACAATGGTGACACCTTGGCTTTGTAAATGGTCGAGTACCGCCAAGACGTCACGCTGTGCCTGATGGTCGAGCATTGCCGTCGGTTCGTCGAGCACTATCATACGGGTGGACATCGCAATGGTACCGGCTATCGTCACTCGTTGCTGTTGCCCACCACTCATGTACGTAGGGTTTTGGTCGATTTGTTCGAGCATTTCTACGGCATCAAGGGCTGAGTAAACATGCCTATCGATATCATCAGCATCAAAAGCAAGGTTTTCCGGGCCGAATGCGACATCTTCGCCGACCTTTGTGGTGATGATCTGGTCGGCTGGGTTTTGAAAAAGCGCGCCGATGCCTTCGCGGGCGGTACGATAGTTGTCGGCATGTGCTCCGTTATTGTCGAAAACCCTGGTCCCGAGCAGCTCAACTGTTCCGGCGTCCGGGGCGGACAGTCCGGATATCAAGCCTGCCAATGTGGATTTTCCAGACCCGTTCAAACCTATGAGGCAGAGGCGCTCACCTTGTCGGATATCGAGATCCACACCGTCAAGAACCCATGAGTGACCTTGGTCGTAGCTGAATCTGACGTCCTGCAGACGCGCCGCATAGACGTTTATGTTGCTGTTCATTGGCTTATATGCCCACTTCATCGGTTGAGCAGGTTGGAAATTGGCTTGTAAACAAGGAACGTAACCACACCGTTGATGATGAGCTTGACGATGTTGAACGGTAGCAAGGCCGGAACGATAATTGCCAACACTTGGGCTTCGGACCAACCCGTGTAGACAGGCGTAATCAATAGGTTGCAGCCGATGGCCGCTGCCAACATGATTATTGAGCTCACGACGATGCCGATGAGTGCTCCATGGCGTGTGCGGTCACGGCTGTAGATGTATGCGCTGGGAACACTCATCGCAAGCGAAACGACCACGGCAACCAAGGCTCCCAATATGCCGGACATGTCGGTAAAAATGTGGGGCACCCAGCATAAAACGCTAACGATGACCGCGGCGGAAGGGCCGAAAGCGAATCCGGCGATCATGCAGATGATGCCCGAGGGGTCGTAGGTGAGCCACGTGTAGCCCGGGATGAGTGAGATGCTGATATAGGAAGCTGCCATCGCAACGGCGGAGAAAAGTGCATAGACAGCTATGCGTTGCGTTGACCAGCGTCCATGGTCGCCAACCCCAGTGGAATGAGCGGATTGCGTCTTGTCGCGTACGGTGCGCGTCGTCGTTTTCATCATTTGATTGCTGGTCGACCTGGAGCTATCTGATGTCTTTGCTGCTGTGTCGTCGTCGAGATTGTTGGTTGGTATATCACCATCTGATTTTTGGGTACCAAAAATATCGCTCATAACGAGCCTCGTTTCTTTCATCCGGACTGTAACCGTTGGCTCCGGAATCTCACCGGATCGACCGCTTTCGCAGTTCGCGGGCTTCGACTTTGCTGCCGTTATAAAATCAGCAGGTCGCTACCGCCAATAAGGAATTTCACCTTCCCTGAAACTTACCTATTCATCTATACCCGCATGGGTGGTCATCACGTGATAGGGCACATGGTGTGCTATAGATTCCAAAACCCTGATATTGTCTCGATTTTTCGTTTGTTTGGGCCGCTATAGTTGCCTCCATCTTGTAAGGATGCAAGAATATGGGTATGACTGAAAACACTAAATTAGAGCCGACGGGTCTTCAGGACGAAACCGTCGCTGGTTCAGAATCGTCGCCTATCGACAAGCTTGCCATCGTCGTGGTGACCTATAAGCGTCAGGAGCTTCTGCGGACGCTGTTTGATTCCATCAAGGCATTGAATGCAGTGCCGTGGCGCGTAGTTGTGGTAGACAACGAACACAGTGAAGAAACCGAAGCGATGGTGCGGCAATTCCGTGATGAGATCGTTGAACAGTGGGGTGATGCGGGGTCGGACGAAACAGGAAACACTTCGCGTGTGGTCTACGTTCCACAGGAGAACAATGGTGGTGGTTCAGGTGGTTTTAACAAGGGAGTTGAAAAGGCCTATCAACTCGGATCAGAATGGTTCTGGGTGATGGACGATGACGTGGCTGTGCTGCCTAATGCAATACAACAGCTAGCCAAGTGGACTACGCGCCATGACGTCATCCAAGGCTCGCGTCTTGATTACGATGGTGGCCCGTTCTACTGGCAGTATGACTTCATCGTTCCTCTGGGTATTCCCAACCCGATCGCTCCGGCGGCGTTTGGGCAATCCGGCTACCGCACGATGAATACGATGTGTTTCGAAGGTGGCCTCTTCCGTCGCAATGTCGTCGAACAAATCGGCTTGCCTGATCCACGTTTCTTTATCTATTGGGACGATACCATCTACGGATATCTTGCCAGCAGGGTGACCGATCCGATCGTGGTAGAGGATACAGTCATCCGTCGCACCCGTGAAATCGGCAACTGGGATATCGCCGGCGTACGTCAGCTCAATTCCACGTCTGACACGAATCGCTACCACATCATGCGCAACCGTGGCTATATGGCTCGTTACTTCATGACTCATGGAGACTACAGGCCAGTGTTGTTCGGTCTGGGTACGCTTCTGACCGGAATCAAGGAAGTAATCCGACTCGTTGCCGTCGATCGCCAGCACATTATGCCGGGCCTCAAGGCTTTGGCAAAGGGTTGGGTTGATTCGCGCAAGTTGTTGCACGATCCTAACTGGAAGCCGATGCCACCGCTGATATAGCACGCATGTTGTGGTTAGCCGCCTATCTTGCGTATCAACGTTAAACCCTTTCAACAGGCGTTGACATCGCCGATAGGCGGTTGATATGTAAAAATGATGGCTCTCGGGTAGGTTATGCGCCAACAAGGCCAATTTATCGGTTTTGTGATGATGGTTGGCTATCCGATGCTGTAGACTGTCAACGATTCTTGTATTTGCGTAGTGCACCAAGTGGGGGTTACCTATGATTGAAACAGCACAGGCTTTTGGCGTTGATATTGGTGGTTCGGGTATCAAAGCTGCGCCCGTGGATTTGGAGAAGGGTGAGTTCGCCCTTCCTCGTTTGAAGATTCTTACCCCGGAAGTTTCAACCCCGGATGCCGTTGCTGCCATTGTTCGCCAGCAACTTGAGCATTTCGAGGTTCCGGAGGGTGCTCCTGTTGGAATCGCGTTCCCTGCCCCTATTAAGCCTGGCAAGCCGCTTGACTTCATGGCTAATCTTGACCAGTCGTGGATCGGTCTTGATGTCACTGAGGTATTTTCTAAGGCGTGTGGACGTCCGGTAACCGTGGTCAATGATGCTGATGCTGCGGGACTGGCGGAACAGCAGTATGGTGCTGCCAAGGGCAATGACGGTTTGGTCATCGCCACCACACTTGGCACCGGCATCGGAACCGCGCTCATTCATAACGGTGTGTTGATTCCCAACACCGAACTCGGACATATTCAACTTGAGAAAGGCAAAGGCGATGCTGAGAAGTATGCCGCTTCGTCAGTCCGTGATAAGAAGAGTCTTGGCTATAAGAAGTGGGCAAAGCGTTTGACCAAGTACTACGGCCTGCTGGAACAGTATTTCAGCCCGGATCTGTTTGTCGTCGGTGGTGGTGTAAGCCGTATGGCCGATAGGTTCCTGCCGTTCATCGATATCAAGACCCCTATTGTGCAGGCAAAACTGCGCAATGAGGCCGGCATCGTCGGTGCTGCCTATTACGCGACCACAAAACTCATTTGAGTTTCGTTTTTCGGTTCCGCCCTATTGATGAGGGCGGAACTTTTTGTTTTATATCAGGTACGGGTTTGCTCCCCTGACAATGTGGTCGGGATGTGCGTGAGCCAAACGCCGGTATTGTGTGGCTAGTGTACTGAACATCAAAAAGGAAGAACATGCGCTTTTCCACTAGGGTCGGTTCGACCAGACTCAATCCCATTGCGGCAGCGGAAGCTCAGGTGCAGGATCAGGGAATTTTATTGCCAAACGTCAACGATTCCAACCCAACGCGGCATGGCCTTGCTCCGAAACTTGTTCCTCGTGTCTATACAGCCGATCCTCGTGGACCGTTGGCGGCGCGTCAGAATCTGGCGAAATTTTTGACTGACAGAAACGAACGTGAATCATTGATGTTCGAAAGTCGGCAATCTGATATAGAAAAGCCTGCTGTACGCCTCGGCAAGGTTCACACGACATCGGTAAATGACTCCGAAGGTGGTTCCCAAGACGTTCAGGAATTTGGGGATGCCACTTTGCGGGTAAACCCTGACAGTTTGTATCTGTTGAGCTCTACATCGCAGGCTTATTCCTGGTTGTTCAAGCTCATGTGCGATCCGGGTGACATCGTGCTTGGTCCGAAGCCTGGCTATCCGCTGATCGAGTCCATTGGCAGGTTGGAAAATGTGGAGACGGTCGAATATCAACTTCGATTCGATGGTTCTTGGTTCATAGATGTGGCATGGCTTGCTGAATTCCTGCGCAGCGAGCAAGGTCAAAATGCAAGAGCGATCGTGCTGATTAACCCGAACAATCCAACCGGCTCGTATATCAAACCCGATGAGAGGATACAGCTTGCTGGTTTATGTCGCGAGCATGGATTGGCCATCATCGCCGATGAAGTGTTTTTCGATTATTCACTAGAACCTTTTCCCGGAAACCGTCGTCTGGCTGGTCAACGCACCGCGCTGACCTTCGCACTTGACGGATTTTCCAAACTTTTGGCAGCCCCACACGCGAAAGTCGGCTGGATTCAAGTCAGCGGTCCTGACGATCTTGTTGCACAGGCTCAGCGAAGACTTGATATCATCGCTGACAATTATTTGCCGTTTAGTGACATTATTGCTGCTGCTATGCCCCAGCTGCTTGCAGCAGTACCGGAACAGCTCAACGTGGTGAAACGGAGGACTCAGGCGAATTTGAACGCACTTCATTGCCTACTCGATGCCGACAAGGATGGTTTGGTTTCCGTATTGCGAGCAGAAGGAGGCTGGAACGTGCTGCTGCGTTTCCCCTCCGTCGTTGACGAAAATGCTCTGGTCCTTAGACTTATCGAAGATTTCGGCTTGACCGGACAGCCCGGCTACTATTTTGACATGACCGATAACGGCTACCTTGCGGTGTCGTTGCTGCCAAAGAAGGAAACATTCGAGCGCAACATCAGGGCGATTCTTGCGACCGTTCCCCGCGAGTTGGAAGAATTCTGAGTGTACTTGATCAATTCATGATGCCAGACGAAAAGTCCGATTGATTTGCATGAGTCAGCTGACGATACGTCTGACTCACCAGATTCGGAACCATGACGCAACCTCTTGGAACAATGCGGGATCGGTGCGTATCAACGCATCCTCGCGACCAGGGACGAATATGGTCAGAAACGCCATGACAATACTGGCAAGCATCAACAGCAGCATCACTATGCGAACAAACGTGCTCTTCCATCCGATATGTCGAAGTCTGGTGTGCGGTGATGCATCATGCACAAAAAACAAAAGCCTTATTTGGCCTCGCCTTCGCGTTTGGTGCACTGGATCAGTTGCTCCCTTCAACGCATTATCAATGTGGCGCAGTGCCTGTATGTTTGCGTCTCTCTTACCATCCTGTGCGTCTGGAAGTAACGCTACCATGACCGCCACTGCCGCCAAAGCAAACAGCCATCCGAAATCGATCATGTACCGCCATCCGAGACCTCCTCGCACGCTGTCGATGAGCAGCAGCAGTAAGGCTAATACTGGCAGTGAAAGGACAATGCGCAGTAATCCAGATTGACGTAGCCGTCGTCTGATGCAAGGAATCAGTAGCAATACAATGAGCAAAAGCGGTGGGCAGAGCACAAAAAGGCCGGCCACGAGAGGTTCCGTATAACTCCAAGAGGGCAGCGGTGTGGGGTTGATGGAAAGGAAGGGGAACGTCTGCGAACCGTAAGGTCGAAGGAACAGATAGTAGACGAGCGTTGGAAGCAGGTTTTCGCCGGCATTTCGATAATGCGTCAGATTTGTTACTGTGATCTGGTATCGGTCGCCGAAATTGATGGGTGAGCCGAAACGAGCCATGTTATACAAGCACAGAGGTATCACGACCGTCAATGCCGGAAGCAGGATCGCACAAATAGCTGCTCCTGTAGGGCCCAACCTGTTTGTTGCTTGTACAGAAGATTTGGTTCTCCGTGGCCTTGCGCTGTCTTTTGCGCCTACTTGGGTGCTAATCGATACACCTTGTTTTGTGGTGGACGGAATCATCGTGGCTGATTGGAATATGGTATGGGATTGCGCTCGCAATATCTGGCGAATCTGGGGCCAGAATATTGCAAACCCGAGCAATGCCGTGAGCGTGAACGGCGGCCGGCAACCGAAATTGGCTGCCAGACACAGTGACCCTGCAGCCAAATGAGGTACTGAAACCGGTGCACAATCCCCGAAGGCTATGACGTGAGGGTGAATAAAACCGTTTCGCTTTTGTGGTTTTACTGACGTTTGTGCGGATCGACGGCGATGCGGCAACATCGACGGCGATGTGTTGCCCGCTGACGTCAACTTTTGTGCAGCACCCAGCCAGAACCAGAGACCGAGCACACTCAAAGCCAATGATGCGGCAAACGGAACAGAGTAGAAATTAATTCGGAACGCGAGATATCCTGCCTGAGAGCCCAACAAAAACAATGTAATAGCCATCGAAGTGGCTGCCAAAGAGGTTTGAGGGTTGTGCGTGGCAAGAATGCGAATGACGAGTAGGGAGCCAAAAAGAACGAAGATGAAAAGTAACAGCGCCACTGCGACGCCGGTTGGCAGCATCAGGCCGCCGGGTACAAATAACGAAGTTATAAGACGATATGGCGCGAACAGTAGCAGAGCCGGCAATACCCCGAAATATGAATACCAGTGTCCGTGGTAGAAGGAATAGTCCCAATAAATTGGGGTGACACCTTGGTCAAGCAGCTTTTCGCGAACCTGAGGATCATAGGGGTTAGGTGTGTCGTTCAGTGCTTGAGGAACGGGCAGATCGATGGAAAGTCGTCCATGCAGCAACGAGTCCGCAAGATGACCGTATTGATTGAAATCGTAGGTATAGTTGCCAGGGTCGTGGAAAGTGGACGAATTCGCTGATAACAGCGAACGAACAATGGAGAGTGTCGTTATTGCACCCATGACAGCCATAAATGTTCCGAACGCGAGACGCTGACGTATATTTGCTGTATCCAAACGCATCCGCCATAGCCGTGAAGACGGCAGCCACAGTGCCAGTAATACAACGATGCCGATCATGGCGGCCACGCGTCCTAAATCCGCGTGAAAAGGAACGTGGACATTTGCATGAACGGCAGCGATGTCGACGCGAGTACCAATCGGCTCCTGAATCCACACTTTGATGGGTGTCGACTGCGGTGCATCACTCGGATTAGATATGGAAAGATACAGGGAGTCCGACACGGCCGCTGAAACTGAACGTACAGGCGAGGTCTTCACGGGCGTGTCCACGCGCACATGGAATGTTTCAAGTGCTGATTGTGATGCATTACGTATTGGGGTGTCTCGTTGCGGGTCATGCTTAGGGTCCAATACCTGTGCGGGTGAGGAAAAACGGAATGTCGTTTCCGTGGGATCGATGCGTATGTATGGTGAGCTTCCATCGCTTCGGGTCAGCAGAAAAGCTGAAGTAGGATCGGTAACTGTGAGCGTTCCGTCTGCCTCACGTTCCAGACCCGGGCCGAGGTCGTTCAAGGCATTCGAAGAATCACGGCTTGCTCCTAGCGTGGTCCAAAATGGAAGATTAAAAACGACGCATTCGAGCAAAAAAATAACAACCCCAGTCAACAACACTGATATGGCGGTCTTATGACGGTAAAAAAAGCTGTGCTCGAAAGTGTTCACACCATTATTCTATAAGCTTTATGTCTGGTTGGATTGAAAGAATACGCATTATGTCTGATTTCACACAGCATTTGCATGATTTCGCTGATTTCACATCTCAAGGCGGATTCATGAGGCAGGTCCATCGGCTTGCGCGCGGTGTGAATGCCATGGCCGGTAACGCAGTCCGAAGGCCGAGGCAACCATCTTCCTCGCCTTCTCATAACAGTGAAGATGATTCGACGATGCAGGATATTTCGGTTCATGCGGTTTATCTGGGGCCTGCAGTCAAACGCCACATTTTCAAGGATTTTCCAGGCGTCCCGAAGGACCTACTGCTCGGTTGGGCGCAGCTGCCTCAATTTGGTGGACACTTTTTTTCAATTGGTGTATTCCTCAAACGTCAGGAATTCTGCCAGATAGCTTTGGCTGATGGCAAAGGCCGCGTCTTCTTGGGACACAGCCTGCAGATGGATACCCATGAACTGGACCCCGTACTGATTTTTGGCAAGGAGGGTGACTCCTCGTTGCATGATGATGCCAGAATGAGCGGGCGTTCCAGTGACACACTTGGCGACAGTTTGGGTGACACCTCATATTCCAATCGCGGCGCAACTTCAACAGGACAAGGTGTGACTGTCCTTCAAGGGGGTATCGTCGGGCGTGACATGTTCGGTAGGATGACATGGCTGGCCTCTTGGCTTGAACACGACAAACGTTACACGCTGGAGCAGATGCGTTATAATTTGCCTGAATCCTTGAGACTGAATCTTGAATACCGAGACGCTGTGGCGATTGCTTTTTTCGCTTCTTACATGCTTCCTCAGATGGAAGGCTCGCTCATTGGTTTCGGAGCCGGCAATATCTTCCGTCGGCTCAATCGTGAGGCGCCGTTGGGGGCGATTCGACGCAGTGTACGTGACAGTCTTGAGGCTCGGGCGCATGGCATGCGCGTTTCGGGGCTTGAGGACTATTTTGCCGATCTGATGCGTGAATCAGGAGCTCTCAAACCTTCCACAGGTCTTGAGGCAGTGCATGGAGCGGAACCTTTGCATCTGTATACTTCGAGTTATTCAGGTGCGTATTTCTTCACTTGGGACGATTCCTTGGATCTAGTGTCGGCACTCGAAGCTCTCAATATCGAAGGCAACCTCAATCGTTTTGCTGCTGTAAGCGCGTGGCTTGAACAAAATTCGCATATCGGTGCTTCTCCTATTGAGGACACGGTTACTCGTGCCCAAGCGGCAAGAATTGACCATGCGTTACTTGAAAATCCCGCGTTGCTTGCGTTGAAGCCGTCAGCGGATCAGGTTTTGGATCTTCATGAGCCAAGTTCAATGTCCTTGTCTCGTTTGCTTGATGCGGCCGCCCGTACGTCAAATGAAATCGCTTTGAAAGCGCCATTATCGAACATTGCGACCCAACATGCTGCCAAAGCGTACGGCGCGCAAATGACTGGCTGTGGTGAGTGGGTGTATCGCCAAGCGGTTTCCATACTGTTGCGACGACTGCGATTGCCATATCGCTTCGATACAGAATTTCGTTCGAATCTCAGCGAAGGTAATGTGGCGGTGTCATTCACCACCGCCGGTCATACGATGATGCCGACGAGTCGCTATGACGTGCCCAGCCACACTTGGGTTTCTCTGAGTGATGAGGAACGTACCCGCATGAGCGAGCGTTATAACCTGCGTGTTGGAATCATGATCGCCGCTTTGTGTTTTGGTGTTGATGAGCATGTATCCAATGTCTCGGTCCGCATCGACTCGATGGGGCTTGAGGAAGCCGTGGAGCAACAGGATTCCGCGATTTCCAAGCTTATGGCGCAGGCATTGGGGACCTTTGAGCGTATGCACTCTGGTGACATGCGTAAAGGGGGATCCAAAGCAGATCCAAAGGACGGCGACATTCATGGCGATCCCTCGCGTCCCGCACCGATGGGTTCAGCACAGGACGGTGGTTCCTTCGGGGCGCCGCCAGCTCAGGCTTTCCCGTCTTCAGGCAATCACGAGTCATCGGGCAGTGAAGATGACATGCATCGCCAACAGTATTCCGAGTCGCAGGATGATATTTGGCACGGTCATAATGATGATACGGATGCCGGCAATAGAGACCAAGAGACATCCGGTTTTGGGTGTGATGCGAAGGATGAAGACATTCCTTTTGCTTCAGATGAAGACAATTCTGGTTCGGCACAGACCCAATCAGAGAACGACGACACGGTTGGCGATGCGCAGATTGAGGCAGAGTTCACCGATTTGATGGCTGGTGTAGATTTTGACAGCATTGCTTTGTCTGTCCCTCAGGGAGACCAGCAGGAGAAAGATTCAGTCGGCAATGATGAAGATGAACAAGTCAATCCGCTAGCGTTGCTGCACAGTGGACCGACCATGCATAACATGGTGTCGGTGACGTTTACACGTGAGCGATTTTTGGATTATATCAGGTCTGAAGGGCTGAGTCATCCTGAACAGATTTACACGGATTTTGGAGCATCGTTGAATATCGACGGGACGGGCTCGCTTGACGTGTATCCTCAGTTCACTTTGCGGGACAAGCGTTTTTCGCCGCTGGGAAGTCAGGAAGAGCCTGAGCTTTCCGACGCCACGTTGCGGGGGGAAGCCAGCAAAATATTGGGAGCGGACAACATCGTAGGGTTGTCGGTTCAACGGGCGGATCTGTTGCAGCGAGCCGTTTCGGATTTCCATCGTATTGCTGAGAGCGATTCTCTGCCGAGCGTTGCCAAAGCTCAGCGTGCCATGGCTCTTGTTGAGGAAAACGGTGATCCGGAACTCAACAAGTTGGCACCTTCCGTCAGTCGGGCGTTGATTGATGGGGTCGATACACCCAACTTGGATTTCACACTTTCCCAAGATCTCGACGCACAGCGAGTTAAGGCCCGTGATTTGCTATTTTCCGGACAGGTTGAGCAGGCCATTACCACGCTCGAAGATGCGGTGGAGCGGGTAGACGAGCTGTATGCAGACGGTAGCAGTACGCCACGTTATTTCAATTCCTACGCAGAGCGGGTGGTTTACAACCGTCTGTTTGCCACCAGCGACGAACGTACGGTTCTTATCCCAGACAACCTGTTTTACGCGCACATGGAGCTTGCCGACTTGCTTGCGCAATTGCAGGGTGCCAAGGCGGCGCTGCCGCATTTGAACGCGATGGTAGCTTATGCTCCCACATACCCGCTGTCGCATATGAGGCTGGCGGTGCAGTTGGCACGCGAAGAGGATTGGAATTCCGCTCGTGCAGCTTGCTTGAACGCATTGCGTGTTTCGCTTGATCGAGATGATGCAGCGTACGCATACTATCGTCTTGCTTATGCGGAATGGATGTGTGGCGATTTCGATGTGGCAGTTGCCAGCTATATCATGAGTGAGCATATTTCGCCGAGCAAGATTGCATCACTTGATGAAGAATTACAGGAACTGCTGGCGCGGGCGCAATCGCAATGCATTTTGGTTCCTACTTCCTTTAGGTCAGCGCAAAAGGTGCTTACATTACATGAACTGCCGGTCTGGCCGCATACTGAAGTGGCTGAAATTGTTCATGAGGCAGCCAGAGTCTGTGTGGATACGGCCATGTTTGTGCCCGCCCGCACGCTTTCGATTGCCGCAGCTCGCATGGATGATAGCGCAGGTGATGGCATCGATATGGCACAGGGTCTGTTCCTGCGTTCCCTCAACGTCTAGGGACATGCCTGTTGCGCTTGATTCCGGGCTGACCGTAGAATCGAAGCAAGAGGAATGTGGCTCATTTCTATGAGGATTAACAGCCTAATGCGGTAAGAAATGGGGCAATATGGACAAGGCAGGCGGACGATGATGAAGGATGAAAAGTCGGTACGCGCGCAGCAGGGCGATCAGCCGGCCTGGGATTTCGACAGCGAAGGGCAGGAAGTGATGGAGAACACCGGTATTGCACAATATGCGCCCGGTTCGCTCGAGTGGATTGCTTCACTGCAGCACACCGATGCGGACGCGTCGCGACTGGCTCGACTGGATGTTGCAGAACTGACCAGTCAGGCAGCCGAACGGTTGTGGGCCAGAGTGGCCGCTTGGGTCGAAAGCGACCAAATGGCTTACTACATCGATGACAATCCCATCAGCTCAGATGCTGCATATGACACGTTCCTGCGTTGTCTCCAGCAGCTTGAGGCAGATTTTCCTTCGTTGGACAATCCGCAGTCGCCAACGCACCGGGTCGGTGGAACGTTTTCGAACGAGTTTCCCGACGTCAAGCTTCCGTCAAAAATGCTCAGTCTCGATGACGTCTTTTCTTTGGAGGAATTGAAGGAGTGGTATGACGGTGTTCTCAAAGCCTTGGAATGGCCTGAAAATAAGCCCTTGCCCATGACCTGTGAGATTAAGATTGATGGCTTGGCCTTGGACTTGCTTTATCATGACGGTGTTTTGGAGCGAGGGCTCACGCGTGGTGATGGAATGACAGGTGAGGATATCACCACAAATGTGCGTACCATTTCCACGATCCCGCAAAATCTTAAGGGATCGACGCAAGATATACCGGAATTTGTGGAGGTGCGCGGTGAGGTTTTCATGCGCTGGGACGATTTTCGTGATTTGAACAAACGTAACGAAGAAGGCGGTAAGCCTCCGTTTGCCAACCCTCGTAATGCTGCTGCGGGATCGTTGCGCCAGAAGGATCCTCGCATCACTGCTACGCGCCCTCTGAGTTTCTATGCGCATGGTTTGGGTACGTTGAAATGGGCATCCGGATCCGCCAACGAAGGTCATGATGAAGTCAATGACCAGTCCGAGGCCTACGCGTTGTATGAGAAGTGGGGGATTCCAGTCTCTTCCCACAACCATGAAGTCACTACGTTCGACCAGATACTGGAGATGATCGAGTACTACGGCGAGAACCGCGGCGACATCGAGCATGCAATCGACGGCATTGTGGTTAAGGTCGATGATCTGGCTCTGCAGCGACACTTGGGTGCCACTTCGCGAGCGCCACGCTGGGCTATTGCCTATAAATATCCGCCGGAGGAAGTCAACACCAAGCTGCTTGACATCGTTGTGCAAGTCGGGCGCACCGGACGTGTTACTCCTGTTGCTGTCTTGCAACCTGTGTATGTAGCCGGTTCGACAGTGGCTTCTGCGACGTTGCACAACCCTTCTGAGGTAAAGCACAAGAACCTGCTGATTGGGGACACGGTTGTAGTTCGTAAGGCCGGCGATGTGATTCCTGAAATCGTTGGCCCCGTGCTGGAACGAAGAAAAGGCCGAGAGAACGAACTGCATGAATTTGTTATGCCCACACATTGTCCCTCTTGCAATACACCGCTGGCACCCGCGAAAGAAGGTGACAAGGATATTCGTTGTCCGAACGTTGAAGCATGTCCGGCGCAGTTTACTCAGCGGGTGATGAATCTTGCCGGCCGTAAAGCCCTTGATATCGAACATTTGGGAGAACAGAGCGCTATCGCGCTGACCAATCCGGAAGAGAACCGGCCCGATTCCGTACAAACATATGCGCCTGATCTTCGTGACATTGAAGTCGGACCAGGGCAGGAACCTGAACCGTACGAACCTGTGGCTGGCTTGCAGTTGCCTGAACGACAGATGCCGGTGCTTACCAGCGAAGCGGATCTGTTTTCATTGACTTCGTCCGGTCTTAAGGATGTGGAAGTCTGGCGTGAATCTCCGATTATCGAAGTGGGTGTGCATGTCGACAGCAATGGGCGTAAGCATAAATACCGTCATAACCGTGGGGGTTCAGGACTTTGGCATCGGGTCCCAGCTTTTTGGACGACGCCGACCGAGGCCAAAAGAAGCAAGGTCAACGATTCGTTAAACAAAGACGTTCGTCCTACAGCATCGGTATCGGATAAGGCGGAATCGGCTCAATCTTGTGTATCGGATAAATCTGCAGAGGACTCGGTGCCGTCGCCATATCCGGAGTATGACGTTCCCGACGATGCTGTGATAGTCGGAACCAAGCATCGCAAAACACGCGAAGGCTTTAGTGAACAGCCGGTTTATGTTCGTCCGGGCGAGAACACCAAGAAGATGCTGGAGGAAATTGATAAGGCCAAGCAGGCCGATTTATGGCGTGTACTGGTCGCGTTGTCGATTCGTCGTCTCGGACCTCCTACTGCAAGGCTTCTGGCGAATCGTTTTGGTTCGCTTGAGGCAATTGCACAGGCAGATATCGAAGACTTGGTGACCATTGACGGAATCGGTCAGGAAATAGCGGAATCAGTGGTCTCATGGTTCACTGATGCGAAAAGGCCGGGCGATTGGCGAGGTAGGATTCTCGAAGCTTGGAAGGAAGCCGGTGTCGGCCAGAACGTTGAAGAGAATACGTTGCCACAGACTCTTGAGGGCCTCACAGTGGTTGTCACAGGTTCGTTGGAAGGCTATAGTCGAGAATCGGCCAAGGAAGCTATCGTTGAACGCGGTGGCAAGGCAGCGGGTTCGGTGAGCAAAAAAACCAACTACGTTGTTATTGGTGCAAATGCGGGATCTAAAGCCGCAAAAGCAGAGGAATTGGGTGTTCCGCAACTTGATGAAAAGCAGTTCGGCGCATTGCTGGAAAACGGCGAGTCGGCCGTCAAGGCCTGAGTGGCATTCCAATCCTCACGTCTTGGAATGCCAACAATCGCCAGATGCAGACATGGCAGCAATGTCGAGTTCGCTTCTGTCGCTGTGTGTCGGGTTGAAATGGTCATCCTGGGACGCGTAAAGCGATAATGCAGTATTCGAAACCCCAGAAGAAAGTACTGGCGGGCCGTCTTTGAAAACGATACAGTGGAATGACCAAGTACACAAGGAAGGCGCGATGACGGATAACGATACGATTGAACAGCGGATTGAGCATGAGGTTTATGATCGTCTTTGCCATGTCATAGACCCTGAACTCGGCCGCTCCGTCACAGATTTGGGAATGATTCCCGAAGTGAGGGTAAGTCCTAGCGACGAAACAGACAATGGCTATGAAGTAACAGTACATGTTGAACTGACCGTTCCCGGGTGCCCGCTTTCTAAGACGATTAGCACCCGCATACAAGAGGCCGTACGATCGTATCCCGGTTCAGCGTTGACACCGAGAATTGAAATAGGTGCTATGAGTTCTGAAAAGCTGAAACGTTTGGTTGGCGAATTGAAAGCAGAGAGACGAGAGAATCCATTCAACAAGCCAGGCACCAAAACCCGTATTTTCGCTATTGCTTCTGGTAAGGGTGGTGTCGGCAAATCTTCAGTGACCGCCAATCTCGCGGCAACGTTCTCGGCGCTCGGCTATGATACGGCAGTTATCGATGCTGATATCTACGGTTTTTCACTACCTGCTCTGTTTGGAATTAATACGCGCCCGACCGATCTGAATGGGATGCTTATGCCTGTGGTTGCTTGGGGTGTCAAGATGATTTCCATCGGTATGTTCGCTGGGTCGGATCGGGCGATTTTGTGGCGTGGTCCTCGCCTTCAACGTTCGCTTGAACAGTTTCTTGCTGATGTTTGGTGGGGAAGTCCTGATGTGCTGTTGCTTGATTTGGCTCCGGGCACTGGAGACATGGCCATTTCCGTGGCGCAGGCGCTGCCTAATGCCGAATTGGTAATTGTGACGACTCCGCAACCAAGTGCCTCAGATGTTGCCGTTCGTTCGGGTTTGGTCGCTTTGCAGGTGCCGATGAACGTGCGTGGTGTGGTGGAGAACATGAGCTACTACGATTATAACAACGAGCGTCTGCGTATTTTCGGGGAGGGTGGAGGACAGCGGGTAGCTGATCAGCTGACTGAGGCTTTGGGCTTCGATGTTCCTTTGTTGGCTCAATTGCCGCTTCAGCCCGAAATAAGGGAAATCGGCGAATCGGGTCGACCTGCCGTGCTTACCCGTGATGGGAAGTTGGAAGCAAACTCACTGGCTGATTCCTTCAAAACCTTGGCACTGGATCTTATGTATAATCAAGACAGACGGAATCCTAAAAGCACTGTCGCTAATTGACGACTTGTTTGTTTCAGCTGCCAGTGGCGTTTTCATACCCATGTCTCTTTGATCTCATGGCCTACGCGATAATAATTCACCAGCTGTATGTCTCATATTATTTCTTTGTAAATATGGTGAGAAAAATCAATCTCGATCAGTCTCGTTGTCGTTGTTGCCGAATTTCACGATGTTCAATTTCATGATCCTGTAATCCTTAATCACTTAAAGAATGTCGAAGTTTCCGGAATGTGAAGGGTTGCAAGAAGATGCCTAATGACGAATACTACGTCTCAGATGCAGAAATTTAAAAAGGTTGTCGCACTATTTATGCCATGTGCGGCAACCTTTTCTACCAATGATTTCTCGATTCGGAATCTTATTGGTTATACGCGTCAGCAGTTGAAGTACAGTTCGTACTCCAGAGGAGTCGGCGCCAGACGCTGTTGATCAATCTCGTTGCGCTTGAGCGAAACCCAGGTTTCCAGCAAATCGGTTGTGAATACATCACCTGCTGTCAGGAAGTCATTGTCCTCTTCCAAAGCATTGAGTGCCTCATCAAGGGAAGCGGGGACATGCTTCATATTGTCAAGCTCTTCCGGCGGCAGCTCGTAGATGTCCTTATCGACAGGGGCCGGAGGCTCGATGTGGTTGAGCACGCCGTCCATGCCTGCCATCAACTGTGCAGAGAACGCAAGGAACGGGTTGCAGGAAGGGTCAGGGACACGGAACTCTATGCGTTTGGCTGCAGGAGCTGTGCCTGCGAACGGGATACGGATGGCAGCCGAACGGTTCCGGGCCGAATAGACCAAATTCGTTGGAGCTTCGTAGCCGGGCACAAGACGCTTGTATGAGTTGAGAGATGGGTTGGTGAACGCGAGTACTGAGGAAGCATGCTTGATCAGGCCACCGATATACCAACGTGCGATGTCGGAAAGACCTCCATAGCCGTTCTCATCGAAGAAAAGCGGCTTTCCGTCTTTCCATAGCGACTGATGGCAGTGCATGCCCGTGCCGTTGTCTCCGGCTATCGGCTTTGGCATGAAAGTGACGGCCTTGCCCGCTTCGAAAGCGGTCTCATGCACCACATACTTGTACTTCTGCAAGTCGTCGCCTGCATGCTGCAAGGTGTTGAAACGATAGTTGATCTCCTGCTGGCCAGCGCCGCCCACCTCGTGGTGGCTACGTTCAAGCACCAGGCCTACCCGCTGTAGATTCGCTACCATATCGTCGCGCAAATCCTGGTTGTGATCCTGCGGAGCCGGCGGGAAATATCCGCCCTTGACGCGGTTTTTGAAACCGATGTTGGGTGAACCGTCCGCTTCGGTTTCGACACCGGTGTTCCAGGGGCCTTCGTTTGAATCGACCTCGTAGAAGGAACGCTGCGTCGAGTTTTCATAACGAACGCTGTCAAAAATAAAGAATTCGGCTTCAGGAGCGAAGCAGGCCGTATCGGCTACGCCAGTGGACTTGATGTAGGCTTCGGCCTTTGCGGCTACTTGGCGAGGATCGCGTGAATACGGCTCCATGGTGATTGGATCGACGACGGAGTGTGCAACCACGAGCGTTTTGTGTTTACGGAACGGATCGATGAAGGCGGTGGAAACGTCGGGAATCAGTTTCATATCCGAGTTCTCGATGGCTTGGAAGCCTCGGATGGAAGAACCGTCAAATGGTTCGCCGTCGGTGAAGGCATCTTTAAGGAATTCACTCGCCGGCACGGTGAAGTGCTGCTGTCCGCCGAGCAAGTCGGTAAAGCGTATGGAGATGTATTCCACGCCTTCAGTGTTGATGAGGGCTTCGAGGTCTTCCTTCGTTTCGAGTGCAGTCAATGGACCGCTCCTTTCGTTGTGCTAACAATCTTCAAGTTTAGGATAAAGAGTTTCATCGGGTCATTTATTGAGTTACGAATATGTTTCGTAATCGGTTCCGTCGTTATATTTGAACGAATAAAAGAATCCCCTCGCGGTTGGATCGTGAGGGGATGGAGAATCACCGGCCACGCATGGCGCGACGACTGATGCGCTGAGGGCGTGTTGGATCCATGCCCTTGGGAATTCCCATGCCGCGCTTTTCCTGCAGTGTGCGCAGCCTGTCATCCAACGTTTCCAGTTCAAACTTGGTCAGCATAAAACGGCGACGTGGACGAATCTTGTTCATAAAAGCGAACTTGTGCTCGGCGGGCTCGTAGCTTTTGCACTTGAGCACGGCTTTTCGCAGGTCGCGAAGCCGTACCTGACCTTCGCCAGTACCGATGGAAAGGGTGTAAACGGGGATGTTGCTTCCTGCGGTTACACCCTTGATTGCCTGCTTCTGACGTTCCAAAGGGCGCTTGGTTCGTTGCGAATTCCCTTCGGCCAACAGATAGATGCCGTTGTAGCCGGTGCCGCGCCAAATGGCTTCCTTCGTTTTCGGATCAACCCAGACCGGAGTTTGCGGGAAGTTGAATCCTGCCTTGTTGATGTTGCCCAGCACGCTGACGGCTGCTCCAGGCTGGCCTTCCAGCTTTGCGTACCCGACCTTGTCCGCGCGCTTGGTCAGAGTCATGGTGAACAGCAGTACGCCAAGCATTATCGTAAGGATGACCATGAATGTCCAGGTAATCCAACCCCAGTGAAGCAACAGCCCCGCAACCACTCCGACGACAATTGGAAGAAGGAGGGCGCTGAGCAGCAGCCAAGGCAGTGCCGGATCGTCGGCGTGCGTGTAAGTGTAGATCTGTCGAATCTGCTGGATAACCTTCGGCCCTTTTTTCTTGTCTTTTTTCGTCTGGTTCACTTTGGCCATCGACTTCCTCACTTGCATATCGAAAAACAAAAAACTAGTTGACAATGGTACCAGTGATGGCGGAAGTAGAGCGGTTAGGTCTGTTGTGCCAACACGCAATCATCTGGTGTGCAACGGACGGCCATCTGCCTTGAGCAGTGCTTCGCCGAATGCCTCGCTGAATGTCGGATGTGGGTGGATAAGGCCTGCCGCCTGTGAGAGGGGAACGCGGTTACCGATCAGCTGCTGCGCTTCTGCAATGAGATCGCTGGCGTCAGGTGCCACAAGGTGCGCCCCTAGAACCACCGGCGTATCGGGATTGTCGATGTACGCTCCGGTAATCAACGTGAGCGAACCGGAGCTTCCGCTCATCCGTATCCTTGCATTGCCCATCATCGGATATGAGCTTTCCTTGGGCCCGATGATGCCCTGGTCTGCCTTGGCCTCATCCATGGTCATGCCGACGGTTGCAAATTCAGGTGTGGAAAAAACGATTTCCGGCACCGTAGCATTATTGACCGGTTTCGGATTCAATCCCGCAACGGACTCGGCGATGACAATGCCTTGCTCAAAGGCTCGATACGCGAGTGCCGGGCCCTGTGTGATGTCTCCCAGTGCCCAAAGACCCGGTTGTGAGGTGTGTCCATAGGCATCGGTTCTGACCATACCTTGTTCATCCAAGGCGATTCCTGCGTCAGCAAACCATCGCTGGTCGGTATTCGGGTCGCGACCTATTGCCGCCAGCACTACATCTGCGGTGCATTCATGTTCCGTGCTGTCGTTTCCGCAGGTATAGGAAACGGTGGCGCCCACCTTGCCTTGCTTTTCGCTTGCAGTGTTGGTCGTGCATCCGTTCATCGTAGATTCCGAGGTTGCTTCAGCGGCACTTTTGGTTGAATCGCCAAGATATGAAGGCAGTATCCCGGTTTTGACGTTGGTGACATGACTATGAGTAACCAGCCGAATGCCGTTGCCTGCCAGGGCTCGCGTAAGTGTCATCGATGTGCGCCTGTCGGCATGTGAGAGCACTCGCTCGTTACGTATGAGCAACGTCACGTCAACTCCAGCGGCAGCCCACATCGAAGCAAATTCAACTGCGACTGCGCCTGCGCCGACAATTATTGCAGATTTGGGGAATTCTGCAAGGTCAAGTGCTTGGGTCGAATCAATCAGTGCACCTGTGAATGGGTAATCAGGCAACGGCCTGGGTCGCGAACCGGTGGCGACCACGATGTCATCGGCCGTGATGGGCGTGTTTTTTGGTTGATCGGTATCTGTTTTAGTCGTTTTAATTTCAATCTGCTGTTCAGCGGTAATTGAAGCTTCACCGTTGAAAACCGTTATTTTTCTGGCATTAAGCAGTGAGAAAAGACCGTCGATCATGTCACTGACGGATTGATTTTTGAAAGCCTTGAGTTTTACGAAATCAATACCTTCGACCTTGGTATTGATGCCCATTCTAGCTGCTTCGTGGGCATCGTGAATTGACCTGGTTGCCGTGATCAGTGCCTTGGAAGGGATGCAACCGCGATTGAGGCAAGTGCCGCCAAGTCGTTGTTCCCGATTGATCAATGCCACAGAAAGCTCAAGCTCAGCGGCACGTAACGCCGTTGCGTATCCTCCGGGTCCACCTCCGATGACAGCGATATCAAAATGTTGGCTTTCCATGATTATTTCTCCGGGTCTGTTTGCTTTGCTTGTGGTCGTATGCGACATCAGGTGATTAATCAGCATAAGCGGCATGATGTGAAATTTCGCAGACTTTTCAATAGCGTCTCCCGACCTTTAAACGAATGCCTTCGCACGACATTCCAACGAATGCGCGCGAAGGCAACGATTAAATAAATCGGTAGGCGGTACTGTTATTTGGGCCAGTTGCCTCGTTTGGACGAAGAGGGTTTCGGCATGCGCCAACGCCGAAGTTGGAGCGCTCGGCCCCAAGCATAGGAGCCCATGTGGGTTCCCTTTCCGACCGATTGTTCGCCGAATTTCTCGATGAGCTTCTTCTTCAGCTTGCGCCACATGACGAAGACGTCAATTACGGACACGATCAGATAGATATAGGTTAAAGCCATGATCGGGGTATACAGCTGCGGCCATTTCATGGCCACAATGAAGCCGAGAATCATAACTACGAAAAACACTGGTATGAAATATTCGGCAAGGTTGAAACGGGCATCTACGTAATTGCGGGCGTAGATGTGTGCGGGGTCTCGTTCGACGCGTGGCATACGGGAAATGTCACCATTGCGCATCGCTTCGTACTGCTCGTCCTCACGCTTCTTCATCCGTTCCTTGGCGGCTTTGCGATCCGCGTTGCGGTCTTTGGGGACGAGTGGATGAAGATTGCGTTGCTCGGCGTCCTTGCGCTTAGGAGTCGGACGGCCTTTGCCTTCTTTGGCCGCTGCTTGCCTCGCTCCGGAATCGACGGATTCCTGGGCCGTTTTCTTATCGCTGTCCTTGCTGAGGGGATTCCATGTCATGGCTTTGAGAATACGGGAAAGTCTCGACGCTGCAGGTGTCGTAATAAAGTCAGTTCCCGCTGATTCTCGGCATTTTCGTGGGTCTGTGTGATGATCGAATGGAACAGCAGGCTTGATTAAGGAGCATCGGATGTCGGTATTGGATAAGGAAGAACTGCGTTTGAGGGTTGACGCCGATTTTAATCGAATCGTCGAACTGCTGAGCAAGAAGGTTGCGCTGAAATCTGTTTCGGCACAAGGCATTGCCGGGCAGCACATGCGCGTATCGGCGCAATTCGTTGCTGACGAGCTTAAACAGCGTGGCATTGACGCGAAGGTTGTGCAGTCCCAGAACCCTGATGGGACTCCTGGTGCCTTCGAGGTGGTTGGTTCAAGAATTGTCGATCCGAACGCTCCGACCGTGCTGCTTTACGCGCATCATGATGTTCAGCCGGTCCCGGATCCTTCTGCTTGGGATACCGACCCGTTCGAGGCCACCGAGATTGACGGTCGTCTTTACGGGCGCGGCGCTACGGACGACGGCGGCGGCATCGCAATTCACTCGGGTGCGTTGCACGCCCTTGGCGATGATCTCAAAGTCAACATTAAAGTCTTCATCGAGGGTGAGGAGGAGATGGGTTCGCCCAGCTTCATTCCATTCGTGGAGGCTCACCGGGATGAGTTTGCCGCCGATGTCATCATCGTGGCCGATTCTGGCAACTGGAGTGCCGATATTCCGAGCCTCACCACCAGTCTGCGCGGGAACACGGATCTTGATGTGACGGTCAAAGCATTGGAGCATCCGGTGCATTCTGGCCAGTTCGGCGGCCCCATCCTCGATGCCAACACCCTTTCGTGCATGCTTATCTCATCCATGTATGCCAGTGATGGTTCGCTCAACATTCCCGGCCTTGAGGGGGGAGACCCGGTCGGTGGACTTCAACGTGATTTGGATGAGGAGGATGTGCGTGCCGATTCCTCCGTGGTTGACTCCTATCGTTTCGCAGGTACGGGTTCTCTGGCTTCGCGACTGTGGACCAAACCGAGCATTTCGGTGATAGGTTTTGATGCTCATCCCGTCGAAGGATCGTTCAACGTCATCGCCAATGAGACTCGTTTTCGACTTTCCGTCCGGACCGCACCGACCCAGCGTCCGGAAGACGCGGCCAGAGCCGTCACCGATTTCCTGACTGAACACGCCCCGTTCGGCTCCGAGGTATCGGTGGAGACGCTGGACACCGGTATGGGCTGGAGTATGGATCCGAATGCCGAGGCGACTAAGGATGCGTTGGAGGCGATGCGTGAGGCGTTCGGTACAGACGCGGTCAACAAGGGTGAAGGTGGATCGATTCCATTCATTCCAGAATTGCAGCGCATCTTCCCGAATGCGCAGGTTTTGGTCACTGGACCCGAAGACCCGAAGGGCAATGCGCATAGCCCCAACGAGTCGATTGATTTGAAGAGCCTGAAGAACAATGTGATTACTGAGGCTTTGATTCTTGAAAAGCTTTCTCGTTGAACCATGCCTTGGTGTGTGCCGCGGTGTTCGTCATTGCAGCACGCCTTCCGGCATCCAATGCCAATCATGATTTGACAAGGGCTTACTTTAGGATTGTTCACTGACACGGGGGCTGTCTGCCGGCGCAAGTCGGCAGATGGCTGAGATGAGGGTAATCCTCGACCGAATGAACGTGAGTCCGGATAATGCCGGCGAACGGACGTCTCTCTTTCCCGTGCCTTGCAAAAGCACCGATAGGCGGTGTTTACAATGGAAAGGCACAAATAATGTCATCGTCTCAACAGACAAGTTTCGTCTCTAAACCAAATCTCAAGTGGCGCGTCGTGGATATCGCCGTCGCTTCCGTCATAGGTGTGGTCAGTACATTCGTCTATTGGGCGGCCGCTTTGTTATATGGCCCTATCGGTTCTCCTTTGGATGCATTGGTTCCCGGTCTAGGAGGTCTGATGAATGGGTTCTGGCTTTTTGCAGGTCCACTTGCGGCGGTTATCGTTCGCAAACCCGGAGCGGCTACATATGCCGAAGTAGTTGCGGGTGTTCTGGAAGCATTGCTTGGCAATACGTGGGGAGGGAGTGAAACGTTCCTAATTGCGCTGGTTCAAGGTCTGTGCGCGGAAATCGTATTCCTTTGCGTGGCGTACAAGGTCTGGAACGTAGTCACACTCACGCTTTCAGGTGCCGTTTCCGCTATCGGCTGTTGGATGTATACATTCTTCACTCATCTGCAGGGTTTCAATATGACGGGTACGTACGGTCTTTGGTATCTGGTTGCTACGCTGATTTCCGGGGCGTTGGTGGCAGGGACGCTGATGTGGTATCTCTATATCGCCATAGCCAACACTGGTGCCATTGACAAGTTCGCATCTGGACGACAGGTTCGTGCTGCCGCAAAGTGAATCGCGGCGCAATGGGATCAGGCATCGTGGAGGATCGCATGCAAAACCAAAAAGTCGGTGATGGGGTTACGTGCCGCGGTAACGGCGACGGTGGTGAGTCTTCAGACAGTGATTCGTCACGGGACTCGACCGCTTCGTTAGCCGAAGGCAATTCATATGAGAAGCCATTCGCCGAGGTTTCGCCTTCCTCTATTCGTTTCGTGCATTGGGGGTATCGCCACGCTTCACGCCGGCATTTTGCTGTCCGTGGGCTTGATCTCGATATCCGAGCCGGCGAGCATGTGCTGCTTCTTGGTGCCTCAGGCATAGGCAAGTCGACGATTCTTGAGGGCGCTTCAGGTTTGTTGGGAGATCAGATCACCGCCAATGGGGTTCCTACCGGACAAACATCGAACAAGCATGTGGTTGCCGTCGAGGATTCTGAAGGCGGGATAACCGAGGGCTCCATTCTTGTTGACGGTATCCCAGCTGTATCCGCTCGTGGTCGTGTCGGTCTTGTTCTTCAGGATCCTGACGCCCAGATGATTTTCGAACGTCTTGGTGACAATGTGGCGTTCGGTCCTGAGAATATGGGTGTTCCACGTCCGGAAATCTGGCACAGGGTTGAGCAAAGCCTTTCAGCGGTCGGTCTCCAAGGATTACAACTTTATCGTTCCACCATGCACTTGAGCGGCGGACAGATGCAGCGATTAGCCTTGGCGGGTGTACTAGCGATGCAGCCAGGGGCTCTTCTCTTGGACGAACCGACCGCCAACTTGGATCCGGAAGGGGTCAAGCAGGTTGTCGGTGCCGTCCGTGACGCTCTGGAACGCAGCGAAACAACCATGTTGTTGGTAGAACATCGTGCGGGTCCGTGGATCGATTTGATCGATAGGGTCATTGTTCTCGGACCTGCGCCTGAGAGCCGTGCTGAGGACACGGTCGCTCGCGAAGACGGTGGAAGTGATTTCGCTGAGTTCCGCCGAACCGTCGTGGTCGCTGACGGTACTCCCGATGAGGTATTCGGTGATCGGCGGCTCGATTTTGCCGATTTGGGCATTTGGGTGCCTGAACGATATCGTCGGCCTGAAGATGTGATACGTCGAATCCGTAACGATGAAGAGCCAGATAGCGATCCGGCATGCGGAGACGGAACGACATTACTTTCGACCAAAGATTTGGCGATCGGCCGAGATGGCACGGCCATAGCCCGGAATATCGATATTTCGTTTGCTTCTGAGCAAATAACCGCGTTTGTTGGGCACAACGGTGTTGGAAAATCGACCCTGTCGTTGACATTGGCCGGTCTTTTGCGTCCGGTTTCGGGAAATGTCGAAGCCTCGCAGATTTTGACAAAGGATGCGTCCGGTGGTTCGCCGATTGGTTGGACCTCAACCCAGCTCGCGTCTCGCATCTCATACGTGTTCCAGAATCCCGAGCATCAGTTTGCTAGAGGAAGCGTGCTTGAAGAGGTGATGCTCGGTCCTCTGCGCACTGGAATGAATGAAGAAGAAGCAAGAGAAAAGGCCTTGGGCCTACTTCGTCGGTTCGGTCTTTGCCAGTACGCCACTGTCAATCCGTATACTCTGTCCGGAGGCGAGAAACGACGTTTGACGGTGGCGGCATCGTTGGCGGCAGCTCCGAAGATCATTGTGCTTGACGAACCGACTTTCGGTCAGGATCGGCGTACATGGATGCAGATCGTTTCTCTAATACATTCACTGCGCGGTGATGGGGTAAGTGTCATCGTCGTCACCCACGACCGCGATCTGGTTACTGCGCTTGGTGCCCGCGTTGTTGAACTCCGGGCGGTATCCCACGTCGAAGAGGTTGCGGCGAGGCCGGTAACCCAGGCATTGTCCGCATCCGACACCTCGCTGACCGATAAGGTTGGACGCCAAGGTCTCGACCACAACGTAGGTGTAACGCAAAACGGTACGAATGCAACGCAGCGCGATAATGATGAATGGGATTCCGGCGTTTTGTCTGAAACCGTCACCGTTAGTCCGGTCTGCTCCCGAGATGAGAAGGAACGGCAGTCAAGTCGTTCAACGGTTCTTGCCTCGCTGAATCCGACATTCAGGCTGTTCGGCGGTTTCATTGCTGCGGTGCCGCTGATACTGAGCCTTGACTGTGTATCGTCAGGTCTTGCATTGCTCATTGAATTCATCCTGTTTGCTTGCATTGGGCTTTCACCGTGGCGTGTGGTCAAATCGACCTGGCCTGTTTTTATCGGAGCACCCGGATCGGCGCTCGCCGTCTTGCTGTATGGCAAGGAAGGCGGACGAATCTGGTGGCATTGGGCAATGATTACTGTCACCGACCGTTCGTCCCTTCTTGCACTCGCCACCGGCATCCGTATCTTGGCTGTCGGTATACCGGCAATCATTGCCGTGCTTGGGGTTGAAACCACAGACCTTGCCGATTCGTTCAGCCAGATTCTTCATCTTCCAGATCGCTTTGTTTACGGCGGTCTGGCCGGAATGCGTCTGTTTGCCGTGTTGCGAGACGATTGGTACGCACTCGCCGCTTCGCGCCGTTCGCGCGGGCTTGGCGACGAAAACAAGATTAAGGCGTTCTTCCCTCAGACCTTTGCATTGTTGGTCCTGTCCATCCGCCGCTCCACAACGTTGGCCACGGCCATGGAGGCGCGCGGCTTCGGCGGAAAAAATCCCAGAACCCATGCCAGGGTGAGCCGAGTGAACACACGTGATTGGCTCTTTGTCATCGTGTGTGCCGCAGTTCCGACGCTTTCCCTCATTGTCGCCGCTTTCGCGGGAACGTTCACCTTCTTTGGAGGGTGATTTGCATTCGGTTGACTGTCGCCTATTGACGACACGTGGAGTTAGAACTTTGTGGTCAACGTGACGGCTTGACAGGCTAAAGCCATATCCACATACACATACATGAAGTACAGAAACCACCTTCGAGCTTTGGTGTTCGTGTCGTTGCCGTAGCTGTCGCGTACAGTGGGAATCATGCCTTTCAATCAGCACATCATTGATAGCACCAAGTCCGAACGAGTGCGGCGTGTGGCGGAGCTTGAAAAGACCAAGGCGCGCAAAAAGTCCGGGAAGTTTCTTATTGAAGGTCCGCAGTCGGTTCGTGAAATCGTTCGGTGGATGCCTGAGGCGGTCGTTGATTGCTACGTGCAGACTGGTGATCAACAGCATGAAATGATATCGCCGGTAGTTGAGAACATCGCGGATGAGGCGGATAAGGGTGGGCTTTATATTCACAGGGTCACCGGTGAGGTGATGCATCGTATGAGCACGGATGCACAGGGTATCCTTGCTGTGGGTGATCTGGAAGTCATGCAGCGTTGTATGGACGAGGCGTTTACAGGCAATCAAACCGGTACCGGAAACGACACACAAGCCGTCCATAACTTATTGACCCGCGGAACAGAGATCAGAAGTGACGCTGAAATGAACCACATTTCAGATGGTACACTGACGACGCGGGCACAAGAAACATTTCATTCCGGTCCTGTAAGCAATACCGTTGCAGCGTTCTGGCAGATTCGTGATCCCGGGAACGCCGGTACGGTAATTCGTACTGCTGACGCAGCAGGTGCCAGAGCAGTGATATTCGTCGATGACTGCGTTGACAGGTTCAACCCCAAGGTTATCCGTTCCTCGGCGGGCTCACTGTTTCATGTGCCGGTTGTCACTATGGGCACCGAAGAGTTTTTCATATGGGCGTTGGGGCAACACAATGATCTGATAGCTGCCGACGTCTATGGTACGCAACAGAACAGGCCCGAGTCCCTGATTGAAGTCATTCGGAGCTATTACGAAGATGCAAAGCGAGGCAGGCGCACTAATGCTTCACACACGATTCTGTTCGGCAATGAAGCACGTGGTTTGCCGGACTGGGTACTTGAGCGTGTGAACAGTATCGTCTCCATCCCATTGTATGGCAAAGCTGAATCGCTTAATCTCGCAACCAGCACTTCGGTCCTGCTTTTTACATTGGCAATGGCTCGTGACATAGAACAAGGTGTGTAAAGAACCTGTCGAGATGGCAATCGTTGACTGCTGAAACGAGCATAAGCGGGCAAGACGGTATGTCGAGTCATATTGAAAGAATGAAAAGGCTGTAAACGCTTGGGATTCATGACTTTTCGTATATGATCGCAGATGTTTTCAAGATTTGAAAATCAAAGGAAAGGGTACTTGTGGCACAGAGTGCGGCATTCGATGCGGGAGCAGTGACCGATGCGGTCGCCGAAGCCATCGAGAAAATAAAGAGTGCCTCCACCGTGGAGGAGCTCAAAGCCATCAAGTCGGAGTACGCCGGAGCGGAATCGGTGATGACCCAGGCGAGTCGAGTCATCGGCTCATTGCCTGCGGAGGAAAAGAAGAGCGCCGGTCAGCTTATGGGTAAATTACGCGCTGATTTCGGACGTGCGTTGGGTCTCAAGGAAGCCCAAGTCAAAGCAGAAGAGGAGGCCAGACAGCTGGCTGAGGAAACGGTTGACATGACTTTGCCGGTCAACCGCAAGCCGCTGGGTGCTCGCCATCCGTTGCCCAAGCTGATGGAGGACATCGAAGACCTTTTTATCTCAATGGGCTGGCAGATTTCCACTGGTCCCGAGATTGAGAGCGAATGGTACGATTTCGACGCGTTGAACTTTGGTCCGGACCATCCTGCACGTCAGATGCAGGACACGTTCTATGTCAAAGGAAATCAGGCCAAGGACGCCGCAGGATTCGTGGGTAGTAACATGGTGCTGCGCACACAAACTTCGTCCGATCAGGTGCGTGCCCTTCTTACGCGAGGTGTACCGCTCTACATTGCCTCTCCTGGTCGTGTGTTCCGTACTGATGAACTTGATGCCACACATACGCCCGTCTTTCATCAATGCGAAGCCTTGGCTGTTGATAAGGGTCTGACTATGGGTGACCTGAAAGGTGTTCTCGACAAGCTCGCGGTGACGATGTTTGGACCGGAAGCCAAGAGTCGTCTGCGCCCAAGCTATTTCCCGTTCACCGAACCAAGCGCTGAGCTAGACCTGTGGTTCCCTGACAAAAAGGGCGGTCCGGGTTGGATTGAATGGGGTGGCTGTGGCATGGTTAACCCCAACGTGCTGCGTTCGGCCGGTCTGGATCCCGAAGTTTATACCGGCTTCGCGTTCGGTGTGGGCATGGAGCGCACATTGTTGCTGCGCCACGATATCAACGACATGCACGACCTTGTCGAAGGTGACGTGCGTTTCAGCAAACAGTTCGTGATGGGGGAGTGAACCGCAATGCCAATGGTAGATATTGACTGGCTGAAGGAACATGTCGAGGTTCCGGCGGGGCTCACATATGAGCAACTCGCCAAGGATCTGGTTCGCGTAGGGCTAGAAGAGGAAGAGATTCACGCTTCGCAGCTCACGGGTCCCATCGTTGTCGGTTATGTTGTGGATTGCACTCCGGAACCGCAGAAGAACGGCAAGGTCATCAACTGGTGTCACGTCGATGTCGGTGACGAGTACAACGAGACCGACGAGAACGGCAACAAGGTTCCGCGTGGCATCATCTGCGGCGCACCCAACATGGCGGCAGGGGAGAAGGTCGTTGTCGCTCTTCCGGGTGCCGTGCTTCCCGGTGACTTTAAAATCGAGCCGCGCAAGACATACGGCCATATTTCGAACGGTATGTGCGCCTCCGAACGTGAGCTTGGTTTGGGCAGCGACCACAATGGCATTATCCTGCTTGACAATTACGGTTTCAGCAAAGAAGAGGCCGACGCACTGAGGCCAGGTGACGATGCGATGCATCTGCTGCATCTGGATCAGCCGATTTTGGAAATCAACATCACTCCGGATCGTGGTTATACGCTTTCATACCGCGGTGTGGCACGTGAGTATCACCATTCCACAGGTGCAACCTACACCGATCCGGCCGTCGTGTTGAATGACGAAATTGCGCAGACTGTAGACAGTGACGAAAGCGACCTTCACATCGAGATCGAAGACAGCTTTCCGATTCACGGCGTCAACGGATGCGATCGTTACTACGCCCGATCTGTGCATAATTTCGATCCTTCGGCACAGACTCCGAGCTGGATGCGCCGTCGTTTGATGCGCGCCGGCATTCGCTCGATTTCATTGGCCGTGGATGTGACCAACTACGTGATGCTTGATTTGGGTCAGCCCATGCATGCTTACGACCTCGATAAGATCGAACAGCCGATTGTGGTACGTCGTGCCATACAAGGTGAGAACCTAACAACGCTTGATGGCAAAACCCACGAGTTGAACGTCGAAGACCTTCTCATCACGGATTCGCCCGACGGCAAGCGTGGTTCGCGCATCCTGGGTCTTGCTGGCGTCATGGGTGGATTGTACGGGGAAGTTACCGCGGACACTAAGAACATTCTTCTTGAAGCAGCACATTTTGATCAGGTGACTGTTGCGAGGTCCGCTCGCCGACACAAGACGCCTTCTGAAGCGGCGAAGCGTTTCGAACGTGGTGTGGACTACGAACTTCAGCCGGCGGCTGTACAGATGGCGTCTGATTTGTTGGCGAAATACGGTGATGCCTGTCCGTCAGGCGCCGCTGTCGATGTCAATAATACCGAACCGCGTGAAGCCATCGATTTCAAGCTCATCGAAACCAAGCGTCTGACCGGCTTGGATACTTCTGAGGATCGTATCCGCGAGATTCTTGAGGACATCGGGTGCACTGTTGAGGACACTGCGGTCGAAGGCCACATTTCCGTCGTTCCGCCCACATGGCGTCCGGATATGACCATGCCTTGCGATTTGGTAGAAGAGGTGGCGCGTCTTGTCGGTTATGACGAAATTCCGGTAACCGTGCCACCGGCACCGGTGAAAGGTAATGTTGGACTGACTGCCGACCAGCGACGTCAACGCGAAGTGGCCAACGAGTTGGCTGAATACGGTTTGATAGAAACACTGAGTTATCCTTTCGTCGGCGACGCTGATTTCAAGGCGTTCGGTTATGACTTCGATGAGATTAAACCGATAAGCGTGGAAGTCGCGAATCCGTTGGCTGGCGATAGGCCATACCTGCGCCGGACGATTTTGCTGACGTTGGCCCAGACCGTTCAGCGAAATCTTCGTCGCGGTATCGAGAACGTGTCGCTTTACGAAATTGGTCATGTTTATCTTTGGGATCCTAAAGCTCCTGCCATTCCGGCCTTACCCGGCGCTCTGCGTCCCAGCGACGAACAGCTTGAAGCTCTTGATGCTGGGTTGCCAGAGCAGCCGTTGCACGTTGCGGCCATTCTCACGGGAAAAGCGATCGAAACCGGTTGGATTGGTGAAAGCCGCAATGTGGATTACACAGATGCGCTGGAGGCCATGAGCCGTGTGGTCGATCGTCTTGGAGCGGATGTTTCCCTCGTGCAACCCGAACCTCAGAATGCGCCGGTTCAGTGGCATCCCGGACGTTGTGCAAAAGTGATGGTAGACGAGACGTTCGTCGGTATGGTCGGTGAGTTGCATCCGCATGTCAACGCCGATCTCGGTTTGCCTGAGCATTCCGCCGCATTCGAGCTGAACTTGACCGATCTTTTTGCCATGTTGAGTGGTAAACCGGTACAGGCCAAGCCTGTTTCCACGTTCCCGCCGATCAAGCAGGATCTTGCTTTCACGGTTCCCGATACGGTTACCGCAGCGCAATTGCAGCAGGTTATCAGGGAGGCAGTTGGCGACAATCTCGAGTCCATCGAGTTGTTTGACGTTTTCTCGGGTAATCAGCTGGGGGAACACCAGAAGTCGCTGGCTTATTCGGTTACTTTCCGCTCTCCGGACAGGACGTTGACCGGAAACGATGCCGAGGTTTTCAGGGCTGCAATCGTTAATAAGGCACAAGCCATCGGCGCTGAACTGAGGGCCTGAGCAACAAAGGGTCCTGAGCAACAAAATTGCAAGTCAGACATCTTAGGATGTTATACAATTACGGAGTCAGCGTGTCAATTCTACGTAGACTCTGTAATAACAATGTCATGGATATGGAAAGCGGCATGATGAACGAATCTCCCAACCCGTTTGACGGATTAGAACTGAAAGACAACCTTTCTTCACCCAACGATGTGCAGCCTGCCGGACAGAGTCCGGGACTGATGCCGTATGGTCAGGCAGGGGATAATCGTTCCGTGACCGATAGTGATGGTGCAACTGGGGAAATTCAGGCACGGCCTGTCGTTACGCAGCCGCAATATGGACAGACGCAAGCTCCTGAATTCGGTGCTTTGATAAGCCAGTTCCCTTCCGGTTACGACCCTTATCTTTACGGCAAGCCTGATGAGGAGGTCTTGCAACAGAGCGGCAATGATAGCCGGCTTCAGCAGAATCAGGGCAATAGAAACGGCAATGCTCACAATGGTGGTTGGAATGAGAACAACGCTAATCCGATGAACGGGTATTTTGGTAGGGGCAACGGCCAAAATGACCGGAGCAGCGTACCTAATGGCGGTTTCGGACAGATGGCCGGTAATGGATATGACGGCAATTCGAATGGGTTCAACGGTCAACAGCGGTATAACGGGGGTCAAGCGCCCTTGGCTGGTGGGCCGGGGGCGCCAGGGTATCAACCGGATATCCGCAACGGTGTTGATATGAATGACCCGATTCAGAATCCGCTGAAAGGTCATTGGGATCCGATGGCGATCGTTTCAATCATTCTGCTGTTTCTTCCTATCGTGTTTTTGCCGATTGTTACCGGGGCTATTTCCATGTGGCGAACAAAAAAATACCATATGAAGGGCTTCTGGGCGGCTGCTGTATGTGTGGCGTTGGGCGTGGTGACCACACTATTTCAGATTTGGCTTCTTACCAAAGGCATCAGCGCCGATGACCTGATGCAACAGTTGCTCAATCAATACTCGCCAAGCGGCACCGGCAATGGCGGAGACAGTCTGGTCACTGCGTGAATGGCAGAGTGTCAAAACGAAATCCTCATTCCATGATCAATTGGGATGAGGATTTTATTTTGCTCGAGTGCTTAGCTGAAGCTCCTCTTCTAACAGCAGATAGACGAAGATATTCGAATAGAGGTTCCTGTTTGTAAGGGCTTCGCCTTCCCGTCAAATACTTGTGACGAGTTGTCCGTTCGTGGATGCTGATTACTGCATCTCTATTTGGTGAAGTCCATAATGTGAATGAATAACTATGCGTAATGATGTATATATGTATTATAGCTCACGAAAAGATGGAAAGGGATGACATGGACGCAATGACAGTGGCGATAGCGGGGGCCAGTGGGTATGCCGGTAGTGAAATGCTGCGGATATTGGCCAATCATCCGTCGTTTAAGGTCACTACGGTAACGGGTGAATCCACGGCCGGCGACACGCTGGATCGGCATACAAGGCATATTCCCGGTATTGAAAATATGGTCATCGAACCGACGATGCCAGAAGTGCTTAACGGACATGATGTGATCGTACTTGCGTTGCCGCACGGCATATCCGGCAAGCTGGCCAAAAAATTACACGCAAACTGTGCGATAGTCGACTTGGGTGCCGATCATCGGCTTGAATCCGAAGGTGCATGGAAACGTTATTACGGTGGTGATTTTCAACGGCCCTGGACTTACGGCATGCCGGAACTCATCGTGGGCAAGGGGGCGAACGGCGAGTATGCATTCCAACGTGAAAATTTGCCGGATGCCTCACATATTGCCGGTCCCGGTTGCAATGTGACGGCGGTGACGCTTGCCTTCCAGCCCGCGTTGGCTGAAGGGTTGGTGCAGTTTGATGATATTGTCGCCGATCTTGCAGTCGGCTATTCCGGAGCGGGTAAAAGTCTCAAGCGAACAGGTTTGCTTGCTGCTGAGGCGCTTGGTTGTGCAACGCCGTATTCAATTGGCGGGGTTCACAGGCATATTCCAGAAATTATGCAGAATCTGGCTCATGCGGCTTGCGCTGGTTGCTGTAGTGGAAATCGTTTTGGCAGTGCTTTGATTGCCTCAACCTGTTCGAAGTCTCAAGCGGACGCTGCATCTGTGGCAAAGCGAATTAACGTTGGTTTTACTCCCGTTCTGGTGCCTATGTCGCGGGGCATCCTAGCGGTTGTTTCGGCTAAGCTTACCGACAAAGCAACGCTGCTGAGTGATTCTGAGATTCGGGCAATATGGTGGAATGCATATCGATGCCAGCACTTTATTCGCTTGCTGGACGAAGATGAAATGCCTTCAACCGCCGATGTGTTGGGTTCCAACATGGCAGAGATTCAGGTTGCTGTAGATCGACAGGCAGGGCGTTTGTATGGCTTCGCTGCCATCGACAATCTCAATCGCGGAACGGCCGGGCAATCGGTGCAGTCGTTGAACATCGCGCTCGGACTGCCGGAAGACCAAGGACTCACAACGATAGGAGTGGCACCATGAGCGTAACGTTTGCACAAGGATTTTCGGCTGCCGGTGTCAATGCCGGCATTTCAGCCAACACGGAGAAAAGTGACCTGGCCATGGTTGTTAACTATGGTCCTAGCGATGCTGCCGCCGGTGTATTTACTTCAAACCGTTTCTGTGCGGCGCCGGTGCAATGGTCGCGCAAAGCGTTGATGAATGGACGCATCAAGGCCGTGGTGCTCAATTCAGGTGGTGCAAACGCCTGCACAGGGCAAGCAGGTTTTGAACAGAGTGAGACTACGGCAGTCAAGGCTGCGCATAGTCTGAACGTCGATGTCAATGACATTGCGGTATGTTCTACGGGGCTTATCGGTGAGCTGCTGCCGATTGAAAACGTTTTGCGTGGCGTTGATGCGGCGCTGTTGGCATTGAATGACGATGAACAGGCGGGGCTGGATGCCGCTATGGCGATCATGACCACCGACACCAAGCCAAAGACCGCTCGATTGCAAGGTCGGGGATATCGAGTCGGTGGCATGGTAAAGGGCTCTGGAATGATTGCCCCTCAGTTGGCGACCATGCTCTGTGTCGTTACCACGGATGCCGTGGTCGATTCTGAACAACTGCAGAAGGTTTTGGAGCTTGCAGTCAACAAGTCATTCAACCGCATTGACGTGGATGGTTGCATGTCCACCAACGACACGGTGTTGCTGCTCGCCTCTGGTGCTTCAGGTGTTACTCCCGATGATGATGAATTCACCGAGTTGATTGTTCGGGCATGCTCAGATTTGGCTAGACAAATCGTCGGTGACGGCGAAGGATCCAGCCACGACATCAAGATTACTGTTAGTGGCGCGGAGAATGAGAAGGCAGCCCTAGCTTGTGCGCGCGCGGTCGCGGGCTCGAATCTCCTGAAATGTGCCATAAGCGGCAATGATCCCAATTGGGGGCGCATCGTCAGTTCTTTGGGTACGGTCCCTTCTCATGTCGCTGATTTCGACCCGTGTGAAGTAACTGTCGACATCAATAGTGTTCGTGTTTGCGCACATGGAGGTGCGGGCATCGACCGTTCCGAAGTGAACATGGATGAACGCCAAGTCGATATCGATATTGACCTCAACCGCGGCAACGCGGGATCGACGGTGTGGACCAATGACCTGACCCATGAATACGTGCACATCAACGCCGACTATGAATCCTGACGATAGGCCAGTACAGGGAGGATGCAGACAAATGAACTGGGATCTGTCCGTGATGATGATACCACTGTTAAGCATGCAACGGGGAAGATAATGACTCATAACCAGAAGCAGGTCAACCGATTTACGCCGGTTGATGCCGGAGTGACATTTGACGTTCACAACGATTTGAAGGATGGTCAAAAAGCCGAGGTGCTTATTGAAGCATTACCCTGGCTTGAAGAGTTTGCAGGGCAACGAATCGTTGTCAAATATGGTGGAAACGCCATGATTGACGATCGCTTGAAACGTTGTTTCGCGCAGGATATGGTCTTCCTGCATCAGGTCGGTATCCATCCCATCGTTGTTCATGGCGGCGGGCCTCAAATTTCGTCCATGCTCAATGATCTTGGAATAGATTCGGAATTCAAAGCGGGCCTTCGCGTCACCACGCCACAAATCATGAAAGTGGTACGGATGATTCTCACCGGTTCGGTTTCGCGTGAGTTGATAGGCCTGATTAATGAGCATGGTCCGCTCGCTGTCGGGCTTTCGGGTGAAGACGGTTCGTTGTTTGGTGCGAATCGGTACCGACCGGTTATAGACGGCAAAGAGGTTGACGTAGGTCTCGTTGGGGAGGTGTCCGAAGTCAATCCGTCTGCTGTGGAAGATCTTATTGCGCAGGATCGCATTCCGGTCGTTTCCTCGATTGCGCCCAATGCCGATGATCCCACTGAGGTGTTTAATGTCAACGCGGATTCCGCCGCAGCGGCGCTCGCGGTCTCCTTGCATGCGCGCAAATTGATTATTTTGACTGATATTGACGGGTTGTACGCCGATTGGCCCGATAAAAATTCCTTGATCAGCTACGTCGGCATTAATCGATTGCGTCAGATGCTCCCCAACTTGCAAAGTGGCATGGTGCCTAAGATGCGAGCCTGTGTACGAGTGTTGGAAGGCGGAGTGCCTCAGGCCCATATTATCGACGGTCGTATGCCACATTCCTTGCTTAACGAGGTGTTCACCAGTGCCGGAATCGGTACGATGGTGGTGCCTGGAGATGACCTGAAACTGCGGAAAGATCAGAAAGTGGACAACAATGAACCGTAATAATCTTCGTCGTAAGTTAACTGATGATGCTAAGTGCAAGTCCGAAACAAGAACCAGCACAATTGGTCCGCAAAGTGAGGATTGGATTACCGTCTATGAGCGGGTACACACTCACGCCTTCGGTACGCCGCTGCGTGTGATGGATCATGGCAAAGGCATGCGCGTATGGGATGTGGACGGCAACGAATATCTTGATTTTCTTGCAGGTATTGCCGTCAATTCGTTGGGGTATGCCCATCCGAAGTGGGTCAGTGCTTTGAGAGATCAAGCCGGAAAAGTGGCCCATGTCAGCAATTATTTCGCCTCTGTGCCGCAAATTGAACTGGCTGAAAAATTGCTCGAGATAGCCGGTGCCCCCGGTGGCTCTCGCGTGTATTTCGCCAATTCAGGAGCTGAGGCGAACGAAGCCGCAATAAAAATGGCCAGGCTCTACGGTCGGTCGTTGGCGGAAGATAACGCTGAAAACAGTGAACAGACTGTGCGTATTATCGCACTGACACAAGCGTTTCACGGCAGGACCATGGGGGCGTTGAGTGCGACGTGGAAACCCTCGATTCGTGAGTCTTTTGAGCCTCTTTTGCCTGCCGTTGAATTTGTGGAGGCGGGAGATCTTTCTGCCCTCGGTGCGGCATTTGACAAAGAGAATGATAAAAATGCCGGACCGGTTGCGGCGGTTATGGTCGAACTTATCCAAGGGGAAGCGGGTGTTCGTCCACTTGACCCGGAATATGTTAAAGGTGTCCGGAGGCTTTGTGATGAGTATCGAGCTCTGCTGATCGTAGATGAGGTGCAAACCGGCATAGGGCGAACCGGACAATGGTTCGCATTCCAACGAGATGATCTTTCCGGCGGTATCAATCCAGACATCATTACCTTCGCTAAAGGTGTTGCCGGCGGATTCCCCATGGGTGGTATGATTGCTTTCGGAAAGCCTTTGGCTTCCTTGTTTTCCCATGGGTTGCATGGTTCGACGTTTGCCGGCGGGCCCCTTGCGGCTTCGGCCGGATTGGCCACATTGCGCACCATTGAAGAAGAGAAGTTGCTCGGCAATGCGGAAGATCGCGGTCAGCAGCTGCGCAAGGCCGTCATCTCCTGCGGGAATCCGTTATTTGTTTCTGTGCGTGGGCGAGGCTTGCTTGATGCCATCGAGCTGTCTCATCCTTGTGCTCACGCCGCTATGGAGTGGGCGCTGGATCACGGACTGATCGTCAACGCTGTTGCCCGTGATGCTCTGCGCCTTGCACCGCCGCTGATTGCAAGTGCGGCGGATGTGCGGGAGGCGGTATCGATTCTTTCTCGTGTTCCGGTTGATTTGCCTGATGACTAAATGATATTTGTCAACAGATCATGTGACCACGCGGTCAACGGACGCTGTGACGAAGTCTGTCACTATGTGAATAAAAAATGAATATCTCGAATATATCCTGTATATTCCAGTAATGATGAAATAAAAGGAGGCGCCCATGACAGGTCAGTTACGACATATGCTGCGCGACGATGACGTCAATCACGACGAACAAAAGGAAATACTTGAGCTTGGTATGGCGTTTCGACGAAATCGTTATTACCGCCGCCCGTTAGAGGGTCCTCAGGGCGTTGCTGTTATCTTTGACAAGCCCAGTACCCGCACGCGTTCGAGTTTTTCCGTCGGCGTAGCCGAACTTGGTGGCTATCCGCTGGTTATTGACAAATCGGGATCGCAGCTTGGCCGTGGTGAACCGGTGGCTGATACGGCTCGTGTGCTCTCGCGGATGACCAGTGCCATCGTCTGGCGAACGTTCGGTCAGGACCTTGTCGAAACAATGGCGCAATACTCTGACGTTCCGGTCGTCAATGCACTTACTGACGAATTCCACCCTTGCCAAATTCTTGCTGATTTCCTTACGATCGCCCAGCATCGTGGAGGTGTTGATGCTTTGCAAAGTGTGACGATTGCCTACGTGGGGGATGCGGCCAACAACATGGCAAATTCGTATTTGCTTGGTGGTGCGACGGCGGGTATGAGCGTTCGTGTCTCAGGTCCTCAAGGATTCCTGCCGGATTCCGCTATTGTCGCTGATGCGGAACGCATAGCCGGTGAGAATGGTGGTTCGATTACAGTTACCGCAGACCCGCGTGAAGCCGTCGCCGATGCTGATTGCGTTTTTACGGACACCTGGGTCTCTATGGGTGAGGAGAGCGAATACACCGTAAGGTCCAAGCCGTTCTGGGGCTATCAGGTTAACGACGAACTGATGGCGCTCGCCAAGCCGGATGCGATGTTCCAACACTGCCTTCCTGCCTACCGTGGCAAAGAAGTGACTGCAAGCGTCATCGACGGGCCGAAATCAGTTGTCTGGGACGAGGCCGAAAATCGCCTCCATGCGCAAAAGGCGCTGCTCACATGGCTAATTGGCAAGCAACAAGATGATAAGGATTTGCTTACATGATGGAGATAAACCGTTCGGATATGACTGACGATGCCAACGAAAGAAAAGGCGGTTTCCCTGATTCATTAGTGGATGCGCAAAAAGTGCACAGTGATAAGTCGGAGCCGGTGCTACTGCATCCGATTAACCGGCCGGCTCGCCTAAGCGTCATTCAGGAAATTCTAACGAACTTTGTTGTTTCTTCGCAGGCTCAGCTTTCCGGAATGCTTGCTGATCGCGGCATTGAAGTAACACAGGCTACGCTCAGCCGTGATTTGGATGAGATGAAAGCCGTCAAGACAAGGCTTAAAAACGGTGAAATGGCATATACTCTCGGTGTGGAGCCTGAACGGGATGACGCAACGGCTGAACAGATTGACCGACAGCTTTCCCGTGGATTATCCGGCCTAATAACCTCTGCGGCTGCGGCGCGCAATCTTGTCATCGTCCACACCCCCTCAGGGGCCGCGCAATACATGGCCAGCGTTATCGACAAGCAACCTGTCGAAGGCATTCTCGGAACTGTGGCAGGCGACGATACGGTGCTTTTGGTCTGCCGGGATGATGAGGCTGCGCTCGGACGGGTGAAATGGCTTCTTGATATCGTCTCTCGTGGGAAGCGTGCGGGCAAACGCTGAGGATGTCTGCGCAGGTATGCGATGTGGACGTCGGTATCTGTTCGTACCCGTGAGCCGGTCTCAAAATGCGGACATCTGATTAATAGAATTGGATACTTATGCAAATAGATGTATATTAACTGTATAAAAACCAGGGAGAAAGGGTCATCATGGTCAAGAAGAACCGTATCGTACTTGCATATTCTGGAGGGCTTGACACCTCAGTAGCCATTCCGTATCTCAAGGAGCGTACGGGCAAAGATGTTGTCGCAGTCTCCCTTGATGTTGGTCAAGGAGGAGAAAGCCTGGAGACCATACGTCAGCGCGCGTTGGCATGCGGTGCGGTTGAGGCGTACGTTGTGGACGCCCGAGAAGAATTCGCCAGTGAATACTGCATGCTCGCCTTGAAGGCGAATGCCAAGTACGAAGGGGTGTATCCGCTGGTTTCGGCTATTTCTCGACCTCTTATTTCTAAGCATCTTGTTCGAGCGGCACACCAATTCGGCGCCGATACCATTTCGCATGGCTGCACAGGCAAGGGCAATGATCAGGTGCGTTTCGAAGTGTCCATCGCTTCGATTGATCCGAACCTGAAGGCCATCAGCCCGATTCGCGATCTTTCTCTGACACGTGATGTGGAAATTCAGTTTGCGGCGGATCATAAGCTGCCGATTACCCAGACCGAAAAGAGTCCTTATTCCATCGATCAGAATGTCTGGGGGCGTGCCATTGAGACAGGTTTTCTCGAAGATCCTTGGAACGGACCGACCAAGGACTGCTATACTTACACAGACGATCCGGCTTTCCCGCCGGTCGAGGATGAAGTCGTCATAGAGTTCAAGCGAGGTGTTCCTGTTCGCATTGACGGTAAGGATGTCACCCCGTTGCAGGCCATTGAAGAAATGAATCGTCGCGCAGGGGCGCAGGGCATTGGCCGTATCGATCTGATTGAGGACCGTTTGGTTGGCATCAAATCCCGAGAACTCTATGAGGCACCGGGTGCTGTCGCACTTATCGCCGCACATGAAGAGCTTGAGAACTGCTGTTTGGAGCGTGAGCAGCATCGTATCAAGCGAGATATTGACAAGCGTTGGGCCGAGTTGGTCTATGATGCACAGTGGTTCTCTCCGGCCGTACGTTCGCTCAATGCCTTCATTGAAGAAACGCAGCGCTATGTTTCCGGAGAGATTCGCATGGTTATGCATGGGGGCCGTGCTGTGGTAACCGGCCGCCGCAGCGACTCCTCTTTGTATGACTATCGTCTCGCCACTTACGATTCCGGAGATACCTACGACCAAAATGCTTCCAATGGTTTCATCTCGATTTACGGTTTGCCCGATAAGGTGGCCGCAGCTCGTGATGTGAAATTTGGCAATGGCATTGAGGTTCCTGACAACGCCGTTGAGTAATTGCCGGTAGTTTGTGCGATATCGCATGTCGTGTGTTCGCGATCTGCGAGTTTTCTGAATAAATTGGATAAATAGAGGAAAGCTATCGGTTGCGGCCTCGCCATGGTTGCATGGTCGCAACTTGCTCTATGGCATAGTCATGAAACGGTGCAGCAAGCTTTGCCGACGGCATTGGGCGGTTATTGGATAAAGGAAATTGAAGGATGAAAGAGCAAGACAACAACGGCAATGACGAACATCTGGCGCTGTGGGGTGGCAGATTCAAGTCCGGTCCTTCGCCTGAACTGGCTCGACTTTCGAAATCCACGCAGTTTGACTGGCGATTGGCTGATGACGACATCGCTGGTTCCAGAGCCCATGCTAGAGCTCTGGGCAACGCTGGACTGTTGAGCGATGACGAGCTCAATCGCATGGAGGTGGCTCTCAACGAATTGCAACGCCGTGTCGATTCCCGTCAATTTATTCCGATTGAGGACGATGAGGACGAAGCTACTGCCTTGGAGCGTGGTTTGTTGGAGATTGCAGGTGGCGAGCTGGGCGGCAAGTTGCGTGCGGGTCGCTCCCGTAATGACCAGATTGCCTGTCTGATTCGTATGTGGCTACGTCGGCATGCCCGTATGGTTGCAAGCCAAATAATTGAAGTAGTCAAGGCGTTAATGGATCAGGCGAAGAAAGTCGGCGATGCGGTGATGCCTGGTCGCACTCACATGCAGCATGCGCAACCAGTATTGCTTGCACATCAACTGATGGCCCATGTATGGCCGCTGTTGCGTGATCTTGACAGGCTTTCTGATTGGGACAAGCGGATGGATGAAAGCCCGTATGGATCCGGTGCCTTGGCCGGCAATACGCTAGGTCTTGATCCGGAGGCTGTAGCTCACGAACTTGGTTTTTCACATGTTGTCGAAAATTCGATCGACGGCACGGCAAGCCGGGATTTGGTGGCTGAATTTTCGTTCATCTGCGCGATTATTGGTGTTGACATCAGTCGTTTGAGTGAGGAAATCATCATATGGAACACGCAGGAGTTTGCGTTCGTTCGCCTAGATGATGCCTATTCTACAGGTTCCTCGATTATGCCGCAGAAGAAAAACCCCGATATTGCCGAACTTGCTCGTGGAAAGTCGGGTCGTCTTATTGGTGATATGACGGGTTTGATGGCTGCCCTCAAAGGGTTACCCACCGCTTACGCACGTGACCTGCAGGAAGACAAGGAAGCGGTGTTCGACCAGGTTGACACCCTCGAAACGCTGCTGCCGGCGTTTGCAGGGATGGTCCGAACCATGGCCTTCGATCTGGACCGTCTCAGGGCCGAAGCTCCAACCGGTTTCGCATTGGCCACCGATATCGCCGAATGGTTGGTCAAGCAGGGTGTTCCTTTCCGTCATGCGCATGAGCTTTCAGGCGCATGCGTGCAGGTTGCCGAAGGTCGCGGTGTTGATCTCTGGGACCTTTATGACGATGATTTCATAAGCATTTTCAAGGATTTCCTACCGGAAGATATGGCTGTGCAGGTTCGTGTGGTGCTTTCGGTCGAAGGTTCCGTTGAACAACGCAACGGAAAGGGTGGCACCGCCCCCGTACGTGTTCGCGAACAAATTGCGCAGGCGCAGCGGATCGTTGATCGGGCGGAAACATTCGCACAATCCATCAGCGACGGTCCGGCATACGTCAAACCTGACACATTGGGCTGATTTTGACATCGACTTGAGTACCATGACATGCTGTAAAGCGATGTTAAAGAAAGGCGTGAAACGGCATGACGTTGGGTTTCGCTAATCCGGTAGCAGCACTTGAGGCGATATGGGCGAAGCGTACGGTGAATCTGGCGGAACCTCCCGTCGGTGAACCGTCAGGAACAGAAACGTTCACAGGAGACGATACAGGCAAAGCGACCCGACTTCCGGCATTGACGATGTGCACGGTCGGTGATTCCATGGTTGCAGGATGCGGAACCGACGATCAGCAAGAGGGTCTTGTCCCAAATCTCGCCAAAGGGTTCGCTCAATCGCTTAAACGCGATGTCAAATGGGAAGCGCATGGCAAGTTGGGCGCCACCATGCGCCGGGTGCGTTATCGGATGCTTCCGGAACTGCTTAGCACAGGCAATCGATACGATTTTTTCATGATTTGTGCCGGATCCAATGACATCATGGCCAACCGTACGCTCGATGAATGGCGTGATGATCTTTCCGGCGTGCTTGAGCAGTCCCAGCTGCTGAGCGATTATGTAGTGGTTTTGGGGCCAGGTCAGATGCAGCACGAGCCGTCACTCGGCCGCGTGTTGCGTCGCGCGCTTGAACATGAGATGGATGAACAAGCCTTGGAAAGTCAACGAGTTTGTGATGAGTACAATGTTTCGTACGTCAACATGGTTCACGAGGACGTCCATGCTGATGAGCCGGGCTTCTTCTCATTTGATCGTTTCCATCCTAGTGCCGAGGGCTATCGGTACATGGCCCAAGGTGTCGTTGCCAAACTGGGCACATCATTCATGCGAGATGAAGAATAACCGGTGTGTTGCGCTTCACCTTCTAACCAATCCCGAATTGTAGCGAAAAGCCTTTCTGTAGGTCGGCCATTGGTGCAAAGAGCGACCTTTGCTGTCGTTGTCATCTGCGAAAATATGTGGGTTAAAGGGTCGTCTGACTCCGTTGGTTCTAACAACAGAATAGAGGAATACGGTTATGGCTCACGTCACCAACTTCAAGGAAGCGGGATTCGACTCCCTCTTCGATGAATTGAATTGGCGCGGGCTGATTTCCCAGTCCACGGACCGGGATCAGCTCGCCGACGCGCTCAACGGCGGGCCAATTACCTATTACTGTGGTTTTGATCCTACAGCGGCATCGCTTCATATCGGCAATCTCGTGCAGTTGATTAATATGCGTCACTTGCAGGAGGCGGGGCATCATCCCATCGCCTTGGTCGGTGGGGCCACCGGTTTGATCGGAGATCCCCGTCAGAGTGGCGAGCGAACGCTTAATCCTAAGGAAGTAGTGGAAGGCTGGGCGCAGCGGCTTAAAAAGCAGATCGGAACGATTTTGGTGACCGATGGCGACAATCCTGCTCGATTCGTTTCCAACTACGACTGGACCGCACGAATGTCCGTCATTGATTTTCTCCGTGACGTGGGAAAAAATTTCCGCATGGGCACCATGCTTTCGAAGGATACCGTTGCCAGAAGGCTCAATTCCGATGAGGGCATCTCATTTACCGAGTTCAGCTATCAGGTCTTGCAAGGTAACGATTTTCTGCATTTGTATGATAAATTCGGTTGCGCGCTCCAACTAGGCGGTTCCGATCAGTGGGGAAACCTCACCAGCGGTCTTGACTTGATTCGCAAGGTTCGCGGAGAATCCGTGGATGTGTTCACCAGTCCGATTATCACAGATAGCCAAGGCAAGAAGTTCGGTAAATCCGAAGGCAATGCCGTTTGGCTCGACCCAACGATGCTCAGCCCTTACAAGTTCTACCAGTTCTGGTTCAACCAGCCCGATGGTGAAATGCTGAAACTACTCAAGGCGTTTACATTCCTGCCAAAAGCCGAGATTGAGCGTCTGTCACACGAGGCTGAGATCAATCCCGGTGCCCGTGAGGCGCAGAAGACGTTGGCATGGGAAGTTACAAGTTTTGTCCACGGCGAGAAAGTTACCCAGGAGGCTCTGGATGCAGCTTCCGCGCTGTTCGGGCGCGGTGGTGACTTGAAATCGATAGGTTTCGAGACGTTGCAGGCTTCCATAGATGGCTTGAAAATCGAGAACGAAGAAGGTGAAAAGGTTTTCGCAAAGGCTGTTATTGGTGAGCGCATTGCTCAGGCCGCGGTTTCCGCGGGTCTGTTCAAATCTATTTCCGAGGCCCGAAAAACTATCAAATCTGGCGGAGTATACATCAACAACGAACGAGTGGAAGACCAGGATCAGGAATTAACAGGTGAGGATTTCTTGGCGAGCCATGTTGCGCTGATTCGTCGTGGCAAGAAGGCGGTAGGAGCCGTGGAACTTGGCTGAAACAGCATCGGTCTAAGAAGCCGAAATAAGGTGAAGGCAATATTCGTTTCATTGCGTCAACGTTCAAGAACGCAATGACAAAGCAAAAGGTACAGGCATTATGGCAGAAGAACAGCGCGGTAATCGTGGCGGCAATTCCTACGGACACGGTTCATCCCGTTCTGGAGGCGGATATCGTGGCAATGGTGGTTCCCGTGGGGGATTCCACAAGAGTGGGCATGGGGGCTATCGCGGGCGTGATGATGATCGTCGCGGCGGTTATCGAGGCAACGGCGGTCACCGCGACTTCCGCAGGGATGATCGACGTGACGGCGAGCGTAGTGGTGGCTATCGCGGCCGTAATGACAGCGATTATCGCGATGGAGGCCGTGGCGGTTATAGCCAGGATGGAGACCGCAAGGACTTCCATCGCAGTGATGATCGTCGTGGCGGCTATCGTTCCAGTGGTTATCGTGGGCGTGATGATGATCGTCGTGGCGGTCATCGCGGTAATGGCGGTCACCGTGATTTCCATCGTGATGGTGAGCGTGGCGGCTATCGTGGTGGTAACGATCGCAGGAACTTCGGCCGTGATGGAGAGAGGCGTGATGACGACCATCGAGACTTCAACAAGAGCGGATTCCGGCGCAACGACGACAAGCGCGGCGGTTACCGCGATGGAGGCGACCGCCGAGACTTCCATCGCAATGATGATCGTCGTGGCGGCTATCGTTCCAGTGGTTATCGTGGGCGTGATGATGATCGTCGAGGAGGATACGAGAACCGTGATCGTCGCGATAGCGACAGGCATGATTTCCATCGTAATGATGAACGCAGAAATGGCTTTAATGCGCAAAACAACCACCGTCGTTCGTCTCGTCGCGACGAGGAACATTCCGGATACAAAAGTCATATCGACCATCGCCACGATCGCACTGACAATCGTCGTGGCAACTCGCATAACGACGGCCGCGACCGCTACATGCATGAAGGACCTCGTCGCAACTCCGACGGAACGGTTTCCTTTCCTTCGCAAAACCCGTACACTGACCGTCGTCCTGGAGAGCCGAAGATGCCAAAGGGCATGGAATGGTCCATGCTTTCCAAGGATGAAAAGGAACGTCTGAGAGGACTTTCCAAGGAACATGCCGAAAACATTGGTTTGCACATCCTTGCGGCATATACTCTTGAGGAAAGCGATCCGGCAGCTGCTCGTGAGCATGCTGAATGGGTTGCCCATCAGGCTTCGCGTATTGATTTTTCACGCGAAACACTGGCCTTTGTGGCCTATCGTCAGGGTGACTACAAGACAGCGTTGAAGGAATTCCGCACCGCACATCGTATGAACGGCTTCAACGACTATCTTCCGTTCATTGCCGACTGCGAACGTGGTTTGAACAATCCTAAGCGCGCGATTGAAATGGCGATGTCCGATAACGCCAAGATGCTCAGTGGTGAATCGAAGGCGGAGATGTTCCTTGTTTACGCAGGAGCGCTGGGCGATTTGGGGCTTTGGGACAAGGCAGTCGATGTCGTCAACAAGCTTGCGAGCACCAACGGTCTGCCTGGTGCGTATCGTATGCGTGCTCTCCAAGCAGAACAGTATTTCCTTGAAGAATCCGGACGTGGGGAAGAGGCTGTTGATCTCGACAGTGTCATCGAACAGCTCGAAAACCAGTATGCCGACATCGATGAGGAGGATGCCGAAGACGTGGTTGTCGACCACGATCTCGAGCGTTTGCCTGATGAGATGATGGAAGAGCTGGGCATCACCGATGAAGATGCGCAATATGCTCCTGTCGACCCCTACGAGGATGACGAGCGACCGAAGCGTTATCAGGATTCCGATGAGGGCGTTTCAAACGGAGCGTCAGATGAAGATACGCAACGAGATGATGAATTGCAGTCGGAATCTGTTCGTGAGGATGTGACGGCTCAAGCAGATGTCGCGGCAGATGTCGAAGAGAATGCTGATCGAGTTGAGGTTATCAACGATTATGGTAATCCCTATGAGTCTCAGGAATCCATGGACGAGCGTCTTGCGGCAGGTAAGACCGAGGCAAGCCCGATGGTGCAAACCGAAGGTGATGCCGACGGGAGCGAGAACGACCTGCCTGCGCAAGAGAGCATTGACGGTGCTGACAGCGTTGAGGATCCTGCTGTCGAACAGGCCGAAGGAGATGTATCTTACCAGTCCGATGAAAGGGGGTAGTCGACAGTGCTCAAGGCTACCGAACAGCCGATCGAAGTGGCCTACGGGTTGGCGCTGCTCGATCTTGATGGTGTGGTTTACCGTGGCAAAAACGCGGTGGACCACGCTTTTGAGTCCATCTCGAAGGCGCAAAGCGCTGGGATGTCGGTGGAATATACCACCAACAATTCATCGCGATACCAACATACTGTCGCCGAACAGTTGCGGGGGTTTGGGCTGAAAGTTGAACCGTGGCAGATTATCACATCTTCCGTGGTGGCCGCTCGAATGGTTGCTCGCGAGGTGCCGGAAGGTGCAAATGTGCTGATGGTCGGCGCAGGGCATTTACGCCAGGAGCTCGAGCGGCAAGGGCTGAAGGTCGTTGAGCGTGTCGAGGACAATCCGGTTGCCGTTGTTCAGGGTTGGTATCCCGAAGTGACATGGAATGAGCTGGCCAATGCCAGCTATGCGGTCGAACGTGGAGCGAAGTACTTCGTCACCAATCGAGATCTCACCATTCCTCGTGAACTCGGTATTGCCCCTGGCAGCGGCTCGATGATCAGGGCCGTGATTACTGCCACAGGCGTCGAACCCGTGGCTTCCGCAGGTAAGCCGGAGTCCGCGATGTATGATGAAGCTCGTCTTCTCGCTTCGCATGACGGTTCCACACCCGTGCCGAAAGAGCGCTGTCTTGCCATTGGTGACAGACTTGATACGGATATTGAGGCCGGTAACCGCGGGGGCTATGATTCGCTCGTTGTTCTGACCGGTGTGGCTGATCCAAAGCAATTAATGCTGGCCGAACCTCATTTGCGTCCTACCTATATCTCACGTGATTTGCGTGACTTACATGAGGTGATGCCAGAGCCGAAATGTGTCGACCAACACCGTTTTGTCTGTGAAAATGCCACTGCTGAACTCGTCGATAACGAGGTAAAAGTCAGTGACACTAGTGACGTCAATGCATTGAGGGCCGCCTGTAATTTGCTGTGGTATCTCGCTGACTGCGGTGAGAAAAGCATTGCAGATCTCAGGCTGCCTGACTTCCGATTACAGGAGCGATAAGACCCGTGGAATCTCAGATGAATCAGTTGTCTACAGCGAATTCCAGCGTTTCGCAAGAACACCCTCGCGAATCTTTCGAAACGCTGTCTGGGCGTTATAGCCAGCTTAATGAGCTTCCCGAGATGGATGACGAGCGAAAAATCGAAGTATTCGGACAGGTGCTTGACATGCTGAACAATGACTTGAATCGGGACCAGGACTGAATTTCTCGACTGTGTATGTGAAGAGGTGGCTGAGAGTATGCGTTTGGATGCGTATATGGCTTCAATCGGACTGGTGTATAGTCGCAGTCAAGCCCAACGACTTATCAGTTCAGGTCGCGTCCATGTCGATGGCCGGCTGGTGAGCAAGCCGTCGTTCGCAGTTGATGAGCATTCAACGATTGATGTTGACAAGGGGGCTGACTATGTTTCGCGCGGTGCCTATAAACTGGAAGGTGCTTTTGAACGGTTTTCAGCGGTCGGCCTTAAGTCGCCCCAAGGGCGTAAATGTCTCGATATCGGTGCGTCCACCGGCGGTTTTTGTGATGTTTTACTACGGCGTGGTGCTGAAACCGTGATTGCGTTGGATGTTGGACATGATCAGCTCGACCCACGCATAGCCTCCGATTCGCGCATTATTGAAATGAGCGGAGTCAATATACGTGATATTTGTACGGATGACCTTCCATATCAACCGTCGCTGATTGTTTCCGATGTCTCGTTCATCTCTTTGACCTACGTTTTGCCAGTTGCCGCCGAAATCGCTGCACCCAATGCAGATACTGTTCTGCTGGTAAAGCCTCAATTTGAGGTCGGCAAGGGGCATCTCGGCAAGAACGGAATCGTAGAAGACCCAGAACTGCGTCAAGCCGCCTTGAACAGGGTATGCGATTGCGCGCAGCAGGTAGGATTCAACGTAAGAGGAGCCTGTCCTTCACCTATTTCCGGTACACACGGCAACAACGAATACCTGCTTTACGCCACCTTACGTTGAAGCTCGGGAGTGTTGTCTCTTCTCCAATTGCTCTCGATGAGTGTCACGTTGGAGGTTCGGTCCAAATCGAGATTTTGTTCGTATCTCACCTTACCGACGCGGGTGTTGCCCGAAAGACGCACGGTGTCGGCGTTGATACTGTCGCAGACAGTGTGGTTGAGTATCACTGTGTTGGCTTCAATGCCTTGAATCGTACTCGGCTTAAGATAATCGAGCATCCCAAATCGTTCGAACATTGTCGAGTAAAGTGAGGCAATCTCAAATCTAATGGCTTTGGAGGTGTCCGCGATTCGCACATGCCCCGCAATGTGGGAGCGTTGAGACTGGAACGAATGGCAGGTCAGTAACCCCGTTGCGTTTAGTGTTCCGTCGCACCGTAATTGATCGTCTACGATTAACTCGCCGATGAAGTCGATGCGGTTGACTTGTATGGACCCGCTCATGTGGATGTGTCCATGACCACTCAGACAATCGGCATCAATGCTGCCTGAGCCGTCCAGCATGCCGCCTTCGAGCCTGATTTGTCTGCCCGTGCACCCGTTTGCGCGCATAATTCCTTTAATCAGCAATGTGTCGAATGTAACCGATGGGGAAAGCACTGTGGTGCCTTGCGCGATGATCACATCGTAGTTTCCGTCCTTGATATAACCGCCAAACGTGTTGAGATTCACCGTCACCTTCTTTCTTTATCGTTTGTTTCCCGGGTGCCTTGTTGAGAAACTGCAGGTGCATTCCATATTCCTATCTAGCAACTTTGAAACGATGATGAAAGTCATGTAAACCCATTTCTGAAAAAATCAAGATTTCTTGATAAATAACTGGAGGTGCATCTTGTTTTTTTAAGATGGATTGCAGAGAAACCGTTGCAACAAAACAATGTCGTTATGTTTGAGAAGGTCGCTTCATGCAAGTATAGAGGTGCGGGAGTAAGCTCTAAATGTAGGTGCTATTCAGTTAGGATGTAGCCGATGACACTGTATATACAGTGAGAAAAACGTTGCGAGAGGGGTAAACAGTGGGTCGTATGAGGCACGCCGTCGTGGTAACGCATGCTCGGTTGCGTGACACCAGTGTTCTCGTGCGCGAGGCCGTCGAACAGTTGAAAAGGGCCGGTTTTGATGTCAAAGTTGTCGATAGTCTCAAACCTCCCATATTCGGTAATCCTTCCCCTGCTGTCGATGATGATACTGAAATCGTTGTGGTCCTTGGCGGTGATGGAACAATTCTTGGTGCAGCAGAGCTGGTATATGATAGCGGGATTCCAATTTTGGGAGTCAACCTCGGTCATGTCGGTTTCTTGGCTGAATTTGAAAGTTTCCAATTGAGCGAGGCCATCTCACGTGTTGCTGATCAGGATTACTCCATCGACGAACGCAGATTGGCAAGTGTTTCCGTGACTTCACCGGACGGGAAAAGAACAATCAGTGATTGGGCGTTGAACGATATCACGGTTCAGCAGGAAGAACATGATCACATGATCGAGTTGTCCATTGGTGTCGACGGGGTTGAAGCCAGTTCGTTCAGCTGTGACGGGGTTATTGTCTCCACCCCAACAGGTTCGACGGCATATGCGTTTTCGGCAGGTGGACCCATTATCTGGCCGGATGTTCAGGCACTGCAGCTCATACCCCTCGCCGCCCACGCTCTGTTCACCCGACCCATGGTCATCGGTGAGCATTCGTGTTTCTTCATCGATGTTCTTCCTGATTCGTTGACCGCCGGTTGGATTTGCTGTGATGGCAGAAGAAAGATGCGCTTGGAACACGGTTCTCGAACAACCGTACAGCTTTCGCCGTTGACCATTCGTCTTGCCAGCCTTTCCGGTGTGCCGTTCACCAACCGTCTTGTTACAAAGTTTGACTTGCCGAGTGTCAGTCTGCGACAGCATTCGCGTCTCGAGGAACGTAAACGTGAGAATATGATTGCCAGCGAATGTTCGAGGCGATCGACCGGTGAGCATACCGACGAGCTTGATTCGCGTCAGCGCCCTGCGAATCGAGTAAATTCCGAGGATGCAGTGGATGATGATGAATACGATGGTCTTACGGACTGGCGTGCTTGCGGCAGTAATTGATATGACTGAAGCATTTGTCAAGGAACATGCGAAAGGTGAATCCGATGCTTGAAGAACTCGAAGTCCGTAATCTGGGTCCGATTCGTTCCGCTGTGCTCAATCCGAGTGCCGGTATGACGGCCATCACTGGTGAAACAGGTGCCGGCAAGTCGATGTTGCTCAGTGCGATACGACTCATCTCTGGAGCGCCTTCTGGTGTCGGCAGTGTTGCCCAAGGAACCGAGGCTGCTTGGACCCAAGGGGTTTTCAATGTCGATGGAGCTGGAAAAGCCGAAAGGCTTGCACTGGATGCCGGAGTGCTGGATCTCGAAGAAGCTACCGGTGGAACGGACTTGGACGGAGTGGCAAGGCGGGAACTGTTTCTCTCGCGTACCGTACCTGCATCAGGGCGTTCGCGTGCTGTTTTGTGTGGTCACAGCGTGCCGCGAAATGTGTTGGCCGATGTCAGCGGCGAATTGATTACCATTCACGGTCAGGCGGATCAGCTGCGACTTGCATCAGCCTCAAGACAGCGCGACTTTTTGGATATGGCCGCCAACGATCTTGCTGAACGCGATGACTACCGTCGTTGCTGGGACCAGCTACAAGCCGTTGATGAACGTCTTCAACGTCTGACGAACCAAGAGGCGTCTGCTCGTCAGCGTGCTGATTATTTGCGTGAGTCCATCGAACAAATCAACAAGACGGATCCCAAGCCTGGTGAGGATGAGGCGCTTAAGGAAAAACGTTCGCGTGTTGAAAATGCAGCTGAAATAGCCCAAGGGGTAGCATCTGCACTGTCCGCCTTGGATACCTCGCAAGCTGATAGTGACACGGATACGCAAGGTGCCTCCCAGGCAATCGGTCATGCCATTTCAGCATTGCGCGCCATCCGTGTCGACGGAGCCTTTGGTGATGCGGCAGATCGGCTTGAATCGTTGAACGCCGATCTGGCCGACATCGTGTTTTCTCTCTCCAATGCGATGGATATCGATGAGGGCGCAGAAGGATTGGATGCGCTTAATTCCCGAATTCATCAGCTTGATGAGCTCACTCGTCGCTGGGGTCCGGCTCTGGATGATGTTATTGATTGGCGTGACAAAGCTGTTTATGAATTGGAAGACCTTGGAGCTTCTCCGGAGAAAATAGAGGAGCTAAAGACTCAACGCAAATCGGCGTTTGATGATGCTATGAATGCTGCGGAAACGTTAAGCAAAAAACGCGCTAGTGTTGCGAAAACGTTGGCGGACACCGTCACAACCGAGTTGGATTCCTTGGCGATGGCAGGAGCAAGCCTTGAAATCCGAGTCATTCAAAGGAACGCTAAGCGTGCTTCGAACGAAGCGAAGGCAGCCGAGCTCAACACGAATTCAAAACATGATACTTGGCCGTTGGATGTCAACGGAATCGATGATATCGAATTTCTGTTCACGCCATTCCCTGGTTCACCTCAGTTGCCGATGGGCAAGAGTGCCTCCGGTGGTGAGCTGAGTCGACTGATGCTGGCGTTGGAATTGGCGGTGGCGCAAAGACGTACCGCGCAAAGACACAATGCATCAGACCAAACAGGCGGAGTGAAGCAGAAGAAGGATGTCGGTGAGGTTTTAGTGACTGCAAGCAACTCGGATGTTGCAGATATGACGTTCATTTTTGATGAGGTCGATGCCGGCGTCGGAGGAAAAGCTGCGGTCGAATTGGGCAAACGCTTGGCTAAATTGTCTCAGACCTCACAAGTCATCGTTGTCACTCACTTGGCCCAGGTTGCGTCATGGGCGGATGCTCAATTCGTGGTTAGCAAAGGCGAGGCTATTCGCGGCGGGTCGAACGCAGCTGAAGATAAAGGCTCCGATGACACAGTTGCGAATGACAGTTCTGAAGGAAAAATACAAACGACTGTTCACGAAGTCACCGGTGATGCGCGCGTTCATGAGATTGCCAGAATGCTTTCGGGCAGTGAATCTGGAACCTCTCTTGAACATGCCAAAGAACTTCTTGAATCGAGCACGCTGGAGAAGGGCTAAGGCATGGGGGTCAACGACGGGAAGGCCGCTATTTTTGATCTTGATGGTACACTGCTCGATTCGATGGGGCTATGGAGTCAGATAGATATTGATTTTTTCGAAAGTCGGCATATCGTTTTTCCTGAAGATTATGGCTCTACAGTTGCATCGATGAGTTCTGACGAAGTTGCGCGCTATACCATCGAACGTTTTCACCTGCCTGATACCGTCGATGAGCTTAATGCAGAGTGGGAACGGATGGCTGTGGAAGCGTATGCGAGTGTCGGCGCCAAGCCGCATGCCAAAGCATATCTGGCTGCACTCAAAGCAAGCGGAGCGAAATTGGCGGTGGCTACAGCCTTAACGCCGCACTTGCGGGATATCGCAATGAGACATGTGGGAATCGCAGACATTTTCGATGCGGTCGTGAGTCTTAGCGAGACCCATAGTGCCGACAAGAACAATCCTGCTGTATATCTTTCGGCGGCGCAGCTGCTGGATGTTGAACCCGAGCACTGTGTCGTCTTCGAAGATCTGCTGGATGCAATGTTGGGTGCCAAAGCGGCAGGAATGCATGTGTGGGCAATGGCAGATGATTTTTCGACTGATGATTTGCCTGCAATCACAGTAGAGGCGGATGGGGTAATCTGGGATTTTTCAGATGCTCCGAAGATTCTTTAGAAGAGGTCTGCTGAGAACAATACGCCGTGTTCGGCAAAACACAGTTATGTGATGTTTTAGCGTTCTTGGTGGTTGCATTGTTCTGACGTAAACAGAACGCTTTAAGCGTCCAAAGTTTTACCATAAAGCTTTCATCATTACTGTTATGTAATAGAGTTGTACAGTTATCGTAACTGATATATACAATTATAGAACAGTGAGATTTCTAGTATAGGTCATCTTGCTGTTTGCCGATAAGGAAAGAAAGGGCGTCAATGAAACTCATTGTCTCGTCTGTGTCAGGTGAGCCTATTTACGAACAAATCAAGCGTCAGATTCGTGAAGCGGTTCTTAGTGGCGAACTTAAAAGCGGAGAAGCGCTTCCAAGTCTACGTAAACTTGCGCGCGAACTACGTATTTCGGTGCTCACAGTTAAGCGTGCTTACAACGAGCTTGCTAACGAGGGCATCATGGTAAATGTGCAGGGCAAAGGCTCGTTTGTGGTGGACCAAGGCGATGCTCGGTTGCGAGAAAAACTTACCGGTCAGATCGATAATGCCCTGCGTCAGGTCGGCGTAGCTGCAAAGGCTGCGGGCATACCCATGATTGATTTGATGGGTATGCTTGAGCAAGCATACAACGAAGCTCAGTAGGCTGTCCCGATGCCCAGGTCCCAGTGCTTTGGCTTCGTTCGAAACTGTTCGCATATTTTGCTCGCATGGACGTCCGTAAGCATCTTTTGAAACAAGGAAACAATATGAAATGAAACTGTAGCTGACTACGACATCAATTCCAGGAAGTAACTCGCTTTCAGCGGATGACATTGCCAGTTCGTTGATGGCACTGAGCGTCAGCGATGCGGGAAAGCAATATAAGTCCGGTTTTCAGTTTGAACCTGTCACTTTCGATTTGCCGTTGTGGTAGATCATGGGACTAATTGGTCCAAACGGTGCGAGCAGGTCGATCTCCATCAAACTGATTTTTAATATGCTTACATTGGATGCTGGCGCCATCAGTGTGCTGGGTGTCGATTATCAAGTCAACGAGGTACAAGCCAAAACCAACTTGGTGTCGTCTTCTGGATAATTGCTTCTTCTCAAGCTACTGGACTGTCGGTTTGGCAGAGGAATCCATGGTCGAGGCTTATCCGACGTGTGACCATGATTTGTTCGCGGGCTACCTTGAGCAGTTGCCGTCGGCGCGACAAAAAAGTCAAGGGCTTGTCTCGTGGCATGCAGATGAAACTTATGCTTGCTGCGCTGTTGAGTCATGATGCAAAACTGTTGATTCTGGACGAGCCAACAAGCGGACTCGATGTGCTGGCACGCGATGATCTTATGGATGTTCTGCGGCGATATGTGGAAGACGGGCACCACTGTGTGTTGTTCAGCGCTCATATCATCAGTAATCTTGAACACTCAGCCGATCGGATCACCTACATCAACAAAGGCCAATTGTATTTCACTGGTTCAACAGATGAGTTCGACGATTCGTTTAGGCTGGTCAAAGGCGGTCCTGATGAATTGGAAACCGTTACGCCGGTTTCGGTGGGTCTACGCAGTTACGGTACGGGCTTCGATGCGCTGGTAGCCACCGAGGATGTTCCTGGTCTGCTGCAAAGCGATGCCTGTCTGCATGTGGAACCGGTGAACATGGACGACATTATTCGATTGACCAACGGCCGCGCTGCACTTGCCGGCAACAAAGGAAAGGTCGTGCGATGAAGGAGTCTACTGTGACACAGGTAAGCCGATCGCTGCGTATCGATTTTCTGCGCCTCTCGGATACGGGGAAAAGTATGGTGTGGGTGTTCGTGCTCATGCCGTTCTTTTTTGTTGTTATGGGGATGCTTTCGGTAGATACGATGATGACGTTCGAATCCGCCGGTTCCGTTACGACGATGTGTGTGTTATTCGCTGGTGCGCTGCCCATGATTGTCGCCAACAATGAGGAAACGTCAGGTAACTCAAAAATGAATGGCATCATCCCGGCCACCGGATTGAATCAAGTCTTCGCCCGCTATGCCTTGATGTTTATCGTTGATATTTTTGAGGCAGTTGAAGCCATAGTCTGTCTGGCTTTGCTGTTTCATGCCGACGAGCCCCGACAACGGCTCTTATTGACATCAGGTTACTCATTCTCTGCATCGACCTGCTTGTAGGCAGCCTGCTGATGTCGTTGTTTTATCGGTTTTCATGGGCGCAGGCCATGGGATGGGGTTTGCTTTGCTGGTGCTGCTGTTCCTTGCAGGACTGGGGCTGTCACGCATCGTTGCGGTGACGGAATCCTCGGTAACGGTATATGTTGGGTTGTTGGGTGCAGCATCAATCGTCGGCATGGTGTTTGTCATACTGATCTGTATTGCATCGTTCCTTATTTCCAAGCGTATTTATACACGCAAGGAATTGTAGAGCTGAGCCAAGCAAACATCCATGCGCGCCGATAATAAGACGTGAACCGTGAGCTGCCACGTATGTAAGAACTTGGCCGGTGAATGTTCGATATCGAGCATTCACCGGCCAAGCATGTTGCTTATGGTTACGCCGGGCTGCGCACAAACTGTCCTGATACCTATAGGCGTTGCGACGCACGCAGTACGTAATCGCCGATTTCGTCGATAGGAATAACGTCGGTGAATCGTTCCTCTGCGTGCTGCAAGTCGCGCAGGTTCTTCGGGGCAACGGTATCGGTGGCCTGCGAGAGTGCATCCATGCAATCGAAATCCGTTCCGGTGCATTCAAGGCCGAGCGCCTTGCCGACGACCCGTGGGAATTTATACGGGCTTGCGGTGCTAAGCAGCACACGCGGCATATCGGTTTCGTTGTTGGCCTGTTGCAGAGCGTGGTAGCCACAGGCCGTATGCGGGTCGATGACGTAACGGTTGTTACTCCAGCAGTGTGCGATGGCTTGGTTCACCTGGTCTTCGTCGGCCCACCCGCATGAGAACAATGCCTTGATGTTTTCAAGCAGCGCGGACGGGACCGTGAATGACCCTTTGTCGCGCAAGTCGGCCATCAACAACGAAATAAGTTCGGTATCACCGTCGGACATGTAATACAGCATGCGTTCGAGATTCGAGGAAACCAGGATATCCATCGATGGGGAAGTGGTTTCGAAGAACGGGCGCTCGCGGTTGTAAGTGCCCGTGGTCAGGAAATCAAACAGTACGTTGTTGCGATCGCTTGCCACGGTAAGCCTGCCAACAGGCAAACCGAGCTTCTTGGCATAGTAGCCGGCAAGAATGTCTCCGAAATTGCCGGTTGGCACGATGAATTCGACGTTGTCGCCTACGCCGATGGCGCCTTGCTCAACTAGTTGTACGTAAGCGGAGAAATAGTAAACGACTTGTGGTACCAAACGCCCCACATTGATGGAGTTGGCGGAGGAAAGTGTGACGTTTGCATCCTGCCGCAGCTTCATAGCAAGGCTGTTGTCCGCAAAAATGCGTTTGACCGCTGACTGAGCGTCATCGAAATTTCCTTCTATGGCGCATACGTTGACATTTGCACCTTTTTGGGTCGTCATTTGCAGACGTTGAACTTCGCTGACCTTACCCAGTGGATAGAAAACGGTGATACCTGTACCTTGGGTTCCCGTAAATCCCGCTAGCGCCGCTTTCCCGGTGTCGCCCGAGGTGGCTGTCAATACCATTACATTTTCGTTGCTGTTCGTACCGGCAGACGTCTTGTCAACAGTACGTGCCATGAATTCCGGAAGAATCTGCAACGCCACATCCTTGAAGGCGCTTGTCGGCCCGTTGAACAGCTCGAGGATGTAATCCTTCCCCAAAGGTTTGAGAGGGGTGATTTTTTCATCAAGCCACTGCGTGCTGTAAGCTGCTTTCACACACTCGTCAAGCTCGGAAGCTGAAAAATCGGGAAGAAGCGTACCCAGAACGGTTCTTGCCATATTTTGGTATGTTTTGCCAACCAAAGAAGCCACATCGATTTTCTCTTTGCCGAGTTCGTCGCTGACGAACAAACCCCCGTCTGTGGACAGACCCTGACGGATGGCTTGACGGCTTGTCAAGTGTTCGGATAAGCCGCGGGTGCTATGAAAAGTGGTAATCATCACAGGTCCTCGTTTGCTGTGGCTGGTTGTACATTCGCTTTCTCAGTCTAATGGAATGCTTGGCCGAATTGCGCCTGTGTCCATATCGTCGCGAAAGAAATCGATTTGGGCCAGGTAGGGCTTACAATCATTTCACACCAGAGAAATTCATCCCCTGCTATGTTCCACGGCTGGTACAGTCAATCGCGGAATGTAACGGAGGAGTCGGGGAGGCTTCGTGGCTGGAAAAGATCAGCGTGGTTCAGCAGTTCTCGATCAGGACGTGTTTGATCGAGTGTGCGCTATGGGAGATGCAGCTTCGCGCTCTCAACGGGCATTGGCTCTTGCCAACACCGAGCAGAAGAATGCCTTGCTCAATGCCATTGCCGATGAACTTGAAGCCGGTAGCCATGCCATTGCCGAAGCCAATGCTCTTGATATGGACGCAGCAAAGCAGGCAGGCATCAGCACAGGCAGACTCGACCGTCTTTTGTTTGATGAAAAACGCATCAAAGCTGCAGCTGAAGGAGTTCGTCGCGTGGCCGGTCTGCCTGATCCGGTCGGTCAAATTGTTCGCGGCTTGACCCTGCCCAACGGGTTGCGTTTGAACGAGACTCGTGTGCCCATCGGTGTCTTCGGAATGATTTATGAAGCCCGGCCCAACGTAACTGTGGATGTTGCCTCATTGTCTCTTAAATCGGGCAACGCAGTGCTGTTGCGTGGCGGTCATGAGGCGCAACGTACAAACGAAGCCACGCTTTCTTTCATTTGCCGAACACTGCAAGAAGAAGGGTTTGATGCTTCGCTCATAGCCTCAGTCGATAGGTACGGACGAATGGGAGCTACGGCGATGATGGAAGCCAGTGGTCATATCGACGTGTTGGTGCCACGTGGCGGAGCGAATCTTATCCAGACCGTCGTACGCAATTCAAAAGTACCGGTTATCGAAACCGGGGCCGGAAACGTCCACATCTACATCGACAAGACAGCTGATTTCGCCAAGGCCATTCCAATCCTTCTCAACGCAAAGACACAGCGGGTCGGGGTCTGCAATGCCGCTGAAAAACTGGTTGTCCATCGTGAGATTGCCGAGGAGTTCTTGCCCATCGCGGCCAAGGCACTCGACGAGGCTGGGGTCGAACTTCTTGCGGATGATGAGGCTTACGGCATCATTGAAGACTCAGGTGTAAATGCACAGCATGCCTCGTCTGAGGATTGGAACATCGAATATCTTGCGCTCAGAATGGCGGTCAAGGTCGTTGAATCCATGGATCAGGCCATCGAGCATATCAACGCTCATTCAACTGGGCATACCGAATGCATCGTTTCTGAAGATTACAGTGCAATCGAGCGTTTTACTCAGTGTGTTGATTCCGCCGTCGTCATGGCCAATGCTTCCTCAAGGTTTACGGATGGCGGTATGTTCGGTTTCGGGGCAGAATTAGGCATCTCCACCCAGAAACTGCATGCGCGCGGGCCTATGGGGCTTAGCGAGATGACGACAACCAAATGGATCGGCTATGGAACAGGTCAGGTGCGGCAATGACGACAAGCAAAGGGCATGATATGAATGACGCCGAACACGGCGATGATGACATTGCCGGTGAGCGCAATGTGCACAAAGTCGGTGCCTTGCTGGGTCAAGACTTTCCCATGAGTATCGAAAGTCTACAAGGTTCGATTTCGATAGACTACAAACTCGCTGCAGACCGTGGCATCGACGTGAACAATCCCCGTATCGGTTTGAAAGTGGCCTCTGAACGCCTGGCCATCGTTCGTTATGTCTTCCTTGTACAGGTGGAGGACGGCATTGCGACTGCAGAACAGCGCGCTGCTTTGGAATATGCCGACGCTGCCCTTGTTGGTTGGCCTGAAATTGATGCCGCTGACGTCGTTGACCCTGACGAGGATGACTTGCGTACCGTAGCTGAGCGCTTGGGTGAGATGGAAAGGAATATCGAACAATTCAGCAAGCATGAGGCCAAGGGTGACGTTGACGCCATGAACGATTTGTTCGTGCATGCAACCGAATGCGTGGCCTCCGTGCGACGGCTTTACCAACCTGAATTTCCGATTCCGACATTTGCTGAAATTCGTCGTGTTGTTCAGGACGAGTATGACGAGGACATGGGTAAAATTGATCCCAACGAACACATCGCAACGGTTGAAGCGATCGAAGAGCAGACCGAACAAGCCGACGAACGCCGTGAACAGGGCCAGGCGGATAATGCAGGTAAGGTCAACAGATCCAATCTCAATGATGGCGGTCAAGCATGAGTGTGCGTTGGAATCTGGGGGATTCACCATATGAAAGTGCCGCAGGCGAAATGAATTCTGTCGCCGCGCAAGCCACGACACTATCCGACAACAATTCTCTCAAACCGTTGAAACTTGTTCGTGAAATGTCCGGGCTTTCAGGTGTACAGGAATCGAGATCGGCTGACACTGCCGCACCACAGGCCCGTGGAGGTTCGGATCGCCGACGACGACGTATCGGCATTATGGGTGGTACGTTCGATCCTATTCACAACGGGCATTTGGTCGCAGCCAGCGAAGTTGCATGGGTCTATGACCTCGACGAAGTCATTTTCGTTCCGACCGGTCGTCCTGCCTTCAAACTCAATAAGAATGTCACGAACGCCGAAGATCGCTATCTGATGACAGTTATCGCCACGGCATCGAATCCTCGATTCACCGTCTCTCGGGTAGATATCGATCGTCCGGGTGTTACCTACACGATCGACACTTTGCGGGACATTCATGATGCCAATCCTGAAGCCGAGCTTTTCTTCATCACAGGTGCCGATGCTGTCGCTGAAATCCTCAAGTGGAAGGAAGCACGGAAAATGTTCGAACTTGCTCATTTTGTCGCAGTCACGCGCCCAGGATATCGCAGTCCGGAGCACATGCGCGCGCAGGTGAGAGTAGATACACTCGAAATCCCAGCCTTGGCCATTTCTTCAACAGATGTGCGTCATCGTGCTTCTAGGTTCGAGCCAGTCTGGTATCTTGTGCCGGATGGTGTGGTGCAATATATTGCCAAGCACGGTTTGTATTCCATGAAGTAGAGAACCGTTTGGATGTCGTTTTCCGCATGAACGGAATAAAATCCAATGCCATGCATGTTCTCTGGCATTTCAAATGGCTTTCGGAAAGTGTTGCCAGTAAAACAGCAAATTTTAGGCAAAATTAGAAGCATATGGTTTAGCCTTACCTATTGGGTGGGGACGGATAGACGTTTGCCTTAATGGTGAAGAAGCGTCCAGTTTTGTCAATTCGTGTTTGTCTTCAGCATTATTGATACAGTCTGAATTTTCCGTTATTTGTCTGGTTGTCATGAACGTTTGTGGATTTGAAGAAGTTAGGCAATACGAAGGTAAATAAACCGTGTCGTGAACCGTCTCGCTGGAAAGCTAATATGGCTTAGGTTTACACAGACGAATAACGTTTGGAGACATGGTGAGCGCAATCCTCGAGGGAAAGCCCAGTAAGAATCTCATTCTCGTAACCGGCAGGGCTCATCCCCAGCTGGCGATTGACGTCGCCGCACAGCTCGGTATCGACGTTCTGAAGACCACATCATACGACTTTGCAAACAGTGAGATGTATGTTCGTTACACCGAATCTGTTCGTGGAGCTGACGTATTTGTGCTGCAAAGTCATGCGGGTGATGTCAACAAAGCCATTATGGAACAGCTTATCATGATTGATGCTTTGAAACGAGCTTCAGCACGGTCGATTACCGCGGTCTGCCCGTTGCTGGGCTATTCACGCCAAGACAAGAAGCATCTAGGCCGTGAACCGATTTCCTGTCGTCTGGTGTTCGACTTACTGCGCTGCGCTGGTGCCGATCGAGTGATGAGCGTCGATTTACATGCCTCTCAATCCCAAGGTTTCTTCGACGGTCCGGTCGATCATTTGATTGCAATGCCTGTCTTGGTCGATTACATTCGTGACCGGTTTGAAGGCAATATTGATAATGTTGCCGTCGTTTCACCGGATGCTGGTCGTATTCGTGTTGCTGAACAGTGGGCGCAAAGACTAGGTGGTGGCCCGCTCGCCTTTGTTCATAAAACGCGTGACATCAACCGTCCGAACCATGCCACCTCCAACCGTGTGGTTGGTGATGTCGTGGGTAAGGATTGCGTTCTTGTTGACGATCTGATTGATACTGCAGGCACTATCGTTGGAGCCTGTGATGTGCTGAAACGCGCGGGTGCCAAATCGGTTACTGTCGTAGCCACTCATGGCGTGCTTTCAGATCCGGCTGTTGAGCGGCTTATGAACTGTGGTGCCCGTGAAGTCGTGTTAACCGATACGGTACCGATTGACGAATCCAAACGTTGGGATGGATTGACTGTTCTTTCCATCGCACCGCTGTTGTCCAGTGCCATCAAGGCTGTTTTTGAAGACGGTTCGGTTGCCAAGCTTTTCGACACCTATCCCGAACACCACGGGCAGGGCTTCCTGTTTGCCTAGATTTGCAGGACTGTTTGCCTGATTTACGCGTAATGAATCCAAGTCGCTTTGAAGTACCGAGCGTGTCGGATTGTCAGTGGTGGTCAGCATAATAAGAAAACGGTTCAGCTTTTGGTTGTCCCATTCCTCCATGGTGTAATGGCAGCACACGGGTCTTTGGAACCCTTAGTCTTGGTTCGAGTCCAGGTGGAGGAACTTCTGAGTCGGCTGTTTTCCTTTAACGGATGCCAGCCGACTTGTTTATATGTGGTGTGTTTTTGATTGCATTGGAAATGGAGTGGATATGGCATTGAATGCAGCAATTATCCTTGCGGCTGGTGAAGGAACACGAATGCGTTCATTCAAACCGAAAGTGCTCCATGAACTCGCCGGCAAGACTTTCCTTGAACGTGTTATGAGTTCTGTTTCCGCACTTAATCCGGAAACATTGGCGGTTGTTGTGCATTATCAGGCCGAACGTGTCTCCGCTGCTGCCCGAAGCTATAACGACACAGTTGAAATTGTGCAACAGGATGATATTCCAGGCACTGGTCGCGCCGTGCAATGCGCCATGGAGCAGCTCGATGCCGAGGGAAAACTGTCGGGTCCCGTGCTCATCGCAGCCAGTGATATGCCCTTGTTGGATACGACGACCCTGAACTCCCTGCTTGATTTCCATAAAGAGAGCGACAATGACGTCACCGTTCTCACTGCCAATCTCGAGGATCCCACAGGCTATGGGCGCATCATTCGTGACAGCGACAACAGTGTGCTGCGCATTGTAGAGCAAAAAGACGCTAATAGCAGTGAGCTGGCTGTTCATGAAATCAACACATCTGTATACGTCTTTGATGCTGCGGTGCTTACCCGTGCGGTGCAGGGCCTGAATTCCAAAAATGCCCAAGGCGAGTTCTACCTTACCGATGCGCTTGAAAGTGCCAGGGCAAACGGGAAGGTTGGTGCTTTTGCCGCTCCCGATGCTTTGAGTGTTGAAGGGGTCAACGACCGTGTTCAGCTGGCTGAGCTCTCACGCAAGCATAACCAGAGAATTTGCGAGCAATGGATGAGGGAAGGGGTTACAATACTTGACCCTGAAACCACTTGGATTGAGGATGACGTCGAACTTGCTCAGGATGTGACGGTGCTGCCGGGCTCATTCCTCAAGGGACAAACCGTAGTGGGGGCCGACGCTGTTGTAGGCCCGTATACAACGCTTATCGACACGCGGGTTGATGCCGGTGCCACCGTTGAGCGCAGTCGTATTCAGGAGACTCATATCGGTCCTGAAGTAAACGTAGGTCCGTGGACCTACCTGCGACCGGGCAACGAGCTTGAAAAAGGTGCTAAGGCCGGTGCGTTCGTGGAAATGAAGAAGTCCCATATCGGTGCCGGCACCAAAGTGCCTCACCTGAGCTATATGGGTGATGCCGAATTGGGGGAGAACACGAATATCGGCGGCGGCACCATAAGCGCTAATTACGATGGGGTGCACAAGAATCGTACATATATCGGTTCAAACGTTCACGTTGGAGCGGGAAATTTGTTTATCGCTCCCGTAGAAGTCGGTAACAATGTTACCACTGGTGCGGGTTCTGTCATTCGACACGCTGTGCCGGACGATTCGATGGTATATTCAGAGAACACAGAGCACGTAGTAGAGGGCTGGAAGCCCGAATGGGAGCGTTGATTTATGGCAGCTTTACAGAGTTCTATCGATGCACTTCGTTTGGCCGCCGCAGCGGCTGACAGAATCAAAGCCACAGATATCGTGGCTTTCGATGTCACTGGTCCTGTCGGCATCACTGACGCAATGCTCATGGCCACCGCTTCGAGCGAGCGGCAGGTGTTGGCTGTTGCGGAGGAAATAGAGCGAGAGCTATATGCCAAGTGCAATAAGTTGGAGCCACTGGGCAGAGAAGGTCTGAGTGAGGCTCGCTGGGTGCTGCTTGATTACGGTGATTTCCTCATTCATGTCATGCATGAAGAAGAGCGCCTGTACTACGATATTGAGCAGCTGTGGCAGGACTGCCCTCGTATCGGTCTTCAGCTACCTACGACACCTGAAGTGGCTACAGCGGCTACAGATTCAACTATTGGGCAAAACTGATTGCGTTCGATTCGTTACCAGGGGTAGTCGTGGATTTCCGTGCTGAATTCGTTTCCGATTTTAATGTTCGTTCACTGACATTGGTTCGTCATGGTCGCACTGCGTACAATGCTGCGGGCCGTATACAGGGATCGACAGATATTCCCTTGGACGAAGTTGGTGACTGGCAGGTGCATCAGAGCGGTAAAGCGTTGAAACGGCTGTACGTTGACTCTGTTCAAGATAAAAACCGTCGGCAGCTCATTGTCTCCTCAGATTTAGGTCGTGCGATGGCAACTGCTCATGCCTTCGCTGATCTCATCGGTGAGGACGTTCACCCGGATCCGCGCGTACGCGAGCGGGATTATGGCGATTGGGAAGGTGAATCGATTGCCGAAATTGCTAACAAGTATCCCGAAGATTTTACTTCGTGGGTACGCGGCGAAGGTGGAGAGCTTAAGCACAACGTGGAACCGGATGATCACGTTGGGCAACGTTCGGTACAGGCCATCGCCGAATGGGCGCGTAACGCAGATAAGAACACAGATCTGTATATCTTTTCGCATGGCGCCTGTATTGCTGACACCATTCGCACCTTGCTTAACGCCGATAGCGGTAATGACTCCAACTCCGTAGTCTCTTCAATGACCAATGCGCACTGGGCGAGGCTTACACCAATATGTGGTCCGAACAAACTGATGCGCTGGATGCTTTCTGATTACAATCATGGCCCCGCTATTGCTGATATCCCGGAATGGGAGAATCCCGCACTCTAGCTCTGCAAAATTCTTTTGGTTGTCTTTTATTCCCATATAAGCTGTAAGCGTTAATTTATGATAATCATCTCAGTGCTATAATAATAATCATACGACGATAAGTAAATCGTTGTGTTCCTGCTGTGGGTTCATGTCGGTTTCAATGGTGCCCGGCAGGATGGAATATTAAAAAAGGGGAATGTCATGGGATTTTTCGATGACGCCAAGAACGCAGCTGAAAAAGCAGGACAGAAAATCGGTGATGCCGCCAAGGACATCCAAGAAAAAGCTGCCGATGTAGTCGACAGCGCGAAAGACAAGGCCGATGACGCCAAGGACATGCTCTCCGATAAGGTCGACGAAGCCAAGGCAAAGGGCGACTCAGGGGCCGCACAGCTGAAGGAAAAGGCGACCGAAACTAAGAATGACGTCAAAGAGCAGGTCCGTGACTCCAATAATGGCTGATTACAAACTCTGAACATTCAGCTGCGGATGGCCGTAGGTCCGTCTTGTTTGCTGTATAAACCGCCGATTTGCGTTACGCATTTCGGTGGTTCTTTTTTTGATGTAGAGTTTTAGCGCATTAGTAAATCATCTGAAATGACTGGCAGCATCTGAAAACATGTGTTTGGCCACAGCTTGGGAATACCGGAGTCGATACTTGCTGTCGATGTAATGTGGACCAGGAGGCAAAGAAGGTGGCATGTGTTGGTAGCGTTGACGGTGGAGAGTCCAATAGTGGAAGGTTGCAAGGATGAACTCGATGGCCTACAGGGTTTGGTGGCAGGTATATCCATTGGGTTTTTGCGGAGCCCCGATACGTCCACAATCCAATGAAGAACGTTGTATCAAGCCCCGACTCGACAGAATTGTCAATTGGCTTGACTACATGAAAGACATGGGTTGTGATGGGCTGTTGCTGGGCCCGATTTTTGAAGCCGATACCCATGGTTATGACACCACCGATTACTACCGCATTGATCCCAGGCTTGGAGATGAGGCATCATTCAATCGGTTGGTGAATGCATGTCATGAACGCGGCATAGTGCTTATGCTCGACGGGGTATTCAATCATGTAGGGCGCAAGTTTCCTGAATTTCAACGTGAATTGCAGCGAGCTCAGCATGAATTTCGCAACGGGGGATCGATCAGTCATGACAACGAGGACATGTTCAGTTTCAGTCGCGCAGGTGACGGGAAACTGGATTACGAAAAATTCGAAGGACATGCGATTCTTCCTGCTTTGAATCATAGATCGAGCAAGGTCGCCGATCTGGTTGTCGATGTGATGACTCATTGGATGGCTCGTGGGGTGGACGCCTGGCGTCTTGATGCAGCTGCCACGGTTCCAAGCGAGTTTTGGGCTCAGGTCTTGCCTCGGATTAGGCGTAAGAAACCAGATGCCTGGTTCATGGGCGAAGCTATTCAAAGCGATTATTTGCAGCTTGTCAAGGATTCCACAATGGATAGTGTTACCCAATATGAACTGTGGAAGGCCATCTGGAGCAGTTTAAAGGAAGAGAATTTCTATGAGCTTGATTGGTGTTTGAAGAGGCATAATGATTTTCTTGGTACCTTTGTCCCTCAGACGTTTATTGGAAACCATGACGTCAGTAGAATCGCCAGTTTGGTTGAGGATGAGGGGAAGCTGGCTGTTGCTGTTGCGTTGTTGTTTATGCTAGGTGGCACTCCTTCAATATATTACGGTGATGAAAGAGCTTGGTGTGGCCTTAAAACAGACGGAGTCGGCGGCGATGATGAGGTAAGACCGGAATATCCTGATACACCTGCTGGACTCAGCAATCAAGGTGATTGGATGTATAGACTGATCAGCCAGCTTGCCGCGGTCAGGCAAGCACGTCCCTGGATTGCCGACGCCTCTACAAAACCCGTGATTCTTGACAACCGTCATTATGTTTATGACATTTGTGCAAGAAACGAAGAGGCAAGTTTACGCGTCGACATTAGTCTTGATCAAAGGCCTCATGTCGATATCCTCAAACAGGGCGAAGCCAAGCCCTTGCTGCACGTGGAACATCATACTTGACGGAATTGTGTGTATTCATTGACATTGAACCGTTTCCTGTGACGCTAAAACTGAGTTTATTGGCAACGCCGTTCGAAAATAGTTGAATAAGAAAAGTCGGGAATCCCATATGCTGGAACTCCCGACTTGACGGTATCTGTACAAGAATCGACTGCTTAAGCCGATCAATCAGTCCTTGCTGATGGTGGTTCCGGCCTTGGCGCCAGCGGAAAGATCCTGAATCTCAGTGATTTCGAGCACGGGAATCACAGCGGGCTTCTTCGTGCCGTTCTCCTCGGCGACCTTTACCTGCTCGTCGTAGATGACATCGTCAGAATGCAGCGTGACATTGCCGCGGAAACGGTAGCCCTTCTTGCTTTCCAGATTGGCGAAGCAGACGACCAGCGGGCTGCCGTCCTCGAGATTGCGGTAATGCTGTCCGGCAGTGCGCTCGTGATAAGCGAGGTGATTGTCGTCAAGCACAAACATCGACATCTTCGGGCCGAGGTCGAGCTGACCCTCCTTGCTGACGGTTGCAATCCATGCAAGGTTGTTGTTGATAAATTCCTTCATTTCCGGTGTAAGAGTAGCCATGATGCTGTCCTTTCGAGCAAACTGCTTTTCCATACCGTTACATTTTACGTCGTTCCGGCTTGGTTCACATGAGGAATCGTGTGACATTGTTCACCTGGTGCTTACAACCCTTCAAATGAGGGATTGGCATAATCGTTTGTTTAAGATTTACTCAGTTAGTGAATGATCTCGGCTGAAGCGCTGTAGGTCATTGGTTTCTCGATGCGAGGATGTCCTGATTGTATTAGTAGCTTCACTGATGGTAGGTGTGGAATTAGGCATTGAATGCTAGCAAAACCCGGATCAAACCAGAAACAGTATTGTTCCGAGTCACTTGGCTTACAGCCAAAAGCTGTAATCGTTCGGCAAGATTTTACTGTATTTTCAGCATTCTTCAAATCCGGTCATTATTCTTATTCGCATGAAGAATTTTTTCAAAGGGATTTCTGTCTCGCAGATCATCGCCGGTGCGCTTGCTGCGGTCACTTCGTTCCTGTTGTCGATCAAGATCGGTATCGGTGGTTCGGTCATAGGTGTTGCGGTTGGCTCCATCGTATCGGCGGTGGCGTCGCAGATTTATCAAAACATCATTAAAGAATCGGGCAAAAAATTGCAGGATGGTACATCGGATGACGTCAATGAGACGCGCGATGCCTTCGATGCGGAAGATCGGACTCGGGTAATAAGCGCTGCCGCCAACTCGCATCCTCAGCAAAACACTCAGGTGGCACCTCAACGGTCAAGCGCCATGACGACATTGCATTTGGATGGAACGTCGGCAAGTTTGGCGGCTCTGGCGAAGAAAGACAACGCGGAACCTGAAAATAGAGGTAAAGAACAAACCAAGACCATGGCTGTTCTAAGCGATGAGACATTGGCGACCGAGAACGCCAAACCCAATGCAACATCGGCTTCACATCTTGATGACACGAAGACCATGGCTTTGACGGCTCTCAAGGAACGGCAGAACGCTGACGTCGTTAAACCATCGGGAACCGCTCATGCTGTGAAGCGCGTTCATGGAGCAGGTACCTCACATCAGGATCGCAACAAACGAATCGCCATCATCGTCGCAGTGGTCAGTGCGCTGTTGGCTGTAGGCATTACGGCCGCAGTAATTTCGCTGGTGACTAAAGGGCAAGGGACCGATAACGTGGTTCGCGATCTGGTCACTAATTCAAGCACTGAACCTTCTCAGCCTCGTAGTAACGATTCGAAACAAGTTCCACAAAGGGAACGAAAGGACGACGGTTCCGACAATCAGCAGAATGGCGGAAACAATCAGAACGGCGCTGGTACGTCGACCGATTCTGGCTCTTCCGCTGATTCCGGTTCTTCGAACGGTTCCGGCACTGTGCCCAATTCCGGGACGCCTGGAGGTAACAACTCTTCAGAAACTGGTAACGGGTCGAGCAAAACTCCCGGAACTTCAAAAAATACAGATTCCGGAACTTCTGGAAGTGGCAGCGGAACGACCGGTGTCCCAGGCAACGGGGGAACGGACGGCTCATCGGTTAATGGTACCGGGGGGGACGGTACTAGTTCCACCAATTCTTCGAATTCGGGAACGAGTGATAAAAACTCAACCTCAACCAACCGGCCGAGTTCCACTCAATCCGGTTCCATTTCGAATGGTTCTGCCGTAAAATAAACAGATTTAGTCGGCAAGAATTGAGTGGAAATTTCATGTTATTCAGGTCAGAAAGCAATGCTAAACCTTTCCGGCCTAAATGTCGCTTGGAAATGGTCGTCGACTGTACCTGCTTGCCGGTATTTCTCCGCATTTTCTGGCTATTTGAGCGTCTGGGAAGAGCATTACGACACGCCGATTTGGTCTTCCATACAATTTGTTGTAGGATATCTAAGGCTTCGCAAGAGGCCAGCAACTTAAAAGAATGGGGCTATGGCGCAGCTGGTAGCGCATCTCCATGGCATGGAGGGGGTCGGGAGTTCGAATCTCCCTAGCTCCACGGATAGGTCCTGAGTGAAAGCTCAGGACCTTTTTGTTTGTCAATGAAATGATTATCGTTGTCCGCCTATCGGTGACTAGGGTGAGCTGTTGTCTGGCTTACATTGCAGAACATCAATCAAATAAATGTTTCTGAAGAGTTGCCATGATTGTATGAAGATCATTCTTCCGGCCAAGCATTGCCGGATTGATGATCTTTTCTCATCGACAGTGTGCGGCAGAATTAAAGAAGAAGACTTCAGATTCATCGTTGCGATATCGCAAAGAGGCAAACAGAACGGAGAGGACATGATTGACGAAGTCATTTTCTTGCGACATGGACGTACTGCATACAACGTGGTTCACCGCCTTCAGGGACAGATCGACGTGCCGCTGGATATCGTCGGACAGTGGCAGGCCGATCAGACAGGTGTAGAACTCGCGAAACGATATTATTGGGCCAAAATAAGCTATATCGCAAGGCATCCAGAAATACTTGTTCAACGGAGTGAGGGTGTTGTCAAACAAAGCAATGTCGGAGAATATCAAAATGTCCCTGCAGCCAAGGGCAAACTCGAAGTGCGTTCCAGCGATCTTTTTCGGGCTGTTCAAACCGCTCACTCATTTGCCGACTTGCTGGGCATTCCTGTGATAACCGACAAACGCTTGCGGGAACGTAGCTTTGGCCAGTGGGAAGGAATGACCCATGAGCAAATCAAGTCACTCGATGCCGAAGCCTACCGCTCCTGGAGATCTCGTGAGGGAGGCGAAGCAAAGTACGGTGTCGAGTCACGCACGCGAGTTGGTGCACGTGGAGCAAATGCGGTTCTTGAACTGCTTGACGAACATGCCGATGATGAGGAGCCGACGACACTCATGTTGGTCAGCCACGGTTCATTCATAGCGGCCACGATTGAAACGTTGTTGGGCATGGACCCAGAAAGCGATAAACTTGGCAATATTCCCAATGCGTTCTGGTCCAGATTGAAACCATTGAGCGGAGACGATAGGAGCTGCTCCTGGAAGCTCGCGGAATACAACTGTGGGCCGGCCATTGCTTTTGAACAGGATTGGTCGAATGGTCCCGAGGAATTGCACTATCCTGGTCAGACACGGATGACTCCGCTGCCGGTGACTGCGACCGTGTGATGGTTACTTTTGCACTGGAGGAAGACGTAACTTGTTCTGTGTGTGAGTTAAAAAGTTCCGACGGGGGATTATTCTTGACGTTTGGACTAAATGGAGACAGGAAAGCGTTTGAGCTGTTGTGGGATTCTGCATGATGCGAAATCGTGGTACAAAAGCGCACGCTCGTGTATCTCGTTTGAAGCGAAGGGTGAAGAAACGAAAGGTGGGTGGCGGACGTGCTGAGAATGTTCAATACGGTTAATGGACAAGTCGAGCAGATAAAAACGTTGGAAAATGGCGCTTGGATTTGTCTGTCGGATCCCACAGATGTAGAACTCGCCACGGTATCCTCACAAACCGGCATCGATCTGGCTGACCTTCGTGCTCCTCTGGATGATGAGGAACGTTCTCGCGTCGATTCGGAAGACGATTACACGATGATCATCGTCGACATACCGACTGTCGAGCAGCGCGATGGGCGAGATCATTACGAAACAATTCCTCTGGCCATCATTATTTCGGCCCACACCATTACCACGGTGTGCATGCAGGACACTCCGGTGCTTCATCCGTTTATGGAAGGCACAATCCGGGGATTCAACACATACATGAAAACCCGTTTCGTTCTGCAGATTCTCTATCGCAACGCCACGATGTACCTACGTTATTTGCGTATCATCGATCGAAGCTCGGATGATCTTGAACTTAAGCTCCAGCATTCAATGCAAAATCGCGAGATTCTTCAGCTGCTTGAGCTTTCCAAAACCTTGGTCTATTTCACCACAAGCCTCAAATCCAATGAAATTGTGATGGAAAAGCTGCGTGTGACAGAGAAGCTCAACTCCCTAACCCATATTAAGCAGTATTCGGAGGATGAGGATCTTCTGGACGACGTCATCACGGAAAACAAACAGGCCATCGAGATGGCGAACATTTACAGCGGGGTTTTGGCGAATATGACCGATGCTTCAGCTTCGATCGTCTCGAACAACCTGAACAACGTGATGCGTATCTTCACCATCATTTCCATCGTTTTATCCATTCCTACTTTGATTTTTTCTATGTACGGGATGAATTTCCAAGATGGTATGTTCGGCATGCCTTTCACCAATTCCAGATGGGGCTTCTTCCTCGTTATTTTCGTATCGATGGTGATTACCGGTATCGTTGCCTGGTGGCTTACCAAATCGAGACTGTTCAAGTAGAGGTAGTGTTGTGAGGAGGATAAGCATCGCTTCGGTATTACGACAATCCCGAGAACAGTGTCGCGCTTCGTTGCGTCGTATTTATGCAACGTTGTGCTCGCTAGGTTTGCTGTTTGCGGTAGGGGGATGCGGAGTGACCCAGACTCCCACTTCTGCAGATGTTCCCCAGGGGCCGACAATTGCCATAGCCGTAACCAACGATGTGCCGGGTCTCGGTTTTGAACATGAGGGCAAATATTCGGGTTTTGACATTGAGGTTGCTCGTTATGTGGCTCAGAAGCTTGGGTATGCAGAAAAACAAATCGTATTCAAACCGGTTTCGACAGCATCAGTAGTCCAAACACTTGAGGACTCCAAGGCAGATTTGTATGTTTCGATAAGACCTTCGTTGACCGCAACCACTGCGGGAAGACAGCTTGGCGTTTCGAATGCGTATCTCATCGATCCTCTGGCATTGTTGGTGCCGAAGCGATTGCAGGATGAATTCACTGACTCATCTTCGCTTGATAACCGGAAAATATGCACTGTCAAGGGAACTTCAGACGCAAACTATTTTGCTTCACACGTCCCTGGAGTGCAGGTCGAACAGCGGGATACGTATCCGCAATGTCTCACAGCTTTGCTTTCCGGTGCGGTGGATGCGGTCGGTGCGGATGCCGCAGTTTTGGCGGGACTTGCTTCCGGTGTCGTCGAACGGAGCGTGACTGTTTTAGGTGATCAGTCCGCATCGGATTCGCTGGCGGCATTTGTCGCAGGTATTGCACAGGTTCCACATGTCGTGATGGTTCGACAGTCTGATGGTGAGCTTACTAAAAAAATTGATAATATACTTCGTGACATGGCTGAAGACGGCACGTGGAGTCAAGCCGTTGAAACAATGCGGAAGGATGTCGGTTACTCGTTCGATGAATCGCTAAACGTAACAATGAGGCGTCACTGATTCGTTGCGCAGCATGTCGTCCTTCATGTGGGTGATATGGTCCAGTTTAGAAGCCTGTGTCCAGTTGAGCCACAATAATTTCCTATTATGAGCGACAACGAGCAAGGCGTAGCTACGGGCGCCAATACACCGAGCGAACCAGCCTACCGATATAACGCGCGAATGGCGCAGAATATCGAAGGGAAATGGCAGAAGACATGGGATGAAAACGGCACGTTCTGGGCTGCAAATGTCAACGGAGATCTGACTGACGGCGAGGGGCGACACGCTGACGGACGGACCCCTTATTTTGCGATGGACATGTTCCCTTACCCTTCTGGCAAAGGTCTGCATGTGGGGCATCCGTTAGGATATCTGGCTACCGATGTCGTCAGCCGTTATCATCGCATGAAGGGTGAAAATGTGCTGCATGCCATGGGATACGATGCTTTTGGTCTGCCTGCTGAGCAGTATGCCGTGCAGACCGGCCAACATCCACGTGTGACCACTGAAGCCAATATCGCCAACATGCGCCGTCAGTTGCACCGCATGGGCCTGAGCTTCGACGATCGGCGTACTTTCGCCACCATTGATTCCGATTACGTGCGATGGACGCAGTGGATATTCTCACGTATCTATGATGCTTGGTACGATCCCGATTTTGTCCGTCCGGATGGAGGCACGGGCTCGGCACGCAATATCAGCTCCTTGATTGATCAGTTCGCACGTGGTGAGCGCGCTATCCCTGGCTTCGAAGAATCCGGCAAGCAGTGGAGCGATTTGACGCCGGCCGAGCAAGCGGATGTACTCAATGATTTCCGTTTGGCTTATATTTCGAAATCCCCAGTTAACTGGTGCCCAGGCTTGGGCACGGTGCTAGCCAACGAAGAGGTTACCGCCGAAGGCAAGTCGGAACGCGGCAACTTCCCGGTCTTCCAGCGCGAACTGCGCCAGTGGTCAATGCGCATCACCGCTTACGGTCACAGACTGGTTGAGGATCTTGAGGTCATTGACTGGCCTCAGAAGGTCAAGCTGATGCAGCGTAACTGGATAGGTGAATCCCATGGCGCTACCGTTCATTTTAAAGTCGAGACGGCAAACGGTGAGCGTGACATGGAAATCTATACGACACGACCCGACACCCTGTTCGGAACGACGTTCGCGGTCGTTTCCCCTGAGCATGCTTTGCTTGCTGACATTCCAGCGCAATGGCCCGAGGGCACACCGGGAAGTTGGAAGGGCGGTTACTCCACACCGGCAGAAGGCATCAATGCATATCGACTTGCTGCAGAGTCCAAAACAGCGCAGGATCGTGTTGCTGAAGGCGGGGTGAAAACGGGCTTGTTTACCGGTCTTTACGCAGTCAATCCTATTACCGGCGCCAAGCTTCCGGTATTCACTGCTGATTATGTCCTTATGGGGTATGGAACCGGCGCCATCATGGCTGTGCCGGGAGGTGATCAGCGTGATTATGATTTTGCTATGAAGTTTGGTTTGCCGGTTATTTACACCGTAAAGCCCGCGAGCGATGACGATGATCTTGCAGCTTATGAAGGTAAGGCTCCGTACGTTTCACACGACGGTATCGTTATTAATTCATCCACGGACTCGACGCAAGCAAAGGGTGATGCACTGAGTCTCAACGGTCTTTCCGTTGAAGAAGCAATTGAAAAGGTGAATGAGTGGCTTGAATCGGCCGGTGTCGGCGAAGGTTCCGTCAGCTATCGTCTGCGTGACTGGCTCTTCTCCCGCCAGCGGTACTGGGGCGAGCCATTCCCTATCGTTTACGACGAGGATGGGGTTGCACATCTACTGCCTGATTCCATGCTTCCGATCAATTTGCCGGACGTGCCGGACTATAGCCCGAAGACCTTTGATCCTGAAGATGCCGAAAGCAACCCCGAGGCACCATTGAGCCGCAACGAGGATTGGGTGAAAGTCACCCTTGATTTCGGTGATGGTCCAAAGACATATTACCGCGATACCAACACCATGCCGAATTGGGCCGGTTCCTGCTGGTATTACATGCGCTATCTTGACCCAAAGGATAGCGAAAACATGGTTGCTCCGGAAGAATACGGCTACTGGATGGGCCCCAACCACAACGAGGAATCCGGTAAGAGCGGCGGTGTTGATTTGTATGTCGGCGGTGTAGAACATGCAGTGCTGCACTTGCTGTACTCGCGTTTTTGGCACAAGGTTCTTTTCGACCTCGGATATGTCGACAGTCCTGAACCGTTCCATAAACTTTTCAACCAAGGCATGATCCAGGCTTACGCTTACACAGATGATCGCGGGCAATACGTGCCAGCCGCCGAAGTGGAAGAAGATCTTGACGCATCAGGAGAGCCTTCGTTCACTTGGCAAGGGCAACATGTTAACCGAGAGTTCGGCAAAATGGGCAAAAGCCTTAAGAATATCATTACTCCGGACGATATGTATGAGCAGTATGGTGCTGATACGTTCCGTCTTTACGAGATGAGCATGGGACCACTTGACGAATCAAGGCCATGGAACGACAGGAATGTTGTGGGTGGTATGCGTTTCCTTCAACGTCTTTGGCGTAATGTCATTGATGAGAACACCGGTGAAGTGACCGTTTCCGAGGACGAACCGGATGTCAATACGCTGAAGTTACTCAACAACACCATTACCTCCGTAACCGAAGAAATGGAAAACATGCGCCCCAACACATCCATAGCTAAGCTTATCGTGCTTAACAATCATTTGACAGGATTGGATGCTGTGCCGAGAGCGGCGGTTGAGCCGTTGATTCTCATGCTTTCGCCGATTGCTCCGCATATCTGCGAGGAGCTCTGGAGCAGGCTCGGGCATGTGGATTCTCTTGCATACGAGCCATGGCCGATTGCCGACGACCGTTATGTAGGCGAGGAATCGGTGACTGCAGTAGTGCAAATTAAGGGCAAGGTTCGTGCCAAACTCGAAGTCAGCCCCGCTATCGATCCTGACAAGCTTAAGGATATGGCGTTGAAGGCTGTAGCTGATCGTTTGGGAGGCAAAGAACCTCGTAAGGTCATCGTGAAGGCACCGAAGATTGTTTCGATTGTTCCTGCCGAATGATGCGACGGCAAGACTACCTGATGGTTGTTCAAAAGGGCGTTGGATTGTAAACTAACGACCGAAACACATGGGGCACCAAATTGCACAGCTTTCTGGTGCCCCGTTTTGTGCAGTTTATTGTTTATTCAGCTATTGGTATTGATGAGATGTGGGTAAACCAACCATTCGACCACATCACCGGTTTTGTCTCGACATTTGTTGCTCGACAAACCATGCTTAAACCATGGCTAAGTATTTGGATAATGTGGACAACGGTCGAGAGTTGGTTCAGAGGTTGCGTGTGACTTCTGGGGGTAGTGGTGCGTATTGTACGGCGACACGACTAGGCCTTTCGGCCAATCCCGGAATTCCATTGGACGGTGCTGTACAACAAATGGGACTTCCACCGCTGCCTCCGATAGACCACTGGCTCGTCGACACTTCGATGCCCGCAGATTCTATTGATGATGGGAATACGCAAGAACATCTGGCTCAGGAGCCAAAACGAAGCGTTTCAGCTTCTTCTAATATCGAGTTGACGTCAACGAAACGTGACATGCCTCGATTATTTTTTCGTCCTCTGCAAGCTGTCATCGCAATTCTGCTATTGGCGGCAGCGCTATGCGCAAGTCTGACGATGCTGGTGACGCAGTCCGTCAATTACGACAAACAGCAAACTGAAAGTACATCGTCGATCGAATCACATGATGCAAAAAGAAGGACAAACAAGGGTGCAGCTGAGAGTGGATCTGATTCGGAGCAAAAAAGAAATGGGACAGGAACTGCCAATCAAGGCACTGCTGGAACCAATGATGATGCGCAACCTCCTGAACATGCTCTGTCGCATGAGAGCGCAAAAAGCTTGGAGATGCAAAGTAACGGCAACGGTATTAATCTCAACACAGCAGACGCCACACAACTTCAGCAGGTGAAAGGTATCGGGCCGGTGATGGCACAGCGCATTATAGATTACCGTGCCTCTATCGGACGATTTAGCAGTGTCGACCAACTATTACAAGTCTCAGGCATCGGATCCAAAACATTGGAACGCATACGAGGGCAGGTGACGGTGTGATTACCGCTCGAACCCTCGTGTGTGATGGTGAGCGTGGCAGCCTTGATTACCGTATGCTTCTGGTTGCCGCAACAATCTGGATTCCCATGCTGATGACACACTTATTGTTTATAAGTCTGTGTGTGGTGCCAAGGAGCCAGTCCACATCACAACGCGTGAAGCATGATTTCGAAAACAGTTCACTTCAGAGTTCACAACCTGCCATGAACCGAATTGAAAAAGCCCCGCAGCTTGATGCGCCTATGAAAGTCTTTATTGGTGTATCGGCACTGCTGATAACGATTGGGGTGATAGTGGTCATCATGCATTATCTTAGATGCAGAACAGCCACCAGCGCTAACCTGAACGAAGATGTTGGTCCTCGCACAGTGAGTATGACGCTTGAGGCCAATGTCGCATCAAGCATACGATCGATAAATCCTAATGCTCATATTCGTCAACGTGTTCTCGAATTATTACGCAAGACATCGATTGTGAGGTTGATGAGGAGATCTGACGGATGCAAAGGGATTTGGATGGCTGTTCTGGCATGTTCTGCTCTAATGGGAGCCTGTGCTTGTTTCTCGTCGGATATCGTCGCCTATCGTGATCCTGCCATGTTACTGCAACATGTGCCAAGACATGTTGAAGCCGAAGTTGAGCTTGAATCGCCCGTCAGGGCTTCGGGTTCTTTTTCAGCAGATTGTCAGGCCAATGCCCGTCTTCATAGTGTTGGCTACGATGGTGTCAGACAGGTTAGTCGTTCAAGGATTCTGCTATATGCCAACCAACCGTGGTGCACAAAACTTGTTAACGGACAGATCCTCAGTTTGTCGGGTGAACTAAAAACTGTCGAACACAAAATACAGCCTTTATCATTGACATTGGGAGAAAATGCTCATGTCCAGGAGTTAAAGCGAGCGCCGTTTGTTAAGCGACTTGTTGATAACACCCAGCGTTCGTTCTTCGGTGTTACCGATGGTCTTTCCGATCAGGGTCGTGTACTTGTTCCGGGGTTGACCATCGGTTTGCTCGGCCAGGATTTCGTCGGTCAAAGCCAGCGGGACCCAGTTGATGCCACGTATGCCGCGCAATTAGAAACGCATTTCAAAGATTCTGGAATCATGCATTTGATGGCTGTTTCTGGCGGACATTTCGCGCTGATCGGTGACCTTGTGCGATCGGTGTGCGCTCACTTCCTGCTGCCAAGACAAGTAGTTGCAGTATCGACGATTCTGGCCTATGCGGTGCTAGCGGGCGCCATGTACCCATCTGATTCAGTCATGCGTGCTCTGATTATGGGGGTTATTGTCTCATTGAGTAAATTGATAGGCAGGCCAGCGCAAGTAACTAGTGCATTGGCGTGGACGGTAGTGTTGACCTTGTTGATTAATCCGGAGATGTCGCGCAGCTTCGGATTTGCGCTATCCTGTTCCTCGGTATTGGGAATCGTATTGTGCTCCAAAGCAATAGCAGGGTTTCTCGCCAAAATCTTCCCAACGTTTCTTGCCGAAAGCATATCCGTTACCCTTGCCGCTCAGATGTTTACCTTGCCGATACAAGTGTTGATGACGCCGGAGCTTCCGTTACTGTCGGTACCCGCCAATCTGATTGTTGCCCCTTTCGTTGATTGGTCTACGTTAACAGGGTTGTCAGCGCTATTGCTTTCACCATTCAGCGAGAGGCTGTCATTTGTTTTTGCATGGATGTCGAGTTGCGGCACCTCCGTGATGCGTTGGTGTGCCGACACCATTGGGGGATCGGGCGCTGTCACCATACCATGGGCAGGAGGCATGAGCGGAGTCGCTCTTGTAATCATCATTGAATTAGCCATTATCGCTCAGGTCAAGATGATAGGCGTCATATCGGCTATACGTAGTAGAGAAGGAGGTCGGGCTTCGCTCAATAGCATTGTAGGCTCAATGAAAATGCATGGCATTATATGGTTTAAAGAAACCAAGCAAATATTTGAGGAATTGGATGGAACCGATTGAAACAAACCTGCCCGTAAAGAAAACGCTGTGGATGTCCACATGTGACACCACATTGAATATCATGGAAACCAAGCTGCGGATGTAAACTCGTTATTACGAGCCGAATCCGTATCCGGATGAACAGAGGTATTACATGGCAGCAGAACAAACGAAGCAGTTGCCGCTATTCGTTGTATGTATAGGTGGGGACGCCTTTCTCAACGATCGGGAAGTCCGTGACTGCCGTGACAGGGCGTTGCGGGACAATCCTACAGCCGAAGTGATGGAACTTGATGCCAACGAAACCGATCAATACGACTTCGACGAAGCTGTCAGCCCCTCGCTGTTGAGCTTGGATTCTGTCGTCGTCATCCGGCATGTTCAAAACGCGGACGAATCGTTGGCAGAAGCCATGGTCGGCTACTGCCGATCGATGGCAGATGGTACTGAAACGGCCACAAGCGTCATCATTGCACAGCACGACGGAGGTCAGAAGGGACGCAAACTTATTGATCGTCTCGTCAGAGCGGGTGCGGAGAAAAAAGCTATTCCAGAACTCAAACAAGCTGATGCCAAACTCAATTTCGTCATAAAATGCTTTGAGCGTGAACAGCGCCGTGTCGATCCGTCTGCTGCAAGGCAACTTGTTGCGCTTCTGGGTGAACGGACTGGGGAACTTGCCGCGATGTGTTCCCAATTGTGCTTTGATTTTGACGATGAAATCATCGGTCTTGACCATGTTGAGCAGTATCTTACCGGCAATGCCGAGGTTACCGGATTCGCGGTAGCGGATGAGGTGCTTGCAGGTAATAGCGTCAAAGCGATTATTGACATGCGTGCTGCGATTATTCAGGGCATTGATCCCATTGCACTGGTAGGTGCATTGGCGATGAAACTACGAACCCTTGCCAAAGCGTCAGCTGTTCGTTCGGGGTCTATCTCTAAGGCGGAAGCTAAAACAAACCCCTGGGTTCTCAAGAATGCAATGAACCAATTGAATGGCTGGACTTCAGACGGTCTTTCGAGTTGTATACAGATGCTCGCATGGGTTGACGAACAAAATAAAACCGGTGGTGACTCCATGTATGCTCTTGAGCGGTGCATCGAACTTATCGGTCACAAAGGAAGGAGGCGTGCATGACAGAGGAATTATCGTTCACAATCAAAGTTCCTGATGTCGCCGACATGCAGCAGTTGGGTGCGCGAATCGCTTCCTTGGTCCAAGGGGGTGATGTTTTGTTGCTTTCAGGTCCTTTGGGGGCGGGGAAAACGACGTTTGCGCAAGGATTCGGTTCTGAACTGCATATCTCGGAGCCGATTGTTTCTCCGACTTTTACCGTAGCACGTGAATTGACCGGATGTTTTGCCGATGGGTCTGCAGCGCATCTCATCCATGTTGACGCATACAGGCTCGGAGGCAATAATTTCGCACCAGGACAAGATACGGTGGATCGACTTCTTGATGAACTGGAATCACTGGGTTTGGATGAAGAGCTTGAATATCCTGGCGAACAGACGGTGATTCTGATGGAATGGGGTGAGCAGATGGCATCGGCGTTTGCTCAGGAGCGCCTCGAGGTGCATATCGATCGTCCGCTTGATGGCACGGCAATTAAAGCCGGTGCAAATGATTCGGATATCGAGCTGACCAGTGACGGCATGCGCGTTGTTACATTCAAACCTATTGGACGTCGTTGGGCGGATTTTCGCGTAAAGTTTCAGAAGAACAACAAACACTGAAAACATCTTGTTAATATGAAAGCATATGGCCATACATATCGATTGCTGGAATATGGAATGGCAGGGAGAGGCATAATGGCGAACACACTGGTCGTCGATACGTCGTTCGGTTCGACCGTAGGCGTTTTGGGGCACGATCCAATCGTAGAGGGTGATTCTCGGACCCATGTCGAACGATTGCAGGTCAATATTGGTGAGGCAGTAGAGTCGGCTGGACTTGCACCCGGTGATCTCGACAACATAATTGTCGGTGTAGGTCCCGGCCCGTTCACAGGGTTACGGGCTGGTGTTGTAGCGGCCAAAGCCATGTCTTACGCCACTTGCTCGAAGCTCATCGGACAGGATGTTCTTTCTGCGCAGGCCTGGATGTTGAGCTTAAAACGTCAAGGTGACCAACGTCTGTCGGATACACAGTTCCTTTATCCGGTGGAACAAAGCAAGAATAACGATTCGACTCGTCATCTAACGTTGGCTGTCAATGATGCGCGACGTCGACAGCTGTATTTTGCTCTGTATGACGAACTGCTGATGGACGGCGGTTCGGATACTGATACCAGTAAAGTGCCTCAACAAGAAGTAACACAGCATCATCGAGTAGATGTACGTGAACTAGTGGCAATGGATATCGATTATCCGCAACACATCGTTGAACGTATACATGCAACCCTCAATGATTTCGCTACGACCTCAGATTCGGAAGGATCTTACCGCATCGACATCATCGGTCACGGTGCGGCCAAATACGCTGACGAATGGCAGAAACTCGGTGAGATGCTCGGTTGTGTCGTCGAAGCGTCAGTCCTCGATGCTGGTGCGGTCGGATTGGAAATCTTTGCCGAGTGTGCATTGTGTGCCAACGGAGTGTCCGGAAGTAAGACAAAATACAGTACACAGGGCGATAGTGCCGAAAACGATCAGATTAAACCGGTTGAACCGTTGTACTTGCGACGTCCGGATGTATCGGTGCCAAACCCACTGAAACATGTTCTCAACCACGCCGGCGTAACAAGGTCTTGAGTCACCAAGCGATGATTGTTCTGTTCAATGACCTTGAACTGCAATGGGCGCTGAAGAATGCGACTGACCTTGACAGACGATTGTTCGGCGACCAAGCGTGGGGCTACGAGGTGATGAGTCATGAAGTCATGGATACTTCAAGAACGTACATCGCTGACATAACTGAATCCGAGAAGGCTATGAACGTTGATAATGAAAGAGATGATAATCAGCCCAACGTTCAATCTCTGGAAATGTACGATTCGCAGCGACTGATTATGCGTGGGTATGCGGGAATCTGGATCGGTGACGGAAAGGCGGAAATCATGACCGTCGGCGTTGACAATAATTATCGCAGACAAGGCATCGCAGGACGTATGCTTGACTGGCTGATCAATTATGCACGCATTAACGACGTGGGTCGTATCAGTCTTGAAGTTCTCGCCGACAATCAGACTGCCCAGCAACTTTACCATTCACGCGGTTTTGAGGATATTGGCTTGCTGTCGAATTACTATGCGTCGCAAGGGAAAGATTGTATCAAGATGGTCTTGGACCTCAAAGAGCATATTATGGGTTTCAGCGCAAAAGGAATCAGGATGGAGCAACAATGAGTGAACCTATCGTTTTGGGGATCGAATCAACATGTGACGAGACCGCTGCGGCCGTCGTCCACGGACGTACCCTAATTTCCAGCGTCGTTGCCTCCTCAATGGAAGAACATGCTCGCTACGGCGGCGTTATACCGGAAATCGCTTCACGTGCCCACGCTGAAGCGTTCGTGCCGGTTGTCTCGAAAGCGCTCGCAGATGCCAATGTGGATTTCACTGACATCGATGCCGTTGCGGTTTCGTCCGGTCCAGGTCTTTCAGGCTGTTTGGCCGTTGGGGTTTCCGGAGCTAAGGCGCTTGCGTGGGCTGCCAACAAACCGATCTATGGTATCAACCATGTCATCGGGCATATTGCTGTTACACAATTACAGTTCGGTTCGTTTCCCAAAGATACTTTGGCGTTGATTGTCTCCGGCGGACATACCTCGTTGCTTCATATCGGAGACGTTGCCCGTCATATCGATGTCGTTGGCACCACACTGGATGACGCAGCAGGGGAATGCTTCGACAAGGTTGCCCGTTTGCTTGGTTTTCCGTACCCAGGTGGTCCACATATTGACAAGCACGCACGGCAAGGTGACCCTCACTCAATCAAGGTTCCCCAAGGTCTCACGAAAGGTAAAGCAGGTAAGGAACATCCTTACGATTTTAGCTTTTCCGGAGTCAAAACCGCTGTGGCACGTTGGGTCGAATCGTGTCAGGCTGTGGGACGCGATATACCTGTAGATGATGTTTGTGCATCGCTTGCCGATTCGGTTGCCGGTGTTTTGGTGGACAAAGCGATGCACGGTTGTGAGGAATACGGATCGAAAACACTGGTGGTGGGTGGGGGATTCACCGCCAATTCTCAACTGCGTGACAAACTGCTTGAAAGTGGCAAACAGCATGGAGTCGAGGTACGTATTCCAGATTTCAAGCTATGTACGGACAATGGCGCGATGGTTGCAATGCTGGGCGTTAATCTGGTTGAGGCGGGTATTCGCCCGTCCGCGCCTGATTTTCCAATTGACTCTGCCATGCCCATGAATGTCATCAGCGTTTGAACAGGAACAAACTTGATGTATGCGCTGAAAACACAAGCGACACGCCATCGCATTTGCATAACGACTTTTTTCGTATAAAGTATATGTCTTGTGCGGTGCTTCAGGGATCGCACGGGACATTCCCGCATAGCTCAGTTGGCAGAGCGTCTGACTGTTAATCAGAATGTCGCTGGTTCAAGCCCAGCTGCGGGAGCGGAATAAAAGCCTCAGAACTTATTAAGTTCTGAGGCTTTCTGTTTTAATTATTAACCAAAAGGCTACATGGTGAAGTATTCACCAGATTGTATACAGACTAGCTACAGGCGTTGGGTGTCTGGCTGAAGCATGGACCTTATTTTTTTGATGGAGTGGCCGTATCATTCAGATTACACGTAAAGGCGCACGTTGCTTTGTGTGGTAAGTGGTTCTGCGGATGGATAACCGGACCGTTCGACCACATCACCGCGTTAAGCTTTCGTTGGCTGACGAGATGCTTGATAGTGGAAGTAGTCCGAACCAATTGAAACGGAAAGGGTAATGGCGATGACGGTGCAAGGAGCAAAGATGCGACGGCTGAGACATAAAATGTATTATCAAAACGTGCAGCGATGCGAGCAACGGCTACAGTATGCATTTCGTGGAATAATCACGATGTTGATGTTTATTTCCGTGTCTGCTCTGGTATGTAGTTGCTTAATCACTCCAGCATCAGCCGTCGGTATTTCCGGTGATTTGTATACCGATGAATCACAAGAAGATAGTACGACGGGAATACCATATGAAACACATCCTATAGCTGTTATCAAGCCAATGGACTCGGTGGATCCTCCTTTGCATGACGATAAAGGTTGCAAAGCCAGTATGGGCTGGCCCGTGTTGCCCCATGTTGTTACCAATCGATTCAAAGCTCCGAAACAGATTTGGGCCCCTGGTCATCGTGGTGTCGATGTTGCCGCAATGGAAGACACCCCGTTGTTGGCGCCCGCAGATGGATTCATCAGTTTCGTGGGTATTGTTGCCGGTAAATCAGTGGTCAGTATTCGCCATAATAGCTTGACGCTGACATTGGAACCGGCTCAGACATTGTTGCCAATAGGGACACCCGTTAAAAAAGGATTGCCAATAGGGGTTGCAAAAGGTCTGTCGGATCATTGCATGGGACTATGCGTGCATTGGGGCGTAAGAAAAGGTAGAACAGAATATCGTGATCCACAAATGCTGGCCTCAAAGCGAAAAATTGTGCTGAAGCAACCAGATGGTGCATAAATGCGCGAATGCATAAAACAAGACTGTGTTTCTCATCCGATGTTTGCTAAGCCTTTGAGAATCAAACTGTCGTTGTACCTGTATTGTGTTGCATTATCTAGAGCTCTGCATCTGCAAGTGAGATGTATCCTGGTTCGATAAGTGTTTTCTTGAGGTTTCCGGCGCTGATAGCCATCGCTTCTTCATGGATGACATTGGTTGTGGTACCGTTTATGGGCATTGAACTGATTGACGGGCAGTCGGTCAATGGCTTCTCGGCTACCAACGTTCCTGCCGCATCGGCTATATCAGTTGAGAGCTTTTGGATGTTTTCCATACCTGTCATCCATTGCTTGCCATTGACGACATAGGGAATCATATCCAAGTAGGAACCATAGCCCGTGACTATCGGCCAACTCATATTATTGCTGTCGTTCACTTTCGGTACATCGTCAGCGTCGTTGCTGTTTTGCTTGCTGTCTTTAGGCTTGGGAACAGCTTGTCGGTTCAGGTTGCGCTTGCTTGTAAGCGAACTTACAATTCCGGAAACATCTATCTCAGGATTGACGTCTGCGGCGCTTCCGGAGTATTTAAGGCTGGTGAGCTCCTCCACTACTCCTGATGAGACGAAATCGTTCATTGCGATGATCCCATCAACATGATGGGGCTGCGCGTCCTTCGAACCCCCAGTAAGCCGAGTATTGATCGCTTCCCGAACATCAGATGTCTTTGAGGCGTTGAACGACACCTTCTTCCAATCTTTTTCGCTACTTTGTTTGCCAAGTGTATTGGAAGCACTCACCGCTCTACCGTCCTTGAAATAAGGGCCTAGCGTATCCCATATTCCTTTGAAAGCTTCTGAAGCAAAGATTCTCGAGGAATCAGAACCGGTTCCATCCTCACTGAAGGGAATCAATATTTCTATAGATTTGGGATGATCTGCCGTTACTTTTTCTAAAGCCAACTTTGAAACAAGTTGATGTGCTTGGAGTGTTCCAATCTGTTCAGCGGTGGACATGCTGACGAAGAAATCAGGGGTGAAATCGTCTAGTGAGTTGGCAAGTAGCCCCGTATGTGCACCAGCCTGTTGTGCCTTCTTCAGGGCCTTGACCATTGCCTTTGCGTCAGCAGCAGCCTTGCTCTTTTCTTCCTTGCGTTCATCATCATTCTGAGCATCCGTTGTTGAGTCATCAGCGGTCTTCTTTTCCGAAGAGCTATTCGCCAAATCACTGGGACTGGAGACATAATCGCCGTATTGCTCGTTGCCTGAATGTTCGGGAGTGACGGGTGCCACGATGAGTACGGTGTGCTTTTTTGTCTCCGTTGATGCTGTCAATAACTGATCAGTCACATAATTTTCGATATCCTCACGCTGTTTATCGAGGCTTGCGTCAGTTTTCACTCGGATGCTTTTGGATGGAAATCCCTTATCGGTGAGTGCCTTGGTGATTAACGGTGTAAATTTCGCCCACTTATTGAGAGGCGTGTGTGCAGTGATGGAGATACCGTCGGAAGGAGTAAAGATCACGACATTGCTTTTTCCCGCAACCGAGCTGATCGAAACTTTCTCGTTGTCTATGGATGCATTGTCGTCGTCGCTCTGAGCACTACCGCAACCGGATTGAATGATGGCAAGCATGCCAATGAGTATTAATGTCAGAAATCGCGCCAAGGAACAACCCATACGCTTGGTCATAGTCCATCCTTTACCGTGCCATGAAAGATTCGATATCGATAATAGTCTTAAGGTAATATGAAATCACTTTGCCGCACCACAATTATAAAATCGAGGTGCGGCAAAATGTATTGGATCGGCTGCCGGCAAGCGTAATTCAGCGCTTTTCGGAAAGCTGCCGGTTTAGTTCTTCGTCTAGCTCATTCATGAAGCTTTCGGTGTTGAGCCAAGCCTGGTCAGGTCCAACGAGCATGGACAGATCTTTAGTCATGCTTCCTCTTTCAACTGTATCGATGACAACTTGTTCCAATGTTTCGGCAAAATCTGCGACTTGCGGTGTTCCGTCGAGTTTTGATCGGTGCTTTAAGCCGCCAGTCCATGCATAGATGGAGGCAATTGGGTTGGTTGATGTTGTCTCACCTTTCTGCCACCGACGATAGTGTCGTGTGACAGTACCGTGAGCTGCTTCCGCCTCGACAGTTTGACCGTCCGGCGTCATCAGCACCGAAGTCATTAACCCGAGCGAGCCAAACCCCTGCGCTACGGAATCGGACTGCACATCACCGTCATAATTCTTGCATGCCCAAATATATCCCCCGTGCCATTTCATGGTGCTTGCCACCATATCGTCAATCAAACGATGCTCGTATGTCAAACCGGCTTCTTGAAACTGATCTTTATACTCTTCCTCGTAGATTTGCGCAAAAATATCTTTGAATTCGCCATCATACGACTTGAGAATGGTGTTTTTGGTTGACAGGTAGACCGGATAGTGCCGCATAAGCCCGTAGTTGAAGCAAGCTCGCGCAAAACCGCGAATCGAATCGTCAACGTTGTATTGAACCTGGGCAACACCTGCACCAGGGTAGTCGTAAACCACATGTTCGACCGGTCCGCTGTCGTCAGAGGGGGTAAAAGTGACGGTGAGACGACCTGGCTTGTCTACTTTGAAGTCTGTTGCCTTGTATTGGTCGCCGAATGCGTGACGAGCCACGACAATAGGTTGTTTCCAACCCGGTACCAACCTCGGAATGTTTGAGATGACAATCGGTTCTCGAAAAATGGTGCCGCCAAGGATGTTGCGAATCGTCCCGTTCGGTGATTTCCACATTTTTTTGAGGTTGAATTCTTTGACTCTTGCCTCATCGGGTGTGATAGTCGCGCATTTCACGCCGACGTGATGCTTTTTAATCGCTTCTGCGGCATCAATCGTTACTTGGTCATCAGTTGCGTCGCGATTTTCGATGCCAAGGTCATAATAATCCAGATTAATGTCAAGATACGGAAGAATAAGTCGGGTCTTGATGTCATTCCAGATTATTCTGGTCATTTCATCGCCGTCAAGTTCGGCGATGGTGCCTTCCACCTTTATTTTTTCCATGCTTGCCCCTTCATTGATGATGGATAAAACAATATAACGTCATTATGGCGCTCGGTTATGTCAACAGTATTGCGATGTTTAATCAGTGAGATACCGCTTCATGTAGGTTTGCGATTCACGGTGTTCGTCACATACGGAAAGTAATCTGAGAGCATGACTCAGGAAATTGAAATCGGTTTAGGCAAGAAAGGCCGTCTGGCCTACACATTGGACGATGTTGCCATCATCCCTTCACGTAGGACACGAGATCCGAAGGACGTTTCGACGGCTTGGCAGATTGATGCCTACCAGTTTGATGTTCCAGTGCTTTCCGCACCGATGGATTCGGTGACCAGCCCAGCGACCGCCATCGAGATGGGCAGGCTAGGAGCACTCGGTGTGCTTGATCTTGAAGGTTTATGGACTCGTTATGACGATCCGCAACCGCTGTTGGACGAGATCGCCGATCTTGATGATCTCACAGCCACACAACGTCTTCAGGAGATTTACGAACAGCCGATCAGTCCTGAACTCATCACCCAAAGGATCCGTGAGATTCGTGATTCAGGCGTCACTGTTGCCTGCGCGCTTTCGCCTCAGCGGACCCAAGAATTCTATTCGACTGTTGTTGAAGCCGGTGTCGATTTGTTCGTGATTCGCGGCACTGCGGTCTCTGCAGAGCATGTATGTGAGAACCATGAGCCGTTGAACCTGAAAAAGTTCATTTATGACCTAGATGTCCCCGTTGTTGTCGGCGGTGCTGCCAGCTATCCGGCAGCAATTCATCTCATGCGTACCGGCGCCGCCGGTGTGTTGGTCGGTTTTGGCGGGGGAGCAGCCTCGACAACCCGCACCACCCTGGGAGTTCAGGCACCAATGGCGACCGCAATCGCCGATGTCGTTGAGGCTCGCCGAGATTACATGGATGAATCGGGCGGTCGTTACGTTCAGATAATCGCTGACGGCGGAATGGGGACCTCGGGTTCCTTTGTCAAGGCGCTTGCAATGGGTGCTGACGCCGTGATGTTGGGTACCGCGTTAGCACGTGCAACTCAAGCACCGGGCAAGGGGAGTCACTGGGGAGCTGAAGCCCGTCATCCCTCGCTTCCGCGCGGACGGCGCACCCAAGTCGGTACGGTCGCTTCGTTGGAGGAGATTTTGCTCGGGCCCAGCCATCGGGCCGATGCCAGCGTGAATTTCATCGGCGCATTGCGCAGGGCCATGGCCTCGACAGGTTATGTCGATCTGAAGAACTTCCAGCATTGTGATGTATCCGTCATCCCTTCGCACCGAGCATAGCTAGGGTTAACGCCCAATAAAAGGGCCATCTGTTTGCAGCAGGTGGTTCTTTATGTTTTTGAAATCTCTTCCCTCTGAGGCCGAAGACCGAATGTAATATTTCAGGACCGACATACGTCTTGACATTGAAGAATCTTGAACTTTTAGCAACTCAGTCGTTTTGCGTTGACGGCATCTGGTTTTTCTGTTGCCCTTAGAGGTATGCATTGGAAATCAAGGGGGCGTGAAGATGAACATGAACGGACAGATGGAACTGATGCCTAGGCTGGTGACGATGACAAACGGAACAACATCGAGCCTGCCGAGCTATGACGGCTACGTTCATGCGGAACTGTCGAACCAGCCGATTTCATATCATATTTCACGCTGTTATCCAGGAACGTTAAGCGAAGCGGAATGCCAGCGATTCGCCCTCGCATCCTGTCGCATAGCATGTATGAGCATGGATGTGATTCGAGGCCGAATACCTCCTCGCAAACTTCAGCGGGTATTGAACGCCTCTTGCTTACGTCGCCTGGAAACAATGGCGTATCTGCTGGAAAATCATTTACGGACACACCAAGAGCTCAAAGCGAGGCTTTCCTATCTACCCGCTATGCCGACGCTGGTTTACGGTACTTTGGTTAGTTTGGATACAACTGAGATCGTTGTGAATCTTATGGTCGGTAAAGACAGTTACTGGGTAAACCTTGTGCTTAAACGAGTCGGTTCTCGCTGGATTTGCACAACAGCTGACCTTGGGTAGCAGCATTTGACCGGTTTCCATATAGGTCTGAAGTTACGCAAACGTAAGTTTGGCCTTACGTTTGCGTATAATCAAAGGTATGTTGCGAGAATTTTATTTGGATCCTGTCACTCACACGACAGACAAGGACACCATATATTCATTGCTGCGCAAGCGCGGCGAAAAAGACCCCGATGCCGCAATCGCTGAATGGCTGGATCAGCAGACCCAGCAGTGGCACAGTGTTACCGCAGGCGAAATGCTTGACAAGGTTCGTTCTGTTGCTAAAGGCCTTATGGGCTTGGGTGTAAAAGCCGGAAGTATGGTCATTCTTTATGCTCCAACAAGCTACGAATGGGGTGTCGTCGATTTTGCTTGCGCAGCTATCGGTGCCGTAAGCGTGCCGATCTATGAAACAGATTCGCCGAAGCAGGCAGGGGAAATCATTACCGATGTCGATCCGATCGTCGCGTTTGGTGGTGATGCCCAGCACACGCAGACACTTGAGCAATTCCGACGAGAGTGTGATGGGCTCAAGTATGTATTCAATCTTCAGGAAGGCGGTCTGCAAGCCGTTACGGATTTTGGCGCGGCTGTCACTAATGACGAGCTTGAGGAAGCAATTTCTCGTGTGCGTGCCGACGATATGCTGACCATTGTCTACACTTCCGGTTCAACCGGTGCGCCCAAGGGTGTCATGCTGTCACATCGCAATTTTGTTTCAACGGTATTTATCGGCTGGGCAGTGCTTGAGGAAATGTTGTATCAGCCAAGTCGTCTGCTGCTTTTCCTGCCGTTGGCGCATTGCTTTGCCCGATATATTCAGTACGTCGCCATTGGATCTCAGGGTGTCGTTGGCTATACGTCCAGCTCCAAACACCTGTTGGCTGATCTGCGAACCTTCAAGCCAACGTACCTGCTTGGTGTCCCGCGCGTATTCGAAAAGGTATACAATGCCGCATCCCAGAAGGCCGGAGCCGGTTTGCAAGGTCGTGTCTTCAATGCGGCGTTTGACCACTTTGTCAAATGGTCGAAAGAGGGTCAGGAAGGACATGGTCATACCGTGTCCGAAAAAATCAAGCATGGTTTTTATATGAAGACAGTCGGTGCTTCCGTACGTAGTGCATTGGGTCCAAACCTCAAATTCGTGGCCTGTGGTGGCGCTCCGATGAATGCGGATTTGGCTCATTTCTTCAACGGAATGGATGGGATTACCTTTATCCAGGGTTATGGCATGACCGAAACTGCGGCACCCTGTATCGTCAGTTTCCAAGACTTCAACAAAGTCGGAGCTGTTGGACGTCCAGGTACTGGCATTGCCATCAAACTTGCTGATGATGACGAATTGCTGATTAACGGCGAAGATGTATTCTTGGGCTACTACAAGCAGCCTGAGCTGACTGCCGAGGTTACTGAACCGGGCGGATGGGTGCATTCTGGGGATATCGCACAGATTGATGATGACGGTTTCGTCTACATCACGGGCCGTAAGAAGGATATCATCATCACCGCCGGCGGCAAGAACGTTAGCCCGGCTCCGATTGAGGATACGATTTGCACATGTCCTTTGGTTGCTCATGCTGTTGTCGTGGGCGATGGACGGCCTTTTATCTCTGCACTTATTGAACTTGACCCGGAAATGGTTCGCTCCTGGCTGTCAAATAACGGCATGGACAAAAACATGAGTATGGCACAAATCGCTAAAAATGATGCTGTCCGAGCTTGTGTACAGCAATATATCGATCAGGCCAACAGTGAGGTATCTCGCGCAGAATCAGTACGTAAATTCATCATTGTTGACGGAGAATTCACACAAGAAAACGGTATGTTGACACCGAGCATGAAAGTTGTGCGCCCTCAGGTTCTCAAGAATTACGCTGATATTATTGAAAATCAGATCTATGCGCCAAAAGGTGGGGGAAAGCCATCGATTTCAGCAGCAACGAGTTTCATCGACAAAACTGCTGAGAAGGCACGACAGGCCACTGATGCTGTCACACCAAAGGTCCGTGAGGCATATAAGCAAGCCAAACAAAATGTAGAGGCACATCTCTCGGATCATGACGATCGGCAAGAAGTCGACGCTCACGGCACCGACAAAAAGTAAAGCTGATCTTCAGCCGAAGAGTAATCAAGCGAGAGATATGAAGGAGCAAAGCATTGTCGTTACGAGAGATACGGGTCGTCCCTGATCCGGTATTGCGTACACCTTGTGAACCAATCCGGGAGATAACACCTGCTGTTAGGCGGATGGTACAAGATTTGCTAGATACTGTAGATGACCCAGGCAGGGCCGGGCTTTCTGCAAATCAGATTGGTATCAGTTTGCGTGCATTCTCATATAATATCAATGGCAAGCTCGGTTACGTGCTCAACCCAGTTATAGAGGAGACTCGGGGAGAGCAGTATGGAGAAGAAGGTTGTCTTTCTGTTCCCAAACTTTGGTATAAGACTCGGCGCGCTGATTATGCCCGTGTACGGGGCATCAATCTCGACGGCAAACCGGTCGTTCTTGAAGGAACTGGCCTCATGGGTCGAATGCTGCAACATGAGACCGACCATCTTGACGGGTATATCTACCTCGATCGTCTGGAAAAAACGGAACGTCAAGAGGCGATGCGTCGCATGCGCGAAGTTCGCTGATTGCCGGAAATATTCCAAAATCGACTCGAACATAAGCGTCCTGAAGCCATCTGTTACGGTTTCTGGACGCTTATGTGTTCAGCCTTCAAATCCTGTTTTAGCATATATTTATTGCTCATAGACCTTTGTTGCCGCGCTTGAATGGTCGCGTATTTATTCAGTGTGTGTGTTATCCTTTTTGCAGTGTGTTTAAACGGATTCTGAGGTAGTCACGTTGCTGAGGAAACCACCCAATATTGTCAATCAAAACACGCGAATACGCGCTATGCACGTGACGGACTGTGTCGGTCGATAAGACGCTTTCACAGGCGAACTGTCGTACGCAGGGCCGCATAGCCAGGCAATAACCGACTGAAAGGTAGCATTACCGTGGCTCAAATAACTATGAGTGACATGCTGAAGGCAGGACTGCACTTCGGCCACCAGACCCGTCGTTGGAACCCCAAGATGAAGCAGTACATCTTGATGGAGCGTAACGGCATTCACATCATCAACCTTTTCAAATCACTCGATTTGATCGACAAAGCCTATGATTTCATCAAGCAGACCGTAGCACACAATGGCACTGTCCTCTTTGTCGGCACGAAGAAGCAGGCTCAGGAAGCCATCGCGACACAGGCTGCCCGCGTCAGCATGCCTTATGTTTCCGAGCGTTGGCTCGGTGGTATGCTTACCAACTTCCAGACGGTTTCCAAGCGTGTAGCACGCCTGAAGGAACTCGAGGAGATGGACTTTACCGACGTTCGTGGATCAGGTCTGACCAAGAAGGAACTCCTGCTTCTGCAGCGTGAGAAGAACAAGCTGGAGAAGCAGCTTGGCGGTATCCGCAACATGAACCGCACGCCTTCCGCTATGTTCGTGGTTGATATCAACAAGGAATCGCTGGCTGTTGAGGAAGCGCACAAACTGGGTATTCCAGTCGTCGCTATCGTCGACACCAACACTGATCCGGATGTGGTCGATTACCCGATTCCGGCGAACGATGACGCCATTCGCGGCATCGAGCTGCTGACCTCTCTGATGGCAGATGCCGTTGCTGACGGCTTGCTTGAGCGTAGCGGCAAGGCTGAGAAGACCGAAGACAAGTCCGAGCAGCCTATGGCCGCTTGGGAGAAGGACTTGCTCAAGGACAAGGACGGCAAGGAAGAAGCTGCCGAGCTCGCTGAGGGCAAGAAAGCAGAAGCCAAGTCCGAAGAGGCCAAGGCCTGACCGATATGTGTTTTGTAAAAGGCGGTGTCGGAAACTTCCGGGCTTCCGCACCGCCTTTTACGGCATATAACGTTGGGAATAGATTTTAAAGGAGATAGACATGGCAGCAATTACAGCAGCTTTGATCAAGCAGGTTCGTGATGACACCGGAGCCGGCATGATGGACGTCAAGAAGGCACTGACCGAGGCTGAAGGTGATGTGGCACGTGCCAAGGAAATTATCCGCGCCAAGGGTATCCAGGCAGCCGGCAAGCGTGAAGGTCGCGCCGCACAGGAAGGTACTATCGCGTCTCGCGTAGTCGATGCCGCCAACGGCCAGGTAGGTTACGCGGTTGAGCTTAACTCTGAGACCGACTTTGTGGCAAAGACTCCGAAGTTCGTCGCGTTTGCGGATGAAGTTCTATCCAATGCCATTGCAGCCGACGCTTCGGACGCGGAATCCGTTCTCGCGGCTAAGGCGGATGATGGTACCGTAAAGACCGCCGTAGAAGAAGCAGCTGCTCTCTTCGGTGAGCACGTTAAGGTTGGCCAGGTAGCCAAGGTCGAAGGCCCCAAGGTCGAGATTTATGCACACAAGAAATCCGCGGAAATGCCGCCAAGCATCGTGGCCATGGTCGCAACCGATGAAAAGGGTGCGGCTGTCGCTCACGAGGCTGCTCTGCAGATTTCGGCCATGGGCGCCAAGTGGCTCAAGCGTGAGGACGTTCCAGCCGATGTGCTTGAGTCCGAGCGTCGTGTCGCCACGGAGAAGTCGCAGGCTGAGGGCAAGCCTGAGCAGATCATCCCCAAGATCGTTGAAGGCCGTATGAATTCCTTCTATAAAGAGAACGTGCTTCTCGAGCAGGAGTACGTCAAGGATCCTTCCAAGACGGTTAGCGATCTCTTCAAGGATGCAGACGGAGAGCTTATTTCCTTCGCCCGTATCGAGGTTGGTAAGGCTGGCAGGGAGTAATTAACTCCTTGCGAGGTCCTTTGACGGGCTGATCAAAGTTGGCCGGTGCTTGCGTGTACCGGCCAACTTTGATATTTGGGTTATCCATAGCGATCAGTAAGCCGATGGAAAACGCTTCCACATGGAGAAACGGTGACACGAACAAGTAGCGGGCAAGGGTAATTCGCAGCCTCTTATTATTTCGCCGATTTGAGCAAAACAATCACCGTATCGCTGTCGTTGTAGACAGATAACCTAGAGACCAGAAATATGCCGTCGGACAAGGATAGAGAGGCCGTCGATGACTGGTGATGACAAGAACAAGAACAGCCGCAGAGTACTGCTGAAACTGTCTGGTGAGGCATTCGGCGGAGGTAAGATTGGTATAGACACGAAAGTGATTCGCCGCATCGCCAAGGAAATTCACGAGGCTGTTGATCAAGGCATTCAAGTTGCCGTTGTTGTCGGCGGTGGTAATTTCTTCCGTGGCGCAGAACTTCAACAAGCCGGTATCGAGCGTACACGCGGCGATTACATGGGTATGCTTGGTACTGTCATGAACTGCCTCGCTCTTCAGGATTTTCTTGAGCAGGAAGGTCAAGCAACTCGCGTACAGACCGCGATTACCATGGGACAGGTTGCCGAGCCTTACATCCCGCTCAAAGCCATACGTCACCTTGAAAAAGGCCGAGTGGTGATTTTTGGTGCTGGCGCAGGTATGCCATATTTCTCAACTGATACGGTGTCGATTCAGCGTTCCCTTGAAATTCACTGCGATGAAGTTCTTATGGGCAAGAATGGCGTTGACGGCATTTACACGGCTGATCCCCGTAAGGAACCAACAGCTCAGCGATTCGAAACGTTGAGCTACCAGCGTGCATTGGTTGACAATTTAGCAGTTATGGATGCAGCTGCGCTTTCGATGGCGAGGGAAAATGATCAGCATATTCGTGTGTTTGGTCTTGAGGAAGCCGGAAACGTCACCAAGGCACTGGTAGGCAAACCAATCGGTACGCTCGTATCTAATCTCAAATCGGAAACTATTTAATAACTGAAACTTGATGCTGAATTGACCGTTGTAAAAGCCACGTACGTTGGTGATAAAACGCATTAATAAAGATTCGCTACAGCGAATAATAAAGGAGAACAATATGGCAAACCTTGTTGAACAGGCAAAAGACCAGATGAACAAGTCCGTGGAAGCCACCAAGGAGAATTTTGCTGGTATCCGTACAGGTCGAGCCAACCCGGCTCTGCTCAATGGTTTAGTTGTCGATTATTACGGAGCCCCAACGCCAATCAAGGCTGTCGCTTCAATTGGCGTTCCTGAGCCTCGCACTCTTTCCATTACACCGTTCGATGGTTCACAGACCGCCGCTGTGGAAAAGGCAGTTCGTGACTCGGATTTGGGAGGTAGCACCCGTCGAGATGGCGACATTATTCACCTCACGATGCCGGAACTGACGGAAGATCGCCGTAAGGAATATGTCAAGCTTGCCAAAGGTAAGGCCGAGGAAGGCAAAGTCGCAGTTCGTAACATTCGGCGCAAAACCAAAGAAGCAATTGACAAGGCAACCAAAGATGGCGATATGGGGGAGGATCAAGGCGACCGCCTGCAAAAAGATCTCGACAAAGTCACCAAAGAAATGACCGATACAATCGATCAGCTGCTCGAAGGCAAAGAAAAGGAGATCATGGAGGTCTGATCAGTCATTTCGCGCTATAGACTATGTATGCAAGAGTGAACGATTGGATGACCTGAAAGATAAGGCGATGACCAAACAACAGGACGAAACAACAGCCGAGTCGAGCGCTAAGCTTGATGACATTAATAGGAAAACCGGCCGTAACATGCCTCAGGCCGTAGCCACAGCTGCGTTTTTGATTGTCCTTATTGTTGCTTCCTTGCTTGTGCGAGTCGATTTATTCATTTGGCTGATTGTTGTTTTTGTCCTCCTTGCATTGCGAGAGCTACATGTATCGTTCGCCACAGTTCATCTCTACATCCCTTTGGTCGCATTCTGGCTATGCAGTGCAAGTACACTGTTGGCAACATACTATCTGCCGGATCATGTATTGGTCGCAGGTGTAGGAATTGCTGTTTCGATGCTCGCCGTGGCGATAAGTTCAAATATGCGTCATGTAGTGGGACGGCGGCTTAAGGTCGCGATTGAGGATAAACGCAACGCCGCTCAATCGACAGATACCTCATCGGATAATAAATTGGCATCTAACTCGAAGACCTCAGAGAGCAGTCTAAACAATGTGGCGGTATCGATGTTCTTGGTGGTCTACATCTTGGTGTTGGCTTCGTGCATCGTTCTTTCGGAAACGTTCAATGGGCATCCTGTAGCCCATGCCATTATGCTCATTTTCCTGCCCGCACTGTCAGATACTGGAGGGCTTTTTGCTGGAGCATTCCTTGGCAAGCACAAGCTCTCGCCGCGTATTTCTCCAAAAAAGTCCGTTGAAGGTCTATGCGGTTCCATACTTTTCGCGATGATTGGAGCATACGCGGTTTTCGCGGTCACATATTCACACCTTTGGTCCCGTTATTGGTGGGTACCAATTCTGACAGGTGTGATGGTCGGCATCATCGGAACATTTGGAGATTTGAGTGCCTCGATGCTCAAACGTGATATGGGCTTGAAAGATATGGGTCACTTGCTTAAAGGCCATGGCGGTGTCATTGACCGAGTTGATTCAATCCTTCTTTGCGCTCCGTTCTTTATGTTGCTGTTTATGTTGACTGGCATGTGAGTGTTCAATTACCGCTTGCAATTAGCGTAATGAAGAAGCTTGCTCATATCTGAAGCAAAGCTGAGATGTGGATGACTCTTCTCGGCCCATAAGTAACACTATGTCGTTTTAAAAGGAATTTCAATAACGCAAGCGCTGGCTTTATGTCAGGAAATCGTACCTATCGCTTGGAGTGTGGGACAGAATATGAACGTAACTGCAAATAGCGTCTATGATCGCCAGAAACCCATTGGCAATGGCGAATCAGGCGTGACGCCCGGTGGTAACTCTGGATCATTCCGTGACGTGCTCTCCAAGAATCACGCGCGTCGCGGCAAGCCTCCGGTTCACTTTGCCGATATGACTCCGGAAGAGCGCGTTGAAACGACAAAACAGCTGGGAATGCCAAAGTTCCGTGTACAGCAACTTGCTAACCACTATTTCGGTCATTTCAGCAACGATGTCTCCTCGTTCACCGATTTTCCGGCAGATAAGCGCGATGAGGCTCAACGCGAATTTTTCCCGAATCTGATTACTGAGGTAACCAGTCAGGTTGCAGACGAAGGAACCACCATCAAAACGTTGTGGGAACTGTTTGATGGTACGCATATCGAATCGGTACTGATGCGCTATCCTAACCGAGCCACACTATGTATCTCCAGTCAGGTAGGTTGTGGCATGGGCTGCCCGTTCTGTGCGACCGGTCAACTTGGCCTTACTCGTAATCTGTCTACAGCTGAAATCCTCGAACAGGTCCGTGTCGCTGCCAAAGCAATGGCTGAGGGTCGTGTCGCAGGAGGCCCGGGACGTCTGAGCAACGTGGTGTTCATGGGGGAGGGAGAACCCATGGGCAATTACAAGTCTGTGCTTGCCGCAGTGCGCCAGATCAGTGCGATGCCACCGAACGGATTTGGCATTTCGGCACGAAATATAACTGTTTCCACAGTAGGTGTCGTTCCAGGAATTAAAAAATTGACCAACGAGGGGATACCACTTCGCCTCGCACTCTCCCTGCATGCCCCAAACGATACGTTGCGCGATGAGCTGGTGCCAATGAACCGCCGCTTCAATTCGGCAGCAGTATTGGACGCCGCCCATGAATACTATTTGGCTAGCCACCGTAGGGTCAGTATCGAATACGCGTTGATGCGTGGCATCAACGACCAGGCCGAACACGCGCATCAGTTAGCACGCCGCCTCAATCATTACGGAGACGATTGGGTACATGTCAATCCCATTCCTCTCAATCCGATTGAAGGTTCGAAGTGGACAGCTTCGAAGCCCGAGGATGAGCGCCAATTCCTCGAGATTCTCCATCAATCAGGTATCACTGCGACATTGCGCGACACCCGAGGATCCGATATCGATGGAGCCTGCGGTCAGTTGGCTGCCAAAAACATCAATGCATGACCGCTTAACCTGTTCGAAGGTCAGCTAAATTGTTGATTTTGAGACACTTCAGGAACTCACTGGTTTGTTGAATTAAAATCACATCATTGTTTTGCATATCAAGGTGGAGGGATTTCATGTCATTGGCTGTCCGAGTAATTCCTTGTTTAGACGTGGACAACGGTCGTGTAGTCAAAGGTGTTCATTTCCAAAATCTTCGCGACGCAGGGGACCCTGTTGAACTGGCATCACGTTATTACGACGAAGGTGCGGATGAACTTACTTTCTTGGATGTCACTGCCTCAACCGGTAATCGCAGAACAATGACGGATGTGGTTACGCGTACAGCTGGCCAGATATTTATACCTTTAACCGTTGGCGGTGGTGTACGAACGGTTGAGGACGTCAATTCCCTACTGCGCTGTGGCGCGGATAAAATCAGCGTCAACACTGCGGCCATCAATAACCCAGACCTTATTTCGCAGGTTTCGAAACGTTTTGGTAACCAGGTGCTTGTGCTTTCAGTTGATGCTCGGAGAGAAAAGGGCGAGCGGCATACGCAATCAGGCTTTGAAGTGACGACCATGGGCGGCAGCCATTCGACTGCAATCGACGCACTGACCTGGGCAAAGCGTGCTGAGGAACTCGGTGTAGGAGAAATCCTGCTCAATTCAATGGACGCTGACGGAACTGGCAATGGCTTCGATCTGGAAATGATCAAAGCCATGCGTAAGGTTGTCAACATACCACTGATTGCAAGCGGCGGAGCAGGCAAACTCGAAGATTTCCCTCCGGCCATTCGGGCCGGTGCGGATGCGGTACTTGCCGCATCGGTTTTCCACTACGGCAAGATGACCATTGCTCAGGTTAAAGACACCTTGCGGAACGCAGGTATAACGGTAAGGTAACGTACCTATCCAGGTGCGGCGGTCTCACGAATAACTGTTTCAGGAGATGCTAGGAAGATATGCCGCACTGGTGTTCATGCAGAGCTATCGATTCAAAGTACAAAATAATCGATGGTCAACGGTAAGGAATTGACATGACAAACACCGACTACGACAATCACACCGAGCTAGACCCACGGTTGGTACAACGCTTGAAACACGATGCCAACGGTCTTGTCGTCGCAGTCATCCAGCAATACGACACTGGACGTGTACTGATGGTCGGTTATATGAACGATGAGGCTCTGCGGCGGACGCTGACCACAGGCAGGGTCACGTTCTGGTCTCGATCACGCCAAGAGTACTGGCGAAAGGGCGATACTTCCGGCCATGCGCAGTATGTAAAGGACGTATCGTTGGATTGTGACGGAGATGCCTTACTCGTCGAAGTAGATCAGGTTGGGGCTGCCTGCCACACAGGCGCACATTCGTGCTTCGACGAAGGTGGTCATATCCCTGCTGTAGTCGGCGAACGCTGACAGTACATTCGTTGCAAGGTGGATACGCATCTTCGACCAATCATCTCAACTGTGTTGCCATGCCGAGCTATGATGGCCACTAGTATTTCATCGTCAAGACCATCGCGAGGATTCATGACACAACAATCGGCATTGGGCCTTATGAGTACAGGAAAAGTATTGGCTTACATTCCATCTCCAACTGTTTTCAAAATCGAAATCCCCAGTTTTTCCCTCGGTGGTCTGACTATTGGCCCTATACAGATACGTTTTTACGCCCTGTGCATCATTTTTGGTATCATTCTGGCAGTATTCGTTACTGAAAAACGTTGGAAACACATGGGCGGTAACTTCGATCAGATTCTCGACATAGCCTTGTGTGCAGTGCCATCAGGCATCATCGGAGCACGCCTGTATCATGTCGTAACCACCCCTGAACGGTTCTTCGGTTCACACGGAGATCCAGTGGAAATCCTACGTATTTGGAACGGCGGACTGGGTATCTGGGGAGGAGTTCTTCTAGGGGGTCTCGCAGCATGGGCTTGGTGCCGTCACAAGCATTACCCAACGGCGTTGCTTGCGGATTGCGTCGCACCCGGATTGTTGATCGCACAGGCCGTGGGCAGGCTCGGCAACTGGTTCAACCAAGAACTTTACGGGGCGCCGACAACTCTTCCCTGGGGTCTGAAACTCAATATGACGAGTTCGGCAATCGGTCATGCGGAACAATGCTATGACGGTCGAACATGTCCTACAGGAACCCTTTTCCATCCGACATTCCTTTATGAGATGATCTGGGACTTGATTGGTGCCGTGCTAATTATCTGGATCGGACACAAAGTCAAGGAAAAGCTCAACGCAGGCAGTCTCTTTGCCATATATGTGATGTGGTACACGCTAGGGCGTACATGGATTGAGTCATTGCGCATTGATTTCGCTCACGAGTTCCTGGGTGTCCGCGTCAACGTGTGGGTTTCGGTGATTGTCTTCATTTTGGGCATCATTACTTTTATTGTCATCCAACGAGTCGGCAATACCACAACAAGCCTTTCGGAACGGTTACAGACGTTGACCGAGGTCGAAGAACGTACCCTTGAAGAGGAGAAAAAGGCATCAGTCAAATAGAACCGAACCGTTTACGCTGCATCTATCTACTTATTGGCCTTGGTACCGTCTGTATCAACTTCTGAATGACTCAATCTGTTTGTGTCATCATTGGATTCTCTCATCAAGTCTTTCGCACCGCTTAGGATGGAACACTATGAGTATTCAAATCGCACCAAGCATTCTTTCAGCCGATTTCTGTAATCTCGAGCGAGATCTCAAGGCCATCGACCATGCCGATTTGGTCCATGTCGACGTGATGGATCATCACTTTGTACCAAATTTGACGCTAGGCGAGCCGATTGTTAAACGTATCTGCGAAGTGACGGACCTGCCTGTTGATGTTCACTTGATGATTGAAGACCCTGATCGTTGGGCGCCGGAATATGCAAAGCTTGGAGCTTCCTCTGTAAGTTTTCACGTTGGTGCCGTTCACGCCCCGGTAAGGTTGGCACGCCAGCTGCATGAAATGGGTTGCAAGGCATGCCTGGCTGTTCGTCCAGCGGAACCCGTCGAGCCAATTTTCGATATTCTTGAAGAATTCGACATGATTCTTATCATGACCGTTGAGCCTGGATTTGGTGGACAGAAGTTTCTTGACAACCAAATGGGCAAAGTTCGTCGTCTTCGCGATGAAATTACACAGCGCGGACTCGATACCCATATCCAGGTTGACGGAGGCGTCAGTCCGCAAACAGCGCATATTGTGGCTGAGGCAGGGGCAGATGTGCTGGTCGCTGGCTCGTCAGTTTACGGTGCACAGGATCGCGCGCAGGCGATTGATGATATTCGATCGAAGGCACAGGCCACTTACCGAGCATAACGTGCCCGACGTTGACTAGTAGTCGTAACATTGGAGCAACAATGAAGACATTCGAATCGCTGTACAAAGAATTAAGCGAAAAGGCCGAGATGCGCCCTGTTGGATCCAAAACTGTGGACGAGCTCGATCGCGGTGTTCACTTCATCGGCAAAAAGCTGAGCGAGGAGGCTGGGGAGAGCTGGATCGCCGCGGAGTACGAGGGCGCGGATCGTACCGCAGAAGAGATGAGCCAACTCATATACCATATCCAGGTAATGATGATTAAATGTGGAATCAGTCTTGAGGACCTTTACAAAAACCTGTAATACTGAATATTTTGCGCAATGACGACGAACGGATGATATTTGCATGGCTGAAAAGGAGAGAAGATGCTGAGAATTGCTGTGCCTAATAAAGGCATGCTTTCTGAACCTGCATGGAGTTTGCTGCAAGAAGCGGGCTACCAGCTTCGTACCCAGCCAAGGCAGCTAGTGGTCACTGATTACGACAACAATATCGAGTTGTTTTATCTGCGTCCGCTGGATATAGCAGTCTATGTCGGGCAAGGAGCCATCGATGTTGGTATTACCGGCAGAGATATGCTGTTAAATACCGAGACCACCGCAATTGAAGATCTTCCACTCGGTTTTGGCGCATCGACATTCTGTTTTGCGGCCCCTCATGATTCTTCGATAACTAAACTGGAGGATGTGGACGGTAAACGTGTTGCGAGTTCATTCGACAAGCTCGTTCGAGACTATCTTACTGAACATGATATTCAAGCTGACATCATCCACTTGGATGGGGCAGTTGAATCTTCAGTGCAACTTGGCGTGGCAAATCTTATCGCAGATGTGGTATCCACTGGTACTACGTTGCGCAATGCTGGTCTGCGTATCTTCGGCGATCCGATTCTGGAATCAGAAGCCGTCCTTATTCGTTCGCCAAAGCTGAGCAAAGATGACAAGCAGCTCGTTGTTTTCAAGCGACGTCTCGAAGGTGTGCTCACTGCGAGACGCTATGTGATGGTGGACTATGACGTTCCGGTTAGCAAGGTCAGTGCCGCTGTGGCTTTGACGCCCGGACTGGAAAGTCCGACAATCTCTCCTTTAAGAGATCAACAATGGTGCGCGGTTCGCTCGATGGTGGAACGTGAAAAAGTCAACCAGACAATGGATCGGCTCTACGATGTGGGAGCCCGTGCGATTATCGTAACCGCATTGCAAGCTTCAAGAATCTAAAATTTTGTTATGAAATTACCGTTGAATGTCAATCGATACAGTCCCGATGCACGCAACATTTATATGACTGTACCGAATCTCGTCAGTCTGTTGCGTATCGTTTCAATTCCTTTTATTTCGTTGCTCATCGCACAGCACAAAATGGTTGCAGCACTTATTGTGCTTGCAATCTCCGCCGCAAGCGATAGCTTGGATGGAATTATCGCGAGGAAATGGAATCAAGTTAGTAAAATCGGACAGATTCTCGATCCAATCGCAGACCGATTGCTTATTTTCTGCAGTATTTTGGCTCTCGGATGGGCAGGCATCATCCCTTGGTGGATGCTCTTTATTGTGGGACTACGGGATTTTATTTTACTTGTTCTCATCTTTGTCCTTGCCCAACATGATTACGGCCCATTACCGGTTCATTTTGTCGGGAAAGCTGGAACCGCTCTGTTGATGATTTCCATAACTGCCCTTATTTTTGCGGATTTATGGGACAACATGTTTACTCAGGTACTTCACCTTGCTGCGCTGGCCGCAGGTATTTGGGGTGTCGCTCTCTATTGGATTGCCGGTTATATCTACATTCGTCAAGGTATAGCTTTGCTTCGTGACGATTCGATAAGCAATGACTGATATCAACAAACAGCGACCATCGTTCCCCGTAACGGTCGATGAGACACCTAGCAAGCGACGTGCGGTCTTTTCCAAAAACGTGACCGGCCTCGGGTCTTGGCATGTTGAAGATTATGGGCGAGCCATGCCGAGACGGCCGGTGCGTAAGGTCTACGACGACAGCCTTCATCTTATTGACGATCTGACTAACCGACCACTCGACCCCTTGTTTTCAGATGCGTTGCTGACGCAAAGCAAGTCCCTTTCCACATTTTCAGTGTGGTTCACACGGGTTATCGTTTTTATCATCTGTGTAGCTGTTGGCTGTGCGGGGTGTGTGTTTGTCCGTCAGCTCAGCACTGATCCGCGCAAGCAGGTACGCGCAAGTCTGGCAACAGAGTTGCAGCAACAAAATGCTGGGTTGAATAAGATTACGGGAGAAGTAACAAATCTGCACACTGAAGTGTTAAAAAAAGCCGATTCCATGCCCCAAAACTCTGACGATTCCCTACTTCGCAATGACGAGATGGCCAATGGCTCTCTCAAAGTCCAAGGACAAGGTATCGTCATTACGTTGGCTGACCCGATATCATCCGTCGACAACAATGATGGTGTCTCTCCCAGAGAAGGCACCGGCAATCACATTCGCGTCGTTACGGATGCCGATCTACAGGATATGGTTCGATCACTGTTCAAAGCCGGTGCCGAAGCAATCTCTATCAATGGATACCGTATCGGTGTTTCGACTTCCGTACGAACCGCGGGCCAAACGATTCTCATCGGTGTCAATCAGGTGACCAGTCCATATAAGATAGAATCCATAGGCAATCCGACCGATTTGGAGCAGCAAATGAGCAGCAAATCAATACCCGGACTGTATGAGAGATTGAACACGGCCGGCATAAATCCACATATTACCAAGTCGCTTTCCTTGAAATTGGATGCTGCTGAAACCGTCAACATTACAGACGCGAAAAGGAGCAAATGATGACAGCTGTGCTCGGACTGATTATCGGAGTCATTGTAGGCATTTTTGTCAAACCCGATATCCCCATCGTTCTGCAACCTTATCTTCCTATCATGGTCGTAGCAGCCCTTGATGCCTTGCTTGGCGCAGCTCGTGCTTATTTCGAACGTTCATTTTCCGATAAGGTATTCGTCATCTCGTTTATTTCCAATGTATTGACCTCAGCATTGCTCGTTTTGCTAGGCAACCAGCTGGGCGTTGGTTCCCAACTGCAAACCGCTGTCATCGTGGTCCTGGGCATACGCATCTTCTCCAACGTTTCCGCTATACGCAGGTTCATCTTCAAAGGCTGACGAAGCATGGCAGGCAAGAAATCACACAACATACTCAACCGCATGCATTTGCAGCATGCGCAAGACAAGGAAAACGACCGTACAAATACCGGTACTTTCCCTGTTGTACGAAAGAAACCAATCCGTCAAATCGGCGGGAGTATCTATTCGAGACTAATGACCAGCTTGCTAATCATGTTGTTATGTGCATTACTCGGTTTTGGCTACGCCATCCAGCTCAACAACAAAACCTCAAGTTATGAGACAATGAGCGAAGAAGAACTTACTCGACTCATCAGCGAAACCAGTACTCAGGTCCAGAATCTCCAACAGCGAAAAACGGAACTCACAGGTCAGCTCGATTCTTTGAAAGCCGCGGCAAACAAGCAGCAGGAAGCCCAGCGTATAGCAAAGGAAAATGAAGAAACCAGCGGTTTGTTGTCCGGTAGACTCCCTGCAAAGGGCAAGGGCGTCGTCATCACCATTTCACAAGGAGCCAAGGAGCCTATCGACGCGGCGACAATGTTCCAGCTTCTTGAGGAATTACGAAATGCCGGTGTTGAAGTCATGGCTCTCGATAACGTGAGAGTGGTGACCTCAACCTATGTTACCGATATCCCGAAGGGGCTGGAATGCGATGGAAAGACGCTCAAAGCTCCTTACGTGGTCAAGGCTATCGGTGATCCTCAAAACCTTCAGAATGCCGTTAATATCGCGGGTGGCGTAGGATCTCGTTTTAAGGTTAAATTCGGTGCCGATGTTACTGTAATGCCTTCGGATAGTGTAGATATCAGTGAAACTCGTGAAGTTGGACAATATAAGTACGCGAAACCGGTAGAATAGTATCATGACTAATCCGATTCCTAGTGCGGGCGAGACGACCATCATTGGACTGCCTGCTGTGAATATTCCTGTCACCTCCACAGGAAACCGTCCTCTTACACAGGAGGATCTCGACACCATTGCAAGGCTTTCACCAGGCTCTGCGCTGCTGATTTCCACCAGAGGAGCCGCTTCCGGTTCTCGTTATTTGCTTGACGAGAGTGAAGTCAGCGTTGGACGAGATCCCCATGCAGATATTCTGCTTGATGATTCCACTGTTTCACGTGCACATGCCGTGTTCCGGCGCCTTGGCGAGACATTCGAAGTTGATGATGCGGGCAGTCTTAACGGCACATATGTCAATCGTGAGCGCGTCGATCATGCCACGTTGAGTAATGGCGACGAAATCATGATTGGCAAGTTCCGTCTGGTATTTTTCGCACCTAAGGCTATATCTGCTAAATAGCACATCCGATAGCAGTTAAAGCAATTGGTATCAGCAGGGGAGGGAGTTTTGATGAATGTCCGAGAAAAGACCTTGTCTGTATCTCCCTCAGTGACTGACAGAGTCACCAGACTCAATCGTGTCGATAGTGAAAACACTAAGCCGGTCGACTTGGTGCAAGGCGAACTGTTTTCCATGTCAGTCGATAGTGAAGAAACAAAAGGATACCGGGGGACTGTGGCATCGAAAGTTGCCGGCATTACATACCGTCAGCTTGATTACTGGGCGCGCAAGCAGATTGTTGTCCCTTCCATTACGCGTTCACATGGTTCTGGTTCACGTCGACTTTACTCATTCAGGGATGTGCTCATTCTCTCGGTTTCCAAAAAGTTGCTGGATACAGGCGTTAATCTGCAGAATGTTACTTCGACTATCGGCTTTCTCAGTTTGCGTAGCTGCGCTGAACTTGAGCACCTGACCGTCATTTGTGACGGACAGGATGTCAAGGAATGCGAAAGCGGCGATCAAGTTCTTGAATTCCTCGATCGGGGGACTGCCGTTTTTGCAGTTTCCGTGGGAAAGCTGTGGAAACAGGTCGAAAAGGAACTGGAAAAAGAACCATATTTTGATGTTCATTTCTCAGGTTCTTCACCCTTGATAGCACGTTCGTCACCGATAGAAGATATCGCTGTTGCGAGGATGCGCGACAAGCTTGAGGCTCAGCGTGTCGAACGCTCAGCTCAACAGTAATGAAAGAAAAGTTAGACAACTGTTTTCATTGTTAGTCTAAGTAAGTGCAACGATCTAGCTAAGTCGTATTATTCTTTGGGAAACCTATTTATGAAAACCGGAAACATGATATTCAACATTTTGCCAGGTGCACTATGGGTTGCCGCATTATTTTGGTCATTGGGGATTTGTGCCATCTGCATCGCAAATGGAGCACTTCGTAAACGAACAGATTCTCGCAAGGTTCCGACAGTTCAATGGTCGGTTGTTATTATGCAGGTGGTCTCACTGGTATTGTGCTGCGTTCCCTATGGCATATATAAAATCTGTCATGCCAAAATCTCGAACCAAATACGATACCTTTATGCCAGCTCCGGCATACCGTCCGCAGTTTTGCTCGGAGTGTTCTTTATTGGTGAACTGGTGCTGATGTATCTTCAAGCCAGGCGTGCCCAGTATGACATCATCGATGATGTGTTGGCCAAACGACATCAACGTTCTTAATATACCTAACCATGATTCATAATAATTTCTTCAATCGTTTACTTGATGGATAGGGGAATATCCTGATTTCACACACATGAAAAGCCTGTTTAACTTTAATGTAGTGAACTAAGCAATGTCCGTAATCTGACATAACGTACATTATCGGATAACTGTGCTGCAGTCTATACATTAATAAGTATTCAACAAGACACACAGATTCTCAGACTAACATCATTTATTAATAACAAGACGGTTTTATCAGGTTTATAACGAACCCGATAAAACCGTCTTGAAGTTCTTAAGATTTTATTCGTAGTCTGGAAACCAGCCGTCACGATGCATTTGCAAACGCTTATCGAGCAGCTCTTTGAGCTCATCTTCGGTACGGCGCTCCATGAGCATGTCCCAATGGGTACGCGTCGGTTTCTTGGTTTCGTCAGGTTCCTCGGAATTAGCATCCTCAAGCTTGGCGATCTCACCGCAACGGCATTCCCATTCTGCAGGAATCTCGGCTCCTTCGGCAAACGGAAGAATGGTACGATGTCCTTTTGGACATACATATGCCACATCCATACGTTCAGCAAAATCAACGTTGTCGTCCGATTCCAGGGATTTTGCACCGATACTCATACCACGCAGACTGCGTTCCGCCATAAATTCTCCTTAACGATATCTACTTCCAACCTACTGAACAGTTTGGACGATTCTATTATTCCGCTTTCTTGCCATAAACGAATACTACTCGACACCTGAATAGGCAACGATTCCACGATTGATGAGTTTATCTGCTTTTCGAGCAGTTTGCGCAAGATGTGGATTGTTATTTTGATAATATTGCGACGCTGAAGATATCTGCTGCAGAATGTCGGAAAGTCGTTTGGCGTTGCGAACAAAATCACCGCCTGTCAACTCACTTCGTCGCAGAATCTGTGATAGTTCCTCTCCCCTTGCCCAGTCGTAAATCGCATCTACAAGGCCAAAATCAAGAGTCTCCAAATCATCGAGATCAGCGTCCTCACGCATCATTTCCACATCCGCAAACACTTCACGTAGCGACTGGCATGCAGCAGCAACTGGTCCATTAATGCCTCCAGGATAACGACGCGGTTCACTTTCACCACCTCGTCGAGACTGATAAACCAGCGACGACAGTGTAGCGCACAGTTCATCTGGTTCAAGCAAATCTAGGAATCCATCGGCAATGGATTCGGAAAGCACCAAATCGTACTCGCTGTATATCTGTCGAAGTAATTGACCGCGGACCGTCAATTGACGATCGTGGCCGGCACACCTGGACTGAGGGCCGTCACTGCTAACAGAAACTTGCTCAAGATAGCCTAACTCGGAAAGGATATCGCAGATTCGGTCAAATTGACGCGCCACAGAACCTGTACGCGATTCATACCGGTCTTTGACATGCTTCAGTTCCTTGGTTTCACGCAGCCAGCGATGACCCCATTTGAGATGGTTCTGGAAGTCTGGGCATGATCGACAAGGATGCTCGTTTTCCTCGATCTTGAGTTGAGCAATTTGCTTGTCCAATGCAAGGAAGGACTTGGTTCGCTCCTCGGCGTTGTGGAAGTTAGTTCGCTTAAGATGCCGACGCTCATCTTTTTGCAGGTAAGAAAGTCGTTGACGTAGGGTCATGAATACCTTGAAGTCACCCCGAGAACAATGGAACGCTTGTTCGTATCCTTGTGCTGCCTGTTCCAGGACTTGGATACGCGATTCTAGATCTTCGGCGGATTCGTTGGCTTCCCACTGTGCGAATGAATGGTCAAGTGTGTCACGAGCCGTGTCATAACTGCTGGAATTGAGCAGATTAACAGCCATGTTGAATGTCGGTTTGAAACTTGAATGGAGCGGATAAACACGCTTGCTTGAGAGCGAGGCTGCCGCTGCGGGGACGAAATCGCGGTGATCGACGATTACCGCATGGCCTATGGTATCAATGCCGCGGCGGCCAGCTCGACCGGTCAACTGAGTGTATTCTCCGGGCGTAAGCGGAACATGGTGGACCCCATTGAATTTTTCAAGCTTTTCGATGACAACACATCGTGCTGGCATGTTTATGCCAAGCGCCAACGTTTCCGTAGCGAAAACCATTTTCACCAGGCCTTCTTCGAAAAGACGCTCGACGATTTGACGGAACAAGGCAATCATTCCTGCATGATGTGGTGCGAAGCCTTCTTCGAGCGCGTAACGGAAACGTGCGAAGCCGAGCGCTTTGAGATCGTCGTAGTCAAGTTCGCCTTCGACCATCTCATTGACAATAGCTCTGATTCGCCCAACTTCATCCTTAGTAGTCAGTTCTAGCCCTGCATTCAGGCACTGCTCGACTGCTTCGTCACAACCTTTTCGGGAAAAAATGAAGTAGATGCCCGGCAGCATTCCCATGAAGTCGAGTTCATCGACCGTTGCCCATCTACGCGGCGTGTAGCGACGGGCCTTGCCTACTCTCCTTCTTTCGCGTCCTCCCCCGCGATTACGTCGTTTGCCTCCTGTTCGGGATTGCGCATACGCTTCACGGGCTGCCATACGGTCGATTTGATCGATTCGCTCGACCAACCTGGCATTTAGCCTATCTGTTTGCGTTCCATCCTGGTTATGACGATAGAGATCAAACAACTCAGGCTCATGTCGATCGTCGTACTGCACCATCACATGTTGTTCGAGAGGAACAGGACGCTTCTCCGAAACCACGAGTTTGGTCGAGCCCCGAACCGATTCAAGCCAAGCGCAAAAATCCTCGACATTGGAAACTGTTGCCGACAACGCAACGATTTTCGCCTGTTCAGGCAAGTGAATAATGACTTCTTCCCAGACTGGGCCACGGAATTTGTCCGCGAGATAGTGCACCTCATCGAGAATTACATACCGCAAAGTGTTCAATGTAGCTGCTTTTTCATAGATCATATTGCGAAGAACTTCGGTGGTCATTACCACGAGATTCGCTTCTGAATTGATGGAGGTGTCCCCCGTCAACAAACCGACTTGATCGACACCATAAAGATTAACCAAATCGTGGTACTTCTGATTACTGAGCGCTTTGATCGGAGTAGTATAAAACGCCTTGACATTGTTCGCCTGCGCCAGATACATCGCAAAGTCAGCGACGATGGTTTTCCCTGCACCCGTGGGGGCGGCCACCAACACATTATTGCCGGCTTCCAACGCTTTGTTGGCCTCGATTTGAAAATCATCCAGCTCAAATGACAATGCTCCCGCGAAGCGAGCTGCATCGGTTTTTTCATAACTGCTTCGTGTCTTGAAGGCTGCGTATCGCTGTGAAGGCGAAAGATTCCCGTCATCGTTCAAAGGCGTGACATCTACTCCGGTATCTTTTGACTCCACACAGCGCTTATAGCGCTTGTGATGATGTGGGTGACTCATAACTAGGAACTGTCGATTCATGTAAAGCCGGCAAAACCTATTACAAGTTCAACCAGCAAAACTGTTTAGGCTACAACGTTTCTGTTGCGGCCTTATGATTTATAGTTGTTGTTGCAGCTGGCAATAGCAATTGTTGATTTAATGAGATTGATCCGTCGTCATCCTGTTTTGCTGAATGAGTGACAGTCGTCTTTGTGTCTTGATTGAACGGTGTTTGTGTGAGGTTACGCTTTTTCCAGTTACTCCAGCGCTTAGCGTGCCTATTGTGCCTGGAAATCCGTCGTTCTTCAACAACGGTCTGTGCAAGACTGTAGCGATGTGCGGCAGTTGAAAGTGGCTGGGTAAACAGCGGCGGCTCAACCCCGCTTTCATCTTCCAACGGTTCCGACATGGCCGAAAGATAGCTCTGGACCTTTTCACCGGCTGCAGCCACGACACGAGTAGCACGAATGGCATGAATACCTGCATATACCAAACCGGCAATAAGGCTCAAAAGCATTAGGACTGCCAGTATGATCCAACCCCACCAATGCATCTCATCCCTCCCGGCCGTCGTTAATTCGTACAGCTATATTCAGTTTCGGTCTGTCATCTTTCGATGGCTGACTCACTCCTGCTCTTCATTGTTTTCTAGACTCAGTTCACGATGGGCACGAGCCAAAACCATCGTCAACAAAGGTTCTGGTGCAACAGCTGTGATATGTCGTGCGTGGGAAATCGCGAACGCCACAAACCACGAATCTGAGGAAACCATGAGGTGCACCTTCTCGCCATCACCGTACGGTTCAACGGTTGCGCCAGACAAGGTCTTAACAAATGGGAGATCGCGCTTGTCTGTGATAAACACCGTTGGGGTGCCGTTGTCGAAACTCCACTTACGCAACTCAGAAACTGGAACGTCCGGGATATCGAGTTGAACAAGAGGCTTGACCAGTTCCGCCTTTTCGATGCGTGAAAGGCGAAGAACCTGCCATATACGAGGCAAACCATTAGCCTTATTGATCGTCGTATCCTTGGAGACGAACTCTTTCTTTTCTTTCGGAGCGGCCTTGGATACATCTGTCCAAACAGCTACATAATACACGCCTTCATCAACAAAGATTTTGGAAGGCGCCACAAGCTTACGACGGGTCCGTCCAGTGCCATCCGTGTATTCCATATCCAACAGCGAATCAGTTGAGATGGCCCTCTTAACCACGTCGAAACTGCGAGGCTCTACCTCATATCCTGTCAGACTCAACCAAGGTGTTTCTCCCGGCTTGACGTGCTGTCGCAGCTTGAAGTACAGGGATTCGGCCTGCTCGCGCTGTTTAGCCGGCAACAACGACGAGTGAGCTAGATAACTGACAGAAGCGGTCAACATGCTCAGATACTGCTGCGAGATACCGGCCAAGCGTTCAAGGCCCAGCGAATTGGTGGCCGAGACGATGCCGTCGGCATCCAGCAATGACCAATCAATGTCGAAAAACTGACTGCCTGCCATTTCACCGTCATCTGAAACAGTGGTCAACGTATTGATGTCCTTGCGGATTACTGCCACGCCCTTCTTGCGTTCATCATCGTTTTTCGGTTCGCCGATAAAACGCTGCGCCAGTTCCTCAAGCGAATATTCTTCACCAAGATGTGCGGAAAGGAAAAGCATAAGCCGCAGTCTGCGATCAACTTCACTTCCGGTCTGGAATGACGAGCTGCGCTTCGAGTGCGACTTGGAAGCTTCTTGATTTACGTCTCCGTTGACCGTTTGCTTACTAATCGCAGGAGTGACAATACTTTCGCGGGCATCGCCCAGGCTTGCATCGGCTAGCGTAAATTTGGAGGCGGCCTCTAGACGACGATTCCAAGCGTCAACTGCTTCCTGGGGGGAAACGACAGAAGAACCGGGATGTTCGAGCATGAACATGGCCAAATCGTCTGAATCCGTGTAGGCCACATTCATGTGTCCACCGTCAACATCAATCGTGGCTGCGAAACGACGCTGATCAACAACCTTCATCAGATTATCCGGAATCGGCTGTGTTCCAAGCCCCGGAGCAATGGAATCAAGTCCGAGCCCGGGAGTTGGGGTCTGCGGCACACGCGGGGCGGTACGAGAAGCATGTTGATCGTCCTGCTTCAACGAAGAAGAGGAAACGGACATGGAACGCGCCAAATAATTCGCTGCGGCCAAGACAGGCAAGTCCTCCTGCTTAAAACGCAGGCGCACTCTGGGCTCATCACCCAACTGCAGGCGGTATGATGCAAAATCCTGACCTTCGGACTTAGAGGAATATTCGGGTTGGCGTGACTCGATCGCAATACCCATTGCTGCAAGTTTGGCGCGATCTCGCTGGAACTGCTTCGCGAACGCTGCTTTAGCAGCCTGGTCGGCCAGTTCGCCATACGAATCGGCATATGCCTTGACTCGCTGAGCTATCTGACGGGAAGTCAGCCATTGAGGGAACGCAGATGATAAAACGGCGAGCACATCCAACTCATGTTTACCCCATTTGTCGGAGAAACGACGCCTCCCGTTGCTTCCTTCTGCCATTGGTCCTCACGTATCGTTAATGTTCACATACAAGCGCGCGTCTTATTACGCACACCACTGTCTATATTAGATGCTTTTCCGCGGAATTGCGAATTTTCACAAATTTAATGTTTTTTCTCACGATTTTTTGGTCTTTACGGCAGTTTGAGATCATTCTCAACCTCAACAACTTGCTCGATTACGTCAAATCAAGGTTGAGAATGAAGCTTTTAGCCGTCTCCCTTCAAGATATCTTTTGGGTTCGTCCTACCACATCCAGTCATCTGGCTCTATTCCCTGCGGGCCAACAAATTCCCCGTTAGGCACGTAGCTTGGTTTACCCTCGTCTTCAAGCACTGCGTCACCATAGAAGACGACATTGTGTCCAAAAGTCCAATCACCGCGGATAGTAACGGAATTAGCAGCCGCCAAGGAAGGGATGGAATATGGGAAACGCTCATTGAAGTCTTCCATATTGTGGTAATAACGCGGATCCAGTCGGACGTCCGGGAACAGATAGTTACCGTCCTCCATCTCGTAGCTGTCGGTCAGGTGGAACCTGTCAGAGCGCATGATGAAAAGGTCGTCCGTTGTTTTCACTGGTAGGAAGCGCATACGGTCGACCTGCACACAGATCGCTCCATCGAAATGTCCAATCGCCGCACCCATAGCTGTCTCCAGCTGAATGACCTTGGTTGAATCCGGATCCGTGGGATCAACGGTTTTGTAATTCTGAATGACCGGCAGCGGCAACACACCGTCGTATCGTGCAAGCATGTCTTTCAACGCGTCAACCCGTACCCAAATACTGTTCGTGTTGAAATAAGGATGGCGGCTGATGTCTTGGGCTGCGTCCTGATCGTTTTCGTGAACCTGCGTCATTTCCCTGAGGACAAGACGACCGGTCTTTTTATCACGTACGAAATGTCCACCTTTTCGATCTGCTTCTGTTCGATTGGCTACCTCAACCATAAACGGCGCGCCGGTATCTTCGAAATATTGCGCCAAAGTACGGGACGGACGAGCGCCAAGGTTGTCGGAGTTTGAAATGAACAAGTACTCAAAACCGTTGTCTTGAAGAGCATCCAAGAGCCCTGATTCCCAAATGGTGGAAAACAGGTCGCCGTGTCCCGGAGGGCACCATTCAAGCGTCGGGTCACTCGGGAATTCAACGGGTTTACCCGTACTGAGGTCAATTTTAGGTTCCTGGTGTTGCACGATTTCCAGAGGAATATCGTCCTGACGGAAATTCTTCGTGTGCTTGATCACCTTCATGGTGTCTTGAGAAGTACGAAAAGAATTCATCAGGGTGAGCGGCAATGGAACGTTAAGGCGCTCGCGTGCGGTCATTACCTGTCCGATGATGATATCGATAAAGCGCATCCTACGCGCCTTGTGGCGACGCACCGGAAGCAACGATTTTGCGGTGTCAAGGCCCATGGATGTGCCAAGGCCACCGTTGAGTTTCAGAAACGCCGTTTTGGCGAATGCATGCACCGCCTGATCGTGATCGATGGTTTTGTAAACGTCATGGAAGCTCGGCACATCCTGCAATGGCTCAACATCGTCCTCACGAATCCAGCTACTGGCATCGTCATGCTGCCATTGAGTGTACAGTCTTTTGAATTGTGCGATGGAAACATCGCTCATCCCTTGTTCGCGCATTTTTTGCGCCGATGCCTCAAATGCGTCTTCCACGCCGCACCTCTTTCCTACCCAATTTCTATTGCTTCGGCTGCTGGCCTCTGACGAGGCTGAAACCTACATAGTTGGCTAATCTTACTCGTTTTTCCGAAAGCTTGCTTAAGCAGGCAGAAAACCGGTGTTTCGTGCCAGCACAAAAAACACTAGAAAACCGATCCTGAAGAAGATATCACAAGAGCTCAAGACGTGTGAAACCTGGCCAATCGGCAGAGAGTTTACACCCAGCGCAGGGATGCGCCGAGACCTTCGATCTGCATTGGGTAGATTACTCAAAGAGGAAAAAGCGAATCTCCTTTGCCTGCCGCCCATTCCAATATTTATTTGAATCGGATCTTGGAGACCTTGTCTAGGTACCTGTGACGGCGCTTAGGTGTAGAACCGGTGATGCCGCCGAAATTGACCCACCTGCGCCCCTTCATCCCGAGCTGTTTGAGAGTGCTGTCGATGAACACCCGTTTCACGCCGTTACCGGCCATAAGCCTCAGCCAGATAGTCGGCGAGGTGGAGGTCGTGAACACGTAGGTGTGGCGTATGTTGCCCAGCTCACCGTGGATTCCGGTGGAGGTGACGGTGTGGCTCAACCCCTCGCCCTCTTTCATGACCTTGTCGATGAAGCCTTTAAGCATTCCTGGTACGCTGTTCCACCAGATCGGCGTGACGAACACGATGCTGTCGGCTGAGCGAACCATGTCGAGGTATTTCTCGGTCAGGGGGTCATGGGTTCCTCCAGTATGGAAGAGTCGTAGTTCCTCCTTGTCATAGACAGGGTTGAATCCTTCGGCGTAAAGGTCGATGAGCCGCGTCGAATGTCCTTGGTTTTCCAACGCCTCGAGGACTCGGCCAAGAATGGCGTGGTTGAAGCTCTTCTCGTAGGGATGGCAGTACACGACGCCATAGTTACCCATATGCGTTCCTTCCAGTTTATTGTTCGTAGATGGCGTTCGTATTCGAAGAGGGTGGCGAAAATCATAATCCGAAACGGATTCAATGACGTCGGGCACCCAGAAAATCCTGCAGCGTAATCCTGAGTGATTGCTCGTCGTATGCGACGGTTCCATGACGTACCAGCAGGCTGTAGCCTTGTATAAACGACCAGACTTGGATGAGCAGAAGGTCCGGGTCGCGGGCGTTCACGTACTGGCTGCTGGATTGTTCGACGATCGCACGCAACCGGGAGAGGAACACCGGTGGTGTGCCGCCATATCCACTTTTTGCCGCATTGGCGTACAACGGCCCATAGAAGAAGAAATCGACTAGATTCGGGTTTGTCCGTGCCAACGAGAGCAGCTCCACACCGACATGCAGAAGAGCGTCGAACGCATCCGTGCAACCTCCGTCCTCCGGAATCACGCGTCGGGCAAGATCCTCCGAGACCACGTAGCCCGCCCGGACCAACAAATCCTCCTTGTCGGGGAAATGACGATACAGGGAGCCTGTGGTCAGCCCAGCAGACGAGGCGATGTCGCGCAGGGAAATATTCGTGTACCCGTGGCGCTCGATGGCCTTGACTGTCTCCGTCAACAAGCGCCGTTCCGAATCACTCCCTGAATGCGCCATATCCCCCCCCTAAAATGAAGATAACGCTGTTATCTTACCACAGAAGATAACAGCGTTATCAATTGAGTTTCACCCATTTCGTTTGACCGTTCACGCAAAGACCGGGCTATTTAACGCAAGACCACGGCATACACCAACTCGGTTCATCTACCCGACTTGTCGGTCGTCAAATCCACTCGACTTCTTCCTGCAAGGAAAGTCAACGCGTCCCATCACGACAAGAGCGGCACCGATGGACAAGGCAACCCCTATGACATTGCCAGCGGTGGACATCATCGAGACCAGCGAAAGCAAAGGCATCAACGGTAGCCACTGCACCTCCATACGCAAGAACCAGCGCGCCCTCCTCGACCGCAACGAACTCGAACGCCTCCCCACCAACACCTGCATCTACCTGCTACGAGGAGTACGACCATTCATATCAAAGAAAAGTCTTTAGTCGTATTCCTTTTTTGAGTTCATTCCTATCAAAAACCGGACCACTGCCGGGTTACGGTTCCCAATCCTTCTGACAGACGTTTCCCTGCAAGCGGAAACTGCACGTCCGGTACGGGTTTCCGGTTCTTCTATACCTGTTGTCTGACTTGATGTGACACATGTCCATACTGGGTATGTTGTGATTGCTGCTATCATTTCGTGTCATGGGTGGATCAGGAGCAACGAGACGGCATCGGCCAGCCGGACTGGCACGTCGACATGGACGCCATCAATTTACCGATCGAGTCAGGAACAACCCCGGCGAAGATCCCATGAAAGTCGAACAGGACCACTAGGGGTGCAAAGGCATAAGCGAAGCCGCCCGAGCACGCGAGTTCTGCGGCAACTAGACCTCGAAGGCGAGGGCGACCCACAGCGCGGCCTGCAGTTCATCCGAGAGCACGGCATGCAGATAACCACCGGTTCGCCAGGAGGCGACTTCCTTGAAAGCACACGTCATATGACGATCAGAAACAAAAGCTCGACGAGTTCACTAAACTCCTGCAACAGAAAATCGGCTGATGCGAAAATCAACATCAAATAAGCTAAGCTGTGCCTCGCTGCGCTGGCCGTCTTGTTGGTGGTCGTGTTCGCGTTCGTCGGCAAGTCGTAGAGGTCCTGCTACGAGTCGTTCCCCCAGGTCCACAAGCGAGGCGTCGACATCGTCACCCAGACCAACGCCCTTTTCGAGACCAAGGCATGGACCAACTGGCACGGCAGTCGCGTGCAAGATGCCGTCAAATGCAGCGGCAGGAAAGACATCCGAGTCGATATGGACAACGACTCCGGAGCGGAGGAAATGATCACTAAGATCTCTGTCATCAAAGGCGACCTACTCGTCTCCCATATCGCTGCCAGTCATGCTTTTGTCGCGCTCGTCGTCCCCAGACCTGCTGGTGGAGCGCAGGGCGGACCGGCCGTCACGAGGAAGACGGATTGACCGAACCGTCGGCGTGGAGAGAACAATAACGAAAAATCGTGTCTGAATCGTGTATTGGAATGATTCGGACACGACCTTTATATTTTCTTCACCATCGCAACCGTCACCATCGTCCACAAAATCGAAATATTGAATCCGGTGTCCCGCGCTGGCGCGTCCATCGCCGTGAATCCACGGCGCGACAGCAAAACTGTCAAGCTCGGGACTATCATCAGCAGTCCAGTATCTTGAATTCGTTGGGAAATAAGGTATTCGAAACTACATAGCCGTCAGGGAAAGCATGCATCCCGGTATCCGGAAGGTACCTGTCATTAGTGCCAAAAACGACGGAGGCCTGCAGTCATCGTGTCTAATCGTGTCTGGAATCAAAAAAGCTTGAATCCACTGTTTCGAAACATCGGATTCAAGCTCATCCCGTCGGGTCGGCGGGATTTGAACCCGCGACCCCTTGACCCCCAGTCAAGTGCGCTACCAAACTGCGCTACGACCCGAACTGTGCAAAAGCACCAGTCAGAAAGTCTAGCACACCTTTAAGAAACTGGCCATTCGGCGTGGCGCGGGTTACATCAGGGTTGCGTCAAATACCACAATCCCTTCGTTAAAACAACAACGGACTAACTGTTGATACATGGTTACGTAACCAGTGATATCGGCCGATACGCCCTACTTCCTCTTTGCCTTGCGTTCACGGATGTGCACCGAAATTTGAATGGGCGTGCCTTCGAAACCGAACTCCTCACGAAGCTGATGCTCGATGTACCGGCGGTAGCCATGCTCAAGGAATCCGCTGGCGAAGATCACGAATCGCGGAGGTCTGGTCGAGGCCTGTGTCGCGAAGAGAATACGAGGCTGTTTCCCGCCACGCAGCGGGTGCGGATGTGCAGCCTGAATGCGGCCGAGGAACGAGTTGAGTTTGCCTGTCGGCACACGCTGATCCCAAGACTCCAGTGCCGTGCTCATGGCGCTCAACAAGCGGTTGGTGTGCCAACCGGTCTTAGCAGAAAGGTTGACACGCTGTGCCCATGTAACGCGTTCGAACTCGGTTTTCCACAAACGTTCGAGGCGCTGCCGGTCGAAGTCGTCCATCAGATCCCATTTGTTGAACACCAGAACGATGGCACGCCCGGCATCCACGGCCTGGCTCATCACTTTGAGATCTTGGTCGGAAATCGGTTGCGAAGCATCAAAGAGGACCAAAGCAAGTTCGGAACGTTCGATTGCTGCTTGTGTGCGAAGCGAGGAATAGTATTCAGCCCCTGACAGCTTGTGCAATCTGCGCTTGATGCCGGCAGTGTCGATGAATAACCAGTCCTCGTCACCGATGGTGATGACTTCATCTACAGGATCGCGTGTGGTTCCGGCGAGATCATTGACAACGCTGCGCTGCTCATGTGCCAGCTCATTGAGCAGTGAGGACTTGCCTACATTCGGCTTGCCGATGAGAGCAACACGCCGCAGACCCGTTGGGGTAAGAAAGCCGGAAGTCTTCTTGGCTTTCGACAAGGTGTCCAAAACGACATCGAGCAAATCGCCAACACCTCGACCGTGCATGGCCGAAATGCCGTATGGCTCCCCTAGCCCGAGTTTCCAGAAATCGGCAGCCAAGTATTCACTGTTTGTATCGTCGATTTTGTTCACGGCGAGTATCACCGGTTTGCCACTTTCACGCAGCATTTTGACGATACGTTCATCAGTCGAAGTGATGCCGACCTGACCGTCAACAACCAGAACAACCGCATCCGAAAGCCCTACCGCTATCTGTGCCTGCGAGGCTATGGCCGATTCAATGCCTTCGACATCAGCTTCCCAGCCGCCAGTATCGATCAACTTGAAATCGGTGCCAGTCCATTCGGCGTCGTAGCTGACACGATCGCGAGTAACACCGGGGGTATCTTCGACCACAGCTGCACGACGGCCGAGAATACGATTGACCAGCGTTGATTTGCCAACATTCGGTCGACCGACGACGGCAAGTACTCCTACCGGTTTTTGGCTATAGGCATGGTTCTTGTCAAGTGTTTCGCCACCAAGCAATGCTTGGTCTTCGTCGTCGAGCTCATAGTCATCGAGGTTGGCCGCGTATTGTTTGTATGCCTGTTCCTCGACGGCCATGTCGACAAGCTCAATCAACTTGTCAAGCGTTTGTTCGAAGTTCAGGTCCGAATTGTCAACAGCAGTCACACCTGGTGCGGCCTCGACGAAACTGGTTGCTTTGGAGTCCGCCTTGTCTCGAGCGACGACGTTCTCGGGACCCATACCGGCGGTTTGCGTCGCTTGCCCCGACCTGCGCGCCTGACGAACTTCCGGACGTGCGGTCAACAAGACACGAACTTCCGCGTCTGGAGCAACGACAGTAGTGATATCTCGACCTTCAACAACGATTCCCGCACCCTTGGAGAAGGAATCCTGGGCAGCTTCACGATTGATGTATGCACGTTGAGCCGCAATCATCACATGCCGAACCGGAAGGATGTTGGACACCTTCGAAACGTGTGAAGAAACCGATGTGTCCCTAATCAACGAACTGATGTCTTCACCGTCGACCAAGACTTCGGGGTGCTCAGGATCTACCCCCATGTCGAAATGATCGCCGGTAAACCACTCACCCACCATCTCGGTGATTTCTTGCTCGTCAAGACTCTCTGCATCAAGATTGACGCCGTTATGCATGCACATCCATGCGGCAGCACGATACATGGCTCCGGTATCGAGGTAGGCATAACCAAAATATTTGGCTAATGCCTTAGAAGTAGAGGATTTACCGACTCCGGCAGGACCATCAATGGCTACTCGTATCACAGTCCGACCTCCTTGGAAAGCGAACGAACTTCGGTCTGCGAAAGTACACGGTACGACCCGGATTTCAAATCACCCAGCTTGATGGGGCCGATCTGCGTACGTACAAGTCTGCGCACCGGGAAGCCGATCGCACCAAAAATACGGCGGACGATACGGTTCTTGCCGGAGTGAAGCACCACCTTAACGATGGTCGAGTCACGCGAGGAATCGATAATTGCGCAATGATCGAGGCGAATAAGTCCATCGTCAAGATTGACACCTTGAGTAATGAGGCGACGGCAGATATTGCCACCAATGCGGCCGTCCAACGTGGCAATGTACGTTTTTTGGACCTGGTAACGCGGATGCATAACATGCTGGCTGAGCTCTCCGTCGTTGGTCATCAGAATCAGACCTTCGGTTTCATAGTCCAAACGGCCCATATGGAAAATATGCTCGTACTTGTCACCGATTATATCGCTGAGTGTGTAGCGCCCTTTCGGGTCATCCATGGTCGAGAGCACCTTTTTGGGCTTGTTTAACGCCAAGGTGACCAAGCGGTTGTCAAGCTTGATTCGAGATCCGTCAACACGTATCTGCTGACTGTTCGGGTCGACCCTGGTGCCAAGCTCGGTAACCAGCTCTCCGTCGACTTCCACTCGACCTTCGGTAATAATTTGCTCACATTTGCGTCGTGAGCCAAAACCGGCTTGCGCCAGCAATTTTTGAAGACGTGTTCCTTCGTCATAACTGTCTTGATGCGCTTTTTCGGCGCGCGAATATGCGTGTGGCATCGTTCTCCCAACGTGGCCATGCAGGAAAAGCTAAAAGCTTGCCCTACCGCTTTCCTTCTTATATATGCAAAATCCTGCAGGGCATGTCCTCTACAGGCAAGGTGCATGTCAAGTATACAGTACTTACCGCCCCGTTGCTATCATGTTGAATCGTAACGTACTATACCTGAAGGAAAAGTGATGTCACAACTAGAAGTACAACCTGTAGAAGAAACAAGCAAAACGAAAACATTGGCAGCGATTGGAAGCGAACTTATCGGAAGCTTCCTGATTTTTCTCACAATTTATCTCGTATCCTCGTTGAGCCCGTCGATGTATGGCGCAAGCGTACTGCTGATTGCTATAGCCACCGGCTTGGTCTACGCCGCGATGATTGCTGTCTTTGGACAGTTCTCCGGCGGGCAGTTCAATCCAGCAGTGACTTTGGTAGCTATATTAACCGGTAGAACCACAGTCTTAAACGGGATTTTCTACATTATCATGCAGCTTTGTGGGGCAATCGCAGCCGGATCACTTGTCCGGTTCATTCTGCCTACATCGCAGACCGCCACTGCAAAGATGTGGCTCTCCGCTGCTGTGAACGGATTTGATGAAGGTTCTGTTTCTGCAACGCAGCTGCAATCAGCGGGCTTAAGTTTTGGTGTGTTGCCTGCAGTTATCGTCGAGATTGCTGCGGCCATTATCATTATTGCTACGGCTGTTTACCTCATGAATCGAGATGACGTATCCAGCGTTCAGTCGGCCGCCTCCATGGGCATTGCTTACACCGTTGGTGTGATTTTGACTTATCCGATTACTGGTTCATCCCTTAACCCGGCGCGTTCCACCGGTATCGCCATTGCTGCACAAAATATCAAGCTCACGGTTAATCCGCTACATCAGCTGTTCATCTTCTGGATTTGCCCGATTCTCACTGCAGCAATTGTGAGCATCATCGTTATTACATGCAAAAACTTTGGGCAGAAAACTCCGGTTGAGGTCGTGGAAGTTGAAGAGAACGCTGAAATCAAGGAGGAAGACTTCGCTGATCCGACGAACCTTTCTGAAACGAATCCGTCGGGAGATGCAAACTTCGCCGATACTGATGCTGATGTTGAAAATGACTCCGCAACGGAAAAAATTTGATTAGCTATCGACCCGCTCAAATGAGAATTTGAATGCTGAAATAAACGACAAGTAATCCGATTCCGAGGCCGACACCGATAAAGGTATCAAAACCAACCGAGCGGATTTTCCAAGGGCTTCGATCCTTAAGCAACAAACGAATCAAACCAGTTACAATGGCCGTCGCAGCGAATATCGCTGTGGCGGCCATTGTATGCCCTAAGCCTGCAAGCACGGCACCGCCCAGAACGGCAAACAATACAATCCATTCAAAAATAGGCTTGCCTTCATGTGATTCTGAAACGTAAGGGCGCTTGTTGTTCATCATCGCTCCTTGTTGCTTCGATCGTTAATGTTGATAAACAGTCAGTCTAGCTGGACTGCCGTATTTCAATCAATTCGATGCGTTTTGTTTTATGATTAAACCGATGAATGGATCACCACAAAAGTTGCATCCAGCGTAAGGGAATCTTACGTCTAGTGCCGCTCCAATCAGCTCCACGTTACCAAATACTGCACGGTCTGGTTATGAATATTGTCAGAATCAGTGCATAAAATGTCTGGTACCAGTCAGGTACATCGTAACGTCACGTCGCCGTGCCGCTTCAATCACTTCGTCATCCCGAATCGATCCGCCGGGCTGCACGATGGCTTTCACTCCAGCATCAATAAGGACTTCCACTCCATCTGCAAATGGAAAGAAGGCATCCGATGCTGCAACGGAACCTTCACTGCGGTTGATACCGTCAGCTAACGTATTAGCTCGTTGGACAGCTAAATGACACGTATCAACGCGGTTGACCTGTCCCATTCCAATTCCAACGGTAGCCCGGTCGTGAGCCAACAGCACTGCATTCGACTTGACACAACGAATGGCTTTCCATGCAAAAGCCAAATCATTAAGCATACTTGCATCGACCGCTTTGCCAGAAACCAGTTTCCAATTTAACGGACCATCCCCTGGGGCATCAATCTTGTCAAGAGACTGCATGAGAACACCACCTTCAATTTGCCGCAACTGCAAATCGCCTTGAGGCATATGCGACACCTTCAGAATTCGCAGGTTTTTCTTACATGTTTTCAACAATTGAAGTGCCGCTGGTTTATAGTCGGGAGCCACGATAACCTCAGTAAAAATGGGACTAATATTTTCAGCCATTTCCAAAGTGATAGTTGAATTGGCCGCGATAACACCGCCGTAGGCACTCATTGGATCACAGGCATGTGCTTTAAGATGAGCTTCGGCGACTGTCTTGCCGATGGCAAGGCCGCATGGGTTGTTATGTTTGCATATAGCAACAGCGATCTCTGGCGCAAAATCCCAAACAGCACGCCACGCCGAATCGGCATCCACATAGTTGTTGTAACTCATGGGCTTGCCGCCTAGCTGCTCTGCATGCGCCAAACCTTCCTGATTCAGTGGATTCGTATATAGAGCAGCCCGCTGATGAGGATTCTCACCGTAACTCAGTTGTTGTGCAAAATCCCATGAGCTGGTCAGGCAAGGCGGGAATTGAACATCAGGTCTTTGTTTACCGTTGTGAGAATCTGCTATGGAAACATTAATATCTGTTGACATGTCACCGTGTGCAGTAGGTATGCCGACATCTACTGCTGGTCTGTTGGTGCCGTTCGGCGTAGATATGTGATCTTTTGCGTCAGATAGGTTGCCGCAAGTCACAAAAACACCGTCATTCGCTATGGACAAGTTGGCATTGACCGTATATCGGCTTTTACTGAGACTTATTGGTTCAAACCAATAAGTGTTTGTCCATTCAGCGATTCTTGCATCATATGCAGCAGTAGCGGCGAAAGCTTTGGCGGCCAACCAACGACGTTCTTCTAAAGAGAAACCAGTGCCACTGACCACTCTTTCTGCCACTAGGCTGTATTGCGACGGATCACTGATGACTGTTACGCATGCGCTGTTTTTGGCAGCCCCACGAATCATCGAAGGTCCACCAATATCGATTTTTTCAATCATCTCAGCTTCGGAGGCACCAGATCGAACCGTATCTGCGAAAGGGTAGAGATTGCCAACTACAAGATCGAAAGGCTCGATATCCAACGATTTCAACTGACGTGCCTGCTCCTCATCATTCATATCAGCCAAAATGCCTGCGTGAATGTGAGGATCCAGAGTTTTCACGCGCCCGTTCAAGGATTCAGGGAAACCTGTGATTTCCTCGACTTCGGTGACATTGACGCCTAGTTCAGACAGTCGTTTAGCTGTAGAACCAGTGGAGACCACGGTAGTACCAGCTGAGATAAATGCCTCAGCCAGTTCATTTATTCCACTTTTGTCGTATACCGACACCAATGCTCTCCGAATAGGACGGGTTGTATCTTTCATGATGCAGCTCCTTGCATGATGCCGATATATTCGTTTTATTTTTGGTTTGAGTCTAAATCTATATCGACTTTGTTCTCGGAGTCAACTGGAGCTGCGATAGTTGGCAACGTAGCCGGATCAGAAGATTTTTCCGTGCTGTCGCTATCTGTTTTCAGCTCTTCTATTGCGGCATTGTATGTATGAAGATGATTGAATGTAATGCGCACGCCAAACACCAGTGCAATAAGCACGATTGCTGCGAACCAACCGCCCAAAAACCCCACTGAGCTAGAAAGGCAGACCACACGCGATGAGGCAATCGGATCAACTCCAACATGAGCCAGTCTATGCTGTCCAAGCGAGCCTGATGAGAGAACAAAAAGTATATTTACCACAAGAGCCATCAGTGCGCTGGTCAAGAAGAAGGACAGTAAAGGATAGATGAACTGACCAATAATCTTACCAGGGTTGAACGGTTCGTCCGGTTTTCCGGCGCTAATCGCAAAACATTTCGGGAGAAACAACTCAATAATCGCCAAGAGCAATCCGGAAATCATTGGAATGGCTACAAGACAAAGACGAAGTGTGTCATTACTCAAAGCTTGAGGAAATATTGCGAACACCGGTACTGCAGGAAGATCTGCCGCATGGTCGCTCCATAGCGAGAAACTTGCTAAATCACCAACAACGAACGTGCCACCAAACAACCAAGAAAGCGCCCACAAGCAGAGGTTTGGCAACCATGCCAACGTACATATCGTTGTTATAATTCTTGACCCCATTCCCATATTGGTCATATGGAAAAGGCGCACCGCTGCACTTTGGTTAGCGATGATCCAGACCAGAACGGTTACCAGCCCGGCGACGATATAACCCAGAATCAAAATAACGGCGTTACTCAGGCCCAACTTCAAGCTACTAATCAACTTCGGCGGAAGGTTGTTATTCACCCATTCCCCCGCTCGTGATATAAGCCGTGCTTGAGGCAACGAACCCAATAAGAATGCTATGGTAAACACCGCTCCAGCCTTGGCCAGTACGGTCCATAACGAATCTTCAAGCACTACCACGATGTTCTGAGTAAAAAGCCAGTTGACCACCAACCAGACAAACAGGCCAGACAGATAGGATTTCGGACTACGTGACAACCTGCGTGTCAGTGATGCAAGCAACCAAACAAGCAAGACCGTAAGCAGCAACGGAATGATCGAGAGTGTAATGGAACCTGCGTGAAAGCCTGCACCTTGAGTAAGTAACATGAGGGCAAGCGTCAATGGTAACGAAAAACGGGAAAGCGTTTCTCCGCCTTCCTCCATTGAAACCACCAGCAAGGTGAGCGATACCAATAGGCCTAATACGACAGTAAATATCACGGCTCCGCCAAGAGCTATGATCATGCCTTTCATCCAAGGACGCTCACTTTTATTCATTGCTGAGCATTTCCACCATTCATGATTTCAATAAGCAATTGTGCTGCCTGTGCAGGGCTTTTTCCTACCGGAATACCTGCAGCTTCCAATGCCTCTTTCTTGCCTTGGGCCGTACCGCTGCCACCTGAAACAATGGCTCCCGCGTGACCCATCTGTTTTCCTTCCGGAGCGGTGAAACCTGCGATGTAGGCCACAACCGGCTTAGTCATGTGCTCGTTGGCCCATTTAGCGGCATCCTGTTCAGCTTGTCCCCCAATTTCACCAATCATCATGACCGCTTTAGTATCGTCATCGGCTTCAAATTGCTCAAGCGCCTCTACCAATGTCGTGCCAACGATTGGGTCACCGCCGACACCAATGCACGCAGTAAAGCCGATTTGCGAAAGTTCACCCATCAACTGATAGGTAAGAGTTCCGGATTTCGACACCAAGCCCAAAGGTCCGGAAGAAACAATGCCGTCAGGAATGATACCCAAATTGACACCTGCGGAGGAATCGTCACCTTGCTTCGGTAGTTTGAGCAACCCAGGGCAATTGGGACCTACAATTCGAACACCCTTCTTCAATGCCAGCTCGACACAGTAAGCGGTGTCTGCAACAGGAATGCCTTCGGTAATCACCACAATCAAATCAATATCGGCATCAATAGCTTCAAGCATGGCACTTTTAGCAAACCGTGGTGGTACAAAAATCACGCTGACCTTCGCACCTGTGGCTTTTTTTGCTTCTTTACACGTGGCATACACGGGGACGTCGATTTGCTGATTTGATTTCTCCAGTTTGAAACTGACGTTTCTTCCGGCTTTTTTCGGGTTAACCCCCCCAACGATGTTGGTTCCCGCATTCAACATGCGTTCTGTGTGATTCATTCCTTGATGCCCGGTGATGCCTTGAACCATAACCGGGGCGTTGTCTTCGATAAACAGTGTCATCTGACCGCCTCCTTACCGGGCTTTGCGAGTCTTGCTGCCTCTTGCGCAGCTTGTTCCATGGTGACGCACACATGAATATTGGGATTACCGGCTTCATGAAGAATCTTATGGCCCTCCTGTGCAGCATTGCCGTCAAATCTGACAACAATCGACTTCGATGCGTTCAGTTTATCAAGCGCAGAAAGAATACCTTTTGCTACCTCATCACAGGCAGTGATACCGCCATAGACATTGACGAACACGGATTCCACCTGCGGATCTGATAGCACTATTGAAAGGCTGTTACTCATGACTTCAGTGGATGCACCGCCTCCAATGTCGAGGAAATTGGCTGGTTTGACGCCGGTGCCCTGTTCCTCTCCTGCAGCAGAAACCGCATCGAGAGAGCTCATGACGAGTCCTGCACCGTTACCGATCACACCTACTTCGCCTTTGAGATGAACATAATGAAGTCCATGCTGCTTGGCACGCTCTTCAAAAAGATCCGTGTGAGTTGTATCCGCGAAACGTGCCCAATCATCATGTCTGAATGCAGCGTTGTCATCTAGAGAAATCTTGGCATCCAATGCGCAAAGTCGCTTCGTTGACTCATCATCAGGATTGCCGATCTTAGCTAAGGGGTTAATTTCAACCAACGTTGCATCGTTTTGCTTGAAACACTGCCACATCTTCAACAATACATCTGCGGCCTGATCGAGATCAGCATGATAAAAGCCTATCGACTCCGCCATTTTACGGGCAGCTTCAATATCAAAATCCTCAAGAGCGCTGATATGCAGACGCTTAACCGATTCCGGGCACTCCTTTGCAATCAGTTCTACCTCTGTACCCCCATTCGCCGTGGCAAGCACATCGTAGTCTCTTGATGAACGGTCCAAAGAAATGGATACATAATATTCATGCAACACATTCTTTGCCTCAGCAACCAGCACACCACTTACTTTGTGACCGCTTATGGTCATCGGGAGAATTTGTTCAGAAGAAAGAATGGCCTCATCTTGGTCTTTAGTAAGTTTGACTCCGCCAGCCTGTCCACGATGTCCAGTGCGCACCTGTGCCTTAATCACACAGGGATAACCAATCGTATCAGCCGCAATTGCGACCTCATGAGAGTTTTGAGCGAATATTCCCCGGGGAATATCAATGCCCTGTTCCTCCAGAAGCTTTCGTGCCTGATATTCATAGAGATCCATATAACCCTCTTACTTCTTGATCCGCTTCTTCCTCATCCAAGAACCGATACCTACCGTAGGTCAGGCAGGCATGGTAACCAGAGAGCTTATGGGTGAATCCTCGAAATCGCTACGTCCGGAGAGACCAATGAGCTCCATCACAAAGCTAAATCCTACGACTTCACCTCCAGCTTTTGAGATAAGGTCAGCAGAGGCTTTGGCTGTACCGCCCGTAGCCATCAAATCATCAACCACCAGAACCCTGTCACCTGGCTTAACGGCGTCCTTTTCAATTTCAACCGTCGCTTCGCCGTATTCCAACGAATAGCTTTGATTCAACGTCTCCGGAGGAAGTTTTCCCGCCTTACGCACAGCCAAGAATCCTTTACCCAACTGTGCGGCCAGCGGAACACCTATCAAGAAACCACGAGCTTCGAGGCCGGCAACGTAATCGAATGAATCAACGGATACAGGCAATGCGAGTTCAAGTGCCTTCATCATGATGGACAGACCTCTCTGATCTGCCAAAACAGGAATGAAGTCACGGAACATTACATCTTTCTTGGGAAACCCGGGAACAGTGCGAATAAGAGAAACAAGATATTGCGCATCCTCTTCGCCGACTTTTGCAAGGTCCGTAATGGTGATATCCGAATGAGTCATGAGTCAAGCCTTACTGCCGAATAATGATTGAATGATTGAGCGCTTGACGTGTGGCAACCCACCACACACCTCGCAAACGCCATACGAAGTTGAAAGTTATCGCTACTTATTTTCCTTTACTTCGGAATCTTCAGTAGCGTCCACTGAATCGTCCTGATTTAGCTGCTCGTTTTCAGATTGGCCTTGCGTATCGGAAGCGGTATCGCTCTTTGCGGACTCTTGGGAAACCTCGTCATCCTGGACAACAGGATTGCCTTCTTCATCCACTTCGTCATCATCAATGAAAGCCGGCCGTTCATAAGAACTGCTGATGGCAGGGAACGTGAAGCGCAGCTTCGAGCCCTCACTATCGATGACAATCTCTTCATACTTGGTGTCTACTGACACAACAGTACCGATAACGCCACCGATTGTTTTTACCAATTGACCGGGTTGAAGCGAGGAACGAAAATCCTTAACTTTGGCCTGTTGTTGCTTTGATTTGCGCGATGACCAGAACATCATGGCTACCATGAACATTATAAGTACGATAAAAATAAATGAATTACCACCGGACACTTGGGACTCCCATCGAACGATTTCTCCGCCTGAACCATCTCGATGGCCGGCTTTTGATATGTCTAACTACTGAATTTTAGGATAGCTTGTTGACATCAACAGGAGGAATAAGCCCCAGATGTTGCCATGCTTTTTCGGTTGCCACCCTACCCTTTGGAGTACGCACCAAGAATCCTTCACGCACCAAATATGGTTCACAAACCGTCTCTACCGTTTCTGACTCCTCACCGACCATTGCAGACAGGTTGTTCAGTCCTACCGGACCACCGTCGAAGTTTTTGACGATAGCGTTCAGAACAGCCAAATCAAGCCGGTCAAGACCTTCCGAATCAATTTGGTAGAGTGACAGGGCATCCTGCACATCCTTTGGTTCAATCTCATCAAAGTCATGAACAATCGCCCAATCACGCACACGGCGCAACAACCTGTTGGCGATACGAGGTGTGCCTCGGCTTCTCAGCGAAAGCTGCTGCGCGCTCCCCTTGCCCAAATTGATGCCGAGCACACCTGCGCTACGCTCAATTAGCCGTTCCAATTCCTCATGAGGATAGAAATCCAAATGTGCCGTGAAGCCAAAACGTGCACGTAACGGCGACGGCAGCATACCTTCACGTGTAGTGGCGCCGATAACCGTGAACCTTGGAAGCGTAAGCGGAATGGACGATGCGCCAGGTCCTTTGCCGACCATGACATCGACTCGGAAATCCTCCATAGCAATGTATAGCAGTTCTTCGGCGGGCCTCGGCAGACGGTGAATTTCGTCGATGAATAGAACTTCGCCCTCACCAAGCGAGCTCAAAATCGATGCCAGATCACCTGCGTGCTGAATTGCAGGACCTGAAGTGACACGAATGGGGACCTGTAATTCGTTGGCTACAATCATCGCCAAAGTTGTCTTTCCCAGTCCGGGAGGGCCCGCCATAAGGATATGGTCCGGAGGAACTGAACGCTTCCGAGCTGCATCCAAAAAAAGCTGCAATTGGGCTTTGAGTGTCGGCTGGCCGATGAAACCATCTAGTGCCTGAGGACGGAGTTCCTCGTCACTTACGGGTTCGTTTCCTAATGGTTCCGAGGAAATCATACGCAATGATTCCTCGTTGGCGCCGAAATTGGGTTGAGACTGTATAAGCTCAGACATGGCTCACCTCCCTCTGTCCAGAGAAGTCAAAGCAAGCTTGAGGACATGCGGAATCTCTGTATCTTCAAGAGGTGTGTTAATGCCATTGGCTTTACATACCTCAGAAACGGCATGAGCGGCATCGTTCTCGCGCCACCCTAATGAGATGAGCCCTTCGATTACTTGCCTGATGCCATTGTCGTAATCAGGTTTGGACGACGTATTCCCTTGCTCGATTTCATCTATATTGATAGAACCCCGGAGTTCAAGAATAATCTTCTGCGCACCTTTTTTACCCAAACCCGGTGCTTTTGCCAAAGCGGCCGCATCGCCATCCCTGACAGTCCTGGCCAGCTCATCAGGCGGTAATGTTGAAAGTAATGACAACGCAACGCGTGGACCGATGCCGCTTACTTTCTGCAATTGAAGAAACATTCGTTTCGACGAAGGTGAAAGGAACCCGTATAAAGCAATGGCATCCTGTGAAACAGCAAGAGAAGTAAACACTTTGACATTTTGCCCAGCATGCAACGCGGACATCTCCGCAGCAGGCATGCGTACCTCAAAGCCCACCCCGTTCACCTCTATGAGCGCAGCATCAGAACCCACGAAGTCAACAGTGCCGCTAAGCATTCCTATCATTGCCACTCCCGCACCACTTAACTTAGACTGCAAACATATGCTCCTAAGAACCTATCGAATATCGTTCATCGATTATGACGCTCTAACTCTTTGAGCAAAACGATACAATCGATTCGAACATCTGTTCGATACTCTACATGCCCCTATCGACGCCGTGACGTTTCTTTGTCTGGTTCTGGGCCTGTGCCCACTGACGCTGAGCCAACGTCAGGTGCTGTTCGCGTTCTCCACCTTCGAGTGCACCGGAGGGGCGCAAAGCGTGGCATATCGCCTGCGCCAAGGCATCGGCGGCATCAGCCGGTTGTGGAATCTCACTCAGGCTTAATATACGTGCAACCATACGTTCCACCTGAATTTTTTCAGCACGACCATTACCTGTCACCGCCATTTTGGCCTCAGTGGGTGTATGCAGCGCAACAGGAATGCCACGTTGCGCCGCGGCAAGCATGGCAAGGCCAGCAGCCTGTGCAGTACCCAGGACAGTACTTCGGTTTTCTTGAGCGAAAACACGTTCGACTGAAACAACATCAGGCGAAAAACGATCGATCTTGGAGGTCAATCCGTTGTAGATCGCCAACAGTCTCAGATCCTGCGAAATCCGAGGATCGCTTCTAACGACATCAACATGAACAAAAGAAAGCCGACGCGATGCGTCGGCTTCTATTACGCCGACCCCGCAACGGGTAAGCCCAGGATCGACACCCAAAATTATCACAGCAAACTACTCACTATTCGTTGGCAAGCTGTTCCATCACCTCGTCGGAGGCGGTCCAGTTGCTGTAAATGTTCTGCACATCGTCGAGGTCGTCAAGATTGTCGATGAGCTTCGACACCTTCTTTGCATCCTCAAGGCTGAGTTCAACCTCATTCTTGGGAAGCATGACCAAATCAGCCGAATCGTAATCGATGCTGTTCTTCTGCAACGCCTGGCGCACCTCGATCATCTGCTCTGGAGAAGTGATGACCACATATACTTCATCCTCATCCTTTACATCCTCAGCGCCCGCTTCCGCAGCAATCTCAAAAAGCTTGTCATAGTCGATTCCCTCAGACGGAACCTCAATCTGCCCCATACGCTCAAAGTTAAAACTCACGGAGCCGGAAGTAGCCAACGAACCGTTACCTTTGCTAAGCGTGGAACGCACGTCAGCAGCAGCACGGTTGCGGTTGTCAGTCAGGCACTCGATAATCAGGCCGACACCTGCTGGAGCATAACCTTCATACGTGATGTTCTCATAGTTGGCGCCGCCAGCTTCCTCACCGGATCCGCGCTTGATAGCGCGCTTGATGTTGTCGGCCGGCATCGAAGACTTCTTAGCCTTGACGATGGCATCATACAATGTCGGATTACCGTCGGGATCACCACCGCCGAGACGAGCCGCGATTTCGATGTTCTTGATGAGCTTGGCAAACAACTTGCCACGCTTTGAATCGATAGCGGCCTTCTTGTTCTTGGTGGTCGCCCATTTTGAATGCCCTGACATATTGCTCCTACGAGGTATACGAATACGTTAAACAAGTTAATTTTAAAGCTGTTTCACGACAATGCGCGTGCATAAACTTCAAGCACACGGTCAACCACGGTTGGCCAATCATACTGCTTGGAGCGTGTAAAACTCGCTTGTCGAATACGTTCCCTATATTCTGAATCATTCAGCAACGAGAGAACTTTGATGGCACAGTCCTTAACGTCACCGTTGGCAAACAAAGCGGCATCCTTCCCGGATTGCGTTACTGCACGGAAAGCCTCAAGATCGCTGGAAACTACAGCGCAGGAAGCTGCCATGGCTTCAACCAAAACAATCCCGAAACTTTCGCCGCCTGTCTGCGGCGCGACATAAATATCAATTGACTTATAGAAACGCGCCTTATCTGCATCGCTGATTCTGCCGAGAAACTCGAAGTGCCGCGCCAGCTCCCCACTGCCGTCTACTTTGTCGAGTATCTTTATGGCGTCTTTTTCTCCGGTTCCCGCACAAAGGAAACGCGCACCGGGGTATTGCTGCAAAATCTGGCTGGCGGCTTGCACAAAAATAGAGAATCCTTTTCGCGATTCATTCATTCGGCCCAGAAAACCAATGGTTGGCCTCTCGCTTGTTCCCCTCCAAGCGCGATTTGTCTGTGCAGAGGCGAAGAAATTGCAATCGATTCCGTTGGGAATGACATCGTACTCGATGTCTCGAGGAGCATAATGAACCACCGACTGCTTGGCAGCGTCTGAAACGCAAATCCCTGCCGAAAGCGGCGAGAGATATTTGCGGAGATAGCCTTGCGTGAAACGTAACGCGAGCGGATACGGATCGAATGCCCCATGGAATGTGCCAACAAACGGAGGATGATGTATCATCATCAGCGGCTTATGGCTCAACGACGGGCATTCAGGCTCATGAAGATGAACAATGTCGAAATGGCCTTGCTTCACCCATCGTCGTGTTCGAAATCCGACAAATCCGAAATAGCTCAACCTGGCCACGGACCCGTTGTACGGAATCGAGAACGATGAATCATTCGTGGTAACCCAAGACGGCATATCCTTGGTTCTGCGACCCGGAGCAAGAACCTCAACCTTATGCCCACGTCTCATCAGCTCATTTGAAAAATCTCGAATATGGAGCTGAACGCCGCCAGGAGTCTCGAATGAGTATGGTGAAATGATTCCCACATTGAGTTTCCTGCCGTGTAGCGGATCAGATTGCACGCGGTTTTCATAGGCTTGTTCGTTAGACATGATTCTTTATTGTGCCACAGCAGCAGTATTTCTGAGTTCTGCACGAAATGTAAACGATAAGAACAATCAGGGTCAACGAGTTGGTTATTGCACCTGCTTGATACGCTCGAGTTCGGACATCACTTCGTCGGGAACATCTTTAAGACGTGAGAAATCGAGATCGTCGATGAAAATTGGCTGGAGCATATGCCAATCCTCTGGGTATGCCAGAATACCATGAGCCCAGACATCCACCCATGCCTGACTGATGGCATGAATGGCCTCTTCCCGCGGCAAATCGCGAAACCGATCAATATCGACCGGTGCACTGATGTCAACCACATAACCATAGCGAACCCCGGCTTTGCGCCGCGCCTCACCGTGAAGTTGTTCACGAAACATATTGACCACGAACAACGGTTTGCCTGTATCAAACGCCAATGCGGCCGGTCCTCGTGCAACCCGAATTGTCGATCCAAAGGCTTTCACAAACTCACCGTGTCGACTCAAATCCCGATCAGCCAGCAAAGCAACGAGACCATGGGGCTCATCCAACACTTTCGTCAGTTTTTCAATCAAATTCGGCTGGCCAGTAAGCAAAACCGTGATATCAAGGCGCTTACGAATCTTGATAAATGTGTCGAGCAATGCCTTGTTGGCAAGCCGCTCGGCGGTTACAGTTGGCGGAGCAAGCACATTTGCCGCAAGGAACCCTTCATAATCCCAGTTTCCTTGATGGCTGATAGCCAAAGGAAGACTTCCCGGCTCATCGTGCACCAAACGTCGGCAAATGGGCAATCCCGGTCCTATGGCTCTGGCTCGCGCCAACAATCGTTCATTCGACTGCCCGCCGACGGTCATGGCCTCAGCGAAATATGTAAAGTATGAACGCATACCACGGTGACTTGCCTTGCGCACGTCTTTTCTGGTAACTGCGCCGTCCCGTGCCACCAAGACATGGTGCAGGTTTCGCTCGAGCTGACTAACACCTCCAAGGCTGAACAGCCAGCAAACGTCTGCAGCAAACAAGAAGATCACGCGCAGGAGCGGTTCTGGGACGAGTCTAGGATGGTTTGCTAAAAAAACCAAGAAATTGTCGAACATGATGGTTGGAACGGCTTTCAGACGGTTATAAAGATATCGCTTGTTGGTGCATATATATGGAAACCTGCTCCTCATTCCATCTCAGCGACGGGGAAGAAGGACGAGTTGTCATTGAGATCAATCAGATGTTGCCGTCGGTTTTCATCTGACGATGCACCTCAAAGATACGCTGGAAAACCGTGATTGTTCCAAGAACTGCGAGAATGACCATAAATACCATCACCCATCGCGAATTGTCGAAAATACCGCTGAAAAGCATCCCTACTAAGATGATGACTAAACGGTCACTTCTTGTGGCAATTCCGTTCTTTGCCTCGTATCCCAACGATTCTGCACGCGCACGGACATATGAGGTCACGAAGGAAGTCATCATTGCATACATCGCGGCTCCGATGCCAATCCAGCCGATGACATCGTTGGAATCGATGGCACCTGCTGCGATTGACATGTGTCCATGCAAAAGGAAATACAGTACAATCGAGAACAGAACCGCCCAGTCGGCAATTCGATCGAGCGTCGAATCCAAAAAAGCCCCGAATTTGGTCTCTCCGGTGCTTAAGGCTGCCACTGACCCATCAAGCGAATCGAAAGCAGCGAGAATCGCCATAAGAATTGACCCCGCTACCAGCCAGCCGGTAATTCCTGTGGCAATGGCGACAGCAATCATGCCGATGGCTCCAATTACAGTCACCATATTCGCCGTGAACCCCAATGACACCAAAAGCTTGGCGATCGGTGCAATCAGACGTTTAAACGGAGGTCTTAGTTTCTCAAGCATGCTTAAGCATTCCTCAATACGTTAGTTACTTTGTTGCAGCGGCAAAATCGCTGGCGTTGTATACCTGGACCCTGGATTTGATGACCTTGAGGATATCGGCCTTGGCCTCCTCAACCGGAACACCGTTCAATTGACTGCCATCGCGGAAGCGGAAGCTGACGGCGTTCTTATTAACGTCATCCTCACCTACAATCAGCGTGAACGGGACCTTAGACTTGGAAGCATTACGAATCTTCTTGCCAAAGCGATCATCGGAAACATCCATCTCACAGCGAACGGTTTCCTCGTTCAAAGAATCGATGAACTCGCGAAGATGCGGTTCAAATTCGTCAGCCACAGGAATACCCATGACCTGCACTGGAGCAAGCCATACTGGGAACGCCCCTGCATAGTGCTCAAGCAGAATCGCAAAGAAACGCTCGATCGAGCCGAAGAGCGCACGATGAATCATTACCGGACGTTGGTGTGTACCGTCCTTGGCAATGTATTCAAGCTCAAAACGCTCAGGAAGGTTGAAGTCGAGCTGAATCGTCGAAATCTGCCAAGTACGGCCGATGGCATCGCGCGCCTGAACGGAAATCTTCGGGCCGTAGAAAGCAGCCCCACCCGGATCGGCAACCAGTTCCAGTCCGGATTCCTCGGCAACTTGCTGCAAGGTATCAGTGGCTTCGGTCCAAATCTCGTCATTACCTACAAACTTCTTCTCGTCCTTGGTGGACAACTCAAGATAGAAATCATTGAGGCCGTAATCTTTCAGCACCTTCAGTACGAAGTTCAGAATCGACTTGAGTTCGTCTTTCATCTGCTCGCGTGTGCAGTAGATGTGCGAATCATCCTGAGTCAAGCCGCGAACACGTGTCAGACCATGCACTTCACCGCTCTTTTCATAGCGATAGACAGTTCCGAACTCGAAGAGACGCAGCGGAAGCTCTTTATAGGAACGCTGGCGCGACTTGAAGATGAGGTTGTGCATCGGACAGTTCATCGGCTTAAGATAGTAATCAAAGCCCTGCTTGGTGACGTTGCCGTTCGCGTTTTTTTCCTCATCAAGATGCATCGGCGGGAACATGCCGTCCTTGTACCACTGCAGGTGCCCACTGGTCTCGTAGAGGCCGCCTTTGGTGATGTGCGGCGTCTGCACAAAGCTGTAGCCGTTCTTACGATGCATTTCACGCGAATAATCTTCCATCGCGTTGATAATCGCTCCACCCTTTGGATGGAAGACGGTCAACCCAGGTCCGATGGCCTCAGGGAAGGAGAAAAGATCCATTTCTGCGCCAAGCTTACGGTGATCGCGCTTGGCGGCTTCTTCCATACGAGTCTGGTAGGCTTTCAGATCTTCTTTCGATGCCCAAGCCGTGCCATAAATGCGCTGCATAGAGGGATTATGCTCATCACCCAGCCAGTAGGCCGCAGCTGCACGTTCCAGCTTAAATGCCTTGATATAGCGTGTATTGGGCAAATGAGGGCCTTGACAAAGGTCTTTCCAAACAATTTCACCTTCTCGGTCAAGATTGTCATACATGGTGATCTCACCGAAGTTTGGCATTTCCGTACCGACGGTCTCGTCGATATCTTCCTTCTTTTTACCAATGAGTTCAAGCTTGTATGGCTGATTCGTCTCTTCCGCACGCGCTTCATCCTCGCTGACCACGCGGCGTCGGAATGACTGCGAAGACTTGATGATGCGCTTCATGTGCTGTTCGATTTCCTTGAGGTCTTCAGGCGTGAAGGGCTTGTCAACATCGAAGTCATAGTAGAAACCGTTTGTGATGACAGGTCCGATGCCCAGTTTGGCATCCGGTCGAATCTCTTGGACCGCCTGTGCCATAACGTGAGTCGCGGAATGACGCATAATCGCCAAGCCGTCCTCGCTGTCAAGGGCAATTGATTCGACATTGTCGCCCTCGTGAAGCGGAGTGTAAAGATCTCGCGGCTTTCCGTTCAAACGAACCGCGATGATATTTTTGTCCCCGGAGAAGAGATCGGTGCCGGTCTGTATGGCTTCCACCTCCTTTAATTCGCCGTTGAGTATGATGGAGATGGTTTGTTCAGCCATGCTAGTTTGTCCTTTTCTTTCAGGGCCCGCGTTACTAGGGGCAGGCCTGGACGATAAATTAACATGGACAAGAATATGGGTCGATAGCGACATGGACACGACCGACGGTCAATTGGGATTGATATGAAGAAAAAAGAGCGGACAACGGGACTCGAACCCGCGGTCTCGACCTTGGCAAGGTCGCGCTTTACCAACTAAGCTATGTCCGCAAAGACAACAGAGAATATACCCGATACTCTGAATTGAAGCAAATTCGGCGGGTCGCATTTTCGTATGGAAAGATAGAAACAAACGCCCATCAAACACTCAAGTTGTCGCAGACCATCGATTGCCCTATAACCATAGACTGGAAATAAATTACAGTGAACAAGGGAGCATTAAAACAAAAACTGTTAAAGGATTCCATAGAACCCCACCTGTGGGTGATGCTGGAATCGAACCAGCGACCCCTTCCGTGTGAAGGAAGTGCGCTAACCCCTGCGCCAATCACCCAATTTCAAGTTATGAAACAAAAACCGGAGTTTCCTCCGGTCCTTGTGGGCGATACAAGATTCGAACTTGTGACCCCTTCCGTGTCAGGGAAGTGCGCTAGCCACTGCGCCAACCGCCCAGGTTGTAGAATACGAACTTTCGTTCATCTTCCGAGGTGGGTACGAGAGTCGAACTCGTCTATACGGCTTTGCAGGCCGCTGCCTAACCGCTTGGCTAACCCACCGTAAGGTCATTGCAACTCTTCGGACCTCGAGCGGACAACGGGACTCGAACCCGCGGTCTCGACCTTGGCAAGGTCGCGCTTTACCAACTAAGCTATGTCCGCAATGCTCTCGACTGGAAACCACACCGAAGCACGAGAAATAACTATATATGCTATTCCGTTTTTTTACAAATCTTGCGTGTCGCCGCACGATATCAACGTTTCAATGCGCTCCTCAAAAAGTATGACCTAATACCGTTCTCTTGATTGCCACTGGAAAGCTTCACCCATGGCTAAAGAACTGGGACCCAACGTTCTATCACGCTAGATTAGAATCCATGACATCGGAAGTGAAAGCAGAAAAGCCTCTCATGATTTGTGCATTCGAGGGTTGGAATGACGCAAGCCAGGCGGCAACCAACGTGATTTGGCACCTGGTAGCACGATACGATTCTCGAGAAATTCGGCATATACGCACCGATAGTTACTACGATTTGCAAGTTGCACGTCCGATGGTCTGCCATGTAACCGGACAGCCTCGTATTATCTGGCCACAGACGACGTTCTATGAAATAAACATCAATCCGGAAACGCAGGTTTATGCACAGATCGCCCCCGAACCCAATTATCGTTGGCTTGACTACTGCCATACTAGCCTTTCGATTGCAGATGAGCTTGATATCGGTGAAATCGTCACTCTTGGATCGATGTATGCCGACTGCCCACACACCAGGCCACTGCCAATCGAGGAAGAAGCTTTACGTCGCGGTAAGTCCAGCATCAACGGCGGTGCTGAAGAAGACCATGGAAAACGGCCAAAAAACAGCAATCCTTACGATGGACCGGTAGGGATCCCCTCCGTGCTCAACATGATTGCAGAAGAAGATGGTTTTGACACCGATTCAATGTGGGTGTCGGTTCCGAAATATCTTTCTGGCGATGAGTGCCCGCAAGGAACATTGGAAATTCTCGAACGCCTTTCCGACCTACTGTGCGTGAAACTGGACACTGGAACGCTGCCGCAGCAGGCTACAACATGGAAGGCGCAGGCAACAGTGCTGTCGAATTGCAATGACGATCTCAAACACTACATCCGACAGCTTGAAGCGCAATATGATGTAGATCAACAGCTCGATGCGTTGGAAAGCCGAGCCAACAATCATGGCGAACAAATTGCACTCGAGGCCGAAGAATTCCTCTCCCATATCGACGATTGAGAGTTTATCACTTCGGCAGTTTTTCCGAAGCTTATCGTAAGCAGTCATTTCGCACGAAGATACGCTGGAATAGCATAAATGGTGCCCGCCGGCTCACACCGACAGGCACCATCTTACTAATTTTCGCAGCTAAATGCCACGGTATGACGTCACGACACTTTCTCAGTTAATCATTACAACGTTACTGATTGAACCACACCAGACAAGGCCTCTACTGTAGCAGGTGAAGACTGGAGGACACCTGCAATCAAGAGGAATGCAACCAGAACGGCAAGCACAATACGGTAAATCGCGAAAGCTTTGTACGAGAATGTCGAGACAAACTTCAGGAATGCAATAATAACAATATAGCCGACGATAAAACTAACCGTCGTAGCCGCTATTGTTGCTCCCCATCCTGGGAAATTGGCTTCTGATTTGTAGTCCCCTATGGCTTTTACCGCTTCGAGAATCCCAGAACCGAAAACGGCTGGGATGGCCATGATGAAACTGACACGCACTGCATCCTCACGTGTGTAGCCCATGGCACGACCGAAGGTGATAGTACCACCTGAGCGCGAAACACCTGGTATAAGCGCCAGCATTTGTCCGACACCAAAAAGAAGAGCCTCTTTCCAGTTCATCTCCTGAACTGTTTTGCGTTCCGGAAATCGGGCATCCACGACCCACAGCAGAATGCCGAAAAGGACGAGCACAGTGACGGTGATCCACATGTTGCGCAACGTGGTCTCGATGACATTCTGGAACAGGACGCCGGCAATCAGGATGGGCATGGTTCCTATAATGATGTACCAACCGAACGTTGCATCACGGTCTCCCTTGCCGAGACGTGATTGCAGATCACTACCATTATGACCGAAAAGGCACGAAAACCAGTGTGAAAGGATGGAAAAGATATCACGACGGAAGTAAAGAATCACCGCGAGTTCAGTTCCCAGTTGAATAATGGCCGTGAACGCAGACCCAGGGTCTGACTTGAGCATCAACTCCCCGACAATGCGAATGTGCGCACTCGAAGATACTGGTAGATATTCTGTGAGTGCCTGGACCAGTCCCAGGATTATGGCTTGGAAGAAATTCATGATCCCTCTTTAAACATTCCTTCATCGTCACGTTGGTGGGCAATCGCCGGCCCTTCTGCATTGCCGACGATGAAGGTTCGTGTCTGACTCACTCAGAGTACTCACTATACGCGAACTTTGCTCGAATATTGTCAGGATTGTCGCATATCACTCACACAATTGAAACATCGGACACATTGCTGCCTGGTCGTTACACAAGCGAAGAGCACTGTACATATTGTTCTATGGCAGAAGCGAAAGAAGGTAGATCGTGGCAAAATACCGAAAAAGTCGGGCTTACGCACCTAAAGGATTTTTCGAGTGCGAAGGAAAAGGCCTGCAATGGCTGGGAGAGACACAAAAGCAGGGTGGACCGCGCGTCGTGGATGTTTACGGGTGGTCTGATGACTGGCTCGACATCGAACAAGTAAATTCCTGCTCTCCTACACCATTGGCCGCCTACGACTTCGGTGCAGCTTTGGCGCGTATGCACGACTCTGGAGCACAGTATTTCGGTTCATCACCTGACGGATACGACGGAATTTGTTATTTCGGGCCATTGCAGGATCCCGTGCCCATGGCTACCGGCGAGTGGACAAACGCAGTGGATTACCTTGCCGAAGGACGCTTGCTACCTATGGCCAGACTGGGTAGGCAACGTGGCATGCTGGACGACGATGATCTGACTTTAACACAGGAAGTCATCAATGCGCTTCCAGATTTATTGGGCCCTGCGGTGTCGGATAAGCCGGCTCGTGTGCATGGAGACCTGTGGAGCGGAAACGTCATGTGGACCAATGATTCCGGCGAAGCTCAAGCTGTCCTGATTGATCCTGCGGCCCACGGCGGGCATCGCGAAGAGGATCTGGCCATGCTCAACTTGTTCGGCATGTCGTATCTGGACCAAATCTTGGAAGGATATGAATCTGTTCACCCACTTAAAAAGGGATTTGAGAAGCGTACCACAATCTGGCAGCTCTACCCCATTGCCGGCCATTGTGTATTCTTCGGGGGCGGTTATGTCAGCGAATACCGTTCGATGTGCCGCTCTTTGCTGTCTTAGATAGTACCGAGGTCATGTAGAAATAGAAGTGGAAATAGAAACCGACTACCAATCACGCACGACATATCACCGCGATCAACGATCAACGTTGAGCCGACGACCAATACATCTCTCGTTGCGTTCTGAATTGAAAATGATATCAAAGCACAAATGCCGGTGCGGCGCTCTGGTTTCCAGTGAAATCCGAACACCGCACTGTTAGAGGAGTCATTTAGCGAAGAGCATCCTTGATTTTGTCAAAGAACCCTTTGTGCGCCGTGGTCGGCCGTCCGCTCTGTTGTATCGCGTCGTTAGATGCGTCATGCATTTGGCTGAATTGCTCCATAAGCTTCCGCTCGTCGTCATTAAGTTTGGTGGGAATGTGCACGCCGACATGTGCGATAAGGTTTCCCCGCTCCTCTGGATGCTTCAGTTTCGCAACGCCGAGCCCCTCCAGAGATATGGTTTCTTCTGGCTGGCAACCTTGGGGAATGATGATGTCCTGCTTTCCGTCAAAGGTATCTATGGAAAGATCATGACCTAGGACAGCCCAGCTCATGGGAACCTGAATCCAACAATGTAAATCGTCCCCGTCGCGCGTGAATTGCTTATCCTGCTTCACCCGCACATCGATATAAAGGTCGCCTGCAGATCCTCCGCCTTCGCCCACCTCGCCCTGATTGGCCAGACGAAGGCGAGTGTTATCGGTGATTCCAGCGGGAATCGTGATGCCAACATCGCGTGAAGTTCGAACACGCCCATGACCCTGACACGTAGGGCAAGGGTGCTCGATGATGGTTCCATGCCCTTCGCAACGCTGGCAGGTCGATGTGGTCATCATCTGCCCCAGAATGGTGTTCTTGACTTGCTGGCGCGATCCCTGACCATTGCAATCCGGGCAGGTAACCGGTTTCTCGTTGTCTGCAGTACCGGCGCCACCACATGTTTGACACACGCCAAATGTATTGATTTTCACGTGGACCGCGCCACCGAACACAGCGGTTTTCAGCGGAATGGAGGCGCTGGACAACACATCTCGACCAGGCTGTGTACGAGGAGTGGGGCCTTGTGTCGATCCACCAAAGGCGTTGCCGAAGAACTGACCGAAAATATCACCCACGTCACCGAAACCGGCTGAAGCAAAACCACCACCATTAGGGTCATTGGGGTCGACACCGGCATCGTACATGCGGCGCTTGTCGGCATCGGAAAGCACTTCGTAAGCGTTGTTCACTTCCTTGAACTTGTCTTCGAATTGCGGACCTGCAATATCCGGATGATACTTTCGGCTTAATTTACGGTAAGCTTTTTTGATTTCCTCATCGCTCGCCGTTCGTTCGACGCCCAAAACCTTGTAGTAATCTGTTTCTGCCACTGAAATCCCTCGAGTAAATAATTAGCAAGCTGCTACATTTTGTCAGTTATTGTCCCACATACCTTGGAACACCTTTATACCGTCTCACCGTGCGATATCAGATCCGTCAAATATCGCGCAACAGCACGTACTGCGGTAATCGTAGCGGCATAATCCATGTGTGTGGGGCCAATTGAACCAACGAACGCGACAGGTTGAGAAAAAGCCTGCGCCGGCTCGACACGAACGATTCGTTCATTCTCATCGGCGCCTTCACTTTCCTCTTCGCTGCGACCGTAGCCCGAGGAGACCACAGAAGAATGCATAAGCCCGGGCGTTTTCGTTTCGGAACCAATCGCTACTCCCACATCCTCATTCTCTTCACTCAAATCGCTCATCAAATGCATAATGACAACCTGTTCCTCAAGCGCATCAAACAACGGGAGAAGGTCGACTTTGGACTGCTGATGGGCAAGCTGAGACGTGCCCGCCATATACATCTGCCCGGTTCCCTCATCGCGTGCGATCGATTCCAAGGTTTCAGCCAACTTCTGACCAAGTATCCGTACGGATTGATAGGCAGGGTCCTTGAGTGTGGAACGAATGCACTGGGCGGCCTGAACCAAAGGAACATCCATGTATTGTCCATTGACCAGCTCCAGGAACGTTCTGAGCGTTTCCGCACTGGGGGTTTCCTGTACAGCGAACGTATGTTGCGCCACTGAACCTGAATCTGTAATAACCACTGCCAACATAGTTACAGCATTGAGAGGGACAATTTCCACATGACGCAGTTTTGATTTGGAAAGCGCAGGTGCCGCAACGACCGCAACCTGTCCGGTGATACTGGCCAGAAGCCGTGCCGCTCGTTGTAATGTGTCTTCCAGACTTGCAGATCCAGAAAGAACCTTGGCGATAGCACGACGCTGGGCTTGTGAGAGGTTGACGACAGTAGTCAATCGGTCAACGAAATATCGATATCCCTGCTCGGTTGGAATTCGTCCCGCCGAGGTATGAGGTTGGATAAGATATCCTTCCTCTTCCAAAGCCGACATATCATTGCGAATCGTCGCAGAGCTCACACCTAAATCATGAGCTTTGGCGAGTGTCGTCGACCCCACAGGCGCCTGAAAACGAATATAATCTTCGACTACGGCTCTAAGCACCAGCATGCGTCTTGATTGTGTCATCCGGCTCCTCTTTCCGTCGTCACCATATTGGCATCGCACGAATGCCATATGTATATTTTTTAGCACTCTTAATGATCGAGTGCTAATAGTTCCACTCTGAGAAAATTCCAATGAAAACTAAATTTACCGAGATGTTACCGATAACGTAACAAAAGAAATCACAGATGTTCAAAAAGTAACTTTTCGTCTGCTCGTATCGTTAGAATTAAAGGGCAATGTGAGGGTGTCAAGCGTCGCGGAATAAGCCGCGTTAGCAACACCCAGAATATTGGAAGGAAAGTAGAACCTATGACCGATTTCACTTGGTCGGATTTGGACGAGCGCGCAGTAAAGATGGCAAAGGTGCTCTCCGCGGATGCAGTCGAAAAGGCCGGCAGCGGCCACCCCGGCTCCCCCATTTCCCTGGCACCTATCGCGTACACGCTTTATCAGCATTACATTAAGCACGATCCGAACGATCCCAACTGGGACGGACGCGACCGCTTCATTCTTTCTGGCGGACACGCATCGCTGACACAGTACGTTCAGCTTTACCTCTCCGGTTACGGCCTGACCATCGACGACCTCAAGTACTTCCGCGGTGGCGCAGATACTCGAACCCCGGGTCATCCTGAGGTTGGTCTTACCCCCGGAATCGAAATGACCACAGGCCCTCTTGGACAAGGCCTCGCTTCCGCTGTCGGCTTCGCCTACGGCCAGCGCTTCGAGCGCGGTCTGCTCGATCCTGACGCACCTGCCGGCACTTCGCCTTTCGACCACAAGATCTGGGTTATCTGCGGCGAAGGCGACGTTGAGGAAGGCGTCTCTTCCGAGGCAAGCTCCTTGGCAGGCAACCAGCAGCTCGGCAACCTCACGGTTATCTTTGATGCCAACCATATCCAAATCGAGGGAGACACCAAGCTGACGCTTTCTGAGGATATCCTCAAGCGCTATGAGTCCTACGGATGGTACACCGACGAGGTCAGCTTCATTCAGCCCGACGGCTCTTACAAGGAAGATACGGCCGCCTTGGCTGCTGCACTCGACAGGGCCGAGAAGGTCACCGATCGCCCGAAGTTCATCAAGGTCGACACCCTGATGGCTTGGCCTACGCCCGGTAAGACCAACAATGAATCGGCACACGGTTCCAAACTTGGTCCGGAAGCAGTCGCAGGTCTCAAGGAGGTTCTGGGCTACGATCCGTCCGTCGACTTCTTTGTTGACGAGGAGGCTTTGGCTCACTCCCGCAAGGTTGCTGACCGCGGTCTGGAAGCCCACAAGGAATGGGACGATAAACTCGAAGCTTGGCGCAAGGCCAATCCCGAGCAGTCCAAACTGTATGACCGTATCAAGGCCCACAAGCTCCCAGAAGGCTTTGATGAAGCCATCGACGAACTCGAGAAGAGCTTCGCTGCAGGCGATAAGGCCGCAACACGTAAGTCCTCCGGTCTTGTTCTCAACGCCATCGCAAAGGTCATGCCAGAGCTTTGGGGCGGATCTGCAGATCTCGGCGGTTCCAACATGACCGATATCGCCGGAGCCAAGACCTTTGGCCCAAAGGCAGACGAGACGCACACCTGGCCCGAGTCCAGCGAGTATGGTCGGCAGCTGCACTTCGGCGTTCGCGAGTTCGCCATGGGAACGATTACCAACGGCATCCTTCTGGGCAGCCACACCCGTCCATTCGGCGGAACATTCTTCCAATTCGCTGACTACGAGCGTCCTGCCGTTCGCCTCGCCGCTCTGATGCAGCTTCCAAACCTCTTTGTCTGGACCCACGATTCCGTGGCTCTTGGTGAAGATGGCCCGACACATCAGCCGGTTGAGCACTTGTCGACCTTCCGGGCGATGCCCGACATTGATGTTGTGCGTCCTGCAGATGAATTCGAAACTGCAGAGGCGTACCGCTACTTCTTTGAGAAGAAGAACACGCTGCCTACTGCAATGATCCTAACTCGTCAGGGTGTGCCAACATTCGCAGAAACCGCTGAAAAGGCGCGCGAAGGCGTGCGCAAGGGCGCTTATGTTGTTGTCGAAACTGAGGGCGAGCCTGACGTCATTATCATGGCCAGCGGCTCCGAACTCCAGTGGGCTATCGAAGGGGCCAAGACTCTTAAGGACAAGGGCATCAAAGCTCGCGTTGTGTCCATGCCTTCCATGGAATGGTTCGAGGAGCAGGATACCGAGTACAAGGAAGCCGTTCTTCCTTCCTCGGTTAAGGCTCGAGTATCGATCGAAGCTGGTGTGGCAATGCCTTGGTACAAGTACCTCGGCGCCTACGGCAAGGCGATTTCAATCGAGCAGTTCGGCATTCAGGGTGACGGCGCACAGAACATGATTGACCTTGGCATCACCGCCGAGCATGTCGTAGAAGCGGCACAGGCATCCATCCAAGAAGCCCAAGTCTGAGACATCATTCTCAACAATCAATAGGTGATGCGTCCATCCGCATCTTGTATAAGCTACGGATGGACGCATCACCAACAACAACATTCCGATACCCAAATCGGAATAAGGAGATAACAATATGACAGAAGCAACGCAGCGTACCAGTGATGCCGGAGTTTCGATCTGGCTTGACGACCTTGATCGAAACCGCATCACTTCAGGCAACCTGAAAGAGCTCATCGACACCAAGAACGTTGTCGGAGTTACCACCAACCCCTCCATCTTCCAGAAGGCTCTTGCTCAGGTCGGACCTTACGATGAACAACTCAAGGAACTCGGCAAAATCAACGTCGAAGACGCCGTGCGCGAGCTGACGACCACTGACGTGCGTGACGCCTGCGACATCTTCAGCGATATCGCTAAGAAGACCGATTATGTTGATGGTCGTGTCTCCATCGAAGTCGATCCTCGCTTGGCTCATGATACTGAAAACACCGAAAAGCAGGGCGAGCTGCTATGGAACATGGTCAATCGACCCAACGCTTTGATCAAGATTCCGGCGACCCTTGAAGGCCTGCCAGCAATTACCGCCACCCTGGCCAAGGGCATTTCCGTTAACGTGACCCTGATCTTCTCACTTGAACGTTATGAGCAGGTCATGGATGCATACATCGCAGGTATGGTGCAGGCTGCTGAAAATGGACACGACCTGTCCCGCATGGCTTCCGTGGCTTCGTTCTTCGTGTCCCGCGTGGACAACGCCGTCGATAAGCTGCTCGAAGAGAACGGTTCCGATGAAGCGAAGGCACTCGAAGGCAAGGCCGCTGTGGCCAACGCCCGTCTCGCCTATAAGCTGTGGCAGGATAAGTTTGATTCCGATCCTCGTTGGCCTGCGCTTGAGGCCAAGGGTGCCAAGAGGCAGCGTCCGCTGTGGGCTTCCACCGGCACCAAGAACCCGGCTTACTCCGACTGCAAGTATGTCGACGAGCTCATTGCTCCAGAAATCGTCAACACCATGCCTGAGAAGACACTCAACGCTCTTGCCGATCACGGCGTTGGCAAGCCCAGCATCGAAGGCACCTACGAGGAGAGCCAGGCTGTCATGGACAAGCTCGCCGAGCTGAATATCAACATCAAGGATGTCACCGACGAACTCGAAGCCGACGGGGTTGCGAAGTTCATCGCGTCCTGGGATTCGGTCCTAGCTGACACTCAGGCTGGCATCGACCGTGTGAACGCCTGATTTCAGCCTTATCCCAGGTCTAATACAGAGATAAGCTAGAGGGTTGCGAATGCGCGCTGTATATGCGCATTCGCAACCCTCTACTTACTATACGTGTCATAGAAAACACATAGGAAATCAAAACGCTGGACCAGACATCGCCTTTACCGTAAATACGCTAAAACTACCTTTGTGCAATCGACACAGACTGTCCATCACTTTGCAGATGCACTTCCAGAAACAGACACGATCATCATATACGAAATGATAATGCACCAAACTCTGTTCCTGTTCTTGAATCGCATGACATTCCAATAGCTATGCGGCAAAGAATCTCATAATTGCATTCGCAATGGCCTTTGGAGAAGCTCAGCTGGAGATCGTCATCAGGATGTTGTTGCTTGTTGATATCAAAGTCCTGTTACCAAAATAATCATTTCCCAATTTTTTCAGCCAATCGACATCATCCAGTGTTTTTGCTCTTGTGTATACTTGTTCGTACGCATGTACCGAAATTTCACCGATTGTAGCCGCCACTATCCCCGCTATAAGGCATTGACCGATGCGGCTACAAGATTCAGGCCAGGAATGGCTTTGACCGCATCAGCAACCTCCTTTGCCAACAAGCCTGCCGTTCCCATCTCAACTATAGTTTTTTTGAATTCTCCAGCAACAGCGTCATTTCCAATATCGTAAAGCTTGGCAATGGCTGCCACTTCTGCCGCCTCTGTACCCGACAAAATCACAGAATCTGGAATAGGAATCGGAATGGCACCGACAGTAGCCCCTGCAGCGGTTGCTGCTGCAACAATGCTGTGAGAGTGAGCACACGCTCGTTGTGTAGCTTAAAATCTTCGACACCTTTGTGAGAGGATTCGATTGCTTCTGGCATTGCGTTCATGGTGGCATCGACGAGATTGGTTATGCCGTACGGTGCTGCATAGAATTCATCATTCAAACGGAAAATTGAAGCAACAACCGGTATAACCGCTTTAACATGTTGCGTCATCTTTTGGTCAGCGAGTATCTGGTTCACCATATATAAATTTTCAGAGCGATCCGATTCGGAAAATGACTTGGTAATCACCACGATAACAGGAATTGAAGGCCAAGGCTTAATTGCTTCTGCGATGTTTTTAATCGTAACCGGCAACAACTTGCCTGCGGTTCCATCGACGCAGAACCACACTTCGTCGATTCGCCGCTTTTTGTCTTTGATACCCTTTCTGGTCCATTTCCTCACTGACTCGACAGCCCGATGCCGCATGAAATAGATGTTCGAACCCGACGCTGTCAATAAGCTTGAAAGGAAGTGCATCGGTTTCATAAATCTTCAGTTCCGTTGTGGTCCCATTACCACCAAAACCAGTCTCACTAAGTTCTTGTCCAAGAACCGCATTAATTAATGTCGTCTTGCCGACTCCATCATTGCCCAGTACCAGCACATTCCTTTTTCCATCACGAACTTCTTTGCGTCTATAGTGTTTTGAGCGTTATTCGTTTCTTGAGATTTTAGAGTGCACAGTCCTATGGTTACCACTTACAACACCGGCGAATTTCATTTATTGCAGGATTTGGTTTTCCGCTAAATTGAAGTTTTCAGCATTCATACAGTAAAAGCTTAAAGGTACTGATTACGACACAAATTATTTATCGAAGCAACGTTTCAGACCAAGTAGACAGAAGGGATTTGACAGTTTCCGGCTGATCGATATGAATGTTATGTCCAGCAGGATCAATGACTTCGAAAATACTGTTGGGATAGTGGGACAGCAGAGCTCGCTGATCTTCGTAACCGACGACTTGATCCTGTTTACCGGTCATGATAAGCGTCGGCCCTGCATAGGTTCCCAAGCGCTGTTCAGGATTACCGTCGAGCCAGTACCGTTTGCCAAGTTTCGTGTTTGCCTCAAGGTTGCAAAGTCTGGTACCAGGAAAGATATACCGCTGATAACGTCGCCACGCATCAAACGACTGATTGACCCCCATGGTCACAAAATCAGTCACTTTATCCTGTGGCAAATGATGTGTGAGTTCCGGGTTGGGCTGACTAATGATATGTTCGGCCAAATGACGATGCGCCATCACGGGATCAACGACGGGGGCCAACAATGCCAATCCGGCCACGCATTTGGGTTCGCGAGAAAGTGTATCGCGCACCAAAGCTCCGCCCATCGAATTGCCGAACAATGCAAAACGTTGACCCTCACCGACCAATTCATTCACCGTACTAGTAAACCATTCGGCCAATTCCGACAATCCGCCATCGCCAGACAGCGGCTCAGTCTGCCCATAACCAGGCAAATCGATATAGATGCGTCGTGTACCTAGCGCAAAGGCATCATCCAGCATCATCAATGAGCGATGATCGACACCCATCCCGTGGACGATGATGATCGGCAGACCTTCTCCCCTGACAACTGTATACGCTTCAGGATGCATATCTTTATCCCTTTAATTACTTACGCCGCAACAGTCACGCATGGTTATCACGTACATGCACTATCCAACAATCGGGCAGCCATTCTATAAAAATGCGCTTCACACAAACGTGTGAAACGCATGTAAAGCAAAACTCAGAGGTTAGAAAAGATTAAATTTCGTCATCAATCCCAACGCAATAATGATGGCGACCCACAACAACGCGATAATGATGGTCCAGCGGTTTAGATTCTTTTCCGCCACACCCGACGTACCAGCATTCTGAGTCAGACCACCGCCGAACATATCGGAAAGGCCGCCGCCCTTGCCCTTGTGCATGAGAATAAGCAGCGTCAACAGAATGCTGAAAATAACAAGGATAATTTGCAAAACCAGCTTGACGATAGCCATTGTCGACACAGTTGAACCTCCCGTTAAGAAATACTAACTCAAGATTGTACCCCAAGGTAAGGAACAAAAGGAACAGTAATATTATCGAACCGCCGTTACGGTTTTCAGTGTAAGTCGACAGATATTCGATAGTTCTTCCGGATCGAGCGAGGCACCACCAATAAGGAATCCGTCAACGTCGGGCTGGCTGATCAGCTCCACCGCATTTTTTGAAGTAACCGAACCACCGTAAAGGATTCTAGACACATCTGCGACTTTGGCGCCGAACGTCTCGTAAAGATCAGTTCGAATGGCCTTCGCGGCATCCTGCGCGCTCTCGGGTGTGGCGACAAGACCGGTGCCTATAGCCCAGACTGGTTCGTAGGCGATAATCAGCTTGGAAGCTTCCTCATCCGAAAGATCGCGGGTTACATCATGAACCTGGCCGACAGCGAAGTCGAGCTCTATGCCCTGTCTGCGTTCTTCCATACTTTCACCAACACAGAGAATGGGCTGCATCCCCGCAGTCAAAACCGCTCTGACCTGATCGACGATGTTGGCATCGTCCTCTGGATGATATTTGCGTCGTTCTGAATGTCCAACAATGACGTATTTGCATTTGAGCTGAGCCAGCATGTCCGCGGAAACATCACCGGTGAAAGCCCCTTGATTGGTGACCGAAACCGATTGTGCGCCATAGCCAATCTTAAGTCGATCAGCCTCCACAAGTACCTGGACATTGCGAATAGAAGTAAACGAGGGCATCAGGGCCACTTCGCATCGGTTATAGTCAAAATGAGCGTCCCGCAGAAGCCAAGCAAGCTTTTGCACGAAATATGTGGCCTCAAGATGATCAAAATTCATCTTCCAGTTACCGACCACCAACGGCATACGTGCAGAAGGCATTGCTTCCCTTTCCCTACCGATACAAACAGTACATCCAATGATTGACACCGAAACAACACCTTGAAGACACTGTTGCAACAGTAATCAAAACGCGGACATACCAGACGGCATGTCCGCGAACATTCCAATCACTAGTTTAGCGCACTTTGACTACACTCGGTACACCATACTGGAACGGACTACTCAAGCACCTTGAGACCAGGAAGAATCTTACCCTCAAGGAACTCGAGGGAAGCGCCGCCACCGGTGGAGATATGGGAGAAACCATCCTCTGGGAAGTGCAGGTTACGAACAGCAGAAGCGGAATCGCCACCACCGACAATCGTGAATGCGCCGTTGGCCGTGGCTTCCACCATGCCCTGGGCGACAGCCTTGGTGCCAGCCTCGAAACCGGGAACCTCGAACACGCCTGCGGGGCCGTTCCAAACAACAGTCTTCGAATCGACAATCTTGTCGTGGAAGATCTGCTGCGTCTTGGGGCCGATGTCAAGTCCCATCATGTCGGACGGAATTTTGTCAGCATCAACCACTTCGGGGTTAACAGGAGTGTCTCCAGCCGGGAAGCCCTTATTGACCACAACATCAACCGGGAGAACAAGTTCGACACCGTTTTTCTCGGCGGTCTTCATGTAGCCCTTAACCTTCTCGATCTGATCTTCTTCAAGCAGTGAGATACCAACCTGGTAACCTTTGGCAGCAAGGAAAGTAAAGACCATACCGCCGCCGATGAGCAGGCGGTCAGCCTTCTTCAGGAGATTCTCGATGACGCCGAGCTTGTCGGAAACCTTGGAACCTCCGAGCACAACCGTGAACGGACGCTCCGGATTTTCGGTGGCACGAGACAACGCCTTGACTTCCTTTTCAATGAGCTTACCCGCTGCACTCGGCAGATCGGAAGCCACATCGTAATCGGAGCCCTGCGCACGATGCACAACGCCGAAACCATCGGAAACAAACACATCACCAAGGGAGGCAATCTTCTTTGCATAAGCAGCACGCTCAGCATCGTCCTTGCTGGTCTCTTCAGGGTTAAAACGAACGTTTTGCAGCAGCACGACATCGCCATCGTTCATAGCGGCCACCTTTGCCTGCGCATCGGGACCATAGGTGTCTTCAGCAAGCTTCACATCAACGCCGAGCAATTCACCCAAACGCTTGGCCACTGGTGCCAGAGAAAGTTCCGGCACAACCTTACCCTTCGGACGTCCAAGGTGAGCCATGAGAATAACCTTGGCTCCATCTGCACGAAGTTCCTCAATTGTAGGCAAAGCAGCACGGATACGACCGTCGTCGGTGATAGTGGTTTCTTTCAGCGGCACGTTGAAATCAGCACGGACAAGAACCCTCTTGCCTTTTAGATCCCCTAAATCTTTCAGTGTCCTCATTGCTATCCTTTCTGTAAGATCACTCCGCCGACAGCAGTAGCTACCGACCGAGAACAAGCACAAGTCTTGTGACCTCTGTCACCGTCTATGGTACATTCCTCGCCAAACAAGAAACTGTGCAAGAAAACTCATTCGAGCATTCCGAAGGTCCACGTTGTTAACGTTCACATGAATATTTGACCTACCTATGCATGAGCATATAAACACATCTGCTTCTCCATATGTGGACCTGAGAGCGGACAAAACCCTATCAATCGGACTGTTGATCTGACTGGGTCCGTTCTACCTTGGCCGCAAGCTGCAACAATCTCCTTATGCGTCCTGCGATGGCATCCTTGGTAATAGGCGGATCAGCGAGACGCCCGAGCTCCTCAAGACTCGCATCGGTGTGCTCAAGACGCAGATCACCCGCCGCCTTGAGGTTCTCAGGAATATCATCACCGAGGATCTCGAACGCCTGCCTGACCTTTTGTGTGGCTTCGGCCGCGGCTTTCGCACTACGACGCATATTGGCATCGTCGAAGTTTGCCAAACGATTGGCTTTACCCCGCGCCTCACCATCCGTTCGCTTGCCGGTCCATTCGCGTGCGGAACGTGGGGCACCCATGAGCATCAGCATGCGCTCGATGGAATCGGAATCACGCAAGGTGATGCGTTCCGAGCTGCGAACCATACGTGCCTGTGCGGTTATACCCAACCTATGGGCCGCGGCCTGCAAAGCGATGACTGTTTCATGCGAAGGACAAATGATCTCAAGATAGCTGGCCTTGCCCGGATCTGAAATCATGCCCCGTGCGAGAAACGCACCGCGCCATGCAGCTTTGATTTGAGCGATATTACCATCGATGATGTCAGAAGGCAGACCTTTGACAATGTGCATGCGTCTATCAAGCAGACCGGTCTGAAGAGCCAAAGCGGTGGCTCCTCGATCAACCAAGAAATCGTAACGCTGAACGATGCCGTTGGGAGTTTGACGAGAAATTCTAGTTACTTTAGCTTCACGCTGGAAAAACTGGGAAACGATCTTGCGTAGCCATTCCGTTGCTTCCAGCGAATCGAATTGCGCACGGATTACCGCCTTGTTGTCCACTGGTCGCAACCCTCCGCCGAACCGCATCATTGTTGCGGCCTGCGCCATTTTTGCGGGCGACAAATCAGTTTCGATGCTTGCCAACTCGCTTTTGACCTCGTTCAGAAGAGCCAAAGCCCAACCTCCTACTTCCCATTCCTCAATTCAAGTGTAATTGGAACATTAAACACGATGATCTCGCACAGTGCCACGGCTATCTGTGATAGCGAACAACTTGGACAAGAATGGATCGTTTTACTCTCCATTGCCTATTTTTAGTCAATCAGTGGTTCAACGAAATAACTGGTATAATCGTCGGCTATTTGCGCATATGACGATGCAGTTCACGCGCTGACAACGTTACGCTCAGGCCGTGCCCACGAAGTCGTTGAGCCAAATTGCGGCTGATAGCGACCGAACGGTGCTGTCCACCGGTGCAACCGACAGCAATGGACACATAATGCTTGTCTTCCTGCGCGTAACCCTTAATTGCGACCATAATCGCCTTCTCATACGCGTCAAGAAACTCTTGGGCCCGTTCATTGGAGAGGACATAATCGCTGACAGATTTATCTTCGCCCGTAAGTTCACGAAGGCTGGGAACCCAATACGGATTGGGTAGAAAACGCACGTCTGCTACAAAATCCGCATCGAGAGGAATTCCGTATTTGAAACCAAAACTGAAGATGTGGACCGAAACCGTTTTCGCACCAGTTCCTATAAGGGCTTCATAGAGTTGCGTAGACAGCTCATGGATGCTCAGGTTCGACGTGTCGATGACGGTGTCTGCATGATCTTTTAGATGTGAAAGGAGGTCACGTTCCTCATGTATGCCGTCGATGAGTCGATTGCCATGCTGAAGAGGATGCGGCCGGCGCACTGATTCATAGCGCTGAACAAGAATCTGATCATTGGCATCGAGAAAAAGGACTCGAGTGCGGACACCGAGATCATCCAAATGACTGAGCACTGCCGAAAGATCGTCGAAATAGCTGCGAGAACGTACATCAATAACGGCTGCCAGACGATGGACCTTCGAACCGGAAGATGTCATCATGTCAACCAGAGGAATCAAAAGTTTGGGAGGCAAGTTGTCGATCACATACCAGCCCATATCCTCAACGCAATCAGCAGCATGTGAACGACCGGCACCACTCATGCCGGTGATCAACAAAACTTCAAATTCATCTGCAGGCTTCGGCACGCCTTCAAAGGACGCCGCTGCATGACCTGCATTTGCCGCCGATCCCGTGCCTTCAACCTCTACACCAGCGTCATGTTGTCCCTGCATCTCTGAACTCACAGTGCCTCCTGTAAGGCGCTTCGCATCGCCTGCTCAAAATCTGTCTTCTTTATTTTAAGCTCCCCTACCGTCATCAATCGCACCTGAGCTATTGCCTGATAAAGCAGCATCTCCTCACCACCTATGGCGATTCCTGAACCAGCTCGCCAAGCTTGCATCAGTGTTGTGGGACGAGGATCATAAACCACATCCAACAAGGTTTTTCCTAACAACAACTGACGTGTCTGCGTGGTTAGTTCTGTCAATTGCTCTGCTATGACATCTGCACCATGAGACGGTATTGTGTTGACAACGATATCCGCTTCAAGTAACTCTTCAGCGGCTCGCGCCAACCCCACCTGCCGGTATGTGAGACCGGCCTGCAATTTAGCTATTTGCTGTAAAGGATCCTTTTCATGGGGCCTGCGGGCACAAACCGTCAGTTGAGTTACTGAACCGGCATCTGGAACGCTGATTTCAGTGCAGGCCGCCACAGCGGCAAGGGCGGTATTACCATTGCCTAAAATAACTGCTTTCGCACCATTTTCCCGTGAGCAGTCAGCAGGAAGCGCATATTTTTCCCTTTGCGCGGTTCTGTTGAGCCGATTCGATTGCCAGCAATGATCGAACGCTTGCTCAATACCTTCAACGTCGGTGTTATACAAGGCGATATACGGCTGTGTCTTCGCCTTATACCAAGAAAGAACTGCGGTATTCGCCACGTTTAACACTTTGGACCAATAATCTGATGGCATACCGTATGGTTGGATGCTACGTTTTAACGGCATGGTAATGCTGAGACCGGCCCAAGAAGGGTCAAGACCTGAAAGGAACGCGTCAAGACCCCCCTCGTCGACCTCCGCACGTGTATACTCCCAATCATCCAAACCGAGAGTGCCGTATGCCGCATTATGCAGAACTGGGGAGAGGGAATGGGCAATAGGCTTGCCCAAAACCGCGCAATGATGTTTTATAATGTTAGGCATAAATAATCGTCCTCCCGTACTTCGCGCATCATATCAACCGTGCTGTTGCCGGACACGACTTGTCGTATTTTCTGAAGGTCGTTCCGATTCTTCGTCATTGATATGAAGCGCGCGATACACGGCCTGAGCCTTGGCCGAGCCAATTCCTTTGACACTCTCAAGCTCATCAACAGTGGCGTTGCGTATTCCTTTCACCGACCCGAAGGCATTCAATAATTTTTTCTGATAGCTTGCCCCGATACCGGGAATATCGTCAAGTGCGGAGCGAAGTGCTCCTTTGCGCCTCGAAGAACGGTGATAGGTAATCGCGAAACGATGTGATTCGTCACGCACCCGTTGCAACAGATACATACCTTCCGATTGGCGTTTGAGAATGAGCGGATAATCTTCCCCTGGTATCCAAATCTCCTCGAGCCTTTTCGCAAGACCACATACCGCGACGTCGCTGACACCGCAGTCATGTAATGCCTTGGCGGCGATTTCAACTTGCTGTTTGCCTCCATCGACAACGATGAGATTCGGTTTATAGGCAAAATGACGTGGATGTACATCCTGCTGAACCACGGCATCACTGCTGGTCAATGCATCGGGCGCGGAAGCGGGTTGTTTATCATTCAAGTCTTTTTGAAGATTATCGCTGGACTGTTCGGCCGATGCCAACTCAGACTTTGCCTCTTCTAAGAACGACACGGCATCATCGGCGCCACACTTGCCTGTCAGTTGCCCATCATTGACCTGTTCAACCGCCACCCGAGAGGTCACTATTGCTTGTTCGTCAGCACTGATGCCATCTGTGCCGCCTTGGCTTTGATGTTCACGCGGGCGTTCACACGTCGCTTGTTCGGCCTGTTTAATGCGTTGCTCGTTATCGACGCTTTCGCCGGTGTCGCCCGCGATATTGCCGTGTCGAAATCTGCGGGTAAGCGTTTCGTACAAGGCACTCAGATCGTCAATCGCACCTTTACCATCGTCGCCGCGAATCGCAAAACGTCTGTATTCGGACTTCTTGGCCGTGGCATCCTCAAACACTACCATCGATGCAACCTGATAGATACCCCCGATGGTATTCGAGATATCGTAGCCCTCAATACGCAACGGGGCATCATCCAATCCCAACGCTTTAGCCACGTCGTTCATGGCTTGTGTACGGGCACCGATATCACTGATACGACTCATCTTGCTCCGCTGCAATGCCTGCTTCGCATTGCTGTCGGCGCGATCCATCAGTACTTTTTTATCGCCCCTGCTGGGCACGCGAATGGTGACTGACGCACCACGAAGTCCGGCAAGCCATCCTTCGAGCTCCTCTTGGCGAGCTGGCACAACCGGCACAAGCACTTCACGCGGAATAGGTGAAATCGGCGCAAGCAAATCGCTACGACCCGTCTGCATCTGACGTTCGTGGCGCGTGTGGGTTGCCTGTGCCCTGGATGCGCTGTCGGTCGCAGTGAGATTTTGGGTCGCCCCCAACGCATCTCGACTTTTGACGATATTGACGCCTTTTGCTGCAGATGCAACGGTATGGACGAAGACCCCGTCTCCCTTTGGACCGTCATGCTCTTTGGATCCCTCTACACCTTCAGACTGTTTTTGCATCTCAGTGTCAGCTGCAGTTTCAAACTGATCTTGGGCTTTATCGACAGTTTGACCTCGGCTCGCGAAATCGTCATACGCGAAATTACCGTTGCGCTCCAACAATTTCTCGCCATTGCTGGGCAAATTGAGCGGGGTGCGCACTTGGTTCTCCGCCTCTCCCAACAAGTCGGAGTACACCTGCGTAATCAAATCGGCTATCAGATCGGGATCGTCGATGTCTTCGACTCGCTTAACACTCCAGTTGCGTTCGCCTCGGATTGAACCGGAACGAACGAAGAAGGCATGCACAGAAGCTTCCAGTTCGTCCGATTCCATACCGAAAACATCGACGTCTACATCCTGATCCAAAACGACGGCATTCTGCTCCGATACGGTTTTGAGCATGGAAATCTGGTCGCGAAGCCGTGCAGCTTTCTCGAATTCCATATCATCGCTGGCTTGCTTCATCTCCTGTGTCAGCCCAGCTATGAACGACGATCCATATCTACCGGTTAGAACACCAACAAGCCGCTCACACATACGACGGTGTTCTTTTTCATTGATACGACTGACACAGGGCGCCGAACATTTACCAATAGATGCAAGAAGACATGGCCTATCGGTCATTCTGGCACGATTGAACACGCTTTTGGTACAGGTTCGCACAGGAAATGCCTTCAACAGCTTGTCGAGACTCTGCCGAAGTTCCCATGCCTTTGCGTATGGCCCGAAATAACGGGTGTTTCGACTTTTGCGATTTCGGGTAATCCATACACGCGGATATTGTTCACCGAACGATGCCGCCAAATACGGGTATGTTTTATCATCGCGAAATACAACGTTAAACCTTGGGTCGAATTCCTTAATCCACGTGTATTCGAGCGTTAACGCTTCGAGCTCGGTACCGACCACCGTCCACTCAAGGCTACGCGCGGTGAGCACCATATTCTGAGTCCTGGGATGCAGTTCCTTCAGCGGTTGGAAATAAGAGGTAAGGCGATTGCGCAGATTCTTGGCTTTGCCGACGTAAATGACTCGTCCATTGCCATCACGCCACTTATAGACACCAGGATCCGTCGGTATGTCGCCGGTGGCAGGACGAAACAGATCACGGGTATCCCCCAGCTGACCTGTTGTCTTGCGCCAACCCGCTGCGTCACCGTTCTTCCAAGCATCCATCGTTACCGCGCTACCCACCTTTCATGTTTTGCTGCCGGTTACCGCCGTGTCCGATATACACCGAGACAGAATTTACAAAGAACCGCGAAATCTGCCCATAAACGAAGCGTCGTAATATTTCAACACATAAAGCGCAATAACGAAATCATTTGAGCATAGATGCCAGGTATCGGCCGGTCCAGCTTTGTTCGCACTTGGCCACATGCTCAGGTGTTCCCTCCGCGACAACCGTACCGCCACCGTCTCCGCCTTCAGGCCCAAGGTCAATGATCCAGTCAGCAGACTTAACGACGTCAAGATTATGTTCGATGACAATAACAGTGTTGCCTTTGTCTACCAATCCCTGTAGCACAAGCAACAACTTTCGTACATCTTCAAAATGCAGTCCAGTAGTGGGCTCATCAAGAATGTAGACGGTACGTCCCGTGGAACGTCGCTGCAGTTCGGTGGCGAGCTTGACACGCTGTGATTCACCTCCGGAAAGAGTGGTTGCCGGTTGCCCCAGGCGAATGTACCCAAGCCCTACATCAACCAACGTATCGAGATAACGCGAGATGCCTGTATATGCCTTGAAGAAATTGGCTGCTTCCGAAATGGGCATATCAAGCACATCGGCTACCGATTTGCCGTTATATTTTACTTCCAGCGTCTCGCGGTTGTAACGCTGACCCTGGCATTCCTCACATTGCACGTACACATCAGGAAGGAAGTTCATCTCGATTTTGATGGTCCCGTCACCGTGGCAGGCTTCACAGCGGCCGCCCTTGACATTGAATGAAAAGCGCCCAGGTCCATAACCACGAACCTGTGCTTCTGGCGTCTTGGCGAATAGCTGACGAATCTTGTCCCAAACGCCTGTGTATGTGGCAGGGTTACTGCGAGGAGTACGACCAATGGGGTTCTGGTCGACATGGATAACCTTATCGCATTGTTCGATGCCTTCGACCCGAGTATGCTTACCCGGTACGATTCGAGCCCCGTTGAGTTTGTCCGCTAGCGACGGATAGAGAATCGAATTGATCAATGTCGATTTACCTGACCCCGAAACGCCCGTGATGCAGGTCATAACGCCCAACGGGATTGAAACATCGATATTCTTGAGATTGTTTTCTCGGGCTCCGACGATCTTGAGCTGTTGTTTCTTATCGGTTTTACGTCGTTTGCCGGGCACTTCGATCTGCCGACGCCCGGCGATGTAATCGCCGGTAATCGAACGAGGTGCCTCGATGACATGAGCTGCGGGTCCCGAATAGACCACCTCGCCGCCCCGTTCTCCGGCACCAGGACCGATATCCACCAACCAGTCGGCCTTTTCGATGGTCTCTTGATCATGTTCGACCACAATCAACGTATTGCCCAAGTCTCGCAAGTGGTGAAGCGTCTTAATGAGACGGTCATTGTCGCGCTGATGCAAACCAATGGAAGGTTCATCCAGCACATACATCACACCGACAAGTCCGCTGCCTATCTGCGTGGCCAAGCGGATACGCTGGGCCTCTCCGCCAGAAAGCGTCTTCGCGGCACGCGACAGCGTCAGATAATTCAAACCGACATCGTTCATGAACCCAAGGCGCGCACGAATCTCCTTCAAGACCTCGCCCGCAATCAATGCAGCAGAACCTTCGAGATTCAAAGAACGGACCCATGCAAGACTCCGATCGACAGGCATATCACAGACATCGGCAATGGACTTGCCGTCAATGGTGACAGCAAGTACTTCCGGACGCAGACGCCGTCCCTGACACGTCTGGCATGGGACTTCACGCATATAGGACTCATAATACAGCTTCATCTGGTCGGAATCGGTCTCATCATGACGACGCATAAGCGTACGAACGACACCCTCGAAACCAGTGCTGTATTCGCGCAACCTACCCCAACGGTTGCGATACGATACCTTGACCTTAAAATCATGGCCGTACATGATGGCCTTCTGGACACCCTTCGGCAAATCCTTCCAGGGGGTATCAAGACTGAAGTTCATTTCCTCGGCTAGACCCTCAAGCACATGATGATAGTATTCACCGGTGCCTTTGGTCATGCCCCAAGGTTCGATTGCATTGTCATTGAGTGATTTGTCCGAATCTGGAATAACAAGCTCTGGGTCAATTTCCAGCTTATATCCGATACCGTCACAATCGGGGCATGCACCGTACGGTGCATTGAAAGAAAACGTTCGCGGCTCGATTTCATCCAGTTGAAGCTGATGTCCGTTCGGGCAGGAACGCTTCTCACTGAACGGCTCACGCCTGTTTGGATCTTTCTCGTCCAAATCAACATAATCGATAACCACAATGCCTTTTGCAAGCTTCAAAGCCGTTTCGATGGAATCGGTGAGACGTTGGCGAATGCCGTCTTTGATAACCAGTCGGTCGACCACTACCTCAATGGTGTGCTTCTTCTGTTTAGTCAGTTTGATGTCATCGGACAGTTGGGACACTTTACCGTCGATCAACGCTCGAGAATAGCCGTCGCCACGCAAGAGTTCCAGCAAATCCTCAAACTCACCTTTGCGGCCCCTGACAACGGGTGCAAGGATTTGGAAACGGGTTTTATCCGGCTTTTTCATCAGCATATCGACCATTTGCTGAGGGGTCTGCGCACTGACGACTTCACCACATACCGGGCAGTGTGGCACACCGGTACGAGAAAACAGCAAACGCAGATAATCGTAGATCTCGGTAATCGTACCGACGGTCGAACGCGGATTGCGATTTGTGGTTTTCTGATCGATGGAAACAGCTGGGCTCAGCCCCTCGATGAAATCGACATCTGGCTTGTCCATTTGGCCGAGGAATTGACGAGCGTAAGCACTAAGTGACTCAACATATCGCCTTTGCCCTTCGGCAAACAGGGTGTCAAACGCAAGCGAAGATTTTCCGGAACCCGAAAGGCCTGTAAATACCACCATTCGATTACGCGGAACCGCGAGATCGACATTTTTCAGGTTATGCTCACGAGCGCCTTGAATGGTGATTTTTAAGTCACTGGGAATGTGGGAGATGTCAGCAACTAAAGAATTGTTTTTTGCTCGAAGTGGAGCCTTGGAGATCTGCTGTGACAGGAATGAGTCACCGTCCATAAGCTTTTTCGCCACCACTTCCGCCGGCGACCCATCGGCTTCGCCGGAACTGCGCTTCATTGATGCTGTTGCCAATGCCTACCTCCGATTGATGGCGACTAATTTAGATTAGATTAACTCATCATACTCGACGTTTCGAACATGTGTTCGACAATTTCCGCTTAAACCATAAAAGCGGCAAGCATCATCAAGATGCTGAATCGCCATCCAGCACTTGCCTATGCCAACGCACTCGTTAATTTGCAGGCAGTCATCGTATACAAGTACATTCACAGTCACCTAAAGCAGACGTGTCGCTATGATGGCTTGTTGGTGTATTTGCTGGAATTCGCAACACAAACAGGACGGGTAACAAAGCATGGCTATTGAGGCGCAGAGACTGGAAATTCAGATCGGAGCGAGGACACTGCTCAATCCTACTGATTTTCATGTGAGCAAAGGCGATAAGATCGGTCTGGTCGGCCGTAATGGTGCCGGCAAGACGACGCTCACCCGCGTCATCACCGGCGATTTACTGCCCACGGGAGGAAAGGTTCGCATTTCCGGGAAACTCGGATATCTGCCTCAAGACACTCACGCGGATGATCCAGAGCAGACCGCTTTGGATCGAATGATGAGCGCCCGCGATATCGCCAGCATCATCAAGCGCATGCGCAACGCCGAAAAGGACATGACCAACGAGAACCCAAAGATCATGGAAAAGGGCATGGATAAATACGACAAGGCCATGCAGGCCTTCGACAAGGCCGGTGGGTACGCCGCGCAGGCTGAGGCCATCTCAATGGCGTCAAGCCTCGGGCTCCCCAATGAGGTCATGGAACAACCCATCGGCACGCTTTCCGGAGGGCAGCGCCGTCGTATCGAACTGGCACGCATTCTCTACTCGGACGCCGATACGCTGATTCTGGACGAACCCACCAACCACTTGGATGCGGATTCGATCGAATGGCTGCGTGGGTATCTCAAACATTTCGAAGGCGGCTTCCTGGTCATTTCCCACTCCACCGAACTTCTCGATGAAGTAGTCAACAAGGTATGGCATCTAGACGCGCAAAGCGGTCAGATCGACATGTATTCCCTGAGCTGGAAAGCCTATCTCAAGCAACGCGTGCTGGATGAGGAACGACGACGGCGCGAACGAGAAGTGGCAGAGAAAAAAGCGGCGCGACTGATGAAGCAGGGCATCCGCCTGCACGCGAAGGCGACCAAGGCCGTGGCCGCCCAGAACATGATGAGACGCGCAGAACGACTACTCAGCGAGACCAGTGAGGCGGAACAGCAGGAAAAGGTGGCCGACATCCGGTTCCCGGAACCTGCGGCATGCGGCAAAACACCGATTATGGCTAAAGGCATTTCCAAGGCTTTTGGATCGAACATCATTTTCAGCGGCATCAACCTTGCCATTGACAAGGGTTCCCGCGTGGTAATCCTCGGATACAACGGTGCCGGTAAAACCACCACATTGCGCATTCTTGCCGGCGAGGAGCAACCGGACACCGGCGAGGTCATTTACGGACACGGGTGCAAGATCGGTTATTTTGCACAGGAGCACGACACGTTGGAACTTGATGCCACTGTGCTTGAAAACCTGCAACATGTCGCCCCGGATCTCGACGATACCCAGGCCCGCTCGATCCTGGGCAGCTTCCTCTTCTCCGGTGATGATGCGTTTAAACCAGCCAAGGTGCTTTCCGGCGGCGAACAGACAAGACTTGCGCTCGCCACGTTGGTGACTTCACGCGCGAACGTACTGCTGCTTGACGAGCCTACAAACAACCTTGACCCTGCATCAAGGGACGAGATTCTTAAAGCCATCGCCAAGTATGAAGGCGCAATTATTCTGGTCACCCACGACGAGGGTGCCGTCAAAGCCCTGAATCCCGAACGTGTGTTGCTGATGCCCGATGGAGACGAGGATCTGTGGAGCGACACTTATCTCGATCTTGTAGCCGAGGAATAGTAGTTCAAGTCCGTGCATAACCCCGCAAAACTCGATGCGCTAGGATGGTTGCAAGACAGCGTGGCGATTCCCGAATCGGATATTGCCGGCGTCTGCGACGCGAGAGGCGGAAGGTACGCAATGGACGAAATGATGATGACTAAACAGATGCGTCGATCGGCGTTGCAACGAAACGCTTACGACGTCGAAACCGTTCGCGCGATGGAACGCCCGTTGCTGAACCGCGGAGTTCCACTGATGCGGATGGCAGCATCAGCTGCCGCCCAAGTAACCGACGAACTTCTTGATGAACATGACATTGACGTCGCCGATGCAAATATCGTATTGTTGGCCGGTGCCGGAGACAACGGTGGAGACGGCTTGTATGCAGCGGCGCAACTTGCCCGAGCCGGCGCGCAGGTTACGACCATAGCCGTTGGCGAATCCCTTCACATTCAAGGTCTGCTTGCTTTCACTCACAGCGGAGGACGACTGCTGGTGCTCAACCCCGAAGCCTCTATCCCCGGCGTCTCAAACGGTTTCGGCGCCGGGGAAGCAGGTGAACGGCTACAAGCGGCGATGGAATTGGTCCAGCATGCCGATGTGGTACTTGACGCGATGACCGGCATCGGGGTGCATGGCCCACTTCAAGGCCCTGCAGCAACAATGGCGCAGATGCTTCATCCGGCCGGTGAAAGCGCGAAAGGTTCGCACACCACACCCTGCACCAATGGCGAGAAACCCTTTGTTGTGGCCATAGACACACCTTCAGGCATCGGAGTGAATGACGGCACCTTACCCGGCAGCTACATTCCAGCCGACGTCACAGTGATGTTCGGAGCCATGAAGCCTTGCGCAATGCTTCCCCCGGCGACCTTTACCTGCGGACGCGTGGTTTTGATTGATTTCGGATTCGATATCACGCACATCGTACCGGCAGTCTCTTCTATCGACAACAAGGCCGGTACGATGCTGCGCCGGCCAAAACCCACCGATTCCAAATATTCGCGAGGTGTTGTCGGACTGATTACCGGTTCGGTGAAGTACCCCGGTGCGGCCGTCCTGAGCTCTACCGCGGCCAATCATTGCAACATCGGCATGGTCCGCTATCTCGGACCGGCCAACGCTGCCGACATGGTACTGCGCAACGCTCCGGAAATCGTAACCGGCAAGGGGCGTGTGCAAGCCTGGGCTGTCGGATCGGGTGTTCCGACAGCTGACGCCTTGTATGTCATTGAAGACCACACCTCCGGAAGACACAGCACACACACTCCCGATGCACAGCGGGAAGCCATCGCCGCGTTGCTTAACCATTACGCATTGTCCGATGAAAACACCGGCGAATCTGTCGGCAATGCAGGAATTGCTCCTAACCGTAGAGGATCAGACCTTGATTGCAGCAACGGGCCTTGGGCAATGCCACCGATTTGCGTTGACGCAGGAGCGCTGGACTTGTTGCCTAAACGAGTGCCGCAACATGTGGTGATAACGCCACATGCCGGTGAGCTGGCAGCACTACTTCGTCTTCACGGAGAGCAAGTGGACACCTCTGCCGTAACGGCCGAACCTTGGCGCTGGGCCAAACGAGCTCATGAACTTACCGGCGCGACGGTATTGCTCAAAGGCGCTGTGACCATCATCGTCGGAGATAGCGAAATGGCGGGCATGGCTCCGCAAGAGAACGACGACGAAACCGAACATCACATCGTCGCACACAAGGCGACCACAACCTACATTTCGGGAAGCGGACCGGCTTGGCTGGCAACAGCCGGAGCCGGTGACGTGTTGGCCGGAATAATGGCCGCAATGTTGGCCCAACAGAACGAAGGGCAAATACAGCAACATCCGTCCCTCAGTGCCACAACAGCCGCGAGTGCAAGCTATATTCACGGTTACGCAGCCGGTCTTGCCTCGCAAAGCAATGAGCAAGGCTGGGAGCCACCGGAAATTTTCGGCGCGAAAGGAATTCGCCAATCCGGCGAAAACCCGGGACATCCGATTGTGGCAGGAGACGTAGTCGCGGCACTCCCCCAAGCCATCGAGAATTTGCTCGGCAACAGTCACGAATTGACCCGATGAGAACCAGTGAAGGGACAGAAAATGACAATGGTCCGACAGGCAACGAACGATGTTGCCGGAACCAATGGAATACGTGATGTCGTATTTGACTTTTGCGGAGTGCTGCTCGAGTTGAACTATCGTGCATGTCTTGAAGGTCATTTTCCACAAGAAACCGTTGATACGCTGTGCGCTGACGAAAAGGACGTCTACGGTTTTTTCGCAGCCGAAGGTCGCATGGACGCCGGTGAGGATTTCACGGACGTCATAGAGGATTATCGAAACAGGTACGGTGACGACATGGCCGCGATGTTCAGCTTCTATATCGACCATTACGACGATGCGTTGCCGAAAATGGTTGACGGGATGGAACAGCTGCTTATCGACCTGCGTAAAGCCAGCTGCAGAGTGTGGGGTCTGACGAATTGGTCCGACGAGACGTTCCATTTCGCTTTCGAAAAGTTCCCGCAGCTCAAACGACTCCTGCAAGGAACCGTGGTTTCGGGCACTGAAAAGATGCACAAACCTAACGCCGACATCTTCAACCTCACATTGAATCGTTTCGGTCTCGAGGCGGAACACACGGCCTTCGTTGACGACACCCAGGCCAACGTTGACGGTGCAAGCAATGTCGGCATTACTGGCATTCGGTTCATCAGTGCGCCTGAGACACGAAACGAACTGCGGCGTTTGGGTGTACGTATCTGAACGGGCGGTTGTATCGTCAGCCGTCAAAGCCGTAAACTTGCGGGCCCATGATTATCGTGCTTCCGAAGGTTCCGACCTATCAGCTGTTGCACCGCGATAAGTCACACCTTACGGAGACAGGAAACCGGACCGGTGTAAAACAAAGTCGCATGTGCTCTGCTCAATCGAACCGATAGCCATGTCCACGATAAGTAAATGTTCATCCACTTGATATCAATGTTGTTATAGGCTTCAGATATGACTTTGCTTCAGCTAAAATATATCGTCAAAATCGTCGAGTGCGGTTCGATGAACGAAGCCTCTCATGAACTGTATATATCACAGCCGGCATTGAGTTCATCGGTAAAGGAACTCGAACGAGAGATGGGCATCGAGATTTTCACCCGCTCCTCGCAAGGTATCGCCCTGACGGTCGATGGGGCGGAATTCCTTACATACGCCCGACAGGTGCTCGATCAGGCAGAACTCATGGAAGAACGCTACAAACATGTGAAGCCACGCAAACAGCTCTGCTCTGTTTCCACCCAGCATTACATGTTCGCAGTCGAGGCATTCGTAGAAATGATTCATTCCAATGAATCGGATGAATACGAGTTCACGTTGCGCGAGACCAAAACGCGCGACATCATCGAATCGGTTGCAAACATGCGTTCCGAAATCGGCATTCTATATATGTCGGATTTCAACAAGGACGTTATCGGCAAGCTAATACGCAGCAAGCATCTTGAATTCCATCCGCTGTTTAGGGCCCCGTTGCACGTCTTTATTTCACGTGACAACCCGCTTGCAAACAGAAAAACAATCACGATGGATGATCTCAAACCCTATCCGTTCATCCAGTATGAGCAGGGGAAGGAAGGAAGCTTCTACTTCGCGGAGGAGGCCGTGTGGCCCAAGGACTCCCCCAAGCAGATCAACGTTACCGACCGCGCCACGATCCTCAACTTCATCATTGGTCTTAACGGCTACACGGTCTGCACCGGCATCGACAACGGCGAGATCAACAACGAGAAAATCGTTACTGTGCCGCTGGATATCGACGAAACCATGCTGGTTGGTTGGATCACCAATGAACGAGCCAACCTTTCCAATGCAGCGGAAAGTTACCTTGCCAAGCTCAAGTCCGTCATCGCCAGCCACGGATACGAACTTATTGAATAGTCTAAAATCGGTTTATGCCAGCCGACTTCTGCTGAACGTAAGCAAAATCCACAGAACAAAAAGCCAACCCGGCAACAACACGATTATATATCGGCGTTCGCCTTGCGTTTGTTCCGCAGACTTCGACGAGCGGAACAAACGCAATCAGTATGCGATTTAGGCACCGTAGTGGACCAGATAGTCGTCAGCCCTTTTACGTGTATCATCATCCAGCAACGAGGTGCCGTCGAGAGTGACCATGCGCGATGCAGCAGCAAATATCTGCCGGACGTTCACTATGGAGATAACGGGGAAACCGAATTCCTTTTGGATTGATTCGACGGCGGAAACGTCTGCATCCTTGGTTTTTTCCATACGATCGACGGAAAGCGCTAGACCAATAATCTCGATGTTTGCTTCTGCTTTGAGCTTTGGAACCACCTCACGGACAGCGGTGCCTGCTGTCATGACATCGTCGACCAACAGCACTTTCATGCCATCTTCAAGAGGGGTACCGACCAAGATGCCGCCGTCACCATGATCTTTTTTCTCCTTGCGATCGAAGGTATAGCCAATTTGCATGCCGTACATGCTCGTCAGCGCAATGGAAGTGGAAACCGCAAGCGGGATGCCTTTGTACGCCGGACCGAAAATTGTGGAGATGTCCTCGGGAAGGGTTCCGTTTGCGATGGCCGAAGTAATCTTTTCGGCATAGAAGGCGCCTAATGTGGCTATTTTGCGACCGTCGTTGAACGCCCCCGCGTTGATGAAATACGGCGAGCGCCGGCCAGATTTGAGGGTGAAATCGCCGAATTTTAAGGCTCCGGACTCCAGCAGGAATTCAGTGAAGCGCTCGTCAAGCGGGGTCATCGCGTTCTTGTTGGCGCTTGGAGCTTTCTGGTTCGGTGCACATTCTGACATATTCTGTTTTTCCTTTTCGTTTCAGCGATACACCACTGATGGAATGTATCGAAATCCATGGAGTGACGTTCCTTGACCTAAGAACGGGCTTGCGTGTCCGGTGTGGTCAGATTAAACCCGATTCTTCATTTACCATGTCTGACCGTTGGCGAGTTTCGCCGCCAAATCCGGACGGGAATCAAGCAAATCGTCCAACTCACGAGCCACCCGCACCGGTGCCGTCGGATCGATCAGCGATGCAGCACCTACCTCAACCGCATTGGCTCCGGCATACAGATATTCGAGCGCTTTCTCCCCTGAGTCAATACCACCGATGCCGATGATCGGAATGGTTGGCAGGGCTTGACGAACACGCCAGACGAAACCTAGTCCGATTGGGAAAATCGCAGGTCCGGACACACCTCCGGTCCGATTGGCGATGATTGGTTTGCCTGTTTCTATATCGAAACGCATACCGACGAGCGTATTGATCAGGCTCAGCGCATCGACACCTGCATCAACAGCGGCGTGCGCGATTTCAACGATATCGGTGACGTTCGGCGAAAGCTTGACAATCATGGGCTTGTCGGTCATCGCTCGCAGGTTCGCAATCAACCGGTGAAGGGCTTTGGGATCCGTCCCAACACTCATGCCACCATGCGACACGTTCGGGCAACTGACGTTGATCTCAAGCATGTCGGCCGAGGAATCAGCCAGTTTTTCAACAACTTGCGCATAGTCTTCGTCACTATGCCCGGCGACATTGGTGACGACGGTAGCTCCAAGTTTTTTCAATCTCGGCAACTCATCGACAAGATAATGATCGACCCCCGGGTTTTGAAGCCCCACTGCATTGACCATGCCCGCAGGTGATTCAGCGGTTCTCGGTGCAGGATTCCCTTCCCAAGGCACGGGCGAGACGCCTTTGGTACAGATCACACCCAACTGGCTTACATCGTAATAGTCACCGCACGCGTCCAGTTGGAAGGTTCCGGAGGCCGTACCGACGGGGTTTTTCCATTCAACACCCGCAACGATGGTCTTGTGTCGCCATTCGTGTGGTTCAAGCACATCCGTCTGGCCGTTCTGACCATTCATGACGAGTGACTCGCAGCTTTCTTCCTTCATGTGATTCACGCATCCCATCCGAGTTGTTCCGTGGTGAAAACAGGTCCGTCTTTACAGACTTTCAGCCTTCCCTGAGGGGTGTCTACCACGCAGGCCACGCAGGCACCGTAACCGCAGCCCATGCGGGATTCAAGGCTGAATTGCGCCGGAATGCCACGCTTGCTCGCCCAACCTGCGACAGCTTTCATCATTGGCGTGGGCCCGCAGGAAAGAATCACGTTGCGACTGTCTGACGCGGTAAGTTCCTGCTCGATGTCATTAAGCAGATCAATCACATTCCCTTCTGCGTTGACGATGCTGTAAACCTTGCTGGCATAGGGCTTCACCGTTTCGTCAGCGAACCGGTCATCGCGATAGCCGAAAACCGAGGTGACTTGGGTTTCATCCTCGCGACCACTGAGCGTCTGCGCGGCATACAGCAGCGGCGGCACACCCAGACCGCCTCCTACGAGAACATAGTTTGCAGGTGTATCCAGATCGAACGGTTTGCCCAATGGCCCGAGAACATCGATTCGGTCGCCGGCTCGCAGTCCGGAGAATTCTTCCGTTCCCGCCCCAACGACCTGATAGATCAGAGTGACATCATCACCTTCGACTTTGGCGATGCCGAAGGGGCGAGGCAACATCATCGCAGCGTTTGCCGAATAAAGATTGACGAACTGCGCAGGTCGTGCGGTTCTCGCGATGTACGGATCCCTGATCACTAACTGGTAAACACCCTGAGACATCAGTGATACGGAAATTACCTCGCCGGTGCGCCTGCCGGGTTTTCGACCGGCTTTGGACGCACGTTGTTCGATGATGTCGGTATTAACCGTTGACATGAAGACACTCATCCGTGCCTCCTCCTTTTCAAGCTTTACGGTACAGAAGTTCAATATTAGCGGAGCAAACCGCGGTATTCACTACATCCATCCGGCTGAAATCATTCATTTCAATGCACTTTTCAAATCGTCGCGCATGGCGATTGCCGCTGCGCGAGCGCTTCGCCCAACAAGATCGAGTGCCTCCTCGGCAATCATGTCGGACTTGTATTCTCCTGACTTTTTCCATGCCCCGATAATGCCACGCGACGAGTTGACGATCGCTCCACGTTTGTTGCCGTCGAACATCTGTGCTGCATCGTATGCCGTACCTCCTTGGGCGCCGTAGCCAGGTACAAGGAAAAATGTGTGAGGCATACGTTCACGCAGCGCTTTGCCTTGTTGAGGATGGGTGGCACCCACCACAGCACCCAGGCGCGAATAACCATACTTGCCGACACAATCGGCACCCCAGTCTTCGACCAGATCGGCCACGCGCTCATAAAGCTTGTCACCGTCAGCAAGTACGAGCTCCTGGACTTCCTTGCTGGATGGGTTGGAGGTACGCACCAGCGCGAACACATCCTTGTCGCATGCTTTGGCAGCGTCAGTGAACGGGGTTATGCCATCGGTGCCGAAGTAAGGATTGACCGTGATGCCGTCCTCATGCCACGGTTGGCCGTTGAAATCTTCTCCTCTAGAGTTGATGCCGGTCAGGTGCTTGGCATAGGCTGCGGCGGTCGAGCCTATGTCACCACGCTTGATGTCACCCAACACGTACAACCCCTGCTCCTGCGCGTATTGGCAAGTCAAGCGATAGATATCAAATCCAACGGAGCCATACGCCTCGTACATGGCGATTTGCGGCTTGACCGCCGGTACGACATCCTTGACGGCATCGATAATCGCTCGGTTGAACGCGTAGAATCCATCCACAATCCCGGCTCCCGGCACCATCTCGTCCATAGCACAGCTGGCCGCCTTCACTTTGGCCTCCGGACTGTCGGCCGCATTGATCAGATCCAGCAAACGTTCGTCCTGCGGATTGTTAAAGCCTTCCAATTGACGAACAAGCGTCGCCAAATCATCTTCGTCGAGTTCAATCGTTTCGCTGAACACTTGCGACGGGACAAGATCTTGCGTGGGGTCAAGCCCAACAACACTGGGATTGTCCTTGGCCTCAATTGTCTCGATAAGTCGATCCATTGTCCCGCCTCACTTTCTTCACTGTTCTACATCAAACCAAAACAGTGATTGTTGCTGTTATATTTTATTGTATATCAGTATTATTGTCCGAATTGTCCATTTATTCCGTGCCGGAAGTGCTCGAAAGACGGCTGAACACCAACTTCGCACCAATGATCGTCACCACAGGCCTGCCAGTGAGCTTCCATCCATCGAACGGCGTATTGCGGCCTTTTGAATGGAACTGGGATGAGTCCACAACCCATTCATTTTCGGTATCGATAACGACCAAGTCAACATTTTCGGGATGTTCGACCTGACTGAGATCCAACGTCCTTTTCGTTGCGCACGTGGACGAGGTGTTGAGAAGCGTCGCAATATCCGTAGCCGCATGCCCCATCAAACGCTCTGGAGCCACCGCCATGAGTTCGATCAGGCGTTCATCACCTATAGAACCGCTTTCGACGAGCATTTTCCGGCAGATGCCATAGGCGCATTCCAGTCCGATGATGCCGTTCGGGGCATCGGCCAACCCTGTTTGCTTCTCGATCCGTGTATGAGGAGCATGGTCTGTGGCGACCATGTCAATCGTACCGTCAACGACGGCCGCCACAGTGGCTTTCCGGTCCGCGTCGCTTCTCAACGGAGGGTTCATTTTCGCCATCGTGCCGTATTCAAGAACATCTTCATCGCACAATGCCAGATAATGCGGCGCCGTTTCGCAAGTGATGGGCAAAGCCTCGGACTTTGCCTGGCGTATGGCATCAAATGCCGCCGCGGTTGACACATGCTGAAAATGAACACGGACACCGGTTTGGCGTACGGCCTCAATGTCACGCTCGACCACAGCCAGCTCAGTCTGCGCACTGATACCTTCAACATCGAGTTTCCTGCTAACCATTCCCTCATTGATGCAACCGGAATCATGATGTTCACAATGTTCGAGAATCGGCAGGCCCGTCGTCTTGGCCTCTTGGAACACAGCGCCAAGAATACCATCGGTAATCGCCGATCCGTCATCGCTGATCGCACGCAAAGGATGCTCCACATTGGCCGAACACACAACCCCGCTCTTCGTCAAGACCGAATCGCCGCCTTGCCCCGATCGCGCTGCCGAATCCATGAAGCGTGCATAATCACGGGACCTCGTAGGTTGCCTGCCTGCCCGTCCGACTGACGCACAAACAGAAACATCGTAACGAACCGGCAATTTCACATCATGCAACCGTTCATAGTTCTGCACATATTCGAGCGCATTGCGAACGCCGTCCTTGTCATTCATGTCGGCATCGCATCCATCCATCGCCGGCAACGTGTTCGGCATGATCAACACACGCGTATACCCTCCGGCAGCAGCTGCCTGAGCCCCAGTGACCATCGTCTCCTTGTCCAGCTGTCCCGGATCGCGAAAATGCACATGAGGGTCTGCGAAACCAGGGGCGAGAATCATCGACGAACCATCGATCTCACCAGAAACGACCGAGTCGGATTCACTCAGCAGTCGTCGGCTGTCAATATCCGGTACGACAAGATCAATGCGCTCGCCGGTGTCCCACACCTTGATGTCGTGAATGATCAGCATCCGTTTTCCGTTCTATCCATAATTCGTTGCATTCCTTTCGTCGCCGCAGGGTTCATCCCACAATCAACCTCGAGTCCGATTCGAGCTGATCGACCAAACGACAAACAAACCATCACCTTCGCTACCGCTGAGCCTCTTCATCGCAATAATCGCAACGATATTCGCGACGGTCGGCGTCGGCCAGATGGAATCGCTGCTCCAACCCCGTCTCCGTTGTCGTTACACATCGAGGGTTTCTGCAGGCGATGACACCAATCAGATGCTCCGGCAGTTCCGGCTTCACCTTTTCAACGATTTGCCCTCCACGCACGATGTTGACCGTCGAGTGCGGTGCAATGAACTCGAGCGCATCCAAGTTCACATCCCCAACATTCTCAAGCTTGATGATATCCTTGGTCCCGAGCTCATGGCTGCTGGCATTCATGATCAGTGCCAATTGTGTTCTGGCCGGGTCAACCTTGAGATAGTGAAGCACCGTGAGCGCAGTGCCCGCATCCACATGGTCGATGATGATGCCGTTGGTAATGCTTGTTACTTCCATCAGACCAGAACCTCCTTGTTGGATTTAAAGCCTGGCAGCTCGTCGCCGAGCACCGAACTTTCCAGCGCCATCCTCATGAGCATGCCCCGCCGCACCTGCTCAAAGTATGCGGCGCGAGGATCGTCATCGACCTGTTTGGTTATTTCATTGACTCTCGGCAGCGGGTGCAAAACCGCCATCGAAGGTTTGGCAAGGTGCATCTTCGCTTCGTCGAGAATATAGGTGTCACGCAGACGCAGGTAGTCGTCTTCATTGAAGAAGCGCTCCTTTTGTACTCGTGTCATGTAGAGTACGTCAAGATCGCCGATTACTTGCGCAAGATCTTCGACTTCGACGTATGAGCATGTCGGGCTTTGATCGATGCGGTCAAGGACGTAACGCGGAGTTTTGAGCTCATTTGGGCTTATCAGCACAAAACGGATGTTTCCAAAGCGACACAATGTGGAAATCAGGGAATGAACGGTACGTCCGAATGTCAAATCGCCGCACAAGCCCACGGTAAGATCAGTGACCCGCCCCAACCGCGATTGAATGGTCGAAAGATCGGCAAGTGTTTGCGTGGGGTGCATATGACCACCGTCTCCGGCGTTGATAACCGGCACTTCCGAGGATTGAGCCGCAACCAGCGCAGCGCCTTCCTTCGGATGGCGCATGGCAATCAGGTCAGCATACTGCGAAACGACCTTCACTGTGTCATGTATGGTTTCGCCCTTGGTTGCGGATGACTGCTCAGCGCCCGCGAAGCCGATGACTTTGCCCCCGAGACGCAGCATCGCCGTCTCAAAGCTCAGTCTCGTGCGTGTACTTGGTTCATAAAACAAAGTGGCCAACACCCGACTATTGCAGGTGTTAGCCACTTCTTTACGATGTTCATCAATATATTGCGCTTTATCCAGCAATAACTGGACTTCCGGAATCGGTATGTCATCCAGCGTTACCACACTAGAGCCAACCAACGAAAACTGCTCAATCCCCTCACTGGGACTCCCTGTAGATTGCTGCGTTATCGGCATCGGCCCACCTTTCTTCAAGCAAGGTGGCCACATTCGCGTGACCATTGACAAGATACCCGCACACAACGACACGTCAGACCATCATCGTTCATAAAATCGTTGGAATACGCACGAACAAGGGAAACACAACACGAATCACAATCCATCCACGATCGATACGTGCATACCTGAATGCATCCAAGACACCCCCCTATTGACCATAGAACAGCCGTTCCGTCACTTCTCGGCAGCGACGCATCACCGCTTGAATATCGTTGCCGAAATACTGGCCTCGGTTGGCGTCGTAGCCTAGGAACGTGGCCACCCCTCCAAGACCATAAAAATCAGACGGCAACACATCGGCCTGTGCCAGTCTTGCACCCCACAAGTAGTTGCCGTTGCGGGCCGCAGTAAGCATGCTCCATGCCTTGCGCAGTGCATCGGCATCCTCGCATCCTATGCACCCAAGACGTTCAAGCTCGTCGAGGGCCTTCATCGTGGAATTCACCCTTAAGGTCTCATGCTGGCTTGCGTGTTCGAGTTGCAGCAATTGAACGGTCCATTCGACATCGGACAAACCTCCGGCACCAAGCTTGAGGTGCTGGTCGCGGCGCACGCCATGAGGAAGCCGTTCGGCCTCCATGCGCGCTTTGAGTTTACGAATTTTGCCAATCTCCTCCTCCGTCAGCTCGCGATCCATATATCGCAACGGGTCAGCCAACTGCGTGAGGAAATCCCGTGCCAGTTGAACGTCACCGGCAGCATAGCGAGCCCTCAGCAACGCCTGACGCTCCCAAGTGCTGTACCACTTGGTGTAGTAGTCACGGCAGGATTCATAGGATCGAATAAGCGGACCGTTCTTCCCTTCCGGTCTAAGCCCGAAATCAAGGTCAATCTTGGGTTCGAGGCTCACAGGGCCCTGCAAAACGTTGCGTAACTCGGTTACGACGTTTCGGGCGAATTGCCATGCCGTGTTTTGAAGATCTTCAGCGTGTTCATTACCGATCGGACGATAAAGCATGATGGCATCCGCATCTGAACAGAAATTTACTTCACGCCCGCCGTAACGGCCCATGGCAATAAGGCAGATGGCGGCAGGCGGAACATCAAGCTGCATTTCGCAGCATTGATGGTTGATCGACCATTGCAAGGCCGCTTCGATGACAGCGTCGTATACATCCGTCATGCCGGTCAACGCGTCCTCGTCGCTGCATACTTGTGAGGTCCAGCCGAGTCCGATGCGCTCGATTTCATGGCGCCTCATAGCTCGAAGCGAAGTCGCGAAATCGTTGACATTGTCGGCATAACGTGAAACCGTAGACTGGACGCGTATATCCAGACTTTCACGCGTTTGCGGCATGAGCAAGCCATCGTCACCGAGCCATGTGACCGATTCAATGGACTGATTCAACGCATCACTCAGGAGGCGCGAATTGGACAGGACATGGCACAGTCTGGTCAAGGCTTGCGGTGAGTCGCGTAGGAATCCGAGATACTGACTGCCCCCACCGAAATGTTCCTCGAGTTTGCGCCATTGAAGCAAGCCCATATCAGGATTCTGGCCTTGCGAAAGCCAATGAAGAATCGACGGCAGAAGAATACGGTTGATTTTGACCGCACGAGACACACCTTCGGTCAGTGCTTCCACGTGACGCATGGCTGCATCTGGGTCAGCAAAACCGATCGATTCGAACCGTTCCCGGGTGGCCCGATCGCTTAGCATGACCTGATCGTCATCAAGTTGCGCATTGATGGGCAGCATCGGGCGATAGTAGATATCCGTGTGAAGGCGGCGAACCTCACGGCGAACGCTTTCATATCGTTCGACCAGCTGCCTCGGCAACAAATCAAAGGCTCGGCCCAACCTCCGAAGCTCCGGGTTGTCGTCAACCGCCAAGGGATCGGCGTTCCTTACGATATCAACCGTGGCCTCGCGGGCTTTGCGCAAGTCCGGAAACAGATGTGTGCGTTTGAGCTCCCACATTTGCGCTCGGTGTTCAAGAACCCGCTCAAAACGATAGTCTTCATCCAGGCGAGCTGCCTGAGAACGGGCCACATATCCCCCGTCACATAACGCGTGCAACGCACCGAGTGTTGAACTGCTACGCAACGATTCATCGGAACGGCCATGAACCAGTTGCAGCATCTGTACGGTAAATTCAACGTCACGCAACCCGCCCTTGCCGAGTTTGATTTCCCTGTTTCTCAGTTCAGGAACGATGGTGTCTTCGACGCGCTTGCGCATCTTCTGGCAGTCGTAAACGAAATTGTCACGCTTGGACGCCGACCAGACAAGCGGCTGCGTCAGGTCGATGAATTCCTGCCCCAGATCCTGGTCACCGGCAACCAATCGAGCTTTAAGCAATGCCTGGAACTCCCAATTGCTGGCCCATTTATCGTAGTAGACACGACAGGAATCAATCGAACGAACCAAAGGTCCATCCTTGCCTTCCGGTCGCAATGCCGTATCGATCTGCCACAACGGGGGCAGGTCAACACCGGGCATAACCGACTGACAGATTTTTTGCAGCATCATGCCGATTTTTGTGCCGATTCGGGCCAATGCAGCCCCACCGATCGCCTCGTCACCACCTTCTTGCGAAACCGGACGAACAATATAAATCAGATCACAATCGGAGACGTAGTTTAATTCACGGGCTCCCAACTTGCCCATACCGATAACGGCGAATCCACACTGCCCGCTACAGTCAACCTGTGTTCTCGCAATATCGAGCGCCGTACCAATAGCAGCATCTGCCAAATCGGACAGTTTTTCGCTGATTACCGTCTGTATCGCCACCGGATCATCGGCTGAGGCATCTTCAGCCATGATTGCAACAAGCTGAAGATAATAATTTTCCCGCAGCGCCTCTACCGCTGCCTGCAGCTCGGACACCGGCCCGTTCATCAGTTCTGGAGTGGCTTCCTTCACCTCAACGCCCATGCAGGCAATGCGCTGCGAGCGCGAAAATGTAAGACTTCCGCACGAATCGTATGCGGCTGCCTGCACGAAATCAGGATGAGTGCACATGAGCCGACCCATGATTTCGGAGACTCCGAGAACACCGATAAGCCGACGTAGCGCCTTGCTGTCATGAACAAGTTCTTCCAATAACGGCAGTGACGAACCCGAAACAACAGCGTTCGCATCTGCAGCCGAACCTTCCGGTCTTCCCATTTGGTGCGACGCATGCAATGCAGAGCCTTCCGCATTCGAATCTGCGCCTTGAGCTGCCGAAAAAATCTCAACCAGGTAGGTCAACGCCATATCCGGGTCACAAGCCTTTTGAAACGCGGCAAGTATGTCATGCCGGTGCATCTGATCAAAACCGAAATCGCTCAGGCGCTCAAACAACTTACGGGCATCACTGAGATTCTGAAAGCCCGCATGAATGAGATCGTGGGTGCTGATAGTACTATCCGCCGAGTGTTCCATATCTCCAATCTACAACAAAACCAGCCTTCACAAAGATTATCGGTCGAAAACACTAATTCACCGCAAACAGAGACTCCACGTTGGCCCAGATACGACGGGCCAGAACAGGACGGTTCATGGTATAAAGATGGATTCCGTCAACACCATGCGCCACCAGGTCAACGATCTGCTCGGAAGCATAGACGATGCCCGCTTGCAGAAGACTTGAAGGGTCATCACCCCAGCGCTCGACGATGGCACGCACTTCCGGACTGATCTTGCAGCCGTTGCGCGCGGTCATTGAATTGATGGATTTCGCACTGCGTGCCGGCATAATACCCGCCTCTATCGGCACATCGATGCCCTTGGAACGAACAAGGTCCAAAAAGCGGTAAAAGTCATCGTTGTTGTAAAACAACTGAGTAATCAGGTGCGTAACGCCGGCATCGACTTTTTTTGCCAAATTATCAACATCGACTTCTAGACATGAGGCTTCCAAATGACATTCGGGATAACAAGCGCCGAAAATCTTCATCTTCGGGTCAACCTCATGGATATATGCCGCCAAATCGCTGGAATGCTCGAAGACACCGCATGGTGCATGTCCTTCAACAGGGTCTCCGCGCAAGACCAGCACACCGCTCACCCCTGCCTGATGAAACATCCCAAGCGCCTCATCGATGATTTTCTTGTCACTATAAAGAGCCGTAAGATGCGCGACCACCGGAATCTGGTAATCATGACGGATAGTGTTGGCAATACGTGCTGTCAGACTGCGATCCTGCAGCGCACCGTGTCCGTATGTAACCGAGATGAAATCTGGATCCACGCCACCCAAACCATCGAGTGTATCATAAATGGTACCTACGGGCGTATGGCTTTTGGGTGGGAAAACTTCAAGCGAGAAAATGGGCGAATGCATGTCTTGGCTCCTGCGTTGCATCGTGTGGTCGACCATCAATCAGCGTCGGCCACACGACAACTGTTTCGGTAAAGGTCAGTGTTGCGATTCACCCGCACGTTCGGAACGAACGATTTGAGCAGCCTCCACCATGTGTTGAAGACTTGGCCACGTTTCCTCGTCACCTCGTGTTTTCAAGCCGCAATCCGGGTTAATCCACACCCGGCTAGCATCAGCCTTCTTGAGAATCTCGTGGATACGTCCTACCAATTCCTTCGTCGAAGGGATGCGCGGTGAGTGGATGTCATAGACACCAGGGCCCACCTCGGTTTCAAACCGTGCGTCGTGGATGGCATCAAGTACAACAAGATCTCCTCGTGACGCCTCAAAAGAGATGACGTCCGCATCCATGTCGTCGATGTCCTTGATGATGTCGTTGAACTCCGAATAACACATGTGCGTATGGATCTGCGTGGTCGGTCGGACAGCGGAATGCACAAGACGGAAGGCTGGAATGGCCCAATCGAGATACTTCTTGTGCCAGTCCGAACGACGAAGTGGCAGCTTCTCACGCAATGCAGCCTCGTCGATCTGAATTACCCTGATACCGGCGGCTTCCAGATCAAGCACTTCATCACGAATCGCCAGCGCCAACTGCTGCGTCTGCAACTCGTTGCTGATATCTTCGCGAGGCCAAGACCAATTGAGAATGGTCACCGGACCTGTCAACATGCCCTTGACGACATGTCCAGTGCGGCTTTGAGCATATCGGCTCCAGCGAACGGTGATCGGTTCTGCACGAGAGACGTCACCCCAAACGATGGGCGGCTTGACACAACGGGTGCCATATGACTGAACCCACGCGTTCTCGGTAAACAAATAGCCATTGAGGTGCTGTCCGAAATACTCGACCATATCGTTGCGCTCGAATTCGCCGTGCACCAGAACATCGAGCCCGATTTGTTCCTGACAGGAGATGACCTGATCAATTTGAGCGGCAATGAACACATCGTAGGTTTTCTCGTCGATCTCACCTTTGCGAGCTTTCGCTCGTGTGGCACGAATTTCGGTGGTCTGTGGGAAAGAACCAATAGTTGTTGTTGGCAATTCCGGTAGCCCCAACGCTTCGCACTGAAGCTCTCGCCGCTGCGGACGTGCCGGGTGACGGACGAAATCATCGGCCGCCAATGCCGCCAATCGAGCACTGACAGAACGGTCGGGCCTTACACGGCTGCCGTCAAACAAAGCTTGGTTTTCTGCCAAAACCGACGAATGCTTGCGGCTGTTATCGTCCTCATCGGCAAGCGTTGCCACGTCAACCAGCTCCCCGACCTTTTCAACCGCAAAGGAAAAATGTTTGAGAATGTCAGGTTCAAGCCCGTTTTCACCTTCCGTGCTGAACGGAACATGCAATAGCGAGGAAGCCGTGGACACGGCGACATTGTCGGCTTTGATCTTCAATGCATCAACAAGACCGAGGCTCTGCGCATAGTTATTGCGCCAGATGTTACGGCCGTTGATAACGCCCGCAAAAATCGTTGTGTTTTTCGCCACACCGTACTTCTCGACAGCCGCAAGATTCTCGTTTCGCCCTTCGATAAGATCAAGGCCAATACCGTCGAACCCAAGCAGATTGACAGTCTCATAAATATCGGCGATGTTGCCGAAATAGGTGTTGAGCAACACCTTCACACGGCTTCCACCAGACGAATCGGTACGTGCCGACAGGATGGCCGAATACAACGACTTGAACAGCTCGACATCGCCCTCGTCCTTGTCAAGCACCAGATACGGCTCGTCAAGCTGCACCCACTGCGCTCCAAGCTTGGCGAACTCCTGAACGATCTGCGCGTACACATCGGCAACGGCGTTGATAAGAACACCGTCGATTTCCAGCTCCTCAGCCTGGGGGTTGCGTGCAAGTTCAAGGAAGGTATAGGGCCCGATCAATACCGGCTTGGTCACGATACCCTGAGCCTTGGCTTCCTTGAATTCATCGAAAGGCTTGGTTGAATTCAGCTTGATCTCGGCCGGAAGATCAATTTCCGGAACAAGGTAGTGGTAATTCGTCGTGAACCACTTTTTCATCGGCAACGCCGTAACGTCACCTTCAGCTCCCTGATAGCCGCGTGCCATCGCAAACAGTGTATCCTCTGTGTTGGCGAATGAAAGGCGGCGATAACGGTTGGGAATGGCATTCAACATGATTGCCGTATCCAGCACCTGGTCGTAATAGCTGAAGTCATTGCTTGCAACAAGGTCGACACCCGAATCAGCCTGCAACTTCCAATGTTCGGCACGCAGCTGCTTGGCAGTGGCACGTACCTGGTCAAGGCTAGACTTGCCCTTCCAATAGGCTTCGATTACTTTTTTCAATTCTCTGTCGCGACCGATGCGCGGGAAACCCGAAACCGACGTAAGAGCTGACATTTTTCCTCCAGTGATTGGCGAACGCTCACAAATGTTGACGAACTTGATGAAATCCTATCAAAAAACGTCATTCTAAGGTCATCAAACCACTTAGGGTGTCGTTATAAACTGGGGTTATATGCCAACGCTTAACCGTTAATCAGGCTCACGGAACATGGGTCCGGACCAATCAGATATCTGCGCACGGTTCAATCTGATGCAATTGACCGCCGAGATCTTGAAGAACCTTACGCAACTTGCGATCGCTGATGTCCCGCAATTCGAGATCGGCAAGACGCAATTCGCGCTCTTCATCAGTGAGGGAATCAATGTCGGTGACGGTATCTTTTGTAGCCCGGTCTCGTTTGTGCAACGCCGTAAAGCCTGGCGCCATGGCACGTGCGACAATCAGGAAACCGGTATGTCCGATCATCTGGTGATCAGGGCGAACCGCAAGTCCCTGCGCCTTCCACTCCCGTTCCAAGGTCTCCCGTATTTCCGGTTCCGTCCAGCATCCGGCTTGACGAAGCGCCTCGCAGAAGCGCGACATCTGCGTTGTCGTCGTGACATAGGCGATTATCACACCGCCGGAGACGATAACTCGATAGGCCTGATCCAAACGATTCCATGGATCAAGCATGTCAAGCACGATGCGGTCGAAGAAATGTTCCGGCAAAGAGGCCGCAACAGTATCGAAGTCTCCCGTGAGCAGATTCCACCAGTTCGGCTGTTCGCCATAGTAAAGTGTGGCGTTGGCCTGTGCTATCTTGGCAAATTCCGTTCGCATCTCGATGGTCGTGAGCTGACCGGCATCCCCCACTGCATCAAGCAGGTTAAGACTCATCGCACCGCTGCCCGCACCGGATTCAAGAACATTCATGCCCGCACGAATATCACCCAATTGAATGACCTGGGCAATGTCTTTCGGATACATAATCTGCGCACCTCGGGGCATGGAAAGCACATAATCCGCCAACCGGGGGCGCATAACCGCAAATTCCCAGCCACCGATGGCACGGGCCGCCTTCCAAGGCTTGGGCTTGTCATGACCCGGCACGCCGGCATTCACCTGAATCTCACGCTTGGAAGTGACGGTGACAACAATGATTCCCTCGGTCTTCCCGATGATGTCGTCATGCAGAACGATGCCATGATCGGTTTGCGTGCAACCTCCGACAACAAGCTGGTCCGTTATCTTCTTGCCCCTTCGATCAGTAAGCTGAACCCTTTCCCCAGCCTGCAACATCCCAGTTTTCGGCATTCCTCTTTCACTCTTTCACTCTACAATGATGGCCTCGAACTATGGTCTCACATCATCCCGATGAGGCGTATCATGCGGCATCACCTTCGACAACAAAAGCCGTCCAACGCCCATGATCCATGGTCACTTTCAGCGATAAACCAAAGATTTTACCCAGGCGTTCAGCGGTGAATCCGTGTTGAAGGTCGCCTGAATACAAGATAGTGCCGGACTGCGGATCGGCACCGGTCACATTATCGGCGTGGGCGTCAGCCTCGTTGCCTGCCATGAGGCCCATAATGGCAACATGGTCAAATTCTTGGGGAATTTCCTCAAGCCTATGGGTCACCAGGATTACCGTTCGCGCGATGTCATGTCGACCGATGCCACTCAATGTCCGCAACACCAATTCCCTGCCGCCTAAATCAAGACCAGTCGTGGGCTCGTCAAGAATGAGCAGGTCGGGATCGTCCATCAGCGCACGGCAGATTAGCACTCGAGTGCGCTCGCCTTCGGAAAGCATGAACATCTGCTTGCCTTCAAGATAATCGATACGGAACGTTGCCATCAATACACGAGCTTTGTCGTAATCATCTTTTTTGAATCGTTCATGCCAACGACCTGTGGTCGAACTCAAAGCGGTCAGAACAACGTTCAGCGGATCCTCGTCAACCGGAAACGATCGAGACAACTGCGCAGAGACGAGCCCTATACGGTTTCTGTAGGAAAATACATTGACCTTGTCGAGCCGGTTGCCGAGAATGTCCACGGTGCCAGACGATGGAAACACCCGAGTCGCTATCATGGCCACAAGACTCGATTGCCTATGCCATTGGGGCCGAACAGCACCCAATTCTCACCGCATTTGATGTCGAGCTTCACGTCTTGCAAAATGACACGACAGTTCCTGTGAAATTGCACATGCGACAGTCTCAACGCTGCGGCAGCTTCGTTTATCCCCACCATCTCATTCCCTTCGTCGCAAAACCGTGTCACCACCATTCAAAGAATAACGAGGCTGCTTCACCTGTACTCTCCAACGCTCACATATCGGCAAGCGAACAAGGACAAGAACACCGCAATGTCACCTCAGGTCAGAAAACTCGCGACCACTAGGATTGCCGCAAAAAAGAGAAGAATCGAGGAAAAAATGATTTTGAGACGGCGGAAAAATTTGTTGTCTGAAAAACCGGCAGAAGCAAACGACGCAACGGCAAGGACGAGAATGACAGCAATACATCCGTAGAGCACATATTGGAACATGAGCCCTCCTTTCGACTGCAATCAAAACTGACGATTTACATCACAATCTCAACATGGGCGGTCGCCTCAACCAGTGCATACCGTCTAAAGCCAATATAACAAAACCGGGCTCAGTGCATGGCCTTACGATAGACTTCCATCGTTTCGTCCGCAATGCTCTCCCAGCTGAATTGATCACGTGCTCGCCGATATCCTACCTGTCCCATCTGCTTTGCCTGTTCCGGATCAGACATGAGTCGATCGATGGCATCGGCCATATCGTGCACGAATTGCTCGGGATTTGTCGGTGTCCCTGTGCCGTCATGTTCTTGGTCTACAGGCACAAGATAACCGGTCACCCCATCGACGACAACCTCGGGAATGCCTCCTGTGGCACTGGCAACCACCGGCAGACCACAGGCCATGGCCTCCAGATTGACGATACCAAGCGGCTCATAGATGCTCGGGCACACGAACGCATCGCTGCCATGCTCCAAAGCACCTAATTGCGGACGCGGCAACATTCCTTCAATCCAAATTACATTGCCTCTCTCCTCTTCGAGTCTGGCAAAATCAGCCCTAACGGCATCGCCGAATTCTTTGGTGTCCGGCGCACCCGCGCACAAAACCACCTGAATGTCTTTGTCGATGAAACGAAGCGCCTGCAAAAGATAAGACAAACCCTTTTGTCTGGTGACACGCCCAACAAAGAGCAACGTCGGTTTACTTCGATCGATATGATATCGTTCGAACACATCCCAAGCAGAATCATCAGGCTCCGGCAAGAGGAAATCACTGAGAGTGATGCCGTTGTGCACCACATCAACGTTGTCGGCGTCAACAGTCGGATAGGCTCTGAGGATATCGTTTTTCATGCCTTCTGAAACGGCAATAAGACGATCGGCGTGGGTGAACGCCTCGGCCTCCGCCCATGAACTCAGGTTGTAACCGCCTCCCAACTGTTCACGTTTCCATGGCCTGAACGGCTCAAGACTGTGCGCCGTAACCACCAACGGAATCTCATGCAGTCTTCCTGAAAGTCTCCCCGCAAGGCAGGTATACCACGTATGTGCATGAACAATATCACCGGAGACATCGTTGGCCATTTCAAGATTGATGCCAAATGTCTGCAACACCGTATTGCTGCGTGACATTTCGACAGGAGTCGTGTAACCGATGACGCGTAGTTCGCCACCAACGACCCGAGGCACCTCATCGAGATGCCTCGGACCATCAAAAGCATGAACGGTCACATCTGCACGCGTCGCCAAAGCCCTGGAAAGGGCGTCTACATGTACTCCGGCACCACCATAGACATGCGGCGGATACTCACGAGTCAGTAAATCAATCTTCATGTGCGTTCATCAACCTTGTTACGCAAATCAGCGTCAGCGGCCAACAAACCGGCGGCGCGGGCTTCAATCAAACAGCGGTACCGTTGTCGTCGAGATTCGGGTTATGACGATAATCTCCAGCCGTGAAGAACAAGCTCAGTACACCGACCACAAAAGTGGCACAAACCGCAATGATGACCCACATCGGGCGCTTCGGAATCCACATTAGAACGGCGAAAGCGATAGCCGAAGCAACGATCAACAGCCATGTGAGCACACGGAACCATTGGCGCAACGAGTGCGGAGGTCGCATCTGCTTATCATCATCCTTCTCGACTATGACAGTTTCGGCTCTGGGTTTCCACTCGACGTCACCACTCTCCGCGAGTCGACGACTGCGCTCCTGCAACGAATACTCGTCAACCAATCCGCCGCGTCCACGGTTGTTTGGTTGATTCGGCTGCGGAACTCCATTACGGCTCTGTCTGGCCTGTGCCCTACGTTCAGCACGATTCGGCATCTACATTCCTTTCGGCGTCAATTACTGTCGATATATACCAATTTTAGTCTAGCCCCTGCCAAGTCGCTACAATCAGATTCTGGGAAGCGCCATCGGTCGCTGTGTTGCCATAATCGGAGCGGGAAGCTCGGTGGTGCCGTTGAAGAAACAATCAACGGCTGATGCGCAGCTTCGACCTTCGGCAATCGCCCAAACAACAAGACTTTGACCGCGACCGGCATCACCGCACACAAAAACACCGTCCTGACTGGTCTCGAATTTGCGCCCTCGTGCAACATTACCACGCCCGTCAAGCTCAACAGGGAGCTGATCAAGCAGAGTGTCCGTGTCGGGATGAAGGAAACCGGTGGAAATGAGTACCAGGTCGGCGTCAATGATTCGTTCCGTGCCCGAAACGCGCTGGCGCACGCCGGTTTCGTCTGGGTGCACGTCAACCACCCTGACGCCTGTGACATGCCCCGTGTCACCGGCGACGAAACCGCAGGCCAATCCTGTGTCATCCAGATTGAATCGACCGTTCGCATTCACTTCATCGAGTCCGACGAAGCCCACAGTATCAGTGTTGTACTCATAGGTTCCGCCCTCTTCCATAGAAGTGGTCTGCTGATACAATCGAGCGTACGTCGGCCACGGCTGGTTGTCGGGACGCGCCGAAGGTTCCTTCGGATTGATCTGTAGGACGGTAACGCTTGTAGCACCCTGACGGATTGCGGTACCCAAGCAGTCCGATCCGGTGTCGCCACCGCCGATGACAACGACCTTCTTGCCTCTGGCATCGATGCCGTGAATCGGATCCTTGCCCTCGCATCTACGGTTGGCGTCCGGCAGGTACTCCATGGCGAAATGAATACCGTCAAGATCTCGACCAGGAACGGGGACATCGCGCGGCACACCTGAACCGATTGCCACAACCACGGCATCGTAACGCGAGCGCAACTCATCCCATGCAATATCCTTGCCGATTTCGGTATTAGTGCGGAACACCGTTCCTTCAGCTTCCATTTGTTCTACTCGACGATCGATCAGATGCTTGTCAAGCTTGAACGAGGGGATGCCGTAGCGCATGAGTCCGCCTATTTCCTCATCCCGTTCGTAGACGACGACAGTATGTCCGGCCCTAGTCAGTTGCTGTGCGCATGCAAGTCCGGCAGGCCCGGATCCCACAATGGCCACCGTCATGTCCGTTAGGCGTTGTGGCGGCATCGGACGCACATAGCCGTATTGCCAAGCTTGCTCAATTATCGTTTGCTCGTCGGCCTTGATCATGGTTGCAGGCTGGTGAATACCCAACACGCATGCCTGTTCGCAAGGTGCAGGGCAGATCAAACCGGTGACTTCCGGGAAGTTATTGGTCATGGAAAGGCGCTGATAGGCTTCCTCCCACTTCCCTTGGCGAACCAGATCATTGAAGTCGGGAATGATGTTGCCCAGCGGGCACCCTGTCATACAGAAAGGGGTGCCGCAGTCCATGCAGCGTGCGGCCTGTTCCTTGGTCCATGGTTGGAAACCGGACTGGGCATGAACATCCTTCCAGTCACGGATACGTTCACCAGCGGGACGGTTTGACGCCTCGTGACGAGTGCGCACTTTCAAAAATCCTTTGGGATCGCTCATCAGTCTACTCCTTCCATCACATGCTCATAGACTTGATCCCAAACACCGACGGCGTTGAAATCGACATCGTTTTCCTCTGCCTGTGCCATGGCCTTTGTCATTGCAACAAACTGCTTGGGCACGATATGAGTAAAGCGAGAACGAGACTCTTCCCAGTTGTCCAGCAATGCCTGGGCGTAAGCCGATCCAGTTTCCTCGGCATGTGTACGAACCAGTTGCTGCACCCGTTGCGACTCGGACTCATTCAACGACTCGAAGATCAGTGAGCCGGATTTAAGTGCCGAGGGGTTGACCTTGCTCATATCAAGGTCGAGCACATAGGCATGTCCACCTGAGAAGCCCGCACCGAAGTTACGGCCGGTCGGCCCTAGAACCGCAACGGTCCCACCGGTCATGTACTCGCAGCCATGGTCTCCCACGCCTTCGACGACGAATGTAGCACCGCCGTTGCGCACGGCGAATCGTTCGCCAGCCCTTCCGCCAACGTACATTTCACCACTGGTGGCGCCAAAGCCAGTAACGTTGCCGGCGATTACGTTGGTGTGTGGGTCGAAGTTCAACTGGCCACCGAAAGGACGAACGATTACACGACCGCCAGAAAGTCCCTTCGCTGCGTAGTCGTTGACCTCGCCAACAATGCGCAGGGTTTCACCTCGCGGAATGAACGCACCAATGGACTGTCCGCCGGAACCGCGCAAGGTCATGTCGATGGTGTCGTCCGGCAGCCCTTCGGCCCCATATCGCTTGGTGATTTCATAGCCGACCATGGTTCCCACGGTACGGTTTACGTTGCGAATCCGCAGGTCAATACGTACAGGTTCGCGGGTATCAAGTGCCGGCTTGACTAGTTCGATCAGCTCGTTGTCAAGCGCGCTTTCAAGCTCGTGGTTCTGTTTCTCGGTCTGATGCAGGATCGTTCCCGGCGTCGGGCCAGGCTGTGCGAGAATGTTGGTCAAATCAACACCGTTGGCCTTCCAAGTCTTTACCGCTTCATCCTGGTTGAGGCATTCAACATGGCCGACGGCTTCGTCGATCGAACGGAAACCAAGCTGCGCCAGAATCTCGCGCACCTCGCGGGCAATGAACATGAAGAAGTTGATTACATACTCCGGCTTGCCGTTGAAGCGTGCACGCAACTCAGGGTCCTGGGTGGCGATGCCCTGCGGGCATGTATTGAGATGGCAGGCGCGCATCATGACGCAGCCTTCAGCCATCAGCGCCGTAGTGGCAAACCCAAACTCTTCCGCACCCAGCAACGCCGCGATGACCACATCCCTACCCGTTTTGAGCTCGCCGTCGCATTGCACGACGACACGCGAGCGCAGCCCATTGAGAATCAGTGTCTGCTGCGTTTCGGAAAGTCCGATCTCCCAAGGCGTTCCAGCATGCTCGATGGCATTGAGCGGAGCTGCACCAGTACCGCCGTCGCAACCTGAAATAAGCACGACATCGGCATGACATTTCGCCACACCGGCTGCCACGGTGCCTACACCGAACTCGGAAACGAGCTTGACGTGGATACGTGCTTTGGGGTTGGCCATCTTCGCATCGTAAATCAGCTGCTTAAGATCCTCGATCGAATAGATATCGTGGTGCGGCGGCGGCGAAATGAGCTCGACACCGGGCGTTGCATGACGTACGGCGGCAATCCATGGTGGCACCTTGGCACCGGGAAGATGACCTCCCTCACCGGGCTTGGCCCCCTGTGCCAACTTGATCTGCAAATCGGTAGCGCTTACCAGATAGTCGCTGGTGACACCAAAACGAGCCGAAGCAATCTGCTTGATGCGGCTGGAACGCATGGGGTCGTTGATGCGGTCGTCGGACTCGCCGCCCTCTCCTGAGTTGGAGCGAGCACATATGGAATTCATCGCGATGGCGAGCGTTTCATGAGCTTCCTGCGAAATGGATCCGTAGCTCATCGCACCGGTCGAGAAACGCTTGACGATCTCAGTCTCCGGCTCCACCTCTTGAATGGGTATCGGCTTACGGTTGCCGGTGAACTTCATCAGTCCGCGAAGGGTCATCAGCCTGTTGGATGTGTCGTTGACGTGTGCGGAGTACTGCTTGAACAAGTCGTAGTCGCCGCGTTGAGTGGCTTGCTGCAGCAAGAATATTGATTCCGGATCGTTGAGGTGGTCCTCGCCCGTTCTTCTCCACTTGTACTGACCGCCGACGCTCAACCTGCTATGAGGCGTCGCCGTCCATTGATTCGGATAGGCAACGCGGTGACGGGTGGCCACTTCCTCGGCGATTTCATCGAGACCGATGCCGCCCACACGCGAGGTGGTGCCGGTGAAGTATTTGTCGATGACGTTCTGGTTCAGACCCACAACCTCAAAAAGCTGCGAACCTCGATAGCTCATGATGGTCGAGACGCCCATCTTGCTCATAATCTTGAGTACACCGATTGAGAGCGCCTTGCGCAGATTCTCCACGCCTACGCTAGCTTCCACATCAAGGAATCCTTCATGAGCTAGGTTCTCGACCGATTCGAAGGCGAGGTACGGATTGACGCAGGCGGCACCGTATGCGATCAGCAGTGCAACATGGTGAACCTCACGAACATCGCCCGCCTCGACCGCCATCGAAACCTGCGTCCGCTTGTGAGTGCGAAGAAGATGATGCTGAACCGCACTGGTGAGCAGCAACGAAGGAATTGGACCCCACGTGTGGTTGGAATCACGGTCGGAAAGCACGATGAAGTTCTTGCCGTCGGCGATGGCATGGTCGACTTCGTCGAAAATCTCCTCAAGACGAGTCTCCAAAGCCTTGCCGCCTCCGGCGACTTGATAGAGACCATGAACGATGAACGGCTTGTAATAGCCGTCGAGCACCTTGGCACGGTCAAGACGTTTCAGCTGCGCCATCTCATCAGAATCAATGATCGGGTCGCGAATGACGACCTTTTTGGCGGACAGTTCGATATCTTCAAGCAGGTTGGGCTCCGGGCCGATCGTCGAGGTGAGCGAAGTGACGATTTCCTCGCGCTCCCAATCCAAAGGCGGGTTGGTGACCTGTGCGAACTTCTGGGTGAAGTAGTCGAACAACATGCGGCTGCGATGCGACAGCACGGACTGAGGCGCATCGTTGCCCATGGCGCCGAGCGGTTCCTTGCCGGTATTGGCCATCGGTGTCAGAAGAATCTTCAAATCTTCGAGCGTGTAGCCGAAAGCTCGCTGTCGACGGACGACAGAAACATTGGAATGGCGAACATGCTCGCGTGTCGGCAACTCGTTCAGGCTTACGGTGTTGCCCTCGATCCACTGACGGTAGGGATGCTGCGTCGCAAGTTGGTGTTTGATTTCCGTGTCTGGAACGATGCGACCGGCTGCGGTGTCGATGAGGAACATCTTGCCCGGTTCAAGCCTGCCTTTGGAGACGATGCGCTCCTGGGCGACTTCGGGCAGTACACCCGCTTCGCTCGCCAGAACAACATAGCCGTCGTCGGTAACCTGCCAGCGGCCCGGACGAAAACCGTTGCGGTCGAGCTGTGCGCCCACCAGGGTGCCGTCGGTGAACACGATGTCGGCAGGACCGTCCCAAGGCTCGATCAGCGAATTGTTGTACTCGTAGAAGGCTCGCACATCCGAATCCAGCGAATCGTCCTTCTCCCAAGCGGGCGGAAGCATCATGAGCACTGCATGTGGAAGGCTTCGACCCGCAAGGTGAAGTAGTTCCAGACATTCGTCAAAGGTACCCGAATCGGAGTATCCGGGGGTGGCTATAGGCAGCAGGGGCACAAGTTCACCAAGCAAATCACTGCTCAGCTTGCCTTCTCTAGCGGAAAGCCAGTTTCGGTTGCCTTGAATGGTGTTGATTTCGCCGTTGTGGGCGATAAGTCGGAACGGCTGGGCCAGCGGCCAGCTGGGGAACGTGTTGGTTGAGAAACGCGAGTGGACGATTGCCACCGTGGTCTTCATCTCAGGCGAGGTGAGGTCAGGGAAGAAACCGGTAAGCTGCATGGTGGTGAGCATGCCCTTGTAGGTGATGGTACGCGCTGAAAGCGATGCGAAATACACTCCTGCCTCATGCTCGGCACGTTTGCGAACTCGAAACACCTTACGGTCCAGTTCCAGCCCATTGATAGCATCCTGCGTCTCTGCGTCCGATGCGGCGATGACGAGCATTTCGAACGCCGGCATCGAGGCCAGTGCCTGAAGCCCTAGACCGTCTGGGTTGGTCGGCACGGTGCGCCATGCCAGAACGTCGAGACCTTCCTGAGCAACGATATCGGCGACCTGTCGCTTCTGTTCGCTGGTGACCGCCTGATCACGATCCAGGAATGCGATACCGGCGGCATACCCTCCAGCTTCAGGCAGTTGCGCGTCGATAACGCTTCGCATGAACTCGTCAGGCATCGCCATCAGGATTCCGGCTCCGTCACCAGTGTTTTCCTCGGATCCCACGGCACCACGATGGTTGAGATTGATGAGCGTCTCGATGGCGTCATCGACAATCTTGCGTTCCGGCTTTCTGTTCAACGTGGTGACCATGCCTACACCGCACGCATCATGTTCGGACGCGGGGTCATACAACCCCTGAGCCGAATGAATCGTCAAATCGAGCGGACTTTTATGCGCCACCACAATCACCTCTAGCTTCCAAGTACCGATAACCTTAGCTGCAAATGCTCTCATAGAGTAGCGGCATGTGATGTCGGGAATGTATCAAGATTCGATTTCGGGTAAAAATTTCCACATAGTGGACATAAATTATTGGGATGTTGAGTTGACAGGATAAGTTTTCGATCTTTTCCGATTACCAACCGCAGATTCGAAGGACCTGTTCAATGACCGTATCATTAAGCAAACGCCCCCGCAACGTTGGAACAATACGGTCACCGTCCCTGATTTCGATCAGGCCCGAGAGTTCCATTTCATGAAGTTTCGCGCGGTCAACCGTATGCCCGGAAGCCTGTTCGATTCGCGAAACATCAATCCCTTCGCGAACGCGCAATCCAAGCATAACCGTCTCTTCGAGATTCTCTGCATGCGTGACGGCCTCGCTACCCTGCCACGGCATGTCGCCCGCATGTATCGACTCGGCCCATTTGCGAGGATGTGCGATATCCCAGGACCGCACCCCAAATTGCCCGGCGTCACGCTCATCGGCATCAACTGCGTTCGGCTTTGGCCCCCGATTGATCTCAGAACCATCGGTTTTACGGAATCCGTCATCATCAATACCGCAAGTTTCAGCGTCGACATGATCATGCCACGCACCGACGTTTGAGGTCCGATAATGCGAATGTGCTCCCGGACCTATACCGGCCCAATCGACGTTGCGCCAGTATCCAAGATTATGACGGCTTTCATAACCGGGACGCGCCCAATTCGAAATCTCATACCATTGCAGACCTGCCCGCATGAACAGCTTATCGGCAATTTCATATTTTGTTGCTTCATCGTCGTCATCCGGTTTAGCGATGACGCCAGTCTTGATTTGCCGTCCCATTTTTGTGGTCGGTTCAACGGTCAGCGCGTATGCCGAAATGTGATTGACATCCAATTCGATCGCGGTTTCAACGGATGTGCGCCAGTCGTCAACGCTTTCGCCCGGTGCACCGTAAATCAGATCGACACTGGAACGCAGACCCACGTTGTTCGCAGCCTCCACGCCTGCGGTGACATTGGCAGGCGTATGCGTGCGGTCGAGCGTTTTGAGCACATGTGGCACAGCGGATTGCATACCGAATGAAATACGCGTAAAACCGGCATCCGCCAAGGTCTGCAAGTATTGCTCGTCGACCGTATCGGGATTGGCTTCGGTTGTGATCTCCGCTCCATCCTCTATACCCCAAATTTCCTTGACAGCATGCAGGATTCGTCCGAGATCGTCAGCGGACAGCAACGTCGGAGTGCCTCCCCCGAAAAACACCGTAGAGGCGGCGGGCTCACTGATTCCATGCCGTTCCTGCCAGTTCCTCGCCAAACACATCTCATTAATGGCGAGGTTGGCATAATTGCCGCGCGATGCGCCACCGCCCAAATCACTCGCCGTATAGGTGTTGAAATCGCAATATCCGCACCGACGGTAGCAGAACGGCACATGGACATAAACCTCGAACATAGCCCACAACCCTACCGGCAACCCATGCCAGCCGAAATCAGGATCTGTTTGACACGGCACCTCTTTTGAGCACAGTGACATTCAATCCAACACAGACGAGGGTAATTGCAAACAATGCAACGATACCAGCGGATATGCCCCCGCCTCCGAGATTCAACGAACTATCGGCATAGGTACCGATGCTCATGGCTCGATCGACGGCGTCCACATACCATCGGCCGCAGAGCATCTTGCCGATGGTCGCGACAGGACCGGTCATCACCGAAGCGCCAAAAGACCAAGCTCCTGAGGTAAACGCTATGACCAGAACCACAACGTTGTCGATGCCATTGACCGTGCTTGAGGACACGGCGAGGCGACCGGGATAAACCCTATGGAAATCGCGAAGGACACGTAGGCCGCGAGCGAACCTGTCGCCAACAGCACCGGTCTCAACGTAAGGTCGGCCAATGAATATTACGCGACGTTGCCAGAAAATCTAAGTGCCATACTCCGGCAGCGGGCTTATGGTCACACGGCCTTCGATTTCCATTTTAGTCAGCAAATCGGTACGTCTATCGGCTTCGGGCACATCCTGAGCATATCTGGAGATGACGTTTCTGATGCTTTCGTTGAGCGAAGACCGAACCGAATCCTCGTGTTCTCCTCTCGTGTACAGAAATTCCAGAGTTACCGAGCCGTCGTACAAGTTGACAGAATCGAAAATCGTTTTGAAGTACATGTAATCCGTATCCCCATGCCATGTACGAATATCCAGATGAGACCAAGCGGCTTCCCGTCTCCCGGGGTCAAGAATATCGTGGTATGACATAGGCTCACGCTATTCGAGCTCGCGGAAGCTCTTGGTAAGGGATATCGCTCGTCACGAATGGGATCGGCGTATGCCGTATTTACACCTTCACCGCCTTCACCCATCTGTGCACGGCTGATAAGGTTGATTCCCAGAATCGGAGCGTCGCGTGTTCCATGAATGTTGCGCATTTCAGAGACATTCAACGCGGCCAAATCAAATGGTTGCATGTAATTGTGAAAGAAAGAATGCTACGCTCTCAAGACACTGCGCTTCCAAGGAATCAGCATCTCCGAGCATCGCAGCACCGTAGTAGGCTGCACGCTTACGTTATTCCGGATCACTTTGCTTTTCAGCAAGATAATTTCCGAAAACACGCTCGAACATATAGAGCTCGTTCTTCAGTATCTGCCGAACCTGAGTAAAAGTTGCATGTCCGACGAACGGGTCCGGCAGTTCTTTCTCGCAATTGTCGAACAAGCCTGGAAGCCCTCTTGTACTGAGCGAAACGGTTCGGCCACCTGGGTCCGCATCTCAGAAGGTGTCCGTTTTCCCGATCCAACTTCGTAGCGCCATACTACAGGATGATCGACATACGAATAACATAAATCAGTAACGACCATACCGATAAACGTTTCGATGTCGCACCAAGGAACCGACCGATCCCTGCGTTCGACCCACGCTACACCGTGCCCGCGCAGGTTCCCGCGACAAACATGATCAGCGAGAAACACCAGATCCCAGATGGTCAGACCCTTTAGCCCTCGGGCCATATCGGCCGCTTGCCATCAGTTTTACTTTACATCCGACGTTTCGGAATAACGCCTCCTGAAAAAAACGTCATACTGCGAGCTGAGCCCGCACGCCAGATCGAACCTATTATCTAACACCACTAACTGCCCGCTCATTGTGCTCCCTTAGACATCAAATCCACGCCATTTTCACGTCATTCCAGTCGCCTTGAACATGCCAGGCACCACTCACCTCAAGCCCAACCAAAACCAGCTTCGGGACCTGCGCCTATTTCAAAATGGTATTTGGCGATACCTAAATCGGTATAACCGCAGGTACTGGGGCCGGGCTTGGCTTCAACCGTGCGGCCATCCGATTGCAGAACAAAAGTGAAGCTTTGCTGCCCCAAAGAAGTCGGTGCCAATAAAGCAACTTCCACACCGTTCCGGAACCAGTCCGGAGCACTCATCCCTTCCGGCACAGACGCGACCTGATCGTAATCTCTGGAGCGATGCGGGTGTCCATGGCCTACGCCGTAGCCCAGAACTATGGCGAACCTCAACGGTTCGTCGCTTTCCGACTCGCCCTTGGCAAGCGGCTGATCAACTTGACGGATCCAAGCGGTATCAAGTCCCAGCTGGGTCGCCTTCAACAAAACCTGCGCCCCGTAATAACCACAACGCTCATCGGTGTCCGGAGTGCCATCCGAAACGATGATGACCAGATTACGAGCGTTCTTGTATACGCCGTATGCCGTGGAATAGTCGTCGAATGCTGCAGGATCATTGAGCTTCAGCTCCATGTGCAGACCGCCGTCTGTGTTGCATTGGAGGATGATTTCTTCAAGCTCATCGGCAACATTCTGCGCAATCGGTTCTTCCGTATAACGCCTCACCGCATGTCGTACACGAGTCGCCTCACTGAGTTTCATGGATCCAATTCCTTCAATCTCCGCTTACGTTACAGCACTTTTCGACACCTTACACATTGCAGATGTCTTATGAAGACCAAAGCACCATCCCGCGAATCGCATGAAGTGAACCATCTACTTGACGGCTTTTTCCGCGGCGCGAATCTTGTTTTTGGTGTCAATGTCTATCGAAGCGTTGGGACCGGCTTCTCCAGTGGAGAGCGCAGCAACGAAGGCCTCCTGCGGCACCTCGACATGGCCAAGCATCTTCATACGCTTCTTTCCGGCTTTCTGCTTCTCGAGCAGCTTGCGTTTACGGGTGATGTCACCTCCGTAGCACTTGGCGAGCACATCCTTGCGCAGCGCACGGATGGTCTCACGCGCGATGACACGGGAACCGATGGCCGCCTGAATCGGGATCTCGAACTGCTGTCGAGGAATGAGCTTCTGCAGCTTCTTGGTCATCATTACGCCGTAGCCGTATGACTTGTCACGGTGAACGATTGCACTGAACGCATCGACTTTCTCTCCCTGGATGAGGATGTCGACCTTCACCAGATCGGCGCTCTGTTCGCCGTCTTCGTGATAGTCAAGTGATGCGTAGCCTTTGGTGCGGCTCTTGAGCTGGTCGAAGAAGTCAAAGACGATTTCGGCCAACGGTATGCGATAGTGCATCTCAACGCGCTCGGTGCTCAGGTATTCCATGGTGCCCATCTCACCGCGATGGTCCTGGCACAGTTCCATAACCGAACCGATGAATTCCTTGGGGGCGATGATGTCTGCGGCAACCATCGGCTCCACAATCTGCTTGATTTTTCCATCGGGAAACTCACTCGGGTTGGTGACCTCATGCAGGGTGCCGTCCTCGGACGTCACCTTATAAGTAACGTTCGGAGCAGTGGAAATAAGGTCGAGACCGAATTCACGGCTGAGTCGCTCGACTACAATCTCCATGTGCAGAAGCCCGAGGAACCCGCACCGGAAGCCGAAACCCAAAGCCACTGAGGTCTCCGGTTCGTAGGTAAGTGCAGCGTCGTTGAGCTTGAGTTTGTCAAGAGCATCGCGCAGTTCCGGGAACTGGGCGTTGTCGATAGGGAAAATACCCGCATAGACCATCGGATGCGGGTCGCGGTAGCCAGGCAACGGTTCCTTCGCCGGATGAGCCGCGGCGGTGATGGTGTCGCCCACCTTGGACTGGCTCACGTCTTTTGCACCGGTAATGATGTAACCGACCTCACCGGCACCGAGCGCTTTGGTCGGAACCATATCGGGGCTGATCACACCTATCTCGATGGGCTCATGCGTCATACCTATGCCCATCATGTGTACCTTTTCACGACGGTTCAGTTCGCCGTCAACCATACGGATGTAAGTAACGATGCCGCGATAGGAGTCATAGACGGAATCGAAGATCAGCGCTCGCGCAGGAGCTTCCTTCTTTCCTGTTGGTGCTGGAATCTCAAGGACGATCTGATCGAGCAGGTCTTTGACACCCTCACCCGTTTTGCCAGACACACGCAGCACGTCCGAAGGCTTGCAACCCAACAGATTGGCGATTTCGTCGGCATGCTTGCCCGGTTCTGCGCTGGGTAGGTCGATTTTGTTCAGTACAGGAATGATGGTCAGATCGTTGTCAATCGCCATGTAAAGGTTCGAAAGGGTCTGCGCCTCAATCCCCTGTGTGGCATCAACCAGAAGAACAGCACCCTCACATGCGGCCAAGGCACGAGAGACCTCGTAGGTGAAATCGACATGGCCCGGTGTATCAATCATACCGAGCGTGTATTCACGACCTTCGAAAGTCCACGGCACTCGCACAGCCTGCGATTTGATGGTGATGCCCCGTTCCTGCTCGATGTCCATGCGATCGAGGAAGCGATCGCGCATCTCACGCTGCGGAACAATGCTGGAAAGTTGAAGAATACGGTCAGCGACGGTCGACTTGCCGTGATCGATATGCGCAATGATGCAGAAATTACGAATCAGCGATTGATCGGTGAATCCCGGTTTGTTGTTCGCCTCAGTCACTGAACGTCACTCCTTACACGCAAGCATTCCTGTAACACGGACCAATCGTCCGCATACTTTCTCCGAATACCCCTTATTCTACCGACCGAGGTGGGCAAGTAGTAAATATCGTCGTTAAGTGCTATTCTTACTCTTTGTATGTCCTTATAGAAAACGTTGTTTGGAGAAATTGTGGCAAACATTAAGTCGCAGAAGAAGCGCGTGCTGACCAATGAAAAGGCGCACAAGCGTAACGTGTCGGTGAAGTCCAGTCTCAAGACTGCGATTCGCAAGACTCGTGAAGCCATCGAGTCCGGTGACAAGGCTGCAGCAGAGGCAGCCTACAAGATCGCCGGTCAGAAGCTCGACAAGGCTGCAAGCGCAGGCGTGATTCACAAGAATCAGGCCGCGAACCGCAAGTCCAACCTCGCAGTTGCCATCAACAAGATGTGAGAACGGCTTGAAGGCCAACAGCCTTTAGTTAGTAAGTCCGGTGGTTGCAAACAGATGCTACGTTTGCAACCACCGGACTTTTCTTATTGCTCAGACAGTTCCGGCGAACCACTACGATTAGAGGATGCCAATCCCACTACATCAATAGACAGGCTTGCGCGATTAACTTCGCAAGACCGGAGCCCAGCAGCATCTCAACCTGCCTGCCAACACCAACAGATTTAACGGAAAACAGCACAGAAACTCATTGTTCTTCGGAGTTCTTCTTGCCACTGGGCAACAATACCCGATCGCGCCGTACCGCACCGGGAACCTGCCAATTGAAATGCACGGAAAGCACACGCAAAGCCACAACACAAACCACGATAAGGACCTCGAATCCAACTTCCCACTGAAACGAGATACGGCCAGATTGAAAGGCTCGGGTAACAAAAACAGTCAACACGCTGCCAAAAATGGCCGGAAGAACATACCAACGGCGATCATTAATAACGGCAGGCACCTCATTAAGCAGCATGTCTCGGATGAGGCCTCCACCGATGGCCGTAATCAACCCCATGAACACGGCAGTCATCCCAGAAGTGTTGTAGATAAGGGCTTTCTGCGTGCCGTTGACCGAATACAGACCAAGCGCCAAGGCATCAAGGATGATCATGGACCAACCCAGACGATCGACTTCTGGATAAATCACAGCCACGGTGGCACTCGCCAGCAGTGTTGTGATGACAAGACCTTTGTCCGACACGCCCACCGGTGGGAAGATACCCAAGAACACATCACGAATGATACCGCCTCCCAGACCAGTGAGCCAGACGGTAATCATGATGGCGATGAAATCATACTTCTTCTTGACGGCACAAAGGCCTCCCAGCAATCCGCAGCAGAACGTCGCAACATATTCAATAGCCCAGAAAAAGATATTGCTTTCCAATGCCAGTCGCATTCCGTACATCCTTCAAGATATTGCATAAACCGTAAGCGAATATACCAGAGATGAAGCCTCTCAAAGCACGTGACAAGCAAAACGGATTGTGAATCGACGTTCCAGACAACAGAACCGACAAATGCGGTTGCCTAATGTATCGAACGTGGACGGATAAGAAAATAATCCGCGCGCCCAATCACCAATAAAACGGTTTGCACCGAACCAAATCCAGGCACGGCACATACCGATTTTCCCATCCCGTAACGGATGGGTTCAGACCATCAGTAGTTAGCAGACCTTCCACATCCATTCGTGCGGGTCGGCAACTTCACCCATCTGAATGCCAAGCAACTCCTCACGCAGCTTCAAGGTCAGTTCGCCGGACCGTCCGTCGTTGACTTCGACGTCGAATTTCTCCGATTTGAAGCGTCCGATAGGTGTGATGATCGCAGCAGTACCACAAGCGAACACCTCAGTAACCTCGCCGGACTTAATATCCTCAAGCAGATCATCAAGCTTGATCATGGTTTCAACCACATTTCGGCCGTGGTCCTCCGCCAACTGAATAAGCGAACGACGGGTGACACCCGGCAGGATGTTGCCCGTAAGAGACGGTGTTTCCAGATGTCCATCCTTATGGACAGCAAACACATTCATGCCGCCGAGTTCCTCGAGATAGGTCTTCGTGGCTGCATCGACGAAGCATACCTGTTCGCAGCCCTTCTCAGCACCGCGGTACTCCCCCAGAATTGATGCCGCGTAGTTGCCGCCACATTTGGCGAAACCTGTGCCGCCAGGACCAGTACGGAACCACTTGTCCTCAACCCATATGCTCACCGGCTTTATGCCGCCCGGGAAATACGGACCAGAGGGTGAAGCGATGACGCAATAATCGACGGTTTTCGGAGCGCGCACACCCAAGAAAGCCTCAGAAGCAAACATGAACGGTCGCAAGTAAAGCGTGTATTCGCGACGACTCGGTACCCAATTTACGTCACGCTTGGCCAACGCGGCAACCGATCCCAGGAAATCCTCTTTCGACAGTTCCGGCAAATACATACGCTTGGCAGAATTAGCGAAACGTTCCGCGTTCGCATCTGGGCGGAACAGCCACGTGCTGCCGTCGGCGTGGCGATACGCTTTAAGTCCTTCGAAGCATTCCTGAGCATAGTGCAGAACGGAAGCACCCGGATTCATCATAAGCGGACCGAAAGGCTCAATGCGTCGCTCACCCCATCCGCTTCCTTTTTGCCATACCATGTGGGCCATGTTATCGCTGAACACTTGGCCGAAAGCAGGCTTGTCAATCATTTTCACACGCTCTTGCTCTGAAGCGGGATGCGGGTTGTCAAGAACCGGGAACGATTGCGTCAATTGTGACAATACTTCTGAATCATGATGGGATTGTTCTGTCATAACATTCTTCTTAATTTTTCCGTCGTTGCAGCGGCGGAAATCGCGGATTGTCCTGTGCTTGAAGCGCTTGTGGCGCCCGATATCACGCAACTCTTTCACACAAGAGGACAAATGGAGCGAAATCGTTCACAATATGAAAAGCATCGGCAGCCACTTGCCCAGAGCAAGAACAAAAAGCCTGCATTGCCATGAATATATGGAAACGCAGGCTTTGAACTTCCGTCAATACGAAAGAACGCTCATATTCTTGTCAGGATACGAGTCACTTCTTTTCGGCATCGGCCGCAGGAGCTTCGCCTTCAGCATCGGGAGCATCAGCGCCTTCAGCGCCTTCAGCATCGGAGGACACTGCGGTGGTCGCGGTGGCATCTGCAGGAACCTCAACAGAAACAACGGATTCGTCCACGTCGGTGTTGACAAACTCGACACCTTCGGGCAGATCCAGATCCTTGGCGAAGACCTTGTCGCCGTCCTGAAGACCATCGATATTGACATCGATACGCTCTGGGAGCTGATCGACACTGGCACGCACGCGCAGCTGCTGGATATCGACGAACGCAACAGCGGCGCCCTTCGGGGTACCCACGGTGAAGACCGGAACATCGACCTCGATCTTCTCGCCGGCCTTGACTTCGTAGAAATCGATGTGCTCTACGATGCGCTTAACGGGGTTACGCTGGACGTCCTTGACAACGGCCATCTTAGATTCCTTGCCGTAATTGATGGTGAACAGGGCGTTCTTGCGGCGCAGGCCAAGCGTGGTCTCACGCATGGGCAGCGTCACGAAAACGGGATCGTTGCCACCGGCGTAGATGGTTGCAGGAATCTGCTGGGCAACGCGCAGACGGCGTGCAACGCCCTTGCCGAACTCGGTGCGGACTTCACCCTCGAGAGTGATGGTATTTGTCATTATGATCTCCTTGAACAATCAACCTGTCATATTTACTGCGTTGTTTCGGTGCACCGACGCGCCGAAAAATCGCAGTCTCCAAAGAGACTTAAAATATTCAGCCCAGTCGATAACGGGAATTGCTTCCCCTCGCCAAAGCGCGATAAACCGTATGATTTATCAAAACAACGTGTTCATGTTAAACCGTCAAGCAGACATTGCAATCTAATCCACGCAAACATCACAAGTTCATCGGAAACAACCAGCATTCATTGCCTGCTCCTACAATTCGGCTTTGTGAACCTCACCATTTATCATGGAACCAGGATTCGCGAACAACGGAAGGACCATCTCATGGCTCACGGTAGAGGAGAAACAACTGTCGTTCGCAATCTTCTTTACGCAAGCACCGTCTGCGCAGGTGCGCTCTACATCGCAGCAGACTATTTCTTCCGTTTCGCCCTTGAGCCGAACTGGCCTCATTCGTTGATCCACAGCGGGCTGCAAGAGCACATATCAATAACCAGTCAACCATCCCTTGACGAGCAGGAAGAGAACGAAGCACTTGGATGGTTCGAGGAAGCCAGACGCGAGGCGGTCATCACGGCTGCGGATGGCGTTCGCTTGCATTCCTGGATACTTGACCCCGATTGCTCAAACTCACCGGAACACCTTTATGTGTTCTGCTGCCACGGTTATTCCGGCGCTCCGGCGGAAATGTCCAAATATGCCCACAGATTTTCCAAGCTTGGCTTTACAGTAATCACCCCTGCAAGCCGCTGCCACGAGTTGAGTGGCGGGAAATATATCGGTATGGGCGCTTTGGAACAGCAAGATCTGTTGCAGTGGATCGAAGCCGTTACAAAAAAGGATCCCAAGGCAAAAATATTGCTGGATGGCATCTCAATGGGCGCCTCCACGGTGATGCTCGCCGCCGGCGCACCGGACCTTCCCCCAAATGTCGTGGCCGTCATAGCCGATTGCGGATACGATACGCTGGAAAACCAGTTCTTGTACAGTGCGCGCCATTTTTACCATATCCCAAAGTTCGCCGCCAAACCAGTAATTGCCTGCATAAGCGCCATCTCGCACCATAGGGCAGGCTACCGCTTTTCGGATGCTTCATGCGTTGACGCATTGCATCGTGCTTCGATCCCAATACTGTTCATTCATGGGTCAGCCGACAGCTTCATCAGCCCCGTGAGCCTGGAACGCAACTTCCGCGCATGCGCGAGTCCAGTGAAGCAAAAGCTCATGATTTCGGGAGCAGCTCACACCATGTCGGCAAGCACGCAACCAGAACTGTATTGGCGTGCCGTGACACAGTTCGTCAAAACCGCATTCGGCCTGGCATAAACGTAACTCCTGTCCCAACACTTCAACTCCGAGCACTTCCGCTGAACGCGCTCATGCTTGTTGCGACAAGCCCGTATCGATATGGACCGATTCCACAAGTACGGCCCCACCGGCAATGCCCATTATCCCTTGATACACATCTGTATTCCTACGCTACCGTAAGGTGACGAAACCTAAAAAAACCGATAGAATCGGCTTCATCATCATATTATTGCGCCGCTATTGAAAGTCGAGGAGACAACACGTGTCAGTCATGAGCTCACTGAAGAAAGAAACCCTGAAGCTGAGTCAGAAGGCTTTTCATTTGGGAAGCGGCTTTGAGCACCCGGTTAACACTGAAGATCCGGACATGCCGGATTTCAACGATACCAAGGAATTGACATTCGTCAAGCCAGTGAACTTCTCCACCTTGCCTCATAGCAGCGAATGGGGTCCGGGTTATCCCACAAAGCTTTTCGTTGACGACCAAACGGGTTTCCTCACCTTGTCGACCGCGGGCAACGCCCCCATCGACGACGACATGTCCATTTACGATCTGTATGCACAACGTGCACAGCGCATGGGTGACGATCCGCTTTACACTTTCAAGGTCGATCATCAATGGGTCACGAAAACAGCCAATGAGTTTCTTGAGGACGTGCGGAACACGGCCAAGGGTTTGATGCATTACGGAATCGACAAGGGCGACACCGTTTCGTTCATGTGCCACACATCCTACGAATGGGATGTGGTGGACGCTGCGGTCACTGCTATCGGCGGTGTACTGGCAACAATCTACGACACCGACTCAGCTGAACAAATACGCAATATCGTCAACAATTCCGACTCCCGCCTCCTCATCGTGGAGAGCAAGGCCATGCAAGAAAAGGCTGATGGGGCCGTTGAGGAATGCCCGACCCTGGAGAAAATCTACACGCTTGAGAGCGGAGCTCTTGAGGAATTGTGCGACTACGGCCATTCGGTCACCGACGAGACACTCGACGCACGTATTGACTCCATCAAGAAGACAGATCTATGCTCCATCGTTTACACTTCGGGATCCACCGCCGCACCCAAGGGTGTGGAGATGACACACGAGCATTATTGCACCACTGCCTTGAACCTACGCGACTACATGCCGGATCTACTTTTACAAAAAGGCAAGTCCGTGCTACTTTTCCTGCCACAGGCACACACATTTGCACGAGCTGTCAATTACATCGTGGTGGCCAGCGACCTGAGGATCTATATTGCAGGCGGCATCAAGACGCTGACTAGCGATTTGCAGGCATCCAAACCCATTGTCACCATTCTCGTGCCGCGTGTACTTGAGAAAGTTTATAACGCCGCTTCCCAGAAGGCAGGACACGGAGCCAAGGGAGTCGCATTTGCAGCGGCCGTGGTCGCGGCACAGCAATACGAGAAAGAGATCAGCGAAAACGGCAAGGCGAGTTTCACTACTCGTGCACGAAGAGCTGCATTTGACCCAGTCGTGTACAGGTCATTGCGCGAGGTTCTTGGAGACCATGCCGAATGGTTCGTCGCAGGAGGGGCACCGCTCGACCCCGAACTCCTCTCCTTTTTCCGAGGCGCAAGCGTACCTGTTTATGAGGGTTACGGGTTGACCGAAACCACGGCACCCTGTGCATTCAACCCAAGGGGAATTCCCTACCATCAGGGTTCCGTTGGTGTCCCTTACCCAGGCTTCTCGATTCGCTTGGCCGAAGATGATGAGATACAGGTAAAGGGAACTTGCGTTTTCCATCGCTACCATAAGAACGACGAAGCCACCGAGCTAGCGTTCACGGACGACGGCTGGTATGCGACCGGCGATCTCGGACGAATTAGCGATGAAGGCTTCCTGTATATCACCGGACGCAAGAAGGATCTCATCATCACCGCAGGCGGCAAGAACGTAGCCCCCGGGCCCATTGAAGAGATCATTCAACGTTGCGCATTCGTTTCTCAGGCGCTGGTCCTCGGAGACAAACGCCCCTTCATTTCCGCACTCATCACGCTTGAAGAGCAATCGTTGCGCGCTTGGCTCGATGCTACCGGACTTGATCGCGACATGCCTCTGGAAGAAGCCTGCAACAACGCCGTGGTACGTGCCGAGGTGCAGAAATGGGTAGACAAGGCGAACGCTGGCGTATCGCGTGCCGAATCTGTGCGAAAGTTCATCCTTCTTCCTGAGGAGTTCTCGCAGGAGAACGGCTTGCTGACCGCATCAATGAAAGTAAAGCGCCCTGCAGTTCTCAGGCACTACTCGAATTTGCTCAACACCCAGATATACACAAAGAAAAAGTAGCCGCTCGTTTTATTCGCGACGCCAAACTTATCCCGGTTATTCTACAACCTTGAAAACCTACGTCGACAAGAGATTACGCATTAGTCGGAATATTTCATGGTAAAACGAATTGCGAATCATGTTTCGACAAACCATTTGGCACAACAGCAGTCCCCCTAATCATGGGATTTCTAGCTGCGAAACCTTATGTTGATAACAACCTATCAGGTATACGTATGACACAAACCGTGCGCCTTCACCGATACCAAGTTACTATTGGTTACGTGCCGCATTCTGGACACACCCAGATTGACTGACACCGACAGGCTAGCAGGCAAATCAGCATACATCACGAGGCAGGAGAGCACATGGATTGGAATTTCATCTTCCATAATGCCCACTACTTCGTAGACGCCGGTTACATGACCATTTTCATTTCGTTGTTCGGCGTCATCTTCAGCATTGTGCTCGGCGTGTTTTGCGCAGCCATTGAAGTGGCGCGAATTCCGCTTTTGCGACAAATCGTTCGCATTTACATCGAACTTTCCCGCAACACCCCCCTGTTGGTTCAGCTGTATTTCCTGTATTTCGGTCTGCCGAAACTCAACATCTCGTGGTCGGCGCAAACGTGCGCGATTGTAGGCCTCACATTCCTCGGCGGATCATATATGGCGGAGGCTATTCGCGCAGGATTTGAGGCCGTGCCGCAGATTCAACGTGAGTCGGCACGTGTGCTTAGCTTCAACGCCTTGCAAATGCTTGTTCATGTTACGTTGCCGCAAGCCCTTTCCACTGCCATTCCCGGTGTGGTCGCCAACATCATCTTCCTTGTCAAGGAGTCATCGGTGGTGTCTGCCATTGCTCTGGCCGACGTCATGTACGTTACCAAAGATTTGATAGGACAGACCTACAACACATACGAATCGTTGGCGTTGTTAATCGTCTCTTACTTGATCATTCTTTTGCCAATCTCAATCCTCGGCACGATTTTGGAGCGGAGGTTCGACTATGCACGGCGCTGAAATACTGATACAGGCAGGCGTCTTCCCCCGTTTATTGCAAGGGCTGTGGGTCACCATCTGGATAGCCGGGGTTTCCGTGATCTTCTCTTTGCCGATGGGGCTCATCGTCGGTTGGCTGATGACGCTGCACAACCCCTTCATCAGATTGGTGATGAGAATCTATCTTGAGTTCGTGCGCGTCATGCCGCAACTGGCATTGCTGTTCATAACCTTTTACGGTTTTTCACGAGCCTTCGACTGGAACCTGGATGCCACCAGCGCATGCGTGCTTGTGTTTGTCCTTTGGGGCGGCGCCGAGCTCGGAGATCTCGTGCGTGGCGCTTTGGAATCAATACCTCGCACCCAGTATGAATCAGCTCAAGTACTTGGGCTTAATTCTTGGCAGACGTTCAGCAGGGTGATTCTTCCCCAAGCTCTACGTCGTCTGCTTCCTGCAGGAGTAAACCTTGCCACACGAATCGTCAAAACCACCTCATTGGCGGCATTGCTTGGCGTGATCGAAGTAATCAAGGTTGGACAGCAGATCATCGACGCAAACCGCTTCCTATATCCGAATGCGGCACTCTGGATCTATGGCGTAATTTTCTTCATGTATTTCCTGATATGTTGGCCGCTCTCGATCGTGGCCAGGCAACTCGAAAAGAGGTGGACTCATGACTGAGGCACTCAACACAGTCGACACGGATTCACAAGACAATGCTCTCCATCTGCGGCATGTGACCAAACTATACGAGAAAGCCGACAAACCGGTGTTGAACGACATCTCCTTTGATGTTCTGGCCGGACAGGTGCTTGTCATTCTCGGTCCCTCCGGTTCCGGCAAGTCCACTCTATTGCGAACCATTGCCGGTCTGGAACCCATTCAGGGTGGCGATATCTCCATCGGCCGCGACGTTCTTCGCGCTTCGGACAAGGGACACACGAGCCAATCGAAACCTTCTGACAATTCGCTTTCGAAACCCCTTAGTAGCAATGCACACGACATAAAGGTCGGAATGGTTTTTCAAAGCTATGACCTGTTCCCCAACAAAACGGTGATCGGCAATATTATGCTCGCACCGGTCTTGGTTCAGAAGCGAAAAAAGCAAGAAGCTAAGGCCGAAGCCATACAATTGCTTGAACGCGTGGGTTTGGCGGACCGTCAAGACGCTTGGCCGCATGAGCTTTCCGGAGGGCAACGTCAGAGAGTCGCCATCTGCAGGGCCCTGATCGAACATCCGCAGATCATGCTTTTCGACGAAGTCACCGCCGCACTCGATCCGGAGATGGTACGTGAAGTTCTTGACGTGATCGTAGAGCTCGCAGACAGCGGTCAGACCATGCTGATCGTCACCCATGAAATGGCCTTCGCACGAGCTATCGCCGACCGGATCATCCTACTTGAGAACGGCAGCATCGTCGAAGAATCAAACAACGCCGAAGCATTCTTCACCAATCCCCAATCACCGCGAGCCAAGCGTTTCCTAAGCACATTCACGTACAGCCGAGAACGGCAGAATTGATTCTGCTTTAACCAACAACCAGCAAAGGGAGGTCGAAACAATGAATCGAAACACACCAACAATGTGCAGGGCAACACGAATGCACGGCAAAACGAACACAAATCGATGCCAGACCATGGCCTCGTTGGCCCACTGACATATTTCATCCGCTCCAACGCCAAAGTCGCCAGAAGGTCATTAGCACCTCTTCGACAATCGGCACATTGACGGAACACCTCATTCCGGTTTTCCTGGATCTTCGTGCTTCCGATAACAACAAAACCCTGCACCCTCAATAATTTTGTAAATAAAAGGAAGAACAATCATGGCAACAAACGTATTTAAACGTACAGCGCAAGCAACGATTTCAGCCGTGGCAACAGTCACCATGCTCGCCGGCTTTGCCGCCTGCGGCCCTTCCGGCGCGACTCCGAGCAATGACACCAGTGGCAAGTCCGACTCTGACTCCAGCAAACAGCAAACCGCACGCACCCTCGAACAAATCAAGAGGTCCGGCAAACTCAAGGTCGCAGTCTTCTCAGATAAGGCGCCGTTCGGTTATGTCGACAAGGACGGCAAGAATCAAGGCTATGATGTGGTCTTCGCAAAGCGTCTGGCCAAAGATCTCGGCGTGAAGCCTGAATACACCACCGTCGATCCCGCTGCTCGTGTCGATGTACTTGCCAGCAACAAGGTTGACGTAACGCTGGCCAATTTCACGGTTACGTCTGAGCGTAAAGAAAAAGTCGATTTCGCCAAGCCATACATGAAAGTGGCGCTCGGTGTGGTCTCCCCTAAATCCAAGCCGATTACCAGTGTCGATGAACTCAAAGGCAAGACACTGATCATTGCCAAAGGCACTACGGCCGAGCCTTACTTCGCCAAGTATCCGGATATCAAGCTACAAAAATACGATCAGTACGCGGATGCCTACAACGCGTTGCTTGACGGCCGCGGAGATGCCCTGAGCACCGACAACACCGAAGTGCTCGCATGGGCCAAGTCTAACAAAGGATTCACCGTCGGCATCACCAAACTCGGCGATGAAGAGCCTATTGCTCCCGCCGTGCAAAAAGGCAATAAGGAACTCCTCGACTTCATCAACGATGAGATCGTCAAACTTGGTCAGGAACAGTTCTTCCATAAGGATTACGATGAAACGCTCAAACCGGTGTACGGCGATTCCTCCAACCCCGATGACATCGTTGTAGAGGGCGGCAAGATCTAGGCGTAACGCATTGACTTGTACGCTCTGATACAGAGCAGCAACTCAAGACTGCGCCCGCCGGCTATCATGGTGGCCGGCGGGCGCAGTCTCTTACACATTTTATGCAACCTACCGCGTAAACAGCAACGAACAGACATCTGATGCATATAGTTTCACAGCACCCGCAATGAGAAATCCTTGCCAATGTTCAATGCCATTGGTAATGGATTTCTCATTATCCGTCAACAGTTCGCAACCGATCTAGAAACCCAGCCGTTCCAGCTTCTTGGGATCGGACTGCCAACCCTTGGCAACCTTAACATGAAGGTCAAGCTTGGACTTTTGACCGACGATACGATTGACTGCGGTACGCAGACGCTTCTTAACCTGAACGAGATGTTCGGCACGGTGACCGAGGATGATGGGCTTCTGGGAATCACGCTCAACATAGACCGAAACCATCACATGCGCTTTCCCGTCCTCGGTCAGAGGGTTGTCGGACTCGCCCGGCAGGTCGATTGAATCGACAACCACCGCCAGGGAATGCGGCAGTTCATCGTCCAATTCTTCAAGGAACGCACCACGCACCAGTTCGCCGATGGTATCCTCAGGCTTTTCTTCGGTTACCTGATCATCAGGGTACATTTGTGGGCCTTCAGGCAAGTTGTCGATTAGTACCTGCTTGACCTCGGCAACGTTGTCGTGTTCCAAAGCACTGACCGGCACCAGATCAGTAAAATCGGCAAATTGGCTAATTTCAGTAAGCTTGGCCATCAGCTCATGACGGTTGAGTTCATCAATTTTGGTAACAACAGCAATCAGCGGGACCTTCCAGATAAATGCACCGCTCTTCTCGTCCTTGCGTGCGAATTCACTGCGAAGACGGCTTAAGATACGCTTGTCACCCGGTCCGATCTCTTGATCTGCTGGCAGAAGAAAAGTGATTTCGTCGACATCACTCAGCGACTCGTCGACCACATCATTAAGTCGCTGTCCAAGCAGTGTTCGCGGACGGTGAATGCCAGGGGTATCAACCAGTACCATCTGAGCGTTCTCGGTCGTCAGAATTCCACGAATAGCCTTACGCGTGGTCTCAGGTCGCGAAGAGGCGATGGCAACCTGAGTGCCGATCAACGCATTGATCAGTGTGGACTTGCCGACGTTCGGCCTTCCAACCACCGCCACAAATCCGGAACGGTAAAGTGCTTTGCCTGGTTCAGTGTTCAAATTGCTATTATCAGTCATCTTGTTCGTTTTCCTTTTCATCCTGCTTCACGCCTTCATCGGTTTCACCACTGCCGTCATTGCCATCTTCAAGTGGAACGGGCTCCACCACAATCGTCGACACCTTTTTGCGTCGTCCGGCCGAATCGACTGCGGTCAGACGCAAACCTCGCGTAACCGCACTCATACCGACGATCGGTACACGGCCAAGCAACTTGGTCAACAAACCATAAACCGTATCCACATCGTCCTCATCAATGTCCACTTCGAAAAGTTCCTCAAGATCAGCAATCGAGGTGCGTGCGGGCATCTGCCACTTGTTCGGCCCTATCTTTTCAGGTTCCGCATGCTGGATGCGATCATGTTCATCATCCAACTCTCCGACAATCTGCTCGATGGCATCCTCAATGGTCACCAATCCGGCAATTCCGCCGTATTCATCAACAACCACGGCAACATGCTGACGAGTACGCTGCATTTCATGGAAAAGATCATCAACAGGTTTGGATTCTGGCACGAGCATAGGGACTCGGCTGATGGATTTGACTTCCCTTTCCCGTGCTCCCAAATTGAAGGCCGTGGCACGTACTGCGTCCTTCAAATAAGCCATACCGACCAAGTCATCAACGTCATCGCCGATAATCGGGATACGCGAGAACCCGGATCTCGAACACATCTGCAAGAAATCCTGCAAGGACGCATCTGACTCAACGCAAATCATGTCGGTGCGCGGCACCATGATTTCACGAGTCAGCGTATCTGAAAGCATAAGCACATTACGCATCATTTCAGCAACTTCTGGATCGAAATCGTCGGTTTCCACCAATCGATCGATGGTCGCACGACCTTGCTCACGCTGAATCTTCTCCAAAGCCTCATCGTCGGACAGTTCGTTTTCTTTGTCATGACGCCGTTGTTCCTTGTTTTCGCGCGACTTGGCAAATGGCGTGAGCTTTACCGCGAGGGAAATAATCGAAGAGTAACGCATCATCAAATCAAGCGGCTGTGAGGTACCGGCCGAACTCGGACGAAGTAAAATTGAAACCACAGCCACCATCAAGGCAAAAACCGCACCAACAGTCACTGCAACCCACAGCGGCTGATTGATCAGCATGACGATAACGGAAACCAGCACACCGTCAAACACATTGCAAAATATACGGAAGAAAGCGCAGGAACCTGCCGTGGCATAACGGTCTACAATCAACTTCTGAACTTTGTGCACCTTTCGAATCTGCCGATCCTGCACTAATTTGCCGAGTTCCTGATCCTCGGTTTGAATTCTGATAATCCGATTGTTCAGAATGGCTTTAGTAACGCGCGAAACCGCTGATTCGCCCAATGCCATCAGCCACGACAGCCAGACCAGCAAAGCCGCCACGATGACAAGCAAGATCACTGTCGTGATGGTCAAAGTATCCATATACTGTGCACCTCCCTACATTCCAAATTCATAATCGATACAACGTTGCCGTATTGTTCACATTCATCTCTACCAAATCCAATGGCGACAACAACAGGCCCTTCGCCTTAATCGGATACATACATATATCCTGCATCACAGCCGTCTCACTGTTCCTCATTGTCGTTACGACCTGTACTATGCCCGGCATCCCATTGCGCCAACAAATCAACAGAGCCCGAAGGCAACACAGCCTGTGGAACCTGCCCTTCCCTCACCGCAAGGAACGTAAGCAACAACTGCCGTTGAAGGCCGAACATCTGCTGTTCCTGCTCGACATCGACATGATCATAACCCAGCAGATGCAAAATGCCGTGAATGGTCAGAAGCATCATCTCGTCCATAGCGGAATGTCCGGCCGCCGCCGCCTGCTGCTGCGCAACCCAGGGACAGATGACAATGTCGCCTAGAACACCTTCCATCATCTTTCCGTCCTCTCCAGGGCGCAACTCGTCCATTGGGAAGCTCATCACGTCCGTTGGCCCCTCCAACTGCATCCAGTGCATATGCAGCTGAGCGATTGGATCAGGATCGACAAAGAGTACGGTTAAATCGGAATTCGTGCTCACCTGCATGCGCCCCATAACCCACAAGCCCAAGTCAGAGAAGATTTTCGGATCAATCTGCCAAATCGTCTCGTTGGTCACTTCGACGCTCAATGACGTTCCTTTCCGTTAGTTCTCCAACCTGCTGTTTTATTCGAATATGCATCATACGCCTGGACGATTCTGCCGACCAACTCATGTCGCACAACATCTTTCGATCCTAGGTGCGCGAAAGTGACGCCGTCGATCGTTCCCAAGATAGATTCGATGGATTTAAGCCCCGAATGAGGCACCATCAAATCGATCTGGGTGACGTCGCCGGTGATGACCATCTTGGTGTTGAATCCAAGACGCGTTAGGAACATCTTCATCTGCTGTTCGGTAGTGTTCTGCGCCTCATCAAGGATGACGAACGCGTCGTTGAGCGTACGACCTCGCATATATGCCAACGGAGCCACTTCGATAGTGCCATCCGTCATGTAGCGATGCATCTGACCTGCACCGAGCATATCAGAAAGTGCATCGTACAGGGGACGCAGGTAGGGATCAACTTTGTCGTTCAGCGTGCCTGGCAAGTACCCGAGGCTTTCACCGGCTTCAACAGCCGGACGCGTAAGGATGATGCGACTGACTCTACCGTCCTCGAACGCACGAACCGCCTTGGCTACCGCCAGATAGGTCTTACCAGTTCCTGCAGGGCCGACAGCAAAAGTGATGGTGTTCGAGTCGATAGCACGAACATAAGCAACCTGGCCAGCGGTTTTCGCACGAACGGGCTCACCATTGGCGAAAGCAATGACATTAGGAACATGGCGATTCCGGCGCGCCGCCCGATTGCCGTCATGGTCCGAATCATGATGGGTCGCCGGATATCGACGATCGCCCGAACCTGCGAAACCGCGGGTATATGAGCGTTGCGCATATCCATCCCCACGTCCGCCATCACCCAGCAATCCGGATTTTTTGCCAACTTGGCGCGCTTCAAGCATGCGACGCACATTTAATGAGTCGGCTGGGGCACTGTAGGCGGAATCTATGACATTGCCCAGCACATCGGCAACCTTGTCCGCCTCGATGTCATCGCGCTTGGAATATGCGGAAATCTCAACGCGGTTGCCCCTCACGAAAACATTGACTTCTGGGAACGCATGCCGAACCTCGGCAAGCACTTCGTCGCCCGGCCCCAACACAGCAACCGGATCAAGTTCCTCGGGGATAATGATGACTCGTTTAGCGCTGGCCACCGTTCTCCTACTCTTCCATCATTTCGCCGGTTAGTACGTGTGCATGAACATGAAATACCGACTGCCCGGCATCCTCGCCGGTGTTGAAGACCAAGCGATAAGAACCGTTGAATTCCTTATCGGCGATGGACTGTGCAACTTTGACAATATGAGCAAGCTCAGCCGGATCGGCTTCAGCAAGCTCAGAAACCTTGGTATAATGCTGCTTCGGAACAAGCAAAACATGAACTTTTGCCTTGGGGCTGATGTCCATGAACCCATACGTGGTATCATCCTCATACGCCTTGGTGCTTGGAACCTCACCCGCAATAATCTTGCAGAACAGGCAATCGTTGGCCATACATGCTCCTTGCTGAAAACATTCGGACGCAATCACGCCCTTTCTCCATGCTATTCGTCCGCAAGGATATTGGCGTAATATTTTCGAATACTCGTCACGCACACTCTCACAAAACAATGGACGGGTCAGGAAGCACGAATGCTCACTTCATGCAATCTTCGTATTAAACACTGATTGCACCTCCTTTGGCACACGCGAGCACAGGTTTGCAGACGGGTGACCATTGCCGAAAAAGACCGAATCAAGCAGAGCGCGCAACTTCTCAGGCGAATCGCCCCAATGCGCGAGCCAACAGAGACAAAGCCACTGGTCCCGCAGTTGACGCACGCATGATGTTCGCACCCAATACGCACACATCTGCACCTGCCGATGTAAACTGATCCACCTCGTCGTCACTGATGCCGCCCTCTGGGCCAACGACCACATAAACCGTACGCGGCTTCCCATCATCAAGGCACCGCTGTGCAAGGTGAGATACGTTGGACTCGACAACATCCCAAGTCGCGGTTGCATCCTGATGTAGAACAATCACCAAATCATGATGAACACAGGCTCGCCGGCACATCTGAACAACCTGTTTGCTTGACACGCATTCGCAGAGGACCGGCTTCCATGACCGACGGGACTGCTCTGTCGCCGCCACTAGTGTCTGATCCCATTTGCGATCGGTGCGCCCGGCCTTCCACTTAGAAATCGAGCGGTTGGCCTGCCACGGCACCACCTCATCAACACCGATCTGTGTCGCCATATCGATCGCCTGTTCGTCGTGTCCCGTTTTCGCGAGCGCCTGCACCAAAGCAAGCCTGGTAACCGGACGCTCTTCCTTGACGAATTGTGAAACTTCAACCAAGCCGTTCTGCGTATCGCAAACCGTGGCATCAATTCGCAAGCCCCGTCCATCGGAAAGCTGAAGCGCCTCTCCTTCCTGTAGACGCATCGCACCTATCGCATGGCGCTTGATTGCCGTCGGCAATGTGATGGTCCATCCTGTGTGCAGCTCGTCGCAATTGACAGGTACGTCATCATGTGCAGCATCAAATACAAAAAGCGGACTTGTCATAGTTCAAGGCTACCGAAGGTACGGACGAATCAAGGGAAATCGCCACATTATACCTTCACTGGTCCGCTCAACATCGCAAACCGTCTCGGGTAATCGCTGCATCGATCACATGCGTAGGATGTCGTCACGAGAATAGTACACGGCTCCGGCCCTCGGATATTCTTCCGTCAGTTCGGGAATAGTTACGAAACGATAACCTTGCTTGCGTAATTTTGCAATAATTTCAGGAACCGCTTCGACGGTATGCGGGTGAATATCGTGCATGAGGACAATGGAACCCGGCTCGATTTGTGTCATGATCTTTCGGGTTAATGAGGCCGACGTGGCACCTTGCGACCAATCATAAGAATCCACTCCGTACATCGCGATTGCCGCGCCCTCCTTTCGCCCTATGTAGGTGCGACTGGCTTCATCGACAGCACCGTGAGGAGGTCGAACGAAATTCACGGGAACATTGATTGCCGAAGCAATGAGTGCAGCGGTATCATCAAGCTGTTGCCCCTCATGATGGTTCTGGATGATAGCCGGTAAATCCTCATGACTCCATGTGTGGCTGCCAATCGGGAATCCCGCCTGCGCCAACCGTCGCGTAAGCGATCCCCCATCGGCCTGCACCTTTTGTCCCATCTCGAAAAAGGTCACGGAAATCTCCTCGGTTTGCAGATACGAAACCAGTTGCGGAGTCAATTCGAAATCGGGACCGTCATCGAACGTGAGCGCCACACAACGTTGAGTTGCACAATCGATGCCTTTTGCTTTATTGCCAGCTTTCACAACTTTGTCAGCGGCACGATAAAGCATTTCCTGGTCGTCATTGCACCGCGAATACGGCGCCGAGTTCGCCACATCTGCATTGGCTTTTTGTATGGCATGCTCCAACGTTTGCAACGTTTTCGAATCGACAGTGTGCTTTTGCAATCTTGCAAAAGCAGCCACGCCATCGGTCACTGCCTCCAGCTCTTTCCTGGCAGACTGCCCCACCCCAGAATCCAAAGCGTAGAGAACAAGCAGTGGCTTGAAAGCTGCATTCAAGTCGCCGATCAGTTTTTCCAACTCGCCGGTCCACTGTCGTTCAAGCCTCGTTTCATCGTTGAGTTTCGGTGTCAACTCTTTGGTCGAACAAGACATCATCGGATTGGCGCTTTCTTGCGACGCAATCTCCTTACGTCGTCTTTGAGCCGATTCCAACGTAGCCTGTGCGGTGTTGACCTGATCGGCAGAAAGCGTTTCGAGGGTACCATCTTGACGGTTTTGGGCACTCTTGACCAACACAGCATCCTGCGCAATAAGTGTATCTACATGCGCAGCAGCAAGCTTGTACGAATTACCCCACTGCACACACCGGCTCATACCTTTGCGATAGTAAGAATACATAGTATTGGATGAAACAACTCCGGCAACAGCCAACACCAATACCACCACCATGGCAACACAAATTCCGCGCCTTCTATTCTTTGAGTTTCGTTTCAGTTCCATTGTGCCCCAATTCCGGTCAATTCACGGATAAAACCTCATTCTACGCCCTTGCTACGGTTTTATCTCGACATAAACAACAGGAAATCATGCGCCCACAACCATCCTTTCGCGTTGACAGCACGAGGATTCTTTTTTTCGACACACCGACCTACCAATTACCGCGCAATGGTGTATAGTACTATCTGTTGCTTGAACGCACCTGCCCAGGTGGCGGAATGGTAGACGCGCTAGCTTGAGGTGCTAGTTCCTAACTTTTCAGGAGTACGGGTTCAACTCCCGTCCTGGGCACGATAATTAAGATTGAAGACCCCTTGCCAGTCAAGGGGTCTTCGTGTATCCAGACAAGACTCAGTAGAGCTCGAGTCTCCAGTCAAAAGGTGTCCACCGGCTAAGAAAATCAGCTGCGCAAAACGGAAAGGACAGACAGTCATGCAAATCATTAACATTACGACCATCGACGACGAGCGAGTGGCCGCTTATACCCACCTTACCGAAGTGCAGCTGCGCAACCGGCTGGAGCCCGAGCAAGGGATCTTCATCGCGGAATCCCCCAAGGTCATCGAACGCGCACTGGCCGCTGGACGAGAACCAGTTTCATTGCTCGTCGAAGAAGCTTGGCTTGACGACATGAAGGAGATGTTCAAGCAAATCAATGCACGCTGGGGCGATCAAATCCCGGTTTATGTCGCTTCATCCGAACAACTAAAGAAACTGACTGGTTATCGGCTTCACCGTGGAGCTCTGGCAGCGATGCACCGCTGGAAGCTGCCGACAGTCGCACAAGTTTGTAAGAATGCCAGACGTGTTGCGGTCATGGAAAACATCGTCGATCACACCAACGTCGGAGCTCTGATGCGTTCAGCCGCCGCACTGGAGGTCGATGCCGTTCTCGTTACACCGTCTTGTGGCGATCCGCTGTATCGCCGTGCCGCACGCGTCTCAATGGGCACGGTTTTTCAAGTGCTATGGACTAGAATCGATTCTCAAACACTAAACGTAACCGAACACGCCGGCGACAACGACGGCAATGGTACTAATGCCGCTTTGAACCATGCAGGCGATTCGGGCAACCGCCGCACCAAAGAGCAAGACAACAAATTGTGGCCAATCCAAGGACTGCGGGAATTGAACGATCTCGGCTTCACAACCGCATCAATGGCATTGACCGACGATTCCATTAGTCTTGATGAACTAACCAGGCGACTCAACAATGCTTCAAGCGAGTCCGATCACATTGAAAAAATCGCACTCATATTCGGTACGGAAGGCGACGGATTGACCCACCGAACCATTGCGAACACGGATCTCACCGTCAAGATTCCGATGAGCAACGGGGTCGACAGTCTCAACGTCGCCGCTTCCAGCGCTGTCGCCTTCTATGCGACAAGATATGAACACCGCTAAGTAGCCACCTGCCATCCAACTTTTTCACGTCGGCTCAATCCGGTAAAATGATGATATCATTGTGATCATCTTGTTACCGAATACATTGTGCAAGCGAGAGTTCGCAACGACCTGTATTGTGACTTGATCAGCCAGCCGAATTCGGCTTCAAAGGGAGCATGAAATGGCAAAAAGCCCGAAGGTACTCGCGATCGTATTGGCGGGCGGCGAAGGCACACGCCTTATGCCGTTGACGCGCGACAGGGCAAAGCCGGCCGTGCCTTTTGGCGGAGTCTATCGCCTTGTCGATTTTCCGTTGAGCAACCTCGTCAATTCCGGTTATTCGCAGATAGTGGTACTCACACAATACAAATCACATTCCCTGGATCGTCACATATCCAAGGTCTGGCGTTTCTCTCCCCTGCTTGATGCCTACGTCTCTCCTGTTCCAGCGCAGCAGCGACTTGGCAAGCATTGGTATCTCGGCTCTGCAGATGCCGTCTATCAGACCATTAACATCATTGAAGACACCGAACCGGATTACGTCGTCATTGTCGGCGCAGATCATGTGTATCGTATGGATTTCAACCAGATGCTCCAACAGCATATCAAATCAGGTGCGAGCTTCACTGTTGCCGGCATCCGTCAGCCAGTGGAATCTTCGAATCAGTTTGGCGTCATCGATGTCGACCCCAACCATCCCCACATGATTCGTGGATTCAAGGAAAAGCCACAAGCGACCCAAGGAATACCGGGATCACCCAACGAAATCTTGGCTTCCATGGGCAATTACATTGCCAATACTGATGCCTTGTTCAACGCTCTTGCCGAGGATGAGAAAGCCGAAAACACCAAGCACGACATGGGCGGAGACATCGCTCCCTACTTCTCGCAACGTCATGAGGCGGGAGTCTATGATTTTGGCGAGAACGAAATACCTGGCGTAACTGAATACGATCACGCATATTGGCGCGATGTAGGTACCATCAGGCAATTTTACGACGCTCACATGGATCTCATTGAATACCGGCCGCCGTTTAATCTTTATAACCAGGATTGGCCAATTTACACGCTTTCCGGCAATTTGCCGCCTGCCAAGTTCGTTCATTCGGAAAATGACCGAATCGGCAGGGCTACAGATTCCATCATCTCCCCTGGTGTCATCGTCTCGGGCGGTGACGTGCAGCATTCGGTGCTCTCAACCAACGTCCGCATCAATTCATGGTCACATGTTGTTGATTCCATTCTCTTTGACGGTGTTATCGTTGGCCGTCGCGCACGGGTATGCAAGGCCATCCTCGACAAGAACGTCATTTTGGAAGAGAATGCGACAGTCGGCATCGACCATGAACACGACCTCGAGAGAGGATTCACCATCAAAGATGGCATTACCGTCGTCCCCAAGCGCACGGTTGTCAGGGACTGAATCTCGGCACCGCCAATCTCGCGACTGCAAACACCCTCTCGGCCGCACTGTCTTCACATGATTGAAACATCAGATGGGTGGTGCAACGAAGCGCCGTATCATGCAAACAGGCACTTGACGATATTGTTGAACCCGGTTATTGCATAAGTACAGTAACTGGGTTCAACAATAAAACAAAACAACCGCATGAGAAAACCCTCACAAGCGGCATGACAACTGCGGCACGCTGACTTCAACCGCAAAGTATGTATCAGTACTTCGGCATGTTGTCGAAGTTGAAGCCAATGGCTTCAAGCTGTTCACGTCCCTCTGGACGAATCATATCGGTTGTCCAATGCGGTTGCCAGGTCCAATCAATGCGGAACTCCTCGACAAGACCCGCCAATGTGGATGCGCACTCATCCTCAAGCAAATCTGTCAATGGACATGCCGGTGTGGTCAGTGTCATCGTAATGATGGCACGTCCCTTCTCATCAATCTCAATACCGTACACAAGACCAAGATCGATGACATCAATGCCAAGCTCGGGATCAATGACCTGATGCAATGCCTCGCGCACATCCGCTGCCGTCGCCTTGCCGATATCACTGAACGAAGTCAGTGGTATACCGGTCTGCTCATCCTTCACCGTGTTGCCGACAAACTTACCTTCTTCAGGCTCATTCGGTTGGTCCGAATCGTTAGATCCTGTGCTGCTTTTATCGCTAAATGCTCCCACCGCCCTTGGATTCGCGACAGCCGCCTGACCCATTTCATCGCTGCCAAGTGACTTAACCGCCGAGTCCAACACCGACGACTGCGGAGCAGGAACGAGATTGTCGTTATCCGTCATATTACTTCCTTTATTATTTGCATCGTTGGAATAAAGTTCCATTGTCATCGGGACTCAACTTGCAGCCAACGCTTTGGCAAGAGAATCCTTGAGCCCGGCCCAACCCAACAACGCACATTTGATACGCATCGGGTACTTGGAAACACCTTGAAACACGACCGCATCCCCCAACGCTTCCTTCTCGTCGGCATCGTCAAGTCCTGCACCACGCGATTGCATGAGCTGCTGGAACGCGGACTCCAACTGCATGGCCTCTTCAACGGTTTTGCCATCAACCAAATCAACCATCATCGACAAGCTTGCTGTCGAAATGGAGCAGCCGCTGCCATCCCAGACAAGACGTTCGATTCTGCGCGGTTCAGAATCAGAAACCTCAACATGAACCGTCACCTGGTCTCCGCAAGTCGGATTGAACTGATGAGACTCACCCGGCGTGCAATATTCATGGTTGGCCTGAACACCCGTTTCCGCTGTTGCGCTACTTTCGCTCGTAACGTCGAGAGCGAACTGTTCCTTGCCATGCGGATTCTTTGAAGCATCAAGAATGACTTCCTGATACATCTGTTCAAAATCATCGCTGCTCATACCAAAATCACTCATATTCAAACCCCAAAGAACAAACGAACTTCATCGGCCGTTTCAACCAGTTGCCGAGCTTCCTCGGCGGTATTGTACACGCCGGTTGAGGCTCGATTGGAGGCAAACAAGCCGAAATGACGATGAACCGGTTGAGCACAATGATGCCCAACACGCACAGCAATTCCCTTTGAATCGAAGAACTGGCCGACATCGTGTGGATGCACGCCCTGTACATCGAACGAAACCGTACCAATGCGGTTCCGTTCATCCACTGGCCCCAATACACGGAAGCCAGCAATATCGTTTAGTTTCAAAAGCTCTGCAGTTATGGAGCGCTCATGAGCCTCGATATTCGCCATGCCGATCTCGCGCATCCAGTCAGCTGCCGCACCAGCCGCAACAACCTGCGCAACCGGCTGTGTCCCCGCTTCAAAGCGCTCCGGCGGCTGCATATACTGAGCCGGTTTATCCATCCATGCAAGCTCGACCATCGACCCTCCGAAATTGGCCGGGGGCAACGCCTCCAGTAGGTCCCGCTTGCCGTACAGGAAGCCGACTCCGGTCGGGCCGTACATCTTATGAGCACTCCACACCGCAAAATCGACATCCATCTGATGAAGGTCAATGTCCAGATGCGGCACAGACTGGCATGCATCCAAGATGAAGAGGGCCCCAACCTCATGCGCCCGCCTAATGATGAGTTCAACATCCGTGATGGCGCCAGTTACGTTGCTTACATGGGTGATGGCGACGACCTTCGTCCGTTCGGTAATGATCTCATCGGCCATATCCGAACGAATCCTACCGTCATCGGTCAAATCGAACCATTTCAACGTGGCACCAGTACGCAAAGCAAGCTCTTGAAACGGCAGCAACACAGAATGATGCTCAGCTTTGGAAACGACAATCTCATCACCCGGCTTGAGCGCGAACCCTGCAGCCTCATGTCCGCCTCTACCTTGCGAGGCATTGCCGAATGAAGTTGCCAGAAGGTTCAACCCGGCAGTGGCTCCCGACGTGACAACGATTTCCTCTTGTCCTTCCCCATACGCAGCACCGACTAGTTTGGCGACCTTTGTCCGGGCTTCTTCGAATGCAACGGTGCTGCGTGAAGCGAGTTCATGAGCCCCCCGATGCACACCGGCATTGATGGTCTCGTAAAAATTACTTTCAGCATCAATCACACACCGAGGCTTCTGTGCTGTGGCAGCCGAATCGAAGTAAACAAGCGGATGCCTATGAATCTTTTGCCCCAGAATGGGGAACTGATCCCTGATGTCATTAAAAGCCACCATCATCGACCTCTTATCGTGATTAGAATTATAACTTCCGGCTCTCAAGGCGGGAACACCGCACACCTTCGACACGTTAGCAGTCGAAAAGCAGGCATTACGCCCGACAAGCCGAGCATAGCCGGAGTTCCACCGGTTGTCGAGTGAAATACAACAACCGGCGAATCTGCAATTCATTTTTTCGCGCCCCGCATCATGCCTTGGGGCAACCAAAGATCGACAGGCTTGCGGACACCCAAGACACAAACCGCAAGCTTGAAAACCGGCTTATGCCAAAGCGGATTCTTTAGAACCTTCAGGCAGATACTCGTCATAACCGTTCTCTTCAAGTTCATCAGCAAGCTCAGGACCACCGGTTTTGACAAACTGACCGCCAGCGAAGACGTGAACAATATCTGGCTTGATGTACTTGAGAATCCTGGTGTAATGCGTGATGAGCATGATACCGAGACCGGTGTTCTCCTTGGCACGGTTCACACCGTCGGAGACAATGCGTAGCGCATCAACGTCAAGACCGGAATCAGTCTCGTCCATAACAGCGAACTTCGGCTTCAATAGCTCAAGCTGCAGGACTTCAGCACGCTTCTTCTCACCGCCGGAAAAACCCTCGTTGACTGAGCGTGAAGCAAACTTCTTGTCCATGCGCAAGTTTGTCATAGCATCTTGCAGTTCCTTGGTCCACGTACGAATTGCCGGAGCCTTACCGTCGATTTCAGTTTTCGCAGTGCGTAGGAAGTTCGTCATGGACACGCCCGGCACTTCGACCGGGTACTGCATAGCCAAAAACAGACCGGCCTTTGCTCGCTCGTCCGCCGTCATCTTCAGCAGATCTTCGCCATCAAGCAACGCCTCACCCGAATCAACGAAGTACTTCGGATGACCGGCCAGCGTGTAGGCCAAGGTCGATTTACCCGAGCCGTTGGGACCCATAATCGCATGGGTTTCACCAGAACGGACGGTCAGGTTCGCACCCTTGAGAATCTGCTTGCGACCTTCCTTCGTCTCCACAGATGCATAGAGATCTTTGATTTCCAATGTTGACATTTACTTATCCTCCAATACAGCTTGCATTTCCGCGCTTTCACCGCGGGCAAGCCTACGCTCAATAACACTCATAAGGTGCTCTGCGATGCTTGGCACACCAATTTGTTCAATCAAATCCGCAAAGAAGCCACGAACCACAAGCTTTCTGGCTTCCGATTCCGTGATGCCGCGCGACTGTAAGTAGAACAGCTCCTCATCGTCGAAACGACCGACGGAACTGGCATGTCCGGCTCCGACGATGTTGCCGTTCTCAATCTCGAGGTTCGGCTCGGAATCAGCCACCGGTCCGGGGGTCAGCACGAGATTGCGATTAAGCTCGTAGGAGTCGGTGTTCGGAGCCTGTGGCTTGATCAGTGCATTGCCCACCCAAGTCGAGTGTGCATCTTCGCCGTCAAGTGCTCCCTTATAAACCACTCGAGATTTGCAATCAGGATAGTTATGAACAACCATCGTGCGGTGCTCCAAATGTTGTCCCGCCTCAGCAAAGTAAATGCCTAGCATGTTCAGATCGCTTTGCGGTCCGCCGAAGTCCTGATCCATGCGCATCCGGACCACGTCTCCCCCGAGGGTTACCACACCATGACGCAAAAAGGCATTGGCACCAACTCGGATACGGTGATTTGCCACATGCTTGGATCCTTCGTCCCATTCCTGAACAAACGTTATCGAGACATGCGAATCCTTGCCAGTGTTGATTTCCACGCCTTCAGCAAGACGAGCCAACCCTTCGTGCCGTACGACGATATCGCAGTGCGTACCATCAGTGACATCAAGCACCAGATGCAGAGCGTCAAGATCAGTGCCATGCCCCTGAACATCAACCAGTACCGGCTGGTCCAAGTCTCCTGAAACGCAGACAACGACGGCTTTATCACCACTGTTCCATTCGACCGCCGAAACACGATCGTTGGGCTTCATCACGGTTCCTGACGGAGCCTCTCGGCGATCGACAACCGACTGGCTGACCCTGCTCCCATCGATTGTGCTTCCGTCGATATTGCTCACACTGACTGCGGTTTTGCCACTAGGCGTGAAAACCTCGAAGAACTCGCTAATGCGCTCAACAGGTGTATATCGCCAATCTTCTTGCTTACGTGTCGGCACAGCAAAAGCGTCCACGTCGAACGAGCGCGGCGAGTTGTCGGCACTCGACGGCATTGCTGCTGGCAATGTGTAGGGATCTTTGGGATCCGCGACCGGAATATTGATTTCTTGTTCGGCCATAAATCAGCCCACCGATCCTTCCATTTGCAACTCGACAAGCCTATTGAGTTCCAACGCATATTCCATGGGAAGCTCACGGCTAATCGGCTCGACGAAACCACGAACAATCATGCCCATCGCCTCCTTCTCCTCAAGCCCACGGCTCATCAGATAGAAAAGCTGGTCTTCCGAAACCTTGGAGACGGTCGCTTCATGCGCCATCGTCACTTCATCTTCGCGAACGTCGACGTGCGGGTAGGTATCGGAGCGAGAATAATCGTCAACCAACAACGTATCGCAGGACACCGAGGAACTCGACCCCTCGGCACCGTCGACGATTTTGACGAGCCCTCGATAGGCACAACGGCCGCCTCCACGCGAAATGGACTTGGCTACGATGGTGGAGCTCGTGTGCGGAGCCAGATGAATCATCTTGGCGCCCGTATCCTGATATTGTCCTTTGCCGGCAAAGCTCAACGACATGGTGGATGCCTTGGCATAAGGCTCAGCCAGAATGCAGGCCGGGTACTTCATGCTGGCCTTTGAGCCGATGTTGCCATCGACCCATTCCATCGTGCCGCCCTCCTTGACGTAGGATCGCTGGGTGACAAGGTTGAATACGTTGTTCGACCAATTCTGCACGGTAGTGTACCTAACGCGCGCGTTCTTGCCCACGATGATCTCCACATTGGCCGCATGAAGCGAGTCCGTAGCGTAGATCGGGGCTGTGCAACCCTCAACATAGTGGACGTATGAGCCTTCCTCAGCGATGATAAGTGTGCGCTCGAACTGGCCCATATTAGGAGTGTTGATGCGGAAGTAGGCTTGCAGGGGGATGTCCACGTGCACACCCTTAGGCACATACACGAACGAACCACCGGACCATGCGGCTGTGTTCAAGGCGGCAAACTTGTTGTCATCATAAGGAATGACCGTTCCAAAGTACTTTTTGACAATGTCTGGATACTCACGCACCGCAGTATCGGTGTCGGTGAAAATCACACCCTGATTTTTCAGGTCTTCCTGAATGGAGTTGTAGATAACCTCGGATTCATACTGCGCCGCAACGCCAGAGATCAGACGTTTCTTCTCCGCTTCGGGTATGCCGAGCTTGTCATAGGTGTTGCGTATGTCATCTGGCAAAGCCTCCCAGCTTGTCGCAGGCTTATCGACAGGCTTGACATAATACTTGAAATCGTCGGCGTCAAAATCGGAAAGATCGACACCCCACTTTGGTACCGGTTTCTCGATGAAGGCACGATAGCCCTTCAGACGCATGTCCAACATCCACTCCGGTTCGCCTTTATCGGCAGATATGGCGCGAACCACGTTCTCGTCGATACCCTTTTTCGCAGCTTCGCCAGCGGCATCGGAATCATGCCAACCATAGTTGTACTCGCCGAATTCCTCGATGATCTCGTCATCTTGTTTGATTTTGTCCTCGTTGACACGCTCACGATCAGCCACATATTGGCTCATCTCCGTATCCGACGCGGCGTTTGGTTTCAGTTTCTCTGTCACCGTACGCTGCCTCCTATCATTGATTACACTCGCTTATAAATCTAACAGAATCGAGTTCTCTTTACCTGAAAATATAAGCAAACAAAGCTAACAACACAAGTGATTTATTTCACGTCAATTTATAGCACCGCACATTCCGCACAAGGTTTCCTTTTATCAAGTATCGCCCCAAAAAATCACAAGACCCCACCGAAGCAGGGTTTTGTGATTTTTGCTGTTCCACAGCCATTGCCGTGACCTAATGAATCGGCTACTAACTTCGCACTCAGTCCTCCACAAAACCACTCTTGCGAGCTTGCTTATGTTCGAGCGCAGCCTTTACCAAACCTTGGAACAACGGATGAGGCTTGGTCGGACGCGACTTGAACTCGGGGTGTGCCTGTGTTCCCACATAAAAGGGATGTACATCACGTGGCAACTCGACAAATTCGGTAAGATCGCCGTCGGGGCTTTGCCCTGAAATATCAAGCCCGCCTTCACGCAGTCGGTCCTTGTATGCAACATTGACTTCGTAACGGTGACGATGACGTTCAGTGACATTGGTCGTACCATAAAGATCAGCAACCAGCGAACCATCCGTCAAAACCGCAGGATACGAACCAAGGCGCATGGTATGCCCCATATCACCATTGGCAAGGATATCTTTCTGCTCCTCCATCGTTGCAATGACCGGATTCTTGCAATCGGTCTCAAACTCTGAGGAACCAGCATCTTCAAGCTCAAGCACGTTGCGCGCATACTCGATGACAATGCACTGCAAACCAAAACACAGTCCCAACGCAGGCAACTTGTGCACACGCGCATAACGCAGGGCGCCGATCTTGCCTCCGACACCACGGGTACCAAAGCCGCCGGGAACGACGATGCCGTCCATATCACGCAACGCTGCATCGGCACCAGCTTCAGTTTCACACTCATCGGCGGTCACAAGTTTTACATTTGCTTTGACATAATTGCCAAAACCGCCCGCCTTGACGGCCTCGATGACTGAAAGATAAGCATCAGGCAGATCAATGTACTTGCCCACGATGGCGATGCTGACTTCTTCCTTCGGGTGATGCACACGCTCAAGAAGTTCATCCCATTCGGCCCAATCTACCTCATGCGCAGGCATTTCCAGTTGACGGATGACATAAGAATCAAGTCCCTCATTGTAAAGAATCTTCGGCACATCGTAGATGCTCGGGGCATCCACGCAATTGACGACACCTTCCTCGTCCACATCGCACATCAGGGCGATCTTGTCCTTGATGTCGTTGTTCAACGGACGATCGCTACGCAGCACGAGCGCATCAGGAGTGATACCCAGCTGACGCAGCATCATGACGGAATGCTGCGTGGGCTTTGTCTTGAGCTCATGGGCAGCCGGAAGGTAAGGCACTAGTGAGACATGAACAAACATGCAATTGTGTTGACCAAGTTCGCGTTTGACTTCGCGCGCGGCCTCAAGGAACGGCTGAGATTCGATGTCGCCTACGGTGCCGCCGATTTCGGTGATGATCACATCGACATCATCCGCAGCCTGGGCACGCATTCGGCTCTTGATCTCGTTGGTAATGTGAGGAATAACCTGCACACACTGCCCCAGATACTTGCCGGCGCGTTCCTTCTCGAGCACAGACTGATAAATCTGTCCTGTGGTGACGTTTGCCTTCTGAGAAAGAAACACATCCAAGAACCGCTCATAGTGACCGATGTCAAGATCGGTTTCGGCACCGTCTTCGGTGACATAGACTTCGCCGTGCTGGAACGGGTTCATCGTGCCCGGATCGACGTTAATATAAGGATCGAGCTTCTGCTGAAGGACTCTAAGACCGCGGCTTCTTAATAGACGTCCAAGTGAGGATGCTGTAAGCCCTTTACCGAGGGACGAAACGACGCCGCCAGTGACGAAAATGTGCTTGGTGACATGTCCATGGGAATCATCATGTTGTTCTTTTGCCATGGGACTTCAGCATATCAGTCGCTCTTGACTCGGCGTGTTCGCAGACAAGCCTCCTCCCATCATTCATTCCTCTGACGGCGCAGTGTCTTCACCGGCTTAGGATAGAACGTCATACGGATTCGATTTGAAGCATAAATTCACATTCGTTCACGACTCAAGCAAGAACCGCTGTTTGCTTGGTAAATTGCAGAATCCAACCGTTGGAGCAACGGCGTCAGCATCACTCGGCAAGCAGATGCGCTACGGCGTCGAGAGCGAGTTTGTAGCCGTAGAATCCCATTCCTGTGACCGTCGCGGTGGCCACTGGGCTGATGACACTATATTTGCGGAACATGTCTCGAGCCGAAGGATTGGAGATATGCACCTCAATCAGCGGCAAGCCCGCTTTAGTGACCATTTTTGCTGCATCCGACAGACCATAGCTGTAATGAGTGAACGCCGCGGGATTCATGACCACCGGGGTCTGCTGATCGACAGCCTGGTGCATCCAACCGATAACCTCGGCTTCATCGTCCGATTGGCGCAGTTTCACTTCAAGACCGAGCGATGTCCCCCATCGCTCACAGTCTTGACGAAGCGTTTCCAAATCCTGATTTCCGTACACATCGGGTTCACGTACTCCCAAACGTCCAAGATTTGGCCCATTAACGACAATTACCTTGGTCATTGCATGTCCTTTGCTTATTGATTGATCGTTAACCGATAGCTGTATCGCTGCCCTAACATCGCTTTTATCAACATATGCAAGAGCATTCGAAAAAATCACTCATAATCGTATCGACTCTGAGCTGTCCAAAAAGCAATCATCATGACGTTTGAATCCGATCAAACGCTTCAACAAGTGCTTCCATAGGAGGATCTTCAAGATGAATCGGATGTCCAATACCGTCAAGGATAACGAATCGCAACGTATTGCCACGAGCCTTCTTGTCCTTGTGCATCAATGCCACAACCTCATCCCAGCTCCCGCCGTTCCACGACGTGGGCAAACCAAGAGACGACAAAATCGAACGGTGCAGATCAACATCCTCCTGATCGAGATAGCCGAGAATATGCGAGAGTTCGGCGGCGTAAACACAACCGACCGCTACCGCATTCCCATGACGCCATCGGAAATGTTCAAGCTTTTCAATGGCATGAGCGAGAGTGTGACCATAGTTCAGAAACTCACGCAAACCGGTCTCTTTGAGGTCGTTGGAAACGTGATACACCTTAACTCGTACTGTGTGCTTGATGAGCTCTGAAACCACATCTTCAAGCGATGAGCCAAGGAATGCGTCGCCGTCAAAGTTCCTCAAATCCTCAGCATAATCACGCAGAATCTCAAGAATCTCCGCGTCTCGGATAAACCCTGATTTGGCCACCTCACCAAGTCCCTCGATGAAAATATCGCGCGGTAGCGTCTTGAGCGCACGCAGATCAGCAAGCACGCCGGCCGGGGTATAGAACGAACCGACGAGATTCTTACCCTCTTCGGTATTGATTCCGGTCTTTCCACCCGTTGAGGCATCAACCATAGCCAGCAGCGAGGTCGGGCAATTCACATAACGAATTCCTCGCATCCAGGTTGCTGCCATGAAACCGGCGAAATCGGTTGTTGCGCCCCCACCCAGACCGATGATGGCATCCGAACGGGTAAAGCCCCGTTCTCCAAGCTGTTTCCATATCATTTTCGCCACATCAACGGTCTTGCCGCTTTCGGCATCTGGAATGACCATGTCATGGACTTCATAGCCCGCCTGTCGTAGAAGTGCACGTGCCTGATCACTATGACGCTGTACCGATTGTGTATGAATCAGCGCGATTCTCAACACATCGTCGCCGATTATTTCCACCAAACGGTTCAATGCACCTTCCCCGATGCAAACGTCGTAGGGTTCGATATCCGAACCGGTGACATGGACGATGTGTTCCCGGATCATGTTGCTCAACTTCCTTGCCGCCATGCGCGGCGTCGAACCATGCGTACGTACACGAAGATTGGCGATGTCATGGAACACCGGATCGCGCTCCTCGTACAGTTTCATCCAGCGTTTGTCCGCATCACCATTGAGCATCGGACGATTGCCGCTGCGGGAAGCTCGCTCCATGGCCTCACGCTTGTCTGCTTCCAGATAAACGACCTTACCGCCGTCGGCGGTGTAATCGGCCAACGCTTCTCGGATGTCGACATTCATCGGCGCCCCTCCGCCAAGTGCCAGTAACCCCTCACAGGATTCAAGAAGGTTGATGACCGTCTGCGACTCTAACTTTCTGAAAGCCCGTTCCCCATATTGATCGAAATACCGGGAAATTTTCATCCCGATTTCCTTTTCGATTTCAATATCGGTATCAGTGAAATCAACATCAAGAATTTGCGCCGCTTCACGCCCGACTCGTGTCTTGCCGGCACCAGGCATGCCGATAACCACGGCCAGCGGACGATGATCACTCATGATCGTTGCACCTTATCGCTCTCTGCATCGCATACTTCCCTATTTCGGCATCACACTCGCCAACCCGTTCGGTTTCTGACATTCATCGCATGTGCTGTGGCCAGGAATCGAGATAATTTTGAGCATTACGCCGAGTTTCCTCAACGTTGTCACCACCGAATTTCTCAAGTACGAACGAAGTAAGCGTCAGACGCACCATCGCCTCCGCAACCACAGAGGCAGCCGGCACCGCGGTGGTATCGGAACGCTGATTGATGGCCTTTGCTTCCTCACCCGTCGCAACATCCACTGTACGCAAAGCTCGCGGAATGGAAGGAATCGGCTTCATTGCAGCACGAACACGTATCGGTTGCCCATCCGACATGCCACCTTCGGTACCGCCGGAACGATTGGAATAGCGTCCTATACAACCACTTTCGTCGACGAACATCTCATCGTGAGCTTCGGAGCCGAAACGATCGGCCTCTAGGAAGCCATCTCCAATCTCGACACCTTTGATGGCCTGAATCCCCATCAGCGCCTGCGCCAAAGCCGCATCAAGCCTGCGATCGCTCTCCACATACGTACCCAGTCCGGCAGGGACATTATAGGCGATGACCTCAATTACACCGCCGAGTGTGTCTGCTCGCGACTTGGCCTCATCGACCTTTTCCAACATGCGCTTTTCTGCATCCTTGTCCAATGTGCGGACCGGAGAAGCATCAAGCGTCTCAAGATCATCGGGCGTCGGCAACGGAGTCTCCGAAGAGACTCTTTCACCGCCGAGTGAGACAACGTGCGCAATGGTGCGAATATCAACCGCCTGTTCAAGAAACTTCGCCGCAACGGCACCCAGAGCGACACGAGAAGCTGTCTCACGAGCACTTGATCGTTCCAGCGCGTTTCTCGCATCATCAAAGCCGTATTTACGCATTCCTGTCAGATCGGCATGTCCAGGACGCGGACGGGTCAAAGGTTCGTTGCGTCCAGTCGGCTCAAGATCATGGTCAAGGGGATCGGAGCTCATGACTTCCGTCCATTTGGGCCATTCGGTATTGCCGATCTCGATAGTGAGCGGCGACCCCAAGGTTCGACCATGTCGAAGGCCGGTCAGCATTCGAACCTCGTCCTGCTCAAACTTCATACGTGCGCCACGACCATAGCCCAACCTGCGCCTCGCCAGCGCATCCACGACATCCTGCGAACGTACCTCGATACCGGCCGGAAGACCTTCAATCATGGCAACCAATGCCTCACCGTGTGACTCACCCGCAGTCTGCCAACGCAACATGCCTACTCCTTGTCAAACCTTGACCAATATATTCTCATCTTGAATTTTCCGCATTTTCGCGTTTGCGATTCGCCAAAATATGAATGTAGAACCTATCTTACCGATATGGCCTACATTGAAACACTACCGAGTCTGATCTGTGGACTTTTGCTCGCAATCAAGGACCTTCGTCATTTCCTTGTACCACGCACTTGGGTTGCAATCGGTTCGATGAGTCAATTTGCTGTTTTTGTGCTTGTTGCCGTTATCCGATGTGATCCCGCTGAAGCTTTTCTGCCCCTTTGTTATGCAATCCTCACCGCAACTGTTCAATTTGTTCTGTCTCGGTTCAGGCAGGAGACGTTTGGGTTGGGAGATGTTACCGCATCTTTTATGATGGCCCAAGCCGTCGGCGCTTTCGGACTGATGGCCTATTTGTTTTGGTGGCTCATCATGAGCGGTTTGGGCATACTCTGGATTGCCTTTTGGCAGGTTATGCATAGTGTCAGCAAAGCCACCAAAGCGCCTTTCGTGCCGGTAATCGTGATATCAGCCATCATTGCATCACTGTTGTAAGAGCAAAACTCACTTTTCAGTTGGCATTCGGATTCTGCGTCTTGTACTCTTGGCGAATTTTACTGAATTCATCTTCTGTTGCAACGAATTTAGTCTCGCCCGTCTGCAGATTGGTTGTAACAAAATAAAGCCAATCCCCTTGCACGGGATTCATCGCAGCCTTAATTGCGTCGTCTCCCGGTGTGCTGATCGGCGACGGGGGCAAGCCCTTGTTGATTCGTGTGTTGTAAGGGTTTGAGGCGTCGCTGAGCATGGCGTCGGTTAATTTGTTTGCCGTCACGTTGGCGCCATAAGCAACCGTGGTATCCATACCGAGTGGCATATTATGGTCAATTCGGTTGAGAATGACGCGCACCACCTTGCCGTAATATTCAGAACGATTCACTTCACATTCCGCAATTGAAGCCATAGCGAGGATATTTTCACGTTCTCCCCCGGCAGGCACATGAAGACCGTCAAGCTTGGCAACTCGTTTATCCACGAGTTGCTTCAAAATAGAGCTTGCAGTGGTGCCCTTCTTTTTTACGTCATAAATACCAGGCTCAAACCACCCCTCAAATTTACCACCTGCTTCCGGCGGGAGAATACCTTGTCCTCCTGAGGAAACAACGGCATCAAACTGAGCCTTATCGATTCCGGACAGTTGGACCGCGTGATCGATGACATCGGTGCTGCGCTCTCCGGCTTTGACTTCAAGGAAGCCGGTCGCCTTGGTTTTATCGGATAGTATCTTCACAACAGCAACCGATGGCAAGTGCTTTTTAAGACGGTACATGCCCGGATAGAGAATGCTGTTGTTGGCAGACACTGTGCTCGCGAAAGTATCGGCGTTCTTAACGATATCCGCCTTGACAAGTTTTTGTGCAATTGAGCCCACTCCCTCACCTGTATCGACGGTGAACCAGACGTCTTCAGTTCCGGAACCGGTGTAATCAGTGGACTCGTTCTGAAAATCATGTTCTAGATGCCGGAACGCAGCCTTTGCTCCGAAGAAAGCGCCGCCGCCTACAACCAGTACAACGACAAGAGCGATGGCAGTAATCATCATTTTGCGTCGACGCTTGCGGCGACGTCGCTGACGCATCTCATGACGTGACACGGGCGGTTTCGGGGGCTGAAGATTGTTGGGCTGGGCTTCGTTTGAATCAACCCACTGTGCATGGGTATCAAACAATTCATTGAAGTCGTTAGGCATGAAATCCTCTTTCTGTGCGAAACGTCATTCACACGCATCCAAAGCCGACTGGAGAATAATAACAGCCGACTGTTGGTCTACCACAGGCCTATGGTTTCTACTTTGAACCTTGGCAACGCTTAACTGGCGGTGCGCACTCACCGTACTGAGTCTCTCATCCCGGAAAACGATTTCAGGAATCGTTTTGATCGTATAATCGTCGCTATGGACGGCAACTTCCAAACGTTTAACAAGATTACCCGCCCAACGTCTCGCCTTTTTTGCACTCTTCCCCTCTTCACCGTTCAGCTGGAGCGGTAGACCGATGACCACAAGATCGATATCAGTATGGTCATCGATGAAGTCAACAACTTGGTCCAACGCACGGAATGAGTCACCATTTGCTTCGATATTGCCTTCCGGGTGCGCGAAGGAAAGCTCAGGGTCGCTCATTGCCAAGCCAACCCTGGCATCTCCCAAATCGACACCAAGCCATACCATCGGTAGTTCAGTCCTTGCGCACGACCTGACGCAACGCTTTGAGCGCCTCGTCTATCTTGGATGCGTCAGAACCGCCACCCTGAGCAAAGTCCGGCTTGCCTCCGCCACCGCCGCCGAGTACCTTAGAGGCAACGCGAACCAGATCACCCGCCTTGAAACCGGCTTTACGAGCGTCATCGTTGGTCGCCACAGCAACCATCGGCTTTCCTTCCTCACTGACACCGGAAAGCGCGATAATCGTAGATTTCTTATCTCCGATTTTGGAGCGAAGATCCATCACGGTTTTACGCAATGCGTCGAAAGAGCCGAAATGACCGACATTGGAAACAACCAGTTCCACAACCGAATCAGCATCTGCTTCGGCTTGCGCAACCAACCCGGGAATGGCCGCCTCAAGCCGGGCCTCATACAGTGTGTTCAGTCTCTGATCAGTCTCCTTGACCTTGGCTTCAAGCGAGAGCACACGGTCGTACAGTTCTTCTGGACGAACCTTGAATTCGTCAGCAAGACCGGTGACGGTCTTATGTTGTTTATTGTTGAATTCGTAGGCTTTCTTGCCCATGAAGGCTTCAATACGGCGTACACCAGAACCCACTGAAGACTCCGAAGTGATGACGAACTCACCGACCTTTCCGGTCGCGTTCAGATGGGTGCCACCGCACAACTCACGACTCCAAGCATCCTCGCCAATGGTAACCACTCGTACACGGTCGCTGTATTTTTCACCGAACAAGTGCATGGACCCGAGATCCAAAGCCTCCTGATACCCCATCTCTTCCATGGTAACCGGCAAATCATCGCAAACGCGTTCAACAACACGTGCCTCTACCTGATCAATCTGCTCACGGGTCAAGGCTGCGGGCCATTGGAAATCAAAATGTAGATAATCTGGAGCCACCAGAGAACCGCGCTGAGTGGCCTGATCCCCAAGTACCTCACGCAATGCCTTGTGCAACATGTGAGTGGCGGTGTGAGAACGCGCAAGTCCCCTGCGACGTTCCTCGTCGATGGAGGCATTGACTTGGTCACCGACGCTAAGTGTGCCTTCAGTCAAGCGACAGCTTTGAACAATCAAATCCTTAATGGGCTTCTGCACATCATCGATTTCAAGTACAGCGCCATCGTCGGAAATCATCTCTCCTTCGTCGGCCAACTGACCGCCCTGCTCCGCATAGAACGGCGAACGATCAAGAACAATCTCGACGTTAGCCGGTCCTTCGACCTGTGTTACGCTGCCCGCTCCCTCGACAAAAATGCCAAGGACGGTGGATCGACTGGAATGTTCCTTGTAACCGACGAATTCGATCGGATTGGTCAACGTTTTCTTGAAATCATCGTAAACACTGAGGTCCACATTATGGCGTTTTTTCAGTGCATCGGCACGAGCACGCGACTTCTGTTCGTCCATTAGTTCACGGAAGCCCTTTTCGTTGACGTTGACACCCTGTTCGCCAGCAATCTCGAGCGTGAGCTCAATGGGGAAACCATACGTGTCATGCAGCGTGAATGCATCTTTGCCGGACACTTCACCAGCATTCGACTGCTTGGCTTTCTTAACAGCGGCGTCAAGGATGGTGGTGCCGTTTTCTAGCGTACGACGGAAGGCGTCTTCCTCACCATAAGCAGCCTCTGAAACATCGTGGAACGTATCGTTCAATTCCGGATAGCTAGCCTCCATCGCCTCTTTCGAAATCGGAAATAGAGTTGGCAGCACAGGCTCATTTACACCCAGCATCTTCATCGAGCGCACAGTGCGACGAAGCAAACGACGCAGTACATAACCACGGCCGACATTGCTCGGGCGCACACCATCACTCATAATCATCAGAGCACTGCGGACGTGATCCGCCACAACACGGAAACGAACATCGGACTGTTCATCTTCACCGTACCGATGTCCGGAAAGCCTTTCAGCCGCCTCGATGACCGGATAGATTTCGTCGGTCTCGTAAATGTTTTCCTTGCCCTGAAGCAAGTAGGCAATACGCTCAAGACCAGCACCGGTATCAATGTTCTTGTTGTCGAGTTCGCCAACGATATGCATGTCGGTTTTCGACTTGACATTATCCACCGCGTAGTTCTCGAAAACCAAATCCCAGATTTCGATGTAGCGGTTGTCGTCGACGCTGGGCCCGCCTTCCTTTCCGTACTTGGGGCCACGGTCGACGTAAATTTCGGAGCAGGGACCGCCGGGGCCTGGACCACCTGTGGTCCAGAAGTTATCTTCCATGCCAAGGATTTCCATATGTTCCGAATCCATGCCCTCATTCACCCAGAGCGAGCGCGCCTCATCGTCGTCGGTGTAAGTAGTCACCCAAAGCGTTTCAGGGTCAAAGCCTAAGCCGCCCTTGTCTTGCGGCATCGTCAGCAAATCCCAAGCATAATGAATCGCTTCGGCCTTGAAATAATCACCAAAAGAGAAGTTACCCAGCATTTGGAAGAACGTTCCATGACGTGTGGTCTTGCCTACCTCGTCAATATCGAGAGTTCGCACGCACTTTTGGTTGGAAGTAACACGACGATTCGGAGGGGTCTGTTCACCAAGCAAGTACGGAATGAACGGCACCATGCCAGCTATGGTAAACAATGTCGTGGGATTAGGCGAAATCAACGAGGCCGAGGGAAGGACCAAATGGTCTTGCTTCTCGAAATAATGCTGGAACCGACTGGCGATCTCAGAGGTGCGCATGCTGCTCCTTGCTTCACTCGCAACATTTTCGTTGCGATTCTATTTGCAGATTTAAAATGACTAAATGAAAATATTCGTCTACACAGCATTCATATCTGTATTGACTCCAACCGAACTTGTCACGTCGCAAAGCGACAAAATCGTTGAATGATAAGCTAGGCAACCAATCAGCTGAGCCTGTCGGCGTATTGCGCGTTGAGTTGCTCTTCCCGTGCGATACGTGTTGCGTTGAATTCCTCGAACAGTCCGCGAAGCGAACGTTGCATAACGTGATCTTGATCGGGACCGAGTAGAAATTGACGTGCCTTGTCAGGAGTGTTGGCCCTCACGTAGGCTTCGGCCTTCGATACCGCTATCACCCCAAGAACAGCGCCTACAGATACCCAAAAGAGTCGTTTAAACATCGTTACTTCACTCCGCCTTTCGCATTACCCGCCGTGGATCCTCCCACTTTCGTGTCACCCATCGGGCTCTTGCCTTTTTGGTTCATAAAACTACCTGCTGCGGATTTGAGCGCATAGAACGAAGATGCCACTTTGATGACCGGCTTGCCGAGGAACGAGCTATAGAGATCCGTAAGAGCACCGATGTTGTCCGCCGTGGTCGAAGCAGCGGAAGAGATCTTGTTGATATCCTCAAGCGACTTGTTGACTTGGCGTACGGTAGTCACACCCTCGTCGAGCGCAGGAATAGCATGGTCGCCCGATTCCTTGACGGTCTGCGCAAGCTGGTCAAACAACTTGCCCAGTCTGATGAGCGGATAAATCAGGAACCCTGCCAACACAGCAAATGCTGTGGCGGCAATAAGTCCCGCAATGTCCCCAATACTCATGTAATCCTCTTTCAGCTATAATCTCGTGAGGCTTCAACATTATTACCGTCTCACGTTACCCAATGGCCGCGACGCTGCCCAATAAATCATTGGTTGTAAGAAACCACTTTCACTGCCGATTCGATTGGCCTGTCGGTATCAAAATGCAGCATGGTGACACTGCCATTTGCGGGCCGTTCGGAAAGATCATAGCCTTGGGGCGCAAAGCGATGCATCAGGCTTAGCAACGTATTCCCGTGCGAAATTTGAAGAATATCATCGCCATCCTTGAGTGCAGGATTGGCAGCTATGAGCGCAAATCCCTCCTCCACCCGTTTCCAATATTCATCGTCACTCTCGGCGTCGTGGAACGGATCGGCTTCCTTAAGAAAGTCCCGAGTGGCCGCAAGACCATACCTCTCAACAATCTCGTTGTATGATTTCGCGCCGTGTGGGGCACCAGCCGCCCACCATGCCATGTTCATATCCTGACCTTCGAAATATCCATAGCATTGCTCGCGAAAATGTATATCGGCAACAAGCCGGGGACGAGTATGACCGGCATTCTCATTCATATCGAGAATACGAACGGCGGTCTGCTCGGCACGTGTGGTATCGGAACAATAGGCAAAGGCGAAATCGATGTCTTCAAGCTTTGCTCCAGCCTTGTCCGCGTCCATGAGACCGGATTCAGTCAACGGAGAATTCGACCATCCTTGCAGACGGTTGTATCGATTGAAATAGGTCTGCCCATGGCGAACCAGATGAAGATGCAACAACATAATCGTATTATCTCATATATTAGGCACCGCTACGAGCAACTCGACCATTTTGTTCATACGTTCCCCTAACCTCGAAATATATTTGGAAGCGCCAGGAAAGGAGAGGCAATGACGAACGTGTCATTACGACTCTCGTCGCGTTTCGATTGGCGTGGCTGGCGCAGCTAACACAAACGTTAAGCAAACCAGAACTCACTATCGTGCCTTCGCAGGAACATCATTCATTCAGTCGCATAATTATGTGCTGCAAGCGGTGTCTGTTGAAAACGGCCGTTCTTACATTTTTTGCAGTTGCGGCATTACAACCAACACCACACGTCACCCTGGCCCAGAACACGAACGAACAATCGAAAGAGCAACGAAACCATGAATAACAACCATCATCAACCCGCCCGCGGCAGAGCTTTGACCGCCACCATCATCGTCATTGCACTCATCCTCGTAGGCGACTTCGTCTACCAACTTGGTAAACACAACACATCAGGCGAAAACTCTTCGAAGCATCAAATCGCACGCGTCGGCATCCTGCAATATGTTAGCCACCCCGCACTAAACCAAATTCACAAAGGTGTCGTCGACGGTCTGAAAAAAGAGGGATTTGTAGACGGCAAGAACATCCAGATCTTCGACCAGAACGGACAGGCCGATCAAAGTAAACTCGCAACAATGAGCGAGCAGCTTGCCAACAAGAAGTCTGACGTTCTAGTCGGCATCGCCACTCCTGCCGCACAGGCACTGGCCAATGCCACCTCATCAATCCCAATCGTGCTTGGCGCCGTCACCGATCCTGTTGCAGCAGGACTGGTGAAAGATATGAAAACCCCAGGCAAGAATATTACTGGAGTATCAGATCAGCCACCAGTGACTTCGCAGATCCAGCTCGGCAAAACCCTTATGCCTCAAGCCAAAACAGTCGGTATGCTCTACTCCTCCACCGAAGCCAACTCCAAGTCTCAAATTGATACCGCTAGCAAAGCAGCCAGCGATTTGGGAATGCAGGTGAAGAAATTTGCCGTCCCGTCAAGCAACGAAATAGCCCAAACCGTGCAGGTGATGAGCGACCAGTGTGACTTCATCTATATTCCTTTGGATAACACCATTGCCAACGCAATGCCTACCGTCACCGACGAAGCCAACAAGAAACAGCGTCCCGTAATCACCTCGGTAGATACCATGGTTCGGCAGGGAGGTCTGGCAACCATCGGTGTCAACCAATACCAATTGGGGCTCGAAACAGGACGAATGGCCGCTGAAATACTGAAGGGATCGAGCAAGCCGGCGAATACACCCGTCTATACGTTCAGCACCGGAGACACCATCATTAACAAGGACCAAGCTCGTAAACTGGGCATCGAAGTGCCGGAAAGCGTGCTGAAGAAAGCCATACTCGTAAACACGGAAGCAGGCAAACAGTGATTGTTTCATCCATCGGACAGGGCATGCTCTGGAGCATGCTCGGCTTGGGCATCTTCATGACGTACCGTATCCTCGGATTCCCCGATATGACGACCGAGGGTTCGTTCCCCTTAGGCGGAGCAGTCTGTGTGGCGGCTATCAGCGCAGGCGTGAACCCATTCCTCGCCACATTGCTGGGAGTCTTGGCCGGCATGTGTGCGGGATTGGTGACAGGACTGCTGTACACCAAAGGCAAGATTCCGGTTGTTCTGGCGGGTATTCTCGTCATGTCCGCACTCAATTCAGTGATGCTCTTCGTTATGAAGTCCCCAAATCTTTCCCTGCTGAACCTCCCGAAGATACAGGATGTGCTTATCCCGCTCAATCTTCCGGAAAACTTTGACACGATCTTCATTGCTCTGTTTTCGGTATCGATCGTCATCGGGTTGATGTCCCTCTTCTTCAACACGGAATTCGGCCAGGCATACATCGCCACCGGCGACAACGAATCCATGGCCAAATCGCTGGGCATTCACACAGAGAGAATGACCAATGTCGGACTGATGCTTTCCAACGGTCTTATCGCACTTTCCGGTGCGCTCATTTCTCAACATGACGGTTACGCCGACGTAAGCAAAGGCGTGGGTACCATCGTCATCGGCCTTTCCTCCATCATCATCGGCGAAGTGTTATACGGAGAGCTTTCCTTCCTGCAGCGTATGCTCGCCACGGTGGTCGGCAGCATCATCTACCAACTGTTGATTCTTCTGGTCATCCGTCTCGGCTTTGACACCACGTACCTCAAGTTTTTCTCAGCCATCGTGCTCTCGCTGTGCATGCTCATTCCACAGTTCAAGAGGGCATTGCATCTGAACACGGGATTCGAACAATACTTCAAAAAAAGCAGCGCTGTTGTTTCTAACGGAAAGGCAAAGGCATGAACAGAGCGATCACAGGAGAACTGAACGAAAACGATGCCGTCTTCACATCAGAAAGTGCTGAGAAGCTAGATGCTGGCAATACGAACAACATTCGTCTGGCGCTTGAACACTGCTCAGTGAAGGTTGACAACGGAATCAATGACACCAAAGAAATCCTTGTTGATGCCAATCTTGCGCTAAAACTTGGAGATTTCGTTACCGTCCTCGGAGGCAACGGCGCCGGTAAAAGCACCTTGTTCAACGTCATTTCTGGCGGTATTCGCCCAACCACCGGGCAGGTGTTGTTCAACGGAGAGAATGTTACTTCAACTTCGCAAGAGGTGCGAGCCAAATACATCGCACGCGTTTTCCAAGACCCTAAAATGGGTACGGCGCCGCGTATGACAGTAGCGGAAAATCTGCTGCTCGCTACTCGTAGAGGCCAGAAACGACGGTTCAAGATGCGTGAAATGGCTGCGAATCATGTTCGCTTTCTTGAGCTGTGTAGGGGCATCGGCAACGGGCTTGAGGAACATCTCAACACCCCTGCCGGCAATCTTTCCGGTGGCCAACGACAGGCATTAAGTCTCATCATGGCTACCATCACCAAGCCTGACCTGTTGCTGCTCGACGAGCACACTGCGGCTCTTGATCCAAAAACAGCTAAGCAACTCATGTCCATCACCGCGAGCACCGTCACCGAGCAGCACCTGACTTGTCTGATGATTACACACCGTCTCGATGACGCCCTCAAATACGGCAACCGACTCATCGTGCTGCAAAAAGGCCAAATCGTTCGGGATCTCGACGCCAAAGCGAAGGCGGATCTGACCATGAACGACCTTCTAGAGTTTTTCGAAGACGGCTTCTAAACTCGAGGAAGAATTTGCAGAACCGATATCGGATCCGGCATGAAAAGCCATGCATTTTATTTATGCATTTTCATACCGATTTTGTTATTTTCTGCAGTTCTGCCTGTCTGCAGCAATGAACCAGTATCCGCAGATTCCACCAGTAGCTAATTGGTTGAGAGAAGCGGGTTTCCTATTGTCATACTTATCTTATGAAACGTTTTTTTACCCGCTGGTTTATCATGACGATCGCAGCAGCCGTTATGGTACTGCTCATTCCCAGTATGCACGCGATCGGAACCCCTCCGATTCTCGGCATTGCTGCATTTGCGTTGTCCTTGGCACTGGTCAATGCGGCGGTGCGGCCAATACTAAACTGGGTAACACAGATTTTTGCACTGCCGTTGTCGATAGTTTCGCTCGGACTAATTTCCCTGCTGTTGTACTTGGTCGTCAATTGGTGGTGCATGCGCATGGCATCATGGATTTCTGTATCGCTGTTTGGTGTAGGAGTGATGGTTTCAGGCTTCTTTGCCTCGATTATGGGCACCATCATTATGTCAATAGTCTCAACTGTGGTCAACGCAGTTATCAGACAATAACCGACAGTACAACGCCAAGGGCCCTGTGAGCGCGAAACTCACAGGGCCCTTGCGGTATGTCCTTAACAGGAATGGAATTCAGAAATCAGCGAGCGTAGAACTCGACGACGTACTGAATGTTGACCTCGACCGGAATCTCTTTGGTTTCCGGCTTACGAGTAAGAGTTGCCTTTAGCGAAGTCAGGTTGACGTCCAAGTATCCGGGGACGGCGGGCAGCACATCGCGGTGTACACCTTCAGCGGCAATCTGGAAGGGAACCATGGTCTGGCTCTTCGGACGAACCTGGATGGTCTGGCCCGGCTTGACTCGGTAGGACGGACGATCCACCACGTTGCCGTCAACCATGATGTGGCGGTGCACGACAAACTGACGTGCTTGGGCGGTAGTGCGGGCAAAGCCTGCACGAAGCACCAAAGCGTCGAGACGAGTCTCGAGATCGATGAGCATTGCATCGCCGGTCTGACCCTTGGTGTGGGTACCCTTTTCATAAGCTGCGCGAAGCTGCTTCTCTGAGACGCCGTACTGAGCGCGCAAACGCTGCTTCTCACGCAGACGTACTGCGTAATCCGATTCGGTGCGGCGACGCGTGCGGCCATGCTCACCGGGAGCATACGGACGTTTCTCAAAGATGCGCTGAGCCTTGGGGGTCAGTGCGATGCCGAGAGCGCGCGAAAGGCGCACCTGACGGCGAGAACGCTGAACGTTAGTCATTGCATTGTTCCTTTATATTCTGTCGTTATCTGAACGGAACGCGGAATCGCAAGAAACCGCGCTGAGCCGGCCTCTCCAGTGCTTCAAGGCGCTAAACGCCAACGATATACTCGTTTTATCGAGTGTACCGCCGACCCACTGATGGGCTAAGACTCCAGATAGTGCATACCTTATGGCAAACACAGAAATATATTTTACTCGCAGACTATGGACGATAAAACGGCATGGCTTTGCAAGGTTGCTCTAAAGCACCGAAATAGCCCGATCCAACAACTCTGGTGCACAAAACGCCTTCCGATCAACAACCGCATCAAAGCTGACGCAATTAATGACAACGCTCCTATATCAACCGCCAACCAGTACACGTCACCTGACAATTTACCAATTAGGACGGCCGTCCTGCAAAAATCGACTTACAACTTTTCGATTGGAGCTACGCGAAGCATCAGGCGCTTAATGCCGTCAGATCCGAAATCAACCGTAATGATTGAGTTGCGGCCTTTATCTTGGGTGTCCACGATCGTACCCAGACCATACTGATCATGGGTCACCTTGTCACCGATGGCAAAATCGGAAATGTTCAACTTGTTGTCTTTGTTCAAAGCCGAAGCCGGCACAGCCTTCGTGGAAGCCGTAGGCGTGGTTCGACGCGTAGTTACTTTGCCGCCACGAGTGCCGGTACTGGAACCATACGATGACGAACCGTATCTAGCACGCGAACCGTACGAGGAGGAACCGGGCGAACCCGAGCCGTAACTGCTTCCGGCAGACGACCCGCTGTATCCGGATCGTGAACCGTAGCGTGAAGAGTACCCAGATTTAGAACTGTACGACGAACCTGATCCATAGGAGGAACCCGAACGCGAAGCATAGGAAGAGCCATAATTTGAACGACCAGACCCTCTCGATCGCCCATATGATGACGAGGAGCGAGATCCCCCAAACGAGGAACCGGAAGAGAAACCATCATCATCGCCCCAGCCTCCGAATTCGTCATCGAACTCATCGCCGTCACCTGAGCTCCAGCCCGATCGCATCCGCTCGACACCTGCTTCGCGACGCTTCCATTCAATAAGCTCGTCGGGAATCTCATCAAGGAACTGGCTGGGGAGCATTTCCGCCGCCTGCCCCCACTGCGAACGCACAGCCGCACGGGTGACGTAAAGCCGCTGCTTGGCACGGGTGATGCCCACATAAGCAAGTCGCCGCTCCTCACTGAGTTCCTGCTCATCTTCAAGTGAGCGCGAATGCGGGAACGTGCCTTGCTCCATGCCGGTCAGAAAGACCACCGGATATTCGAGACCCTTGGCGGTGTGCAGAGTCATCAACGTAATCTTGCCGGAATCCTCCCCCTCACCGGGCAGCTGGTCGGAGTCAGCCACCAGCGCCGTCGTTTCGAGAAATCCTGAAAGTGTGGCATCAGGTGTTTTTTGCTCGAATTCGGCAGCAACAGACTGCAACTGGGACAGGTTTTCCACTCGCGACTCGTCCTGAGGATCGGTGGAACGCTGTAATTCTTCGAGAAGCTTGGACTTGCTCATCACTTCAGCAACAATTTCGGAAGGCTTTGTATCATGATCCACCGCAAACTTCGTAAGATCCAGCATCAGGTCACGGAATTCACCGAGCTTGGTACGGGTTCTCGTCGGCAAATCGGCAATCTCGTCCATATGCTCGATGCCATACCAGAATGGAGCATTGTGCTCATCAGCATAGCTGGCAACGACCGATTCCGCACGGGCACCCAGCCCGCGTTTGGGCGTGTTCATGATACGACGCATGTTGACGCTGTCGGCAGGATTCGTGATGGCTTGCAAATACGCAATGGCATCCTTGACTTCACGACGTTCATAGAATTTCGTGCCGCCTACAAGCTGGTAAGGAATTCCCGCGTTGATCAGCGCTTCTTCAAGTGCTCGAGACTGTGCATTAGCACGGTACATAATTGCCATATCCGAATACGCATATCCTTGCTCTGTATGCAGGTTTGCAATTTCATTGGCGATCCATCCGCCCTCCTGTTGAGCATTGTCGGCGGCATAACCGACGATCGGCTCTCCTTTGCCGAGAGCGGTCCACAGGTTTTTGGGTTTTCGTCCAGCGTTCTTGGCAATCACCGCGTTGGCGGCATCAAGAACGGTTTGTGTCGAACGATAATTCTGTTCAAGCATGATAGTCAACGCACCGGGAAAATCCTTCTCGAAATCCTCGATGTTACTGATATCTGCCCCACGAAAAGCATAGATCGACTGGTCGGAATCACCAACGACAGTGACCCACGCCGGCCCTTCACGTCCTGCAGAATCACGTTGGGGTGCGCCGTCCTGCTGCCTATCGATACCACAAAGCTCACGTACCAACAGGTACTGGGCATGGTTAGTGTCCTGATACTCATCGACCAGAATATAACGGAACTTATGGTGATAGTAATCGGCGACTTCCGGATGGTCGTGTAACAGCTCTACCGTCCTGAAAATTAGATCGTCGAAGTCAACGGCATTCGCGGCGGCCAAGCGATGCTGATATTCCGCATATACCACGGCATAAAGTGCTTCAGCATTGCCGTAGTTGCCAAGCTGATAGCCTTGCTGTCCCGGCGTATAGTCCGGAGCATACGTTTTTAGCAATTCCTTCCAGCCGATCATCCTGTTCTTATAGTCGGAAATCTGAGCAAGAATCGCCCTAGGAGTATAACGTTTGATATCAAAGTTCAGGCTTGTGGCGATGAGTTTGATTAGCCTCTGGCTATCTGCGGTGTCGTAAATCGAGAAACCGGAGCGCAGACCGATGGCTTCCCCATCGCGTCTCAAAATACGTACACAAGCTGAGTGGAAGGTTGAAATCCACATGCGTTGGGCCACGGGCCCAATGAGCGAATCAAGACGTTCACGCATTTCAGCGGCAGCTTTGTTGGTAAAGGTAATGGCCAAAACCTGGCTGGGCCAAGCACCGAATTGAGAAAGAATCCACGCGACTCGACGAGTGAGCACACGCGTCTTACCGGAACCTGCACCTGCACCAATCAGTAGCGCCGGTCCACGATACTGCACGGCCTTTGCCTGTTGCTCATTGAGATCACCGACAAGTTCCTTGGCGCTGCGTGCCATAAAATCCGGATCCTGTGCCACACCTGTTCCCTTCGAAAAGCCGTCTGCGAGCGCCCATGATTGGGGCAGACCCGTCTTTAATAGGTCTCCATTTTTATCACACACAGTTGTCATCCATCGATTTTCCCTTGCCGGAAAAAGATTCATATCTCATCGCAAAAGCTCGGGCACTAAAGATTCCAGCGATGTATGCAAAGCCAACGGCACTCATCACAAGAGCACTTTCCCTCGCATTCCCGCCTCGACGGACGTCACCTCCCGCGATTATGCTCATATTCCGTACATTGCCACAACACGAGTGGCATGGTGACAATTTCACAGGAGAGCGAAAAGCTGACATGAAAGAACTTGAAGACCGGATTCGACGAGATGGAACAGTCAAGCCCGGCAACGTACTCAAAGTCGATGCCTTCCTTAACCATCAATGCGACGTAGAGCTCTTCAACAAGATGGGTGCCGAATGGGCTCGCATATTCGCCGGTCGCCGCATCGACAAGATTCTGACCATTGAAGCCAGCGGTATCGGCATAGCAACTATCGTTGCGCAACATTTTGGCAACGTTCCCGTTGTCTTTGCAAAAAAGACGCAGTCCATCAACCTCGACGGGGATCAATATACTTCACTTGTATACTCCTTTACCAAGCAGAAGGAATTTCCTGTCATTGTTTCGAAGCGCTTTCTCACTTTCGGTGAGCATGTCCTATTGATTGACGATTTCCTTGCCAATGGCAAAGCGATGCATGGGCTTATTGACATCTGTAACGAGGCTGGCGTAATCATCGAGGGAATAGGCATCGCCATTGAGAAGGGTTTCCAGAATGGCGGCAAGGAGTTGCGGGAGGCAGGTCACGACGTCGCATCACTGGCGGTCATCAAGTCGATGGACGGAGAAAAAGACACCATCGAATTCGCCTAGCTTGACGATTTGAGTCAAGCTGATATTTGCACAATTGAAAGTGCCGATCCTCGCTAAAGGGTCGGCACTTTCAATTTTCAACCACGGATTAACAATGCACGACCACCGCTACTTTTTGATGCCCATGTATTCGTTGATGATATCGATATAGATGCCGATGAAGTCGAAGTACATCTGCTTCGGCAGACTTTCGTTGACACGATGCGGCGTGTCGTTGCCGGGACCGAACACGACGTAGGCGGTGTCTTTCGGGCTGTCGAGAAGCAGCACGCTTCCATCGGTAGCCCCGGACACACCATACATCGGGATATCTCCGGACTGACCCTGAGCCTCGAGATGCTTCTTGCCAGCGGACTTGACCACGTTGACGAGTTTGGCTTCCTTAGGGCCAATGGCCGGCTTGATATCCATGCCGATTGTGTAGGAAACGTTCGCTTTGTGGTTTTCGTTGAATTTCTTCACTTCCCCATCAAGAAGCGCAAGAATTTCCGTGTTACTAAACTCAGGAATAATGCGAATGTTGATTTCGGCACTGGCGGACTCAGGAATCGCGTTGACCTGCTGGCCTCCACGAATCACATCGATGTTGAATACGGTATCGCCAAGATCTGGATTGTTCTTTCCTTCTGCGGCACCATTGATGCGCTTGGTGATGGTGTCAAGGAACTCGAGCAGGTTCTCGACTGCATTGATTCCGGCAGCAGGCGTCGAGCTATGTGCGGCTTTGCCTTGCATATTGATGTTGAGATTCAGCTCGCCCTTTGTGGCATAGACAATGTTGTATCCAGAAGGTTCGCCAACAAGCAATGCCTCGACGCCCTTCATATAACCCTGTTTGAGCATGGCCTCGGCACCGGGCATACCAACCTCTTCGCCGGCCGTAGCCAGGAAGCGAACGGTTCCGTGCATCTGATTCTCATGCTCCTTAAGATTGAGCATGGCGAAGACCATGGCGGCCAAGCCTGCCTTCATGTCGGTGACACCTCTACCGTAAATCAGATCACCTTTCTCGGTGACATCGAACGGATCAGTCTCCCAGCCTTCCTGCTGAGCCGACACCGTGTCCATGTGACCGGTGATACCAAGTACGGGCTCACCGTGGCCCAGTTCGGCAACAAGATTTGCTCTCGACGGGTCCTGTTCAAGCTCAATTACCTTGCAAGGCACCCCAGCTTTGTCGAAAATGGCCTTGATCTCGTCTGCAACGACTTTTTCATTGCCGTTTTCGGTCTGGAATCCAACGAATTTACGCAGCAAATCCATAGCTTCGTTCTCGTTCATATAACTGCCTTTCAGGAAAGAGATTACGCGTCTATTAAATCACTATCCGTGGTTATTGATAAGCCAACCACAGAATCAAATATGGCGTTATATCAACAAACTTCTGATAGCGTCTTTGCTGTTCATCTAAAAAATGGTCGAGAAACCTGACTTACCTCCACTACAATTTAAGCAAATCCAACAAAAGAGGAACAAGTGCTTAATCTGGAAATCGGAACAATGACAGAATGGGCTACAGCGGTCGCTGAGACGGCATCCGTACTTGTCCGCGCTCTTCCTGCTTTATATGGAACGTCGAAGGGCCGCCAAGAAAGACTCACGCAACCTCAAGATTATGCTTAGAGGAATCATCAGCCGGGCCTTGGAAGATAATGATGCTCGCTCGCTTGAACTGTTTCTGACTGTCTCCACTTTCACCGACGCCGCAGAACGTGACTGCCAAACGATTAACACAGCTCAACAGGTTCTAGAACTTTTCAACAACACCACCATGGAACTGCAGCAGCGCGACAAGGAAATCAATGCACTGCGTGACACCATCCATCCGTGAAGCAAACGACATTCGCAATATTAGCGTTGCAACGATAAAGAGAGGTGGCTCACTTTGATTCGCCAAGATTCTCAGTACATCGTCAACGTCGACAACTTGATAAATACTGCGTTTTCTTGCCTAATATTCGAATGAAGAACCCAACCCTTCAAAGCGTTACGTATGGAACCCCGTCAAATATCACAATTTGGCGGGCCTTTTAACATATTCTGAACGCCATAAAACAAGCAACGATAGCCGCTAGTCAGCACAGCTATCGTTGACTAGGATTATGCCCATTTGGGTTTGAATTGGCGAAAGCCCTGAGCAGGTCCATGTCTGCGCCGTCAATCACGAAATCAACCTCAGCATTCGACTTGTTGCCTTTGGCAGCGGAAGTACACCGTTTCTGAATACAGAAACGAATCGCGAGCTGCGCGGTCGAAACACTGTATTTATTAGCCATCACTGCAAGATCGTGTGATTTGAGCAGCCCTCCGGGTGCAAGAGCGAATACGCCTCGACCAGCACAGCGTGCGACTGCTCAAATATCCGGTTGCGGGGTTCGGTAGCCCCTATGTAATATTGCATTTGATTGACCGTCGGAATTATCTCGCCACGATCAAGAATGTTCTCCAAATCGTGATCATCAAAATTTGACACGCCAATCGCCCACACGACCAGAGCGATAAATTTCTTTCATATGACCTCAAACAGCCAGATTCTCGTTGTCCATCCGCATGTGTCCCGCATGGTTCGCGGACATGGAGCGTGAATGAGATGAAGGTCGAGCACTTCCAGACCAAGATGCTTCATGGTCTTGTCAAAATACTTCTGGACTTCATCAGCCTGTTTTACTTTTGCCAGCAACTTCGTGGTCACGAATATCCCATCACGAGACACACCTGAATCCCGGACAGCACGTCCCACGCTGCACTCATTGTCGTAGACATAGGCCGTATCAATATGCCTGTAACCTGCTTCTATCGCCATGCGCACTGAATTATAGGCCAAGTCACCATTGGGAATTTCAAGTTCCAAACCTGATCTTTGGGATTTCTACACCATTATTCAACGCATATGTTTCAGAGGGAACCGTCATTGCTTCTACCATTCAAGATTGATATCAACTTCATAATTGTGAGTCTATGTAGCTGTCGAAGTGATAAGGACGACACTGAAGATGAGACATGCTGTCTAAAAAGGCGATGCAGCGGCCCATTTACCGCTGCATCGCCCGCAGTCACGCGCTTCAGCGCTACATCCCGCTTATTCCCATTCGATGGTGGCCGGCGGCTTGGAAGTGCAATCCAAAACCACACGATTGATTCCTCGGCATTCGTTGGTGATGCGTGTGGAAATCGTGGCAAGAACGTCATACGGCAGTCGGTACCAGTCAGCAGTCATCGCATCATCCGAGCTAATCGGACGCAGCACGATCGGTGAGCCGTAAGTACGTTCGTCGCCTTGGACACCTACTGAATGCACATCGGCCAACAACACTACCGGGCACTGCCAAATGTCTCGATCAAGTCCGGCTTTGGCCATCTCCTCACGAGCGATAGCGTCAGCATCACGCAGAAGATCAAGACGATCCTTGGTGACCTCGCCGATGATTCGAATGCCCAGACCCGGACCGGGGAACGGCTGCCGCCATACAATATTATCCGGTAAACCGAGCTTGGTGCCGATGGCACGGACCTCATCTTTGAACAGGTTACGTAGCGGTTCGACCAATTCAAACTTGACGTCTTCGGGCAATCCCCCGACATTATGGTGCGACTTGATATTTGCCGCACCATCGCCACCACCGGACTCAACGACATCCGGGTACAGCGTGCCCTGAACCAGGAATTTCACTTCCTTTCCGCGTGCACCGGCTTCTTCAAGCACTTCCTTCTGCGCCTTCTCAAACGTACGGATGAACTTCTCGCCGATGATCTTGCGTTTGCGCTCCGGCTCCGTGACACCTTCCAGAGCGGTAAGGAACTCCTCTGAAGCGTCGACTTCGATAAGTTTGATTCCTGTCGCTTCAACAAAATCGTGACGAACTTGTTCAGCCTCACCTTTACGCAGCATGCCGTGGTCAACAAACACACAGGTTAGCTGATCTCCGACGGCCTTGTGCACCAAAGCGGCTGCCACGGCCGAATCGACACCGCCGGAAAGCCCACAGATTACCTCCGCATCGCCCACCTGCTCACGAATCCGCCCAACCTGCTCATCGATGATGTTGTCTGCATCCCAATCGCTGGCAAGCCCTGCACATTCATGCAAAAATGCAAAAAGCAGCTGGTTGCCGAGCACGGTGTGTTTCACTTCCGGATGCCACTGCACACCATAAAGCTTACGGGATTCATCTTGCATCGCAGCCACAGGAGCGCCTTCCGTATGCGCCAGAACCTGAAAACCTTCTGGCGCCTCCTCCACTGCAACACCATGACTCATCCATGTTGTCTGCTCCGCCGGAGAATCAGCAAGAATTCCTTCAGCTTTATCAACCACAGCCTCGGTTTTCCCGTATTCGCCGAGCGCTGCCTTGTTGACCTTACCGCCGAGCTCGTTGGCCATGACTTGAAACCCGTAGCAGATTCCCAATACCGGCACACCAGCCTCGAATATCGCTTTATCGATGCTCGGGGCACCCGGTTCATATACGGAAGCTGGCCCGCCGGAAAGTATGATGGCTTTCGGATCCTTGGCGAGCATCTGTTCGACAGGCATCGAGTGCGGTACCAATTCGGAATAGACATGAGCCTCACGCACACGCCGGGCGATAAGCTGAGCGTATTGTGCACCGAAGTCGACGACGAGCACTGGACCGTTTGCCATGAATTCTCCTCTATGCGCTGTTCGTATGCGATCGCATACACAAATAAAGTAGTATCCATTCTCTCGATTCAAGCAGACAAAATGAGCCGTTCACTGACGTTTATCCGAATAAACAAAAAGCGACACGACGAAAAGCAACACGCCGCGTAAATTTCGTACCGATCGAACATCCTCAACTGTTTATGCTTTTAAAGCTTCGACTCAGTTTCAACGTTTACAAGACTTTTTTTACGTTCGAAAAATTAAAAACTGCTTATTTCTCGCTACATTCAGCGACAAATACATCACTTTTTCGCACATAGGTGCAAAAAAACGTCCAAAAGTCTGAGATACAACGTAAAGTAAAGCCTGAATGGGCATAAACCTCAGCAAATGGTATCAAGGGTTTGTGCCCGAGGAAAATAATCAATATGTACTTAAAAGTACAGGAGCACAGGAGCATAAATGACCAGTCCTGTTATTGGCACCCCGTGGAAGAAACTCGGCAAGCCTGTTTCCGAGGAGGCTCTTGAAGGAGTCGACAAGTATTGGCGCGCCGCCAACTATCTTTCCATCGGACAGATTTATCTGCGCGACAATCCTCTCATGAAGGAACCCTTCACCCGTAAGGACGTCAAGTACCGTCTTGTCGGCCACTGGGGCACTACCCCGGGCTTGAACTTCCTGCTCGGCCATGTCAACCGCTTCATCGCCGATCACCAGCAGAACACCGTGTTCATCATGGGACCTGGCCACGGCGGCCCTGCGGGCACCTCACAGTCCTACCTCGATGGCACTTACACCGAGTACTTCCCGAACATCACCAAGGACGAAGCTGGTCTGCAGAAGTTCTTCCGTCAGTTCTCCTACCCAGGCGGCATCCCTTCCCACTTCGCACCCGAAACACCGGGTTCGATTCATGAGGGTGGCGAACTTGGATACGCCCTGAGCCACGCATACGGTGCCGTCATGAACAACCCGAGCCTGTTTGTCCCCGCAGTTGTCGGTGATGGTGAGGCCGAGACCGGCCCGCTGGCGACTGGCTGGCAGTCCAACAAACTCGTCAACCCGCGCACCGATGGCATCGTGCTGCCGATCCTGCACCTTAACGGCTACAAGATCGCCAACCCGTCCATTCTTGCCCGCATTCCCGATGAGGAGCTCCACGAGTTCTTCGAAGGTATGGGCTATGAGCCTTACGAGTTCGTTGCCGGCTTCGATGACGAAGACGATATGTCCATCCACCGTCGTTTCGCCGATCTCTTCGAAGAGGTCTTCGACAAGATTTGCGACATCAAGGCCAAGGCTCAGACCAACGATGTTGATCGCCCGACCTACCCGATGATCATTTTCCGCACGCCTAAGGGCTGGACTTGCCCGAAGTACATCGACGGCAAGAAGACTGAGGGCTCCTGGCGTGCGCATCAGGTGCCGCTGGCCAGCGCCCGCGATACCGAAGCTCACTTCCAGGTTCTCAAGAGCTGGCTGGAATCCTACAAGCCGGAGGAGCTCTTCGACGACAAGGGTGCAATCCGTCCTGAAGTCACCGCGTTCATGCCTGAAGGTGAACTGCGTATCGGTCAGAACCCGAACGCGAACGGTGGCCGCATCCGCGAAGACCTGAAGCTTCCGGATATCTCCGCTTACGAAGTCACCGGCGTTAAGGAATACGGCCACGGCTGGGGCCAGGTTGAGGCCACCCGTCAGCTGGGTAACTACACTCGCGACATCATCAAGATGAACCCGGATTCGTTCCGTATCTTCGGACCGGACGAGACCGCTTCCAATCGTCTGCAGGCTGCTTACGATGTTACCAACAAGCAGTGGGACAACGGCTACCTTTCCGAGCAGACCGATGAGCACATGAGCGTTACCGGTCAGGTCACCGAGCAGCTCTCCGAGCATCAGATGGAAGGCTTCCTCGAAGGCTACCTCCTGACCGGCCGTCACGGCATCTGGAGCTCCTACGAGTCCTTCGTTCACGTTGTCGACTCGATGCTCAACCAGCACGCCAAGTGGCTTGAGGCAACCGTTCGCGAGATTCCGTGGCGCAAGCCGATCGCATCCCTGAACATGCTGGTCACCTCTCACGTATGGCGTCAGGACCACAACGGCTTCTCCCACCAGGATCCGGGTGTGACCTCGCTCCTGCTGAACAAGACCTTCAACAACGATCACGTCACGGGCATCTACTTCCCCGCCGACGGTAACTTGTTGCTGGCCGTGGCTGAGAAGGCCTTCAAGTCCACCAACATGATCAACGCCATCATCGCCGGCAAGCAGCCCGCCGCTACGTGGCTCACCCTTGATGAAGCTCGCGCTGAGCTCGAAAAGGGCGCTGCCGTTTGGGATTGGGCTTCCAACGCCAAGAGCAACGATGAGGTCGAGGTTGTGCTGGCCGCCGCCGGTGATGTGCCGACGCAGGAACTCATGGCCGCTTCCGAGAAGCTCAAGGCATTGGGCGTAAAGTTCAAGGTTGTCAACGTTGTTGATCTCCTGAAGCTCCAGAGCGCAAAGGAAAACGACGAAGCTCTTACCGATGCCGAGTTCACAGATCTGTTCACTGCTGACAAGCCGGTTCTCTTCGCTTACCACTCCTATGCTCACGACATCCGCTCCCTCATCTTCGATCGCCCGAACCACGATAACTTCAACGTTCACGGCTACGAGGAGCAGGGCTCCACAACGACGCCTTATGACATGGTTCGCGTTAACAGGATGGATCGTTACGAGCTGACTGCCGAAGCTTTGCGCATGATCGACGAGAACAAGTACGCCGACGAAATCGCAAAGCTCGAGCAGTTCCGTGAGGACGCTTTCCAGTTCGCAGTTGACAAGGGCTACGATCACCCGGATTACTCCGAGTGGGTCTACTCCGGCGTCAAGGTTGATCAGCAAGGCGACCTTTCCGCAACTGCTGCAACCGCAGGCGACAACGAGTAGTTCCATTTTGCACCTAATACAACGCATAACGTTGTAAGGCAAAACAAAAGAGGATGTTCGGCATCAGCCGGCATCCTCTTTTGTTTTGCCTACGGTCCTGAAAACCATGACGAAACTGATTACGATTTCCGTCATAGCAACGCTTAGAATATGAACGGAGGCGAAAGGAGATACACCCTCGCCTAAGCAATGGACGCACCTTCGACAAGGAGCACAAGGAGTTTCATAGTGGCAAACGAAGTCGTTTACATCGCCAGCCCGGAAGGTGGCAACGGTCGCAACGTGGTAGCCTATGGAGTAGTTGCAGCCCTTGCATCAGCGAAGAAGACGGCGATATTCCGCCCCGTGGCTTGCAAGAAGGAATCATTAACCACAGAGCTCCTCAACGTCGCCAATGCCGCTCAGAAGATTGATAATGTGCGTGCGCTATGTCCTAGATGCGCGAGAAAAGATAAAAGCACTGCGCGTGGTGACATCGTTGCCGCATACAGCGCGGAGGTGGAGCGCACCTGCTCCGAGTTCATGGTTGTCGTCGGCAGCGACGGCTCCCCCATCTTTGATCCGGAAGAATTCCAATTCAATGCGAATGTGGCCACCGACCTCAAAGCCAAGACCTTCCTCGCCATCTGCACAATTCGCCGCAACGGCGAACAGGTGAAAGCCACTGTCGAAGCCTGCACCGCATCCGTCAAACAAGCGGGTGGCAAAGTAGCAGGCATATTCATCACAGGCTGCACAGATGAAAAAGCAGCCGACGCTAAAGAGTCACTGAAGGACTGGACAGTACCGGTGTGGACCATCCCTGCAGTTGATTTCCCTTCGAATTCCGATCCTGATGCTGCCACCAAAGCCGCTAAGGCATTCTCCGAGAACGCTCCGACTGAACAGGTTGTTAAAGCCGCTCGCACACCGTTCACCGCTCCAACCACGCCGTATGCTTTCCAAAATGAACTGCTGGCAAAAGCGAAGGCAGACAAGAAAACGATTGTGTTGCCTGAAGGCTCTGAAGACCGTATCATCAAAGCGGCCGATTATCTACTGCAACGAGATATCGTCAATCTGATCATCGTCGGCGACAGGGACGCGATCCTCGCACGAGGCAAAAAACTTGGTCTTGCCTCGCTGAAAAAAGCATCGTATCAGACAATGGACGATGAAACCGTCCTTCAACCCATGGTTGCAAAGCTCTGCGAACTTCGCGCTAAGAAAGGGGTGACCGAGGGACAGGCACGTCAGCAACTGCAAGACCCAAGTTACTTTGGTACTATGCTCGTCGCGCTTGGCAAAGCGGATGGCCTGGTTTCGGGATCAGTCGATTCAACTGCGAATACAGTGCGCCCAGCGTTGCAGGTCATCAAGACCAAGCCTGATGCATCGCTGGTTTCCGGCGCATTCCTCATGTGCTTCGAGGACCATGTCGCTGTGTTTGCCGACTGCGCCATCAATCTCAACCCCAACCCCGAGCAACTGGCAGACATCGCCATTCAATCCGCTGGAACCGCACGCGCATTTGGCATTGATCCCAAAGTAGGAATGCTGTGCTACTCCACACTGGGTAGCGGCCAAGGACCGGATGTCGACATGGTCGAAAAAGCCACCAAACTTGTTCATGAAAAAGCTCCCGATCTCCCCGTTGTCGGCTCAATCCAATTTGACGCCGCATGGTCCCCCACAGTTGCCGCCACAAAGGCGAAAGGCAACGACGTGGCCGGACATGTCAATGTCTTCGTCTTCCCTAGCCTTGCGGCAGGTAACATAGCCTACAAGGCCGTGCAGCGTACCTCTGGCGCCATCGCCATCGGTCCAGTGCTTCAGGGACTGAACAAGCCGGTCAACGATCTTTCTCGAGGTGCGTTGGTGGAAGATATCATCAATACCGTCGCCTTTACAGCTGTCGAAGCACAACAGTGACAAACCTCCGTCGTCAACCGGCATCGGTATGGTTTCACGTGTCTTTGTGCAGTAAAAGTTTACTGCTTGAAAAGATAATGTATACCATGCGTCCAGTTCGCGAAGCCGTAAACGAACAAGAATCACTGAACCGGACACACGCATCAACGGCATAATTATTTACACCGTTTCATCAACCTGACCCAACCTTAAGCGTTATGTTTCTCACCGTCTTCGGTCTTGGGATCCTTCCGGAATCGAATACCACTCAGATCACAACGGGCAGCTACTCACAAAGAATTTGGTATATGACAGCAAAAGCAGCGTTTGTAGGCTTTTGTAACAGCTCATGAGTAAACTAGTACTTGGTAACCGTGGTGTGTCCACGGATCAATTAATCTATTTGGAGGATGTACGCTATGGCGCAAACCGTTCTTGTCATCAATTCCGGTTCCAGCTCTATCAAATATCAGCTGGTCGATCTCGAGTCCGGAGAAGGTATCGCCAGCGGGCTCGTCGAAAAGATCGGTGAGCCAATCGACGGCCATTACAAGCATGAGTTCAACGGCGAAAAGCACGAGCTTGAAGAGCCTGTTCACAACCACGAAGAAGGACTCAAACGCGTGCTTGGCTTCTTCAAGGAATATGGCCCCGATCTTGAAAACAGCGGCATTGTGGCCGTCGGCCATCGCGTCGTTCAAGGTGGTTCCATTTTCCCGAATCCCGCTCTCGTAAACGACAAGACCATCGCCGAGGTCAAGGATCTCGCGGTGCTGGCACCTCTTCACAACGGCCCTGAAGCGGAAGGTGCCGAAGTCATGGGTAAGCTGCTCCCCGATGTCCCCCAGATCTTCGTCTTCGATTCCTCGTTCTTCTTCCAGCTGCCGAAGGAAGCAAACACCTACGCGCTCAACAAGGATGTCGCCCAGAAGTACAGCATCCGTCGCTACGGCGCCCACGGCACCAGTCACGAATACGTCGGGTCCATAGTCCCCGATATCGTCGGCAAGCCTGCTAAGGGCCTCAAGCAGATCGTGCTGCACATCGGCAATGGTGCTTCCGCATCCGCTCAGGTCTCCGGTCACCCGATCGACACTTCCATGGGCCTGACCCCGCTCGAGGGTCTGATGATGGGAAGCCGTACCGGCGACATCGATCCGGCCGTCGTTTTCCACCTGATTCGCAATGCGAACATGTCGGTCGACGAGCTCGACGATCTGTTCAACAAGAAGTCCGGCATGATCGGCATGACCGGTTACGGAGACATGCGTGAAATCGATCGCCTCTTCGAAGAGGGCGACGAGGACGCCATCGTCGCGATGAATGTTTATGTCCACCGTATCGTCGGCTACATCGGCAACTACACGGCCCAGATGGGCGGCGTGGATGTCATTACATTCACTGCAGGCGTCGGTGAGAACGATGACCTCGTTCGTGCCATGGTGTGTGAAAAGTTAAAGCCGTTCGGCGTGAAACTTGACAAGGAAAAGAACTCCACACGTTCCAAGGAACCACGCATCATTTCCACTCCTGACAGCTCGGTGACGATCGCGGTTGTCCCGACCAACGAAGAGCTTGCCATTGCTCGCAAGGCCGCTAAGATCGCTGCCGCAGGCGTGGACAGCTACGGCAACACAGTTAAGTAATAATTGCTTCTCTAAAGGTCATTTTTCATCCAACTTTTGTTGATATGACTACAATAGGGCCCGGAATCGGTAAGTTTGCCGATTCCGGGCCCCGTTGTTACAAAGACATCACTTTCAGCAAATCAATCCTGACCCAGCATTCGCAACCACATACCCGGAAAATCGGGGATAGTCTTGTTAGTGGTCTCGATATTACGAATCCGGGTCCCTGGGACAACGAGGCCGATCATTGCCGCGAACGTCGCCATACGGTGATCAGCATAGGTTTCCATAATTTCACCGTGCAGTTTACGGTGATCCACTGGCGTGATGGCGATGCCATCCGGCAACTCGCGGGCACCTGCCCCGATGCGATTGATTTCTGTCACCAACGCGGCAAGCCGGTTCGTTTCATGTCCACGAAGGTGACCAATGCCGACCAACTCACTAGGACTATCGGCCAATGTTGCGAGGGCAGCGATGCTCGGGGCTATCTCCCCTGCCGCGGATAGGTTAAAACCTTCACCCAACCCGTGAATCGAACCATTCATCGAGACTGTCAACGTTGCATTCCTCAGTACGTGATCATCGTCTGAGCCCGTCACTTTTTGAGTCTGAGCAATTCCCATACCCTCGTCGAACAGTCGCCCATTCAACGTTACCGTAGCCCCCATCTTTTGCAAAATACCAGGAAGCAGGCCTCCTGGTTGAGTCGTCGAAGTCGGCCAGTGGGGAACACTAACCGATCCATGAGCAATCATTGCCGCTCCCAGGAACGGCGCGGCATTCGACAGGTCCGGTTCCACCACCACGCCGTTCGGCAACATCAAATCACGATGCGGTACAGTCCAGTGACCGATTTCAGTCATCTGCACCCGACCACCAGCATCATTGACATCAGCCATCGTCATGAGGATATGCGGCATACTGGGAAGTTTGTTGCCGTTATGCTTCAGATCCATGCCATGCGGGAGTTTCGAGCCGATGAGTAACAGACTTGAAATGAACTGGGATGACGACGACGAATCAATAACCACCTTTGCGGGAGCGTCATTCGACGCAAAAGTGCTTGGTTCTGTCTGAACGGGCGGAACAACGGTAAACGGCAGGAAACCTCGCTCACCGTCATACTCAACATGTGCCCCCAGTTGTTCAAGTCCGTCGAGCACCGGATGCATGGGACGTGCATACGCCTGTTCATCTCCATCGAAATGGACCGGGCCATCTGCAAACAGTGCAAGACCTGGAACGAAGCGCATCACTGTGCCGGCCAAACCGCAGAAAACTGTGCTGTTTCCCTTGAATTTACCGTTGGCAGGTGGTGAGACCGTGACTGTCGTCTCGTCCTGTTCATCAAAACTGACATCTACACCGAGCGTACGCAATGCGTCAGCCATCAAATCCGTATCACGCGAACGCAATAATCCCTTGATGACCACTACTTTATGTCCCAAAGCGGCCAAAATAAGATATCTATTCGACAGTGATTTGCTTCCGGGAATCACAGCCAGCGATTGCAACGCTTGATGGGCGACAGGAGCGGGCCATAGATTAGATGCCTGAACACCCTCATCGCTCACAGCGTCTGCGACTTCTGCAGACCGGAGCTTCCTACCATCATCCGTAGTGTCAGCAGTATAGGCTTCAATGCTTGTCATAATCGAAATAGTAGAGGAACTCCCCTACAGCACATCGTTGCATCAACCGGTCAGATAGAACAGGCATCCACAATTGCTGATGTACAAGCCAATCCGAATGAACACTTCATCGGCTTGAAGACCAACCTACGATAGATATCTATCGTTTCAATATCCAGTCAATACGTCTCACACGTAGGCAATCGAGAACCCAGCAGGCAACAACTGCCGAGTTTCAATAAGCAGACAATGGCATTCGGATTATCTCTAAAACGACACGCCAATCATCATCCAAAACGTTATGAGAGTTCCACTTACAGGTTTTCAGGTACCAGCGTAAGCTGACACACGTCGGCCTTGGGTTCGACAGTGACGGTTCCGATCGTACGAGCGACCTCATCAACGGATTGGCTCGGTGCATCAAGCAAGGCACGTGCGAGCAGGCCCCGATAATGCTTGGCCATGTGGGATATGGTTTTATTCTTCGAGTCAACGATTCGTATGTTCCACCAACGGGTATGGGCTTCGGTGGAACTGGGACCGGTGACACGGTACAGTTCCGAACGAAGATCGACGATGTCTTCAATTTCTGCATCTTCTGGACAATGGTCTATTGCTATTTCATTACAAGTGCCACTGATCGTTTGAGACTGGGAGCCATTGACTTGGCGCATCATTGTCTTGCTCGGCATCCAGCCAGCAAGTTCGTTACGCCAGAAGGTTTTAAGCGGTCCTATCCCGGGAAGCGAGACATTCATCGACAGCCTGTAGGAAGGAATAAAGTCCTCTCCCCTGGTTACGCCAAACAGACCGGAAAACACCATGACATCGTCACCTTGGTGAAGCTGAGCGGCCTCATAGAGCACACCGGTATAGATTTGACGTGCCGGCGCACAAGGAGCAGTAAGAATATCACGCTGTGCAATAATCTCCTTGGCCCCCTTGGCTCCCACGTTTAGGCTCTGTGCGGCATCCTCGCGACGCGATACCTCCATCAACGCCGAAAGAACCTTGCTCCTGGCCTGATTGAGTTCAGGAAAGGACAAACGATCCAGGTCTAACGTCGGCCCGTAATCGGGCGCAAACTTTCCTTCAGACGGAGGCAGCAAAAGCAACATGTACTTAAGTCTATCGAGGTCTCAAACATAGTCGTTCAGCCACCGCTACACAATTCAAAACATTGCCGTGTCGAACAACCATAACTAGACAATCTTCGTTTTTGACTATTTATTCAAAAATAGTTATACTGGCAAGTATGGCACGACCTAGAAATTTCGATGAAGACATCGTAATACAACAATGCCGTCAGGTCTTCTGCACCTATGGCTATGCAGCCACATCTATCGATGACCTTGTAGAAGCCACAGGACTCAAACGTGGCAGCCTGTATCAGGTATTCGGTAGCAAACGAGGAATCTTCCTGGAAGTGTTGCAAAGCTCACTGTGCGTCGTGGAACAAATAGAACCCTCGGGCAACCACGAACCGGCAGAAGATGAACAACAGAACAAAGAACCGGACAGCGAACTTACTTACGATCGACCTGAGCAGACAGTTATGCCAGAACCCCAAACCGAACATCAGGGGACTTCTCCCATCCCAGACAGCACGCTAACCTTGGCAGCCATCGCCTGCTTGGAGCTGGCATCACACGATGCAAAAATCCGCATGATCATCGACCAGTGGGCAGCAAAGCAACAAGAGCTTGCATCGGCCCTTGGAAGCAATTTACTTAAACATGCGGGCATCATCGGCAAACCTTAACATTTCGAAGCAACCACGTTACCCATAACCGAACCAACAAAAGGAGATACCATGTCGGTAACAACCCAGCAAGCCATGAACGAATCCAACGGTGAAATTCACCCTGCTAGCGACACAACCGCAAGCAATACCATTGAAATCGCGGAAACAACGCTCAAAATCACACCCAATGGCCTGAACAAGCTCTGGTCACTTACAGGCAGCATGGAGATTCCACTGGATCATGTCGCAGGCGCCACAGTTGACCCAGGATTCATCAGGAGCGAGCGCAAGGCCATCCGAACCCCCGGATTATCAGTACCCGGCAAAAAAGTCGGCACATTCAAGTTTCCCGACGGTGACGTTGAATTCTGGAACATTGCCCAACCCGAGCAGCCTCTCATCATCCAACTTCGTGACGAGAAATTCGACCGGCTCGTGCTGGGGTTGGCGGATCCACGGAAAACCGCAGATGCCATCAATGAGGCAATCTGAAGCACAAAAGAACCCACGGCCACCGGTAGCAATCTCACCTCGTGTCAATGCAGGGCCTCGGCATCAGAACATCTTGGATGCAGCGGCAATCAAAATCTCGGTCCATGCACCGCCACACTCGTTGGGAGCATTAGATTGTTGTTGGTGGCAGCGTAAGTTGCAAAGCTGCACATGCAATCTCTACCAAGTTACTTTCAAGAAAATCGAGCAACGTCGCGAGCCCCATCGTTTCCAACGTTTTCGTCGGGATGACAGGATTTGAACCTGCGACATCCTGTTAGATTGACAGCTAAAACGACTGGTAACGGACAGTACCGGAAACTGCCGATAACGCTGGTATTTCAAAGTAAACCCAAACCATCCAAAAAAAACGATCGAGACGGTTGAAAACGGTAAATGACGAAGGCCATCGTGTCTGAATCGTGTCTTGAATAGAAAATAATACCCAATACCGTAATTAATTTTTATAGAATCTTTCTTTATCTAGATTCACTTTATGGCGTACCCCTCGAATATCCCGGTTTTCTGTTTCTAACGCAAATTCCATATACCATATATGCTCTGGGAATAATTAGAAACTAATGCACCTTATTTAATCAAATAAAGCCCAAGACTATTAATCAGAAATATCCAAGCACAGTTCTAAATCTATCTACATACTACAAAGAGCAAGTATTGTAATCTCATAGTTTTATTTTCTCACAGAACATATTCCAGAATTGCTTTCGCACTAACAGGCTGTTTATCCCAAACATCAACAGTCGGTATTCTTATGTTTTTTGACTTCAAGTTTTGAACAAGTGAGTTCGCGATCGATTCTGCCAATAATGGAGCCAAGCAAGTATCCCACACTAGTTTATGAGCTTGAGGATTAGGGCACAACAATATCGCTAAAATTTGAAAATGCTTTTTATAAATAGCTAGATTCGAGGTAAGAGACTTACTGTACGCTTTGAAAACTGATATGAGAACATCTTTAACTACTACCTTTAATACAGCAGCAGTAAGACCAGATTGTCTATCCGCAACCTTGCGTGTTGTCTTGTTGCGATTTTTATTAATAGTTCCAGGTTTATTCCCATAAGAAGAGGCACGGCTCTTTTCGATAGAATCAAATACCATTGTGATAAGAGCGTTCGAAACTCCCTCAGCAACGGCCTGTTGAACTTTGTTAATAGTCAATTGGCCTTTATCGATCAGCTGTACTAATGACGCAAAGAAATCACACCAGAAGTGATCTGCAAACCTTATTTTTTGTTTCTCTGTTAAACCTGCTATTGCTTTTTCAGCACTCGCTTGAAACGCATCGTTCACTGCTTCAATTTGTGCTCTTTCAGACGGATGTGCTATCAACCAATCTACAACTTCGATTGTTCTTAAATGCTCTTGTGAAACCCTGTTACTTCTTTGTGTGGGCACTTTCCGAGAAATTTTAATTGTCTTGAGATTCTTCACATTAGCTTCGGCGCCAGCTTGAGCTTTCTTGCCATCTGGACAGATTGTCTGTACAGAGCTGGCATGACTCCAAGCTAAGCGCCCCACTCCATGATTGATTCCACAACAGGGGCAAACGCATACAGTACCAACAGCAGATTTACAACTACTTGTACATGACATACATGAAATTATACTCACAGATTACGCAAATATCTACTCCAAACGAATATATTCGAGCACAATTTCATTTCATTAATTTTATGGATTCAGCCGAGAAGTTCCTTTTTTGCCAATTCTTCTATCTCTTGAATGAAATCAGAGAAACGCATGGTTTCAGATTGTATGGTGTCATCATAGGTCCCTTTCACTTGCTGGGGCATAACTAGATGGATATGCAGTTCATCCATCTGTTTGAGTTTGGAATCGGTCACATCTCCCGGTGTCATGGTGAACAGGTGCTTGTCTTGGATTCGCACGGCTTCGTCGGCGACTTGTCTGAATCTGTCCTTGAGCGATGTCTTCGATGCCAGCATGCGCAGCTGAGTGTCAGGAAACGTCAAATCATCGTAGGCCTCCTGTGAGGGGAATAGGAAATCCGGTTTCTTGCCGTTTTCGGTATGGGCTTGCGCTTTATACGGAATATGTCTTACATCAAGGATTCGCGCGATATGCAGTTCCAGACTGGTTCCCGCGCGGCTCATGCGCCGGTTACGCACCTTAGTATAGAAAGTAGTAAATGATTCCACATCAATGATGCCGTTGGACACAAATGGTGCTTGCTCAAATTCATGCTGGATGACTGCCTTCTCGAAAACCTTGAATAGAAGGAAATTCTGGTTGTAATAGGCCATTACTACGTCATCGGGATCATCATGGGCCGGATCCACGTCTTTCAACGATTCCTGCGCCAAAGAAGCGAAATCGGCATTTGTGGGGAACGAATACCCCCACTTGTCAATCATGACACCCAGCAGCTCATCGTCTTTCGGCTGAACGATGATGCCCAGAGCCTCAAGAATCTCAGCTCCGAGAGCGTCGATGTCATGGCTTGTGACGTCATGCAGGTCATAGGACCGTTCGGATTCATTATGGATGTCGAACAGCCATTTTATCTGCGCCTCTATGCTGCTGCCTTGGTCGACGATGAGGATGAGCAGGTGCCCATCGCTCAACTTACCCAAACACATGAGATCACCAGTTTTTGCCTGACGAATCGGATCACAATCCTCGTAGTAAAGTCGCCATTCAGGAGTTCGTTTGGGCTGGTTTCGTCGCGTGTCGTACCAGCTTGTGTTAATGTCGGCAACCAACGGAGCTTCGTCATCATCCATGTACATGACAGCGGTAGGAATGTTTTTCCTGTCTTGACTGCCGAGAAGACTCCGGATTCCTGCTTTACGATCTCCGAACTCGTGTTGGTGGCTCGCCTTTGGATCGATATCGACCGCAGACAACCTCTTCGAAGCGACCGTACCAATATAATCGCCGATGACTCCATAATTACCCATGACTTATAAGGTACCATCCACGAAAGAGCACCGAACGATATCGGAACATATTCAACACAGAAAACAGCCCTTCACCATCTTCTGGCATCTGTATCTTGTCCAGAAGAATCCTGATTTCAAGCGGCTTCTTGAAGTCAGTCCTGACTGGCCCCTTCGATGGCGCGCCTGCGGGCCTTGCTGATGGCCCTGGCCTCCACGCCCGCATCCTTGGAGTCATGGCCAGTGTCATCCTGTTGCATGACCTGGAGGATGTGAGGGCGCATGATGCGGGCGACCTCGGCCACGGCGGGCACGACGACGCTGTTGCCAAACTGCCGGTAGGCCTGCGTGTCGGAGACGGGGATGCGGAAGTCGTCGGGGTAGCCCATCAGGCGGGCGCACTCGCGCGGGGTGAGACGGCGGGGCCGCTCCCCCTCCTGCTTGACGAGGATCTCGGAGCCGTCCTTGTAGTAGCGGGCCGACAGGGTACGAGAGACCATGTCCGGGGTCACCAGCCCGTAGCCGAACCCGTGACCTAGAGCCTCGTGCTTCTTCTTGTAGTCCTGCAGGTACTGCCACAGGCGCGGAGTGAGCGTGTACTTGTCCTGAACCTTTTTATGTTCGAAGTCAAAGAACCGGTCGCCGTCCCATGGCAGGGACGGCTCGCTACCGTCGGTTTTGTGCAGGATGTCGGAGAGGACCGGCTTGCGGTCAGGGAACTTCAGGTCGTCCCAGGTGAAGCCGGTCCCAGAGCGGAAGCCGGCGATGTAGATGCGCTCACGGTGCTGCGGGACGAAATGCCGGCCGTCGATGACCTTCCAGTGGACCTCATAGCCCAGCTCGTCCCTGAGGGTGTCGAGGATGACCTTGAAGGTGCGGCCCCTGTCGTGGCTGGTCAGGTTCTTCACGTTCTCCAACAGGAACGCGGCAGGCCGTTTGGCGGCGATGATGCGCGCCACGTCGAAGAACAGGGTCCCCTGGGTCTTGTCACGGAAGCCCGTCTCCCGGCCCAGGCTGCGCTTCTTCGACACCCCCGCCACACTGAACGGCTGACACGGGAAGCCGGCCAGCACCACGTCGCAGTCCGGGATGTCATTGGCGTCGACCTTGGTGATGTCGCCCGTCATCTGTTCCTCGAACCCGTAGTTGGTCCGGTAGGTGCGCGTCGAGAACTCGTTCCACTCCGAGGAGAACACCGCGTGCCCGCCCGCCGACGCGAACCCGCGCCGGATACCACCGATGCCCGCGAACAGGTCCACCGTGTGGAAGTCGCCCCCGGTCTCCTCGGTGGTGCCGTGGTACAGCTCCTGCAGCGCGGGGATGTAGGCCGCCTTGCACGGCACCGTGCCCAGCTCCCAGCGCTCCACCGTCGAGGTCGACACCCCCATCGACTCCGCCAGCTGCCGCCGCGTCATCGACTCCCGCAGCCGGGAAATCAGTCCCGCCGCGTCGTCGACGCCGCCCGGTTCGGCCCCATCATTCACATCCAATGCCAATTCATCACACATGGGGAAGAACGTACCCCATAATGATGACAAATATTCCCTATTTGGCATGTTTCACTCAGCATCGCTATCGTAAAGTTCAAGTTCCGTCGAGAAGTGCAACATCCCGTCCGCTCTCTAACTTCAACAAGCAATCCCATCGGGCAATCATGACCGATACATGGCATCGAGTCTGGTGAACACGTCGTCGGCCCTGCCACGTATTCCGAGCAGGCCGGCGTGGTTTGAGGTCGACGCACACCATTGGGGTGCCGTGTGGTGGTGTGGGGATGGTCTGGGTGCCGATGACGACGAGCAGGTCGCAGCCGGCGATCAGACGCCGGCCCGCGGCGACCTGTTCGGGGTAGGTGGCGAGCCTACGGGTGACGAAGTCGGGGACCACGATCCCGCCGCAGGAGCTGCGATGGTGTTGCCGGTGCCGGTGTCGCGGTCCCAGTCGCAGGCGCGCCCGCAGGCGGCGCAGTGGTTGAGGCGCATGTCACCCCAGTACTCGCACACGTGCCGGCTGCCGGCCTGTTGGCGCAGGCGGTCAATGTTCATGGTCGCCACCCCGTCCAGCCGTCCCTCCCGTTCCAGGCGGGCGAGGAACCGGTGGGCGGCGTCCGGCCGGACACGCGGTCTGAGGAACCTCGACTCCCCCATATACTGTTCCTTCATGCGTTCCTTTCCGCTGGACGCGTCCGCACTGGCAGGCACCACGCTAGGCTATGAACCATGGTTCAACGCAAAACGACGACACGCCCGCAACAACCAAGACTGGAGGAGGCTGACACGGACACCATGCGCATCAGCGACGTCTCCCGGCTCACCGGACTGCCCGTCCCCACGCTAAGGTACTACGAACGGCGCGGCATCCTCGACCCGCACCGCGACCCAGAAGGCCACCGATCCTACACCCGCCACGACCTCGAATGGATCACGTTCGTGCAACGCCTGCTCAGCACCGGCATGCCCCTGCGCACCATCGAACGATACTCCCGCCTGCGCGCCCAAGGCGACGCCACCATCCCCGAACACCTCTCCATGCTTCACCAGCAGGACCGGCTGCTCGCCGAACGTATCAAAGAAGCCCAGGAGCAGCGCGAATTCCTCGCCAAGAAGATCAACACCTACAACGGTAGGCTCAAAGAAACCAAAACTGAAAACACCACAGACCAGGCTATGGTCAACAAACAAACTTCACAGGCCGCGCATATCCGTTAAACGCGGTTGCACTCCAACCTCACTCATCACGTTCTCGTATAAGCCGGTCGAGCACATGTGTATCATACGGCCGGGTATCATAATCAAACTCAAGCGCAGCCCCACCCTGTAGCAGGTACTTTCCATTCTGTTTTGTGGGTTCAATCCGATACGCCTTCCAGAATGCCCGGTATTCCGAAGGATCGAGTTTCTCTATGGATTCCACTTTAGACTGAAAATCGGGATGTTGCGTAGGATTGATGGGCCCATCCAACCAGAACCGGAAACCCAATTGGACAATGAGGGCTTCAGCATCATATGGGCGGCTGCCATAGTCCTTGTGTTGCACGATTCTTTTGGCGACTGCATCAAAATATCGACTGACTCCACACTCATTGATCGCTGATGTAGTCAAAGCCAGGCCACCGTCAATTGACGATATTGTTCCGTAAAGATTCAGGCAGGAACGATAGCAATACATTCGTTCTGCCGGACTGACCGTGATGCCAATTTTTCGTTCGGCTTCGTCGAATATGGACTCGAACGCCTGCATACACGCGGCATCCATTTCCTGGATTTGCTTGAAATCGGAATCCGTGAACCGCTTGGTCATCTGTTTCAGCCTTTTGTCAAAGATGAGTTTCACGAGCCGATTCGGCACATGCCGCACCTCCGAATGCATGACGGATATCGCGTTGGTTTCCATACGGCTCTGGACGGCGAAGTATTCATCATCTCCCATCCTGTCCACATAATCGAGGAACTCCTCATAGTCCGCGGAATGGGTGAGATCATCAGTGTCGAACATCTTGGTGAGTATCTGCTCGTCGTCGATGGCCTCTCTAAGTTGCAGTAAAGCGTGCTTGTTGGCGAGCTCGTTGATGAAGTATGCCGAAGAATTGCTGCTGAAGTCGGTGGGGTTCGTGTTTCTGGGCTGGAATATGAAGTCCATGTATTGTTCGACTAATGGCTTCGCCGTTTCCTCCTTGGCCTCGTTCGAATCGGTGTCCTTCATGTTCTTGAACACCCCGGCTGTTACCGGATCGGTGGCATTCGAATCTTTCTTGGGCAGCCAATGGTCATAGTACAGCTTCTCGTACTCACTCGGATGGAACAAATACAGGTAGATAACGAAAAGTTCCTGGTCGTGCTGGACCCTGTCTTTCTTGTCTTGTCCGATGAACTCGGCTTCCACATAGGCAAGGAATCTGTTCGCGTCCCGGGCCGTACGATGCTCGTACACGAACATGGTCTCCACCGATGACAGGTCGACGTCCTTCCCCAGCAATTCGGCGACCGCCTCGCGGATTCTCTGGGCGACGTTTCCGGACTGCAATGGAAGGGGAAGCATGATTTTCTGGTCGATGATCTTGCCCAGATAATTGTCTTTGAGGGATTTGAGATTCCATTGGTCACCGACAAATATGATTGCGGTACGACCATGGACGGCATTGAAGAGCGTATAGAGTTCTTTCTGAAGGCCTTCGCCCAAACGATCGAAATCGTCGATGACCAATACTTTTGGTCTCCGTAGACTCGTCAGCGATCGGATCGAGACCGTAAGCAGGAAGCGGTCAGTGTCGAACCACCTGCTATTCAAGAATCCGTGCAAGGTCGTCAGAACCACGGATATGACCGTGACCGGCAAGGTGAACGGGTTCAGTCTTTTCAATACGGGGACGCTACCCTGCAGAGCCAAAAGGATAGCTCCGATGACCGCGAAGACAAGGAGAACCAGACCCGTTCCGTAAATGATTTTCGCGAACCTGGGGAAAATCGCGGAGAACAGGTTCTGAGCCAAAGTGTTCCTGTTCGTCGGCTTCCACAATGCAAGATCGATGAATCTGTAGTTTTTCATTGCATTGGTCTTTTTGACCTTCTCCAGATATTCGGTTTTGCCACTACCCCAACTGCCTTGGAGAAAAAAGGTCCTGTGTCCACCGGCTATACGTTTTGCGAAAGCCTCCGCCTGCCCTGACGTATCGATGTCGCTTATGCACAAAGATTCCGGCTCTACCGCAACTTTTTTGCTACCCCGCATCATGTCCCAGCCCCTAGAAACAGCAACAAAAACCGACCGCTAACAACCTATCTATAAGACTAGCAGCAAAGGAGCGATGCTAATCAACAGAAAATAAATGGAAGAAAACCAATTCACGGATCCAACGGGACGCTGCTTTAAAGCGGTAAACCATATTACGCCAGTCGTTAGCTGGTATAACAGTATCAGTAAAACATCATCAATCGCAAAGACCACGACCGCGGACACGTTTCTACAACGATTTGCCTAAATCTCTTGCATCAATTATTCACCCCTGTCGCATACCGATAGGTGATGACGTAGCCGAGAGCTTGCATGAGCAGGCCGATGATGAGATAGGCCTGGTTCCATGTGCGCCAGTCGGTGATATGGGTGGGCTGGTCGGCGGCGGCGAATGTGGTCAAGTCCCGGTAGAGGGTGAAGTCCCAGCCTCCGGTTTCCGGGTCGCTTTCTCTGTTGCGTCTATGTCCTGTTCGTTGGCCATGAACGAGCGGACCTCGTCGATGCGCCCGGCGCGCTGCTCCCCCAGCCAAGCATGGCCTCTTCGGGAACGGGTTCGTCCTCACGCTCCCAAGCGAGCACCCTGCTCGCATCCACGCCCAACCGGTCCGCTAGGCTTCGACGGGCAGTCCCAGTGAGAATCGGTAGACTTCTACGGTCATGTCGGTTCCTGTATCGGTATCGGTATTGGGGTTGTCGTTCATCATTGTCGCTCCTTTTGTGATGTTGGCTCCAGCATATCCGGAAATGGTGTATGCCGTCTGACATTCGCGCCCCTGTGGTCGAATGTTCCCGCTGGTTGTCACGCTCTCAATATTCTTCTTCCGGCTTTCCTGGTCTGTGCGCTGCGGGACGCGGAAGCTGCTGCGGGGACATCCATACCGGTGTTCGTTCGCGTAGTGGTTTTCGCCATGGCTCGTTCCTTCCTGCGCTCGGCGTTGTAGGCGTGCATCCTTGCACTTTGCCGTTGCCGGCATTCCGGGGCGTCACGGTACCGTTGGCGGTGCTGGGCGTTGTAACGGTCCTTCTGCTCGCGGGTCTTGGGGTGCTCGATGTGCTGTTGTGTACCATCTCGCGCCTGTGTTGCCGGCATTGGAGGTCGGTGGCGAACCGTTCGCGGGCACGTGCGTTGCGCCGGTCCCTCTGCTCGCGGATCAGGGGGGGTGTTCGGCTCGGTAACGTCCGGCGTATTCCCGCTTCTTCTCGCGCATGCGTTCCAGACGTTCGGGGTCGGCTTCCGGTTTTTGTTTCCGTTTCACGTAGGCGGCGCGGCGTTTGCGGGCGTTCCGTTTGTCCTGTTGCCTGGCTTTCTCGCGCTGTTCCGGGGTCGGGCCCTGTTTCCTCAACGCGCGTTGCTCCCGCTTTTTTGGCGCGTTGTTCGTGGTGGGCTTGGTAGCAGGCGCGGCGAGCGACCCGTATGCGTTCCCGGTACTCGGGGTCTTCAGCGTTGCGCCGCCGGTCGCGTTCGCGTATGTGTTCGCGGTGGTTGTCGCGCCATCTTCCGGCCTGCTCCCGACACTGTCGCCGTTGTTCCTCGGTGGGTGGCGGTTTGCGTCCGGTATGGCCCAGCTGTCGTTGCCATCTAATCCATTCTTTCGAGTCGGCAATCCACCGACTATAGCTTTCCGGCGCGTCCAGGTGTTGTCGCGAGCCATCAGCGGGCGGCGGGCAACGGCACGTAAGCCATGGCGTTTACGGACGCGGTTTCATCCTCGACTGGCTGCCCGATTCGACGTTCCGTAGTGTCTTGCTTTGTGAGTTTTCTTTTATTGTCTGCGGCCGACCAGATGACGGTCGTCTCGCGTGGTCCGGTGCCAAGGATGCGGACGAATCGGGTTTTGGTGACGCCGCATTTCGCTTCCAGTTCCTGTGCAAGTTGTCGTGCGTTGTGATTGGTCGCGCCATTGGCCGAGCCTGTCCGCTATGGCTCGTAGCCATTCGCGTTTGGCTTTCAGTCGGCGAGTTCGGCGTCTACGGCCTCGTCAACCAGCCGGTGCATTTTTTGCTTCTCTCAGATGGTTTCGGCATTCCCCCCCCTGTTTGTTCGGAATAGGACCCTACCATGAAACAGGAAAAGAAGACGCCTGCGGACGGACAAGAAAGTACACGAGCTAGAAGGAACACAGGATTCATCGGCCGTTCAAAGCCGGAACAACACGACAGGGATTCGAAGGAATACGGTAATCCGTCCGAACCACAGCGAAAAGGAAGCAAGACTGGCATATGGGATTCCTCTATGGATACGGGGTTCCCGTTTGCGGGGTGGTTTTGTCATAGCAAGCCAATATAAGACGAACATGGGCACCTCATATTGGGCAAGCTCAAAAGCGATAATCGCGAATGTGGCCGTACCGGCATTCCTCGTGAGACAACTTCATAACGAAATGAACGGGTGCGAACAAAGCGATTTCGCATTCAGGGCATCCCGAGGGGTCCAATCAACGTCCATAATTGGCGATACCGGACATGGAGGAAAGCGCTCAACTTTGCCGGAATGGAGGATGAAGGCATCACCATTCATTCCCTACGTCATTCATACGCTTCGATTGCCATAGCCCATGGCGCCGATATGAAAACATTACAGAAAAAAACTGGGCCATGCTAGCGCCACCATAACCCTCGACCGATACAGAGCACGGCTCAATGAAGTCGCAGGCACGGCGGGACGACGCGAAAAGCAAGGCAATTGTGTTCAATCGTTCATGAAAGAAAAATCCCCAGATTCCCAACGAACCAAATCGTTGAAAATCCGAGATCTATGAGTCGGGATGACAGGATTTGAACCTGCGACATCCTGCTCCCAAAGCAGGCGCGCTACCAAACTGCGCTACATCCCGATGTCATGCGCATGAGCACATAACGTAGAAATTGTATCGATCATCTTGGACAAGACACCACATACGATGACGGTATACGGTCGGCCGCAAAGACGCCTCCGCTGCCGACACCATACATCAATGCACAGCGACAACGGCACAACAGCCCGATAACGAAAAAGTTCACGGATCTATTTATTTTGAATCCAGGCCCTCGCGCAATCGACGTATCTGCTCATGCTGTATGGCAATGGTTGCATCAGCAGCTCGAATGCCTACATGAGTCAACTCGTCCCATGTCACCCACGCGGATTGCACATGCTCATCTTCGTCAAAATGCCTTGGCCCATCGACCCAATCGGCAAGATGAATCACGTAAATATGCAACACCTCATCGGTCATGCCTGCTGAGGAATAGAAATCACCAACCGACTCGATGCGAGCAGAGGCACTATCGCTAGGACGAACCCCGGTCTCCTCTTCCAATTCGCGTAAGGCTGCGGCCTCCGGATTTTCGCCTTCTTCCATGAGACCTGCCGGCAGCCCGTATGCGAATGCGTTGGGCCCGACACGGTACTCACGCACCAGCAGATAACGGTCGCGGACCTCATCATGGACCAGCATTACGACGGCCGGAGAATGAACGATGATCTGCCGATGGACCGTCACTTCCCCACCGTCGGTGTCGGCGAGCGCAACCTTTCGATCATCAATATGGAAAATAACCCCACGATATACAGTTTCACTGGACATCACTGTTACCGGCGCTTCCATATCCACGCCATCGTTCGAATTCTGCAACCGGGCATTCACTTGTTCCCGAATTGCCACTTCCCGCGTTGTACTCATTTTGCTTCACACCTTCCTTATCAAAACCTGCATCAATGCATTAAGACCCGAATACCAGCTCCTCAATACGCACACCAACAAACACTCCACGAAGCATCTGACGACTACGGAAACATACTCAATCACGCATGCTCCGGAGCACCACGACCCACAACCAACTGCCACGGGTCAGTGACGATGCCCACCCTATGCGTTTCAGGGCGATAAGCAGTATCGCACTCGACCGCGTCAGCAACGTCTTCAAGCGCATATCTGAACCACATTGACTCGATGGCAGAATGCGGTGTATTGATTAACGCAGGTCTCACGGTCGTTCCATTGAGCCGAGCCTCGTGCAACGCCTGTTGCAGCGCATCCGTGGCCGGATGATGGCGCAAATCGCTGGTGACATAGGCATCGGCACCACTGGCGCGAACCGCATCGAATTCCGAATCACCGGAACCGGGCAACACTGCGACACGACGAACCTGCGCATCAAGGTCCCCGGCCACTTGAATGCCATATTCGGTTTTCGGGACTTGTTCAGCCACCCTCTGGGCGAATGCACGCAGTGTCATCGGCTCTTGTAAAACACCTACCCGGCCCAATCCAATGGCATGCCCATCGCGCTCACCCGTCATTTCGAGCGGCGTTTGGTGTTGCAAACCGAAAGCGTCTGCGGCAGCTTGGGCCACACCTCGATAAGCAACATCGGCATTGGTGTGCCCGACCCAAAGTGCGCAATGGGTACGGTACAGTTTGCCAACAATGGCGCCACGCTCCCCGAAGCCGGACACCTCATGCACTGAACGGAAGAACAGCGGATGGTGGCACACCAGCAAATCCGCACCCATATCGATGGCTTTATCAACTACAGCCATGGTTGGGTCAACGGCAAAAACAATCTTCGCGACGGTGTCGTTCGGATCACCGACAATCAGCCCCGGATGATCCCAATCCTCAGCAAATTCAAGCGGGTAGAGCCGCTCGAGTGCTTCGACAATCTGCGCAAGCCTCGGAATCTGTTGGTCTGACATGTTTCTCCTCTTCTTTATCGCTTCAACCGTAACGACTATTATCCGTCAACTTCGCACGCCATTGCGATTCGCCAATTGCAAATGCTGCACGCAAACAACGCCCGAACCGTCAACGTCAGTGAGCCGCCGCTTGCCAGTCTGAACCGACACCAATGGAAACATCCAGAGGCACCGCCAAATCAACAGCATGCTCCATGGCGTTGCGCACCAGTTCGCTGGCCTGTTCGCTTTCACCTGGTGCAACTTCCAACACCAGTTCATCGTGAATCTGAAGAATGATACGGCTTTTGAGTTTGGCTTCCTTCAGCGCTTGGTCCGCACGTATCATGGCGATTTTCATGATATCCGCGGCAGAGCCTTGAATAGGAGCGTTCAGTGCAGCACGCTCAGCGGCATCACGAACCTGTCGACGCGAGGAACGAAGTCCGGGGAAATAACGGCGCCGCCCGAACATGGTCTCCGTATAGCCCTTTTCGCGCGCAGTCGTCACCAACGATTCGAGGTAGTCATGCACCTTACCGAAGGTCGCGAAATACTTGTCTTTGAGCACATCAGCCTCTGCAGGACTGATCTTAAGCTGCTGCGAGAGCCCAAACGTACTCAAGCCATAAGCCAGCCCGTAGCTCATCGCCTTAACGTGGCTGCGCTGATCGGAAGTAATATCATCAACCGGAATATCGTAGACTAGACTGGCCACGTACCGATGAAAATCAGTACCTGACTTGAAGGCCTCGATCAGCGATTCATCGCCTGACAAATCAGCCATAAGACGTAGCTCGACCTGCGAATAATCGCAACTGAGCAATGACTGATAGCTCTCACCTGGCACGAAAGCCGAACGTATCTCACGTCCTGCTGCATTCCTGTTAGGAATGTTCTGCAGATTCGGATCGACGGAACTGAGACGACCAGTGGCCGCAACAGTCTGCTCAAAAGTGGTATGAATCCTTCCATCTTTGTGGTTGATGGACTCAAGTAGCGTCTGCACAATTTGTTTGAGCTTGTTTGTTTCACGATGTCGGAGTACCGCCCCGAGAAAATCGCTCGCCCTCTCATCCTGGGCATACTTGACATACAAATCTTGCAGGGTGGCTGCATTCGTCGTATACGAGCCGGTTTTGGTTCGTCTCGAAGGCATGAGCCCCATCTCATCGAACAACACAGTCTGCAGCTGCTTCGGGCTTTGCAGGTTAAGATCATGCCCGGCAGTCGAAATCGCAATCTGCTGTGCTTGTGCGGCTTCGGCGGAGAATCCGTCAAGCAAATCATGCAACCGCCTCAAATCCACTTTAGCACCAGCTTCTTCGATACCGTATAGACTCCAAGAAACAGGCAATTCAATAGAACGCAACAAGCCGTATTGCTTGCGCTGGTCGATTTCTTTCTTGAGCAAATCAGCCAGCGAGCGCACGAGCGCCGCCCTCTTGACTGCGATTTCCCGGACCTCTTCGGAGGCCCCATAATCTTCCTTCAGGATTTGCCCGTCACCAAAGTCAAGTTCACCTTGCGCCTTTCTGGGTTTGGCTTCAGGAATTTCCACTTTTAAGAAATGTGATGCGGCTTTTTCCAGCATCTCGGCATGGAAATCAGGCTCCACCAGATAACCGGCGAGTTTCGTGTCGAACAAAGGAGCGGGCAAGTCGAGACCAGCCGAAGAGAGTATATGCAAATGCTCCTTGTATCCATGCACAATCATCGAAGTATGGAAGGTGTCAAACAGTCTCTGAAAAATATCATGAATCCGGTCATCGATATTTTCAGCGTTAATCACTGCTGCCTCATAGTCCGCCATAACGGCAACCGCTTCAAGATGGGCATCCCCCGGCTTTGAAACACCCAACGCATAAAGCACCCAGGAATGCTCAACAGCAGCGGTGCAGCTTAATTCACAAGCTACCGGTCCACGCACTTCGCCAGCCTTTGCAGGCGTCGGATCGTTATTCTCTGTCGTTGATTGGTTTCGAGCGTTGTCGGTCTTTTCGGTCTCGCTCGGCTTTTGTGTATTATCGGACTTATGCTCACCATCTCCCGACCGGGCTTTGATGTCCATAATTGCGGCTGACTGACCATTGGAAGGCCCAAAAGCGTCAGAACCAAAATAAGGATCAGACTCGGCCTCTGTGAAAACTGATGTGATGTGTTTGTCAAGCCAATCCTCAAGTTCATCCGCATCGCTGATATGAATTGGATGAGGATCACTGATCGTCAATTCATTGGCGTCAATCGACGCTTCAAAAGATGAATCCATGTCATCGGGAATAACTCCGCCGTTAAACGACTTGACCAAACGTACCTTGGACCGGTCGCTGAACTCGAGCTTGGAGAAAGTCTTGTTCACCTCGGACATATCCATGCCGCCGAGGACAAAATCATCGATGGAGGCACCCAAATCGACGTCTCTAAGAACTTTATTGACGCGTCTGTTGAGCTTGACCTGGTCGATGTTGTCACGCAATGCCTGACCTTTTTTGCCCGGCAACTCGTCAGCATGCTCGATAATGCCTTCAAGCCCACCGTATTGATTGATCCATTTGGCCGCATATCCATCACCGACGCCCGGCACCCCGGGGATATTGTCCGCGGTTTCACCGCGCATGGCGGCAAGGTCCGGATACTGCTGCGGGGTAACATGATATTTCTCCACGATCGACTCAGGAGTCATATGCTTCAAATCCTTGAAATGGTGCCCTGGATACAGCACAGTAGTATCGTCATCGATCAGTTGGAAGGCGTCACGATCACCGGAAAGCACAAGCGTCTTATATCCCGCTTTTTTGCCCATCGTGGCCATGGTGCCGATGATGTCATCCCCCTCATAGCCCTTCTTCTCAATGTATTTGACACCCAACGCCTTCAGCAGCTTTTGTATAACCGGCAGCTGACTCAACAGATCTTCAGGTGCGGCATCCCTGGTCCCCTTGTATTGAGGCAGCATTTCGTTGCGGAACGTGCCGCCTGCCATATCAAAGGCAACGGCAAGATGCCCCGGCTTCTCATTGTCCAAAACCTGGGCGAGCATCGTCGCAAAACCCCAAACAGCATTGGTCGGCTCACCGGTCGACGTGGTGAAGTTTTCCGCAGGCAGCGCGTAGAAAGCACGAAACGCTAACGAATGGCCGTCTACGACAAGCAGAGTGCCTTCAGATTTCGCCTCACTCGCGTTTTGGTGTTCGTTGATATTCTTGTCCATCATCGCCGCCATTCCTGAATCGATTGCCATGTTCGTGTTTTGTCTCTGTCTCTACTATACAAATGTCGCCTGCCGATTCCCATACGAATCGACAGGCGACATAATCAACAAGTGTTGCTCAGTTCTGGCCTGATTCAGACTTAGCATCACCATATTTGGCAATAATAGCCATTGCCAGACGCTTCTTAGGAATACGCTGGTCCATCGAAGTCTTTTGAATCCAGCGAAACGCGCCTTGCTCAGAAAAGTCCGCCTTGTCCATCAACAGACCCTTTGCACGGTCGACGAGCTTACGCTCTTCGAGAGTTTCTTCGGCCTTCTTAAGCTTCTCCTCTGCTTCTTTAAGCTGGGATTCCGCTTTCTTCAGTTTACCTTCGTTCTGCTCCACCGTATCAAGCAGGTCATTGATTTCGGCGAAACGACCCATAGCCACTTCCAACGCCGGCAGCAATTTGGATTCTTCGTAAGGCTTGGTGACATATGCCATAGCACCAGCACCGGTTGCCTGCTTTACCAAGTCGGATTGAGAGTATGCAGTCAGCATCACCACAGGCGCGATGTTCTCGTCACAAATGGTCCCTGCGGCAGTGATGCCATCCATGCGAGGCATCTTGACGTCCATGCACACCACATCAGGACGCTCTTTACGAGTCAGCTCAACGGCTTCCTCACCATTTGCCGCTTCGCCAACGACCTTGTAACCATTGTCTTCAAGCATGGCAACAAGATCCATACGATTGACGGATTCGTCTTCCGCCACGACGACAGTGCGCTGGCGCGGTTCAGCATCTTCAATCTTTTCTGCTTTTTCCCCGTTTGCGGTGGGCTCAACAAAATCGTTTGCCGCCGCTTTCAGCTCTTCATCGGTTAAAACCTGATCCATTGCCTCATCCATTATGCATTCACTTCCATATTGTTCGTCTTTGGGGCTTTTCAGTTTCTTGACAATTGTCGAGTATAGAGCACATTGATCGCATTATACGCAAGTTACAAAAGTGATAATCCACTAGAGTGCCCTTGGTGGGACTCGAACCCACACTGCACAGATTTTGAGGCTGTTTCCTCTACCAATTGGGATACAAGGGCTTGTATCTTGCCATGATTCCCTGAAATCAAGACCATATTAAGATATCACAATCAAGCGACGAAAGCATTCAGTTTCGTAATCAGCGTGTCTTTCCGATTTCAAGAAATCATCTTTCAGTTAGCGAAACAAGGGGCTGACCCCAGTGAAGTCATCACCGGAGTCAACCTCCCACTCTTATCCGATATTCATGTATTCACGAATTGCAGATACGCACAATCCGAAAATGCAACTTGGAAAATCAGTCAGCGTCGCAAGCACCCACGGTGTGGACGTAAATCGAATCCGTACGACCGGACTGCTGCTCACCCTGTGCGGAGCTAAGCACCACAATCTTGTCGCCGTCAACGACCTTGCCCGCATCGCGCAGAACCTTGTCAGTGAACTTCATAAGCTCGTGACGGTTCATGTTATGGTAATCCTCGGCGACGCAGAACGCCTCGGTGCCCCAGCTCAGAGCCAACCAATGATAGGTGTGCTCGTTGTTGGTGATGCCATAGATCGGAGCGGCAGGACGCTCGCGAGAAACACGATGTACCGTAGAACCGGTCTGGGTGAAAGCAACGATTGCCTTGGCATTGACCTTGTCAGCCAAGTCAACAGCCGCAGAAGAAACCGCGCCGGTACTCGACATATCCGGGTTCTTAAGAGTCGGGATACGATCGAATCCATGCTCTGTGGCATAACCAGAAATACGGGACATCGTGTTGACGGTCTGAGGTGCATACTTGCCGACAGCGGTCTCGTTCGACGTCATGGTTGCATCGGCACCATCGAGCACGGCGTTGGCGCAATCGGAGGCCTCAGCACGCGTCGGAATCGGCGAGCTGACCATCGAACCGAGCACCTCGGTAGCAACAATAACCGGCTTGGCGTATTCGCGGGCCAGTTCGATGCAACGCTTGGTGACCAGCGGCACCTCCTCGAACGGCATTTCGACTGCCATATCACCACGAGCGACCATGATGCCGTCAAATGCCTTCACGATGTCTTCGAGGTTCTCAACAGCTTGCGGCTTCTCGATTTTCGCGACGACTGGGATGCGGCGACCTTCTTCGTCCATAATCTCGTGCGCACGATCGATGTCAGAAGCGAAACGCACAAAGGACATGGCGACGATGTCCGCGCCGGTCTGGATGGCCCAACGCAAATCGCCCTCATCCTTTTCGGTCAGGGCAGGTAGGCTCACGGCAACGCCGGGAAGGTTGATGCCCTTGTGGCTGGAGACAGGACCTGCGACGATAACCTTGGTGTGAACGTTGTTACCCTCGACCTTGGTGACCTCAAGACGGACCTTGCCGTCATCTATGAGAATCGGGTCTCCGGGGTGGCAATCCCCAGGAAGTCCCTTGAAAGTGGTGGAAGTGATGTGCTCGTCACCTTCAATATCGTCGGTGGTGATAACGAATTCCTGGCCCTCTGTGAGCTGAACCTTGTCTTCACCCGCAGCATTCTTCTTGAACCAACCACAACGAATCTTCGGACCCTGCAAGTCAACCAAAGCGGCAACATTGCGGCCCGTGCTCTTGGAAGCCTCGCGTACGTTGTTGTAAACCTTCAGGTGATCTTCAGTGGTGCCGTGAGAACGATTGAGACGTGCGACATCCATACCGTTCTTGACCAGTTCGGTCAAATTTTCCAACGATTCACTGGCCGGTCCGATGGTGTCTACGATTTTTGCTTTCCTCATGAATACCTGTCCTAATCCATTTCTGACATATTGTTCGGCGGAGCCATGCCCGCTACATTTTCCAGTCTACTAGCATTTTCAAGTGTTCAAAACGGTTATGCTCAATTTTTTGTGAACGCTCACATAACCATCTCGAGTTTCACTTTGCTTTGGCTTTATCGAGCCTCATTTTGACCACGCTGGCGAGTGCCGCGACACCAATCGCAACGACGATTACACCCAGTGAAGCCCAAATTGGCACCTCCGGAATTTGCGTTACCGGATGCCCCCCATTGATGAACGGCAGCGAATTGCCATGCAGTGCCTCCATGATGAGCTTCACGCCGATGAAGCCTAGAACTACAGCCAATCCGTATGGCAAATACTCCAATTTATCAAGAAGTGCGCCAAGCAGGAAGTAAAGCTGCTGAAGACCCAAAAGGGCGAATACGTTCGAAGTAAAGACGATAAACGGATCTTTGGTCAACCCGAAGATCGCCGGTATGGAGTCAAACGCAAACATCACATCGGTGGTGCCGACGGTCAGGAAGACGAGGAGCATCGGGGTGAAGTACTTCTTCCCCCCATGGGTGGTGCGTAACTTTTCACCATCATATTCATCGGTAACGTTGACGACCTTGCGCAGTGCACGGATGATTGCGTTTTCATGGTATTCCTCATCCTCGTTGTCTCCAACAACGAGTTTCACTGCGGTGTAGACCAGGAAGATTCCGAAGATGAAAAACACCCAAGTGAAACGCTCGATCACGGCTGCGCCTACGAGGATGAAGAAACCACGCAAAATAAGTGCAATGGTGATGCCGACGCTCAACACATATTTCTGAAGTTGCTTAGGTACGGCAAAATTCGTCATAATGATCACGAAAACGAAAAGGTTGTCGATACTTAGCGAGTACTCGGTGAGCCAACCAGAATAGAACTCAAGCGCAGGTTGAGAACCTGAAACCCACCAGACCAATCCGCCGAAAATCAGTGCAGCCGCGACGAAGAAAACGATATGCTGCACACACTCCTTGGTGGAAGGCACATGCGGTTTTCTACCGATGACAAACAGATCGAAAACAAAGAAGACGGCCAGCACCACGAAAGTGACGACCATGAACGCTACAGGTGTTTCTGACATATTATCAGCCTACGAGATGCCGGTGACCTGCGTTATTTCTGAGCCTCGGTGATCTGACGCAACTCCTTTTTCAAATCGCGAATCTCGTCGCGCAGTCGCGCAGCAAGTTCGAACTGAAGCTGCTCTGCGGCTGTATGCATCTGCTCACTCATCTGACGAATAAGATCGGCCAAATCCTGCGCAGGAAGACCTGCGTTGACAATGTCGTTATGACGCTTCTGCAAATCCTTCTCGTCAAGACTGGTAAGAGCCACGCGTTTGTCACTACCCGCACGCTTCTCGTCACGGTATCCACCCGACAAAAGCGTTTCGGTATCGACATCTTCTTTTGCCAACATGTCGGTGACGTCGCTGATCTTCTTTATCAATGGCTTCGGGTCGATACCATGCTCTTCGTTGTATGCAATCTGTTTTTCACGACGACGATTGGTCTCATTGATGGCAGTTTCCATCGCATCGGTGATCTCGTCGGCATACATAATCACCGTACCTGATACATTACGAGCTGCACGACCGATGGTCTGAATAAGTGAACGATGCGAACGCAGGAAGCCTTCCTTGTCTGCATCAAGAATGGCGACCAGCGAAACTTCGGGCAAATCGAGCCCTTCTCGCAGCAGGTTGATGCCGACGATGACATCAATCTTGCCTTCGCGCAACTCGCGCAGTAATTCAACGCGGCGAAGCGTGTCGACATCCGAGTGCAGGTATTCGACCTTGATGTCACGTTCCAGCAGATAATCGGTAAGGTCTTCGGCCATCTTTTTGGTCAGCGTGGTCACCAAAACACGTTCTTGTCGAGCAATGCGCTCCTTGACTTCACCCAACAGGTCATCAATTTGCCCCTTAACAGGACGCACTTCAACCTTTGGATCCAACAGACCGGTTGGCCTGATGACCTGCTCCACCACCCCGTCAGAGAGCCCAAGCTCATAATCACCTGGAGTAGCCGAAAGATAGACCGTCTGACCTATCCTGTCTAGGAACTCCGGCCATTTGAGCGGCCGGTTATCCATTGCAGACGGCAAACGGAAACCGTTATCAACCAAAGTACGTTTGCGGCTTGCATCCCCTTCATACATTGCCCCGATCTGCGGAACCGTGACATGGGATTCATCGATGACCAAAAGGAAATCATCGGGGAAGAAGTCAAGCAATGTATGCGGGGCGCTGCCAGGCTCACGCTGATCAAAATGCCTGGAATAATTTTCAATGCCGGAGCAGAAACCAACCTGCTGGATCATCTCCAAATCGTAATTTGTACGCATTTCAAGACGTTGCGCTTCAAGTTCCTTTCCTTGTTTGCGCAGCTGCGTCGTACGTTCAATCAACTCGCCCTTGATGGTCTTTAACGCATGTTCGGTACGTTCAGGGCCAGCAATATAGTGCGAAGCAGGGAAAATATGGACCTGATCTTCATGAGCAATAACGTCACCGGTAAGCGGATGAAGCGTCGAAATGCGGTCGATCTCATCACCGAAGAACTCGATACGGATGGCCAGCTCCTCATAAACCGGAATGATTTCGACAGTATCGCCGCGCACCCTAAAAGTACCTCTGGTAAAGGCGACATCATTGCGCTTATACTGCATTGCAACGAATTGACGAAGCAACGAATCCCTGTCAACCTGCTCACCTTCATGCAGGAAAAGCATGCGACCCGCGTATTCCTCCGGAGTTCCGAGGCCGTAAATGCAGGAGACGGTGGCCACGACCACACAATCGTCCCTTGTCAACAGATTTGCGGTGGCCGCGTGACGAAGACGCTCCACATCATCATTGACGTTGGAGTCCTTTTCGATATACGTGTCGGTTTGCGGAATATAAGCCTCAGGCTGGTAATAGTCGTAATAAGAGACGAAATAGCTTACGGCATTGTCTGGCATCAGTTCGCGAAATTCGGCACATAACTGGGCGGCCAGCGTCTTGTTTGGCTCCAAAATCAGCGTGGGTCGCTGCAATCGCTCAATCAGCCACGCAGTTGTAGCAGTCTTTCCTGTACCTGTGGCACCCATCAGCACCACGTCGTTCTCGCCGTTTTCAACACGATGAGCAATTGCTTCGATGGCTTCCGGCTGATCTCCGGACGGCTTGTACGGTGCCTTCACCACGAACGGATGATGTGAACGCTCAATATTGAACCCCATGCCTGCCTCGATTCTCTGACCAATCCGGACTTCTCAACTCAACCTTGACGCGAAACGCATCATTCCATTGCTTCTCGACACCTAATTACGTTTAGCACTCAACCGACTCTCCGCCTTCACTGCATTTCGTATGCGGAAGTCTGAAAGCCATCGTGCGAATAGCATATCAAGACACTCGAACATTTGTTCGATTGGTTGAGTGGAATCAATGACCACATCCGCAATCGCCTCGCGCTGCTGGGAACTAGGCTGATGACGAATCCTGTCTTCCGCCTGTTCCCGACTCATCCCTCGTGTAGACATCATGCGTGCAATGCGAACCCTCTCGGGAGCCTCGATGGTGAGTATATGGTCAAATCGAAATGGAATCACCTCCATGACTTCAGCCAGCAACGGAACGTCATGAACGATAACACCACCAAGAGGAAAAGTGCCGCAGGGACCCCGATTGGGCGCTTGACCGATCTCATGTTCCATTTGGGTGGCACACCGAAAAATCAATGGATGCTCGATATCATCCAAGCGTTTTCGTGAATTCGGATCAGCTTCGAAGGAAAAAACATGTTCAGCCATCCACTGACGATTCAACGACCCATCAGACATCATTGCGTCGGGGCCAAATTCACGGACGATTGCTTGCATGCCTTCGCCATGGGGCTCGACCACTTCTCTGGCCAACTGATCGTAATCGATGAGATAAGCACCCATCTCCTTCAAGTGCTCGGCAACAGTGCTCTTGCCAGCCGCAATACCGCCGGTCAAACCAACTCTCATATTCTCTCCAACCTCAAACGATGTCGTTGGCAATCATCTCCGAAAACGATCAAAATACGACCTTTCCCACGAACAAACGGTCCATATCACCATAGCCACCAGTCCGCCAAAAACCGATCATCCGTATATTTCAGCCCAATAAGCCATGCAATATCAACAGCTCATGAGAGCTCAGCATGGACTACCTGTCAACGATCGCCTACAATCACAGTCACATCGTAGATACGCAAAGGTCCGAGGCAAGTCATCAACCTGCCCCGGACCCAAATGACACTCAGTCAGCTAAGAAACTCAGCTCACTTCTTTTCGTTGAGCAGCTGTTCACGGAGTGCAGCCAGCTTGTCGGAGTCAGCCAGCGTACCTTCGGAGTCATTCTCCGAGGAATACTTCGTGGATTCCTGCTGGGGAGCCTTTTCAGCCTGAGCCTCTTCGTTCTGACCGTCTTCGGCAGCAGATTCCTCTGCCTTGGCGAGTTCATTAACAACGAAGGTCTTATGCTGCTCCCACAGATCGTGAGCGGCCGCATACTGGCTCTCCCACTCCTCACGTTGCTTCTCGTAACCAGCAATCCATTCATTGGTCTGTGAGTCGAAGCCCTCAGGGTACTTGTAGTTGCCATCCTCGTCGTAATCGGCAGGCATGCCGTAGATTGCGGGATCGAAGTCCTCGCTGGCCGGATCGACGGAGTCGTTAGCCTGCTTGAGAGACAAGGAAATACGACGACGATCGAGATCGACATCGATGACCTTGACAAAGATCTCTTCGCCCTGCTTGACGACGGTCTCCGGGTTGTCGACATGACGATTGGCGAGCTCGGAGATGTGCACCAAGCCCTCGATGCCGTCTTCAACAGAAACGAACACACCGAACTGCACAATCTTGGTGACCTTGCCTTTGACAATCTGTCCGGGAACGTGAGTACGCGCGAAACGCTGCCACGGATCTTCTTGAGTCGCCTTGAGGGACAGCGAGATACGCTCGCGATCCAGATCGACATCGAGCACCTCGACAGTGACCTTGTCGCCAACCTTGACGACTTCGGACGGATGGTCGATGTGCTTCCAAGAAAGCTCGGAAACGTGAATGAGACCGTCCACGCCGCCCAGATCGACGAACGCGCCGAAGTTGACGATCGAGGAGACAGTGCCTTCGCGAATCTGGCCCTTCTTAAGCTGTGCCAAGAAGGTCTCGCGCACCTCGGACTGAGTCTCTTCGAGATACTGACGACGAGAAAGCACCACGTTGTTGCGGTTCTTGTCGAGCTCGAGAATCTTAGCCTTGATTTTCTGACCGATGTACGGCGAAAGATCGCGGACACGACGCATTTCGACGAGCGAAGCAGGCAGGAAGCCACGCAGACCGATGTCGACGATCAGGCCACCCTTGACAGCTTCGATGACGGTGCCTTCGACAATGCCGTCGTCGTTCTTGACCTTCTCGATATCGCCCCAAGCACGCTCGTACTGAGCACGCTTCTTGGAAAGAATCAGACGTCCTTCTTTGTCTTCCTTGGTGACGACAAGAGCCTCGACGGTATCGCCTACCTCAACGACCTCGTCAGGATTGACATCCTTCTTGATGGAAAGTTCGCGGGAGGGAATAACACCCTCGGTCTTGTAGCCGATGTCGAGCAACACTTCGTCATGATCGACCTTGACGACGGTGCCCTCTACCAGATCACCATCATCGAAGTTCTTGATAGTGGAATCGACTGCCTTGATGAAGTCTTCTTCAGTGCCGATATCGTTGATTGCGACCTTGCTGACTTCGTTATTGTTCTCTGCCATTAAACGTGGTTTCTTTGTTATTAGTGGATGGATATTATCGTTATTAAGTTATTTCGACGGTCTTTCAACCATGCGATTCAAAGATTACTAGTCGCCCTAGCCAAAGCATCACAGAAATTTCGGGCGTGTCGCAATCCGGTCAGAGCAGCAAACGCTCGGCCATTTCCACGACGTTGGCCAAAAGCATCGAACGGGTCATCGGCCCCACTCCCCCAGGATTCGGCGTACACGCGGAACTGCGCGGATAACATGACGGATCAACGTCACCGAGAACCCGGTACTTCCCGGCTTTGTCATCGTAGATTCGAGATACTCCGACATCAACCAACACCGCTCCAAGCTTCACATCCTCCGGTTGCACAAAGCCGGCACGTCCCACGGCGGCGATGATGACATCAGCCCGACGCAGGTGCTCAGCGATATCCGTCGTACCCGTATGGCACAACGTCACCGTCGCATTCACGTTCTTGGCGGTGAGCATAAGCCCCACGGTTCGCCCGACGGTAATCCCACGTCCGAGAACACACACGTCTTTACCGTTCAAATCAACGCCGTAATGCTCAAGCAGGGTGATGATGCCACGCGGCGTGCAAGGTTGCGGCGCCGGGTTCGCTCCATCAATGTGAGCGACGAGTTCGCCCAGATTGTCCGGATGCATACCGTCTGCGTCCTTGGTCGGATCTACGTGTGCAATGACCTTGTTGGCGCCTATCCCCTTTGGCAAAGGCAACTGAACGATATATCCGGTACATTTCGTATCCGCGTTGAGTCGCTCAACCTCATTGATAATCTCCTGTTCACTGGCATCCTCCGGCAATTCCACTGAAATTGAGCCAATACCGACTTCAGCGCAATCCCTGTGCTTGCCTGCGACATATTTGCGCGAACCGATGTCATCACCCACCAGGATGGTACCAAGTCCGGGCTGAACGCCCTTTTTCTTAAGGGCGTCGACACGACGTCGCAAATCCTCCTTAATTGCGGCAGCCGCGATCGTTCCGTCCAACCTGAGAGGCATCTGTTCCCCGTCTACCATATCCATTCCTTCGTATGCGTGCCTTATTCTTCACTTACCGATAACCGGATTGCGTACAACCGACTATCCTTACTCCATTGTACGGTTATACAAATAACGTGTCACCATGTAAGCACGGTTGTCGAGAAGGCACCTGACAGGCAGTTTGCAACACCGTCAAATACACTTCTTTATTCGATCAGGAATAAAACGATGGCTCACTGCAAGCCCAACTCGCTGATCACACTTCATTAAACATCCGCAACACGCAAAATCGGCAACCTATATACTGGGACAACAACCAGAACAACGAAGATAAATCAGAGGACAGCATGAAACCAATCAGAACAACCGCAAAAGCCTGCGCAGTGCTTGGCGCGCTGTGCATCACGTTCGCGTCGGCAGCATGCGGCGGCAGCAACTCACAATCCCAAGCCCACGATAACAGCAACACAGCCAACGGGCCGATCAATGTGGTCGCTTCCATCAACCAATGGGGAACGTTGGCCCAGCAAATTGGTGGAGACGATGTGAAAGTGACTTCTATAGTCAACACGGTTTCCGTGGATGCCCACGATTTCGAACCACAGGCAAGCGACATCGCTAAACTGCAAAGCGCACAGATTGTGCTGGTCAACGGCGCCGGATACGACAATTGGGCAAGCAAGTCGATTACGAAAGGCACCACTAGCGTCTCAGCCGCGGATGTGTCGGGGACCAAGACCGGCGACAACCCACATCTCTGGTTCTCCAAAGACGTGCGGAAGGCGACGGCAACCGCGCTTGAACAAGCTTTCGCCAAAGCAAAACCGTCGAAAGCCAAGCAATTCGAGAGCCGACTCAAAACATGGACAGACGACGAGTCCAAACTTGAAAGCTCAATGAACGAGTTTTCACAAAAGCATAAGAACGCCGCGTACGCAGCCACGGAACCGGTGGCCAAATATCTGATGAACGATCTTGGTTTCACCGACAAGACCCCTGAAGGTTATGCGAAGGCAATCGGTTCGGAGGGCGAACCAGCACCGAGTGATCTGCAGAAATTCGAGCTCCTGATTTCCAACCGTGAGATTTATCTGCTGATCAACAATACTCAAGAGGCCAGCAATACCACCAACCTTCTCACAGGAACGGCTGGACGAGCGCAAGTACCGATTGTGGACGTGAGCGAGCAGATGCCAGAGGACCAGAAAACGTTAACCGGTTGGATCACTACGCTCATGACCAGCATCGACAAGGCCGTGACGGATTTTGAAGCCAGCGCCGAAGAACATCAGAAGGTGGACACGCACAGCAACGCCGACAACCAATCCAAAGCGCAGCACAACCAACAATCACCTTCAACGACAGATCACGGATCGGTACCATCCAATGAAGGGCAGACAGACCCTGGAAAATAAGAACTCATCGGCAGGCAGCCATACAAGCGAGTGAAGCAAGGCGCTTGTTCTGGGATAGATTCGTGACGAATCGGTTTCAGGACAAGCGCCATGTCGTATCTGCTGCAACAACATTCGATGAATACCGCCATTCATCGACCAGAAGGGATATTACCAATCGGGAGACATGTACCAAGTGCAGTCTTCGACAAGCAAGCCCACTCTTGTCTGATCATATCAATTTCGCTTTGGGCATAATAAAACGTGAGTTGAAAATGATTCTCAATTTCATATATATGATGAGTACCAATGATTCTGCGGCGGCATGAGAACGTCTCCGACAAACAGAAAGCCAACCATGAACAGACAAACGGCACCCGCATCGCCACAGCGAGATGCAGCGGCACACAAGACACCGGCTTTGGCGTTCAGAAATGTAAGCATCAAACGAAGCGATCGCATCATCTGGCGACATGGCAACTTTACGATTCCATCGGGCTCCATCACTGCGATTGTGGGTGCAAACGGAGCCGGCAAGACCACCATGCTCAAGGCAGAGTTGGGGCTGATTCCCCTGAACAGCGGGAAAATAACTGTACTTGGCGGGTCTGCCGGTACCACTAATGGCCTTATCGGCTACGTTCCCCAGAATTACGCCGGAGACATCGAATCGAATCTCACCGCCGAGCAATCGGTGTTGCTCGGATTGACGGGCACAAAATTCGGCATTCACCCCACGACACGAGCGCAGCGTGCGCAAGCTCGAGAAGCGATGCGGTTCACCGGCGTCGACGACAAGCGCCATTACCGACTTTCCGAACTTTCCGGAGGATTGCGACAACGGGTCGCCATTGCTCAAGCGTTGGTGAGCGGGCCTCAGATCTTGATGCTTGACGAACCACTGGCCAATCTTGATTTGGCAGCACAACATGAAATAATCCACGTACTGGCCAAGCTCAACCATGAAATGGGCATGACCATCCAAGTGGTTTCCCATGATTTAAACATGCTTCTGCCCATCCTTGACGGAGCGGTGTACCTTTTAGACGGTCATCCCCATTATGCGCAGATGAACGAGGTCTTGGACGCCGACCTACTGACCCATCTCTACGGCACGAAAGTGCAGGTAATCACCACGCCGCAAGGCGAGATGTTCGTCACTCCGGGGCCAGAAGAGGCGGTGGACACCACACCCGATATCCACCGGACCACTGAACTGGCTCATTTGCATGACCATGACATCAGCGACCTGAACGCCAACTTTGAGCAGAACGAGACCACAGCGGAAAACGTGAGGTCAGGAAATCATGTCGACACGATTTCTCATATGGCTTCACAACCAAAACAGCAAGAGGAAGACAGCAAAACCGAAAATGGGCAGGAAGAGGCATGATCATGGGCAATGCACATTTTGGGTTCAATAGCGAGTGGATGACCATACTCTCCGCAGCGTTCATGCACAACGCGTTCATCGCAGGGGCATGCATCGCAATAGCAGCAGGCGTCATGGGATATTTCACCATCGCGCGCCACTCCACTTTCGCTGCACATGCCCTGGCCCACATTGGGCTGCCAGGCGCCACGGGAGCGGTGTTGCTGGGGTTGCCGGTATCGTTTGGCCTCGGTATCTTCGCGCTTGGAGGCGCACTTATCATCGGTGCACTGGGCAAGAAAGCCTCGCAACGCGAGATCGCCACAGGGACGGTTCTCGCCTTCGCGACAGGTCTCGGACTTTTCTTCTCCAGAATGTCAAGCTCGGCCTCGCAACAGATGCAGGCTATTCTTTTCGGTTCCATCCTTACCATTACAAGCGACCAAATATGGGGATTCGCGATTTTTGACGTGTTGCTGCTTGCAGTGGTAACCGTAGCCTATCGGCCACTATTGTTCAGTTCCTTAGATGAGCAAGTGGCACAGGCCAAGGGAGTACCGGTGGGCATAATGAACGTTCTATTCATGACCATAATGGCCGGTGTAATCACAGTCGCTGTACCAGCAGTGGGCACGTTACTTATATTCGCACTCGTGGTAACCCCTGCGGCGACTGCAAATATCCTCACCAGCACACCGTTGCGCTCCATGCTGCTCTCAAGCATCTTGTGTTTGGCCTCGATTTGGGGAGGACTCGTGATCTCTGCGATGTTTCCGGCTCCCCCGAGCTTCGTTATCGTTGCGATTTCGACGTTCTTCTGGCTTCTTGCAGAAGGCGTTGAAGCACTACGCCATCACTGAGACCAAATTTATAACCATATTTCTTGGGAAATAGCCAGATTTGCCGGATTCCGATTTCACATACGTGCGGAGAACTGCCGGAACCGACAGGAAAGCCTAAGCCTATAAAAGCGGGGCCCGTGCACCAATCGCACGGAAACCCCGATAGACATTCGCTTATTTCTAAGCCATCCGAATCCGGCAGCATAGACAGAAGCAAGGATTATCGCTTCTTCTTGCCTCCCTTTGATTCTTTGCTTTCAGCTTCAACCCTCGCCAAAGTCTGATCTGCCGGTTCTTCAGGAGCTTTGGAATGATGCTTGGCATCCTCAGCAGTCGGTTCGACATAACCCAGGTTGACATCCAGCAAATGCTGGGTCTCGTCTTCATCGATACCCTCAGAAAGCGCAATCTCAGAGGTGAGGATGCTGCGGGCCCGAGTAAGCATGCGCTTTTCCCCTGCGGAGAGTCCGTGCTCATCGACGTCGCGCTGAGCCAAATCACGCACAACTTCCGCGATCTTATTGACCTCTCCGGTGGCGATCTTCTCGACGTTGAGCTTGTAGCGACGCGACCAGTTCATTTTTTCGTCGTCAACAATCGGAGTACGCAGAATCTCGAAGACCTTGGAAACCTCCTTGCCATCGACGATGTTGCGAATACCGACCTTCTTGGCATTCTCGACAGGCACCTCGATGACCAGACCATCGCTGGAAAGCACGGAAAGCTGCAGATAATCGCGTGTCACACCCTTGACAGTACGCTCTTCAAAAGCCGTGACTTTCGCTGCACCATGGCGCGGGTAAACGACCACATCCCCAACTTTGTAATCCATGAAACCTCCGAGAACACTCACCTATAAAACTTGTCATAGTTTTTCATGCGCCAAGGACGTTTCATATCTGTCACAAAGGCCGGAACGAGGGCAAAACCGGCGAAAAATATAAATTGGGTGCGCCGGAACCTATAATGGGATGTTTGTAGTAGCTCTTTGAAAGACGGAGAATACATGCTCAGCACTTCGACACATCAGAAGACACCACACACCATCTTGGTGGTCGAGGATGAACCGGATCTCGCAACGGCCATCGCCCAACGCATCACAGCCAACGGATGGAGCGCACGAGTTGCCGGAGATGGGGCAAGCGCAGTACGAGCAGCCAGCCAGATCAAGCCCGATCTGGTGATTATGGACATCATGTTACCCGTTATGGATGGCATTGAGGCTGCCAAACGCATCATCGCCGAACGCCCGGTGCCGGTGCTCATGCTCACGGCACGCGATTCGGAAGCCGACAAGGTCATGGGTCTTTCCGCCGGTGCCGATGATTACATGACCAAGCCTTTCTCCCCCCGCGAGCTTATCGCCCGCTGTGAGGCACTGTTGCGTCGCGTCGAACGAGCGACCATGATTGCCAAGAACAACGAAAACGAGAAAGTGTTGAACTTCGGTTCACTCGTCGTTGATCCGCGACAGCGCATCGTTACTCAGGACGGCAAAGTGGTTCATCTAACACCCACCGAGTTTGATCTTCTTGCCACGCTCGCCCGCAAGCCGAAATCCGTCTTCAAGCGCGAAAAGCTTCTGGAAGAGGTATGGGACTGGCCCGATGCCTCCGGTACACGTACCGTCGATTCTCATGTCAAAGCACTGCGTCACAAGCTCGGTAGCGACCTGATCCGCACAGCACATGGCGTCGGCTATGCTTTCGAACCGCCGGAAGACGAAGGTATGAACGCATAAACACAAACCTGACAGGCCTTTATCACACCAGGACACCACCGGCATATACCTTGGAGAATCAACAGACGCACAGGAGAACACTGTGAGCGCACCGACCAAGAAGCAAACACGCAAGCAAGGAAAGAATCTGCTCGACAACGAGCGTCCGATAGGGTTATTTTCATCGCTTAAGGTCGAATTGAGCGTTATCATCGTCGTTGCAACGGCCATTGCCTTTGTAATGGCATGGTTCCTGATGAAAGTTAAACTAAGCGGTTGGATCGCCATGCCGCTGACGCTTGTTGTGGCATTGGGAATCACCTACTTTTTCTCGCGGGGACTAATCGCCCCTCTGCGCCAAATGCGAGATGCCGCCGAAGCCATGTCGGAAGGCGACTACACGGTACGCGTTAAAGTCGGCACGCAAAGCCACGACGAGGTGGGTCAGCTCGCCAGATCATTCAATGAAATGGTCGATGAGCTGCAACATGCGGACCAGATGCGACGTGACATGATAGCGAATGTTTCCCACGAACTTCGAACCCCCGTCTCCGCTTTGCAAGCGATGGTCGAGAACCTCGCCGACGGAGTGGTGGAACCCACTCCCGCCAACCTCGAAAGCATTCTGAGTCAAACACATCGACTTTCCGACCTCATCGCCTTCCTTCTGGATCTTTCACGCTTGGAAGCCGGAGCCGCAAGCCTGAACATTGAGCAGTTCAACTTTGCCGACTTCATCGACGAAACATTGGAACCTTTGGAAATTGCCGACGCAGGGCATGCGCACGACATCAACGTCCAAGTACCTGCATCCATCGAGCTTGAGGGCGACCAGGATCGACTTCGCCAGCTGTTCACGAACATCATCGCGAATGCCTTCAAGCATTCTCAGGACAATAGCACAGTGCTGATCGAAGCCCATGAAGACAACACCCATGGCACGATCGTCACCAACGTCGTTAATTTCGGGTCGCAGATTCCGCGTGAAGACCGCGCCAATATCTTCCGTAGATTTGTCAAAGGCGCGTCCGGTCACGGTACCGAATCCGGCGGAACCGGTCTCGGCCTGTCGATTGCCCGTTGGGCCGCGCAATTGCATGGCGGCAACATCAAAGTCGTCGACGACAACCGGGGTGCCGACTTCGAAATCACCTTGCCAAAGTTCCATATCGTAGCCGACGGACCACGAAACACCACAAACTTGTAAGGTTTTCATCATTAGAACATTCGTTCTATCATATTGCTGTCTACACTTTTCAGCATAATATATTCGAACAGTTGTTCGAATGATAGGATGGCAGATGATTACTTCGCAGACACTCGCAAACATGTCCGGCACCCGCAGACGAGATTGCAGAGCCACTACAGTTTTCCGTTCTGCACTTGCCCCCAGACCAATCCCTATAGCCATGGAGTCGGTTCATGCGGGCTTTCCATCTGTGGCCCAAGATTATTTCGCCGGAGATTTCAGCTTTGATGAACAAATCATTCGCAACCCCGACACCACTTTCATCATCACCGTAGCCGGGGATTCCATGGAAGGAGCCGGCATCTGGGATGGCGATCTACTGGTGGTGGACCGTTCGCTTGAACCACAGGCAGACGATGTCGTGGTAGCCGTTCTGGACGAAGAACTGACTGTCAAACGTCTGGTTATGCAAGGGTCAAGACCCATCCTCCATCCGGAAAATCCCCGATATCCTGATTTTTCGCCACAAAACGCACAAGACCTCGTGATATGGGGCGTGGTCGTTGGCAATTTCCATTCCCAGGCCCGTTCAACTCGATTCGGTTCGCCTCTGCCGGGAGTCACTCGTCCCGGCATGAGCAGACCGCAGACCTATCACCACAACGAAGCCAACAGTGTCATCGACGAAGCACAAAACAGCAGAAATTCTTCTGGAAGGGCTGCCATCTATCCCTTCCCCGATGCTGCCGACAGCAAAGGACTTCGATGACACAACCTCTTGTTGCACTAGCTGACGCTAACAGTTTCTTCGCATCTTGCGAACGCGTTTTCGACCCTTTGCTGGCAGATAAGCCGGTAGTGGTACTTTCCAACAATGACGGTTGTGTCGTGGCTCGAAGTGCCGAAGCAAAACGCCTTGGCATACGGGAAGGCGCACCTTGGTTCACCATTCGTGAAAAAGCATTGCGACAAGGCGTGACAGCGCGTAGCTCGAACTACGAGTTATACGCCAGTCTATCGGCACGGATGATGTCGGTAATGAACCGGTTCATGCCCGGGCAGGAAATCTATTCGATCGACGAGTGCTTCCTATCCCCCACAACGGACGTCCAAGAGACGATAGATACCGCAACAACCATGCGCAACGCTGTTCTTACCGGTGTCGGCATACCCGTAAGCGTGGGCATAGCACCAACCAAAACTTTGGCCAAAGTAGCTAACCATTGGGCTAAAAACCATCCTTCAAGCGGCGGAGTGAGCCTATGGAGCGACATCGAAGCAAAATATGGGGATACAGCTTTGGCGCAGATTCCGGTCGGCGACATCTGGGGTGTCGGTCGACGCCTAACCAAAAAATTACAGGCGATGGGCATCGTAACCGCCCTCGACTTGCAACACCAGAATCCAGCGTTGATGAGACATCGATTCTCCGTCACTTTGGAACGGACGATTTTGGAACTCAACGGCGTACCCTGCATAAAGGGAGATGCAAGCGCCAATGACGGCAAACGGAAAACAGAAATACTGTGCTCACGAATGTTTTCAACACCTATCACAGACCAGTTTGAGATGGAGCAGGCTCTAAGCGTTTACGCACAAAAAGCGTGTCGGAGGTTGCGCCGTCAGTCCAGCTTATGTTCACATGTTTCCGTGTTCTGCGCCACCAGCCCGTTCGGACCGGAAAACAGCTATGACTCGTTTCATGCAACCACAACACTGCGCGACCCAAGTGACGACCCCTTGGTCATCACGAAAGCGGCATGCAACGCCATACGCGGCAACCTTGACCCCCATGCCCGCTACGTCAGAGCGGGCGTGCTATTACTCGATCTGCAGGATACAAAGAATTTCAGCCCGTTGCCGGGCTTCGAAGCCACCCGCGACATTCATAACCTCGGAGAAGTGATCGACAAGGCCAACAGCAGGTTCGGCACCTCACATGTCGGTATCGGTTATGGCGGTATACGAGGACGAGGCCGCAACAATGAGGACAGCGGGGCTTCATGGATGATGCGTCGTGAGATGCTGTCCAACCGCTGCACCACACGATGGGACGAGATGGCCGTAGCCCACGCTGATTAATCCGTCTTCACATATGTCTGACGTCTCCCCTATCAGCCTCTGATTCAACACATGCAAGCGCAACCCCTATAACATGAACAGCACCGGCCTGATGTAACGAGGTTGCGCAGTGACCCATCGTCGTACCGGTCGTCACAATATCATCAACAATGATGAACAACGAGTCGTCATCGATGAAGGTCTCATCTACTCGCACATGTCCTGCGATTCGTTCTGAGCGTCCCGAAGCACCCGTCCTTTGAACAGATTTGCCCTTCACTCCCTCCAGATGCAAAACCGGCTTGACCTCGACCTGTAATCCATATCCACGCAAATCATGCTGCATCGCTTTGACCAAAGGCAACGTCTGCCAACGACCCCGACTGTGCATCGAAGAAACCGATGATGGTGCCGGAACCAATACGAGAGAAGATGCCGCAGTATCACGTGGCCGTGTAGCGCCAAGCACTGTCAGCACCAAACCGGCCAGGAATGAGGCAAAAACAGAATCACATTCCTCATCAGAATGATCCTTCCACGCCAATATCGCATGACGTACGAATCCCCGATACAACGAGCAGGCATAACAGCGATCAGCATGACTATCCGGCAATACACGGATGCACGGTTGGGAAAAGAGTGTACGACATGCCGGACAAAGCACCTCATCCGGAGCATCACAGCCAGCACAACCTCTTGGAAATAACAAGTCACGAACCGCGGCAAACCATGCGAAAAGCGTTCTCCAAATAAACAAAATCAAAGATTCCATGCCGGAATAGTAGCGCCGCCGTGCCGTCAGTCAGGCAAAAACGGTCAACTGTGGTCGAACGCTAAACGCAACACGAGTCATTTTGCACACCGACAATCGTCTTGCCTACGATAGAGACCTGATTACCTGATGAACGCCCATAAATCTCGACAATACCTCACGAAAGACCATATGGTCGACCATCCTCCCTAGCCCTGCCGCATTTCAGATCCATACACACCATACTTAATCATGTGACAGAGTAATGCCGATGACGCGAATCAGGACAATGCCGAGATAAGACGGTCACAAACCTCGAGCGTGTCCTGCGGACCGGCAACATGAATCGGGTGCGTGCCGATGATCGCCGCAGGATAATCGTTACCATCAGGATCCATACGGTCACCCACGAAAACGACCTGATCAACCCTACAATTGATGATGTTGCACAATTGGCGCACCGCATGGGCTTTATCGACCCCACGAGCAGAAATGTCAATACTTGTGGAACCGCCTGAACGAACCACCAGATCCGGCAAATCAGCGGCTACAGCCTCGGTCAGCCGATTCTTCTTCTCATTCGTCGGGTCCCAACGCTCCTTGTCTTCGACCGGAGCCTCCTGCCCCAATGCCGAAAAGGTGATTTGGCTTCCACGGTCTTCTATACGAGGGCCCCAGGTCGTATCGAACCAAATGCCCTGTTCACGGGCATGACGCTCAATGGAAGCAATTGCACTACTGCGGGAGACCTCGTCCAAATCATTGGAATAGATGCAACGCCAGCGCCCATCGCGCCAACGAAAATAACGAGTGCCGCTGGTCGGCATGATATGAATGCCTTCTCGTCGGGCATCCGACGTCAGAACGTCAAGTATTTGGCTTTCGACCAGCTCGAAACGACCACCGGTAATTACCGCGACATCAATCAAGGAAGACAGCCGTGAGAAAAGCACTGCCATATCTTCATGCATAGGTCGTTTGGATCGAGCCAAGGTATTGTCCAGATCGAAGGCAATCACTTTCGCCTTATGCGCAACATCGAAAAGGTCGCAGTCCCGCCACATCGGTATCACCAAATTCGTCTGTGCGCTCATCAATACCTCCATTCAAGCTCTCGTATGAGAATCAACCGCACGCTTTGTCTTCATGGTACGACGAACTTTGCCGAATATTCAACACGAATATACCTTTATGATATGCATTCAACACAAATATCCAATCTACGAATATAGTGCAGATGTGGAATCATCCAAATCATGTCATACACAATAATGCCCACGCCCAGCCTTACCATGAAGATATGTTGCGATCACCTTGGCAATCCCATACCTATCGTAATCGCCACGGCCGTGGCTCAAGAACGCCGATGTTCGGCACACGACTGCCTCGCTATCGTACCCGAAGCGGCATGTTCGACGATATGGTTTCATCTCAGATCCGTCGCCTTCTGGCAGCTTGGCCCGAACTAATACGACCAGTCCAGTTCGCGGTTGAAGACGTTCCTCCATCCACTCCTGCGCCGTGGGAATCCAGACCCAACGTGACCTCGCAATGCTATACGACAAGCCACGGTGTACCGGCCCGCATTGTACTCTATCGCTTGCCGATGCAAATGCACCATTCAACCAAGCAGGAGTTGGAATGGGCGATTCGCGATGCTTTAGTGGCACGAATCGCAGAGTTGTACGGCCGTCGACCCGAGGAAATCGACCCGGATTGGTCCGGCACTGAATCGTAACGCCTCATTAAAATTCCTTCTACGTACGATCCCCTCACTTAATGTACGATACCTGCATCCTGCTGAACCCACACCTTTCTGCTCTGCGGTTCAAGGCCCGAAGCGGACAGGTACGCAGTCGCAACAGAAGATAATTCATCGTCACCGGATTGAAGCTTAAGACGCATTCCCATGACGATACGCTTATCCCCCTTGAGGGTGTACATCACTGCGTCAGCACCAACATCCTTAGCATCTATGTTGAGTCCAGCATTGGCGGGGACATCGATGTCTTTGTCTCCGACTGGATTGCCAGACGCGTCGTATCCTCGCAACGCAGCCTTGGCGGACTCACTAGAGGTATTGAGCAAAGAAAGTGTCCCATCGGTGTGATCAGGCTGCACGATCGCCGACTCAGCAAAGGCGCCCGCGGAGTCCACGTAGGTGAAATCAGTATCTGATTGCGAGCTTCTGACAACCTTCGCCGCAACGTCAACGGATTCATCTGCCTCGGTCCGCAAGCCACTGACATTTTGAGGGGCCTTGCCCAACTCCACAATGCTCACTTTACCGGCATCAAGATGCTCGGTTTTCGCCCGAGCGTCTCCCTGGTCATCCACCCAGGAAAGAGTGAGATCCGTGGAACGTGCACTGCGAGCCATCAATTTCACTTCGTCATCAGCAGATATACCCGGAAGATATTGCCGTTTCGCTGACGGCATCAGAGGAGCTACATAATCGGAACCTTTTGCAGACAACCCGTCAAGTTCTATATTGCGCACAACAGCGGCGATCGGGGTCTCCTTGCTTTTGACTGTGACGAACAAAGCCTCGTTTCCAGGCGCTGCCGCAGACAGCTCTTGTGTGGCCTCCGCATGAGCGCCGACATTGAGCACATTACCTGTTGAAAGCTGCAATGGAGAGCCATGCTTAGTACTCCATATACGAATTTCCAATGATGTGGGTTTGCCGGAGAAATTGGCCACGGACAACTGTTGTGTGGATCCCGTGGTGGTGGGACCAAGCAGAAAGTCCTGTTCCAGGGACGGTGTCACACAAGTCGAAGCAGACAATCCCTTCAAATCGCCTACACTAGCCCAAGAGGCCACCGAAGCGGCCGCACCGGTACCGGATTTCGCCTTTAACAGACGCGCTTCGAAAGCGTTTGACCCTTTGTCTACAGAACCGGAATAAGTCTTGACACCAGCGCCGTTAACCGAATCATCCCCGGTCAACGTCTTGCTGTCGGCTTCGCTGCCAGCACCGACCGTACCCACCGTTGCCTGATAAACCGAACCAAATGCCGCAAACCTTGCCGACGAAGCAATATCACCCTCGCTTTGCTGGAAAGCACTGTCGCCATATTTTTCACTATCCGAAAGAGCCATTCGGGAGGGACAGTAATACGTCAAATCCGTCTGGCTGACCTGCCTTGAGGCAACGCCCAAACCTCCATTGGCAGGATCGGCCAGCCAACTTGGTATCGGGAGCAATAAGACCACCGCCATCAGGACAAGAAGCAGTATGGTAATCATGCCCAAAGCAGCACGAATCGCTAAACCAGGGTGGACGTTGGGTTCATCCAATGATTGCGAACCATCGACATTGTGTAATGCGTGTTTCCCTTGCTCTTTTACTACCTTGACAGAATTTCTTCCATTATCCACATCGGAAGGAACCGTTCGCCTCGCAGCTTCAGGATTCGGTGGAAGCGCAGGTCCGTTGTTGTTGCTTCCGATACCATCGTTCATAGTGTTTTGCATATCTTTCATGCCTGTTCCTGACTATACTTCCGTGTCCTAGGTATCGCCACCAACATATAAATCACGACAACAACGAACAAAGAGAACAGCCATGCCTTTCTCCAACCGCCGTTGCGGGCTTCTTCCTCTGCCTGACTCGAGACGCCCTGCTCGGATTCATCGATCTTCGTCAAACGGTAATAAGTGCCAGATGAGTTGGTAACCAGTGACTGGACACCGTCACTGGCATTGATGTTGCTGATCAGACGCAATGTGGAGTCCTTGTCCGCCATAGAAGAGTCGGTCGAGACGTAGATGCCACCAAACCCCAGCTTGGCTATAGAGTCTATGGCGTCGTCGCCACCGTTGGCCAACAACTCTGTACTTGCCTTTGCCAGCAAATCGGTTGCCACATCGTTGTTTCCCGAAACCTGCCGCGCTTTCCAAGACGGCGATGCATCGACCAGATCACCTCGGCGCGAACGCATCACCGAATACTCGATACTGTTCGGCGAGATGGCTTCAAGAGCAAGCACCCGACGATCGCCTTTGTTTTGCAGATAGTCCGTAGTCACCATCGGCAATCCACCTTCGCTGACACCGAGATTGTTGTCTCGATGTCTAATGCCAAAAGCACCCGCAACAACCGTAATGAGAGCCAAAAGCACAACCAAGGCCGCTCGGCCGGTTTTCACCGCTGCGCCGCGCATTTTGGAACCATTTTTGGTCTCATCTTCCGAAAGTTCTTCGTCACTTGCCGAGACACGCAAAGGAACGAAACGTTTTACAGCGCCACCTGCCACGATACAAGAGCAAGCAAGCAACGCCATAAAAGCCAAAGCAATGCCGGGAAGCACCGACCCTGCATAGGTCGTCGTGCCCTGGACGGCGACACCGATGCGGCAAGCAGCCAAAGCGGACACGAAGCCGACAAGAGCGACGACCCACATAATCCTTGACGCCCGAAGCGCGAAGGGCAGCAGCAAGGAGACTACTGCAAACACCGCCAATGTGCCAAACACAATCAGCACCGCTATAAGCTCAGGACCCCACTGCCCGAAGGACTGCATCGCCATATCCGATTCTTTCGGAAGACCAAAAGCTCGAAGCATCACTTGCAAGAACGAAAGCGAAGATACAGTCGAAGACGATTGCGGAACAAGCACGTCCGCGAATAGTTGCCGCCACACCCCTTGCGTGCCGCAACGAACCGCATCGACGATTGTCGGGGCAAGGACAGCGAGACTGGGCAGCGGAATAAGCAAGAGCATCGTACGATGAGAACGCACCACAAACAGGAAAAATATCAGGCAGACCATCAAGGCAAGCAGCAACTGCGGTTCGCAAGCCGTGACGATGGCGAAGCACAGAGCGGCACATGCAACCGCCTGAACAGAAGAATGCGGCCGAACCAAATCCTCCGTGTTGTACAACCCCAAAGCCCTGAACGTGAAGGCGAACGCCGCTGGGAGGAATACCATAACCATCAGCATGGGAAGATTGGCATCACCGAACACACCAAACGCCAATCCCACGGCCACCCACAACAGACCGACGACAACACGAACGGGATCGGAACGGGTGAATACGCCCGCCAATGCCCAGAATGCTAAAGCCATTGCGGGTGCAGCCAAGAAAAACATCATGGACAAGGCAACCACAGGGTGTCCTAGAGTAAGCACCGATGCCGCCAACCAGACCATCAACCACGGCGCCGGTGGGGCGGCCACACCGACACCGATACCAAAAGCCCAGGGAGTGGTAGCCGACGAGAGCAGCGTTGTAAAATCTACTGCGCTCGGTAGCAGCAGCGATGAATAAATGCTTGCCCCTCCCCACACCTTACCGAACGCTCGCCAATTAAGAGCCACAACCACAGCGAAAGCAACCACCGCCATAAGCGCTGCTGCTCCAAAACGACGAACGGCACGCGAGCGCAGATGGCTTTTCGCCAGGGGCCCAAGCAAAACAGTGTTTCTTTGGCTTTCGAAAGCATTGCACCGCTTATGCCATTGAGCAATCTGTGCACGATCAGCGACAATCGTATTCCATGCCGCGCCTCGCCGTGAATGCTGCCGGGAACGGGCACGAACCATTTGAGGAAAATCGGAAAGTGCCCGCCAGGGCAGACACAGTGCGCACCAGGCACGCCATGGATCCTTGGATATCAGGGCACCAACGGCATCCCATAGTGCACGAAACAGACTGGCCAACCAAATCAGAGGCCAGAAGGGCACTCTCGTATCCGTGTAATAGTATTTCTGCCCCGCATCGAGGACCGGAGCGACGACATCCATGGGGGTTTCTTCATCCACCGGCTCACCGCCTCTTGTCCTCACACCCTCAAAACGAGCTCTACGGTGTGCGATACGTGCCTGCGGCACTACGATGACGCGTCCGCCGGACTGCGAGATGCGCCGCGAAAAATCTGCCCCTTCAGAAAACGTGCCAAACCACTTATTAACGTTGCCGATTTCCTTAATGGTTTGCAATGGGAGCAACGCACCGGCCAGCGAAACCGCAAAGACATCCCCGCGACCGTCATACTGCTCCTGATCGGGCTCGCCGTCGACGACAAGGGTTTCCAAACGATGCCTGCCGGCATAAGCGCCCACACTATGCAAGGCGGAACCGGACCAATCCAGTTGCTTGGCGCCTATAAGAGAAACAGTAGGAGTGTTGCGCCATGCTTCGACCAGTGTTTCCAAGCAGTTGCTCCCCACGGGGCGCGAATCATCATGCAACAGCCACAGCGCACGCACTGACGCTGGAAGGCTGGCATATTCCAGAGCTTTATCCACGGCATCAGAAAAAGAAGCCGCCCCAGAGGCACGGACCAACTGGACATCAACGCGTTCGGACGCTTCCTGCGTGACACGACCAACCTCAACCGTCACCGACTCAGAGGAACGAGAAACAGGAAAACCGGTACGCATAGGTTGAGAGGTGCCGCCAGTACAATCCGCGATCACGATCGTGCCGGGCAACAGTTTCTGCGCCAGCAAAGAACGAAGAGTAGCGGAAAAGAAACGGACGTCCTTTTCCACACTGATGATTGCGGCTATGGTTCGATCTATGGTTTGCTGGGCCTGACGGGGTCTTCTACTTACCTCACCGGCCACGATACGCTGAATATCGACACTCGCGTTGGAACTCATGTTCACCAGTGTAGACGAAGGTCTCGCTAGCCGGACTATAGACGTACTTTCCTGACTTGGCATAAAGCGAAAGGTCAAAACCCGTCTGCTATCTTCGACACAGGAATAATTCAGCCATAGGGCATACAATGCCTCTTAGAAAACTGATGGCAATCTTGCGGCAATCCGACTCGTCGCTCAGATAAGCAGAAAGGCTGGATATGGCTTCTCACCGTATCAAGGACCGCCCTATACCCAATTTCGGTGGGCTGAATGCTCCCAGACCCTTGCACGGCAGTGCCTTTACTGCGAGCCATAAGCTTCGCAGCGCCATCGTCATGATTATAATCGGCATTTTCACTTTCGTTTCTACGGCTGTCGGTGCAGGCACGTACGCATTAATACAAGCTCCCAAAATCATCGATGTCATTACTCAGCCCGGCGGCGAAAAAGAGAAGATTGTCGACCCCAACGAAGGCAAGCCTATTCAGTTTTTGGTTCTGGGACAAGACACCCGCGACGGCAAAAGCAACGCCGCCCTCGGCGGGACTTCCGACAAGGGAGAGCACAACGCCGACACCACCATGGTGGTGCAGATCAGCGCTGACCGTTCCTACATCAATATAGTCTCCATCCCACGAGATTCTTTGGTGGATGCGCCCAGTTGCCAAACCACCAAAGGAACCGTGCCTGCACGTCACAATGTGATGTTCAACTCCATCTTTGCCACAGGCTGGAATGTCGGTGGTGATCTCTCAAGCGCGGCAAGCTGCACCATGAACGCCGTCAATGCCTTGACCGGGCTTAAGCTCGAGCATTTCATCGTGGTCGATTTCCAAGGGCTTCAAGGCATGATCAACGCCATTGGTGGCGTCAATGTATGCCTGCCGACCGATGTGAAGGATGGATACACTGGCCTTGACCTCAAACAGGGCCTCCAGCATCTCGATGGCACCCAGGCCACCGAATACGCACGTATGCGTCATGGCATCGGCACCGACGGCAGCGATATGATGAGGGCTGCGCGTCAACAGTATCTGGTCAAGCAAATAATGACCGAGACGTTGTCGAAAAATCTTCTGACCGACAGCCCTAAGCTGTATCGATTGGCCGATGCAGCGCTCAAATCACTCAACATTTCCTCCGGCCTTGCAAGCGCAACCACTCTGGTGGGACTTGCCGTAAGTCTGCACGGCATCAAGAGCGACCATATGTATGCACGCACCATTTCAGTCGTTCCCGCACCGAGCGATCCTCAGAACCGTGTGGTATGGGACAGCAGCGCTCATGAAACGTGGGATACATTGCGCGAGTACAGGCCTCTGACCCAGGAAGACATGTCTGAGCAGAACAACTCCAGCGAAAAGCAAGGCTCGAATTCGAACAGCCAGAATCCGAACAGCCAGAATTCGAACAGCCAGAATCCGACGCAGAGCCAAGGTACCGGCGAGAACAACAGCCAGCAAGGCACACCCGATCCGAACACCGGTCTTATCACTACTGCAAACGGCACTCTGATCGATCCAGTGAGCGGCGGAACCGTTGATAAGAAGAACGGAATGATCCGCGATCCCAAGACAGGGCAGTATACGGGTGTGGCCAACCAGTACCTCAATGCCACAGTATGTGCGGTTCCTGCGCAGAAGTAGGGTGAGCGTCCCTCTGGAGTGCAATCTCACGTGTAAAACGTACTAGAGAATCGAGCGAGCAGGGGGAATACATGGCCAAGCAGTCGGAAGAATACGACACCCAAGGCAATCCGCCAAGCTTCGTGCCCTCCGGGGAACGCAAACGTCCGGACACCGGAGTTATGCCCACCGCCAAAAGGTCACAGCAACAAATACCACCGACATTCCCAACAAGCCGTACTCGCGTGCGTACAACAACAGGACAACCACAACCGATTCAATCGGCTGTACCTGCAAATCAAATGCGCACGCCTCGTCAGTCCGGTGGCTCATCACGAATTGCCTCACCTGCACAAGCGCCTTCCTCATCACGCACGCAAGCGAACCACATCGCGAAACCTGTGGTTAGCGCCTCTGGACGTGGCGACAATTCCCGGTCCGGCAATTCAAGCAGCAAAACGCACCCCAAACGTCATTGGGCTCGCACCGTCTTAATGGCTATTCTCATGGTTATCATCCTGACACTGTTCGGATGCTGGAACTGGGCCAATTCACAGTTGGATAAAGCTGACTGGTTGACCGACAAAACCTCCACCGACGGTACATCGTGGCTGATTCTAGGTTCGGATGAACGTGACGATTCCGGCATAGGGGGCACCACTCAGGACACCCCTGGGGCCCGCACAGACACAATCCTGGTCCTGACCAAACCAGCCCACGGCAGTTCTTCCCTCATCTCGATTCCACGAGATTCACTCATTAAGATGGGCAACGTAAATATGAAAATTAACGCAGTGGCTCAGATGCAAGGGAAAAAAGCTCTCACTCGCGAGGTAGAGGGAATAACCGGTAAAAAAATCAATCACGTTGCCGAAATCAAGTTCAATGGTCTGACCAAAGTGGTCGATGCCCTTGGCGGAGTCAATCTTTGCTACGATAACAATGTGAACGACTGGCGATCGGGCCTCAACTGGCAGTCTGGCTGCCATACCGTTGACGGAGACACTGCACTCGCATTCTCACGCATGCGCTACTCAGACCCCAAGGGCGATTTTGGCCGCGCTGAACGCCAACGCCAGGTCATCGGAGCTATCATGAGCAAAGCGGGTTCAGCAGATACACTCAAAAAACCGAGCTCTGTTCAAAAAGTTGCCAAAGCTGCCCTTTCCTCGATTGAAGTCGACAATAAAACAAATCCGGCGACATTGCTTTCCATGGCAACTGCATTCAAAAATGCCACCGGAAAGCAGGGCATCTCCGGATCAGTCTATTGGAGCGACCCCAACCACCTTGTTCGCGGAGTCGGGTCCACTGTGCTTCTGGACGACTCGAAGAACCTCGAATTGTTTAACCAACTGGCTGCAGGCACACATAAACCCGGATCGGTCGGCACACTTTCGGAATCTGTTTCGCAATAGTTCCATTCAACCAGACTCTACAGAATATGTATCAAGCCAAAATAACCAGCATCAATCGACAATAAGCAAAACTGTGTATCGAAGACAAAGATTTTTCTGTTTTTCTGCTAAAAGGCTTGAAAAAAGAACTATTTCGTGGTTATCTAGGGATGGGAATTTAGTGCTAACAACAGGAAGGTCGTTTGCTTCTATGAGTAATGCTTTTGATTGGCGAGCCAAGGCAGCCTGCCGTGACAAGGATCCGGAACTTTTCTTCCCCGTGGGGAATACTGGTGCCGCTTACCAACAAATTGAGGAAGCCAAAGCCATCTGCCGGACATGCCAAGCCATCGATGCCTGCCTGAAATGTGCTCTTGACACCAATCAGGACTATGGGGTGTGGGGCGGACTGAGCGAGGATGAGCGCCGTGCTCTTAAGCGTCGCGCCATGCGTGCACGCCGCTCTCAAAACATGCAGATGCAAGTCTGAAGAAACTGCGCTTTGAGGAATCGAATAACCGTTCCTCATCATGAAATTACTTATTGACGACGAATGCCCTTTCCGGATTTGACAGTCGGGAAGGGCATTCGCTTTTCCATCAGTAAGCATCTGGTCCCAGAACGAATCGGATGCCTAATTAACTTGCACTTTCTATGCCGCACGCAGATTGATGTCGAGAATGACCTTGGTGCCTCCCCCGCGACGATCTTTCCAACGTACGGTTCCGTTGAAGTCATTGGTAACGAACGTATTGATAATCTGGGTGCCCAAACCAGAACCCGATGAACGCGCCATGCCGTTGTCCTCTTCATCGGCAAGTCCTGAACCGTCATCCTCAACCACCACGTTCAAACGAGTACCACTACGACCGACGGAAATAGTGATGTTGCCTTCCTTGCACCCCGTGAAACCATGCTCGACAGCATTGGTAATCAGCTCCGTCAACACCAAGGAAAGCGGAGTGGCATCCTGTGCCGGCATCATACCGAACTTACCGATATAACGAATATTGATATGCTGGTCTTCCAAAGTCGCCAAATCCACGCTCATTTTGAGCAGGCTGGAAATAACGGCGTCAAAGTCAACAATTTCATCGACGGTCTGGCTCAGTCCTTCATGAACAGTGGCGATGGTCTGAATACGACGCTGTGCCTCTTTAAGCTCGGTCTTGACCTCCTGCGATTTGGTCTTACGTGTCTGCAAACGAAGCAATGCCGATACCGTTTGCAAATTGTTCTTCACCCTGTGATGGATTTCGGAAATCGTGGCATCCTTGGTCTGCAATTCCTGCTCACGACGACGCAATTCAGTCACATCACGGCACAGCACGATAGCGCCGATCCGACTCGTCTCGTCATATAGAGGCAATGCACGCATGGAAATCATGGAATTATTGGCATCGAGCTCGCAGTCGGCCGCTGCCTTGCCACTGAGCACCAAGGGCAAGCCATCGGCAACCGGATCCTTAGGATGGAGCAGCTGAGTCCCTATCTCGCTGAGATAATGCCCTTCCATCACCGTTATGGCGCCCAACCTACGGAAACAACTAATCGCATTGGGAGCTGCATACTGCACGATGCCATCGGCGCCTAGATTGATGAAGCCGTCGGAGACCCTGGCGTTGTGCCGCTGGCTCATAATCACCTCATCATACGGAAACTGGCCACGGGGAATCATTTCAAAGAGCTTCTTACCTGCATTGATGCTTTCGGATTCATAGCGACCATTCGATTCCCTGGTGGTCATATTGGTCTCGCGCACCACCACACCAAGCGTTTTGTTACCACAACGTACCGGCGCATAGACATTGCACACATTCAATTTACCAATTTTATGTAACCTTGTTGTATGCAGCACTCCTTCGGAGTGCATAGCGGCATCAATCTCATCAACCAGGTTTTCAGGCATTTCATCGCCAACCGCATCATCGCTGCGCATCGTCATTACCGTCGAGGGACGGCATTGTTCGGCAACGATATATTTGCCATCATCGCGACGAAGCACCAACAGAAGGTCCGCAAAACTCAAATCTGCAATGACCTGCCAGTCCGCCACCAGTAAATGCAACCATTCACGGTCGCATGCATCGAAATCGGATTGCGCCTCAAGAATACCATCAAAATCAGCCATGCCCCAATGATACTATGAGTCATTCCAGAGGAGTGTCGAGCTGTAATCCCAGCGTGTGAGACAAGCCACAAAGGCTCTTAAACCCGTGAGACACCGTTCCTTGACGTTGAGTCGCATCTGCAGGACAACGAATAACATAAGAGAGTGAACCCTGCAAATGTTAGCACTTCGAACAATCACCCTCGCAATCGTTGCCCGAGCCACGTTGACTTTCGTGTTCTTCTACCGCAAAAAATGGGCCCGAATCCTGCAAATACCTGGATTCAGACCCTTTTAACATCCATAAGCTAAAGACAACCGCTGAATGACCTATTGCAACGGCTCGGCTGCTTTGATCTTCACGGTAATCTCAGCACCACTGGGAACCGTGTAGGAGACTTCATCTCCGCTCTTGGCTCCCATGATGGCCGCGCCAATGGGCGATTCCGGGCTGATAACGTCATAATCGGTCGCAACGGCGATGTCACGCGAGCCAAGCACATACTGGACTTCCTCGCCGTCAAGCTCCACAGTTACCAAGGAACCGTTACCTACGGTTCCCGCTGCAGGAGCCTTCAAAATCTTCGCATTGCGCAGCTTAACTGTGAGCTCGTTGATGCGACCCTCATTTTTGCCTTGCTCTTCACGGGCAGCCTGATATCCGCCATTCTCGGAAAGGTCGCCTTCAGCACGTGCAGTCGCAATACGCTGGATAATCTCTTCACGGTAGCTTCCTTGTCGATATTCCAGCTCGCTCTGGAGTTTGTCGTACGCTTCCTGCGTCAGCAGAACAGCCTTCTCTTCCTCTGCCATAGTTGTCTCCTTATTCTTGCATGATTGCCCTTGACTTCAGCAACCATGCATAACTAGCAAACCGACGCAAAGCCGGCTGCATGATCTGATATCCGAACCTCAATGTGTCGAAATGATGTCAACCACAAACACAAGGGTATCATCGCCACCGATACCGGCTTGCGGCATTCCACCACGACCATATCCGTATTCCGGAGGGATGGAAATCACCAGACGCGATCCAACATTATGACCCGGAACCGTTCGATCCCAACCTTTAATGACTTGTCCAACACCAATACCGAAACTGGCAGGCTGATGACGATCGAAACTGGAATCGAACGGCTCATCCTTACCCCATATCACGCCATGATAATTAACCGTGACGGTATCGCCTGCGCGAACCATAGGACCGTCGCCCTCAATCAATTCGACCGCTTTAAGTCCGGATGGAGCTGGGGTATCAGGGAATTCAATAACAGGTTTTGCCCCAAATTCAACATTTACCTCGGGCATATTCGTAGTCATGCGTACGCCTCCTTGTTTTTGCAACTTCTCTAGGATATCACCGATACAGCCTGAACGGCTAGGGATAATCGGAGCAAACGAAATCCACGTCGAAAATCGATTTCAACATAAAATCCCGCAACTCTTTAGATTTTCATCTTCAGGATGAGTCGTCAGCATTCCACGACGTTAACCGCCAGGCCACCTTCGGAAGTCTCTTTGTACTTCGACATCATGTCAGCGCCCGTCTCTTTCATAGTCTTGATGACCTGATCGAGACTGACCATGTGCTGACCATTGCCGAGCAAGGCCATGCGAACCGCATTGACCGCAGTGTTGGCGGCCATCGCATTGCGTTCGATACAAGGAATCTGTACAAGCCCTGCCACCGGGTCGCAGGTCAAGCCTAGGTGATGTTCCATCGCCACTTCCGCCGCGTTCTCTACCTGTCGTGGACTACCTTGCATAACCTCACACAGACCTGCTGCCGCCATGGAAGCCGCAGAGCCAACTTCTCCCTGACAGCCTACCTCAGCACCGGATATAGACGCATTTCGCTTGATCAGATAACCGACAGCGCCAGCAGCTAAAAGGAATCGGACAATTCCGTCCTCGTCAGCTGAACCAGCAAAATGCCAATAATATTCAAGCACCGCGGGGATAACACCGGCAGAACCGTTGGTTGGAGCAGTCACGATGCGTCCTCCCCCGGCATTTTCCTCATTCACTGCAAGCGCAAAGAGATCAACCCAAGTGCACTCCGAAGACTCGAGGATGGATGCAGGACGACGCGTGTCGCGTGAAAAAATGTCGGAGTTGCCCGAAAGCTCGCGATAGATTTTCGGTGCACGCCGTGGCACTTCCAGTCCGCCAGGCAACGTGGTCTGAGTACTTGTGCAGCCGTTCTTCACACATTCATCCATGCGACGCCAGGTCTCGAGAAGCCTCTCCCTAACCTCCTGAGGTGAGCGTATGGCGGTTTCATTCGCCCATGCTATCTCGTAAATGCTCTTACCTTCACGTTCGCATATTTCCAGCAATTCGCTACCGCTAGAAAATGGATACGGTGCCTCTGGCGGAAAATCGTCGCCGTCGTCAGTCTTGGTCTCTCCGGCAAACGTACTGACTTCGGGCGCCTTTTCATGAATGCCGATCATCAGATCTTCAGAATGCCCTTGGCGAACAAACCCGCCACCTACGGAATACCAGACTTGCTCGTCTATTTCCTCGTCATTGTCATCGAATACTTCAAAGCGCATGCCGTTAGGATGTGCCGCAAGCATCTTCCACTGGTCAAAGATTACATCTCGGCCGTAGTCAAACTGAATCGTGTGTTTGCCTCCGAGACTCAAGGTCCCCCTGTTCTCACATTCCTGCTTGATGTTGGACAGGTAATCGGTATTGACCGTTGCGGGGTTGTTGCCTTCCAATCCCGCAACCGTGGCACGATCGGTACCATGCCCCAAACCGGTCATCGACAGAGAACCATACAAGGTGCTCTTCACTCGTGATACTCGGTCTAAAAGCCCACGTTCATCCAAGGAAGTAACGAAATTGGACGCCGCTACCATCGGTCCCACCGTATGCGAGGAACTGGGCCCCACACCGACCTTGAACATATCGAGAATGCTGAACATGTCTCTATTCTATCCGGTTTGATGAAACACATTTCATGGTGCGAGAACATCCGCGAGCACACTACAAACCGGCACCTCAAGCAACGACGGTTCTCACACTCATTTGTTGACTTCCAGCAAAGATCATAGAACGTAACATGGCTCGGACCCGGAAACAACACCGTCTACAATAAGGTTGTGGCCAGGTGACGCACTAACGTCCCGGGCCACAACCTATCCTTAACCGATTATGAAGGCCGCGATGCCTCCGTCACACTACTTCGTGGCAGCCTGAGACTTCGGCTTGACAAAGAGAACGACCACAGCACACAACAACGTCATCAAAGCAAGGAACATGAAGGCGCTGGTGAAAGAACCGCCGGAGGCCTTGACCATGTTTCCGAGAATGGTGGGAGCAAGGAAGCCGCCGATGGTGCCGCCGGTGTTGATGACCGCAATGGAAGAACCGATAATCTTTGGGTTCATGATCTTGTGCGGCCAGGTGAAGATTCCGGTGAAAGCAAACATGGCGACAAGGCTCATCAACGCCAGCAAAATCATGGAGAGCACGAGACTGTTCTTGCCGAACAGGGTGAAAGCCACAATAATCACAGAGGTAAGCAACGAAGCGCCAATAATGGCTATACGCTCACGACCCAGGAACAGCTTAGAGAGCAAAGAACCGGAGAAGATGGTAGAAAGCATGGTGAAGATGGAATTGAATGCCAAAAGCAAGCCGGTCTGCGAAGTAGACAGTTGGAACGTGTTCTTGATATAGGTCGGCATCCAAGACATCTGACCGTAAAGCATGATGTTGATGAACACCATTGCGATGAACAAAACAACGACATTGCGGTTCTTCAGGACATCCTTGAAGCCTACCTTGGGAGCGTCCGCTGCGGCCGCAAGGTCTCCGGCAGCAGCCCCAGCCTCTACCTTCTGCTGCGATTGGGCGTTTCCACCATGAGAGGGAACGAAGAACCAGATGAGAATGACCGCAACCAGATACAGAGATCCCAACACTGCGTAGGCCATACGCCAGTTCATGTCGATCAGTGCACCACCAAGAGTAAAAGCGAGGATACCGCCGATACCTGAAGTGGAAAGAATCAGGGATTGAACGAAGGTACGCTTCTTTTGCGGGAAATTCTCAGCAATCGACTTGGTGACGCTTGGCGGATAGCCGCCGTGCCCAAAACCCATAAAGAATCGCATAGCGATGAACAGGACAAGGCCCCCCATCGCGCCGAAGAAAAAAGCAAAAACGGCGATAAAGGCAAGAGAACCAACCAGTACTTTCTTGGCGCCGATTTTATCGGCCAGCCAGCCGCAAGGAATCTGCATGAGCGCATATCCCAGGAAGAAGAACGACATAATCAAACCGGTTTGAACTGTGTTGAAGCCAAACTGTTTACCGATGGGCATGATAGCCAGCGAAATCATGCTCTTGTCCATGTAAACGATAGAGTAGCCGGCCATCAGGGAAACAACAATCATCGCACCACCGCGAGTCGTCGCTCCCCGCACCGGTTTGGGTTGGGGTTTTTCAGCCATTCGTATACCGCCTTTGCATTGGGATGAATCAGCACCATTGTACTGAAAGAGTGCAACTTTCTTACTACAATCACCAAGTTTTGAACTGATTCAGGCTTATTCACGACAATCTCCATCGATTGCACAACAGCACGGCAGCCATGCTAAACGCAGAAAACCAATGATCAGTATGACCTTACCCCAATGCCAATAAGGTTTGTAAAATTGCAGAAAGTACCCCCGGTGGGACTCGAACCCACAAGCCAATGGCGGCTGATTTTAAGTCAGCTGCGTCTACCAATTCCGCCACAGGGGCATATCGGCAAATACCGACAGCCGATATTATGTCACACCGGCTCTACTTGATGACCTGATGAGAGGTGACCGAGACCGTGCCGGCACAGCATTCACGGTTGCAGCAACCTCTTGCCGTAATCAAGAACAATACCATCCAAAAGGCCGTGGTCACTGGAAACGTACGAGTCGATAATCTGACCGTGGTCTTCTTGCACCTCGTGGGAAATACGTGCGAGGACGCGGTTCCAGATAAGCGCCCCTCCGCCGACCACATCGACACGGCCAGGATGAATGATTTTGTACGCGGTCCGTTCGGCACGGGTCATGTTGAGGAAACGATCGTCAACCTCGAAAACATCATGATATGCGACACGCACACCGTCAACCGAACGATGATCGTATTCCTTAAGGCCTAGAACCAGTGCGGTCATTGTTGTGACACTTCCTGACACACCGATGATCGTGCGGGCACGTCCAACGCGAACGTGTTCCAACGCTTCGTCTAGATAACGATCAATATCTTTGCTGGCTTCGGCGATTTCGTCTAGGGTCGGCGGATCGTGACGCAAATGGCGTTCCGTCATGCGCACCGAGCCGATATCCATCGAGTATGCCGCCTGCACTGCGGTTATGGGTGCAGATTCCCCGTCTCCGCCCAGTACGAGTTCAGTCGAACCTCCACCCAAATCAATTACGATATACGGCGCCTCAAGTCCTGCACGGGAGACGCTGCCGGTGGCGCCCAAAAAGCTCAAAGCGGCTTCTTCGGTACCTGCGATAACCTCGGGGCGTACTGAAAGTATCGATTCAATGTTGTCTTCGAATTCCTTACGATTTTCGGCATCCCTGGTAGCCGAAGTCGCAACGAAACGTATGCCGTCAACCGGATGTTCCTTCAGTATCTTCGCGAAATCGTGCGCTGCCGCATACGCACGTTCAAGCGCCTCATCAGCGAAACGATGGGTCTTGTCAACGTCCTGGCCAAGTCTGATGACACGCAGCATGCGCGGTACGACATCTTCAACGGTACCGTCGGCACGAACTTTGGAGATCTTTAGCCGGATGGAATTGGTGCCGCAGTCGATTCCGGCAATCGTCACTTCGTTCTTGTTTGCCTCACTCATAACAACACCATCCAGCATCCATTCATTGTGTTCCAGCTCTGGGATTATTCCATTTCAGTGGTACAACGACAGACCAACGGATCAAACTCTTTTGAGATGCGATCCATCACCATGTCGCCTATCGGGTTCACTCCTTCGCCCATCACCAACGTTTGCGCGATAAGGGCGTGCAAACATTTGACGCGCACAGGCATGCCGCCGGCACTGGTGCCCTCTATGTGTTCTTCACTATCACCCAGTCGAGTAGCCAGTTCATGACGAAACGCGAGATAGAGCTGATGCGCATAGTTGTATCGTTCATGAATCGGCTCATCATGCTCGACCAAATCTGTATAGTCTTTCATCGAACCGTCCGCTTCCACCCGAGAAGCGGCTTTGACAGCCTCTGGGCTGGTGAGATAACAGGTCGTCGGGAATGGGGTGCCGTCGGGCAGCAGGGGGCGAGTCACCACGGCCAGCGGCCTGCCGCACACACATCTCGCGCCGACAGCGACCATACCGCGAGGGAACCGCCCAAGCTGCCGGGTCACCATCAACTCATCATCATCGTGTAATTTGTCTGCCAAAACTCGATCGACCAGTTGCTTGGCCCCAGCCGTAAGATCAGCATCTATGCCCTGCGGCACCTTCCTCAAGTATTCACCACTGCCGACGCATAGCCGTTGTTGTTCCAAAGAAAGCCCGTTCAGGGATTTCAACGATTGCTCTTGGTCCACATTCATTCCTTGTCACTGGTCATGTCGATTACCCATCGTTGTTGTTCACAGCTTCATTGACAGCATCAGCGCCGATTCTCATTGCCTCGCAACACAGGCATACTAGCGTTTGGCTTCATTCATACCAAATTGGAACCACTGGGGACGATATTGCCGCCAGTCGAACTCCGTGTGGTTTCACCATCTGACGTATTTTGATTGGTTTTTACCGAATCTCTCTGCCTACCATCGCCCGACTGCACACCCAAAGCACTGGGTGTGACAACCGTTGCCCCTGCATCCTTGGGTTGTCTAACCGGTTTATCGGCTTTCTTGAATCCATATGCAAGTTCGCTGTACCACGGAAGAGTTTTTTTGTCGGAATTTGCCTTGTTTCGCTTGCCCTGATCCGAATCGGGCTTGACCCCCGTGACGGCCTCCGGATGTTCGACATGGATGGCCTGTTCACCAGGAAAAACGAAGCCCAACCGTTCACGGGCCTGTGCCGTGACATAAGCGTCGTCATTCCACCGGGAAATGTCGTTTTCAAGATTTTGCTTCTTGGCGATGAGTGCGGCTTCCTGCCTTTTGAGCCCGTTGAGCTGAGCGAGATTGAGGGCATAGCTGTGAAAGGTCGCCACCAATTGAATCGTACCAAGCGCAACAATGAAAAGAGCAAGAAAGAACGCAACCGGTCCTGAACCACGTCGCTTGGTCTTGTTTTTACTTGTGGTTTTGCTCTCGGTTTTCGCTGTGCCCATAAAGACGAAAATACCCGTCACATTCGACTTCACAGAATGAACGCGACGGGTAGAGCTTATAGCGAAATACGCTTAAAAGACTATGAGAAGACTACTTCGTGTACTTCTTGCATGCCTTGAAAGCGGAATAGCCGGCGTACTGAGCGGTAGAGCCAAGCTCCTCCTCGATCTCGAGCAAGCGATTGTACTTCGCGATACGCTCGCCGCGGGCAGGAGCACCAGTCTTGATCTGGCGGGTATTCTTAGCAACCGCGAGATCAGAGATGGTGGTGTCCGGGGTCTCGCCGGAGCGATGGGAAACCATGGAGGTGAAGCCATTCGCAGTAGCGAGCTCGATGGCGTCGAGCGTCTCAGTAACGGTACCGATCTGGTTGAGCTTGACCAGGAGGCTGTTGGCAGCATGAAGGTCGATGCCCTTCTGCAGACGCTTCGGGTTGGTCACAAGCAGATCGTCGCCGACGAACTGAAGCTGATCGCCCAATTCAGCAGTGATCTTCTGCCATGCAGGCCAATCCTCTTCGGAGAACGGATCTTCAATAGAGACCAGCGGATACTTGGAGATGAGCTCCTTGTAGTAATTCAGCATGTAATCGGCATCGCGGTCCTCACCATCGAAGTGATAGGTGTTGGTGTCCTTGTTGTAGAACTCGGAAGACGCGACATCAAGGCACAGACCAATCTGACGGCCAGGCTCATAACCTGCAGCCTCGATGGCCTTCACGATGTACTTAAGGGAATCCTCGTTGTCCTTCATCTTCGGAGCGAAACCGCCCTCGTCGCCAAGGCCGGTGTCATGACCGTCCTTCTTCAAGATGCCCTTAAGGGTGTGATAGACCTCTGTGCCTGCACGCAGCGCTTCGTTGTAAGTATCGAAGCCATAAGGAGAAATCATATATTCCTGAATGTCAGTGGCGAAATCAGCGTGCGCGCCACCGTTCATGATGTTCATGTTCGGGACCGGCAGAATGTGGCCATTGGTGCCGCCGATGTAACGGTAGAGCGGCAATTCCGCGGACTCTGCAGCGGCGTACATGGCGGCGAGAGAAACACCGAGGATGGCGTTTGCACCAAGCTTGCCCTTGTTGGCGGTGCCGTCAAGCTCGATCATGGTCTCATCGAGGGCACGCTGATCGGTGGCATCCATGCCGATGACCTTAGGGGCGATGATCTCGTTAACAGCCTTGACTGCCTCAAGAACACCCTTGCCCATGTAACGGGACTTGTCGCCATCACGACGCTCCCAAGCCTCGGCCTCACCGGTCGAAGCGCCGGAGGGAACTAAGCCGATGCCTTCGGCACCATCGACCGTGTCGAGTACTACCTTGACGGTCGGGTTTCCGCGGGAATCGAGAATTTCACTGGCATATACGCTTTCAATTACTGCCACAATTACTCCTTAAAGCTGGACTTATCACTAACAGTCCTAAGATTAGTGCCTTTGATGGACGTAGCAAGAGGGAACCCGACGATAATTGTTAGCGTGCACATACCTCGTTTTTCAAACAAAATAGCCCATCGCGGCACTCTTTGCACCCTTCGACCACCAAATCCTTGCAAACTACGAACGAAACACCACGACTGGACCGACGCCTCAATGAAACTCAACCTTATCGGGGTTGATTGCGCCATGCCAAATCTTCGAGCAGTTGATCAGTCCAGCTCATGACCTCGGTGCTACTCATCGACTTTCCACCGAAGGAGCCACCGAAAGGTGCAGGAATCAAGAGGGTATGCGTCACTAAACGGTACTGCGCGCCGCGATAAATCCGAGAAATACGCATTTGCAGCGACTCCGGAAGATCGATTTTCGCGATGCGAACACGATTGCCTTGCGTAACAATTTCGGAAATCCCCAGCGCACGGGCCCTGCCCCGCAGACGGGCAACATCAAACAGCGTACCGAACTCTTCCGGCAACGGACCATAACGATCGGTAAGCTCCTCACGCAAATCGGTGAGGTCCTGCTCACTGCGAGCGGCTGACAACTTGCGATAGACATCCAAACGCAATTTGTCCGAATCGATGTAATCGACCGGAATCGAGGCTTCTACGGGCAGATCTATGGTGACCGAAACCGATTCCTTTCGTTCGGGCTGCTTGTATTGCTCAACAGCCTGAGAGACCATGCGCACATACAGATCGAAACCCACGCCTTCGATATGACCGCTCTGTTCTCCTCCAAGCAGATTGCCAGTGCCTCGCAGTTCCAAATCCTTCATGGCGACGTCGAAACCTGAACCGAGCGCCGTGCTCTGGGCTATGGTGGCCAACCGATCATGCGACTGCTGGGTCATAGGCTTGGCAGGATCATAAAGGAAGTAGGCATAAGCACGTTCACGGCCGCGGCCGACTCGACCTCGCAACTGATGGAGCTGGCTCAGGCCGAAGCGCTCAGCCCGATCGACGATCAGCGTATTGGCATTGCTGATATCAAGACCTGTTTCGATAATCGTGGTGCACACGAGTACATCGATATCACGACGCCAAAAGTCCTGGATGATGTTGTCGAGCTGCTTCTCCCCCATCTTGCCGTGAGCTACGCCGATTCTCGCCTCTGGCACCAATTCTTTAATTTGCGAGGAAACCTTATCGATATCGTCGACACGGTTGTGCACGTAAAAGACCTGTCCGCCACGCAGCAGCTCGCGGCGAATTGCAGCTGTCACCTGCGCGTTTTCATATGCACCCGCATAAGTGAGCACTGGCAGGCGATCCTCGGGAGGGGTGGCGAGAGTTGACATCTCACGGATACCGGTGACAGCCATCTCAAGGGTACGAGGAATGGGAGTGGCCGAAAGCGAAAGCACATCGATATTGGTACGTAAGGCCTTCAACGTTTCCTTGTGTTCAACACCGAAACGTTGTTCCTCATCAATGATCAGCAGACCAAGGTCCTTGAATTTGATTTTCGGGTTCAACAGTTTGTGCGTACCAATAACCACATCGACTTTGCCGGACTCAAGCCCTTGATGGGTCTCGTCGATTTCTTTCTTTGTCTGGAAACGACTTACTGCAGCCACATCGACAGGGAACCCTTGGTAACGTTCGGTAAATGTCTCGTAGTGCTGTTGAACCAACAGCGTGGTGGGCGCAAGGACGGCAACTTGTTTACCGTCCTGCACGGCCTTGAACGCCGCACGCACCGCGATTTCGGTTTTACCAAAACCGACGTCGCCGCAAATCAGACGATCCATCGGCACGGGCTTTTCCATGTCATCTTTCACCTCATCGATGGCAGTGAGCTGATCGGTAGTTTCCTGATACGGGAACGCATCCTCCAATTCCTTCTGCCACGGGGTATCGGGACTGAAGGCAAAGCCCTTGGCCTGCTGGCGAGCGGAATACAGTTTTACCAGATCGTCGGCGATTTCATGGACATGTTTGCGTGCTTTGGCCTTAGTTTGAGCCCAATCCGAACCACCGAGTTTGTTGAGCTTCGGCTTGTCGGCTCCGATGTATTTCGAAACTTGATCGAGTTGATCGGTCGGAATGAAAAGTCTGTCCGGCGATGCGTTGCGTTTGGACGGGGCATACTCGATAACCAGATATTCACGCGTGGCACGATTGGCACCAACACCGGTGGTGCGCTGACGCATCTCCACGAATTGGCCGATGCCATGCTGCTCATGAACGATGTAATCGCCGGTCTTCAGTTCCATGAGATCGATGGCTTTATGGCGGCGCCGCGCACGCTTCCGCGTACTCGCAGCACTGGTCCTGCCGGTCAGATCACGTTCGGTAAGCAATGCGAATTTGGCGTATGCATCAACAAAACCATTCATGGCTTGGGATTGCAGAGTGTCAAAACGAGTCACGCCCGTCTGAGCCAACGCACGCCTTAATCGAGTGAGCGTGCTTTCCGAAGCAGCGGTAACAGTAACTTCAAAGCCATCATCGATAAGTCCTTCAAGGCCACTCGTCGCACGCTGTTCATCACCGCGATATTCCTCCGGTGCCTTCGCATGAAGTTGGACGTTTCCGGGAGCATTCGTATCCACACCAAAGCTGGAAAGCCGCCAGACCTCATGATTTGAGAATTCCAGAGAACGAATGGTCTCATCGAAGTCAAGAAAGCTTGCCTGATCGAAACTAATGGGGGCCCCTGCCCCATGACCACTTGCGGCCACATGCCAGCTCGCGGCCAGAAACTCGTTGGCGGTTTTGGCAAGGTCCGCAGCGGAACGACGCAGCTTTTCCGGATCGGAAAGCATGATAACGGCATCTTTGGGGATCATCGAAGCCACGGGCCGCATATTGTCGACCAACGCGGGAATCAAGGATTCCATGCCTTCCACAGGAATGGAATCGGCTATGGATTGCAGCATGTCATCGGCATTGGGAATTTGCCCGACAAGTGTTTTGGCGCGGTCGCGAACCTCTGCAGTCAATTGAAGCTCACGGCACGGCGTGGCCCAAACAGTGTCGATGACATCACCGTAGGTACGCTGATCGGAAGCATGGAACTGCTTGATTGTTTCAATTTCGTCGCCGAAGAATTCAACACGTACCGGATGAGGCAGAGTAGGTGGAAACACATCGACGATACCGCCTCGCACCGCGAACTCGCCGCGGTTTACCACAAGATCGACACGAGTGTACGCGCTCTCAACCAGACGTGTGGAGATCTCGTCCAGCGTGATCTCACTGCCAACCTCGAACATTAACGGTTCAACTTCACCTAAACCATCCACAACGGGCTGGATAAGCGACCGAACCGGCATGACCAAGATGCGAATGGGACCAAACATCGCACTGCCCTCTTGAGGGTGACACAGCCTGCGAAAAACAGCCATGCGTCCCGCAACGGTATCTGCACGCGGCGAAAGGCGCTCATGCGGAAGGGTCTCCCAAGCTTCAAGCTGGCACACCTCATTGGAACCCGCACCATACCAGGAACGGATGGAATTGACGGTCTCCTCGGCCTCCCTGCTCGAGGGAACGATCACAACCACAGACGAATACTTCGCACGTGCAGCGGCTAATGCCGGACGAATCCCATCGGGGGCGCCAATGTTCAATGCCCGATCGCTAGGACCTTCCGGTGGTTCAATTTCTCCCGCAAGCAAATCACGAAACGTTTCATCGTCATCAAGACGTGCCAAAAACCCGGAAAGCGAACCGGACATGTCCTGTACTTCATCGGCCATTAAACCGCTCCTGCGCCGCACTAAGACCATCGAACATTACCGCCTCCACCACATCGGCGCCATCGGCAAGAAAATCAGCCAACTCCTTGCGCTGCTGGCCTGAGAAACCGCCAAGCACCCAATTGATCGTATTCTCGTGGGCACGCGGTCCTCGTTCTGCATGACCGACACCCATCCTTACCCGCGAATATTTGTTGGTGCCGAGCGATTTGTCGATTGAACGAATACCGTTATGCCCGCCTGCAGAGCCTCCGGCCTTGGCCTTGATACGCCCGAAATCAAGATCCATATCGTCATGGATGACGATGATATGGGCGGGATCAATGTCGTAGTAGGCAGCGATGGACGAAACCGCACTACCGGAATCATTCATAAACGTCAACGGTTTAGCAAGGAAAAACTTAAGTGTTTTGCCGCCCAGATTCATCGAACCTTTACCCAACTGAGCTAGCCCCTTATGGTCACCCAAACTCACGGACCAGCGTTCCTGCAACACGTCTGTCACCATGAATCCCATGTTGTGTCGCGTTCCCTCATACTTTTTTCCCGGGTTGCCCAGTCCTACGATCAACCAGAATTGTGATGACATCCTTTGCCCTTCCACTTCTCCGTTCACTCGGCAAGCTGCCGTTTTCATACGTGCCTTGTCTTCAAAGTGCCGACATTCGGGCATGCCGAAATATACCGAACTGCGGCTACCTGCTTGTCCATCATATAGAAGTCAACAGACGCAAGACCGACCTACCAATATCAAGTTTTGCAAGAGTCTTACCTGTTGACTTCCATCACAAATCGAGGTACCAGTATGAAACATCTGAAAAATTTCGTCCATCCCAGCAAGCCTGCGGAAAGACACCATAACACGTAAAGCCGAAATGATTCACCAAAGCTACGGAACCGGAGTTCTTGGCAAAAATCACTGCGACGACCTTACGATTGCCAAGTTTTCTGGCTTTCGCAATTAGCGATGAAACCATTTCGGTTCCGCGCCCACGGTGCCTCTCGGAGGTGGTGATGTAATAGCTCAGTTCCACCACACCGTCATAACCGGCACGAGAATGAAAACGAGAAAGAGAACCAAAACCAATTACTTTCCCATTTTCGTTTTCCATAACAACCACAGGGAAATCATGGCGCGGCTCATGCGCCTCGACCCATTTTCGACGTTGCTCAAGAGTGCACGCAGTCAGATCGGCGGTCGACCCACCCGCGATCACAGCCTCGTTATAAATGTCAGTAATCGCCTGCAAATCAGCATCCAGCGCCACTCTGATCATCACTACCCCACCATCTTAAGAACGCTTTTACTGGACCCATTAAACGTGTTGCATAAAACGCAATGGCGTCATATGAGAGACACACAAATACCTCCGACACATGACGCCATTATCTTGCCATAACTTACTTTTGCTACCCCTCAAGCTGCAAGGCACGATTCAGCTGATCGTTAAGCTCCTGTTGCGCCTTACCGTAAGCGGACCAATCACCATTCTTCATGGCGGTATCAGAGTCCTTCATCGCCTGACTGGCCTTGTTCAATGCATCCTTCAAATCAGCGCCGCCGAGGCCATTTGCAGATTGACCGGCAGCCCCCTGCTTGTTGTTGTCCTTAGCTGAATCATTTGAGACCAAACCGTTGGAAGCGGCACCGTCCTTGTTTTCGGCATCACCGGCAGACGCACCAGAATCACCGCCGAAAACTTGATCAAGCGCCTCATCCAAAGTATCCGCAAAGCCTACCTGATCCCCAAAAGCAACGAGCACCTTCTTCAACAGTGGGAAACTGGTGGCTCCACTGGATTTGACGTAGACCGGCTCAATATAGACTAAGCCGCCACCGAGCGGTAGCGTAAGCAAGTTTCCGCGCACCACCTTTGTTGAACCAGATTCAAGCAGATTGAGCTCTTTGGAGACATCAGCGTTGGAATTGAAATTGTTCTGCGCCTGGCCTGGTCCAGGAACATTGGCATCCTTGGGCAATTCCTGCAATCGCAACGTTCCATAGTTGGGGCCTATCTTGCCCTTGGTACTGCCGGCATCGGAATCCACGGACAGGAATCCGGTGAGGATCTCACGCGTTGACTTCGAATTTCCAGCCGGAATGAAAGTCGAAGTCAACGAGAAGAGCGGCCGATCGGAACCTCCCGTTTTTAGCGTTAGGTAGTAGGGCGGTTGCAAAACATCTTTGTTTTGCGCGTCTGGGGACTCGGTCGGATCGACCGGCGTTTGCCAGAAGTCCTCGCCTGAGAAGAACTGACCTGCCCTGGTGACGTGATACTTGGTGAGCAACTGACGCTGTACTTTGAACAGGCTTTCCGGGTAACGCATGTGACTCATCAGCTGACCGGAAATATCCGAAATCGGATGATATTGCCCCGGGAAGATCTCCTGCCATGCTTTGATAATCGGATCGCCGGTGTCCCAAGTATAGAGATCCACCGAACCGTCGTAGGCATCGACCGTAGCCTTGACTGAATTACGAATGTAATTAGCCGGTTGAGAATTAAGTCCTTGAATGGTGTTCGAGGAGACAGTTGTCGAATCCTGAGTAGCCATGCCAAGATCAGTGGTTTGCGAATAAGGATACGCGGCGGAAGTCGTATAGCCGTCAACAATCCATTTCACACGTCCGTCGACCACCGCCGGATAAACTCGCCCATCAAGCGTAAGATACGGGGCAACCTTGGCGACGCGTTCACGGGGACTGCGATCATAGAGAATCTGCGAATCGGACGTAACACGATCGGAGAAGAAGATCTGGTCGCTGCCGAAGCGAATCGCGTAAAGGAGACGGGTGAGCATATTGCCGATCTTGGGCCCGCCGTCGCCACTAAAGGTATTCGACGCCCCTGTGGAACCTTGAGGATAATCGAACTCCCAAGGCGAGGTGCCTTTCGGAGAGCCTACAATCGAATATTCCGGGGAGTTGGGCGAGAAATAGATGCGGGGCTCATAATGCTGGGTATCGGTGAGCTTACCTTGCGTCGGGATGCCGGATTCAAAGAATTCCGGATTGCCATCGTTGGTCACCTTGTTGCCGTATGCAGCGACAACACCGTAACCATGTGTATAGACCGTATGGTCGTTGACCCAATTTCGGTTGTCGTTGCCTTCCAGATTGAGCTCACGCGCCGCAATCACAGTATCCTGGCTTTGACCGTTGATTTCATACTTGTCTACGGCCAGAGAATCCGCGAAAGTGTAATACTGCTTGGATTGCTGCAGTTGCTTGAACGTTGGCGAGGTAATCAGTGGATCCAACAGACGAATCTGCGCAGTCGTCTCCGGATCATTGGCCAGAGCACCAGATTTACCTTCGGTTGTGGCGTTGTATTCGCCAGTCTTGACCTTATCAAGCCCATAAGCTTCCTGAGTGGCCTTGATGTTGCGGGAGATATAGTCCGATTCCATCTCCTGCTCGTTAGGGCTGACTTTGAACCGCTGCAACAGAATGGGCCATAACCCCCCAAGAACGATGGCCACCACAATCACGGCAGCAGTCGAAACCATCGGCACACGCCACGCCCTGACTGCGGCGACCACACGAACACCTGGGGTTGCAGGGCCGTCAAAGGAGTGCGAGTTCATAAGCCAAATACCCAACAGAAGACCCAGAAGTGCGGTCAGTGCAGCAAGGATGATGGTCACAGGAACCTGAGCATGCACTGTTGTGTAGTCCGCTCCGGTGAAACGTCCGTTTCCCTCGGTCAGCGTGTTGAACACACCCATGATCTGTCGGGAGGACCATGCAAGCATGTTGAGGATAAACCAAACGCTGATCTGACGACGTGCATATTTGGTCATGGTCATAATGCCACGGCCACGAACGGGCATGGTAATCCGGATGCCGCCCATGGCGAAATGGGTGACCACACTGAACAGCAGACCAAAACCGAGCAACATTCCCAAAGCCGAAAGCATCAGATTAACACCGGGGAGAATGAAAACATAAAAACCGTTGTCGATACCGAACTGAGGATCACGCACTCCGAATGGCTGGGCATGCAGCATGAGCAAAATCTCCGACCAGTTCGAGTTGAACCGAAAACCGAAAACCAAGCCGACAACAAGAGAAATCACGACTGCAACGCGTCGAGCAGTCTTGGAGCTAACCGATTTGCCGACTTCAATGACGTCTCCCTTGACACGAATTGTTGAACCATCAGCCGAATCGGGACGCTTGCGTATGGCCATGGTTGCGGCAAGATAGCTTACCAACGCCATGAGAGCGGCAAAAGCCAACCATAGACCGATTTTGGCCCACAGTTGCGTCCAGACCACCGATTGAAATCCGAGCTGATCGAACCACATCAAATCAGTGACAAAACGGTCAAGGCCGAAAAGCAGCGCAAGGATAATAGCGGCCACTGCGGCCACACCCATAAAGATTTTTGTTCCTTTTGAAGTGCCCTTTGACGCCTGATGTGGCTGCCTGGTCAGGCGCGGGTTGGCACCAACCGATGAACGGAAGCCCCTGAAGCCGGAACGCGACGACGTCGAGCCCGTCTGATCATCGTCGCCATCCGTCTGCACATGCAAAATCGTCGGATCATCGTCATCGTCTGTTCGACCGAACGGATGGCCGTCATTATTCGGATCCGGAAACCCGCCAAAAAAATCAAAGATAGACATGTACCAATTGTAGCGAATGGTGTCGTCCGCAACAATCTGATGCACGACGTATGCCACAATATATTCCTCATATCACCGATACACCATCGTCGTACCTGCACCAAGCAAAGAAACTTGTCAATATAACCGTCAATAACGCAGCTCCACTACGAATAATAGGCAGTGCATTATGCATCCGAAGACAGCACAATAACCGATCTATGGGCTGTTACAAGCACAACACGCACCATAAAAACAGCTAGGGATCAAGCAATAAATTCATCAGGCAAAATAACAACCGTAGCCAAACCTCATTCTTGCTGTATAGTGGGCGTCGTCCGCATAAGTCACATGTGGTATCCAATGAGAAGTCCAGGAGCAGATATGTCAGGAACCGCAGCCCCAGAAACCGAGCCGCAAGCAAGCATTGATTCGCAAAACACGGCGCAACAATCAAAATCGATGAAACTTTCGGGTAAGTACCGACTGGCAACCGCCTTTACCTTTTTCTCGATGTTTTTCGGGGCAGGAAATCTCATTTTCCCGCCTCTTATGGGTGCACAGGCACAATCCGCCGCACTGCCGGCCACCATCGGTTTTATCGTGTCGGCCGTCGGTCTGCCGATTCTCGGCGTCCTTGCTGTGGCATCGGCGGGTGGTTTCGAGCATCTCGCATCACGGGTCTCCCCCAAGTTCGCCACAATCTTGGCCTTTGTTATCATCATGGCCATTGGTCCATGTTTCGCCATCCCGCGTACAGCCACGACCTCCTATGAAATGGCCATCACCCCGTTCATCGGCGAAAACAACCGTTTGGCATTGTTGATCTATTCCGTTGTGTTCTTTACACTCTCGTTTTTGCTAAGCCAACACCCGGAACAGCTTTCCAAGTCGCTGGGGCGCATCATGGGACCGTTGCTACTGGTACTCATCGTCGTCATGTTCGTGGCCTGCGTGTTCGTCAACCATGGGCCGCTGGGCAAACCAGTCGGCGATTACAGTCAAGGATCTCTGATCACAGGCTTTATCAACGGCTACCAAACGATGGATCTACTCGCTGCCTTGTACTTCGGCATCGTCATCTCCGCCAATGTTTCGAATTTCGGTGTCACTGAAACAAACGCTAACCGTCGCGAAACCGGCATCGCTGGAACCGGCGCGGGAATCCTGCTTATCCTGATTTACGCAGCCCTCTCCTTCATCGGAGCTGTCAGCGGAAGCATCAAGCCAGCCAACAGTAAGACAGACACAGGCGCTACTGTGTTGACCAACCTGACCACCACGGCATTCGGCTCAATCGGCACAGCGTTCGTCGGGCTGATTTTCGTACTTGCGTGTTTCAACGTGTGTACCGGTCTTATTTCGACTTGCGCCACCTATTTCGAAGAGCACTTCACCACGGTCTTCGACCATCCAGTCTCCTATCGCGAGTGGAGCATGGTCTTTTCGGTGTTCAGTTTCATCGTTTCGAACGCCGGACTGAGTGCCATCATTACAGTTTCACTTCCGGTACTCGGGGCACTGTATCCAATCTCGATCGTGCTTATACTGCTCAGTCTTGTGCAAAAGTCGTTCTCTTCCAAATTCCCTAAGGTTTACTTCTGGACCGTTTTGCTGGTATCGGTTTTCTCCATTTTTGACTGCCTGGTTAAGCTCCTGGACGTTTTCGGTCTTTCGCTGGCATCAATAAGCAATGCATTGGAGTCCCTGCCGCTTTACGGCGCCCAACTGACATGGCTTATCCCCGCTGTGATTGGCATCATCATCGGCATTCTCGACAGCCTTATCCGTCGAAAGTGACGAACAGACTCCACTAAGCACTACCAGGATCAACTTGCCCAAAGAATATGGCCTGTTTCACCAGCGGTCATACGATTCAATCGTTAATTCACTCTTCGAGAACATTGAATTTATCATCATCGAGCGGTTCCACCAAGATGAAACCGCTCGATGATTGATAAACCAGGACACATTGCGGCCCAAGAGAGACAGGGTCACATTTCTGTGATGCGTTCACCAAATTCTCCCCAGTGCAAACTGAAACCTTCGTCATTCCGCACGCGTACGCAAAAGGGGCCGACCACGCAAACGGTCGACCCCTGAACACTTGCAAAACGATTCATCCCTTAGCTGCACCGGAAGTTACGCCCTCCACCACATAACGTTGCAGGATTGACGAACGGCGAGACCGCTTAACGAAACGTTTGCTTTGCAGACGACATCACGCATTCCAATCATATTCAGCTTCCGCCCTTCCATCACCACGATAGCGACATTGAAATTACATTCAATCGTGCAATGCTGCACACACTTTGGAAACGATTCCGAAACTAGTTGCGATCGATACGAATATCAGAAACCGTGAGATCCTCTTCACATACAAGATTACGCACAATCACTTCGGCAAGGTCACCGGCCCGCATAAACGAATGCTGTTTTTCCAAAGAAACATAGTCGCGGCTTTCCTTATAGAAATCGGTATCGATACCGCCTGGATAGACACCCACTATCTTTACGCTGGATCCTTTATAAGCAGCTTTAAGACTTTCTGTATAGCCCTTTTCACCCCATTTAGCAGCACAATAGACAGATTCTTCGGCATTACCCCTTGTTGCTGCGGTGCTCATGACATTGGCTATCTTGATATCATCCTCGCCATCTTCCTTCAATGCAGCCACGCAACAAAGCACCATACCCTTCAAGCCTTTAAGGCACTTGTCGATATCCTCGCCATGATATGCAATCGGCGTTTTGAAGGAAGGCTGACCAGCATTATTGATAAGCAAATCAATATGACCCATCGCTGCGATGCATGCAAATGTTGCATTGATGAAATTCTCATCCGAGATGTCTCCGACATAGCCTCGATAAGAATCAGAATCAAACCGCTGGTTCAATTCATCCATGCGTTCGCCGTCGATATCGATCACATGAACCATCCACCCTTGAGCAATAAGGCGTTGAACCATTTCAAACCCGAGCCCAGCAGCTCCGCCGGTGACCACTGCGTTTTTCTTGTTCATCCTTGAACCCCTTATACACAACGGATTAGCCGTTCATCGATAACTTCACTGAAAAAAACGCTTCGACTTTATCAAACGTGTTCGATATATGGAGCAGCTTGCAACATCGCTTTTATTCACATCGCGTATCACGATCAGCACCAAGAGCCGGCCATACTTCCATACGAGCCCAGATGCATGGTGCCGGAGACGAAACATCGCCATCCGGCACTATCAGGCATTACCACTATGCAAAGGAGGCTATTTCAGCATCGCTACCTTCATCGCTCATCATTATCATCTTCAACAATGGCACCGGTGGCGCGGCCGATGGCGCGTAAACCGTGATACATCAGCAGCACTGCGACGGTGCCAATAGCGATACCGTTGAACTTGACCCCGGAAACCGCGAAGCCGAAATCAGCGATGCCTATGATCATGGTAACGGCTGCGGTCATGTTGTTCAGAGGCTTGCCGAAATCGACATGATTGTCGACCCAGATGCGCACACCGACCATACCGATCATGCCGTAGAGCAGGGTGGTGACTCCACCGAGTACGCCAGCGGGAATCGTATTGATGATGGCACCGAACTTCGGGCACAGGCTAAGGACCAGCGCGAAGCCCGCAGCACACCAGTAGGCAGCGGTCGAATAGACACGGGTAGCGGCCATTACACCGATGTTCTCGCCATAGGTGGTCGTGCCGGAGCCGCCACCGAAACCTGCGATTGCGGTTCCCAGACCGTCAGCCAAGAGCGCATCACCGATATTGTCGTCATAGTTGCGGCCGGTCATCTGAGCGACGGACTTGACGTGGCCCACATTTTCGGCGATAAGCACCATGACCACCGGAATAAACATCGGCAGCACTGAGAAATCGGCCTGTGGCAGGTGGAAGTGAGGGAAACCAATCCATGCTGCTTTGCCGACCGCGGCAAAATCAACCTGGCCGCGGAAGCAGGCGTAGGCATAACCGACAAGCACGCCGAGCAGAATGTTTAGTCGACCGAGCAATCCCTTGAACAGGACGGCAACAAGCAAAACGGCAAGCAGCGTAACCGCTGCCGTGTCGGGAGCCTTCTGGAAGTTGTTCCACACCGACGGTGCAAGGTTGAAACCGATAATGGCGACAATAGCACCGTTGACCACCGGAGGCATGATGATGTCAATCCACTTGGCACCGGCGAAATGGACCAGAAGACCGATCAAAGCCAAAAGCAGACCGGTGACCATGATGCCAAAGCTTGCCACAGCAAGACCCTTGTTCGCGGTGGTAACCGCAACAATCGGCGCTATAAAACCAAATGAGCTACCTAAATAACTAGGTAGCTCATTCTTATTGATCAACAGGAACAACGCGGTAGACATCGCCGTGAAGAACAATGTCGTCGACGGATCGAAGCCTGTGAGGATCGGAACCAGGAAGGTCGCGCCGAACATCGCGACGACGTGCTGGGCGCCAATACCTGCTGTCCTTCCCCATGTCATGCGTTCATCCGGCTCGACGACTTCACCGGGACTCAGCGTTTTGCCGTCACCATGCATTTTCCAAGTGAACATATTGCCCATCCTTGGCTCCTTTTTGGCATACTTCCGCCACGAATTGAGGAATAGAGGATTAACCGCGCAACTTTAATCCAGCCACGCGCCTTGGGACATTTTAGCGACCATCTTGACAAACGGCGTGTCGTCTCTTTACAAATGAGGAGAAACCGATTGGACCACATCCACCAAGTCACCGTTGGAAAGAAGCGGGCGCTGAAACTCACGCCACGGGTCGACCTTTACCGTCCACCGGCCCGTATCGTTGTCATAGACAGGACGAGCGGTCTGCTCATAGCGGATGCGTTCGTCCGTGCGACCGGTATTGGGATCGCGACGCGAATAGTGCAGGCAAGTGCAATTGGTGATTTTCCAACTGTCGCTGTCAGCACGGCGCAAAAACTCCTCATCCGAAAGATCTTCGAGCGTGAGCATCAACGAAAGCATGAAATCCCCATGAGTCACCGCGATTACGGACTGGGCTTCCGCTTTTCGATTCAACGAAGTAAGCAGATTATGAACGCGATTCTCCGAAACATCGGCAATGGATTCACCGGCCGGTGGACGCCAATACAGCGGGTCGGTTTTCTTGAACAACCAGTTGCGTTCGTAGTTGTTTCTAAAGACATCCTGCGTCACTGTGCTGATTTCGCCCCACGAACGCTCGCGAAGCACGCGTGTTTCCTCCCATTTGGCTTTGGGCAATGCCATCGTGGCGGCAGTCTCACGGGTGCGAACGTATGGAGAGACCAAGTAACGATCAAAAAGCTGCTGTTGCTCCACCAGCCAGCGACCGATACAATAGGCCTGCTTGCGCCCCGTAGCCGTAAGCCTCCACGAACGGTCGGGCACCGTGACATTGTCTTGCTTATACAGAGAATTGTCGCCGTGCTCCCCCGCCTTGACAATGACGTTTGCCTCCGATTCGCCGTGTCTGATCACATACAAATCCATTGGCATGCCCATAAGCCGACCTCGTTCTCCCTACTTCACTCGCCACATTCGTGGCTCTTGAATCATTATCGCACAACAATGACTTGTATGGAACGACGAGTGTGGCAATGCGGATCAAAGCAGGTAAGAATGACGACCGGCGAAGCGGCACGACATGACCGAACAACGAAGCGCTTTGTCCACATAGGGCAACAAGCCGGCGCAACAAAAACGCCTCCCGTCTCCTGCGTGATACATCGGCAGGAAACAGGAAAGCGCTTTAGCGGTTCTCAAGTCTGTGCGAGCAATGAGTTGAACGAACCATCAGTCTCCAATGGCAATCTGATGCTTGGCTTCGACCTTGGGCTGCGGCTGCACCTTCGCAATCTCAAGGCTCAGCGTGCCATCTTTGTAACCAGCATGCACATCGGATTCCTTGACCTGATCGCCGACATAGAAGCTGCGGGAGCAGGTACCGGCGTAGCGCTCGCGACGTAGCCAACGGCCTTCATCGTCCTTTTGATCGTGGTTCTCGTCGCGCTTGGCGGAAACAGTCAGATAGCCGTCATGCAATTCAAGGGAAATATCGTCCTTCTTGAAACCGGGCATATCGATAGAAACGTCATAAGCACTGGCAGTCTCACGCACATCGGTCTTCATCATGTTGGATGAAACAATCGGGCTGCTCATGCGGCTGCCCGAATCGCCCCAACCTGCGAAGAACGGATCATCGAACATATCAGAGAACGCATCATGCATCAAAGCAGGAAACATAGCCATAATCAATACTCCTCGTAATGAGGCAAGCCGTGACGTCCTCGGCTGACGGGTTAACCGGCCGGGCGGCGACAAGCTCCGGAACCTCTCGGCTCCAAGTCCTTTTCTTGTCACTTTGCTCAACCGGTATTCCCGCTTCGGCTTCCCGAATTTAACCCGTAGTGAACAAAACTTGACCCAATGAGACTCAAGTTTTGGAATACATCTAATTGCATATCGGATCAATATGCCCCAACAAAGACAACAACGATCAATCTTCAACCGACCTAGACGAAAATTCCTCTAACGTTACCTATGCTTATCGTCCGAAAGCTTTACTCGCCTTCGTAAAGGTAGTCATAACGTCTTTGGGCCCGCAATTCATGAACCAGCCCCATCTTGTTCTGACGATTGAACCCCACAGCGGGAACATCGTCGAAATCTTAGGGCCTCTCACACCAACATCGTAAGCCACGCATGTCCAAAATAGGGTGATGGAAGGCCGTCTTTCTCTTCCACGGGCGTGAGTGAATTGGTGATCTTCCAAGTCAAGACGATTCGACGCTCAATCGCATCATCTATCCTACGATGAATCCTGTTGCGGTTTTCATAGATGCGACCATCGGTTTCCCCGTAGACGCAATCGGACGCAAATACCGCATCGGGCTTGTCGAAACCTCGCGTCATCCACACATTGAAGTACTGGGTAACGGCACACTCACGCTCCCGTGTTCACGGAATTGATAACGTCACTGTTGCCACAGCATTGTTACACCTTAGGCGAATGGCCGTCGGGATTGCCTCTCGACATTCAAGAAGACGTGAACGAAAACCTAGCGGCAGGCTATGGATTCATTCAATCTGCCGCACCAGATAATCGCGCAGTACAATCGCGTGATTATGCTCCTGATCCTTGGCGCCGTAAAGCAATGTGATCTTGGGATGCTCACGGCACATATTGGTCAGAGCTTCAACGGCTTCAACATTGGCATCCAATTCATCACGGTACCGTTCGGCGAATTCCTCGAATTTGGACGGGTCATGACCGAACCACTTGCGCAACGGTGTCGAAGGTGCAATGTCTTTGAGCCATAAATCTACTTTGCCGTCCGATTTGGCAACACCACGCGGCCACAGCCTGTCAACCAGAACACGATATCCATCCCTGCCTTCAACCCCTTCATACACCCGTTTCAACGCAACCGTCATAGCTCCGCTCCTTGTCGTCTGTTTTCACACCATAAGACCACAATACGGCAAAAACCGATGGAAACGATGACAGGACGAAAATACGACTGTTAGAGCAAAAGCACCATCACACACAAGGTATGGCATGGCGCTTCCTGCTGTTTTACATTTGTTCAGGCGATGAGGCTCAGACAAGTACCTCGTCGATGAGGTTGTCCCCATCATAAAAGACGACCGTCTTACGCTTAGCCACTCCGGCTGTAATCACACGGGCGATGACCGCAGCCACGTTACCGTGCGAGGTGACACGCTGCTCGGGAGTCACCGGCTCGCCACTGTCGACGTTCGCATGTTCCATATCGAACACCACCGGGTTCGCGCCGGCCTCGCGTACATCATCGGCCTGTGAAGGGTTACGGATAACCGCATCAATCGCGAACCCCGCTTTCTTCAACTTCGATTCGGTAAGCAAAGCAACCTTGCCGTGCCCACCCAGAATTACCACTCGTTGTCCATCAGCCATATCGGCCTCTTCACATTTCAAACCCCATAACCTCGTTCGACAGGGGATGCCTCCCATTATCCCATCCGAAACGTCTTCGCCGTTGAATCAATGTGTTAATTGCGTCACCAACAACCAGCCTGTTGATAACGCACCAGAAAACCGCACCAACACTAAACATGACTGCACCCGCTCAGCCTCATACGCTTGTAACACTAGCCACAAAACCTGCCTGCCGCCACGTCCTCGAGAGTCACAATAAAAAACAACAACCACAGGACGAGGCTAGATGACCTGCTGCTCGTCACCCTCCACTTCCAGCGCCTGCCCATCATTGAGCAGAAGGAGCGGATAGTCGTCACCGTACTTTTCGATGGTCTGCGAAATGATGTCAGCGGAATACGGCCCGGTACCTTGTGCATGCGGCACGATGTACTTGTCGATAAGCCCGAGCGCGGTGTAGTCATGAAGATCGGGGGCGAGATCCGGAGAATCCATCACACTGATGGGGTCTATACTCGGGCCAGTGACAACCGAGCCGGCGGACGAACTGACATACGGCATTCCTGCGCACACCTTGTCGACGATCAGCCGATCGGCTCCGGACGTTTTCAGCGCGTTGAGCAAGTCAAAGGTTTCACCGCTGGCCATATAGATGCTGTCCGCATGATCCAGAACGTCGACAATCTGCTCCTTGGGTGTCGTCGCAAGCATGAGATCAACCATCTCGAAACCACATTCTTCGACCTGCCGATGCTCCGATTGCGCATGTTCACGGAGTTTCGGACTTTCCAAAAGGATACGCGCCGCATCCTGGATATAGACGACTCTACCGGTCAGCACTTCACGCATCTTCGGATGAAGCATGGAAGTCAATAGCAGATGCATAACAACACTCCTTATGTATAGATTCAACGGACCTTGCAACAACGCAACAAACCGAGCTGAAAAGAAGCTGCGGTTCCATCCTATACGCGTATCACACTCGGTTCAACACCCTACCCACATGCCGATTGCCCACCAGATCCGGACGCGCATAACGGTACAACATCGCTTCAAAACCACTATGAATCGTATGAAACCACTCCTCGTGTATTCAAGATGCCTGATATCAACGAATGTCTTTGATAAGTTTGCGCAATTCGCCGAATTTGGCTTCCGCGAAAACACGGCGGGCGTGCTATGAGGAGATGGTTATAATACGGAACCCCTCAACCCATCAAGAAATCAAGGATGTTCATGCCGGCACTGGTCTCAGCACGATACAGCTCGGTATAGCCGCATTGCGTGCAGCTGATGGTGATGAACTTCTTGTTCTGCACATTGAAAAGCTTCGCGAACTCACCACCGGTCGCCTGGAATTGGTCGGAAGTATAATGCTGGCAACCGCACTTGTCACATACGTACTGTTTCTGCTGCAACATCAAGCCCTTCTCTTCATCAGAAAACGACATCTACATCATCATTCAACCATCAAGGCAAAAAAACGGCCCGATGTTGATTCAATATCGAGCCGCTCCTATCTAGTGTCGGCGGAAAACAAGGTCAGACGTTGAACTTGAATTCTACGATGTCACCGTCCTGCATCACATAGTCACGGCCTTCCTGGCGCAACTTGCCGGCTTCCTTGATCTCATTCATGCTGCCCTTGGCGGCGACGAAATCATCGTATGAGACGATGTCGGCCTTGATGAAGCCACGCTCGAAATCACTGTGAATGGCACCGGCGGCCTGCGGCGCAGTCCAGCCCTGATGGATCTGCCAGGCACGCACTTCCTTGACACCGGCGGTCAGGAAGGTCTGCAGACCCAGCACATCGAAGCCGACGCGCGCCAGCTGGTCAAGACCAGATTCCTTCAGACCCGCCTCGGCAAGCATCTCGCGGGCATCATCCTCATCCAGCTCGGTGAGATCGGATTCGAACTGAGCGTTGAGGAAAATAGCCTGCGCCGGGGCAACGGAATCGGCGAGCTGCTTCTGGAAGTCCTTGTCGTCAAGCTCGGTGTCATCGACGTTGAACACGTAGATGAACGGCTTGGCGGTAAGCAGATGCAGATCGTAAATGTCGGCTTTGTCGATCTTACCGGCCGCTGCCGCATGATCGATCGTTTCGCCATCCTCAAGAATGGTTTTCGCATTGTTGACCGCATCGACATATTCCTGCGTGACCTTCTTGCCCCGCAGCTCCTTCTCGAGCTTCGGCAGCGCATTCTCAATGGTCTGCAGGTCGGCGAGCATAAGCTCGGTGTTGATCGTCTCGATGTCATCGGAAGGACCGACCTTGCCATTGACATGAACGATATCGTCATCCTTAAAGGCGCGGACAACTTCACAAATCGCATCGGCTTCGCGAATATTGGCAAGGAACTTGTTGCCCAGACCTTCACCCTCGGACGCTCCCTTGACGATACCTGCTATATCAACAAAAGTTACGGTGGCCGGCACAACCTTTTCGGTGTGCACCAAGTCCGCCAACACGGCAAGGCGGTCGTCAGGAAGGGGCACGATGCCGGTATTAGGCTCGATGGTGGCGAACGGATAGTTCTCCGCGAGCACGTTGTTGCGGGTCAAAGCATTGAACATGGTCGACTTGCCGACATTGGGCAAACCGACAATTCCGATAGTTAAAGACATAGCCACAAGTCTACCGTCAAACCGGACGAAACGTTAAGACCTACCAAACAAAAAAATTGTCCCGAAAAGGTCCTATTGTTTCGCATATTGATTATTCGTAGAAGAGGTCGCTGAACCTATCAGTAACCGTCGCGAGGCGAGATTGCGTCCATGACCGACGGCGAAAGGAGGTTTGGCCGAAATTCCTGAAGTCATTCTGCCTCAGGGGTTGGGCCCGGATCCAATAGATCCGGGACTGTCACGGGAAACCGTGGAGAGCTGTCGATGAATGAGCTTGGTGGACTTCTCGCGATGATGCGTGACCCTGCCGGCTCCACAAATCATGGCGAGCTCGCCCGATCATCGAACTTCTTCCTCATCAAGGGAGGAACCCATGTCGGTGCAAACCGGCCATACAGGCAAAAACCAGAACAACAACATCGCGAGCACGCCTGGTAAGAAAACGGCGACACAACACAGTCCGTCTCAATCTGGCGGCGTGCAGCGCAACCTCAAAACACGTCACGTCTCGATGATCGCCCTCGGCGGATGCATCGGCACCGGCCTGTTCATGACCTCAGGATCAACCATAGCCAAGGCAGGCCCAGGCGGCGGGCTCGTGGCCTATATCGCCATGGGCATCATGGTCTACTTCCTGATGACAAGTCTTGGTGAATTGGCCACCAACCAACCGGTTTCGGGCTCCTTCGCCACATATAACGCCAAATACGTTGACCCTGCCCTAGGATTTGCAATGGGTTGGAATTATTGGTTCAACTGGGCCATCACCGTTGCGGTCGACATCTCCACGGCCGCGCTCCTCATCCAATACTGGCTACCTGACACTCCTGGGTGGGTCTGGAGCTTGGTCGTTTTGGGAATCATATTTCTCATCAATGCACTGACCGTGTCGGCGTTCGGCGAAACCGAATATTGGCTCTCCCTCATCAAGGTCATTACAGTTATCGTCTTCCTCGTTCTCGGATTCGCGATGATCGTCGGCATCATGTATCACCCTGCGATTGGTCTGGGCAACTTCACCTACAAGGATGCTCCCTTTGTCGGCGGATTTCCTGCCATTCTGAACGTATTTCTCATCGCCGGATTCTCGTTCCAGGGAACCGAGCTGATCGGCGTGACCGCGGGTGAATCCGAAGATCCCGAACATGCGGTGCCCAAAGCCATCCACAGCGTATTCTGGCGTCTGCTCATCTTCTATATGCTGTCGATTTTCGTCATCGCGGCCATTATCCCCTACACCAGCCCGAATCTGCTGTCGGCAGCAGACGGCAACATCGCCATGTCGCCGTTTACTTTGGTATTCCGCCGAGCTGGGCTCGCAGCGGCGGCAAGCGTGATGAACGCCATCGTCTTGACCGCAGTGCTCTCCTCCGCAAACTCAGGCATGTACGCATCGACACGGATGCTGTATTCGCTGGCCGAAGAAGGGTATGCGCCAAAGTACTTCGCTCGCACCACCAAACATGGCATTCCGTTGGCCTCCCTACTGGTCACCACAATCATCTCGTTGGCGACCTTCGGCTCCTCGATCTTTGGCGAGAAAATATACATGTGGCTTGTCGCAGCCTCGGGTCTGACCGGGTTCATTGCTTGGGTTGGCATCGCCATCAGCCACTTCCGTTTCCGTCGCGCGTTCATCAGGCAAGGTCACAAGCTTTCCGAGCTCAAGTACCATGCCAAGCTTTTCCCGCTCGGCCCAATCATTGCTCTCATCCTGTGCATCATTGTGATCGGCGGTCAAAATATCGACGCCTTCATCAATTGGGATTGGCAGCAGATCGGCATCACCTACATCGGTCTGCCTCTGGTGCTCATCCTGTATTTCGGATACAAAATCAAGAACCACACTCACATCATCCCCTTGGATGAAGTGGATGTCTCCCCCTCAAAAATTGCAACCGACGACAATACTGCGTCGGCATAAACAGAGCGAAGCTGAAGCTGGGTTGTCTGGATACGGATGCCACCCAGCTTCAGACCATATGACGCAAAATACGGGGCTTGTGTTCTTTGACGATAACGGTCCATGCATCGGCCAGAGCATGAATCAGATGACCCTCCCGACGCTCCGCCGCGGCGATGGCCCTAGCCGCCCTGCCCATAATAGGATTGTCAAGATGCGGAACCACACGGAAATCCACAAGATGCAAACCGCTGACATCATTCGATGCGGGAACCACCCCCCGTCTGTCCATCTGGCCGATATACCCGATATCGGGTCCTGCAACAACGGCACCTGCCGAAACACCGACATAGGTCACCCCGCCTGTCACTTGTTGCACAATAAGGTCGGCTGCACCGGAACGACGCAGTTCATGAAGCAGGAAGAAGCTGTTGCCGCCACCTACCCAAATAATGTCGCAAGTGGTGAGAATATAGCGAATTTCCCTAATATCAGCCCTTGCAACATCTAGCTCATGCACGCGAAACCCTGTGGAACGCAGCATACGCCGCACCGCAGGCCGCATACAACGGCTGGGTTGACCGACATCGGCAGTAGGTATATAGGCGATGCGCAAACCGGCGTACAAGCCGCCATGCTCCCGCAAGGATTTCAGCAACAAACGCCAGGCAGGAAGCGGGCGCGACGCCAAAATAACCCTGCCCATAACCTTTCACCCCTCGATTCATACGATGACTTGCGGCCCCACAACAAGTTGGTCGATGAAACTTCATCATAACGCAGAAAAACGCAATGCAATCCAGTGTTCAATCCCCGCGTACACGCCATATGCGAATCCGAATGGTCAATCCACCAGCGCTCTTACCAATTCCGTTTAAACAAGCTATATCTTATCGTCGTAATCATCATCACAGCTCAAGCAAAGAGACAGCCCGGATACCGCTTGCCGTGTATTCAGCCGTTTTGAATCGCATCGACCCCCGAAATTACCGCGCCTCGGAAACCTTGCTTTTCCAGCTCAGTAACACCTTTGATGGTGGTACCCCCCGGCGAACACACCGCATCCTTCATAGCCCCCGGATTGGTGCCGGTTGCCATATAGAGGGCACCGACCCCCTCGGTCATCTTCGCCGCCAGCCGATAAGCGTTCTCGCGTTTGAGCCCGTACTTCACACCGGCATCAGCCAATGCCTCTATGTACATGGCGGTAAATGCAGGCGCGCATCCTGCCACGGATGAGCCTATACCCATCAACCCCGTATCCACACGTTCAATCAGAGCTATTGGCGAGAACAATTCATTGAAAACGTCTTGCTGGGCATCGGTGAGGCTATTGGCGTTTTCGGTAACCAGAATGCCCTGCCCAACCTCGATCGGCGTATTGGGAACGACACACTGCACATGTGCAACATCACCAAGAAGATCTTGATAGAAGTCAAGATTGCGACCTGCGGCAACGGAAACGACGAACTTGTCATCCTGCCTAAGATCTTCCAGCACATCGGCGAGCGCCGTTTCGATCTGCCATGGCTTAACCGCCACAACCACCACGTCGGCGGCGGCAACCGTTTCCTTGGCGCTGTGTGTCGCATGCGCCCCGATTGCCGCCGCTGCACGCTCGACTTTCTCGAAATGACCGGAGTTGGCAACGATATGCGAACCGTCCAGCACTCCCCTGTTTACCAAGCCCTTGGCAATACCCTGCGCCATATTGCCGAAGCCAATGAATCCGACCGTCACATTCCCCACCATAGGAAACTCCTTATCACGAAACATACCTTGTACGTTAATCCTAAATCATCGAACGTACCTGCCGGCAGCAAGACCCACGTCATCGCAAATCATGGCAAGCGTCGTCAGCCATGCAAATATCCGCCATCGTCGCGAGATCTGACGCATTCGTCGAATTACCGGACATACGCAAGACCCCAAATAAGGACACGATGCCATACCGCCTTGCGCTCACGGTATTCTAGAGAGATGAACACCATTCGACGGTTCGTGAAATGGACTGCCCACAACACTGTGATAGAAGACTGTCTACGGGCGCTCGTCCTGCTGTTCCTTGCATACGACAGCGTGACGAAACACGAACCAGGATTATGGTCCGATTTCAATGAAAACTGGCAAATAACTTGGTCATGCGCACTGCTTATTCCCGTCATCCTTCGTCGCAGATATTCCGAAAAGGCAACATACTCATTCATCGGACTTGTCATTGCTCAATTGTTAGCCGGCCCAAGCTTCGTTTTTGCTGATTTACTTGCACCGGTAATGCTCTATTCCGTCATCGTCCATGGCAATCAAAAACAAAGCAAAACTTTCATCCTATTGGCGGTCATCCTCGGCTCGGCAGCGGCAGTGCTCATTCCATGGAGCGAGGAAATCGGTCCAATCTTCGGTACGGGACAGGCAAACGATACCCATAGTCAGGTTTACCTGTCCTGCCACACGTCCGGCAACATGACCCTCAACAGCTCTTGCGCAAACAGTATTCTCCAGTACATCGCTATCCTTCTCATCATCATCATGCTCATGCTTACGGCAGCCTGCTTCATGGCTTATTGGACACGCAGCAGGAGAATGACCACACAACTGTTGAGAGAACGGAACGCCGCCCTTGCCGCACGAGAAGAAGCGGAATTGAACATTGCGCGCACTGCCGAACGCGCGCGAATCGCCCGCGATATGCATGATGTGGTGGCGCATACTCTCTCCACCATCATCATCCAGTCCGACGCAGGCCGCTATGCAGAATCCAACGACCCCGCTGCCGCACGAACCATCATGAAAACCATCGCCAACGAGTCCCTCAGGGCACAGCATGACATGGAAGGTTTACTCGGTACTTTCGGCGGCGCGCCTCACAACGGCTATGAACAAATCAGCGGACTTGTCGCCCAGGCGAATGCCACAGCACAGGCCACCAACGGAAGCGTAAAGCGAATAATCCACGGACACCCCCAACCCCGACGATTAACGGACAACGCCCAGTCCACCATCTTTCATACGGTTCAGGAAGCACTGACGAACGCTCGTAAATATGCCGGCAAAGGCGCTGAAATCACCGTCACGGAAACATGGGAGGCATCAGCACTGCGCTTGTCCATCCATGACAACGGCAACGGATCGGCAGCCGTGTCGGACGGACACCATCCGGGATTCGGACTTGTCGGCATGCGCGAGCGCATACAAGCCGTTGGAGGCAACGTACAGGCCGGTCCAGCCCTACACGGCGGTTTCGATGTTGATGCGACAATACCTTTTGATTTCGATAAGAACGGATCAACGAAACTTGCGAACACCCAAGGAAACGATGACTATCATGCAGATAGAGTCGTGAACGATTTGAATCATCCGAATTCAGCATTGACGAACACCGAAAACCCAACGGGCATTGCCACAGCACCCCACCGTTCTTTCATTCCTGAAATCGCGGAATCCCGGAGCCGCGCAAAGGACGGCACCAAAGCGCATCCACGACTTCTCTCACAGGCAGTGAGAATGGGGAAAAAGCACTCGACGCAGAGCATCGATGCCCCAAAACTCAACTGGGTGGAACGCATTTCTCGGTTCTTCGCATCACACTATGTACTTTCGGATACGCTCACCGCCACATGTCTCATGATGCTCATCATCCCATGGAATCACTTGTCCTCCAAATACGATTCGGAGACGAGAACCATGCTGTTCAACACCACTGATCCAATACCATCAACGGGTTCAGCCGTCGCCGTCATCATATTGTCCGTGGTCGCCTTCGTTTCACTTGCCTTGCGCCGCCGTTTCCCCCAATCCGCAGCTCTGATGATGCTGTCATCGGCCGTTATATCCCTGATGTTCTGTCCGGATATACCAATCGTCGTATTCATGGCCCCAATATCATTGCACTCAGTCTGCTTGTATGGGACAGGACATTCACGACGATGGTCCAGCTATGCCGCTCTGATCGGATGCATCCTGTTCGCCCTTCGTTTTACCGAATCGCCAGCCGGCTACCCGACATTATTTGATATGATTTTGGGCCATCGATACCAATTGCACGCAGAAATGACCGCAACAGACTATCTCATTTCAGCATCCGCTCTATCCGTGATCTCGATCACGACGTGCCTCGTAGCAATCGGCTCAGCGCTTTGGACACGGACCAGAGGTACCAACGCTATCGTTCTCGAATCGCGCCGTCAGGCAATGGAAGAAGAATTCGCAAAACAGCAAATTACGGCCGCCAACAACGAACGTGAACGTATCAGCGCGGAGATCAGAGGAACCATAAATGAGACGTTGGCTGGTGTGATCGACCAAGCGAACAACGGTTTGGCTTTGCTTGACAGCGATGTCAAGGCAGGCAACACCCCATCCCCGCAGACCATCAACGAAGCGTTCAAACAAATCGGCGAGGAGGGACGATCGGCCCTGGCCGACATGCGACAACTCTTGCGGATGCTGCGCGAAACAGGCGGTAGTGACAACAACGCCGCCATGTCTGCGGCACCGTTGCACCCCGTACAGTAACGTCAGCGAGCAAAATCCGTGTAGTGACATCATTTTACAATCCGCTTCACCCTACCGGCCATGACATTGCCTTCGCATGTTGGTAGCGTTGATGGCATGAATGAAACGAGACCCATTCGCGTTCTTATCGCCGATGATCAGGAGCTGGTACGGGCAGGCTTTGCCATGGTCATCGATTCCCAAGACGATATGGAAGTCGTCGGACAGGCTTCGAGCGGCGATGAGGCGGTCGCACTGAGCCTCCGACTGAAACCAGATACGGTACTCATGGATGTGCGCATGCCCGGAACCGACGGAATCCAAGCCACCAAGCTCATCGTCGACGCCGAAGACAGCTCAGAAGACGAGGGCATACGAACCCGTGTCATTATTCTGACCACCTTCGATCTCGACGAATATGTGATGAACGGCATCGACGCCGGAGCCTCCGGATTCCTTTTGAAGGACACGGAACCGGAAATACTGCTCTCTTCGATTCGAACGGTATATCAAGGCAACGCCATCATCGCCCCAAGCGCCACCAAACGACTTATTGAAAAGATGGTCGAAGGCAAACTCGAGACAGCGCGTGTACCAGCAAACAATGCATCCACCGACGGCAACATTGCCAGTGGAGCAAACACCGGCAACACCGATACGGGCAGCACTTCCGGCAATGGGCACAACAATGCAGCCACAGGACACAACACCATCTGTTCGGCTGCAAATGCGCAGCCGAGCGCGAATACCTCAGCACCTGCCTACCGAGACCCAGCAGTCGATACATTAACCGAACGCGAACGCGAAGTACTGACCGAGATCGCACACGGCCTGTCCAATCAGGAAATTGCGGACAAGCTGCGCATCAGCCTACCGACGGTCAAGACACATGTGGCGCATATTCTGCAGAAAACCTACTCACGGGACCGTGTACAGGCAGTCGTTTTCGCTTACGACAACCAATTGGTGCAACCCGGCGAATAGCATCAACAACGCTCGCAACAGAACTTCACACGCGCTTCGACCGATAACACACTACCGCACACGATTAGAAACCGGCACCCTCGCCATTAGCACACCCTCGAAACCCTCAAAACGACAGCAATCCGCCCGTCTCAAGCAAGAGACAAGCGGATTGTCGTCACACCGTGTTTAACGGTTCCTCGCCGCACACCGAGTCTAGGCTTCGGCCAGCGCCTCCACAGGAGGAGTCTTTACCGCACGGCGGGCCGGAATCACACTGGAAGCCCACGCCGCGAGCGCCGCGATGAGCAGCACCGCACCGTTGAACTTCCAATCGAAGATATACACCACATCGCCAAAGAGACTGAACACCATATAGGAGCCAAACCAGCCAAACACCGTGCCCAGCACAACACCAATCAAGCCGGAAACCAGTGCAATCAGCAACGCCTCGCACGCCAGGGAGCGTTTGAGCTGTCCACGCGTCATACCGATGGCCCGCAAGGTGGCCGATTCACGGGTGCGCTCAATCACCGACAAACTCAGTGTGTTGACAACACCAATCAGCGCAATAAGCACGGATACGGCCAGCAGAGCAATCACCATCTTCATAATGACGTCGATGATCATGTTGTAAACCACACGTTGCGCGCCAGGCCCCGTGATATTGATATCGTCCCCGGTGTCCAAAACATTCTCGACACCTTCGAAGACGTCATTCAGACTCTCAGGGTTGTCATCAAATTTCATGAAAAGAACATGACCGTTGGCGGTGATGTTGTTGGCGGCCAACGTCGACTCATCGACGAAAGCAACCATGGAATACGCAGTGGTGAGATTGCGATAATCGACCTGAGTTGTCTTCATTGCAGGCAACTCAACACCACCGTTCGCACCGATGCCGGAGAAACTGACGATGTTGTTGGCAAAACTGAGCTTATGGCCACTGCGCTCGTCATAGCGTGGAATCAGTACCGTGTCCGGAGCAATGGTACCTGAGGAGATATCGGCACGCATAACCTTTTGCACGGAATCCTTGTTCTTGACGCCAACCAACAGTACAGGCAGGTCATTCTTACCGTTGTTCTGTTTGATATGAGCCGTTACGGTCGGCAGATAAAGCGTATCTGAAATACCGCTGACCTTGGAGACCCTTTCCGCCTTGCTCCGGGAAAGGCCGCGGCCTTCGGCAAGCATGTCAATGCCATAATGCGAATCGAGTGCAGTATCTATCGTTTTCTTGCCACAGGCAGCACCAGTGGCAATGGTCGAAACCAGGGTGACACCGATCATCAACGCAACACCTGTAGAGGCAATGCGCCGCGGATTCTTTTGGATATTCGCATTGGCGATTTTAGCTGATGGACCAACGAGAGCCGTCAACGCGCCGATACCATGCATCAGCAGAGGAAGCCAAAATGCGGCGGTTACGGTTAAGCCAATGAAGATCAGCGCACAACCAGCCATTGCTGAAAGCAAGGCCGGATAATACGAACTCTCGCTTCCAGCGCTCGCCTTATCTGCAACAATCGAAGGGATACGACTGGCACCGAATCCACAGCAGACGACACCGAAAACAATCATCAACACACCAAGTACCGCACGTATTGTGCCAGCTTTACGAGTTTGCGTAATCTCCAACGGACGTAGCGCTTCAAGAGGAGTGACAGCCGTCGCGCTGCGAGCGGAGCCGAGCGAAGCGAGCACCGTCATCACGACACCGAAGACAAGCGGAATCACCACAACCTGCCAAGTGACAATGAGTTTCATCGGAGGACCCGCGTACCCCAATGCGGGACCAAACTGGCTGAATGCACCCATCAAACCTGAAGCCACTAAGATGCCGAGGGACGAAGCGATAAGCCCCAACACACCCGCTTCGAAGAGAACAGAGCAGTAGAGCTGCCCCTTCTTTGCGCCGATGGTGCGCAACAGGGCAAGCGTACGACGCCGCTGGGCGATCATGACTCGGAACGTATTGGCAATAACCAAAGCGGCGACAAACAGAGAGAGGACACCGAAGACCATAAGGAACGTCTTGACCGGCGAACTGTCGGTACCGGCCATGTCCTTCAATTTCTTCTCAGCGATTTGGTCACGCCTTTCAACATTCATGTCCTTGCCCAGAATCGCCTTGACCTGTTTTACAGCCTCTTCGTCCTTGTTGGAATCAACGTCGAACAGCAACCCGCTGATCGGGATATCCGCGAACGAGGGCGCCCCACAGAGTTTCGTATACACTTGCGGAGCAACCAAGGTCACGCCCCCGTACATGGAGTACTCGCCGTAAGCATCACTGGTCAGGCCCACCACTTTCACCCCGTGCTCATCCGTGTCGCCCGAACCGGACATATCCAAGCCGAGCGTGACGGTGTCCCCAATCTGCAAGTGAAGCCTGTCGGCCATTTTCATCGGAACCGCAACCTCGTTATCATTCAGAGGCGAATGCCCTTTTGAGATTTGAACAGCCTGCAGCTTTTTATCCGATGAACCCAACCCAAAAACGGTTCTTGCCGAATCGTCATTTCTTTTAACGGTTCCGTTTCCATCAATCATCACCTGTGTTGCGCTTACGCCATCCACTCTGCTGACTTGATCGAATTTGAAATGTCTTACATCGGACGGGTTTTCCTCAACTTTGGAAGCGTCGTCGCCGTTCGATGACACAGTGACGCTTTCATCGCCGGACGAGCTGGACAACGTACTGCTTTTGTCCGCATCTTTCGGCATTACGACATAATCCGCTTGCATCAATGTTGCAGTCACTTGAGAACGCAATGCATTATCAATCGAATTGCCGAACAGGAAGGTGGCTGCGATGAATGCGGTGCCAATGAGAATGGCGATACCTGCGGGGATGAGTATTTTCCCACTCTTTTTCACAAGTTTGAGTGTTACCGAGAACATCTTTGGTTCCTTTTGATCGAAGTTTCACGACGGGTCAACGTGCGTCTTGCCCGGTTCCGGCCATGCCGTCCATGAGTTGGCTCATCGTGGGAATCACGCCTTGCCGAGCGGCACGTTCGCTTTCTTTCATCAGCAAATCGCTCATTCGTTCGGCAGTGGGATGCTGTTCGTCAGCCACGATGCGGCCGTCCGCAAAAACGATGGCACGGTCGGCATAGGAAGCAGCCACGGCATCATGCGTGACCATGACAACGCTTTGCCCGAACTCACGGACGGAACGCTGGAGGAAACCGAGAACCTCGGCACTGGAAACAGAATCGAGATTACCGGTCGGCTCATCGGCGAAAACCACTTGGGGTTTGGCAATCAGCGCACGGGCAATGGCCACACGCTGCTGCTGCCCACCGGAAAGTTCGTTAGGACGATGCTTCAGTCGATTGGTAAGACCCAGAATTTCAGTCAACGTATCGAACCACTTCTTATCGACCTTGCCACCGGCAAGCGTCAACGGCATGAGAATGTTTTGTTCGGCCGTGAACATCGGTAAGAGGTTGAAGCTTTGGAAGACAAAACCGACCTCCTTACGACGCAGCATTGTCAGCTGATTGTCATTCATCTTGGTCAGATCCTGCCAGCCCATGACCACGCGCCCGCTGGTGACGGAATCAAGACCGGCGAGCGTATGCATCATGGTGGATTTGCCGGAACCGGAAGGACCCATGATCGCAGTGAACTTACCTCGCTCGAAGCCCACATTGACACCACGCAACGCATGAACAACGTTTTCGCCCTTTCCGTAGTCCTTGACCAGATCGATGGCTTCAACGGCGAATTTCCTTTGCCGTGTTGCCGTACCGCTCGCATCTGCAGAGATAGGATTGCCATTGCCCAGCTCATTGGCTTCATTGGTGTTGCCGAGGTTCATAAGAGCTCCTTTACCTTCGTCTCATGGCGTACTAATGGGACAAATTCTAAAGAATCTCGGCATTCGATCCCATCGTGCCGAAGAATGAATTCTTCCTGAATCCAACCAAACACAAGAAACCCATCCCTCATCCTTGAGGATGATGCACCAACGCAGCACGGACGCAGAGATGCAGCAATTGGTTGTGTTCCCGTTTCTCGTCGACTTCGCATGTCGAGACGGCTATTGCCAAGCGAAAACCGTTCGCCACAATACAGAAAGGCTGTTGCATAACCATGATTCGCATAGTTATGCAACAGCCTCAGAACCTGATGAAACCGCCCTTACTGCGCCAAACCTGAAGCGCGCACGGCTTCGAATCCATGCTCAAGATCGGCAAGAATATCATCGATGAATTCGGTACCTATCGACAGACGGATGGTGCCAGGGTGAATGCCTTGGCTATCCAATTCCTCAGCGGTTTCCTGAGAGTGAGTAGTGGATGCAGGATGCACCACCAGGCTTTTCACATCCGCAACGTTGGCGAGCAGGCTGAACAGTTGCAAATTATCGACGAACACTCGTGCAGCATCCTTGCCACCCTTGATTTCGAAGGTGAAAATCGAACCGGCGCCGTTAGGGAAATACCGCCCGTAGAGGCCATGATCAGGTCGGCTCGGGATCGAAGGATGCGAGACGGACTCAACCTCAGGCACGGTTTGCAGATATTCGACTACCTTCAACGCATTCTGGACATGACGCTCGACGCGCAGTGACAGCGTCTCGGTTCCCTGCAGCAGCAGCCAGGCCGCGAAAGGACTGATGCAGGCGCCGGTATCACGCAGCAGGATGGCACGTGCACGGGTGACGAAAGCGGTGCCGCCAAGGGCCTCGTAAAAATTCATACCGTGGTAGGAGGGATCCGGCTCGGTTAAGGTCGGGAATTTGCCCGGTACCGCAGCCCAGTCAAAGTTACCGCCTTCCACAACGACACCACCAAGCGTTGTTCCGTGCCCACCGATGAACTTGGTTGCGGACTCGATCACGATATCGGCACCATGCTCGAGGGGACGGAACAGATACGGGGTGGCGAAGGTGTTGTCCACGAAAACCGGCAGGTTATGGGCATGAGCAAGCTCGGCAATGGCCTCAAAATCGACAAGGTCCGCATTAGGATTACCGAAGGTTTCAAAATAAATGAGCTTTGTGTTTTCTTGGATGGCGTCTTCGAAGTTTTCCGGATCAGCAGGATCGACGAAAGTGGTGGTGACACCGTCACGAGGGAAGGTGTGGCGCAACAGGTTGAAAGTACCACCATAGATATGCGAAGAAGAAACGATGTGATCTCCAGTCTGCGTGATATTTCGCAAAGCCGCTTCGACAGCTGCTGCGCCACTTGCCAAAGCGAGCGCCGCAGTGCCTCCTTCCAGTGCAGCGATACGTCTTTCGAATACATCCTCTGTGGAGTTGGTCAGACGCCCGTAAATATTACCCGGATCGTTGAGAGAGAAGCGCGCTTCGGCATGATCGAAATCATGGAAAACATAACTGGTGGTCGCATAAATCGGCACGGCCCTGGCATCGGTGGCAGGATCTGCTTCCTCCTGCCCCACATGCAGCTGCAAGGTTTCAAAATGATAGTTTTTCGCTGTGTCTTCAACGCTCATGGCATCTCCTTCATGGATGGAATGTTGCATACGCTACTGCTTGATTTCGAGCGTAAACCAGAGCAATGGCTTCCAGCAAGGGCAACGCTATCCCAGAAATCTATAGCTGGTTGAAGGACTCAATTTTCTCGACATTTTCACGGCGGAACATTTGGTTTCAGACAGCGGTCGTTCAAGAACAAAACAACACCCCCAATTCGAAGGACGCCAAGCACGGATGAAATCGATCAAAAGCAACAGGTTCACACACCGAGGATGCGCAAAGCAATAAGCCCCCGTCAAGCAGTAATTCCCACTAATCCGCGGACGAATTGATGCATGTTTCCGCCGCCGGGTCTAGAGTCGATGGGAGCGACGCGACGGACAACCTGCCCGCCGACGGACGCCAATATTATTCATAGACTTTCTGAAAGGTCATGAAATGCAAGAAAATACAACGCTCTACCAGCGTGATCCCAACTATATTCCGCGCGTTGCAGCAGTGCACGACATGTGCGGCTACGGCAAATGTTCGTTGAGTGCGGCAATTCCGATTCTTTCGGCGTGCGGCTGCGATGTGTGCCCGGTGCCCACGGCACTGTTCAGCGCACACACGAAGTTCCCCGAATACACGTTCCACGACACGACGAATATGCTTTCCGGATATCTCGATGCATGGCAGAGCATCGGGGTGGATTTGGATGGCATATACTCCGGCTTCCTTGGATCGGCCGAGCAGGTCGACACCATCAAACGCATGTATCGCGAATATCCGAAGGCCCTGCGGCTCGTCGACCCCGTGATGGGCGACGGTGGGGAGATGTACCCCACATATTCGCAGGAAATGTGTGATGCGGTCAAAACCCTGGCCAAGGATGCCGACATACTGATGCCCAATCTCACCGAAGCCGCCATCCTTACCGAACGAGACTACCCCGGACAGAACCTGAGCGATGACGAGGTGACCGAATGGATCGAGGCGCTGCTTGATTTGGGCGCGAAAAACGTCGTACTCAAGGGCATTGATCGCAATGACGAAAAGTTGCGCAACTACGTAGGCAGCGCCGCAGCGGGAGCTTCGGCCCGAGTTGAGCTGGCGCACAGCAAGCTTCCTTATATGATTCACGGTACCGGTGATGCCTTTGCCTCGGCACTATGCGGCGCGGTAATGACCGGCAAAACGCTGGCAGAATCAGCTCAAGTGGCCGGTGAATTTGTTCGTCATTCTATGGAGTCAACATGCAACCAGCCCGATTTCAAGCGCCGTGGAGTCAGTTTTGAACTTAATCTCGATGAGTTGACCGGACTCGTGGGCTGATATTTCCAAGTGTCATCATCTTCGATATGCCGCCGTCCAGCATAAGCTGGATACAATAAGCAGTTGCACGACAAAACCCTGTCAATTAGCACCGTGCAACGGCAACTTATGCTGCACTCAGCGGCATATCGAAGCGCGATAAACGCTCCGCATCTGCCGCTACACGCCAGAACGTTTCTTTCACACGGCTCCCCTCCCAAAAAGACCCTTCCGTTCCACTTCGGTATCTGATGTAACAAAACACACTTGCCGCACACCGCAAGAGTTCGACTTATGAACCTCGGTGAGGAACAATGCACCACCTCATCCACAATTCCAGTAAGCTGTGACCAAGTTATCCCCAAAATGACAAGCGTTCGACCACAGCACCGGTTTTTGTCACGCTGAAAACATGAATCATGATTGACTCGGGTTCATGGATAACAACATTGCATCAGTACAACAACTCACAAAGCACTACAACACCAAGGCCAGCGTGGAACCAAGTGAAGATACCGAGGAAAACTCACTTGCACAGCTTGAACAGAAGCTCACCGCACCAGCCCTGTCAAACAAGCAGCTCGGAGCAGTCGGTGAGCAATATGCCGCCGCTTGGCTCGGAAAACTAGGATGGCAAGTTCTGGCGAGGAACTGGAAAACACGGTTCGGCGAGCTAGACATCATCATGATCACCGACGAACATATTGTCGTGTTCGTCGAGGTCAAGACACGGCGAGCACGGCGCTTCGGAACCCCACAGGAGGCCATCACTTCCCATAAGCAGGCTCATCTGCGTCATGCCGCAACCTTATGGCTTGCAGGGCCAGGAAAATCCGTTTATCGAACCGGCATTCGTTTCGATGCCATGTCCATTCACCTTGAAGGAAATACGCCAAAGGTCCAGCACATACCGGGGGCGTTCTGATGCCCATCGGAACGGCGATGTCTGTGGGCCTAGTCGGCCTGAAAGCGAACGCAATCCAAATGCAGGCCTTTATCTCGCCAGGGCTGCCGTATTTTTCTATCATCGGACTGCCGGACGCCTCATTAAGCGAGGCGCGCGAGCGCGTCAAATCGGCATGTCAAGCCAGTGGATTCAGTTGGCCAGAGACGAGAGTAACCGTCAACCTCTCCCCTGCATCCCTTCCCAAGCGCGGATCATCGCACGATACCGCCATCGCTGTGTCCGTGTTGAGTGCGGCCAACGTCATTACGCATAATTGCCTTGAAAATACCGTGGTGCTCGGCGAGCTTAATCTGGACGGTTCAGTGCTGCCCGTAACCGGCGTGCTTCCCATAGCGCTCTATGCACGCAAACACGGCATTGAGCGCACCATCGTGCCGCAGCAAAATCTGGAGGAAGCTCAGCTGGTTGAAGGACTCAATGTTACAGGAATACGACACCTCGGTGAGCTCATCGAACTGATGGGCGGCGACGCCAAATATCGAATCAATCGATCCGGTCTCGTCTCCGGTCAAACAGCCGACGATAAAGCCGGTCTTGCACCGACGTTGGGTGACATGGCCGAGGTCATTGGTCAGGAACGCACCAAATGGGCACTCGAAGTGGCCGCCGCAGGCGGTCATCACTTGTTGATGACCGGACCACCGGGATCCGGCAAGACAATGCTTGCCTCACGCATGCCCGGCATCATGTCCCCACTCGACGAGCAGGAGCAGCTTGAAGTGGCTTCTATCCGCTCGCTATGCGGAACACTGCCAAATTATGGCATCACCGACATTCCGCCATTCGAAGCACCGCATCACACCTCCTCCACCGCTGCACTGGTGGGAGGAGGGTCAGGCATTGCCGTCCCAGGAGCCATTACACGAGCACATCGCGGTGTCCTGTTCATGGACGAGGCACCCGAATTCTCGCCACGTACACTGCAAACATTGCGAGAACCGCTGGAATCAGGGTATGTGGCACTGTCGCGTTCAAAAGGAACGACATATTATCCGGCCAATTTCCAGCTCATCATGGCGGCAAATCCCTGCCCCTGCGGTTTTGGCTATGGCGACGGTTCACGTTGCACATGCAAGGAGAAGGATCGCATACGTTATTTTTCAAGACTTTCCGGACCTATTCTCGATCGCATCGACATCCAGGTGGAGGTACCGCCGGTGGAACGTCTCACGGTTCAGAATTCCGAAAAACAGATTACAAGCGCGCAGATGCGAAAAACAGTAGAAACCGCTAGACGTACGGCGCAAGAGCGTTTCACTGAGAGTCACTGGACTTGCAACGCGCAAGCTTCAGGAACCTGGCTACGGGCAAACACCTCCAAAGCCGCACTTGCTCTCATCGATCAAGCCCTCGAACATGGACGTCTGAGTCTGCGTGGAGCAGACAGAACACTGCGATTGGCATGGACATTGGCAGATCTAAGCGGCAAGACCTCACCTGGCCGTGGCGAAATGATGCAGGGAATCGCCTTACGAACAAGGGAATAGACATGAAGGAAGAGATATCAATAGATACATTGTCCCATTGCCCAACGAATATTGGGACACACATCCAGGCATCCACCTCTTCTCAAAACGCATCGTCTCTGATCGAGTCGCATCAAACAGTATCATCGCAGCAGCAGTCCGTTGCTGCACCAACTCAGGAGCAGAAAACCCCAACGACAATCGACGATGAAACGCTCGCACGAGCCGTGCTTACCTTCTGTATCGACAACGCAGACGCACTGCTATTCGCCACAATCAAGGGAGCAGGCGATGCCGCTACCGCATTGCACCTCATCGCGCAATCTCCATCGAGCGCGAGCAATCGTCGGCTCGATGAAGCTTTCGCCACCGGAACGGCACGATGGGGACGCAAAGTTGATTCGCGTGGTATGAATTCGTTTCACCTCAGACTGCAACACTGGCGGAAACGACTCAGCCAGCTGCCGTCAAACGATGCAGATGCACTCAGAAGATGGCTTAGTGCGGATGGTACACAATGGATCATTGGACCCTTTAGCCCCTACTGGCCCACTCACCTTAATGATCTCTCCATTAGAAAAGACTGGGCCACACCATTGTGTCTGTGGGGTATTGGCGACGCGTCCGCGTTGGTGAGCTGCTCCGAACCACTTGCGATTGTTGGATCACGAGGCGCCAGCGATTATGGCCGCTACGTTGCCAAAACATTGTCCAAAAAAGCAGCCGAACAAGGGCATCTTGTGGTTTCGGGTGGCGCATTCGGCATCGATGCCGCAGTTCACGCAGGTGCATTGGAAGCAATGGATAACATTGGTGAATCCGAAAGCGGCAGGACAATAGCGGTATTCGCCGGAGGTCTGAATCATATCGGCCCAGAACGCAACCGTTCCCTGTTCAATAGAATCATCTCAGGCAAGGGGGCGCTGATCAGCGAACTGTGTCCAGATACCATTCCTGAAGCCAGAAGGTTTCTACTGCGCAACCGCATCATCGCGGCCATCGCTTCAACCGTCGTTGTGGCCCAAGCACGCAGCAGATCCGGTGCCCTGAACACCGCCAATTGGGGAGCTGAACTAGGCCGTGAAATTTATGCCGCTCCCGGAGACATCAACATTCCCAGCAACACGGGATGCAACCGGCTTATCCGTGACCATCGGGCCGGCATTCTCACATCCGCACACAACATCGAAGAAATCTGCCATCAAGGGCATTCCCCCCAGTGCGCATCTATTGGCACGAATCCGACTGAACGACATGACGAACCCTCAATTCCTGCGACTAGACCAACCAGCTCGCAAAAGGAAATACTTACTGCGATACGCAGCTGCAGCAAAAAAGGCGTCACCGCCACACATGAAGCCATTCTCGCCACACTCAACACACCTCATCAAACCGGCAACAAGCAAGCATCCAAGGCTTGCAACACCGACAGAACACCTCCCGAACCATGGGATGTCGTCAGACTGGAAAGCGAATTGGGCGAGATGGAGCTGCTTGGATTCATAGAACCCAAATACGGCACGATCCGCATCACAGCGGCAACCTGTCACAGAAAACACCGACAGGGAAATACTAACGAAATGAGATCTGAGCCCAAAGATTGCCACATTTAACGGCGATGAACATGAAACCCATCAATGACAAGGCATAATAAAAATGCATCAGGCAGCACCGAAAATGCACCCATTCCCGACTGTTTCACTCCTGCCATTGGCAACGCTGCAAATCTACCAGCCATCCCTCAGATCCGGTGTTCTCTCGATCAGCGGCGGGAGGTACAAATGACACACCTTCATCCTCAAGCAGAGCCCGCTGACGATCAGGTCCACCGAATGCAAATCCCGGAGCCAATGACCCATCACGGAAAACGACACGATGACAAGGAATCACCCCGGGCTCGGGATTCGAATGCAAAGCATAACCGACGAACCGTGCATTGCGTGGGTTGCCCGCGAGCGCCGCCACTTGACCGTATGTTGCCACTTTGCCTTTTGGTATGCGCCTGACTACCTCATACACCCGTGTGTTGAATACTCCAGCCATGCCTTTAATGGTACTCGACACTCTGCGCAGACGACAAGAGCGACAACCATCTCCTGCATCTACTCTTGCCGACCTTGTGACATAATCGGGAGTATGAGTCCAGAGCATGTTGAAAAGATGTATGACGCCGTAATCATCGGTGCCGGTGCCGCCGGATTATCTGCTGCATTAGGGATATTGCAGTCCGATGAAGCCAAAGAGATGAAAGCTTCTGGCAACAATCCCAAGCTGCTGGTCATCTCGAAGCTACAGGCGTTGCGCTCGCACACCGGTTCCGCAGAGGGCGGCATCGCGGCAAGTCTGGGCAACATTGAGCCGGACAATTGGCGCTGGCATTATTTCGACACTGTCAAGGGCGGCGACTGGCTATCCGATCAGGACGCCGCCGCAATACTTGCCCAATACGCTCCGCAGACCGTCGTCAATCTGGAACGTCGAGGCGTCGCATTCTCACGCACTCAGGACGGCCATATCGCCCAGCGCAAGTTTGGCGGACATACCAAGGATTACGGCAAAGGTCCGGTGAAGCGAACAGCATATGCAGCCGACCGCATCGGGCATCAGATTCTTTACACACTATGGCAGCAATGCATCGGTGCCAGAGTGCAGTTCGCCGAAGAATGGTATGTCACCGATTTGGTGCTTGACGACAAGAAAGAAACAGCTTGCGGCGTTGTCGCCTTCGATACCCACACTGGGAAAACCCATGGGATTGCCGCGCGAAATGTTCTTCTGGCCACCGGTGGCGCCGGACGCCTGTTCCGCACAACTTCGAACTCATGGGATCTGACCGGTGACGGCATGGCATTGGGACTTAAGGCCGGACTCCAACTTGAAGACTGTGAATTCGTGCAATTCCACCCCACAGGCCTGGCACACACCGGCATCCTGCTCTCCGAGGCATCAAGAGGCGAGGGCGGAATTCTGCGCAACGCAGACGGCGAGGCATTCATGGAACGTTATGCGCCAGAACACAAAGATCTGGCGGCACGTGATGTGGTCAGCCGCTCAATCATGGCCGAAGTCGATGCAGGACACGGAATAGCGGACCCTAAGGATCCGGACGGCCCCAAGGATTGCGTGTGGTTGGACATGACAGGCATCGATCAGGATCACATGCAGGAAGTGCTGCCTCAAGTGGTGGAGACCATACGCGATTACGCTGGCCTTGACCCCAGCAAGGATTGGATACCCATCAAACCCACAGCGCACTACACCATGGGCGGCTTGCCCATTACGACAGAAGGTGAAGTTTACCGTTGGATCGACACAGAACGCCATGTCATCAACGGTCTTTATGCCGCCGGAGAATGCTCCTGCGTGAGTGTTCACGGTGCAAATCGATTGGGAGGCAACAGCCTGCTTGATGCGTGCCTGTTCGGTACAAGGGCGGGCGAGGCAATTGCGCGGCATCTGAACCCGGACGACTCCTCAGAAGACCTGATGCCGGACACCGCCACCGTCGAGGAAACACAAGCATACAACCCCTTGGAAGTGAAGGTGAATGAACGCAAGCGTCACATCCAGCTGTTGCTGCAACAATCCTCACACACACACAACGCAGCAGAACAAGCAAACAACATCAGTCTCGACAAAAATCAGACCGACGCTACCGACAGCACGACCTCACCCACTCATCAGGCCGCAACCAAGCAGAAAACTACCCCAAGGTCACCGGTCAATACCACTCAATCAGAAAACAGTAACGACGACAACCCCTATCATCTGTTGGCCGATCTCGGCATAACGATAGAACGTGCAGTTGCGGTGCGGTGCGACGCCGAAACGATCGCCAACGCACAACAAACCATTGTTAATGAACTGGTACCTCGTGTTCAAGCACTGCACAGTCACTCCGAGGCTCCGACTTTCAATCAAGAGCTGACCGCGATATTCGAAGCCGAAAACCTCATCGAACTGGCCCAGGCGGTACTCAAAGCCTCAGCTGCAAGACACGAATCGCGCGGCGCATTCACCCGTACCGACTTCCCCCAGCGCGACGACCAACACTTCCTGAGCCATTCTATGACCGACGAAACAGCAGACGTGACATGGCAACCCGTCCATATCATCGATATGCCGCCGCAGTCACGCGCATACTGATAGAACTTTAGGCGGTGAACAATTAACCCAACTGGGCACGGTTTATGGCAGACTTGCAACAACACAAGCAATGAGGGCAACGACGATGAGCGATGATATAGCACAGGACACAACGGTAATTCTACGAATCCACCGGTTTACTCCTAAACCGGAAACGAAACGAACCCGTCGTCGTCCATCAAGCCCGTTCGGGAACAAATCCCGAAACAGCAATCCGTTCGCTTCTTCACACCCGCAGCGCGGCATCAAAGGTAATCGTTTCACCCAGGACTACACTATCCAGCCACGCTCCGGACAGACCGTGCTTGATTGCCTGCTCTCCATCAAACGCGACTACGACCCCACACTGGCTTTCCGGTATTCGTGCGGCCATGGCGTTTGCGGATCAGATGCTGTGTCGATCAACGGAACCCCCACGCTGCTGTGCACCGCCAAAGTCGAGGACTACGCAAAGTCCCAGGTTCAACCCAGCAATGCCGGAAACGTAGACGAAGGTTTCCGACATACAGGCAATATCACCGGCACTGCGATTTCAGACAACTCAAGCGCATCCCAAGTCGGCAACACCGAACAAGCAGGCGATGTAAACCGAATCGAGTCGCACTTACCCACCATCATCGAAGTTGCCCCACTGCCCGGATTCCCCGTACTGCGCGACCTTATCGTGGACATCGACCGAATGATGGAACAAATCGCCAGACTCCAGCCCCACCTAGAAGCCGACGGCAAACTGGCCAAAACCAGCGATGGCAAAATCGACATGTTCGAATACCTACAGCACCCCGAAGAGCTTAAACGCTACGAGCTTCTGAGCAACTGCATATCCTGTGGCATATGCGAGGGGAGCTGCCCTGTCTATGCCGGAGGCGAGGCATTCGTTGGTCCTGCCGCATTGGTTGCAACATCGCGTTTCGTCAACGACTCACGTGACCGGCTCACCGGGGAACGACTTGAAGCAATCGCCACCGACGATGGAATCATCGCCTGCCAATCCGTTCGTGCCTGCAGTCGTAAATGCCCCCGCGGCATCGATGTCGGCGAGGAGATGTGGCAGCTCACGGAACAGGTCAAAAGTCATCAGGTCTAGCCCATAACGACAAATTCTTCAGCTCATCGCTGTCGTATGCGATACAGTGACTCCCTCATTGGGTTTTGGCAATTGTTGCCGTATTATAAAGACCAGTAACCGGCAGCATCCGTACAACAAATTGTGGAGCGAAATCATGGACAAACCATCATACACAAACATGGCTAAGGTGTGGCAATACGCCGAAGCCCATGCTTCGGAGCTTGAAAGCGAAACCTTGCGCAAAGCACGCACGGACGCCGAGGAAGCCGGACTGCCGCAAGGTTCCGCGGCTCAGGCTCAACTCCTGAACTTTATTACCCACACTTTGAACGCCACATCGATTATCAACGTGGGCACAGGTGCACTTATCGACACGATGCAACTGGTCGAAGGCCTGCACGGCGCAGGACAACTGACAGCTGTCGATTCATCGGCGCGAGGGATCACCATGATACGCAACTTCTTTGCCGAAATCTCAGACACAGCGGACAACAAAACTACCCTGCGTGCCGTCAACACCTCCCCCGCGGTTTTTCTGCCCCGTCTGAACGCAGGCACCTATGACCTGATCGTCGTCTCAGGAGTCACGTCCAACTATGCACCATCGTTCGAACAGGCTGCAAATCTGCTGAAGACCGGCGGACGCATCATCTTCACCGACATGTTAGGAGTGGCATCTCAAGATTCTGACAAGCCCAACGCCATGAACACACTACTGACGGACGTTGAGGAAGATGAGCGTTTTGAGCAGGTGCTGACACCGACCGGAACAGGCATGCTTATAGCAGCCAAACGCTGATTGTCGTTCTGGCTTCTCTGCGCAACAAGTCACTCCAGTGACGGGTATTGTGCTGTTTAGGCAGACAACGATACATTCCTGCAGAACAACACCCTTGCCGACTTCATCGATTCATCCCGTCGATTGCAAACCGCACCGCTTCCTCGGGGTCATCGGTAAAATGCACCTTTTTCAGGTCATTCTCATCTATTAGACCTCGCTCAAGCATGGGTCCACGAGCCCAGTCAAACAGCCCCTTCCAGTAGACGGTATCGAATAAGACCACTGGTTTGGGCGATGTTTTGCCAGTCTGCACAAGAGTAAGAATCTCGAACATCTCGTCAAGCGTGCCGAAACCGCCCGGACAAACAATAAGAGCCGACGAATATTTGACAAACATCATCTTACGCACAAAGAAGTAACGGAAATTCATTCCGAGATTGACCCACTGATTCAACCCGTCCTCGTGCGGCAATTCAATGCCCAAGCCCACCGAAACACCGCCAGCCTCGGCAGCCCCACGGTTTGCGGCCTCCATGATGCCAGGTCCGCCACCTGTGATGACAGTGACGCCGTTCTGTGCCGCCAATTGACCCATCCGCATCGCCTGACGATATTCAGGCTTGTCCTGTTTTATCCGAGCCGAGCCAAACACACACAACGAAGCCCCCAAATCCGCAAGCGCATCAAATCCTTCTACAAACTCCGACTGAATACGCAGCACCCGCCAAGGGTCACTATGACGCCAATCCTTGACGTCGCGCACCGATATGGGATGGTCGGCGTCTCTCGAACCATAAGAACTTTGAACGGCTTCCTGATTCTCACCGTTCATGCGAGCGGTGCTTGTCGCAAGTATACGGCAACTGGCATCAGCAGCGGAAAGCAAGGCATGGTCCGGCGTCTGCTCGGGAATCATCGACCCACGCATCAGCACAGATCCACTTCGATGCGTCTCCCACTGACTTGTATCTGCAGCACAATCATTCACATCCGTCGAGCGATTCGAATCAACCAACTCGTTACCACTTGCTCCGGCCTGATACTGATGAGCTTCCTTATTGACCACCATTGCGCCTCCTGTCTGCATCACTGGGGATGCTCCTCCCCGCATGACAAGCAAAAACAAAAAATCCGCGGAGTACTATCTACCGCGGATGCATTCTGTGCGCGCGACAGGATTCGAACCTGCAACCTGCTGATCCGTAGTCAGCTGCTCTAATCCATTGGGCTACGCGCGCAGCATTGTCAAAACAATTTTGGCAACGTGACTAGGATACACGACGTCACGCGATTGCGCCACTCCAGCGAGTCTTCACCGACAGCGAACTTTCCGACACCATAACTAGTACATGTTTCAGTATCTTCGATCCGTCGTCGTCTTCCATGCCAACCCCTCCAAAGTAGGTGTCGCATTTCATTGCTTCCCCAAACCGTTTACTGCCTGACATGTAAATGCATTACATTTTGTGCGGTGGCTACGTTATTCTTACCATGTAATACATTTGCTCGCGATGGCCCAATTGCCGGAGTTCACGCGGAGATCCAAGGGAGTGGCCATGAAAGGGACACGCCACAGGACCATCACATACAAAGCTATGATGCTACCATTTTATTCTGCGCATTCGCACCCTCTGCCCTTGCAGAGACTGACGGTAGTCCAGTGAGTCCCACCATCCAAGATTCCCCTTCCCAAGATTCGCCCTCCGAAGGCAGCGATTCACGTAACGGCACGAATGACATTGGCCCCAGATAGCCACTCGCGGAGACCCCGGTACACACACGGGATACGGTCCTTACGGAGGCTCACTCGTGTGGAACGAGCATGTAGACGGCGACGACTGTGTCCTCGAACTCGTCTCAGGCACCATACCCAACCACGGCACAGGCCCATACGACTGGATGAATGCCCCATGGTACCAGAATAGCGACAGCATAACGAAGTTGGTGGTGGACGACAACCCCGCCGATCCCGTCACCCTCGACACCAACAGCAGCTACGGCCTATTCTGCCGCATGTCCAATCTACGTTCAGCGGACGTGCGCAACCTCGATACCCACAATGCCACAAGCCTTCTCTGGATGTTCACCGGTTGCGTGAATCTTACGCAATTGGACGTGACCCCGAGGGACAACAAACGGAACACCAGCAACGTCACTAACACGCAAGACCTGTTCAGCGTCTGTACCTCGCTGAAATCAATCATCGGTATCGAACAGTGGAACACCGGCAAGTTCAGCACGACGCTTTCCATGTTCCAACAGGACCGGAGTTTGGAGTTCTTGGACATCAGCGGAAACGGATGGACCACCAGACAAGTAACCGACATGCGAAGCATGTTGGAAGGATGTCCCATACTTCAAAAAATCAAAATCAACCCAAATACCATCAACCTACATCAGGCATTCACAAGCTGGGTTAACAACTCTTCACTATCGGCGCCAGCATACTCGGACACAACCGGAACACAGAAGATAATCGGAGCTACCTCATCCACCATCACCACGACCACACCCACATGGTTGTATTCGAACCAGAACGTCCGTTACGACGCCGGAGGCGGTACCCTTGGCACCACAATGTCGGACCGGAACTGTGTCCGGCCAACCCGTATGCACGGATACCACCAAACCAGGCTATCGCCACACCACAGCAAACGGCACCGGCACCACCTACCCACTGACCAGCAACGTACCATTTGTGCCATTCACTACACAGAATAACGGAATCATCTGGTACGCTATCCCCTACGTGCGTGTAGCGGACAACAATATCGTCCTCTACCCAGTGTGGGAACCAGTGACTCGCGTCATCAGCAAGATCACGCCCAAAACCGACGGCAGCGTGGAAATCAAAGGTACCATGCCCGGAGGTACCGCGCTCGGAGACACTTTCACCACGACCCCCTACACGGTACAAGCCGGAGGAACCCCCGGTACCACCAGTACGAACGGAGCACCCGATAGCGTTCCTACCGCCCCGTGGACCGGCAGCTGGACCAGCAGTACCAACCCATACACCAGCCTTCATGGCCGTACCATCAACGCCGACCAAAGTGTAAGCCTGTGGCTGACCAGCAGACTCAACAACGGACTCAACCAAAGCGCTGAGTCCACACGCGCACGATTCACCATCGACACCATCGCCCCCGCTGCACCCGGACTGCATCTCGGCGGACGCACCGCGTTCAGCGGCACGGGTGTCAGACAGACCATACAGGGAACCGTACGCGCCTACGATAGTGTCAGCGCACCCGCCGGAGGCCGGAGACAAGATCACCGTCACATGGTCTGACGGCACCACCACGACCATCACCAGCGGCACTGGCGGCTCTTCATCGTCGATGCACCTGCAGGCATCATACTGGACGGCAGCCAGAACGCCACCGTAATCATATGGGACCAAGCAGACGGAGATGGAGCCGACGGACACCACCCCGCCTGATACAACAACACAGCCAACCAAAGCCAAGCCTTTAACGTGCAACTCCTACCGGCGATGGTCAACCTACCCGAGACCGGAAATTCCAGCCAACGAACATGGGCAATCGCACTTGGCACCACAGCCGCACTGGCCCTTGTCACCGAAGTCCCCCTCCAATACTACGCACGACGCAAGCACACCATCCGTCGAGACTGAACCCATAAACAAATCGCAAGATTCCCTCGCAGACCAATATTCCCTCATCAAAAGCCCCGAGAACCGCGACATGAAACTTGGAGGCAATCGGGTATCGACCGGGACGAATTCCCGCACCCATACCAGAGCAACCATGCGCCAAGACCATCGGACACACATTCGTGGCCAGTATCTTTTGTTTTAACCTGTACCGTGAAGATCGGAACCGTTAGACATGATTTTGGCCGATGTCACAAATCTATACGGTAAGTTCCATACGACAAGAAACGCACGTGTGATTTGTTTGAAGTAACAAAACCCCTCAGGAGCTAAATTCCCAAGGGTGAAGTGCGCGCGACAGGATTCGAACCTGCAACCTGCTGATCCGTAGTCAGCTGCTCTAATCCATTGGGCTACGCGCGCAGTGTTAAAATCTTTGTTTTTAGCAACTCATCCACTATAGCCCATCTCATCAATTCACGCAAACATGCCGTGTCGCACATGAATATTCCCGACAACGAGCCATCTCATCCCCGTTGTTCAATTGCACGCTTTTCGATTCGACGAGATGAACGGGACGACATAGCAGTCGAAACCACCATCTTCGGAACGCCTTCGCCATTAACGGCTGAGGCATCAACGATAACCTGTCGAACATCACTCATTTCCGGCAGTTGGAACATGGTTTCTTCCAACGTCTTTTCGATGATTGAGCGCAACCCGCGCGCACCGATTCCCTCGTTGATGGCCTTCGCGGCGATAGCCTCGACAGCCTCTTCGGTGAAGGAAAGTTTGACCCCATCGACGGCAAACAACTTACAATATTGCTTAATGAGCGCATTGGCGGGCCGTACAAGAATGTCTCTTAAATCCTGCTCAGTGAGCTCATCGAGCACGCTGACCACAGGAAGTCGACCAATGAATTCCGGCAAAAGGCCAAAATCAGCGAGATCGTCGGCAGCTACCTTGCGCAGCAGCTCGGCAACGGGCTGATCGTGTGCCCGCAACGTTGCGGTAAAACCGCTTTCCTGCGCACCAAGACGCTTGCGCACAATGGATTCAAGACCGACGAACGCCCCACCACAAATGAATAGAATGTCTCTCGTATCCATCTTAACGGTGTTCTGGTCACGATGTTTGCGTGTCCCCTCGCCTTCGAGCGGCACAGAAGCGATGGTGCCTTCAAGAATCTTCAATAGGGCTTGCTGGACGCCCTCACCACTCACATCGCGGGTGATCGAGGTGCTTTCCCCGCTTTTGCGAGCTATCTTATCGATTTCATCGATATAGACGATGCCATGCTGGGCACGATCCACATCCCCATCAGCGGCCTGCAGCAAACGCTGCAACACACTTTCAACATCATCGCCGATATATCCGGCTTCAGTCAACGTGGTTGCATCAACGATAACGAATGGTACGTTCATCACACGGGCCAGCGTTTGAGCAAGATAGGTTTTCCCGACACCTGTCGGCCCAAGCAACAGAATATTGGATTTGGCCACCTGGACGTCAGCCAACGGGTCCTTGCCCCCCGTTGCAGAAGGGCCCCCACTGCGCTTACCGTTGCCGGCAACAGATTTGTGTGCCGTTTCGGACGTCGCTGCCGCTTTACCCATTCCGGCCCCAGTAACGCGCCCGCCTCCGTCTCGCTCCATGTTGACGCGCTTGTAATGGTTGTAAACGGCCACGGAAAGAGTACGCTTGGCCTGCGGCTGCCCCACCACGTATTGGTTCAGATAAGCGTAAATCTCAGAGGGTTTAGGCAGGTTCAGCGCATCGATTTTCACATCTTCGTCGTTTTCATCATTAATCAGGTCGACGCATTGGGCAATGCATTCGTCGCATATTGCTGCACCCTGACCGGTAACCAGTTTGCGGACCTGGCGTTCACTTTTCCCGCAGAATCCGCAGCGTGGAGAGGAATCGTTATAATCCACCACGTCGCCCATGCCTTCTCCTTACCGCTTCGAGCACATTACATCCCGACCCGGTTCGGGTTTCCCCGCCAGGTTCATGTTCATCCCAAGTACGACGATACCCCTTACGCGCGAACGCAAGGGGTATCTCGCCTGTTGCCGGACTATCAGAGTACGACGGCCGCATGTTTACTTGCGGTTGGCGAGCACCTCGTCAACCATGCCATAATCCTTGGATTCTTGAGCCGTCAGGAAGGTATCGACCTCAATATCCTTACGAACACGCTCCTCCGGCTGGCCGGTATGCTTGGAAAGCGTTTCTTCGAGCCATTCGCGCATACGCAGCATTTCCTTGGCCTGAATCTCGATTTCGGTTGCTTTACCGAAGCCTTGGTCGATGGCAGGCTGGTGGATGAGCACACGAGCGTTAGGGAGCATCAGACGCTTGCCCTTCGTACCGGCAGCAAGAATGACTGCCGCAGCTGAAGCTGCCTGGCCGAGACAGACGGTCTGTACATCGGGCTTGATGTATTGCATCGTGTCATAGATGGCAGTCATGGCGGTCATTGATCCACCGGGAGAGTTGATGTACATCATTACGTCGCGGTTCGGGTCCTGGCTCTCCAGTACGAGAAGCTGAGCCATGATGTCGTCGGCGGAGGTATCGTCCACCTGCACGCCCATGAAGATGATCCTGTCCTCAAACAGGCGGCTGTATGCATCCTGCGTCTTCATGCCATACGGTGTCTTCTCGCTGAACTGGGGCATGACATACCGATTCTGCGGCACAAATCCGGCTACACCTCGTGCACCGGCGAGACGCTCGGCTCGTGCTACAAACTTCGCTTCTTCACTTGCCATGTTCACTCCCCGTCCTTCGTTGCACTCATGGTGCCCGGCGTGGTCACGATCTTGTCGAAGAAACCATACTCCAGCGCCTGCTGCGCCGTGAACCAATGATCGTACTCATTGTCACGATAGATCTCTTCAACGGTGTGACCGGTCTGCTCGGCGGTCAGTTGCGAAAGGGTCTTCTTCATATCCATGATCAGCTCGGCATTGATACGCACGTCAGTGGCAGTGCCGCCAATGCCACCGGAAGGCTGGTGCATCAAAATTCGGGCATGGGAAGTGGCAAACCGCTTGCCCTTTGTGCCACTGGAAAGCAGGAACTGGCCCATGGAGGCCGCCATGCCCACAGCAACCGTGGCGACATCAGGTTCAATCAGCTGCATGGTATCGTAAATGGCCATACCCGCGGTGATGGAACCACCAGGCGAATTGATATACAGCCAGATATCTTTCTTTGGATCTTGGGCTGCAAGCATCAACATCTGGGCGCAAATGACGTTGGCGTTCTGGTCCTTGACCTCATCGCCAAGCCAGATGATACGTTCTTTAAGCAATCTATTGAAAATCGGATCCGTCATGGAGGGGACAGAATCCTCCCCTTCATCCATCGACGGCGTAGATGTCAGTAATCCTGCCACCATATCTCCTTGATATTCACGTTTTATTATCGTTTAAGACATAGTACCGCGACTTATACGACAGCGCTTTCTTTTTTGCGCTCAGAACGAGAAAGAAACCCGCCAAACCCCTTGGAAATTAACGTCGACACGGCTACGCCAACAGCGACCGGAACAAAGAACTCCATTGGAGCCCTCGTCAGTTCCATGACCAGGCACATCGCCATGAGCGGAGCCTGCTGCGATGCCGCTAGCAACGCGGAAGCACCTACGAGCGCGCATGATGCAATCGTGTCACTGGGACTACAAACAAGCCACAGGATGCCAAGCAGCGCACCCAGTACGGCACCTATGGCAATACCGGGCTGCAAAACACCACCGGATGCACCGGAGCGGATGGTAGCCAGCGTGAGCACAGCTTTGGACACCAATAGGGCCAACAGCATCGGCACCACGGCCGCAGCCTGTTCTGAAGTGACCGAAAAGGCGTACTGTGCCATGGAACGTCCATTGCCCATAACCTGGGGCAGCCAAATCGCCACGATGCCAGTCACCAAAGCGGTCAACGGCATCATCCACAGAATGCCGGCTTTCTTGGGTTTGCTGCTCTCTGCCCATTGCGAGCCTTTGCGAAACAGCAGTCCTGCGATGCCGCAGGTCACGCCAACAATAACAGCGAACACCATTAAAGTCCAAGAGGGCGTTACAGATCCACCCATGGCTTCCATGCCATAAAACGTACCATGCTCACGAATAGAGGAAGCAACATAAGCCGATACCGACGACGTGCCGAGCGCCAGAATGACGGTTTCGACACTGATATCACAAAGCAGAATTTCAAGCGCAAAAAAAGTACCGGCGAGTGGCGCATTGTAAACGCCAGCGAGACCTGCGGCAGCCGATACCGCCACAACAGTGGTACGTTGCTTTTCATCAATCGCATGAACGAATTGCGAAAACCGCTGGCCCAACATCGCACCAAACTCACGAGGCGCCACTTCACGACCAATGGATGAACCAGAACCAACGATAATGATCTGAAGCAGAACGTGGGCAGCGGTCTGCCATAGCGGCATTTGCTCTCCCGATACCGCCTGCTTAACCGAGGGGACTTTGGTGGTTTTGGTGCGCAGCAGCCACCATACCAATGCTGCGAACACAGATCCTCCGACCACCGAGACAATCCTGCGCCATGACGCAACCTGATAGGGACCGGGATTTGCAGGACCCTCAACATAGCCCAGCATCAACTTCTCGACACCGCCGAGCATCAGACCCAGTAAACCGGAGCTTATGCCGACGACACCGCCCAGCAGGAATATGATTGCCACATTCACACCCAACTGCTTCAGCGTGTCATTGTTTTCCTGTTTCACCAGCAACTCCGACTCTCTACCACAACCTGCATGGAACATCTCTCATCTCTGACTTTAATCTCCATGACCGATATCGCGGATGATCGAACCGGCAGGCACCGCACGGACGGACTCCTGAATACCCCTAGGTCAACATACCCAAAGTCAATGTGCATCGCAAAACGAGAGGTCCCGCTTTTACTTCCAAGCGTGCAAGATCATTGAAAACACCACGCCAACGAAAAAGGGAGCCGAGGCTTGCCCCGGCTCCCTAAATGACCTTCTATCGAAAATCAGTCCCCGACAGAAATCGTCATCCGCAAATCACTCGGCTTTGTCCTTACCGGAAAGCTCGTCAGCAACTGCAGCAGCAGCGGAAGCTGCCTCGATGCTTTCGCTCTCTTCGGCATCCTCAAGAGCTTCATCCTCACCCAGGAACGGGGTCAGATCAAGGTCCTTGCCTTCACAAGTAAACTTGACGGCACGCATACCGGCAAGAAGACCCTTCGAACGTCCCACTTCCTGAACAGCGCTGCCAAGCTGACCGTTCTGGACAATGGCATTGATGAAGGCGCTTGGATCCATGCCGTACTGTTGGGCGATGGAAGTGAGGAAGTTGGTAACGTCCATCTGCGAAACCTTGACATCAAGCTGTTCAGCCAAGGTATCAAGTACGATCTGGTCCTCAAGTTCCTTATCTGTAGCCTCTTCGGCTTCCTTCTTCTGCTCGTCGGTAGCCTTGTCGGGATCAGCGGTGAGCTGCTTGAGACGATCCTCAATCATGCTCTTACGCACACCGGAAGGCAACGGAATCTCGATGTCCTTCTTCAGAGCTTCGATAAACACATCGCGCGCTTCGTTGGCCTGGCGACCTTCGCTGTCACGCTCGCAAGCCTTGCGGATATCCGCCTTGAGCTCATCAAGGGTATCGAACTCGGAAGCTTCCTGAGCAAAGTCGTCGTCAAGCTTCGGCAGTTCCTCGGTTTTTACGCTGTTGACCTTGACCTTGATCTGAGCTTTCTCACCCTCGTGCTCGCCGCTTTCCAGCATGCCTTCGAAGGTGGTCTCTTCACCTGCGGACAGACCTTCAAGCGCTTCATCGATACCGTCGAGCAGCTTGCCGCTGCCGAGCTCGTAGCTCACACCTTCCTGGGAATCGACGGACTCGCCGTCAATCTGCGCGTCGAGGTCGATATTGGCAAAATCACCCTTCTTGGCTGGGCGATCAACACCAACGAGGGTGCCGAAACGCTGGCGAAGGTTGTCGAGACGCTTGTCGACGTCTTCATCGCTGACCTCGGTCTTGGCGACCTCCAAGGTCATTCCCTCGATCTTCGGAAGCTCGATTTCCGGACGACGCTCAACAGTGGCAATGAACTTGACCTTGGTATCGTCGCTAGCGCTGGTCGGCAGTTCCTTGACATCCAATTCAGGCTGAGCCATCGGGCGGATCTTCTTCTGCTCAAGAGCCTTGGAGTAGAGCTCCGGAACGGCAGTGTTTACGGCTTCGCCGGCAACAGCGCCGAAACCGACGCGCTGGTCGACGATCTTGCCGGGGACGTGACCCTTGCGGAAGCCCGGAATGGTGATCTGCTTAGCAATCTCCTTGCGAGCCTGATCAAGATAGGGGTCGAACTCTTCCGGGTCGACGGTGACGGTGAGCTTCACCTTGGTGGGCTCGAGATTCCTCACGCTGATTTTCACGCTAGTGCTCCTGACGATTATTCCAACTACTTCTGCCCTTAGGCAACCCTTATATGATAACCCGACTTACGGACTCTGCAACCAACTTAATCTGCCATTCTCGTGCACCTTGCTCACGCAGAAATGCGGGAATGTCAAGCTCGGTCGCATCGTCTTGCCAACACAGGTTACGAATGATCTGAGGTTTAATTATCACATCCGGCGGAGTGTGCGTATCGTGACCGATTCGGACAATAACGTCGCGCACTTGACCAAGCCGATCAAACCTGTCGGGATGATGACTCGCCCAGTATTTCATGGAACGCGGCGCGTTGGTCTGAGACTCGGCACATGGAGCGGCCGGCTCCGGCCATTGATCGGGCTTTAATTCCAAGGCTTTCTGGATGGTGTTTTTCCAAACGTTTGACTTAACAGAACGCTGAATCGGTGCATAACGCTCAAACATCTTGTCGCGTTCATTGCCCATTCGGATACGCACACGCTCGTTGAGAATCCGGATGGCGCGAAACTCTCGAGCATTATGAGGCTTTTTCTGGGCCGCCTCAATAATGGCGGCGTCGCTGAGTAGGAGTGTCGGCGCGATATCGTATTTACGAGCCAGTTCGTCACGTTTCTCCCACAATGCCTTGGCAACCGCCTGCCCCTGCCTATCGTGACCGAGAACCGTGAAATGCGAGATGCGCATCCACGGCACCGGATGCTCCCGCCGCGGGGCGGTTCCTTGAGCAAGGACATATGCGAACTCCTCTTCAGCCCATTCGCTTTTTCCGGCTCGGTCAAGATCATTGCGCATCTTGTCTTCAAGCTCAATCAACAATTCGACATCAAGCGCCGCATAATTACGCCAATCGCGAGGCAACGGACGATAGGACCAGTCTACGGCGGAATGCTCTTTGGCCAGCGTGATACCGAGATAATGCTCGGTAACTGCCGCCAAACCGAAACGTTTCAGCCCCAACAGCCTAGCAGCTACTTCGGTATCGAAAAGCCGGCTAACCGTCATGCCCAAATCGATGAATCCCGGAAGGTCCTGCAGAGAATCGTGGATAATCCAAGTTGCATCGCTAACAGCACGGCTAAATTCTCCCCAATCGGCACCGGCGGCATTCAAAGCCATGGGGTCAAGAAGAACGATACCGGAACCTGTGCGCTTGAACTGCACCAACCAATCCTCATGCCCGTATCGATAACCCGACGCACGCTCCGCGTCAGCCGCTAGCGACCCCTTGCCGGCAGCAAGCCTGCCACAAGCCTCATGGAACCCATCAAGCGTGTCGATGACCCCAGGAACGCCTTCACGCGGCTCCGCCTGCAATCGTGGCTCGCTCAAACCGGACTCCTACTTCCATCCACCAACGCAATGCACAACCATGTCCGCACCACAAAGCCTTGCAAACCAGCCTTGCAGTAAACATAGTCATACCTCAATCCGGCGTCCACCATAGCGCAAGGCTTGGGCAGCGCCGCCAGTGTTGCGCATTAACTGTCAAGAACAGCGCAATGGCCGACAGCAAGGACGAATCAAACCAGCTGCTTAAGCCGATGGCTTTGCATAGGAATCGCCCAACTTGGCACAATTCGTAAGAACCGACAGCACGAACAGCGTGATTCACTACGTCTCATCGCTATTGATTCGAACGCACCACTTCCATGAAACGCGGTCCGTAAAGATGCAGCTTGTTCTCCCCCACACCGTTGACCGCAAGAAACTGAGCATCTGTCACTGGCTTGATGCGGGCCATGTCATGCAAGGTCTTGTCGGAAAACACGATATAGGGCGGCTTACCGATTTCTTGCGCTATGGTGCGTCGCAACTCGCGGAACTTTTGGAACAGCGCCTCGTCGTCCTCGTTGAATTCAACCTCATCACGGGACGCTTTTCCTGTGTGTGAAACCGAACCATTTTCAGCATCAACGTCATAGGAACCGGACGATTGCTCAACCGATGTTTTGCGTTGAACACGCTTGATTTCATAATGAAAATCAGGCTGAACCGTCTGCGCAGCACGCGGACCAAATCCGACAACCGGTAGCCTTCCTTCCGAAACGGTAAGATAGCCGTCCGTGACCATCTGGTTGATGACATCACGAATGCGAGCGTCCGGTACGTCATGAAGCGCCGCGTAACTAGGAACCCGATCAAACCCTCGGGCAAGGAGGTCTTGTGCCTTGGAACCTCGGAGCACCGATACTATCTTGCCCATGCCGAAACTTTGATGGATGTCATGGACGCAACGGCTGACGGCCCTTGCCACATCGGAAACATCAATGGTCTCGAAAGTGCTTTCGCAATTGAAGCAGTTACCACAATTCTCCTTATGTTTGCAGTCCGAGAAAGTCCCGTCTGCCTTTTTAGCGGCTACGCCTCCATCATCAGTGCCATCGACGCCGACACTGTCCGGATCAGCAAAATATCTGACGATGTAATGATGGAGGCAATCGGTGGTACGACAATATCCGATTATTGCATTCAGCAGACGGCGGTGACTGTGTCGGACGATGTCCCGTTCTTCCGAGGTCAACCACTCGTTTTCTGAACCCATATCCAACAACCGGCGACGCGTTACAATATCGAATTCATTCCACAGCAGGGTGCAACGCCCCGGCTCTCCGTCTCGTCCGGCTCGACCAGCCTCCTGGTAGTACGCCTCGATGCTTTCAGGCATATTGTGGTGAATGACATACCGAACGTTTGACTTGTCAATACCCATACCGAAGGCGTTCGTCGCCACCACCAACGGCACCCGATCGGTGACGAAATCACGTTGCGCACCGTCTCGCGCATCCGCCGACATGCCACCGTGGTAGGCAACAGCACGAAGGCCACGTCGATTGAGCTCATCGGCCAGCGTCTCCGTCTCTTTGCGAGTGGCGCAATAGACGACACCTGATTCATCCGAATGTTTGGCCGCATACTCACAGATCCATGCATTCTTACGCTTGGTGGGCATGTTGATGATATCGAAATACAGATTCGCGCGATCAAAACCAGTGACGGTAATCTCGGGTGTCTTTAACCCTAGCAATCGAACGATATCACGACGCACCTTTTCGGTGGCCGTTGCAGTAAACGCGGCAACGGTCGGACGTGTAGGCAAACTGGCAATAAACTCACCGATTCCCAAATAAGACGAACGGAAATCCTGACCCCATTGAGAAACGCAGTGAGCCTCATCGACGGTAATCAGCGAGATGTTCATATGAGCCGCAAAGTCACGGAAACGATCTGTCTCTAGGCGTTCCGGAGCTACATAAAGCATCTTTACATCACCGCGCCGGGCTTGAGCAAAGACCATTCCCTGCTCATCGATCCCCTGCGTCGTGTTGATGAATGCCGCTTTGATTCCCACGTCGTTCAAAGCATCCACCTGATCGCGCATCAACGAAATCAACGGAGAAATAACGATGGTCAACCCGTGAAGCATGGTTGCAGGCACCTGGTAACAAATCGATTTGCCGGCACCGGTGGGCATAACACCCAGCACATCATGCCCGGCAAGAATCGCATTGACCAAGCCAGACTGACCTTCACGGAAGGAGTCATAACCAAAGTACTGTTTTAACACTTCCAGCGAACCCTGAGCGGGCGCTGACGATGAGGATTGCTTTTCATACAAGGACGACACAGGCTCCATCCCACTTGACAACAAGGACGATGCCGACATCAGTCACCAATCCCTTTCTTTAGTTCTATACCAGCTTCACTCATTTCATTGCGCGCATCAATGCCCTGACTTTCACTGACCGGTTCGGTCATATCCTCAAAAACCGTCACAGCATAGCCAAGCTTCATGGCATCAAGTGCGGTCTTCTTGACACAATGTGATTCCGCCAGGCCTACGACATCGACATGGTCCACACCTGCATCCTGCAAGCTCCGGGCCAACGTCCGACCTTCTCGTTGCATCGCCACGAATTCCTCACGTGTTTGTATGTTGGCAGTGTTGTCTTCAATGCCTTCGAAACCCGAATACGCCGATGCGTACTGCCCTTTCTTGAAATGATGACTTAGGCCGAGAGCGGCGATTTGTGGCATCAACTCTGCGTTCACAGTGCCGGCCACACCGTGTTTCGGCCACGAATCAACAAAATCAGGTCGTTCAGAGAAATGCGAGCCGGGCTCGATGTGCCAATCCTGCGTGGTGGCGATATAGACATAATCATCGCCGCGAGTATTCACATATTGCGCAATGCGGTCAGCTACGGCCGATCCACCATCCACCCCAAGTTCCCCGCCTTCACAGAACGTTGGCTGCACATCCACGATAATCAACGCCTTGCTTGCCATCGGTGCTCCCATCCTTTACAAATCCAAACGCCTTCCGACACCCATCAACAATGCTGAAAAACCACTCTACAAGAACACAACACTTGCGTGCCACCGCATCAAGGAATGACCTCTACAACGACGCGGCCGCAATCAGTTCACGGGTATAGACAGCTTTCGGCCGGTTCAACACGTCATTGGCACTGCCACTTTCCACGACCTTACCCTCGTGGAGGACGACGATTCGGTCCGCAATGCGCTGAACAACACCCAAATCATGAGAAATCACAATAACCGAGGTTTCCGGCCTAGCCTGGCGGATCGCTGCAAGAGCCTCAAGTATCTGCAACCGCGCCACCACATCAACGGCACTCATCGGCTCATCAGCAACAATAAGCTTGGGGTCGGTCATCAATGCCCTAGCGACGGCAACACGCTGGGCCTGTCCACCTGAAAGATCGGCAGGATACCGCTCCAAAAATTCCGCAGGATCAAGACCGACCAGAGACAGGGACTCGCGGGTTTTCCGATCAATATCGAGACTATTCTTTCTCGAATGCCGTCCAAGTCGGATATTCAGCGGTTCCGCCATTGACCGAAAAACCGTCCAACGCGGGTCGAGTGAGGTGAACGGATTCTGAAACACAAGGCTTGAATCTCGTCGCAATGCCTGATATCCAGCCGACCTCCGGCCTTCCACCAACTCACCATCAAAGGTCACCACACCACTTGTTGGTTTATCAAGGCCCAGCAGAATCCGCATCAATGTGGACTTTCCCGACCCCGAACCGCCAATCAGTGCTAGGCATTGCCCCGAATGAACCTCAATGTTGACTTCATCGACCGCAATCTGACGCCCTCTGCCTTTCCCAAAAACCTGCTGTATCCCTCTGCCGGTTAGCAATATTTGTCCCTCAGTCATTGCCATCCTACTTCCTCTGCAATGTCAATTCATGTGCCGCATCGACGAGTTTCCGTGTTGAATTGGCCTGTGGATCTGCGAGTAGAGCCGCGGTTTGTCCGGAGTCGGCAATCTGTCCGCACTCAAGTACATAGCATCGCGTCGTGGCACATGAGAGTACCGAAAAATCGTGGGTAATGAACAGCATCGAGGCCCCGGCCTTGTCAACCAATTCAACCAACAGATCGACGATGCGACGTTGCGTGATGGAATCAAGCGCCGTCGTGGGCTCGTCGGCAATAATCAGACGAGGCGACGTAATGAGCGCTGTAGCTATGCCTACGCGTTGCTGTTGTCCACCGGACAGTTCGCTCGGATATTTCTTCGCTATCGTTGCGTCAAGACCGACCTTTTCAAGCATCCTAGCCACACGCGCCTGCCGGTCAACCTTGTCCAAATCGTAATGAAGCTTGAGAGGCAATTCGATTTGCTTACCCACCGAAAGAACAGGATTCAGCGATGAAGCCGGGTTTTGAAACACCGTACCAACGTAACGACCGCGCAGACTGGCCAGTACGGGTTCGCTTGCCTCAACAACTTGTATACCGCCCACCATTGCGGAACCGGAAACCTGCGCATTGGTCGGTAACAACCCAAGCAGCGCCTTGGATATCATTGATTTGCCCGATCCCGATGAACCGATAAGGCCGACGCGTTCACCATCGCTAATATGCAAATCGATATCCCGCACAATCGGCTTGCCGTTTATACAAACGCCGAGCCGCTTAACATCAACCGACATCTCAGGACCTCCTCAATTCCGGATTCGAGGACGGATCGGTGGTATCGCGCAGCACATCGCCGAAGATATTGAGCGCAACCGCCACGATGGTGACGATAAGCCCCGGCCAGAGCGCGCTCAGCGGGTAGACGTCGATAAGCTTCACCGAGGTTGCCAACGAATGACCCCAGCTTGGCACACCGCTTGGCACACCGATTCCCAGGTAGGTCAGTCCTGATTCGGCAAGCACCGCCGTACCAGCGGACAAGGAAAGCTGGACCATGACGGTCGGCATAACATTGGGCAGGATATGATGCAGCATCACCGAAAAACCGGAAGCCCCGTACGAAAGCGCCGATCCAACATAGTCCGAGTTCGCCGCCAGCAACGCCTCCGGCCGTGCGACACGAGCCAGATTAAGACCATAACCGATTCCGCAGGCAAGAACGACAACCATAACGGAAGCACCCATCGGAACCGCAAGGATCAAGGCAATCAGGATGGTGGGGATCGAAATCAATGCATCCACCGCCACCACCGACCCGTTCGACAGCGCAGAATTGCGTGAAACCATAATGCTTATCAGCAATACGCCCAATATACCGGCGAATATCACAGAAGCAACGGCAATAAACAGATCGGTGCGTGCACCAGCCATAAGCCAACTGAATACGTCGGCACCAATGCCGTCAGTTCCCAGCCACTGCGTTGCTGAAGGCTTGGCCCACACCTGATAACCGTCCGTTTTCCACAGCGACTGCGGCGTCCAAAACAGCGAAATCAAGGAAATCGCAACCCATGAGGTCATTACGGTCAGAGCAAACTTACCTTCGCCTCGTTTCCATATCAATCGCAGCACAACCGCAAATCCCCTACCCAAAGCTACGTTTTCCCTATCTTTCGCAGCCCTTTTCGACGGCTGATTTGCCGAACGTTCGACAGATGAGACAGCACCCTGTCGCATGTCTGACAAGTCCGTACCGGTCTGATATTCCTCTGCTCTGTTGTGCGAATCGTTCCGCATCATCATGCTCTCTCCTGTACGGCGTACCTGAGACGCGGATCAAGAAAACGATGCAACAAATCTACCAGAAAACCAATGAACAGGAAGAACGCGGCCAACATGAACAATTCGCTTTGCACAGCAATAAGGTCACGGTTGCCCAAATCAGTCACCAACCCAGTGCCTATGCCCGGAAGTGCAAAAAGATTTTCTACAACCATAACGCCGGTGATCATACTGGCGAACATCAACCCGACCACGCTCACCAACTGGGGCATCGTCAATCGCAAGCCTACCTTCAATGCAGCCGCACGGCGCGTATAACCGCAAGCCATCGCCTGGTCAATATAGCCGCTGTGCATGATGTCACCCAAAGCCGAACGCGTATAGCGCATAAGGCTTGCTCCGCTAATCACGCCTACAGTCAACGCCGGCAACACCAGCGACGCGAAGGCCGTACGGAAACTGTCCCATCCGGTTTCGGGGAAGCCTTGGGACGGCAGAACACCCAGCAATCCCGTTCCTCGGCCGAACAACAAAATCAACAGAAGACCTCCCCACAACGCAGGAATCGCACCTCCGATCAGCCCAAGTAAATGAAAACCGGAACGTAATGCAGGACGCGTGGTTAAAACAGCCATCACGCCAAATGTAAGACCGATTGCGATGGCCACAATCAGCCCCAGAACGATAAGGGGAAACGTGACCGAGCACCGGGCTGCAACCATCGAGCCAATCGGGCGACCAGTGAGCAGCGATATGCCAAAGTCGCCATGCAACAGGCCATCTATCCAACTAGAATATTGCACTGCGAGCGGCCGATCAAGACCCATTTGCGAGCGCAACATAGCAACCCGTTCCGGCGGCGCGTTCAACCCTGCCATCACACTGGGGGCATCTCCAGGCAAAATGCGCAGTGCCGCAAAAATCACCACCGAAATAACGAACAATGCCGCTACAAACAGCAGGAAGCGCCGAACGATGAATCGCATCTCACACCCCTTACTCACGTGAACTCAATCATTGCCCACTACCGCTGTGCCGGAACATAGGTCACATCACGAAGCGGCAACAGGGTCTGGTTCAGATTAAGCGGAAAACCAGTCACACCAGTTTTCATCGCTGTGGTGATGCGGTAGTTGAAGAGCCAGTCGGCCGGCGCATCTTCACTGACCTGACGAGCGGCTTTGGACAGTAAAGCATCGCGTTGGGAATCATCGGAAGCTGCCATCGCCTGCCTGTAATAGTTCTTGACCTTCTCGTTGCTGTAGTTGTAGTAGTACTGGTCGTCCGTCCACTGCGAGAAGTCATGACTTTCATTGTGGTCAACCAGCGACAAATCGTAATCCTTGTTTTTCAGCACGTCCTGCAACCATGTGGAGAACTCGACCATGTTCACCTTAAGGTTGATACCGATGGGTTTGAGCTGACTGCGGAGCTGATCACCCAGTTCAGTGCCGTATGTGTTGGCATAAGTCAGCCGCAGCTCCAGCGGGTTCTCGGTTGTATAGCCGGCTTCTTTCATCAGTTCTCTGGCCTCGTCGACATCGTGCGGATAGAGGCCCGTCAAATCTTCGTACCCAGGATCAAGCGAGGCAATCGGTCCACCCAGCGGCTTATCGGCACCACCGCGGGAGGCAATAAGCTGCTTGTGGTCGATGGCATGGCGAATGGCACGGCGAACCCTTATGTCCGAAGTCGCGGCACCTTTGGAGTTCATCGCCAGAACGAACTTGTCGGTACCGTCTCCGGCAGCAACGCGGTAATGCTCGTTGTCTTTTTCGAACGGCCCGGCAAGATTTTCGCTAACAGGGGCCAGCACCTGAACATCTCCGGATTTCAACGCGTTGACAGCCGCATTGTCATCTGCGAAATAACGCAGCACAACGGTCTGCGTTATAGCCTTGCCACCCCCCCAATAGTGCGGATTGGCCTTGAGCGTTATCGAATCATTCGGCACGAACTTGGCAACGGTGTACGGACCAGAACCAACTGCTTGAGTCTTTATGTCATACTCGGCGTTCCTGTCGAGCACAAGACCTGGCCGGCACGCAAGCACCCACAACAGGTCGGAGTATGGTGCGGTCAGCTCGATCTTAACAGTATCGGTATCCGCGGCAATGGCTGACTTGAAATTCATCAGCAACTCCGAACTGTGATAATGGTTGACCATCAATTCGTTGATGGACCATGCCACGTCTTCAGCATCAAGTTTGTCACCATTCGAGAAGGTCATGTTGTCGTTCAAATGGAACGTGTAGATAGTGCCGTCGGCACTCTTTTCCCAGCTTTTGGCCAGTCCTGGCACGACATTGTTATGCGAGTCACGGGCGACGATGCCCTCATAGACATTGCCGACGAGCACCTGATCGAGCGATGTACCGGATTGGTTGCGAATATCAAGATTCGTGGGGGCAAGTTTGAGACCAATGCTCACAGAATCAGCTTGATGAGCTCTGTCGGTGACGATTTCGGCTTTCTGTCGAATAACCAGAAAAACAGAGATAAGCGCCACTACCACAACCATGGCTGCAATTGCCCAAATCCAGCCTTTCTTCGTAAGGCCGTTCGCCGCTCTCTTGCCTCCAACAGCACGTTTTTTGACATGTGCGTTAAGCGTCTCGTCAGTGCTGGCTGCGTTCTGCGCATCAGGAACATCCCTTGAGCCGTTAGCAGTAGGCGACGTGACTACATGTCCAATTCCGTCTGCCGGATCCGCTGTTTGACGGGTTGCGTCGTTTTCATCGTACGCACCTGAATTGGTAGGCATACATTCCTCTTTGATGTGATAGTAATCAAGTAAATATTGCTAGCCGCCCAAAGGGTCGCCCGCACCTCTATCATAGGAATACGGATAGATTTGCACCGCCGACGGCGTATTATGGAAGCGGATTATCGACGGAACACAGGCGCCGCATCTTGCGACGACAGCCGGAAAGCAGACAGAATGCTACTCGCGATTGACATCGGCAATACCAACATCAATATTGGCGTCGTGGACGGTTCTCCGATTGCCACCGTCGGCGAAAGCTGGCGAATTACCACTAAAACCGCACGAACAAGCGACGAATATGGTCTGTTGCTGGTTCAGTTTCTCAGGTCGGCCGGATATGGCCCCCATGACGTGGAAGATGTGATCATCGCATCTGTGGTTCCTCAAATTATGCATTCATTCCGTTCCAGCATCATCAAATTCCTTGAAATCGACCCGATGGTCGTCGGCCCGGGAATTAAATCCGGTCTCTCAATTCGTTTGGATGACCCTAAATCTTTGGGTGCCGACTGCTTGGCCGATTGCGTCGGAGCGTACGGCGTATACGGCGGCCCCGTGCTTGTAGCGGATTTCGGCACCGCGACTACATTCAATTACATCGACGCAGACAAAGCCATTATTTCCGGGTTAATCAGCCCTGGACTACAGACTTCGGTCAGCTCGCTCGTTTCCGGCACGGCTCAGCTGCCTGAAGTGGAAATCACCCGACCCGATTCCATCCTGGCCAAAGGCACGAAAACCGCCATGCAGGCCGGTCTTTACTACAACTTCCTCGGCGGTATCGAACGAACAGTCAAACAATTCCGACATGAAATCGGTCAAGACTTCAAGGTCATCGCCACCGGTGGCCTCGGTTCCCTTTTCAAGAATGATACAGACGTCATCGATATCTACGACCCTGAACTTATCTTCAAAGGTATGGCGATCATCTATCGTCTTAACGCCTAGATCCGGCCTAACTTTGAGATGCATATACACGGCCAATACACACCTGGGCAAGTTTACGATTGTAATGCGAAACCTTGATTGGTGCCGTATTCTTTGATGTCTTTCTGCCATAATCTGATGCCCGCCATCAAACTAATTTTAGGACCTGGATCTTGAGGGAGCGACAGAGGACTTCCATCAGCATTCCTCTGCCCCAAGTCAATTCGTGTTTGAACTTTTTGCCGATCACGGGCAGCGTTCGACCATTTATATGATTGCCCAACCGTTGCACGGAAATCTCCTCGCGAATACACCTCAAATGGCAAGTATTGATAATCAACCCTCACATTTTCAGCCGCATCGGCGAGTACTCGATTGAACTGCTGTCCACCGAAATACTCGACATCGATTCCACGCGAATCGCGTATCGTTGTCTTATTCAAAAACTGTTCGCTGTTTAATGCCGACTTGTCTGCGGGAAAAGCACCACCGTCGACTCTTTTGGACACACCTTCGCGATCAAGGCAAACGTATCGGATAAAACGCATAGCAGCCTCTGGCTTGCGACTCAGATTGAGCACGGAAAGCGCCGAACCGCCATTTTCCGAATTGACGGATAAACCATCAGCGGTCGGCATGGGAGCCACCCTCCAAAGCCCAGCGCTTCCCGGAACGTCTGAAACCAAGAGCGAAGGCATCCATGCACCGGTAAACACCGAGGCAACCGATCCCGTAGCCAACGCATTTTTCCACCCATCAGACCAAGTGTTCAGACGAGTGTCGATCAAGTCCTCGTCAATCATTTTCTGCCAGAAATCAGTGAAACCTTTTGTACCGGCATCATCGTCAAGATTGACCGTGACTGTTTTACCATCGCCCGAGGTACGGAACGGACGTCCTCCGTTAAGCCAGATCATAGCGTTGTAAAAACTCGCATCACCCGAATCCGCCGCAATATAAACCCCTATTGACTTAAGTTTTTTGGCAGCTTCGTAGTAATCGTTCCAAGTATGCAGCTGTGAAGCATCGACACCAGCCTGTCGAAAAACATCATCGTTGTAAAAGAAAGCCATTGGGCCAGAATCCATCGGCACTCCGTAAACACGCCCGTTGAGATGCACACTAGCCCATGTACCTGGCGTGTAGTTATCGCCGTAATCCTGCGTCCGATCGGTAATATCGCGAAGCTGTCCGCTGACCGCATATTGCGGCAGTGCAAAATATTCAAGCTGTACCACATCAGGCATGCTATAGCCATCCTGGATAGCAGAATTGAGGTTATCGTAACCGCTGGTGGTTTTCACATCCACACGAATATCTGGATTAGCTTTTTCGAAGTCACGGGCTTCAGCCCGCATGCTCGGTTCCCATGACCACACGGTTACCACAGTGCGATTGTCTTGTTGCCCGCATGCAGCCGTGGCGACAAGTACGAGCATCGAACACAGCGCAGCAAGTAGTCTTATGCACCGACGCGCTTTCATATTGGCCCGCTCCCAGATCACTCATTCATTTACACACGACATTACGCCATGGCCAAAACCGTTGAAAGCCCGAAATTCATGGAATATATTTTCCCACAGAAATGACGCTGCAGCGGCACGCAGAAATTTTCTCCGAGTGATGGATTAAATGCGATCCGAATCTCATAACGCACATATGTTTTGAGGAATGTCGCTCAATCCTCTCGATTGGTTAAGATATATCCGAACATGCCCTACCCAGCCTAAAGCGCTTCCAAGTCCCATGACTGGTCCACGGCACCGGCGGAAAAACGAAGTCAACGCGCGAAGGAACCATGACCATGAAACGATCCGTTCTTAACAATAAGACAGTCGGCATTCTGGTTGGCATCATGTTTCTTGCCATCATTTCACGGTTTGATTCGATCATTTCCCCTTCTGTTGCACAAATCCAGAAGGCGTTCCCCTTAGAAAATCCGTCAAAAGTTGAATCCATCGTTTCCATAGGAGCTTCTGCCGCGATAGTTTCAGCTATCATCTTCGGTAAAATACTGGAAAAACTTTCCTTCAAAGCAGTCGGAATAACGGCGTGCCTGTTTGTTGCGTTCGGTGGATTAACGCCGCTGTTCCTGCACAGGAGCGTCAATGAGCTGCTGGTTTGCGCCGTTATCGCCGGTTTTGGAACCGGTATTATCACCACCATGCTACCCAGTCTTGCCGCACATTTCTTCCACGGAGAACAACTCTCCAGTCTGATGGGCAAGATTATGGCAATGCAGGATGGGTCTTCAATGATGATCATGTATCTCGGCGGTTTGTTCGCAATGTCTGGATGGGTACACAACTACTGGCTTTACGCCATCAGTCTCGTTGCGCTTACTTTCGTCATCATCTTCGTTCCAAGCGATTCCGTAGCCGATACCGTCAAGGAGAACGAGAATGAAACACAACCCAAAGAATGTGCAAAACAAAGCACTCCAGCGATTATCGCTTGTGAAATCTTAGGATTCTTTAGTATTTTCCTAGTTGCCGTTCTCTATAACAAACTTTCCATCTATGTCGACGCATATCATCTGGGAGCCTCGGATGCGGCAGGCATCGCACTGATGTTCAACACAGGCTCATCGGTGGTGATCGGCCTGTTAATCAACCGCATTCAGGCGCTCCTCAAGACATTTACTATCCCGTTCGCCTTTTCTCTGATGGCGGCCGGCGCGGTACTGTTCATCTTCACCCGTTCCTTTCCTGTAGTGTGTCTTGCCGCGTTTCTTGTCGGTTCAGGAAGCGCGATCATCATGACAAGGACACCGTATCTGCTTTCCAACATTACGGAGAAAAAGCATTATCCCTTCGTCATGGGCATTTTTTCTGCAATCAGCAGCCTCGGTTTCACCATCTCCACGTGGTTCTTCAAGCTTGTTTCGCAGATTTTCAACCTTGACCCACTGATCGGAACGTTCTGGTGCATGCTGATTATTTCCGTGGTCATGGCCGTTACCCTGATTGTTTTGTGTTTCCAAAAGAAAATCGAGGCCCACTACATATACAAATAATTAGACCTATATCAGCTGTTGATTAACCGTGACAAGCAAACGATTGTCGCCATCAACGCAGGCGCGCCACAGCATTCATCACACCGTTGCCCATGCTCCACAATAACAACATCATTCAGACAAGAATTTCCGACTTAAACAGCATCAACCGGTGACTTACCGGGTCAACAAATCGTACCGACCGCGCTACCAGTTGAAGCGGATTGGAAAAATCGGTGTAATCCGGCTCAATGATTCGTGGGTACAAATCATCTCCTGCAATCGGTAAACCCAGTGAGTTCATATGCACCCGCAACTGATGGGTCTTGCCTGTTTTAGGATGCAGCACATAACGACGATAACCCGGAACAACAACGCTCCCCTGCGCTGACGCCAGTTCAATCATCGTCTCGGCGTTGACCTCTCCGGGTACCTCATATGCCTGCAACCGCCCACGATCCTTGAGAATTCGCGAACGCCTTATCAACGGAAATACGGATGGAGCGGCAAGCTCCTTAACGGTTCCTGTTCGAGGCACTGCCACAGGTCGGCAAGGGGCCAAACATTCATATGTTTTCTCAACCTGTCGATGTTGAAACAGCATCTGATAGTCTCTGCGTACCGTCGGATTGCGCACGAACAGCACTATCCCCGCAGTCATACGATCAAGACGATGTGCTGGAGTTATCTGAGGGTCATCAAAATACTCACGCAACCTGATAAGCGCCGTTTGCCGATACCACATACCCCGTGGTGTCGTCGCCAGAAAATGCGGCTTATCCACCACGATGATGTTGTCATCCTCATAAAGAACCGTCAGTTCAAACGGCACTTCCGGTTCATCAACGACAAAACGATGGCTTGTTCGCAAGAAGCTTTACTCCACCGTTACCGACTTAGCAAGATTTCGCGGTTTGTCAACATCATATCCCTTGAGTTCTGCCATGTCCAAGGCCAGCAGCTGCAAGGGCACCACATCGACCAAAGGGCTGAGCAACGTCGGGCACTCGGGGCGCCAAAAAACAATATCCGCATACTTCTCGGCATCCGGATCACCGACTTCGGCCACTGCGATGGTGAACGCACCTCGAGCCTTAACCTCCTCGATGGCGGAAATAACCTTGTTATGCAACACATTGCGGCCACGCGACGAAGGAACGATGACAACAACCGGCTCCCCTTCTTCGACAAGCGCGATAGGACCATGCTTGAGTTCCCCAGCGGCAAAGCCCTCGGTAAAGGTATATGCAATCTCTTTAAGTTTCAGTGCACCTTCCATTGCCACGGGATACCCCACATGACGCCCAAGGAAGAGGAACGACTTGGCATTGATCATCTTGCTTGCCGCATCATTGATACTCTCGGCCTCATGATCGAGCACCCATTGGATCTTTTCGGGCATTTGCTTGAGTTGATCAAGAATCTGATGGATTTCATCGCGGTAAAGCGTGCACTTGACCTGGGCAAGATAAAGGCCGAGCAAGTAAGCCGCGACGATTTGGGCGACAAATGCTTTGGTAGAGGCCACGGCGATTTCTGGACCAGCATGAGTGTAGAGCACCGCATCAGATTCTCGTGGAATCGTAGATCCCTGCGTATTGCAGATGGCAAGCACGCGAGAACCCTGCTCACGGGCATGGCGCAAAGCCATGAGCGTATCCATGGTCTCACCTGATTGCGAGATGGCAACAACAAGCGTACGCGGGGTGAGGATTGGGTCACGATAACGGAATTCGTGTGCAAGTTCGATCTCGACGGGAATACGAACCCAATGCTCAATGGCATACTTGGCAACCATGCCGGCATAACTAGCTGTTCCGCAGGCAACCACAATGATTTTATCAATCTGGCGGAACGCCTCTGCATCAATGTGCACTTCATCTAGCTTGATTTCGCCGTCTTCATCAAAACGACCAATCAATGTATTGCGCACAGCTGAAGGATCCTCATGGATTTCCTTGTCCATGAAAGAATCCCAACCGCCTTTATCGGACGCGCTCGCATCCCAATCAATGGTGAATCGCTTGGGATTGTTGACCAAATTGCCATCGAAATCGGTAACAGTTACGCTATCTCCGGAAATGCAGACAGCCTTATCCTGATCGACTTCCATTGCCTCTTTGGTATACGCGACAAACGCCGCGACGTCTGAACCAAGGAAGTTTTCGCCATCTCCGAGACCTACGACAAGCGGCGAGTCATGACGCACGCCAACCACTATATCGGGTTGCCGAGCATCGACGGCGAGAATGGTGAATGCACCTGTCAACATACGGGCCATGCGGCGCAAAGCCTCGAACAAATCCGGCTTACCGGTCTCGTCAATGACAATATTGGCAATCTTGCCCAGAAGTTTTGCAGCTACTTCAGTATCAGTCGCGGAAAGGAATGTATAACCTTCCGCTTGTAGATCGAGACGTAGGGTCCCAGCATTCTCGATGATGCCGTTATGGATAATGGCAATCTTGCCATCTTCGCTGGTGTGCGGATGCGAGTTTATATCACTCGGTGCGCCATTGGTAGCCCAACGAGTATGACCGATGCCCACGGTCGCATCTGGCACGGGGATCCGTTTGATATCGGCCGCCAGATTGGACAGACGTCCGGATTTCTTACGTACGGCTACCCTCTGCATGCCCGGAGCCGCCAACGCGACACCAGCAGAGTCATACCCTCTATATTCGAGGCGTTTCAGCCCCTGCATGCATACTTCCAGCGGTTTTCCGCAAGCTGTCTTGTTTCCCGCATATCCAACAATTCCACACATAAACTATGAGTTTATGCGAAACCCCGCCCAGCCCACAACAACCTGACAAAAGTTTCGCTAACTGCCCACATACCACTACAGCACGTGGCTCAGGAAGTCTTGGAAACGAGGTTCCTGCGGATGTTCGATGATTTCGGCACCGCCGTGCTCAACAACGACTCCGCCGTCCATAAAGACGATCTGATCAGCCACTTCACGGGCGAACCCAATCTCATGGGTCACTACAATCATCGTCATGCCGGCATCTGCCAGCGAGCGCATGACAGCAAGCACTTCCCCCACCAGTTCCGGATCAAGGGCGGAAGTCGGCTCGTCGAAGAGCATAATCTTCGGTTTCATCGCCAAGGCGCGAGCAATGGCTACCCGCTGCTGCTGCCCGCCTGAAAGCTGCATGGGATAATAATTCGCTCTGTCACCCATACCAACACGCTCGAGCTCCTTTAAGGCCTCTTCGCGAGCCTGCTTTTTGGGCACTTTGGCGACATGAACCGGCGCTTCCATTACGTTTTGCAAAACAGTACGATGCGGGAAAAGATTGAAACGCTGGAACACCATACCCAGCTTTTCGCGCTGTCGAGCCATTTCTTTGTCATTCAAGGTTTGCAGCACATCCTCACCTGCCCGGTTGACATGTTTATAGCCGATGAGCTCGCCATCGACCTCGATGCTGCCCCCGGTCAGGGTCTCAAGTTGGTTGATAAGCCGCAGGAATGTAGATTTGCCGGAACCAGAAGGGCCAAGGATGACGGTGACTGTTCCAGGCATCACCTCCATGTCGATGCCCTTGAGCACGTGCAAATCGCCGAACGCCTTGTGTACCTGAGTTGCTTTGACAGCTGGTACAGTGTTCGAAACGGGATTCCCGACACTTTTCTGCTTTTCACTCGGGGACATGGCTGCAGGTAAATCATTAATCGTGGTGGTGTTCTTTTCCATGTTTCAGCCCTCTTATGCGTTGAGTCCAAGAAATGTGGCCTTGACAACTTTTGAATCGTTTTTTGCAACGGATTGCCCATCCTCATCGCCATCATCCGCCGGCGCGTGAGCCCCGGAACCTTCGTTAAAGCCCTTACCAAAGTACTTCTCAAGTCGTGACTGCACAATCATCAACACAGAAGTAATCACCAAATACCAGAAGCATGCCACAATCAGCAACGGAATCGGCTTATAGATGCGACTTGCAATCGCATTCGTCGCGAACTGAATCTCAAGGCTGAAGGGCACCGCAGAAACCAACGAGGTAGTTTTGAGCATACTGATAACCTCATTGCCTGTCGGCGGAACAATGATGCGCATGGCCTGTGGAAGAATCACACGACGCATAATCAATGTACGAGACATACCAAGCGCTTCAGCCGCCTCACCCTGCCCCGGATCGACAGCTTCAAGCCCCGCACGTACGATTTCAGCGAGATATGCCGACTCGTTGAACGCCAAGCCGATCATCGCCGCAAGGAAGCCTTGGGCTATCAGTTTATTGAGCTGTTCGGTGCTCATTTGCCAGAAACTGATGTCGGTAAACGGAATCCCGAGCGAGATCGTCGGTATCAGCACTGAGAAAAGACCCCAGAACACCAGCTGAGTATATACAGGGGTACCACGGAAAAACCAAATCCAAAACCAGCTAACCCCACGCAGCACAGGATTGACCGATTGACGCATCACTGCCAAAATCACGGCCAGAACTATGGCGATGAACATGGAGGTAACCGTAAGGATAATCGTCCAGCCGATACCGCTGAGCACATGCTCATTGAAAAGGTATTTCCAAACGGTCGGCCAATCGAATTTCTCATTGCTAACCATACCATGCACGAGCATCACTACGAGGAACGCAACGATGATGGCCGCAATAAGCGAGCCCGGACGGCGCACTGGTTTGGCATGAATCCGATTCGGGATACCAAGCCCATCCGATTGACTGCAGCGTGCCATAGCGCACCTTTCTTTGCTTCTGAAGCGTGACATATCCGTCTTTTTCTATCCGTCAGGTGTATCTCTCAACAGAATTTATTTGTATATTATACTTCAGTGCGCATAATCGCACCTGACATCTCATTCAAGGCCGCACTGCAGTCACCGCTAGATACACAAGCTAACTGCACAGCACGAGACCTCACAAAACACATAGTGTGACGCAAACAATGAAAAGGTCTGGTCGCTGCCCAAACAACACCGACCAGACCTCTGCACTGACCATCACATCTTATTTGATGTCGGTATAGTCGTTGATCTTGGCTTGCTTAACAGCGCCAGCTTCGTTACCCCAAGACTTAAGAATCTTGGCATAGGTGCCGTCATCCATAAGTTTCTGCAGTGCAGCCCGCACAGCCCCGGCCGTCTGCATGTCACCTTTCTGAACCACCACGGCCTCTGGAGTCATGTTGAAAGCCTTACCCATAAGCTCCAGCTGATTGCCGTTCTGTTTGACGGCATAACCGGAAACAGTCGAATCAGCGCAGAAGGCATCAGCCTTTCCAGTAGCGACATTGGTCGCGACCACAGTCTGTTCCTTCATCGGTTGAATTTCGATGGCCTTCTTACCGGCCGCGACACACTGGGAATTTAGATCTTTAACCGTCGTTTCATGCACGGTACTGGTCTGTACCGCCACGGTATGACCACACAGGTTGTCAACCGTCAACTTCTTCGGGTTGCCCTTCTGAACCACAAAGGACGCCCCAATGTTGAGGAAGGACACGAACTCAGCGGCATCCTTTCGAGACTGGTTCATGGTGAATCCGGAAATGCCGACATCATACTTCGAACCAATGCCCGGCATGATGGAGTCGAAATCAGCAGCGGTCGGGTCGAACTTCAAACCGAAAACGGCCGAGAGGGCCTTGGCGACATCCATGTCATAGCCGATCGGCGTCTTACCGTCCTTGTCAAGGAACTCAGCAGGAGCGTAATCAGGTGAGACACCGACGGTAAATTTGCCGTCCTTTTTTATAGAATCAGGCAGCATCGCGGCAATCTTGTCGTCCTTCTTCACGCTATCGACAATCGATGCATTGCCCTTAGGCGATGCACTTTCATCAGTTTCGTCAGTGGTTCCGCAAGCAGACAAGCCCGCAACCATTGCAGTGGAGCAAACCCCTACCAGAACACTTTTGACCAGTTTTGAAATTCCCAAAGACATTTTTCGTCCTCTCCGGAACGACTAACCGTTCCATCCGCTATTCACATTTTGCATATTATTCCTATTTCTGCATTTATACAATTAGCCGTCTCACTTGCCGGACAACTGACAGTCGAATTACAGCCCAGCCACAAGCATCATCGACTTGCCTTTACAAACCACATACCATTCGCACGAAGAAACACGTACCATCAGGACCGTTCATTAAGTTGCGAGAAAAAGCAATCCGACGAATAATTGCTCAAGCTTTGACAGTTTGGCGGACATTCGACAAGACCCATTCAAGAAACAAACCGGAGTCGGCCCTCAGTAATATATAGCTGTCCGTTGCCAGCCGCGAACATATCGGACAATCTAGCGCACAAGCTTGTTTTCATAACGCATAGCGCGAAGAGCTTCGCGCTTATCTTCCGCTTCTCGCAGCGCTTGGCGCTTATCATATTCCTTCTTGCCGCGAGCAAGTGCAATCTCGACTTTAACTCGACCATTCTTAAAATAAAGGCTCAGCGGAACGATGGTGTATCCCTTCGCCTCAATCTGCCGTTCCAGCTTGGCGATTTGAGCAGAGTGGAGCAAGAGCTTTCGTTTACGCTTGGGGGCATGGTTATTCCATGTTCCGTTGAGGTATTCAGGAATGTTTGCCCCTTCGAGCCACATTTCACCCTTACGATCAATAGAAACGAACGATTCGACAAGCGAGGCACGACCCTCTCGAAGCGATTTGACCTCGGTACCGGTGAGGACCAATCCCGCCTCATAATGATCTTCGATCGAATAGTTGTGACGCGCTTTACGATTCTGTGCAATAAGTTGCGTACCCTGTTCCTTCGCCATGCCTGCCCTCGTTTCCTCAATTCCTAAGATATGCCCGACGATAGCATAAACGCGCCACCCAAACGGGAAGGCGCGTTTATGCCTGCTTCTATCGACACTGAATCAAATCCTGTACCCACATATCAGTAGATATATTCATAAGCGCTCGAAGCTGCGATGACCTCGTAATGCGGAAAATCAGGGAATCCCGTTCCACCTTCGGAAATCATCATCGTTCCACCATTAATGGCCTCAACAACAGCTACATGGCCGTATGCTCTGTGAGCATTCCAATGACCGCCGACACTCTGTCCTCGAGCAAACACGACAACCGCTCCGACAGCTGGGGTCCTTCCGACCGACCAACCCATGCTCCGCGCAGTATTCGCCCAATCACCACCATTACCCATACGACCAGTCACCGGTTTGCCGAGTGCGTTCCTGCGCATCCAAGCCCACAAAGTGCATTGTTTGGGAGGATACGGTGCTGCTCCACCACTCGAACCACCGCCACCAGTGGACGGTTTCGAAGGAGCAGGTGCAGGAGTTGGTGTACCTTTGCCTCCTGAGGAATTCGAGGAAGAACCGTTCGAAGGCTTACTCCACGTCTGCCCGCCGTTGGAATGCGCATTGTAATTCTTGTTAGCTGCAACAATGGCTGCCTGAGCTTGAGCATCGATTTGCGCCTTGAGCGAGACCATCTGCACGGCCGCCCTTGCAGAATCAGTCGTCAGCTGACTCTTCTGGCTTTCCAGATAGTTGCGCTGGCTGACACCCTGGTCAAGCAAAGTTTGCAAACTGTTCTGCTTAGCTTGCGCCGTCTGTGCCGCCTGTTGCGCAGCAGCTGCATTATTGTCAGCCTCGACTTTGAGTTTGGAAATCTGAGCTTCAATGGCTTCCAGCCGCTGCTTACGATTCATTGAAGAGTTGAGCGTGTTGGCGTCCTCATCCGCAGCATTGACCTCACTGCGTTTGACGGCGGCCTGAGACTGCAACTTATCAACGAAATCCTGGGTTGTGGAAGATTTGGTAACCACATCCATAACCTGCGTGGCTTGTGTGGCATGGAAACCATCACGGGCTACCTGAGCAACACCGGCCTTAGCATCGTCATAATCCGCACCGGTCTGCTCAATCTTGGCCTGCAGATCTTGCTTATCTTTTATAGCTGCGTTAAGCCGCTCAGTGGCCGACTGTGCGGCGGTCTGAGCTTGCGTCGCGCTGTCTTGCGCATCGGATGCGGCTTGCTGAGCCGCGGGAATCTGATTATCAGTCAGATCGTTGAGCTGGATGATTTTATTGGCCAAATCCGCATTTACACCAGCCAACTGGTTACGCAAATTATTGGCTTCCTGTTGCTTCTGTCGATAGTCGCCCCATGTAACGGCCTCGGCCTTCTCCGGATTGGTCACAAATACCAGCGCGACAGAAGTAAACATCACGGAGAATGCAACTACCATGCCCACTACTGTACGTACTCGTTGGGCGACTTTTAACACAACAAAACCTTTCATTAGACGTTGCAATGGTGTCATTGTAACAGACTCACATCAAGAGTCCCTGAGAACATCTGAACCCGATAGGTTCAAACCTGCAGGTATCTGCGCAGCGAAAGCGTGGAAACGAATGCCGAAAGTAGCATGGAACCAGCAACCAACGCCGGAGCCATCAACCACACGGTTTTCTGATTAATGAACGGCATCCATTGCACGGTTTGGGCCAGCCAATCGGTTATGAACAGTTTAACGATAGCGCTAAGCGCCGCACACGACAGCAGCGATCCCAGGAATGAAGCCAGCACACCCTCGAGAATGAAGGGCAGACGAATCGTCCAGTTGGATGCACCGACGAGGCGCATGATTTCCGTTTCGTTTTTCCTGCTCGCAGCACTCATTCGTATGGTGATACCCGTCAACAGAACAGCAACGACGACCATTACCGCAGCCAGCACCAACGTGATGGCTGTTCCTTTATTGAGTATTGCGAACACGGGATCAAAAATCTGACGCTGATCAAGAACCTCTTCAACCCCTTGGCTGCCAGTGAGAGTTTCCGATACCTCTTGGTACTTGGTCGGATCTTTGAGTTTCAGTCTCAGCGAATCCTGCATATCAGCAGCCGTCAAAGTCCGTCCCTGATAAATCCCATTGGGATATTGCTTCAAAAATGTGTTCTTGTAAAAGTCTTCGCGACTCTCGTACGTGATTTTGTCGACCACATTATGAAGATTGTCATGAATCTTCTCTTCGAGCTGGACGATTTCCTGCTGAGTCGGAGCCTTGCCGACAGAGCAATTGGCTGCCTGACTTGTACCATCAGGGCAAAGCCAGACCACAACTTCGACCTCTTTGTACCAATCCCCTTTCGCTTTTGTAATCTGCGCCTGCATCAGACCGGACGCACCGATGAAAAGGAAGGAGATGAAAGTCACCAGCAACACCGAAAAAATCATCGAGACATTCTGCTTCAAACTCGTCCATGTCTCGGAAAGAATAAACCGCGCTCTCACTTGCTTTCCCCTTTGGCTTCTCCGTTATCAGAAGATTGACCATCGGCATTGCGCCGACTACCTCTATTGCTATCACTTGATTGAGTTGCCGTTCTTTTCGGAGGAATCGGCGGTGAAGGTATATCTGAAACATTGGTCTTTGCAGCGGACTTGCTGTTTATTTCGGGCTTAGCAGCATCCTGATTATGACCATGCTGATCCGTTTTTGATGTTGAGGTCTTTGGGGACTCTGGTTCAGAGTCATGAGCACTGACCAGCTCTTCATTGGTCAGTCCTTTACCCCAGGTCATCGTGGTTTCGGCAGACTGGAATGCCTCACCATACCGCCCTGTTCTCCCTGAATGCACGGCATTGGCCAAGCGGGCGATCCCCTCGTTCTCACCGGTTCCATTGACCACAGCATTCGCAACGGCATCCATAGCCCGTTCCACGACAGTGGAACGATTGCTAGTGGGTCGCTTAGGAACATCAGTCGTCTCTGACGGAACAGTCTCGGCATCTTCTTGTGATCGCTTAAATTTGCCCTCGTCGGATTCAATGACTTGCTTGGCTTTAGACTCCACTTCGGCATCCGGGAAGTATTTCGACGAATCGTAACTGCCCTTTGCCTCATCACGTACGATGTTGCCTGTATGCAGCTCGACCACTCTCTTACGCATGGAATTGACGATTTCTTCGTTGTGTGTCGCCATGAGGATGGTGGTGCCGGTGCGATTGATGGCGTCCAAAACTTCCATAATACCTAAGGAAGTGGTCGGATCCAAGTTACCAGTGGGCTCATCTGCCAAAATAATCTGTGGATGGTTCACATATGCACGAGCAATGGCCACACGCTGGGCCTCACCGCCGGAAAGCTCGTGCGGATAATTATTCTCTTTGCCCGTGAGCCCGACTGTTTCAAGCACTCTGGGCACCAACGTCTTAATGGTCGAACGTCGGGTTCCGATAACTTCCAAAGCAAAAGCGACATTCTGCCAGACCGTTTTGTTGTTCAACAATTTGTAGTCTTGGAAAATGAAGCCGATGGAACGCCGATACTGTGGAATTTGACGGGTTGTAAGACGTCGCAGATCGTTACCGGCCACACGGATTTCACCATCGGTGGCCTCCTCTTCACGGAGGAGCAAGCTCAGCAACGTCGTTTTGCCTGAGCCGGAGGCGCCTACAAGAAACACAAAATCGCCGCGCTCAATATCCAGACTGATGTTGTCAAGAGCCGGCCGCGTGCCTTTGGGATAGATCTTCGAGACCTCATCCAATGTAATCAACGCCATATTGCCGTTTCCTTACTGCTTTCGAGTGTGTTCAAATATATTGACATAGTATCTTTTGCAGTCTGACAAAATGCGAAGGCATTCCACCAAACCTCATCAGCCTTTATCTTCAGCTTGCTCTGCAGCGGCCTCACGCCGTTGCTCATGGCGCCAGCGAATGCCCGCGTCAATGAAACCGTTGATATCGCCGTCGAAGACGGCCTGCGTCTGCGAAGTCTCATAACCGGTACGCAAATCCTTGACCATCTGGTAAGGATGAAGCACATACGAACGCATCTGATCGCCCCAGCTTGCCTTGATGTCACCGGCAAGTTCCTTTTTCTTCTTAGCCTCTTCCTCGTGGCGAAGTACCAGAAGCCGGGACTGAAGAACGGCCATCGCCGCGGCACGGTTCTGTATCTGGCTACGTTCGTCCTGCATCGTCACCACAATGTTGGTGGGCAAATGGGTGATGCGCACCGCGGAATACGTGGTGTTGACACCTTGTCCTCCCGGGCCCGACGAGCAGTAGGTATCCACACGAATCTCCGAATCGGGAATGTCAATGTGATCGGTTGCCTCAACCAACGGTACGACTTCAACCGCAGCGAAACTGGTCTGCCGACGACCCTGGTTGTCAAACGGTGAAATACGCACCAGACGATGAGTGCCGCCCTCGACGGAAAGGCGACCATAGGCGTAAGGAGCGTCCACTTCAAACGTTACTGACTTGATACCCGCCTCCTCGGCATACGAGGTATCCATAACTTTGACCTTGAAGCCGTTGCGTTCAGACCAACGCACATACATGCGCAACAGCATTTGCGCAAAATCAGCCGCATCCACGCCGCCAGCACCGCTTCGGATCGTGACCACGGCACTGCGTTCGTCGTATTCGCCATCGAGCAGCGTCTGAATCTCCATCTCATCGAGATCTTTTTGCAGGGCGTCAACGCCGCTGAGAGCCTCACTCATCGAATTGGAATCATCTTCCTCCTGGCCCAGTTCGTAAAGAGTCTCAAGATCATCGAACCGGTCAGAAAGAGAGGCAAGCTTCTTGATCAATCCCTGCTTGCCAGAAAGCTTGCTGGTAATTTTCTGCGCATTCTCAACATTATCCCAAAGATTCGGGTCAGATGCTTCCTCCTCGAGCTGCGCAATCTCAGACTTGAGACGATCGACATCCAGCGCTTTCTCAATCGTCTCGTATTTTGCATGCGCTTCACCCAGCGCTTGTGAAAAATCAAACTCTGCCATCACACTCCACCTTATGCTTGTTCATCGATAAGTTCCTGACCGTCTTCAACGGGGCAGTTATATTCACGCGATTCCGATTCCGACGATTTCTTCATTCTGTTCACCACTCAGGCACGCAACATCTCTTCGATAAATCACACGCCCGTGTCATGGATCAGCGTGTTGCCGTCTGCCTTGGCGAGGCACAAAACCTTCAAAGACCCGCATAGATCGCAGGAATCACCATCGCGAGCAGCATGGCCGCAGCTGCAAGAACGCAAATCGCGCGCACGATATTGCAACGACGTCCTTCCTTGCGTTCACGTTCTTTCCTGTAATCATTCACAACGCCTTATTGTATCGACCCTTCAGGATTTAACCTCCATGTCCGTTATGAGGTTCAGCTGCACCAATGATTCCCGCATGCGCTAGATTAGAGACATCATTCATTTGCATGCAACAGCAAACAAGGAGCGGGTATGGAAAACGAACCAATGGCTTGGGGCTGGGGATTGGCTTCAATCGACGAAGCGGGCAACACGCTGGACGTGTGGTACCCGACACCGAAAATGGGGCCGGCACCCGATGAAGCGTCACGACCGAACCACGGTTTCGGCGCAATGGCTGACGAACAACCAGATGCGCGCGGTGTACGGCGTGTCCCAGTGTTCACGGAGTCCTCACTCGATGCCCCCATTGTAGATGCCGCTGACGCTTATCTACGACTGCATTTGTTGAGCTTGTGTCTGGTCAAGCCGAACAGTATCAACCTCGATGGAATATTCGGCAAACTCTCCAACGTGGTGTGGACCAATTACGGTCCGTTTGCCGTTGACAACTTCGCCTTGCGGAAGATGGATGTGATGAACGCCGCCGCGAAATGCCGCAACATGGACGGCGGCATACCCACCACCCTTGTCGATGTCACCGTCCTCGCCCTCGACAAGTTCCCCCGCATGATTGATTATGTGGTTCCCGAAGGCGTGCGTATCGGGGATGCTGATCGAGTGCGCCTCGGAGCTCACCTGGCGCCCGGAACCACCGTGATGCACGCCGGATTCGTAAACTTTAACGCCGGAACACTCGGAACCTGCATGATTGAGGGGCGCGTTTCCCAAGGAGTCGTAGTTGGCAATGGATCGGATGTCGGCGGCGGTGCCTCGATTATGGGCACACTTTCCGGCGGCGGCAAATTGCGCAACTCGATCGGCGAGCACAGTCTGTTGGGAGCCAACGCTGGCATCGGCATCAGCTTGGGCGACAACTGCGTTGTCGAAGCAGGCCTTTATATCACAGCCGGTACAAAAATCGCAATTCACGACAACGCCAAGACCGAGGCCGGTGAGCCACTTGACGTGGTCAAAGGCGCTGATTTGTCCGGCAAAGACAACATCCTCTTCATTCGCAATTCAATTAGCGGCGCCATCGAAGCCCGATACCGCAAGAACGGTATCGCCTTGAATGAGAAGTTGCATAAGAACTGACACGACGTTCGCAAACAAACAGTCCGCTCATCAGACCTGCTGGAAACCATATGATTCCCAACTTGTCTCCGAGCGGACTTTCTTATCTGCACCTATAGATGCATTTACATCACCAGACGCTTAGCGCTGATCAATCGGCACATATTCACGTGCGGCTGGACCAATGTAGACCTGACGAGGGCGGCCGATTTTCGTTTCCGGATCGTCCAGCATCTCACGATATTGGGCAATCCAGCCGGGGATTCGACCAAGCGCAAACAATGGGGTGAACATCGCCGCGTCAAAACCGATGATTTGATAGAGCAGACCGGTGTAAAAGTCCACATTCGGGTAAAGATTGCGGGAAACGAAATATTCATCATGCAGAGCGATGTCTTCCAGTTCCTTCGCGATAGCGAACAACGCGCGTTCATCAGCCGGCAGGTGGCTGTCGACATCACCGCGAGCCATAAGCTCTTCCAGATACTGTTTGGCGACCATCGCCCGAGGATCATGACACTTGTAGACACGATGTCCCAAACCCGAAATGCGGACGTTGTTCGCCTTAGCGTTTTCAACGAATTGACTCACGCTTTCGTCGGAATCACGAATGGCTTCGAGCTGTTTGAGCACGGCTTCGTTGGCACCTCCGTGCCGAGGCCCTGAAAGCGCATTGATTCCAGCTGCTACCGCGGAATAAAGATTGGCATGAGCGCTGCCTGCAATGCGTACCACGGAAGTTGAACAGTTCTGCTCATGATCCGCGTGGATAATCAACAAACGACCCAAGGCATGAATCAGAAGTTCATCCGACCGGTAAGGCTCGTAAGGCACAGCAAAGCACATCCGCAAAAAATCATCAATATAGCCGCGGGCGACATCAGGATAAAGCATCGGCTCATCACGACGACGACGATAGATATAGCTCACTATCGTACGCGCCTTGGCCATAATGATACGAGCCGACTCATCCAACTGCTCGGGATCACTGACATCAGTGGTATCAGGGTAGAACGCAGCGAGTGCATTAATCGCCGAAGCAAGCACACTCATCGGTTGCGCGGAACGCGGGAATGAAGCCATAAAACTACGAAAGTCTTCCCCCACCATCGTTCGGCGGTTCAAATCAAGGCAGAACTGATCGTATTCAGCCTGGGTCGGTAGCTCACCGTACTGCAGCAACCAAGCCACTTCAAGAAAATCAGATTGCTCACACAATTGTTCAATCGGATAACCACGATAACGCAGGATTGAACGCCGACCATCGATGAATGTAATTTTGGATTTGCACTGGGCTGTGGTCAGGAAGCCCGGGTCAAGGGTGACGAACCCATCATTCTTGAGAGACGAAACAACGATGCCGTCGGCTCCCTCCGTGGCCTTAACCACAGGCAGGTTGAATTTGCTGGCATCCACATCAAGTTCTGCCTGCGTCATGCTTTGTCCTCCTTCAACGCTTCGGCGGCCATCGGATTCTCGAGAATCGACCTCCGGAACAAGCCCGAATCAATAAGTGCAATCACTTCGGATTGAACATACCCTATTGCATAAATGGGAATAATGGCAAACCATGTCCATGTACTGCACATCTGTACATTTAGAGGCGCTATGAAATTGCCGCACCCCTCCACCACGAAGCGAATGCAGCAATCCAACGAACTAAAAGACGCACCTATTCACGAACGGTAAGGATTTCCGGGCCGTTGTCGGTGATCGCGATGGTGTGCTCGCTATGTGCACCGTTGGACCCATCGGAACTGCGCAGAGTCCAACCGTCACCGGTGTCCTGATAGATTTCATCGGTGGTCTTCATGAACCACGGTTCGATGGCGATGGTAAGACCGGGACGCAACTTATAACCATGATGTCCCTTACCATCGTTGGGAACGAAGGGATCGCCATGCATCACACGACCGATTCCGTGCCCCCCGAACTCCATGTTGACAGCATATCCATGACCGTGCGCCACCTCACCAACAGCTGCGGATATGTCACCCAGACGGTTCCCAGACTGCGCCGCAGCGATACCAGCCGCAAGCGCCTCCTGGGTGCACTTGATAAGCGCAACATCCTCTTGATTGGGATTATCTCCGACCACAAAGCTGAGAGCAGAATCTGCACACCATCCGTCGATGCTCAACGCCAAATCAAGGCTGAGTAAATCACCGTCTTTGAGGGAATAATCATAAGGCACCCCATGAAGCACTGCATCATTAACCGACGTGCAGATGTAGTGACCGAACGGGCCGGTACCAAAATCCGGAGCGTAATCGACATAGCAGGATTCAGCACCTTTCCGACTTTCTATGCGGCGTCTGACCAGATCATCGATCTCAAGCAGATTGGTGCCGACTTTAGTGGTCTCCTGCAACTCTTTGAGAATACTTCCGACAAAACGACCAGCCACCTTCATCGCGGCGATTTCCTTTGGTGTTTTCAGTTCAATCATGCCTTCACCCTACTTCGTCAGCCAAACAAAATACCCTTGGACGGCAAGCGCCGGCACGCTTAATGCGATACCGGCGCTACAGCCCCAAGGTCTTTAATCCCAACACATCAACACTCATGCCTTGCCAAAGCGGAAAGCCCTGATAATCGCTAGCGCGCCCATGATCACCATCGTGCAGCCGGTAAAAATGATCAGAAAAATAACAGAGGTGAATGGGGAGCAGAGCAACACAATGCCTGCAAAAACAGAAATAACGGAGTAGAAGATGGCCCATCCTGATTTCGGAAGACGCCACGTCTCCACCAATGCCATGATTCCTTCCATGATCCAACCAATGCCAACGGTAAGAGTGACCAAGATCGTCAGCATTGCGGATGAAAGGATGGTGTTCTTCAGCATGATCACACCACCGATCACCAAAAGAAGGCCGACCAGGATATCAAGAACGCGCCATCCTCCAGGCAGACCGTTTTCGACGATGGCACCGATAACTCGCATGGCACCGGAAATCAGGAAATATATACCCAGAACAACAGCGAAGACCTCCAGAGTCTTGCCTGGCCATGCCAACAATGCCAGGCCAAGCAGCACAGCAACAACGCCTACCACACCATAGACCATACGGATGGTCTTTTTCGCCTGCGTCGGCAGCCATTCCTCCACCAATTTAAAGGGGTTCATTCGCCACCATTCGTCATTGTACAGCCCGTTCAAGCCACCGGCCGCTCCGAATGGAACGCCATGGCCATTCTGCGAATCCTGGTACTGACCGTCCTGCGCAGGGCTGGAATAGGCTCCAGCGTTCTGATATCCCTGCGCATTCTGGTTCGGGTCGTTGACGTACGGACCATACCCACTTGAACCATTGGTACCGTATCCGGTCTGACCTGCACTTCCATTATTGGGTTGACTCTGCCCGTTCGCATTGCCCGCGTTGACATCTGAACGATTGCCGTACATATCATTATCCTGCATAACACTCTCCTAATCACTTGTGTTTCATTTATAACAGGCAAAATGTAAAAAGTATTCCGAAACAGCACGGACACGAAATAAAAAATGACCGTTCCAATTTTTTCGCTATCTTTTTCCGTTTCAAAACCCATACGCATGTCAGCAAACGCCGCTACAGTAGAGCCATGTCTATACCTTTGATTTCCGGCCTTGATACCACTTCTTTCTCTGGGGTCATCAACCCCGGCGATGACCTTTTCCGTTTCGTTAATGGCCCTTGGATCGATACATACGATCTGCCTGACGATCGATCACGTTATGGCGCCTTTGATAAACTCGCTGAAGATTCAGAACAGCAGGTTCGAGAGATCCTCGAACGAACGGATTGCCCGGCACACAAGTCACAAAGCCTCTACCAAGCATTCCTCGACACAGACACAATCGAGGCAGCCGGCATAGATCCCATCAAGAATGCCCTCAAGCGCATAGACAGCGCCGAAAGCAAAGCCGAACTCACAACCATCCTGGGAGAACTTAGCATCGTCGGAGGGCCCGACTTCTTCGATTGTGGAGTCTATGGCGATCCAGAGGACCCAGAACACAACATCCTGCACATTGAGCAAAGCGGCATCGGACTGCCCGATGAAGCCTACTACCGCGATGCCCATTATGAACCAATTCGCAAGCAGTACGTCCTCATGGTCGCCAAACTGCTGAAACTGGCTGATTATGGCGATAGTGATGAAACAGAGACAAGCGCTAAACGTTTCCTACAATTCGAAACCGAACTCGCTTCGAATCACTGGGACAATGTGGCCACGCGAGACTCACAGAAAACAAACAATCCCACGAATTTGGAAACACTGGCTTCAACGCTTTCGCATTTTGACATTCGTTCCTGGCTTGGAGCACGGCAGTCCGCCTATGACGCATTGCAGGCTTCAAGGGAGCAACCGTTGAATTTCACAACGGCATTCGCGCGCACCATCGTCCATGAGCCAAGCTTCCTTTCAGGCTTCGACAGCCTTTGGAACAACAGTGATCTAGATGACTTGAAACTGTGGGCACGAGTGAGCATGATCTGCGGTTCAGCAAGCATGCTTAGCGACAATTTCAACAAAGCACATTTCGATTTCTACGGCAAAGTTCTTTCAGGAGCCAAGCAGCAGCGCGATCGTTGGAAACGTGGGGTTTCTCTGGTCAACAGCATCTGCGGAGAAGAGGTCGGCCGCGAATACGTTCGCGTGCACTTCCCCGAAAGTTCGAAGTCGAGGATGCAGCAGCTCGTCGACAACATCATCGAAGCCTATCGCGTCTCCATTTCCAGCAGTGATTGGCTGAGCGAAGCCACCAAAGCCAAAGCTCTTGAAAAGCTTTCGAAATTCAGGCCGATGATCGGATACACAAATCACTGGCGCGATTACACGGCTTTGGACATCAGGCCAGAAATGAGCCTAATTGAGGACCTTAATGCCGCAGCGGCTTACGAAACCGGTTTCCAGTTTTCCAAGATAGGTCAGATCGCTGACCGTGAGGAATGGCTGATGAATCCGCAGACGGTTAACGCATACTATGAACCGTCCATGAATGTCATCGTCTTCCCTGCCGCCATCCTCCAACCTCCGTTCTTCAATCCGAATGCGGATGACGCAGCGAATTATGGCGCGATAGGGACCGTCATCGGACATGAAATCGGTCACGGTTTTGACGATCAGGGAAGCCAATACGACGGAGACGGAAAGCTCAACGATTGGTGGACTGCCGAAGACAAGGCGAATTTCGAAACCCTTACCAAGGCCCTTATCGAGCAGTACAATCGCTTCATTCCTGCGCAACTTCAGGAAAAGTACACAGATGACCTGAGCCAGGCTCCGCACGTCAACGGTGCATTGACCATAGGGGAAAACATTGGTGATCTCAGCGGTGTCAACATCAGCCTGAAAGCCTACGCTTTCGCACTTGATGAAGCCTCCGGACATCCCATAGACGGCTCTGCGCAGGCGATTTCCGCTTCACTGGAAAGCGCACCGGAAATCGATGGCTACACCGGACTACAACGTTTCTTCCTTAGTTACGCCTCAATCTGGCGTACTGTACAGCGAGAAGAACTAACCGAACAGTACTTGCAGATCGATCCGCATTCCCCTGCGGAATTCCGCAGCAATGGAATCGCGCGCAATGTTGATCTGTACTACCAAGCGTTCAACGTGACCCCGGAGAACAGACTATGGCTCGATCCAGAGGAGCGCGTCCATATCTGGTAAGACATCGCCAGTTGCTTACCTCGACAAGACCCTTGAATCAAGCCTAAAGCCCATATGCCCAGCCGGTCTTTGCAATGAAAATGTTGCAAAGACCGGCTGCATTGAACAATCATTGCAGATGCTCAATCCGCAACGTTACGACTCAGAAGCTGCTGGTTGGCCGGAAACTGTGTCGGGTTGTTCGAACACTACACTCGCATCCCAAGGATCGTTATTCTTCCGACGGGATAGAGTTTGCTCATTGTCATTCAGATCACTGTCAACAACCCCATCATCAGGATGCATATCCCCTCCTTCCGGCTCCCCAAGATTCGGTTTGTCACGTTGAAATACTGAAATGCCGAAGTTCAAATCATGACCCACACTTGTCGCTTCCATCACTATCTTGCTGCGCTTGGTCCCATCATGTTCCCACTCTTCAGTGGCAAGAGCGCCAGTTACCACTACTGGGTCCCCTTTTCGCAGACTCGACAGAACGTTCTTTGCAAGCGTTCTGAACACCTTTACGGTAATCCATGTCGTCGGTCGATCGCGCCATTTGTTGGCTACAGCGTTGAAATACCTGGGCGTACATCCAACCCTGAACGAACATGCTGTAACCCCTCCTTCTTTGCCGAAACTTTGCGGATCCGTGCCCATGAATCCCGAAATCGTTGCTACCCCTTGCTGTGCCATTTCGACCCCTTCCATGTTCACTTTGCCTTATCAATTTGGACTGCGGGCTTCTTGAAAGCATGCCGCGAATGCAAACGCCTACGCGAATGAATCCCTGCGCTAAAGCGACCCACCAGAGCAAGAACCCCGCAGTTCCATCAGTATGCAACAGGAAAGATCACGAACTCAAGGCAAATCAGGCACTGTGGTCGAACGCTCAGACCGCTGGCGCGTCGTGGATACGATGTGGACGAATCTAGCGTTATCCACCAATTCCCACACCATAGAGTACTGAGCCGATAGAGCCGCATGCAATTCATAGCTCTGCAGACAGCTCGTGTCGAACTTCAGAAACAGATACACAACAACCGGTTTAATAACTTTAATATCTCCGATAATGGAAATAATGCAGGACCCCATCCCGCTTTTCAACAATGAGGAAACCAGTGCAAAACAATTAATAGCCCACACTTGCGCGAAGGCGAGGCGACTCAATAATAAAACACGGTCGGTTCGCACAAAGAAGAACCGACCGCTAAAAATTAACAGAACAATGCTCAGAGCATATCAGTGTACCGCTTCAAAAGCACCTGCGCCGCAGCGTCTCCATCAACCTTAGCCATGTTGTCCCCGTTGCGGTGGCGAATCTCGATGGTTCCATCGTTAAGATAATCACGTCCGACGACCGCGATCAATGGCGCACCAAGCAACTCGGCATCCTTGAACTTCACGCCGGGAGAAACCTTCTTACGATCGTCGTAGATGACCTCAAGCCCTTCAGACTCAAGCTGTTCAACAAGTTTCTCAGCACCATCGAACACCTCTTCCGTCTTGCCCGTAGCAACGACGTGCACAGCCGCCGGAGCGAGGTTGGCAGGCCAAGCGAGACCTTTGTCGTCATGATGGGTTTCAGCAATGCAAGCCAGCACACGAGAAACACCGATGCCATAGCTACCCATCCATATCGGCACGGTTTTACCGTTCTGGTCAAGAACCTGAAGACCGAGTGCCTGAGAATACTTCAATCCGAGCTGGAAGACCTGACCGATTTCGACCCCGCGCTCGAAGCTCAGCGGCCCCGAACCATCCGGACTCATATCGCCATCACGAACCTCGGTCGCTTCGACAGTGCCGTCGGCTTTGAAATCGCGGCCGTAAACCATATTGAATGCGTCAACACCATCCTTGTCGCCACCGGTAACCCATGAAGAGCCCTGAGCAACATGCGCATCAACAAGATAGCGCAAGGGATTCTTGATTTCAGATCCTTCCACACGAGCCTGCGGTCCCAGGACGCTTGGTCCGATATATCCTTTGACCAGTTCGGCATGGGCCTTCAAATCAGCATCGTTGGCTTCTTCGATCTCTGACGGAGCAAATTGCGCCTCAAGTCGTTTCATGTCGACTTGACGGTCGCCGGGCAGCGCCACAACAACAACCTCACGCCACGGCTCATCATGCTCTTCGTCTTCGGGATGCTTAACCGCGATGACCACGTTCTTGAGCATATCCGACTGCGTCCACTGGCGACCATCTTCACGCGCATAAAGCGCGTTGCACTGATTAACCATTGCATCGACACTCTTGGCATCGGGCAGATCACGCAAGATCATTGCAGGAGTATGAGAGCAATCAATCGCAGACATCTCAGGCGTGGTCAGAGCCTCTACGTTCCATGCCTTACCCGAAGGCGCCTGAGCGAACGTATCCTCTCCGATGGCCATCGGAGAGAGGAACTCCTGTGATTCAAATCCTCCCATGGGCCCAGAAACCGCGTGAACCATGATGTAGTTCAAATCGAGGCGTTTGAAGATACGCTCATAAGCGTCGCGCTCTTCAACATACGCTTTTTTCAACCCCTCTTCGTCAAGTGTAAATGAATATGCATCCTCCATAATGAACTCGCGACCACGCACCAAACCCGCACGAGGACGGAACTCGTCACGGTACTTGGTCTGAATCTGGTACAGCGTCACCGGGAGATCTTTGTATGAGGAATACATGTCCTTGACCAGAAGGGTGAACATCTCTTCGTGGGTCGGGGCAAGCAGATAATCGGCCTCATGTCGATCTTTGAGACGGAAAATGTTCTCTCCGTATTCTTCCCAACGATGCGTCGCCTCATAGGGCTCTTTCGGAAGCAGTGCAGGAAAATGAACCTCCTGACCACCGATGCCATTAATTTCCTCGCGAATAACGGACTCGATCTTGTTCAGGACGTTCAGTCCCAACGGTAGCCACGTCCAGATGCCGGGTGCTGCCTTGCGGATATAACCAGCTCGCTGAAGGAGACGTGCCGAATCAACGTCGGCATCAGCCGGGTCTTCGCGAAGCGTACGCAGAAACATTGTGGACATACGAAGTGCTTTTGTCATAGTCCTAAAATATTCGCGCGAGCAGACATTGCAGCTATAAAGAGCCACAGACACACCGGTCGCACTCCCTCACCGCAACCGCCATATCAAAGCTTCGGTGCCCTGTCGGATCCTCTCCTCAATCAATTATTCGAAAGAAAATCAAATAAAGGACAAGGAGTTTCATCCTGTAAAGTACAGATTCAGAAGAGCCCGTCCTGCGCGAATTCATCTTCTGCACCGGCACCACGCCTGATAAATGCTTCTTGGCCTTCAGTGGCCAAGCTCGTGCTGGCTGCTTCGGACTCTCTGCGCAGCTCACCGTCCAGAAGAACTGCATCGGGGGAAACAAGGAATGCACGCTCACTGATGCCATCGAGATAAAGACCGTCAAGATTCTCGACTCGAGAGAGCGCTACATATCCCATACCCGGAGCAAATGAACGCCGCAGATCCATCACAGCCTTGTCCAGCGTCATGCCTTGGGACTTGTGGATGGTAATGCCCCAGGCGCAACGCAACGGCACTTGCTTGACACTGGCCAAAACTGTCTCCCCGTCCATCATCTCCCATGAAGACGGCCTCATAATCACCGTATTACCATTTTCGAAGGTAACGATGGGCCAGCCTCCCTTGGCTTCGGAAGCGAATCCCTCCACAGTGCCGATTGACCCGTTGACATACTGATGGTCAGCATCATTGCGCAGGGCCATAACCGCGGCACCATTCTTTAAGCCAAGTACTTCAGGAGCCAGCATGCTCTTTTTCAGACTTGCAACAAGATTGGCAGGGCCCACGGATTGCGCATGGTATTCGTGAATTTGATCGTTAATTTGTGACAATCGCAGATCATTGAGCATATCGGCCTGCCTGTTGACAGGAAACAGATGAACCGCCACCTGCCCTAAAGCCGGGGCTTTACCGATGCGTCCGGCGAGTACATCGTGGTCTTCCTGAGTGACGTCACCCTCTCGAATGTCGGTAAGAACTGTCAGCAGCTGCCCGTCGTCCTGTCGATGCTGACCGGTGAGATAACAGACCACGGGATTCAACTGATTCCACGCCAAGGACTCAGTAACAAAACCACCGGGATTTTTGCCGGTATCGGCGTAACGCTGGCGAGATATCTGCAACTCAGAACTGGTCGGCGCATCGTTGTGATGAAACGTCCTGTTGACAGGAGGCAGCTGGAAAAAATCACCGGAAAGCACGACTTGCAAGCCACCGAACGGCTCTGGGCTGTGCCGTAGTGTTCGACATACGTCATCAACCATATCGAACAGCCATGCAGGCATCATCGAAACCTCGTCAATAACAAGGATATCCACAGCTTCGATCCTACGTTTTCGACGCGATCGAATGTGCTTCATCAGTGTCTGAGTCATGACTTCGGCAACGCCGACACCGCTCCAGGAGTGAATGGTCTGTCCATTGATATGAGTTGCCGCGATTCCCGTGGAAGCGGTGACCGCCACGGACGCTCCACGAGCACGAGCAGCGCAAATGAATTCGTTGAGAACATAGGTCTTACCGGCACCGGGCGCACCGGTAATGAACGCACTCGCGCCCGTTTCGAGAATCGTCAGAGCCTCCGACTGTCTCATGTTTCCCTCCCGATCAGGTTTCGATTCGCTACTAGGCAAGACCCAGGTCGATCCGAAATACCAAAGTCCTTGAGCGCCAAGCACTATGCGGCACTCCGGATGTCGGTGCCAGAAAACGAGCGACTACTTGTTCAACAGGCTTGTAGCCTCAATGCGAGCCGCTAAGCTCTTGGCCTGATCCCCATCCGGGCCCGGCGACGGCACCATGAGTGCCTCACGGTAATAGCGCAGCTCATCAAGCGACTCTATGATGTCTGCAAGCGCACGATGCCCGCCGTTCTTGGGAGGGCGATTCAGATACACCGACGGATACCAACGACGCGCAAGTTCTTTGAACGTGCTGACGTCAATGGTTCGGTAATGCAGATGGCTCATAAAGCCCGGCATGTAGTGGTCAAGGAACTTCTTATCACTGCCAATGGTGTTGCCGGCAAGCAACGGTTTGACCCCATCCGGAGTGAAGCGCGCGACATACTCGCTGACTTTCTGCTCCGCGTCGACAAGAGTGAGGCCATTCCCCCATTCGTTGATGAGGCCGGAACGTGTGTGCATCGCACGCACAAAGTCACCCATGTGATCCACGGCTTTTTGCGAGGGCTTGATAACGTAGTCCACACCTTCATCGAGCACATTAAGTTCAAAATCTGTGGGAACGACCGACACCTCGACCAGCTCATCACCGCCGAAAATATCAAGACCGGTCATCTCGCAGTCGATCCAAATCAGCCGCGAATCCTTCGAAGAATATGTCTCATCATCGTCGATATCAACCATGTTTGCTTCCTTTTCGATGCCAACTTCAGAACTCTACAGACTATCGCACGCGCCAGACTCTGCGCAATCCATGGCTGACCGTTGTCAACAGCACGATTACCAAATTTCACAATGCGTCCGATTTATGAGAAGGTACTTCCTCTCGCTAGGCCGCCGTGCCAAATGTCCTTAAAACAACAGAGGGGCCCCGGCCGCCGCCGAGACCCCTCTAGCTATCGTTAAGAGTACTTCCTAATAAGCACTCAGTTTTGGTGAAAACCGCTGTAGTTCGGTGCTTCGGCAGTCATCACGATGTCATGCGGATGCGATTCACGCAGACCGGCATCAGTGATGCGAATGAAACGTCCCTTTTCGGACATCTCCCCAATGTTGTGAGCGCCGACATAGAACATCGACTGATGCAGACCACCAATCATCTGGTACAGGACCGCATTAAGCGGACCACGATACGGTACTTCGCCTTCGACGCCTTCGGGAATGACTTTGTCTCCTCTGGTTACGTCAGCTTGGAAATAACGGTCCTTCGAATAGGACTTCTTGCCTCGTGGCGCCATCGCACCCAACGATCCCATGCCACGGTATATCTTGTACTGCTTGCCATGAAGCAGAACCTTCTCACCCGGGGTTTCATCGCATCCAGCAAGAGTCCCACCGAGCATAACGGTGGAGGCACCTGCAACCAACGCCTTGGCGATGTCTCCCGAATAATGGATACCGCCATCAGCGATACAAGGCACGCCTGCCGCACGGCAAACCTGCGCAGCATCATAAACCGCAGTAAGCTGAGGAACACCGACACCTGCAACCACTCGAGTGGTGCAGATCGAGCCCGGTCCGACACCAACCTTGACTGCATCGACACCGGCATCAATCATGGCCCGAGCGCCGGAAGCGGTGGCCACATTACCACCGATAATCTGAACGCCATCGAAAGCACTGTCGGACTTGAGGCGCTTGATCATATCCAAAGCCAGACGAGCCTCCCCATTGGCCGTATCCACGACCAGCACATCGACGCCCGCCTCCATAAGAGCCGAAGCACGTTGCCATGCGTCACCGAGGAAGCCAATGCCAGCCGCCACGCGCAAGCGTCCTTGATCATCCTTGGTAGCATCCGGGTACTGCTCGGTTTTCACGAAATCTTTAACGGTGATGAGTCCGGTAAGCCTTCCTTCGTCATCCAGCAACGGCAGCTTTTCAACCTTGTTCTTGGCCAGAAGATCGTGGGCATCCTCACGGGAGATGTTGGCAGGACCTGTGACAAGATTGTCTTTGGTCATCACATCCTTAACCTTCAACTGATCATAATCTTCGGGAAGAATGAAACGCATGTCACGATTGGTGATGATGCCAAGCAGCTTGTTGTCGCTGTCGACCACCGGCAGACCCGAAATATGGAAACGGCCACAAAGCTTGTCCAAATCGGCAAGAGTGGCGTCCGGATTGACGGTGAGTGGATCGGTGATCATACCCGACTCACTACGCTTGACGATATCAACCTGCGCGGCCTGATCGTCGATGGAAAGATTGCGATGCAACACACCAATGCCACCATTACGAGCCATGGCAATAGCCATATCCGACTCGGTAACCGTGTCCATAGCCGCAGAAATCATCGGCACTTTCATCGTGATTTCACGGGTGAGATGCGTAGTGGTGTCCACCTGCGAAGGAATAACATCGGTTTCGCTCGGCATTAGCAGGACATCATCGTATGCAAGTCCCAATTTCTCGAAAACTGGAGGCAGTGGACTGAAGGATGCTTTGGTATCAGGTTGAGAATTAATAGCCATAACCCAACTATATGGGGGTGGGATGACGAAATTCACATCCCCCGGAGTTGCTTCTGATCCTCCGAATGTCTGGGACATTGAGCCACAGGTTCCTCCAGCTTCTGCATCTCAAGCCATCTACGCATCAGATAGGGCGAAAACGTACAGATTGCAAGAATCACGGTGGCCACCATCATGCCGACAAGTACGTACTGCCACCTAAAGAAGAGAATCATGATCGATCCAAAGGAAATCAGTGCGGCCCAACCCCAAAGAATAAGAACGGCACCCTGTACACTGTGGCCGATGCGAAGCATGCGATGATGCAGATGCATACGGTCAGGGTGCATCGGTGACTGGCCTTTGCTCAACCGCCGAACAATCGCCAGACACATGTCAAGCACCGGCAAGAAAAGGACCAAAATCGGCAACATAATCGGCATGAACACCGGTAAATAGATACTGGTATGAACGGAAGCGGGATCAAGATGCCCGGTCATGATAATCGATGCACAGGTAATCATGTAGCCCAGTAACATCGATCCGGAATCTCCCATGAACAACTTGGCGGGATGCCAGTTATGAAGGAGGAAACCGACGCAGATCCCCACCAAGGCAACATCAAGCAGCGTCGCCATCGAAGCATAACTGGGCGTCGAACGTGCAATGACATAGGAATATGCGGCAAAGGCGATGCCTCCAATGGCCACGATACCGGAAGCAAGGCCATCGAGACCATCAACAAAATTAACCGCGTTAATCGACGCGACGATAAGGAAAGCGGTTATGGCCATCGAAATGCTGGGCGAAGCGGTGATCAAAGATCCGAACGGCAAGAAAATAATCTGCACCCCGCCCCAGGCAACAAACACTGAAATAAGCAACTGTCCGGCCAACTTAAGCATCCAATCAAGGTCCCAAAGATCATCAGCCACGCCCAACAGACAGATAAGCACCGCCCCGGCAAGTACCACCCATGCCTGTGACGAACCTACAAAAAGACCTGAAATAAAGGGCATCTTGCTAGCGAACACGATCGCGACTGTAAGACCCATGAGCATTGCCAACCCACCCATACGAGGGGTTGGAACCGTGTGCACATCTCTGGCACGAACCTCACCGACCGCGCCGATTTCAATGGCAAGATGACGCACTAAAGGAGTGACCAACCAAGTGACTCCTGCCGCAATTGCAGCGATAAACAGGTATACCCTCACTCTTTCACGCCCCTGTTCTCGGAATTCGCCAGAGCTCGAAGAAGACGAGGTTCACTGATAACCCCTTCACGGAGGATACGAATACCATTGGGCTCATTGGCATCCGCCGCAACCACGGTGCTGGCGACATGGCTGGAAGTCGGACCACCGTCAAGATAAAGATCCACCTCATCACCGAGAGCCGCAACCGCTTCCTCGACAGTTTTAGGGCTTTCTCCCCCGCTGCGATTCGCGCTCGAACAAGCCAAAGGTCCTGTGACACGCAAAGTTTCCAGACATGTCTGAGAATCGGGAACACGCACCGCCTGGGTACGCTCGGCCTCCTTTTCTTTGTGCAACGTAACCAAACGAGAGTCCTGCCTTGCGACCGCGATCGGCGAAAACGGACCAGGGAGAAACACCTTTGACAAGCGCGCCAAAGCATCGGGAAGATAAAGCCCCAGCCCCGCTAAATCATCAACGGAAGAAAGCAATACCTGCAACGCTTTGCTGCGCGGGCGACGCTTTGCTACATAAATCCCGTTCACAGCCCCGGCACTGAACGGATTTGCTGCAACTCCGTAGACCGTATCGGTCGGCAATACGACAAGTCCGCCTTCACTGACGATTTTGGCAGCCAACGCCAACGAGTCTTCGTCAATTGCGCGTACATCATTCATATTGCCTCCAACATCTCAAAGTATGCATTAATTGCACCATTGCACCCCGACTTCACCGACCAAACATAACCGATCACAGCACGGCAATTACATCCTCATTACGTCAGCCGCTCGCCCCGCTCATTCGACAGTATCCAAACGCTTTCCAAAGCCACCGAATAAGCCCAACTAGCTTTTGACGGCAAAAAGATAACGCGATCTTCCTGTGAGATCATTACCCGTTCGCACTTGGCAAAAACCATGTGTCCTGGCGAAATCAGCGAGCGACTCGCCTTGTGAGATGTCGTGCTCCATTACCAATGCACCGCCGTGTCGGAGCAAACTGTACGCACGCATTATGATGCGCTCCGGAATGCGTGTACCATCAGCACTACCGCCATACAACGCCATTTCCGGGTCATAATCACGCACTTCGGGTTGTTCGGGGATTTGCTCGAGCGGAACATACGGCGGATTGGAAACCACTGCATCAATGCTTCGGTCCAGATGATCCAATGTAGCGGGAATTGTGGCATCGGCCTGAACGAGATGATAGCGGGATTCGACCGACGGCTCCTGCTTAACGACTTCTTGATTATTGTGCTTGATCCATTCAAAAGCTTCATCGGACTGCTCAACGGCCCAGACTTCACTATCTTGCACTTCCGTGACCATAGAAAGGCCGATTGCCCCGCTGCCAGCACACAAATCGACCAAGCGACTGTTGTCGACATGTTCATGATTTAGCCAATCAATGACTTCCTGAACAACGATCTCCGTTTCCGGTCGGGGGATAAAAACACCCGGCCCCACAGCCAAATCCAAATAACGAAAAGGAGCGTGCCCAACGATATACTGCAACGGTTCCCGGCTTTTACGCCGTGCCAGCATTACAGACAACCGTCGAATCGCTAACTCTTCGACATCGTTTTTATCGTCGGCAGCTACAGTTCCCATTGTATTGAAACCACTGGTATCCCGTATGCCAGCTTCACTCGCTCGATTCAAACTGGCAACTGCATGCAGCGGAGTACCCAGCAAAACGGACTTCTCGACATCGCTCGGCGAAACCCCAAAGGCCTCAGCAAACAGCAGTTTGGCATCATTGCGCGGGGTATCAATTCCCGCATCTTTCAGCCATCCAGTTGCCTTCTGCAGAATTTCAGATGTCGAGTCCACCATGTGCCGATGCCTCCCCACAAACTGTTACCGAATCAGTTGCCTTTGGACATGCGATCGGCCTCATCGGCCTGGATGTCGCTATCGATAACCGCCTGCAAATCGCCGTCCAGCACCTGATCCAAGTTGTACGCTTTATAATTCGTGCGATGATCGACGATACGGTTTTCTGGGAAATTGTACGTACGAATACGTTCCGACCGATCAAGCGAACGGACCTGGGAATGCCTCATATCGGCAGCTTCGGCGGCCTCCCGCTCGTGCTTCATCGCCAACAATCGAGATTTCAACACACGAAGCGCGGCAGCACGGTTCTGAATCTGCGATTTCTCATCTTGCATATTCACTGTGATGCCCGTGGGGATATGGGTCATACGCACCGCAGAATACGTCGTGTTGACGGACTGTCCTCCGGGGCCCGAACTCATGAAGATGTCAATCTTGAGATCCTTGGGATCGATCTCAATCTCGTCGTCATCCTCATCGGCTTCAGGAAAAACGATGACACCGGCCGCGGAGGTCTGGATGCGCCCCTGCGACTCGGTAACAGGGATACGCTGAACACGATGCACTCCCCCTTCGTACTTGAGGCTCGCCCACACGCCCTCTTCGGGGGTCGGCGTGCCTTTAGCCCGAATCGCGACCTGCACATCCTTGACACCACCAAGCTCGGTTCCATTTTCGCTCTGAATAGTGGTAGTCCAGCCGCGCTTTTCAGCATAGCGAGTATACATTCGCAACAAATCTGCGGCAAATAGTGCCGCTTCCTCCCCACCGGTACCGGCCTTAATCTCCATAATCACATCGCGTACGTCATCCGGGTCGCGAGGAATCAACGCATTGCGCAGCTTTTGTTCTGCCTCGGGAATTTCAGCTTCTAGACGCTTAGCTTCCACAGCAAAATCCGGATCTTCACTGGCCATCTCTTTGGCGGCCTGTGCATCGTCCTTTATGCGCTTCCATGCACGATAGGCCTCGACGATGCCACCGAGCTGAGCATGACGTCCACCCAACTTGCGAATTGCCTTGGGGTCGGAGGCAATCTCGGGCTGGCTCATTTGGCGCTCAAGATCCTCATACTCCTCCAATGCGCTCTGCGCCGCCGGGAATTGATTATCTGCCATGCAAAGTCCTTCATTCTGTGCTCATGATAAGCAACAACGCGAAAGTATGTGTTTGGGTACAAAAAACGCCAGCCATGGTCCGGACATAAAAGCCCGAACCAGCATGGCTGGCGTAAAGAATGCTAGTTGCTCTTCTTGCCGTAACGCTTCTCGAAGCGTGCGACACGGCCACCGGTATCGAGAATCTTCTGCTTGCCGGTATAGAACGGATGGCAGTTGGCGCATACATCAACCGTCATGTGATCGCCCGGAGCGGTGGAACGCGTAACGAACGTATTGCCGCAAGAGCAGGTAACCTGCACTGCGTGATAGTCGGGATGGATACCCTGCTTCATAATGTCTCCTAAGGAATTCAGGTGACCCGGGTCGCCTAGCCCCGATGGCCGGACGTGAACCGGAACAGTGAAATTGTACCAACGAGCGTTGACCTCTGTCCCTTACAAAGAGGCGACCAAAATGAGCCGCTTCCACTTTCGCAGATCGAACAACAGCTCTCGCTGTGATAACCGCAAGAATGGTCAAATCATACCCGAATTATTCCGTGAGCCGATTCGATTGCGAGCAGACTGTGCAACATGGAAACATCAAAGACACCGGAACTGCGGCATAACCTGGAGCACCAAGGCAGACGCAAATTCCATGACGCAGAGTTCAACATACCGACCAGTTTTTGCCGGCATCGCATATTGACGACTCACCTTGTTGCCGACATCCGAAACCCGAAAGACGGGGCACAAACCGATTCTTTAAGCCCATCCAACCCTGCCATGCGCGCAAAAACGGAAAAATCCCTGCAACCGTTGAGGTTGCAGGAATTTCATAAAGTGGGGCCTCAGGGGCTTGAACCCTGGACCGACGGATTATGAGTCCGCTGCTCTAACCGACTGAGCTAAAGCCCCACGCTGGCAAAAACCAACGCGGCCAGTTTAGCAAAGGCTCTGACCATCATTCGTTGAGCGTTGTCACAGGGATTGCGAATCGAGATATTACTGCCTTCTTACAGCACGGCCCGAAGCAAAGCGGTCAAGCGCACCCGTCCTGGCGATGGCCAAATACAACACCCAACTCATCACGCCGGCGATCAGCGCGCCACCGATAACCTCACAAACCATGTGCGTGATGCCCCTTGCACTGAGGAATGCCACACCTTGAAATCTGAAAACAAGGACGAAGATACCATATTCGACAGCCGTCAGAACCCCTGAAACGACAGTCAGCGGAAGATTGAACCGCCGATACCGCTCAATGGTGAAAGGCAGCTCGGCGAATACACCCTGCAACAAAGCGGAGAGAAATACGAAACCGAACGAATACGAATTGCCGAAAACCATCTCCGCAACACTGCCGACGAAATTCACATAGACTGCTGCCCCGGGTTTGCGAATGATGAGCACGGCCAACGGACCGGAAAAATACCAAAAAGCATGCAGGAGACTTGCCACGCCGGGCAACACAGCACCAAGTAGTGGAGAAATCCACGAATAGGCGAAATTGAACCCCCAGAACACTACACCACAAGCCACACCCAAGGCCGCACCGACTGCAATATCCGCGGCACGCCAACGCAAACGAGATCCCCTGTTCGCAGGAATCTGCGCTACGGCGTCAGAGGGACGGGATATGGATTCATTCGACTTGACAGAAGACGTTGAAGACAATCGGGATGATTGTTCCGGCTTTGAGACATGAGCGGCCATGGTGATTCCTTGAATTTCAAGACCGCGCACAGCAGTTATCCCAACGCCCCTTGACCTGCGCGGCTCGGGCGGAGACGTCATTCGACACTCTAGCAGACAAGTGCATGAACCGTTCGTCTAAGACCAATTGCGTTACCAAGGATTTCAGTTTCCAGGTAGCTTATTGAATCACTGGAGTGCATCAAACCGTTTAACCATCAAATCAAATGGCCCGTAGAGCGGTAGAAGCGCCATCCTATTCGGAATGTCACCAGTTTACATGGTCGACAGGCTCATTGAGCGGCTGATGGCGCACATTGGAAAGCATCAGCGCACCAAGCTCTCCGGCAGCACGTCGTTCGCGCTTCTCGAGCTCAGGAGTACCAAAGTCTTCTTTCGTCGCCATTAGACTCGTGGCGGTCGGCACAGCCCGGAAGAACGCAAAAAGACCGCGCATAACCACATCTGGCACCAATGCATGGCGGTTCGAACCGCCTGTTGCCGCCAATACCACAGGCATATTGATGATCGCGTCTCGGGGCACAAGATCCCAGAACGCCTTGAACAAACCGGAATACGAAGCCTTGTAAATCGGAGAGGCAACAACAAGCCCATCGGCGGCCCCAACTGCGGCAATCGCGGAATCGAGACGCTCACCGTATTTGTCACCTACGGAACCTTTGGCTATATCGTCGGCCAGGTCCCGCAGCGTGATCATCTCAACCGTTACTTCCTTACCCCGAACTTCGAGGTAAGCCCGAGCCTTTTCGCTGACTTCCTGCGCCAGACGACGCGTACTGGAGGGTTCCGAGATTCCTGCATTGACAACCGTCAGGTGGCACTGAACCATTTCCGTTTCCGCTTTGGCGGCCAACGTTACGATATCATCCGTCTCTTCAAAACCCACAGTGCGCTCCTCCTCGTAAACATGACTTCGTTCCCGATGCCCATTTCTACTCATTACCGACATGCATCATAACGCCCTTCGGCCAAATCCCGCATGCCCAATCACCTTGCAAATCTACCACTTTAACGCGCCCGACACGGAAAAATCCCATACCATTAGCACAAAAGAGGTAACTGTATTCACAATAGACACCCTTAATGCCTTTGTACATGTGAGATTTTTTACCTTTGCCGACATGACGCGACATCACTCGCCGCAGATTTTGACACAAGTCTCACATGCGAAACAACACATGGACATGGCTTTTCATCCGGTCGAGCAGACGATTACCGAACAAATGGATAGCCTCATTGCCCGTTGTTTTCAACGTGTTTGGCAAACGCCTCGGCAAAACGACGGAGGAAATCTTCGGAACCTTCAACAACCTTGCCATTCTCATCCAATCCAGTGACCGCATTGAAATAAAGCTCAGGTTGCCCCATAAGACGCATATCGAGGAAGAGGGCAACGTTACGCAATGCCTGCTGCGCTTGCGTGGTGCCGAGCGCTCCCATCGACGCACCCACAATGGCTGCGGGCTTGCCGCTAAATGAATTTTCTCCCCATGGACGCGAGGCCCAATCGATGGCGTTCTTCATGACTCCGGAAAAACTGCGGTTGTATTCCGGCGTGACGAAGAGCACACCGTCGGCGGCCTCCACTTTACGCTTCATTTCAGTGACGCTGGACGGCAGATCACCATCAAGATCTTGGTTATACAGAGGCAGGTCCATGTCAATGTAGTCGAATTCCACATCCTCGGGAGAAAGTCGCTCCACATTCTTGGCAAGACTCTTGTTGACGGATTCCCTACGCAACGATCCTACAAAAACGGCGATTTTGACCATGACACCACTCCTTGTTTCTTTCCCTTGTCGGGGTTTATCAGACGGCGTACACTTTGTGCGACATCTTACTTTTGCTCACCTCCGCAAACGATGTTTCTCATTGCAACGTATAAGCGGATAAGAATGATGCTATGCGACGTCGGCAGAAGTGTCATATTCCGCCATGAGATAACTGGGAATAAATCGGAATCGACCAAATGTCTAATTATTGTATTGCTCAGATATGACATGACCCTTCAAAAAGCTCTCATTCCAATGGTTTTGACTATTCAGCACTGCGGTCTAGACTTGGAGACAGCACAAAAGAACTGTCGAATCGAGACGTTTTGAGCCCCAATTTTCACGTTATCAGCCCACTTTTCTGGATTCAAAGCGCGTTCAGAGACTATTTCGACAAATCTCACATTACAGATACCTCACTTCACCGGACCGGTGTCACCAATGATGTTTCGGACTACGCAGTGCGTGGCTGGAACCTTTCCTACAATTACGGCTTTGAACCTGCGCAGGATCTGGCGGAGGACGAAGCGGTATGGATTACACCCGATCTGCTCATCGCCCTCAACGGATGGCGGAATCGGCACAACATGGAATCGTTGCTCTTTGAAGCCCCTCCTGCCAACTGGCTTAGTTCTTTGCCGTCAAAACTGACGGGACGTAAAGCTGTCTGCGCGGATGTGGCCCAAATCAGAACGTGGACGACATTTCCGGATGGACTGGGTGCCCGTCCTTGGTCACAACTCGGCAATGGGAGGGTTCCTGAATTCAGAGCGGCAAGACGGACTCTCCCCCAATTGCAAGATGATTTGCGCAATGCACCAAATGATTCGCTGATTTCCGTCAACGCGCACATCCCGACGATCTGCGAGGAATGGGCCGTCATCATCAATCACGGCGCCGCAGTCGCCGCAAGCGGATATTGCGTTCACACACCCCTTGGAGAGGAGCAGAGCGACAATACAGACGAAAGCCACAATATTCTTACGGTGTTTGACGAAGCGGAATTTCATGATGCATGCCGACCTGTCGCCGAAGCCATGGCTACCGCAGCAGCGCAGGCAAGTCATCTGAGCAACGTCAGTATCACCGTGGGTTTTCATTCGACTTCGCCAGCGGGCATGACCGGAAACACAAATCAGGTAGCTGAACGACAACTGTCCGGAGACCGTGCACCGAAAGCCCTGATTACGGACGAAGAAACCACATTCCAGCCCTCCGCTGTTGTCGTCGAAGCAGCACCAGTCTGGTGCACAACGCCATATCCCTACCGCTCCATCAAAGAGATAACAGGCTTTCTTGAAGCCATAGCCGATTCTCGCATACGACAGGAACCAAAAAAAGGCGACCAAGAATGCAGACAACTAGGTATTAAAGGCGGCGTAGACGGCATCTACTTGCCGGACCCTTGGATGGTCCGACGCAACGTACATCGTTACGACAGATTCTGAATCAGGGCCAGCGTCAACGCTTAAAACCGTAAATCAGTTGACGACTTTCAAGTCCGCTTTCATGAAATCCCGAAGCAGTTGAATTCGACCGAACTGTTCGCACGTCGGAGTCTTACCCCGTACAACACCCTGTAGTTTGGGGTTGCCATGCCCATACATGTTTCAGCCCCTGCCTAGGGTCATTTATGCCATGGAAGCGCCAAGCTTCTTGATGCGCTGGATATGTTCAGAAGCGGCCTCACGTGCAGGCTGCGAGCCATCGCCCATATTCAGGTCGTCAACGTACACCAGATCGGCATCATTCACACCGCAATACTGATGGAACATATAGTTGACGACTTGGTTATATAGAGACTCGTGCATACCGGACTCGCGATACCAGTCCTTCGAGCTGCCGGTAAGTGCAATGAACCGGAACTTCTTGTCGGCAATAGCCGATTTGCTGCCATCGCGGTTGTACCCAAAATGACGGCACAGCACACGATCAACAAAGCCTTTCATCATCGCTGGCATGGTGAACCAGTAAATCGGGCAGACCATCGCAATGACGTCGGCATCCGCAATCTTGCGCTGCATCTGCGCGACATCGTCCGGCATTGGCCCCTCATCAAGATACTGCGTGCGATCGGCAATCGTGTATCTTGGATCAAAACCGACGGCGTGCAGGTCAACGAACTCAGTGTCCGCGCCTTTGCTTGCGGCGCCCTCAAGAAACGCCTTGCCAATATACTGCGTCAGCGACTCCGGATCCGGATTCGCCGTGATTGCTAAGAATTTGCTCATGTAGCCCATTGTACAAATTAAGTGTGAGATTCCTCCAACGCTTCATTAAGGACCCAAAGAGCACAATTCCAAACCGCGAATGCTTATTCCACACAGTAAGACAAAACAAAAGGGAAACCAGCAGGATCTTTAATATTAAACTCACGTAAATTCCTTCATAAGAAAGCAAGGCAGAGATGGCTGACTGGATTCAAGCAATAGGTACCATAATCGCAGTGCTGGTAGCGATGGCAGTACCCGTTTGGCAGATGAAAATCGATTCAAAACGCAACAATGAGGCACGAGTTGAAAATAACTATTACGAACTTCGGCACAACGCTTTTCTTGTTGATTCATGGATAACCAGAAGCCAAGAAGGTTGGAAAATTTGCATCGTCAATGACAGTGAAGGTCCCATTCGAAACATACAAGTTCATGCGCAGTGGCCCGAACTTGCCCATCAGCGAAAGCATCTTGACCCCGCAAATTTAACCGTCATCCCAAAAGCACATAAACCCTGGAGAACATTCTCCCGGGGAAACTGGATCATCTCGCCTAAAAGCGCGACAGAGAATTTACAGTATTCGGCATGGGACTATCCCATTTGCAAAAATAGCCGAGAAGAACTGCCAAGTCCCGCATTCTTCGATTCCGATGGCGACAAACATACACTGGCCGCCCTTAGATTTACCGACGTGTACGACAACGCTTGGGTTCGCATTTACAGTTGTGCACCGGAGGACTACAACATGAAACCCGGTCTTTACTTGCTTGCAACCTCAGATAAGCGTTTGCAAAAGTATGTCAAACAAACCCCTTACTTCGCGCCGAATAATTGATTATGGGTATATTTTGAAGTAAGGCACGACGAAGCGACCCAGAAAGCCTTTTATTCGAAATGCACCTCTTTGAAGAGGTGCATTTCGAATAAAAGGCCTCATCATGAATACAGATGTCGGATGTCAATGAAGACGGCGACCAGGCGCCAGAAAACCAATCACACGAACTTGTGTGGCGCATGCCTTCGGGATTGGCATAGCAGGTCGTCTTCGGTCAATTCGAAACAGCTGAGATCGATGGCTTGCTGCGCGAGAACGCTGCCCCGCACCCGCGTGCACATTTGCACCAACGTGTTGACATCGATCAACTGGATACAGCATTCGCTCGCATAGGCAACGGCTTGTGCCGTATACCTGCGGTGATGATGAAAATCAAACCTTGCGCCCACTGCGCCGTACTGGCACCGACAAGCTTGTGCAGCAGGGGCCGCCCGACGCGATGGCTCGAATCATACATTTGCATTCGGCGATATAGGTGCGCCCATCCTTTTCAATCTTCAAATCGAAATCGTCGTCATTCGCGGGAGGCTTGACGGAAGCCCGATAATCAAACCGCTTGTATAAATCAGCACAGAACGGCTCAAAATCGGTAGGATTCGACGAAAACTAGTAACAATTGACTGAACCGACGCGGCACATTGCCGTGCCTTAACTCGTTTCATCACCAGTTGCCGCTTATACGACTCCAGCGGGCAGTAGTCAATCGATTGTCCCTCATCGCGCATCAGCAATGTTAGGCCATACAACGTCAACGGGTTCTCGGGTTTAAATGAAAAACCGGCCACCTCGAGAACGCTTTCGGCTTGATAACTTTATTGCTTGATCATCACAAATCAGCCGTGCCGTCACTTTTCGGAAATTGCCAATAAGGGAACACCAAATCAACGGACCCTATCGCACCGCACCATGCGATCGACTGATTACCCCCCCCTCAGCACCTCAATAGTGCAAACGGAAAGGACCTGTCATGACAGCCGTAGCCGCCTAATCTCGCGATACAGATAAATAAGCAGAATGGCAGCAAGCGACACCTACAGCAAGGGAATGCCATATTGACGCAGTAACAGCGTAAACTCACTTTCAAAAGGGAAAATATCCACAACTAAGATACTACCGTGCAATACCACAACGTGAAGGCGCCGGGGATGCCATCCGTACTCTTGGATGCACGATCCAAACCCGCTCAACTCACACTCAACTAATCAAAATGTCTGATTTGCGCAAGCATGATTGACGCAAACCAGACATTTCAAACTTCAACGAACCAGAACCGGGACCGGTCGCTACTCCTGACCGGGAATGTGATGGAGTAGGGCACGACGTTCTCGCTGCTGGCGCGGGTCTGGGACCGGGAGCGAGGCCAGGAGCTTTTGGGTGTAAGCATCCTGGGGGTGTTCGATGATTTGGCTGGCGTCACCGTGCTCGACGATTTGGCCCTTGTGCATCACCATGATGCGGTCGGCGAGCATGTCGACCACCGCGAGGTCGTGGGTGATGAAGAGGCAGGCGAAGCCAATTTCGACCTGTAAGCGCTTGAACAGCTCAAGGACCTTGGCCTGGACTGACACATCCAACGCAGACGTCGGCTCGTCGGCAATCAGCAGCGACGGCTTGAGCGCGAGGGCCCTGGCGAGCGAGGCACGCTGGCGCTGTCCACCGGAGAGCTCGTGCGGGAAGCGGTCCATGTAGACGCGCGGGAGTTGCACCATTTCCATCAGTTCGCCGACGTAGTTTCTTGCTTCGGCGACCGACGCATACTTCTTGTGCACAATCAGCGGCTCGGCGACGTTCTGCGCAATGGTCATGAGCGGGTCGAATGAGCTGCCCGGGTCTTGGAAGACGAAACCGATGTCGGCACGCTTGGGCTTGAAATCACGCTCTTTGACGCCGTTCATCTCAACACCAAAGACCTTCAGCGATCCGTCGCTGATCTTTTGCAGACCGGCGATCGCGCGCCCGGTGGTGGACTTACCGGAACCGGACTCCCCCACCAAGCCAAGAACCTCAGAACGGCGGATAGTGAAATCAACTTTGTTGACGGCCACAAAATCGGGCTGCATCAGGCGGCCGGGATAGGTGACGCTCATCCCCTTCGCTTCGACAACCACGGGCTCCTTACGCCAATCGGTCGTGCGGGTGACGACACTGCCGTACCTGTCCTTGACGACGAGCTTCTCGCCAATGCGAGGCACCGACGCCAGCAAACGCTGGGTATATGGATCCTGCGGGTGGTAGAAAATCTGTTCCACGTCGCCCTGCTCGACAACGTGCCCCTGATACATGACAACCACTTGATCGGCGATGTCAGCGACTACGCCCATATTATGAGTGATGATCAGCACGGAAGCACCGAACTCGTCGCGGGCCAAACGCAGCAAATCGAGAATCTCCATCTGCACGGTCACGTCAAGCGCCGTAGTGGGCTCGTCCGCAAGAATTAACCCGGGGTTGAGCACCAACGCCATAGCGATGACGATACGTTGCTTCTGGCCGCCAGAGAACTGGTGTGGATAGTAATCGATGCGAGTCTCGGCATCGGGGATGCCGACCTTCTGCAAAATCTCGATGGCCTTGGCGCGAAGTTCCTTCTTATCCTTCATGCCATGAGCGCGCAGCCCCTCCTCAATCTGCCAGCCGATGGTGAACACGGGGTTCAGCACCGAATTGGGCTCCTGGAAGACCATGGCTGCCTCACCGCCACGAAGCTGCTGCAGCTGCTCTCCGGAAAGCTTGAGCACGTCAAGTTCCCCGGTGCCTTCCTTGTTGGAGATGTAAATCGCGCCGGAAGTCGATGCCGTCTCGGGCAGTAGCTTGATGATTGAGCGGGCAGTGACGGACTTGCCGGAGCCGGATTCTCCGACCACGCCTACCACAGTCCTGCGCGGGATGGTGAAGGTAATGTCATCGACGGCCTTGATCGGGCCGGCATCCGTGACAAAGGAAATGCCAAGCTTATCGACCGAGGCCAGCATATCCTTAGAAAGATGCGGCATCACAGCATTTGGAGCAGACTGCCCATATGTGGCACCAGACGTATTGACATCTTTGGCGCCCTCGTTCGGAAAGACCATGTTAACAGCTTTTGTATTATTCGTTTCGCTCATTCTCACTCATCTCCCTGACGCTGAGCGTCCGAATACTGTTCAGGCTCATCAGAAGAGCCATTGACAGTGGGTTTATCAACGACCCCAGTCTCGGTATCCATCGCATCATCCGTCTTCATAGGCTTACCTTCAATCTGCACAGCTACGTCGTCGGCCTTGTTCGGGTCAACGGACGTATCCTCGATGGAACCTATGACTTCGGCAGCGGACTTGCGGGCGCGCAAACGCGGATCAGCGAGATCGTTCAACGACTCGCCTACGAGCGTGATACCCAAAACGATCAGCACAATGGCCAGACCCGGGAAGATCGCTGTCCACCAAATACCAGCGGTGACGTCAGCAACCGCACGGTTCAGGTCGTAGCCCCATTCAGCAGCCGCAGTCGGCTCGATGCCGAAGCCCAGGAAGCCCAGACCTGCAAGGGTTGAAACAGCTTCAGAACAATTCAGAGTCAGGATGACCGGCAGTGTACGCGTCGAATTCTTCAGCAGGTGATTGCTCATGATCCTCCACGTGGAGGCACCCACCACGCGAGCGGACTCGATGTAGGCAGATTCCTTGATACGCATCACTTCGGCGCGAATGGTACGGAAATACTGCGGGACGTAAACCACGGTAATAGAGATGCCCGAAGCAAAGATACCACCCCACAGGCTGGACTGACCGCCGGAGATGACGATGGCCATGAGGATGGCAAGCAGCAGCGACGGGAAGGAGTAGAGGGCGTCAGCGATCACCACAAGCACGCGGTCGATCCAGCCGCCGAAGTAACCGGAGACCAGACCGAGAAGCACGCCGACGAAAATTGAGAGCACAACAGCCACGATAATGGCGATGACCGCAGTGCGCGTACCCCAGATGGTACGGCTCAACACGTCAAAACCTCCGACCGTCGTACCCCAAGGATGTTTGGCACTCGGCGCGGCCTGCGTCGGGAATGTCTGCCCGTCAGACGTCTTGACCTGAGCGAAACCATAAGGCGCGAGCACCGGTGCGAAAATCGCGACAAGCACGAAAAGCGCAGTGATGACCAATCCTGTGACCAACATTCCCCGCTGCCAACCGACAGACATGCGCAGTTCGCTCATAAACGGAAGCTTGGAGAACCAAGGCTCTTTCTTTGATTTGAGTTGTTCCAGACGCTCGTCTTCAGAAAGTGCTGTGGCGGTGGAGGTCGAAATTTCCCTAGACAATTCAGTACCTCACTCTCGGGTCGATCAACGCACAGACCACATCGACGATGAAATTGACGACGGCTACGATGACGGCAATCAGGATGACGATGCCCTGGACTGCCACGAAATCGCGTGCTTTCAAATATTGGGAGAGCATGAAACCCAAGCCCTTCCATTCGAATGTGGTCTCGGTAAGCACCGTACCGGCAAGCATGGTCGCAATCTGCATGCCCATAACCGTGATGATTGGGATAAGTGCGGGACGCCAGGCATGTTTTGAAAGCAGACGTTTCTCTGGTACGCCGCGCGAACGCGCAGCCTCGATGTAACCTGAGCTGTAGGTGGAGATGACATTGGTTCTCACCACGCGGATGAACACACCAGCGGTGAGAAGCCCCAGCGCAACTGCGGGAAGAATTGCATGCACAAGAACATCGCCGAGCACTCTCATGTCACCAAGCTGGAATGCATCAATGATGTAGAAACCTGTAGGTGAAATGAGCCTGCCGAACTGCATCTCACTTTCAAGAGAAGACCGTCCGGAACTAGGCAACACACCCATCGACGAAGAGAAAACAAGCTTAAGAACAAGACCAAGGAAGAACACCGGAGTAGCGTAGCAAAGGATCGCAAAAATCCTGATCGCCGCATCCGAAGGACGATCGCGATGCTTGGCTGCTAAACGACCCAACGTAATGCCGACGACAAGCGCGACAACGAGGGCCAGAACAGCCAGCTCGAAGGTCGCCGCACCGTAATGAATCAGAATGGAACTAACAGGCTGGTTATCGGTCAACGTGGTTCCCAGATCGCCGTGCAACAGCTTAAGCAAGTAGTCACCGTACTGCACAATCAACGGACGGTCATAGCCTGCGGCATGAATACGCCGCTGGAGCTCATCAGGGCTCAACCTTCCACCCTGAGCAGCCGAAATGGGGTCACCGGTCGCACGCATAACGAAAAACACAACGGTCACCAGAATGAACACCGTTGGAATAATCAACAGGAACCTTGTCAGCACAAAACGGAAAAATCCGCCTGACAGCCTATTCTTCTTAGATTTCTTTGCCTCAGATGGCGCTTTTGCATCCACCTGACCGACAGTCTCTCCAGACATATCCTACCAATTCTTTGAATTAACAACGTCCAGACAGCATAATACCGGCCCCCACCGAAAAGCGACAGCCGGTATCAGCGCAGACACGTCAAATCTTCGATTGCATGATTAATGCAATTACGCCATCAAGACTTAACGATAGGGGCGTAACGGAAGCGGAATGAGCTATCCAGCACAACGCCCTTAATGTTTGATGAGGTCACCGCAACCTGGTCACCCTGCAGAAGAGGAATGATGGGAAGATCCTTCGTTGCCATTTCCTGAATCTGCTTGAGCATTTCGGTTCGCTTGTCCTTGTCCTGCTCACCAGCCTGCTGGGCAATAAGGGCATTCATCGCAACGTCCTTGTAGCCGTTGTTAATGAAGTTGCCATCACGGAAGAAGGGCGATAGGTAATCGTCGGGATCCGGATAATCCGGGTACCAGCCGAGCTGATAAGCCGGATAGGAGCCATCAGAGTCCTTGGTGACGACACGATCCTTGATGTACTGAGTCCACTCGGTCTGCTGCAAATCAACCTTGAACAAACCACCGCTTTCCAGCTGAGACTTAATAGCAGCATATTCATCTGTCGCGGAGGAGCCGTAATGGTCGGCACTGTACTGCAACTTCAGGTCGACAGGAGTACTCACACCTGCTTCCTCAAGCCTCTTCTTGGCCTTATCAAGACTCGGTTTGCCGTTGCCGTCACCGTAGGTCTGCTTCAACGTGTCCTCGTGACCGGTCAAGCCTTTCGGAATGAAGGAATACAACGGTGTATAGGTACCCTTGTAGACACGCTTTGCAATGGAATCGCGATCAATCAAATCGGCGACCGCACCGCGCACCGCGCTGGCCTTTTTAGGATTCGGATCGGTGCTCTTCTCACCGTATGGCTGAAGCCTGAAGTTGAAGACGATGAATCGTTCCTCACCACCGGAACCCTTAAGGATATTGATCTTGCCATCCTTCTTCAGATCCTCGATATCAGTCGGAGAAAACCGACTCGTGACAACGTCAACGCTACCCTGCTGCACTGCCATCTTCAGGTTCGAGTTATCAGCGAAGTACTTGAGCTGTATCGTCTTGTTCTTCGCAGGAGTCAGACCCTTGTATTCAGGATTCTTGATGAACTGAGCAACTTCGTTCTGCCGGTACTGATCGAGTTTGTATGGTCCGGCGAAGCCTTGCCCCTTCATGACCTCATCAGTCGTCGCGGGTCTATCGGCCGGGTAGACCGAATGGTCAACGATCGGTGCAGCAGGACTGGCTAAGATCTGCTTGAGCGTCACGTCGTTGGGAACCAAGGCCTTGAAAACCACCGTGGTGTCATCGGGTGCTTCGACGGATCCAATGTTGGCGAGCAACGAGGAAGGGCCTTTGGGGTCATTGATTTTCTTGACCCTGTCGAATGTGTACTTGACATCCTTGGACGTCAGCGAGTTTCCGTTGGCGAACTTCAAGCCCGGCTTAATTTTAACGGTCAGTTCCTTCCCATCGGCACTCCATGTGCCATTGTCAGCCGCGATGTCCGGACTGATTTCAGAAGAGTTGTAATCCTGGGAATACAGAAAAGGATAAATCTGGGTTTGCACGACGAACGAACCATTGTCGAACGAACCGGCAGGATCCACGGTGGTCACCTTGTCGGTGGTGCCGATGGTAATCGTCGACGCGTCCGTAGCGGAACCTGAATCACTCTTCACACCGCCGCATGCTGCAAGTGAACCCAACGCCGCAACAGCGCTGAACATGGCCAATATTTTTTTATATCTCATACAATGGGACCCTCTCTAAATCATCGTCGGAAATATCCGAGTACAAAAACAGACGATATCTATTCACTGTTTCGCAACGGCGAATACCATCAAAATCCAATCCGCACCCAAACATTCCCAGTTACCACACTATGAATGAGAACCGAAACAACAGTCATCCTACCCCGTGATCCGGAACCAAACAATTAGAAACAACTCTATAATCATATAAACATCTGTTGAATTTGCACAAGCATGTCCATATAAGGGAATGGGACATACAATGCAGATCACATAGCACAACATTCGCCGGATGACCGTTGAGCCCTGTGCATGAATACCTCTCATTTCGTCATCGCTCACTCCAGCAGTTGCAAAAGATCGTCCTTGGTAAGGTTCGAGATCCCAGTCGCAGTACCGCTGCCGGCCTTGTCGACAAAACGGTGAGCCAAGTCGCTTTTAGACTGCTGCATTTTTAAAATTCGCTCTTCGATGGTGTCTTTAGCGACAATTTGGTAGACATTGACATCCTGGGTCTGACCGATGCGGTGGGCGCGATCGGTGGCCTGCTCCTGCGCCGCCGCGTTCCACCACGGATCGGCATGGACCACCACGCATGCGCCTGTGAGATTCAGGCCGGTATTGCCGGCTTTCAGTGAAATAAGGAAGACAAGGGTGTCATCGTTGTTGAACTGATCGACCAGTTCAAGCCGCTTGCGTTTGGGGGTCGATCCGGTAATGACGTTGTATGCGACACCATTCTGGCGCAAACGCTCAGCTATCAGTTCTAAATAGCTGGTAAACTGCGAGAAAATCAGCATTTTACGACCGGCATCCTGGCAACTGGACACAAGCTCCTCGATGGCATCGAGTTTGGCCGACGTAATCTTGCGCGGCTTGCCGGCCGCACCCATCTCCCCCAAAATGCCCACACTTGAATCCGACGAATCGGCATTGCCCGCAATCATATTCGCCGACGCATCAGCGGTTTCGCTGAACTCATCAATCGGTTGATCGTCTGCACGTTCAATCTCGCGGCTTGGTGCACCCCAGATATGTTCATTGTTCTTGACGACGTTGCTGCCCACATTGCTGAATAGCAGACGCGGATCACAGCAGACCTGGCGCAGGCGGGTAAGCTGGGCCAGAATCTGAATTTTACCGGTTTTGTATTCGATGTCGCGCTGCTTGTTCAAAGTGGCCCGCAACTGCTGTTCGAGAGCGGCATACAACCTGCGCTGTTCGCCTTCCAACTTGACGGTGATGACGTTTTCGATCTTGTCCGGCAGATCCTTGAGCACCTGCGACTTGAGACGACGAAGAATGAATGGGCCGACGAACGCTTGCAACTTGGCCTGTGCGTCCTTGTCACCCGAGAGAATCGGCATCTCGAAGCGGTCGCGGAAATGCTTGTATGCCCCCAACATACCCGGCATAAGGAAATCGAAGATACTCCACAGCTCGGAAAGTCGATTTTCAATCGGGGTGCCGGTCAGGGCAAAGCAATGCCGGGCACTAATCGAACGCACGGCATGAGCGGACTTGGTGGCATGGTTCTTGATGTATTGCGCCTCGTCGAGCGTCATGCAATAACATTCAAGGCCTTCATAATCATCGATGTCGCGACGCAACAGATCGTAGGAGGTGATCAAAACATCAGGTGCATCCCACTTCTCATTTTGATCATCATGAGTTCCGCGATACCACGACTTGGCATTTTTCAGTTCTGCCCGACGTTCGGCTTTGGAGCCAGCAAGCACGCTGACATTGAGCTGAGGAGCAAACTTGGCACATTCGCCCGCCCAGTTGTACACGAGCGAAGCCGGGCAAACGATAAGACTGGGACCTACCTTGCGCTGCTTCTCGCAACACGACAGCAAATATGAAAGCATCTGCACGGTTTTGCCCAGTCCCATTTCATCGGCGAGAATACCTCCGAAACCTTTGTCGGACACAGCATTGAGCCAGCGGAATCCTTCCACCTGATGGGGTCGCAAGACATGTGCGAGCGAATCGGGAACCCGGTAGCTTTTCGGATTAAGAACCCGCAAATCGTTGATGTAAGAACGGAATTCGTCACTCTTGTCCTGCTCATCGGCTTGATGATCCAGATAATAGGCTTCGTAGCCGGGGACGCGGATGGCACCGGAATCAAGTTCTGCCGGTTTCAGACCCAAATCACTGCTGACCTCATCGAGTCTGCTGGTATCGACATCAGCCATATTGACGAAAGCGCCGCTTCGCAAGCGGTGGAATTTGCGCTTCTTGCGGTAGCTGTTCAATAGCGCCGGCACGTCGGAGGGGTCTATCTCGTCAGCGATCGGCGAGACCTCGACCAATCCCGATTTGATCGCCAGTCCGACCTTGAAGACGGGATGTGGCGATGACGTGAGTCCGTCAAAACTCGGTGTGGAAAACACTTCCCCGAGGCCTCGCAATACAGGAAGACCCTCGTTCAATAACCTGTAGATGGCCTTATCATCATCTTCCGCAATGCGAGCAATCGTTCCTTGAGGCATCGGGAAGTACTGACGTACCGCCTCCACGGCCAGCCGTTCCGTTTCACGATCCCTGACAACTCGTTCATGCTCTGAAATACCGGAAAACACATGGAAACGTTCATCCCCATAACGGGCCTGCACATCGCAGGTAATCCCATTTTTATCACGGTCAAGATAGGTTTCGATATGGCACGGAAGACGGCGCATATCGATCAGCTCAGGCGGCAGCTTGACTGCAATGCCATGATGTGAAGCCCCACGTGTTGCCAACGTTGCACCAGCGCCCACAGCCGATTTCACGTTGGTCGCTCTGTTCGCACCGTCTTGCACCAGCCCACTGTGTTCGGCTCCATTGGATGACGCTTCCCGATCCGAACCGTTATCACTCAAACCAGCATCGACAGTTTCAACATTCCCAGCATTATCCGCGTCTTCCTCGGCGACGATCGGATCAAGCGCAGGAAGCACAGTCCGTGAAAACTCTTCGACATCATTGCCGCTCAAGTACAAATCGCGTTGCCCATCGCCGTCACAAAGCACCCGCAGCAAATTACGATTCGCGGTCATAGCACGCGAGCAACGGTGAATTTCCGGAATGCTCACACCCAAGGGGCCGTCACTGTCTACAGAGTCGACGACTACGAACGATGACCCTCTACCAATGATGAACTTTTCTATGCTGCGCGAATGACGGATACAATAATCGTGCCTTGCCGAAGAATTCTCGTTATCGACACCCATCGGTTCATCGCCTGAAGAAGGAGTGCCGTCGGCAGTCAGGTTCCCCTCATCGGCTCGAACCACTTCCAAACCTAGCTCAGGGTCATCCTCAACCACCCGAACCGGAACAGCGGAAGCAAAATCGCCGTGGACCGGCACATAATCGAGAGTTACATCGGCATCAACAAACAGATCAAGCAATTCAGCGGTCTCGTCATCCGATAGGCGTATTTCTTGCGCCTCGATCTTGCTTTTGTAGAACTCGAAATCACCGGAAACGCTTTTGCGAATCTCGATGGCACGACCAAGGATGGTCAGAATGGATCGCGAGCGCTCATCAAACGAATCAAGGGAGTGAACGAATGCGAGTTTCTTGCCGTACGTGACGAATTCTCGCTGTTGCACGGCATCAACCAAGTCGCGCACATCCTTGACGACATAGGAAATCCCTTTGGAGGGTACGGCAATATGCACGCGAAGATACCATCCCTTTGCCGCACTCTTAAGCAAGGGACGCAAAACGACCGAACCAATGGGCATGTGACGGCTCAGTGCCACGTTGCTGCTGACATCACCGGCAGCACGACTACTGATTTCCTTAAGAAGGTCCAGTTGACGGTTCTTGGATTGGACTTCAAGCCTGGAATCCTCCTGCTGCATGTACGAACGCAACATCCGTGAGGTGCGATGAACGACGTTACGTGAACGGTTGAGACCACCGTTGACGGATGCAACGATGCCGTTGCCGAGCTCTTCGAATTGTTCGGGAGCATCGTTGTATTGCATGATCAGTGCAATGACATGCTTGCAAATCGCACCGAACCGCCCGAATGCCGGACAGGTACAGCTCGAGTCCAGAATCTCGCCTTGGTTCTCGTCAATGCGAGCGCTGACCTCATAATCCTGGGCAAACTGATCGGCGGGATCGACCGCGGCTTCAAGCAATGTGCCGTGCTCACCCGGCGTACAGATGAGATTGTGCATCCGCCCTGCGGAAATGATTTCGTAGGCGCGATAGAAACTCTTGCCGCCTCTCTGGCGCAGCACTGCTTCGGGAACAGCCGGTTTGCTGGCACCGAAAGTCACTCCGCCATCGAGGTCGTCAGTCGTATCGAACGAATCGTCGTCCAAACCCGAACCGAGGCCAAACCCTCCCGAGTTTCCGGTTCTCGACCCATATACTGACGCACGCCAATCCAAATCGTATCCCCCGTCCCATAGCAGTCTGCCTGCGGCTTCAAATTGTCACGGTATCGAAAGGCCGCAAACTTTCATTCTACTCCATCCGACCAGCCGCTACCATGTCACCACGCAGGAAATCGTTGCAAAATCAAGATCAAACGCAATCCATTAAGCCTGAACCGAATAATCTGGTATTTCGCCCAGCTGGACGTCACCAAGCTTCTTCGACCGGTTCGCGCAAAATCAGCCTTCGAGTGCGCCAACAATCCCAAGTAATTGCGACAGAGCTATCGGCAGCCCTTCTTCTTGCCGGCCATATGCTCGGCAAGATAACGTCCGGTGACGCTCTCAGGGTTGGAAGCCACCTCGTCGGGAGTGCCGGTTGCGACCACCGTTCCGCCTTCCTCGCCTCCCCCTGGCCCCATGTCGATGACATAGTCGGCGTTGGCGATCATATCAAGGTCATGTTCGATGAAGACCACCGTGGCCCCGCGATCTACGAGTCGTTGCAGTACTTCAATCAGCGTACGAACATCGAGCGGATGCAGACCGGTCGTCGGCTCGTCCAAGACGAACAGCGAGGTGCGCTGCTGCTTGCCAAGCTCATTGGAAAGCTTGAGACGCTGGGCTTCACCGCCCGAAAGACTGGGAGTATCCTCGCCAAGTGTGAGGTACCCCAAACCGAGATCATGCAAGGTTTCCAAGGCCTTATGTATCCGTTTGAGAAGATTCGGGGCAACCATGCTCTCACCGCCGGTCGATCGCACTGACATTGCTTCATCGGCAGCTTCTTCAGGAGCAAAGACATCGAGGGCGTCATCGACTTCCAAATCCAATATCTCAGGCAACGTCAACCCATGCGGATGGCTGGGCGTTGCCAGACGAACTTCGTTGATTTCCGGTCGATATCGGCGACCGTGACAGGATGGACAAGCGATAGTGACATCAGGCAGGAACTGAATATCGAGGCTGATTTGACCCGTACCGTCACATTGCGGGCAACGCAGAGAACCTGTGTTGTATGAAAATGCGGAAACATTAAACTTGCGACTGCGCGCCAATGCTGTGGAGGCAAAAGCCTTTCGCAGCATGTCCATTATGCCGGTGTACGTGACGAGGGTCGAACGCACATTGATGCCGATGGGAGCGGAATCAACCAAACGAACACGGGTGATACCGGCGGTGCCAAGCTCGCGAACATGTGACGGCGGCGGCGTGCCATCCTCCTGTGCCTGCATAGCAGGAATCAGCGATTCGAGAATCACCGTGGTCTTCCCGGAGCCGGAAACACCGGAAACGGCGGTCATGCGTCCGCGAGGAATGGCAATACTCAAAGGATGGACCGTGTGAATCGCCTCAATACTCATCCTGACCCAATCGGTTTTGGAAACAGGCGGCAACGGCAATCGATTTCTGACCACCACAGGCTGCGAACCATCAAGAAATCCGGCAATAAGGGACTTAGTGTTATGCCGTATTTCAGCAGGCGTTCCCTGTGCAAGCACACGTCCTCCGCGCCCGCCTGCACCCGGTCCCATTTCAATGAAGCGATCGGCCGCGTTGAGCACGTGAACATCGTGATCGACAAAAACCACCGAATTGCCGGATCCAAGAAGATCGCGCATTACACCGATAAGCCCCTCGATGTTTGCCGGATGCAGACCTGTGGAGGGTTCATCAAGCACATACAAGACACCCGTGGTTTCGTTGCGCACCGCCCGAGAAAGCTGTGCACGCTGACGTTCTCCCGTGGAGAGCGTGGCTGTGGAGCGATCCAAAGTCAGATAACCCAAACCGAGCTCAATAAGTCTGCGTCCCATATCTTCCAGTGTGTCGACCAGACTCAGTGCCATCTGGCGCATATCCTCCGGCAAATGGTTAGGTACACTCTTGGCCCACAATAATACCTTTCGCAGGGGCCAGGAAGTTACCTCGGCCAAGCCATCCTCTCCGATTTTCGGAGCCCGGGCCGCCTCGTTGAGGCGAGAACCTTCACAATCCGGACATGTGCGCTCGACCAAGAATTTCGCCACCTTGACCATTCGTTTTTCATCGGTGGCACGGTCGAGTTCTTTGGTCACGGTCAACCGCGCGTTACGGAACGTGAAATCAAGATTATGAATGCCTTTGACTGAGGTGATGGTGATATGTTTCTTTTCCTCCGGTCCGTTGAAAACAATGTCGCGCTCCCTGTGCGTCAACTCGTGGAACGGTACATCCGTGCGCACTCCGAACTCCCTAACGATATCAGGCTGGACGTTGAAGCCGAACGTACGCCACGGCACAACAGCACCTTCATCAATGGTGAGATTCTCATCGGGCACCAACGCGGCATCGTTCACTTCATGGATGATGCCGGTGCCCTGACAAGTCGGGCATGCCCCCGTTGAATTGAAGGCAAGCTGTTCGGCGCTGGGCGGTTCAACGAGCGCCCCACAGACTGCGCAATGAATCGGCACTTCGGCGGCGACATCGAGCGTCGGCTTTTGATAGTGCCCATTTGGACAGGGGTGAGCAGCTAAGCGTGAGAACATCAACCGAACCACATTCAACGTCTCTGTCGACGTGCCGAAAGTAGAACGCATGCCGCCAACGCCCGGTCGTTGGCGCAGCGCCAAAGCCGGAGGAACAAAACGGACCGCGTCAACCTGCGGTTTCTCTGCCTGCGTCATTCGCCGGCGGGTATAGGTCGAAAGAGCATCAAGGTAGCGTCGCGAGCCTTCGGCATACAGCACCCCCAGTGCCAAAGACGATTTCCCGGATCCTGAGACTCCGGCGATACCCACCAGCTGATTAAGCGGAATTGAAACATCGATGTTCCGCAGATTGTGGACCCGAGCGCCCCGCACTTCGATGGCTTCTGGCGCCGAGGAAGCCCCACTCTCACGCACTTTACCTAGAGTTACGCCATCACCATTGTTTCTATTGTCCATTCCACCAACTGTATTCGTTCCTCCTGCCAGATTACGAATTCAGCCCAATATGAGGCCACTGTATAATAACGCAAAAGGTGCCGTGGATAGCCACGACACCTCCATTAAAACCAAGCGCAAAGCCGGCAAACGGAACTTTCATTCATCAGCATCAGACCTTCACTCAGCGCGCACGACGGAACGGAGTCAATTTACGCTTGCTGTGCGAACGACGGAAGCCATCTGCCTTACGTGAACGCTGGCCGCCGTCACTCGAACGACCTTCGAACCCTTCATCACGCCCACGACCGTGACCGTTTGACCGATTCGACCTGCGCGACCCATACGAACCCCCGTAGCCTTCGGAATAACCACCGTTACGTTTTCCCGAACGCTGAGCATCACGGCTTTTGCCACCTTTTCCTCTGACGCGACCATCATAATCTGAGCGGCGGGAACGCTTCGCGTTGCCTTGGCTGTCGAAGTCACGCGAGCGGCGATTCCCACGAGAAGAACGACCCTCGATCGGACCTTGCCCATCGTCATAACGTGGGTTGTGGCGCTCGCTGCGCCCCTCCTGTCGCCTTTCGTTGCCCCGAGAATCATCATGACTAAACGATTCACGGAAATCACGCTCTCCACGACGACTCGAATCACGCCTGGACTCACCGGAACCGGCACTCTTGCGATCATCAAACGAACGACGCGCTCCCTCACGGCGATTCATACGATCACGGCGTCCGCCGCGGTCACGACGGCCATGACCTCGCCCTCTGCCGCAACCGGAACGTCCGGCCTTGCGATCGACAACCGGGACAGTCAGCGTCCAACCCTCAACGAGCGGTGCATGCTCGCCCACCAACTCCTTGAGCTTGTCCGAACCTGGAACAATCTGTTCGCTCTTTGCCTTGATTCCAGCACGACGGAGCATTTGACGGGCGTCACGACGCTGTTGCGGAAGAACAAGTGTCACCACATCACCGGATTCACCAGCCCGAGCCGTACGGCCAGAACGATGTAGGAATGACTTGGGATCCTCCGGAGGTTCGGTCTGCACGACCATCGTCACATCGCTCACATCGATACCACGGGCGGCCACATCGGTGGCCACCAACACGTTTACATCGTCCGAAGTGAAAGCCGCCAAGTGCCGATCACGCTGATTCTGCGAAAGGTTGCCCTGCAGATCGACGGCGGGAATGCCGGCATGAACCAGCTTCTCGGCCATTTTCTTGGCCTGGAACTTGGTGCGCGTGAACAGGATGCGCTTGCCTTTGCCACTGGCGAGCTCCCGAATGACCTCATACTTATTGCCTTGAGAAACCTCGAAAACATGGTGAGTCATGGTATCAACCTGCGCATCGGCCGGCGCAATCTGATGAATCTTCGGTTCATGCAGGAACTGACGCACAACTTTATCGACACCATGATCGAGTGTGGCGGAAAACAGCATGCGCTGGCCGTTGCGATCGACCTGTTCAAGCAAACGCTGCACGGCAGGCAGGAAGCCCATGTCAGCCATCTCGTCAGCCTCGTCAAGCACTGTGATCTCAACTGATTCGACGGAAAGCTCGCCTTGGTGCAAGAGATCCTCAAGACGTCCCGGGCAGGCGAGAACAATCTCGGCACCAGCCCGAAGCTGCGCAATCTGACGGCTGTACTTCACGCCACCATATACAGTGACGGTGCGCATGCCATAAGCAGCGGCAAGCGGGGCCACAACCTCGTCAATCTGATTGACCAGCTCACGGGTCGGTGCCAGAATCATCGCACGCGGATGCGGCAGACTGTCGTGTCGTTGAGTGTCACGCACGGAGCCGCCAAGCTGCTCGCCCAGACGTGCCACCAGCGGAATCGAGAAAGCAAGCGTCTTGCCACTTCCCGTTTCACCACGGCCGAGCACATCACGCCCGGCAAGCGAATCGGTGAGCGTATCGGCCTGAATCGGGAACGCGACGGTTTTTCCGTCCTTTGCCAGCACATGCACCAGAGGCCCAGGGACACCGAGCTGCGCAAAAGTGCGTTCCGGCTGATCACCAGTCTTGGCATAAGCAGCCGCCCCTTGGGACATTTCCTCGGCATTCTTCAACGGCACCGTTTCAAAGGAATCGTTCACTGCGTTTCCTGCGTACCGCTCGTCTGAAAAATCAGCGGCATTATTTGAATTTTTATTATCGTTATATTGATGAGAACTACGGTTCGGCACAACAGCCTTTCACAAAGATTGAAGCCGACCTATTTCTCAAAAAGTATGTAAACCCCGGCTTCTTAATGGACACTTCAGTGTATCAGGGGTCCTACACAACCGCAGAACACGAAGCTACTACCAAACACCAAATCAAGCATGACACAATCAACGCGCAGTCAAAACCACTAAACGAATTTTGTCGCAACACGCAGTCAGCTCCCTGAACGCACAATAACGACAATTCCTTGCTCGTTCAGTTTTCCCTTGGTGACGCAACGGTGTCCTCGCTGGGAGGATCTTGCTTCTTGTGGCGAGGACGCGGAGACCTGTCCGGCGGCACATCTGTATATGGATACCCCATCGAAGCCGTCGATGTATAGAAGCTTTTGGTGACATCACTGAGATTAACGCCGGGAATAGGTGGCGAACTGACTGCATGGGGTGTCTCATCGGAGTGCGTGGTCTCACCACGACGATAGCGATCCATCATCTGTTTCTGCAACTGGGCAGAACTCGGAGGTGTCCACGAAAGCGCATTTGCACCAGACGCGATGGTCTCACGAATTGATTCGCCGGAACCTCCGGAACTGGCAACAACGGGAATCTCCGGATACCGGTCCTTGACGCACGCGACGACTTCCGCGGTATGCTTGCCGGCTGCAACGTTGATGATTTTTGCACCCGCCTCGATTTTGCGTTGCACCATATCATCCCAGTCGACGACTGTGGCCATCACGGGAACATGAATAGTCATTGCAACCTCACGCACAGTCTCGACCTCGCTGGGCGCGTTCAGCACGACGCCCGCGACTCCTTGCATCTCGGCAAACACCGCAAGCTCAAGCACTCGCGTCCCCGTGGTGGTGCCGCCACCAACTCCGACGAACACAGGTACCTGCGCTACCGAAAGCACAGCCTGATTGATAACCGGCTGGCCCATGAACGGGTAAACAGCGAGGATCGCATCGGCGTTGGTATTGTGAATCACCGCCACATCCGTGGTATACGCGAAGGAACGCAGACGCCTTCCCTGCAACAGCAGACCTGAGGAACGCTCAATTTCAGCCGGTACACGCGCGTCAAAAGAACTCAGCGGATTTTCAATAGGCAGCGGGTCAGGCAAATCAGCCCTCAGACTCATTACACGCTGTTCCATCGCATCACTCCGTTCATCGGTTACCGGAAACTTTCGATTCACCAATCGCATCCGTCCTGCGCAGCAATCAGCATAGTCCGATCGCGCCGCAACATGCAGAGCGGATCGAGCACATTACAAGACTCAACATATCATTTTTGACTTCTGTTCCCAAGCGTGCTCCATCTCACGTTAAGAAGGCGAAAAACCAACATCGAACCCCCGGCAAGCCCAGCGCGCAACGTCTACTCAATATGCGAAAATTGGCGTGGACCGCAGGCAAAACACCCATGCGGAAAACGCTTCACATGCAATGAGATAAAGCACACATCAGAACGAAGGAACGAATACTTGGCTGAGTTTGTTTACCAAATGATCAATGCCCGCAAAGCCTACGGCGACCGCGTGATTCTTGACGACGTGACCCTGAGCTTTTTGCCAGGCGCGAAAATCGGCGTGGTCGGCCCTAACGGCATGGGTAAATCGACCCTGCTGAAAATCATGGCCGGCATCGAAACCGTTTCCAACGGGGATGCAAAACTGACCCCCGGCTATTCCGTGGGCATCCTCCAACAGGAACCTCCACTGGACGAAACCAAAACAGTCGGCCAGAACATCAAGGCAGCTTTTGGCGAAATCACTGAAAAAATCGACCGTTTTAACCAAATAGGTGAGGAAATGGCCGATCCAGATGCTGATTATGATGCGCTGATGACCGAAATGGGCAAGCTTCAGGAAGAAATCGATGCCGCCGACGGTTGGGATCTCGATTCCCAACTTGAACAGGCAATGGATGCGTTGCAGTGCCCGGACCCAGACACTACGGTCAACGTCTGCTCCGGCGGCGAGCGCCGACGCGTGGCACTGTGCAAGCTGCTGCTTGAGGCTCCGGATCTGCTGCTGCTCGACGAACCCACCAACCACTTGGACGCCGAGTCCATTCTTTGGCTCGAACAGTTCCTGCACTCTTACAAGGGTGCCGTTATTGCCGTCACCCACGACCGTTACTTCATGGATAACGTAGCCGAGTGGATCTGCGAGGTCGATCGTGGCCATCTCTACCCCTACAAGGGCAACTACACCACTTACTTGGAAACCAAGGAAAAGCGTATGGAGATCCAAGGCGCCAAGGATGCTAAACTCGCCAGACGTCTGAAGAATGAGCTCGACTGGGTCAAGAGCTCACCCAAGGCACGCCAGGCCAAGAACAAGGCACGTCTCGCCCGCTACGATGAGATGGAAAACGAGGCACGTAACTCCAAGAAGCTCGACTTTTCCGAGATTGTCATCCCACCAGGACCACGTTTGGGCTCGCAGGTGTTGGAAGCCGAGCATATTCACAAGGCTTTCGGGGACCGCGTGCTTATCGATGATCTTTCCTTCACGTTGCCCCGTAACGGCATCGTGGGCATCATTGGCCCCAACGGCGTCGGCAAGTCCACGCTGTTCAAGACCATAGTTGGCAAGGAGCCTCTCTCCAGCGGCGAGCTGAACATCGGCGAGACCGTCAAGATCTCCTACGTCGATCAGAACCGCGAAGGCCTGGACCCCAACAAAAACTTGTGGGAGGCGGTTTCCGATGGCAACGACTTCATTGATGTCGCCGGCGTGGAAGTGCCTACGCGCGCTTACGTCGCCAGCTTCGGCTTCAAAGGCAGCGATCAGCAGAAGCTCACCGGCATGCTTTCCGGCGGCGAGCGCAACAGGCTGAACCTCGCGTTGACCCTCAAGCAGGGCGGAAACCTGCTCCTGCTCGACGAGCCCACCAACGACCTCGATGTGGAAACGCTCGAATCGTTGGAAAACGCACTTATCGAGTTCCCCGGCTGCGCCGTGGTCATCTCCCATGATCGTTGGTTCCTCGACCGCATCGCCACCCACATTCTTGCTTGGGAAGGCGATGACGAGAACCCGGCCAGATGGCATTGGTTCGAAGGCAACTTCCAAGCTTATCAGGAAGACAAGGTCAAGCGTCTTGGCGAGGAGGCTTCCCGCCCCCACCGCATCCATCGCAAACTGACGCGCTGATCTCCGACGACAACCTGCCGTTTTCACATACTAATGTGGGGAAACGGGATATGCAGCTCAGAACGATTTTCAGCTTTTTGACCAAGTCCGAATCCCGAGCGTCGCCTATTCCCGCTTCCCCACTTGGCATTGGTACGGCGAGCGCTAATGTGATATCAATCATTGTCTGCACGATAGCACGATTTGGCGTTAAGCCCTTGAGTTGGCGAAATTCGTATGACTTACGTACATATACAACTCGATTACGGCACCAATCGCAGCGCCAGATACTGGCACAATCCGCGCAAAAGTTCGGCGGCGAGGATTAGACTCGCATAAACGTTATTAAAAAGAAACGAGGACTGACATGGCGGAAATGACGACCGGCAACGCAGCACAGCGGGCGGTTGAGGCACTGGAACTCAAGGCCGGCATCCAGCAGGAAGGGCACACCGTCTTCAACGATGCCACGAACCTCTACTACCCCACTGAGCGTATCTATGGGGGGCAGATGACGGCACAGGCCATCATTGCAGCTACCAACACCACAGACGACGACAAGGTGGCCAATTCCATCCACGCCACCTTCATTAAGGTCGGCAAGCTGGATGAGCCGACCCGTTATGAAGTCGAGTCACTGCGCGATGGTCGGTCGTTCTCCACCCGCCGCGTGGATGCCAAGCAGGCTGATCAATTGCTGTTCACCGCCACGGTAAGCCTGCAGAAGACCGGTCAGCCCGGAGTACAATTCAGCGACGACATGCCTTCCAATCTGCCGGATCCGGAAACCCTTGCCAGTGCCAAGGACCTGATGGAACCGTATGCCGACAAATCGAGTTTCGCCAACTATTACACTTCGCAGTCTCCCTTTGACATCCGACACATCGGCTCAACCGTCATGCTCGTTCCCGATAAGCACAGCGCAGAAGAGGATTCCGGCAAGCAATTGGTGTGGATGCGCATGTCCGACAAAATCGAGTCCCAGCAAAGCGTGCATCGTGCCCTGCTGGGACTGGAATGCGATCAGGTGATGATGGAACCCGATCTGCGCCGCGCAGGTCTGAGCATCTCCACACCGGGCATCTTCTACGCCTCGATCGATCATTCGATGTGGTGGTACGACAATATCGACATGAACGAATGGCATCTGTATGTGCAGGATGCCCCTGTAGCCGGACACGGCCGCGCTTTGGGCATCGCCAAGGTCTATTCAGCAGACGGAAAGCTCTTAGCCGCAATGAGTCAGGAAGCCACCATACGCATACCTGAAAGGGATTGATCTTCAGCAGAAAATCCTCATGATGCCAAAATCGAATGATTCGGCGGATGGAACGGCTCCTTAGCCAATTCATCCGCCGAATTTCTATACCTAAACCCGCAAATCCCGCTTCCGACTACAAAACAACATCAGGAAGCATCAAGTCCTCATCATCGAGAAATGTGTAACCGCAAGCACTTTCTAGCAACTGTCAAGCGAACATCATACCTTTGAGCGTCGACTGGACACCATCAATGCCAGTGATTTCATACGACCATACAGTCTCGCCCTTATGTGTCAACGAAACAGTTGTCCGGTATTCTCCAGTTGCGGTCTGTTCTGGTTCAGTCAATATCAAATCATACGACTCGCCATTGTTTTCAAATGTCCGTTTCAGCACTTTACTTCGTATTCCTTCTGGATTAACACCTTCTTTTGTTGACCGAACCGGCAATGGCTTTGCGTCGACGCTCACGTCGCTTGGCAGTCTTGATTTTCGGATCATCCGGGCCTTCGCTCGGCGGCAGCTGGCACAGCCATTCGCCGATTATGCCGACAATCATGTCGGCGATGCAGATAACAGTGGCAATACCACATTGAATAACCACGCTCTGGTAATACCGGGCACCCCAATGCGGCAAGCACAGCAATAGCTGGGCGAGATACCATCCAGCCAGCATCGCACCGGCAACGCCCAACGCCTTGGAAAGCATCAGCGTGTACACGGCCTTAGTCGGATCAACCCAACTTTTGCGCTTGGTCGGATCGGTAATGGCATATTGATGCACTTGAAGCGCCAAAACCAGGACGACAACGCCAAGCAGCACCAGAACGAACGAAACAAACCACGGAGCACCGATGAGCGAAAGCCTAGTTATCTCATCGGTCTTGAAGAGCATCGCGCCTAGCAGGAGCCCCAGCAACGCCGCAATGACGTAATACCACCAAGCCGTTCGCCGTGCACTCATTGTGTCTCCCCCAGTATCCATCGGTCGTCGACTTTGCCCACACGCGCAGCATCAGGTGCCATTGCCAACAAATAGGAAACAGGGTCGCCGTCGAGGCGCGCCTCGGGATCCATATCAAGCCACGGCGCGAGGATTTCAGCTTGTGCTTTAGCATCCGTCAACGGTAATTCGATAGTGTTCGCAACCGCTTCCGATACATCTTGAGCACCACTTTCCGATGCTTGGGCAATATCGGCGACCGCACCAATCGACTCACCCTCAATATCAACCAGGCGCAATGCAACGGCGCCTTCGTGCGATGCCGACAATGAATCAAGCAACGTTATGATAGCCTGCGGCTTGAGTTTGGTGATCACCTGGATAACAGCGGCACTTGCGTCCGAACTATCAATGCCCATGACACGATAAAGCGGCGAAATACCTTCGACCTGATTGCCGGGCACTGCATCGATCGAAACAATGGCGGAACGGAAGCGCTTTTCAGCATCAGTCGTTTTGCTGCGCATCGCGATGATTGCTCGCCGAGGAACGGCATAAACATCTTCCATCGTGTCTTGTTGCTGTACTTTTCGTTTATCAGACTCGTTCTTGCGCATCTGATCGGCGATGGTTGCACCAGCTAGTGAAGCCTTGGTCGGAGCAACATACATACCGCCACCAGTTACGGCATCACCGCCATACTCGGCACCATCATCAAAGCTCACCGGCACTTCGGCGAACGTTAATTGTTCAATAGCTTGTGGTGCACTGTCTCCACTGTCTTCGCGACGTCCGAAAAACGGTAAACCATCGTCACTTTCATCGACCAGATGCACCGTAACATCCACACTCGCCCTTCCCTCCCCAACAGCTTCAAGCATCCGCCTCCATACGGCAGTGCCCGCTGTTACATCCTCGCTCACCGTAGGATCGAACGAAAGTGAGATTCGCGCATGAACGCCGAGGGGCGTGCCATCTGCTGTCACGCCCCTCGACTCTTTCGAATCATTAATCAATGAATCCGCCATTTGCTTACTTGGTCTCTCCCGGCTTCATACCGACCGAACGCTTCAGCGATTCCGGAATCGGCACAGGCGGAAGGTCCGAATCGGGACGAGCCGAGTCGGAAAGCCAAAGCTGACGTTCCGGAGCCATCTTGAGATTAGCGAAAATGACCTTAAGTTCCTTTTCGTTCAAGGTTTCCTTGACCAGGAGCTGACGGACGAGCTCATCAAGCACATCACGGTTCTCAGTGATGATTCGCCATGCCTCGGTGTGCGCGGTTTCAATCATGCCGTGCACTTCTTCGTCGATCGCGTCCTGAGTACGTTCGGAATAATCGTGGATGAAGTTGTTGGCGGAGTCCTCGCCATGTTCAGCATCAGCCCACTTAACGGCACCCAACTTGGAGGACAATCCGAATTCAAGGACCATCTTGCGGGCAATCTGCGTCGCCTTCTCGATATCGTTGGAAGCACCCGTTGTCGGATCGTGGAAAACGATCTCCTCGGCAGTACGGCCACCCATCGCGTAAGCCATCTGATCAAGCAGCTCATTGCGAGACTGGGAGTACCTGTCTTGCGTAGGCATGACAGCCGTGTAACCCAAGGCACGTCCTCGCGGAAGGATTGTGACCTTGGTCACCGGATCGGTGTGGTGCAGCGCAGCCGCAACCAAGGCATGGCCACCTTCATGGTAAGCGGTATTGCGCATCTCATCGAGAGCCATGCCACGCGATTGCCGCTTCGGACCGGATTGAACGCGGTCGATGGCCTCGTCGATAGCACGGTTGTCAATCAGCTGAGCTCCTGCACGAGCGCACAGCAGTGCGGCTTCGTTCAGAACGTTGGCCAAGTCTGCACCTGTGAAACCGGGCGTACGTACAGCCACAGTTCGTAAATCGACGTCAGGCACAAACGGCTTGCCTTTGGCATGCACCTTAAGGATTGCCTCGCGTCCTTCAAGATCAGGAGCCTCAACGGCGACCTGACGATCGAAGCGTCCGGGGCGCAACAGCGCCTCATCGAGAACATCGGGGCGATTGGTGGCCGCGATGATGATGAGATTGGTGTCATTGTCGAAACCGTCCATCTCGACCAGCAACTGGTTGAGCGTTTGTTCACGCTCATCGTGACCGCCGCTCATACCGGTACCACGCTTGCGGCCCACAGCATCGATCTCATCGATGAAGATGATGGCCGGTGCATGCTTCTTAGCCTCTTCGAAAAGGTCACGCACACGCGAAGCACCAAGGCCTACGAACATCTCGACAAAGTCGGAGCCCGCCATCGAGTAGAACGGCACACCTGCCTCGCCTGCAATCGCGCGCGCCAGCAAGGTCTTACCGGTTCCGGGAGGGCCATAAAGCAGAACACCGCGCGGAATACGTGCACCAAGAGCTTTGTATTTCGAAGGATCTTTGAGGAAGTCCTTAATTTCTTTGACTTCATCCACGGCCGCGTCTTCTCCGGCAACGTCGGAGAACTTCGTGGTCGGTGTTTGGCCTTCGAGCAACTTGCCGTTATCTTTCTTGCCACCCATGCCGAGCATTCCGTTCATGCCACTGCCCATGCGGCTGAACAACCACCAACAAAGGGCCATGAGGATAATAAACGGCAGAAGCGTGGAGATGAGGTAGCCCCAAATCGAGTCCGACTGCATGTCCGAGGTCCAGCCGCCCTTGGGATCGGCCTCTTTAACGACCTTGAGTACCTCAGGTCCCTCAGCAAACGTGTAATAGAACTGAACGTCCCGACCATAGTTGTGATTCACCTTGGTCTTGGGATCAGGTTTGTTGAAATCTTCGTCGAGTTTGAGCTTGACCATTTGCCTGTTGTCGACGATCTGAACACGGTTGGCTTTGCCTTCCGCTATCAGCTCCATGCCATTTTTGGTATCGATTGTCTGTGTACCCGTTTGTGTGAACAGTTGGAACCCGACGAGCATCACCAGAACCAACGCCATAACCCAAAGCGCCGGCGATTGCCAGAACGGCTTCTTGTCGTTTGGATTACCGCCGTTGTTATTCTGCCCGTTGCTGCCGTTATCGGGCTTGTTGCCTCGCTTAAATGGACTGAAAGGATTGTTGTTGTCGGGGTTATTGCGGTTGCCCATCGGTCCCATCGGGTTTTGTGGATTCTGAGGATAGCTCATACTGCTTCTCCTTGGTAGACTTCAGGCTTCAAGACCGCTATAGAGTCAAGGTTGCGGAAACGCTCTTTATAATCGAGCCCGAACCCCACCACGAATTCATCCGGCACCTCGTATCCCCGATACTTCAAGGGCACATCAACTTCCCTACGTGAAGGCTTTTCCAGAAGCGCAAAGACTTCAACACTGGCAGCTCCGCGGTTTTTCAATTCTCGGATGAGCCAATCCAGCGTATGTCCGGAATCGACGATGTCTTCGACGATCAAGATATCGCGGCCTTTCACGTCGCATGCAAGGTCCTGACGCACCTTGATCGTGCCACTGCTGGATAATCCGTCACCGTAGCTCGACAGACTCATGAAATCCATCTGTACGTTGATGCTCAGGGCCTGTGAAAACGCCACCAACGTGTTCATGGCACCTTTGAGCACGGCAACCAAAAGCAAATCCGTGTCCTTATAGTCTTTGCTCACCTGTGCCGCGACACTGTTGATCTTTTCTTCGATTTGTGTCTTAGATACCAATTCGTGGTCGATTTGGTCATGTACATCCGCGATTTCCATGTCACCTATTTTTACACAGGTGAATGACGTCTCGCTGCCTATTTGCTGAATATCCGCTGGGAAGTGAAACGAAACCCTGACCATGCCAGTGCGTTACCAGTGTTTCAATGGACAAGACATGCCGAGAAGTAAACGACAGTCCCAGCTGCGCCAATACACGCGCGATGACGCGACGTCGAATGGCCGAGTGCGCTTGGGCCAGCGGTTTAACACGCAGAATCAAGGTTCGATCAAGATGGGTGTATACCTCAGCATCCGCACGTTCCCCGCAACCAACTTCTGATTTGCAATCCGATCCAAACGATTGCAAGCCTTGATCACTCATCGACCTTGTATCCGCTGCGACATCAGCGTTCCGGCCCCTCTGATCACGAAGGCCTTCAGCTTCATTCCAACAAACGATCTTGCGGTACCAGTCATCCGTTGAGGCCTCAAGAAAATCCCTATCGACGCGGGCGATACCAGCTCCCTGCGCTAAGTGAGCCGAAAAATCACCGCCGAAGAACGACGACAAATACGGCATAAGTGTGTGGCGCACACGCGAGCGAAGCGGATAGTTTGCGGGCAGTGACTGATCCGCAGGTTCCGTATCACCATTGGTCGGGTCATCCCACCAAGCAATCCCCAACTCACGACAGATCGCAGTGGTCTGTGCGCGTGTGAGATCAAGAAACGGACGATCGAAACATACCCCGCCCTGAACAAACGCGGCCGGCATCCCGCAAAGTGCTTCAATGCCACTGGAACGCATCAAATCCATCGCCACCGTCTCAGCCTGATCATCACGGGTGTGAGCTAGCAACACGGTAACGTGACCGATCTGACGGGCCACATTAATAATCGCTTCGTATCGTGCCTGTCGCGCCATATCTTCAGCGCTATGCCCATCGTGCGCACCTTTGACATCGATACTGCGCACGATAACCGGACCCAGCCCCAGAGCCGTGCAACGATCAGCCGCATCCTTCGACACCTGTTCGGAACCATCCTGAAGTCGATGGTCAATAATGACGGCGCCGCAATGGATTCCCAGCATTCCGGAAACGATTTGACTCACGGCCGCGAGAGCCATCGAGTCGCGTCCTCCCGAGCATGCCACCAGCACCGTCGGCGCGTTGGCATCGGGAGTATGCACTCCATGTCCGGCAAAACGAGAGTGCTGTCGTACAATGCCTATGCCAGCAAGCGAATTGCGAACGTCACCGATCGCCTTCTTCACGGTCGCCGAATACACCATGGTCTCAGAGTTCCACCAACGATGACATGAACGTGTCAATGGCTTCTTTCGCCTCCGCATAATTTTCCGGACTGTTAACCACAACAGCGAAGGAAAGCACGCCGCCACCCTTGCGAGAGACATTGCCGGACATCGAAGTAACATGTTCAAGGGAACCGGTTTTAACGCGCAACAACCCGGCCGCACCGGGATCATGCAAACGTGTCTGAGCAGTGCCGACAAGCCCCGGAATGGACAATCCTTCCCCTGCCGAGGACCCGGGACCGATTTTAAGATTTCGGGACTGAAGTTCAACCAATGTCCTGACCGTAAGAGTTGACCCTGCAGAAAGCCCGGAACAATCCTGCATCTGCAGGTTCGCCGTGTCAATGCCCATCTTGTTGAGCTGTTGTTTCACGGCTTTCGTCGCCCCTTCAGGGCTGTTTTCACCCCTCATTTTCAACGATGTAAGCCTGCCGAACTCCTCAATCAAAGTATTGTCGGAATGTCGCATGGTAAACGCCATTACTTCAGCCAAGGTTGCCGAGCTGATTGTGGCTATGCGTTCCGCATTGCCATGGGATCGACCGGAAGTTACCTCGTCGTCGACGGCAACGCCACGTTGTGACAGAAGCGAAGAGAAAACAAGAGCAGCATCATGGGCAGGCGTTATCGACAACTCAGGGTACGCGGTGTACTGATCGATGTCGTGATTCTCCCCCTTCCATTGCCTTCCCCCATCAACAGCCATCGAAGCGATGCCGGTGTAATTGGTGTGGTTGATATTGTTGGAGTCAATATTGGCCGGATATCGGACAGTCCCGAAAAGCTCATCATCGTATTGCAGATGAATGTGCTCGATACCTCGTTTTTTCAGACTTGCAACAGTCTCGTCGGCCAACGTGGCAAGCCCGGCCCTGCCGTTGATATGATCGGGATCGTTCTGCCCTGCACCCAACAACATATCGCCATCAGAAGTAAGTACGAGTTTTGCAGGTTCATCCGCCTCTTGATCGGAGGACTCAAGCAAGGTCTCGGTGCGGAACGTCGACCCCATATCCAATGTTGAAGAGGCCGCCAGCGCAGTGAGCGTCTTCATGGTCGATGCAGGCTCACGCGGAGTGTCCGGATCACGTGAAGCCACAATAGTGCCGGAAGCATCGGACACAGCAACGGAGAAATCAGCGCCGACCCCGGGAGTACTGGCAAAGGCCTCAATCAAACCGTTCGCAGCGTTTACGTCAATAGGCTTATTAAGATTTACAGGTCCGGCGATGGGTATGTTCTCCCTCATTGCACCGGAAATCCTCGATGAATTCGTGTCGGCAGGAAGAACGGTCAGTGGACCAGGAACCAATCCTCGAAAATCGGCGAAGACATACGACGCGCAAAGCAATATTGTAACCAACGCAGAGATGACGATGCGTGAGACACGGTTGCGCTCGGTATAATCCTTCCTGTACACATACATGCCGCGCTCAGAAAACCCTTGTTCTTGTGTAGCCACAACCACTCCTACTTACGTTACCGCCCAAGGAAGCTAACCTTTATGCTCGATCGGTTTCCATTGCGCCCTTGAGAAAACGGCCTGGAAGGAAATCGGGATATAACTGGCCATATAAATCGGGAAGCTAAGTACATAGGCAAGCAATTCCTTATTGGATGCGCCAATCTGGTCACGTTCAGCAAAAACAGTGAGCCCTGCAAGGAACATCATGGCCAACAAACCGAATGCACCGCCAATCGTCCATGTAATCGCTGCATCGATTTGAGTTGTCCATGAAACAAAACCAAACGCAGCAAAAAGAATGCCCAACGCGCCCCTCACCATGCCAAGCAGCATGAACGGGCAAATCAGCATTGTGAAATCAAAGGCCGAAAAATCGCGCTCTTTGATTGCGCGTTTAATCAGCAAAGGCCCGTAATACCGGAAGACTTGCAAAAAGCCCTTGCTCCAACGAAGCCGTTGCCGCCAGCTTTGCAAAAACGAAACGGGCTGTTCATCGTAAAGTATTGCCGTGCCGCAGTATCCGATGCGGTCGCCGTGCAATACGGAGTCCATCGTGAACTCAAGATCTTCAGTGAGCAGATGGAATTTCCATCCGTTGTTGCGCTGCATAACCTCTTGCGAGAACATGAACCCCGTACCACCCACATGACAGCTTGCGCCGAACAACATTCGTGAATTGTTCAGGAAGCGGGATTCCCGAATGAACCAAAGGGCCGAACCGGAAGAAACCCAATTCTCGGAAATATTCGTGGAATTGCGGTAACTGGTGAGGATTCGGAACCCGGACTGGAATGCCTTGTTCATCTCCTCGATATAATGCTTGTCCAGTTTGTTGTCGGCATCAAAGACAAAAAACGCTTCATAATCGCTGGCTACTCCACGCTCAATCATCTCGTCGAGCAGATAAGTGAGCGCATAACCCTTGCCGATTTCTTCCAGATTATGCCGCTCGACGACTTGGCATCCCATGCCGCGCACGACTTCAGCCGTATCATCGGTGCAATTGTCAGCTACGAGCCAGATATCGACAAGACTGGATGGATAGGTCTGTTCACGAATGGAGTTGATGAGGTTCGGGACGACTTTGGCCTCGTTGCGAGCCGAAATAAGCACGGCGTACCGCTTGTCCATCGGAACCGTTGGAAAGGTGATGCGATGATGGAACAGCGAGGCAATAATGCAGGCGGCCTGATAACCGAGGCTTACGGCGCCCAATATGAACATAAGAACGTCAAGAATGTTCAGATATACCATCAGCGCCATCCTTTCCTTGGATTGTCGGTTTCACCATGAGACTTTTCGCCCACTACCTTACCGTGCGCTCCGCCCTGAACATCGTTCGAAGGATTCTCTTCGGCAGACTCCGACGTGTGTGCATCAGCAGCATCCGCCTCATCGCTGCCCATAAGATGCCTGCGCTCCGAACCGACATCCGAAAGAGCGCCCTTAGGGATTGCTTGGGTTTCTGATTCATCCAGATTGGAACTTGTGAATTCTCCGTTCGACGCAAAATTCGACAAATAAGCGGCATCACGCAAACTACGCAACTCATCGTCGACGGGAACCCTTGCACTCGATCCTTTCGCAGCACGCGGCATGTGCTGCGCAACCGGCTGGACTACATGTTCGTTGAAGGCTTCAGCCCCTGCTACCACCTTGGATTTGCTGACAGGTACCGGGTCGCTCATCAACGGCGAATCCACCAGATCATAGCGTTTGGTGGACACCTTGAAAATCGCCTGCAAACTTGCAGTGATTGGCAGGGCCAAGAACGCCCCAAGAGCGCCGAAAACAGCACCCAGCACGAGTACCGACAAGAAGGCGATGGCCGGATTGAGGTCCATGGTTCGCTGGGAGACCTTCGGTGAGATGATGAGGTTTTCGATCTGCTGGTAGATAACAATGAAGATAACGACAGCGACCGCATACACAAGCCCACGCGAGCTCCATGCGAAAATCACCGGTAGAGCACCGCCGATGTAGGTACCGATCGTAGGGACGAACTGGGAAACGATACCGCAGAACAGCGCCAACGGCAACCAATTGGGAACCTTGATGGCCATGAGGAATATAGAAGTGAAGAAAGCATTGAAGATGGCCAGAATCGTTCGAGAGAACAAAAAACCGGAAATCTGGTCCTGCACCACCGTCCAAACGAGCAGGAAACGACGCTGCGCGACCGGACCGAGCCATTGGCACAAGCTCCTGCGCATCTTGGGACCAGCCGCGGAAACGTAATACGTCACCATAACGATGGTCAGCAGATTCAACAGAGCACCAAACAACCCCACTGTTGTGCTGACAGCCTGACCGGCAAAATCGGTGACCCAAGAGGTCTGTATATTTTTAGCGATTTCAGTGCCGAGATTGGATATCTCCGGAAGGTTGAAATCTGTGTGTACCTTCAAAAGATCACGTGCCTGATCGTACAGTTCGGGAATATCCTTGATCATCGAAAACATCTGGGTGACGAACATGTTGCCGAACATGGCCATCAACGCCAGCACAAGGACAATAAGCCCCACCAAAGTGACACCCGAGGCAACCCCGCGTTTCCACCCATGGCGCACCAGCCGCACCACGAGCGGCTCCATCGCCAGAGCGATGAAGATCGAGATGATGATGTCAAGAACGACGAACTCAACTTTGCCCCATGACCTGTATAGAAAAAGGCAGACAAAGACGGCCATCGCAGTGTAAAGTAATGCCCTTCCCCACCAATCCGGCGGCCTTCGGGAATCCCCTTTCTGAGGAAATACCGAAGCAAAGTCAATTTTCTGGCTGTTGTTGTTTTCGTCTTGTTGCCCACGTTGTTTCATGATTGACAATCTTACCTCGCCCCATGTGTAGACGACTTGGAATATCCTCGTCTATCATGGTCGATGTTTCTATCGTGATTCCTGCGTACAACGAACAGGAACGAATTGTCAATTGTCTAGATAACGCAATGCGGCAAAGTGTCTCCCCATACGAGATCATCGTAGTTGACAACCGGTCGAGCGATGCAACCTGCACATTGGTCGAGAGTTTTATCGCATCTCACCCCGATTCCAACGTGAAACTCCTTCATCAGGATGAAGAACAGGGACTTATCCCGACACGCGACTTCGGTTTCACCAACGCCAAGGGCGACGTATTCGGCCGCATCGATGCAGATTGCATGCTCAAACCCGACTGGGTCGAAACCGTCGCCGATCTTTTTTCCCGAGATCCGCAGATTATGGGAGCCACGGGACCGGCGGTCTACTACGACATGCCAGCCAAGCATCTGGGAATTACAAGCGACGATAAGATACGCCGCTTCACCTATCGCGCCGACGGCGGCAAAGTGCTGTTGTTTGGTTCCAACATGGCACTTCGTGCCAGCGCTTGGAGAACAATAAAGAACAAGGTATGCCGTGACAAACCTGACATCATGCATGAAGACATCGATATTTCATTGCACCTTATCGATCAAGGTCTCAAAACTGGGTATTGCCGGAACATGATTACCGGCGTGAGCGCCCGGCGTATGGACACCCCGTTCCCCTCGTTTCGAAAATATATGCAACGTTTTCAAAACACATTTGACGCGCACCCCGATCACTCTCGCGCTCACGACACCGAATACGCACTCTACGCGCTGTATCCGCCGTTGCGTGCACTGTACCCTGTTTATCAGAAATATCTGCATCTGCGCCACATCGAACCAGCCAAGCAGATATGGAGCAAGGAACAGGCCGAACTACCCAAGACAACATCTGATCAAACGTTCTAAGACCGCATATCAAGAACCGATGGAAACACATGCGCTATGCGGTTGATGCCCCAATCGTCCCCACCTCGAATTAGAACACTGTTACGCAGGTTCCACCACTTTACACTTTCGTTCAAGGTACGGAGCATTGCCCATGAGTCAGCTCAGCGGCGATTGATGCATAGATGATACAACTACTAGGGGGCCAAGAGAACCGATGGAAACCCAGTTGACGATGTGGGCTTGGCAGGCGCTCTATTTGTTCGAGGCGTTGGTGCTTTCAACATCGATTGGAATGGAACGGCAGGCCAAGCATAAGGATGCCGGCACGCGCACCCATGCCTTGGTGGGTGTCGGAGCGGCTTTGTTCGTCATCATCGGCGAATACGGGTTCATGAATGTTCTGTCCACCAACGTCAAGATCGATCCTTCCCGTATTGCCGCGCAAATCGTCTCGGGCATCAGTTTTATCGGCGCCGGTATCGTATTCACCCAGCGCTCGCATGTGCACGGTCTAACAACTGCAGCTTCCATATGGATGACAGCCGCCATTGGTACGGCATGCGGGGCAGGGATGTTCGTACCGGCATTGGTATGTACCATTCTTTACTTCATTGCAGTGAGGTTGCTGCCGTTTCTCGTTAGATTGGTGGTTCCTGATTTCAGCAGCGATGACATCTTGCGATTACAATACCGCGACGGTCAAGGCATCCTGCGCTCTATTCTTTCAGTTTGCACGAACCATGACATTTCCGTGGAAGGCTTTTCCACACGCAAATCCGATGACATGGACAACGAACCGAGTCAACGAGGACATATCGTTTCCGCCAATTTGGAAATACGTGGACGCGACAGCAAAGCGCTGATCAGTGACCTGAGCAGCATAGACGGCGTGATTTCAGTCACAAGAATCAATAACATCGATTGAGGCATCAACTGCAATCATCCGAATACCAGGATAAACAGCATACGCCACGACATCACGGCAATAGACGCTCATGCTATATTTGAGTACACCCGTTGGATTATCTCAATCCTATCGACGAGAGGTCAGACGCCCATGCCAAATCAACAGGAGTTCCTGTTGCATAACGATTTGCAGCGCGTGGTGGAAGCGTTGCGCCAGGAAGAAGACACCGTCACTCCGTATCGCGACGATTACCGTCACCTACTCGACAATAACGGCAAAATGATCCGAGCTTCGCTGGTTTTGCTGTTTTCGTATGCCACCCAAGACAAACTGCACGCAGCTTCGAATCGTATCATCACTGCAGCCGAAGCCATCGAGATGCTGCATCTGGCCACTCTGGTGCATGACGACGTACTCGATAATGCCTCTGTTCGCCGCAATGAGCCAACCATGCATGTCAAGCACGGCAACAAAGCAGCAATTTATATGGGTGACCTTATCCTGTCACGGTACATGGAGATCATGGCCGGCATTGCACCCGACACCAACTTTATCGTCGAACAGGCCCATACAGTCAACGAAATCGTCGCCGGCGATCTGCTGCAGGAGCGCGCTCGGCACAACACCGACACTACCAAAGAGTATTACGAGCAGGCCATAACCGGCAAAACCGCAGCGTTGTTCCGCCTGGCTGCAATCACCGGAATCAAACTGTCATCCGACAGCCTTTCACCGCAGACACTGGAACAGGTCACTTCGTTCGGAAATCATCTGGGCATGGCCTTCCAGATCGTGGATGACCTGGAGGATTTCAACGTCGGTCACGACACCGGAAAACCGAAGCTTGAAGACATCAGAGACGGCATTTACACCTTGCCGGTCATCTTGGCAATGCAAGCCGATCCGACATTTGTGGACATCGTCAAGCTCGACGACCCACTCAAAACCTTGGACTATCTCAGTTCACATCCGCAGTTCATGCAGCAGGCCAAAGCCGAGGCGATTGGCCACATAGACGATGCCAAGGGCGCGTTGACCGACAAATCATATCCCCCGCTCAACGCAAGTACCATGAAGACTTTGTTTAAATCACTCGACAGATTGATTTCCACGATTTGACGATCGGGTCTCGATAAAGACACATTCCGGATCACGTATCAATCGGCGGGCAGACACACAAGCAGCATGTCTGCCCGCCGATTGGTTTCCATGGATTGGATCACCCTTCGCTTTCCGCACCGCACGCAATGTCGCCGACATCAAGACGATACAGTTCTTGGAAACGCGCATTGGTTCGATACAGCTCGGCAGGGGCACCTTGCATGGCGATGTTGCCGTTGTCCAAGAACACCACTCGATCCGCCTGTTCCAGCCCTTGCAGATGGTGTGTCACCCACACCATGGTCCGTCCTTGGGAAGCAGCGAAAATCATCGACATTAAATCACGCTCGGTAATCGGATCGAGGCCGATCGTAGGTTCGTCCAGCAGTATCACCGGTGTGTCTTTGAGTACGATGCGAGCAAGCGCGATACGCTGACGCTCCCCACCAGAGAATCGATGTCCGGCCTCATCAACGGAGGTATCGATCCCGTCGGGAAGAGCCCGCACCACCTCGTCAAGATGCACGGCCTTCAATGCAGCCCAAACATCATCATCCGAAGCGTCCGGCGCCCCCAAACGTACATTCTCGGAAACGGTTGAATTGAACAGGAATGCCTGCTGATTGAGATAACTAAACAATCGGGCGCGCTCATCCTGCAAAGCAGTCACGGGAATACCGTTGACAGTGATGCTTCCGGCATCGGGAACAAGGTCGCCGAGCAATAGCTGAAGAATCGTGGTTTTTCCTTCACCGCTGGGTCCCAGCAACGCGATCTTCTGCCCCGCCTCGATATGGAGGCTGAAATTGTCCAGAAGTTTTGGCTGCCCCGGCCCATAGGCGAAGGTGACATGATCGAAATCGATAGTCTCAATAGGACCATTCAGTTTTTCTTGAGCGACCGGTGTTATTTGGCGCGATTCCACCCGTTCCGTTAGCTCGTTGAGATGGGTGATCGAATCGCTGTACAGCGGTATTTCCGCAGTCGCCTGTGCCACAGTTATGAAGCAATCGACCAACGGGAAAACCGCGAGGACAATGGAGGCCGACCAATCGGCAACAGATTTCGATCCCGTCATGGTAAACCCGGCTCCGACCATCAACCCGATGGCGATGATTCCGAAAACCATCTGAATGGCAAAGTCGCGCCAACGTTCGAAAATCTTCTGCTGATCCCTGCTTTCCTGAATACGGTGGTATTCATCGGCACCGATTGCGGTGAAATCTTTATCCCTGTGCGTAATAACCCAGTCGCTCAGACCAAGGTAACTTTCGGTGACCTTGGTGTATTCGCGAGCCTGCAAACGCTTTTCCAAGGTGAAATGGGCAGTTGAGAATCTCAACGAGACCAACGGAACAAGAATGAGCACCAATGCAAGCATGATGAACAGCAACAAAGACGAAACCCACGAGAACACACCCAGAGCAATCGTGACGACAACCCAGAGAATATAAGCCACCACAGTGGGGAAAATGGTACGCAGATAGAAATTCTCAAGGTGGTCCAGATCATCAGCGAGAAGGCTCAGCACATTGCCCGTACGCTCATGTTCGTTGAGGAACGCGGCGTCCTTGGACAAAGTACGGTAAAGCTGAACACGCAATTTAGAAATGACGTGAAGCACCCAATCATGGCTCTTGAGCCGTTCGATGTATTTGAAGACGGGCCGGCCGATGCCGAATGCCCGGGTGAGCACGATTGGCGCGTAGACCATGAGGATGTTGTATGGCATGCGAGCCGAGCTGTTGATGAGATACCCCGAGGTGAACATCAAAGCGGCTGCGCATACGAAAGTCATGGCACCCAAGAGAAAAATCATGGCAAGCCTGCCCTTGTTTTCCTTCAAATGCGGCCAGAACCAATGGTCATTATCCCAAAGGCGCAGATAATCACGCAGCTTGGTCTTCTTGTTGTCTACCGGGTCGGAAGATACGGAAACCCGTATTTCACTGCCATCGTTCATGGTTGCTCCGCCAAAACCGTTCTTGTTGCGTTTCTGAGCTGTGTTGGCCTTCAAGTTGCGCGACGTTTCAGTCGAGGTACCGGTCAATCTGGTTACCCCCCATCTCGCTTATGAGACCATCGAGCGCGCCGCCTGCACCGATGAGATCAGCGGGCGCCCCGGATTCGACGACTTTACCCTGTTCGAGAACAAGCACTTGGTCCATGTTTCCCAGCCAATGCAGACGGTGCGTGGCGAGAATCACCAGATGATTTTCCATAATCGGCAGCAGGGTCTTCTTAAGTTCATATTCAGTCTCGATGTCAAGATGAGCTGTGGGCTCATCGAAAATCAGCACTTCACGCGATTTGTCAAGCAACACTCTTGCCAACGCAATGCGTTGTGCCTGCCCGCCACTGATACCCCTGTTACCTTCTCCGATCCGGGTTTCCAATCCATCGGATAGTTGTTCGAGCCACTGGTCCAGACCGGCATTGTGAGCAGCCGCTTTCACAGCCTCCTCGCTGGCGCCATTCACGTAAAAACGGATATTGTCAGCGATTGAGCCGCTAAAAATATAGGGGGTCTGCTGAATATAACTGATATGACGTTGCCAGGCCTGAACGTTAAGATGGTTCATAGCTCTGCCGTCAAGCTCGATGGAACCTTCGTGTGGAACGTTGAATCCAGCCAGCAGATTAACCAATGTCGATTTTCCTGCTCCCGACTTGCCTATTACGGCAACCTTGCGATACCCCTTGAAATCGACCGATACATGATGAAGGGCGTCGCGGCCAAATCGTATCTGATCTTCTTCCGAATCATCCTGGTTTGGTTTCTGCTGCTGTTCGACGGCGTTTATGGCCACATTATGACCGGCCATACTTTCAGCGCCGTCACCCTCTGCAGGTGCACTGTCTTCTGGGTAGGCGAAATCAACATTGTTGAGTTTCAATTCACTTTCGGCGCTCCAACCATCCCACTCGGTCTCGGTATCCTGAGGCGTCTCAGGACCGTCAACGAGACTCATGATGTCATGCATCGCGTTTTTCCCGTCAAGCGTGGCATGGTAATTATCGCCGAACTGACGCACGGGAAGATAATAATCTGGTGCCATAACCAAGGCAAACATGGCCGGAAACAGCGGCATGGTGCCGTTGACCAGTCTCAGACCAAGGAAAACAGCAACGATGGCTATGCTCAAGGTGGTGAACCAGTCAAGTGCAAAAGTCGAGGTCATGGCGACTTTAAGCACATCTATGGTGCGCTTTCGAAAACGTTCGCTGACATTATAGATTTCGTCTTCATATTTCTTGTCAACGCCCAGCATTTTCAACGTCGGTAGACCAAGGATACTGTCAACAAATCTGGTATTGAGCATATTGAACTGAGCGTACTGCTTGTTGGAACGGTCTCGGGCAGCAAGACCAAGAATGACCATGAAAAAAATGATAAGCGGATACATCAGCAGCAAGATAAGACCACTTACCCAGTCCTCCCACCAAACCGCTATGAGAATGACCGGAGAAATCAGCATCATATCAGTCATCTTCGGCAAAAGAATTTCTATGTAGCTCTTGACCTGATCGAGACCTTCGATGAGCATTGTCACCGCCGAGCCGGTACCTCGTTGAGCCAGCAACTGCGGTCCGAGCCGGTAAATTTTTTGCTGCAAGCGCGGTCGAATCTGTGCCGTGACTTCCTTGCCCCAGCGACTCGAAATCCGCTGCTTGGCGATGTCGCAAAGGTGACGAGCCAGATAAAAAACAATGAACTGTGCAATCGGTCCAACGAGAGAGGAAACGGAATGCAGGTTCCATATCTCGACCAGTCCTCGCGTAAGCCCATAAGCCTGACCGACGATACACAAAGCTTGAATCAACGAGAGCAGAGCCAAAGACCCCATACGTTGCCGCACTCCGGCGAATCCGAATAGATTCTTATCAATCACAGTCAATCCCCTACCCTATTGGACGTCATAAAGACAAAGAAAGCCCGATGTTTCCACCGTGACAGTGAACACTATCACATATTCACTGTCACGGAAATGAAAGCATCGGGCGTCGATATCAGCTTCCCATCGGGAACGAACGCCTGTTCATCACTCGGACAAGGCCGCCTTGATGGAAGCCGGCGATGAATCGGAAATCAGACGCTTGCGCTGGATGTAATACGACCAGACGAAGTAAATCAGGACAATCGGCAGCAGACAGCACAGCACGATGGTCATGATTCCCAACGTGTACTGCGTTGAAGAAGCGGTTGCAAACTTGAGGCTCCTGGCCGGATCGGTCGCAATCATCACATTCGGGAACAGCCCGTTGAAGATAAAGGCGATAATGCCGGCAAGCGTGAGTCCCGAAGCCACAAAGGCGAACCCGCCGCGCTTCTTGTATGCAGATACATGTCCGCAGATGGTCGCAGCGAGAATCACCACGGTGATCAGCAGCGTGGACCATGTACGACGCTGATAGAAATCAGTGAAGAAGAAGGCCAGGATGACGAAGACGACGAGTGCCGGGTATGCAAACCAGTACACCTTCTTCGTGGTGTCGAGCATCCTCAAGGAGCTTTCTTTGTCGAGCTTGAGGCTCAGGAAGTGCACACCGTGAACAAAGCTGAAGAACACCACAGCCACACCGCCGACTATTGAGAGCCAGTTGACCACATCGAAGAATCCGGCGTAGACATTGCCCTTCTCATCCATCGGCACACCTTGGATGAGGCTCGTGAGCATCATGCCAAGGCCGAAAGGCGCGATGACACTTCCGGCAAAGTTGGCCCACTGCCATACGCTACGCTCACGATCGGTGACTGCGTGCGAAGCGAACTCAAAGGAGACACCGCGCAGAATCAGACCAACCAGCACGATGAAGAGCAGCAGGTAATAACCGGAGAACAAGCTAGCATACCAGAGTGGGAACGACGCGAACATCGCACCGCCACCAGTGATGAGCCAGACCTCGTTGCCATCCCAGTGGGGGCCGACCGCACGCATGTAGAGTGCACGTTCGTCACCGTTATGGGCAAGCACGCGAGTGGCCATACCAACACCAAAGTCGACGCCCTCGAGGAAGAGGAAGATGGCAAACACCAACGCTATTACAAAGAACCACAGCAACTGCAAAAAGTTGCCGCCGTCAATCAACGGCTTAGCAAGGAATTCACTCATGCCAACGCCACCTTTCTTGCGGCTGTGTTTGCGACAGCGGGAGCAGTTTGCGACTCCGACTGCTTTGCAACGGCATCCGGATCCGGTTCAGGTCCCTGATGAAGCACACGACGGGAGTAGAAAATCATCACGCCACCCATCAGGAGGAAGAGCAGGAAGTAGACGATGTTGGTGAACAGCAGGCTGGGTACAGTGGCCGTCGGAGAGACCGCATCCGCGATGGTCTGCAGACCGTAAACAATCCACGGATAACGACCAAGTTCGGTAATCAGCCAGCCACCGGTGGTACCAATGAACGGCAGATACGTGCAAATACCCAAAATCCAGAGCTTCCAGCGGCTGTCCGCCAGAGTGTTCTTGGACTTGCGGGTGAACCACAGCACGAAAGCGGAAAGCAACAACACACCGAAACCAACGGCTGCCATGAAGCGGAAGCTCCAGAACAGTACGTTGGTAGGCACATAGAAGTTTGCAATCCCCGGGAACTTGTCATGGTAGGCGTTCATCAACTGTGTGTTTGCCTCGTTCATACCCATCACGGAACCCGTAAGCTTGTGATAGGCAAGCAGCGAAAGCATGGCCGGAATCTCAATGCCCTTGGTGGTCTTCGCTTGTTCATTGATCAGTGCGATGACGGTCCAGGGGGCGGACTTGCCAGTCGTGGTGTCGTACAGACCCTCGGTCGCAGCGAATTTCATCGGCTGGTCGTGAATGATGAACGACGTCTGAGCATCACCGGCGATGATGACCAAAATAGCTGAAATCAAAGCGATGACCGCGGCCACTCGAATGGAGCGGGTGAAGAAGACCCTGTCGGCGTTCTTGCGCATCAGACCGAAGGCACTCATACCGACGACCACAAAAGAGCCAGTCATCAAAGCGGCAGTTGCGACGTGCGGGAATGAGACCCAAAGTTGCGGGTTGCTCACAATGGCAGCAAAGTCCGTCATCTTAGCGCGGCCATCCCTGCCGATTTCGAAGCCGACCGGATGCTGCATGAAGCTGTTTGCAGCAAGAATCCAGATGGCGGAAATGGTTGACCCCAGCCAGGTCAGCCAGATGAAAATGACATGCACGCCAGGCTTGAAACGGTTCCATGTGAACATCCAGACGCCGATGAACGTCGATTCCATGAAGAACGCCAACAGCGCCTCAATGGCCAGAGGTGCTCCGAAAATGTCACCCATGAACCGTGAATAGTTGGACCAGTTCATACCGAACTGGAACTCCTGGATGATGCCGGTCACCACGCCTACAGCAAAGCTCAAAAGGAAAATCTTCCCCCAGAACTGAGCCATGCGGCGATAAACGTATTTCCTCTTCACCACGTACATCGTTTCCATTACGGCCACTGTAAAAGCCAAGCCAATCGACAACGGCACGAAGAAGAAGTGGAAGACCGTCGTCATCGCGAACTGGAAACGCGACAACCCTAAAATGGTCATTGTAACCCTTTCTTCCCTCGAAATTTCTACTCAATGCTGAGTGAAATTAATCGGTTCCAAGCATAGTACGAATATCAGCCAATTCGAGCGTCGAGCGGTCGGAAATCATCTTCTTGGATACGGCAGCAAGCCAGCCCTTAAGCTTCCAATGGCCCATCATGTCGATTGCCGCGATACCGGTCTTCGGTCCGAGCGAACATACCGTTCCCAGAGACTTGAAAACAAACTTCTTCGTGGTTCCACCATTGAGCAGAGCAATAAGATTTTCCGCCGCGCAATCGGCTTGGGCAATCGAAATCTGAGCGGTGGTGGGATAAAGACGACCGCTGACCGGATCCGGAACTGCAGAAACATCACCGATCATGAACTGATCCGGCTGACCTTTGACCCGCAAATCTTCCTTAACAACCACACGGTTGCGCTTCTGTTCGTATCCGGAATCCTCTATCACATGACTACCGTGCACGCCGGTTGTCCAGATGATCGTATTCGCCGGGAAAGCCGTGTCATTGCTCATAACCGCATTCGGCTTGACCTCAGTAATCGGAGTGGATGTATGGAAAATCACACCTTTGCTTTCAAGATACTTAACGCCCCAATCGGCCAATTTCGGATCGAACATGCCGAGAATCTTCGGGCCGGCCTCGATGCAGTCAATCTTGACCGACTCAAGCGGGAAACCGTATTCCTTGGCAAGGTCGGGAAGCCGGTAGACCAACTCTCCTAGGTACTCGATACTGGTGAAGCCTGCACCACACACGACGATTTTCAGATCGTTCTCGTCATGGCTTGAACGGTAGCGCTTCAGCGTATCCTCGAGATGCTTGCGTGCAGCCAAAGCGGTGTCGATGTCAACCAACGACCAACCGTTCTCTTCCGCCCCTTTGATACCGAAAGTCTCGGATTCGAACCCAAGGGCGTTAACGAGGTAATCGTAGGAGATGGGCTCGGAGTTCTTGAGCTCGACGCTCTTGGCGTCCTGGTCAACACGAGTAACCTCATCGATAACGACCTGAACGTTCTTTTTCTTCGCGAAAACCTTCGCCACGTCAAAGGTAATATCCGCCGGCTCTTTGGTGCCTGCCGCGATTTCATGGAGCTGCGTTGACTGATAATGGTACGAATTCTTGTTGATCAGAACAATCTGAACGTCAACTTTGGCATTCGCTAGTTTCTTGACCACTCGCATACCGGCGTAACCAGCACCGAGTACAACGATTTTCTTCATCTTGCACACCTTTTCTATTCATTTGTGGGACAAACCGGGAGCACAATAGGCTAAACGTCACCGCTATGTACAACATTCAGACTATAGGTCCAGCCTAACAAAAAACCGTCAAATTATCGGAAAATTAACGTCGAAAACGTAAAATGACCGTTTTTATGGCGAATATCACAACCATCTATGTTTACACCCAGCCTATCGCACAAATCGGGCTATGGAGATTATAGATCGAAGGTGCACCTGTCAGATAACGAGGGGGCCAGGTGACGATTCATCACCCGGCCCCTTGACAGTACCCCCCGAGAGAGTCGAACTCTCGTTGTCAGATTGAAAGTCTGGTGTCCTAACCGTTAGACGAGGGGGGCTAACAATCTAATTAGTGTAAGATACGAACTCGACGCAAGCAAGTGCCGGCGTGTTGAGGAACATCTCAGACCTGCGACAAAGTCCGATCCCACCTGAACCGCAACACATTCAAGACCGAACCGCAATCCCAGCACAGTCAGCCTTACTTCCCCACATCGCCAAGCACACCGCACGAAATACGAAAATTCAACCTCTGGCTTCTGAAGCTTTCCGCGACTGTTCAGCGCGTGCGATAGGTAAAGTCATGAATGACCCGTCCCGCAGCCTGCCCCTTCTTCTCGAAGTTCGTCAGAACCCTGCCTTCATAGCGCGTGGCCTCGGTAAAATCATCATGCGGCAGCAGTGCCGCCCTGTCGGCTGTACCCTTACCGACATGTTCCGTCGGCAGAGACACCGTAAGAGAACCATCATTGATGAAATCCTCACGACCATCCATGATTTCATGGACATGTAATGCGTAATCCTCGATATCAGTGGCAAGACGCCAAACACCGCCCTCACGAAGTACACGATGCACATTAGACGCCAGATCCGGCTGAACAATGCGTCGTTTATGATGCCTCATCTTCGGCCACGGATCAGGGAAGAACGTCCAGACCTCTTCCACCAAGTCATCTTCACCGGACTCAAACAGTTCCGGTGCATTTATCTGCGCGATCCGCAAATTGGAAAGCCTCAGCTTACCCGCAAGCAGCATCGTATGCGCTACACCAGGGTCGTACACTTCCACCGCAAGGAAATTCTTTTCAGGGTGGTTTTGTGCGGCGGCAACAATGTTTTCGCCCTGTCCGGTTCCAATTTCAATTATCAGCGGACGATCGTTGCCCCATACACTGTTAACGAATCCGCGATCGAGAACAAACCCGGGCTTAAGCGCCAACGAGCCATTGCCCTCATTAATACCGAGCAGATAGTCCGGAGCATAACGCTGCCATGCGCGTTGAAGTCGGTCATCGAGACGTCCCTTTCGACGCACAAAAGAGAGAACATGATGTTTTTTGCTGTCGTTTTCTAACACGTCAGCCCAGTCTAATAAAAGGTCGACACGAAACTCCACTTTCGCATGTAAAGCGACACGCATGAACACCAATAATCTCGCAAACAACGTCAAGTCTGATTCGCAGAATCAGAATGCGCAACCTGCAGCGACACAGACTAATCAAAATGTTTTACCCCCCCCAGACGTCTCAAGGCCAAGTTCCGCAACTACAAACCCCGATGATGCAGCCCCTACAGGTGCAGGCCACGCAAGCGCAAACTCTGCCGGAACAGAATCCTTACGCGTACAGCAATCCCGCATACTAGGCAGCTTCATATAATTATGGAACCCAACCGAACCAGAACCCATATCACTCCCCTTCCGCTCCAATACCCCCAATAGCACCGCAAGGTTACCCTTACTCACCCGCCCCGTACCAGAAATGGAATGCCCTCTGCATAGTCGGCTTCGTTCTTGCGTTCCTGTCTCCAATATTCGGTCTCATTCTTTCCATCGTCTTACTGATGCAGATCAACCGAACCAGCGAAAAAAGCAAAAGATTGGCCACCGCTGGCATTGTCGTTAGCGCGATTTCCTTCACGATAGGGGTTGCCCTAACGTTCTTGTCCATCGCAGGGCTGAACGAATACATTGATGGTCTCGAAGATGGCGGCACGTATTGCGAAGGAACTGACTGTGAATCTTATCCTCCGGAAGATTCCTACCCAAACGACGAGGACACCGACGCGAAGACTAACGAAACCTATTACCTTTACGATTGGCAGCAAGCACTTCCCGCATCCTCACTTATTTCGGTTCGGTAAGATTATCCGTATCTCCTTTTGAAGGATGTATGCAAATGCCCTTTCGGCGTCGAGTTTCTACAGTCACAAAACCGCAGAGGTTATGGGCGACACGCTGAAACGGACTTGGACTTGCACTCAGATGAAATCTGAGTATTATTAAAACTCGGCTGCTTGAAGAAGGCAAGCCACGGCTCCGTAGCTCAGTTGGTTAGAGCGCCGCCCTGTCACGGCGGAGGTCACCGGTTCAAGTCCGGCCGGAGTCGCTCGAATAATCAAAAACCCGGCACGCCGGGTTTTTGATTATTCATGGCTCTGTAGCTCAGTTGGTAGAGCGAACGACTGAAAATCGTTAGGTCAGCGGATCGACGCCGCTCGGAGCCACCACTCAAGTCTCGAAACCGATTGTTTACAACGGTCTCGAGACTTTTTGGTTATTCTCCCTATCATGTTAATCAAATGCCAAGAATTGAGAACGCTGTGTTTTGCACGATTCGGCAATACTCGAACCTGCGAAACACAGCGTCATGTCCGGCCTCTCAGAGCTCTTGAGCGACCCAATCAACGATATAAGGTGCGACGCCATCAATCTGATTGATGGCGATATCGAAATCAGCAGGTCCACCATACCACGGGTCCACAAGATCGATGTCACTTTCGCGGCCAGGTGCGGGCGTCGGCAGATCTGGGTCGAAACTACGATACAAATGAACTTCCGGCTTTTTATCGTCAGGAAGCATGCGCAGCAAACTATGCATGTGCGAAGCGGTCATAGGGAGAAACAAGTCACTCTCGTCAATTTCTTCTGCAGTAATGCGATGGGCGAAATGATGGTCGGGAATGGCATAGCCTCGCTGACGCAGCACACGCACGGCCCTAGGATCGATGGGATGACTGCGTTCCTCGTCGCTGACACCACTCGATATAACACGAACCTTGTCGCCGAGGCCGCGATCCTCGAAGTTCTTACGCAAGATGATTTCTGCCATCGGAGACCGGCAGATATTGCCAGTGCAAACGGTCATAACGGTGTATAGATGCTGAGACATAGTTGAACACCTTTCTATGAGTGAATTTCGATAATGCAATGACATCATCATAACCACTGCCGCGTAGTTCGTTGCATACGCCCCGTGAATCGCGGCCAATAACGATGTAGGCCCGGCAAATCGCTGCCAGGCCTACATCAATACACAAAACGATGATTATGAATTCTTCCGGTACGTAACGAAACGGTAAGCCTCGACGTCTCCTTCCGCTTTCACCGGCGCAGTCCAAGGACTTTCATCCTCAAGACTCCAAGCCCCCCTACTTACCAATTCGTCCATATCAGGAGCGTACGTATCCGCATCGAACTGCCCACGAATATAGGTGACATACGCCTTGTTGGCGAACGGCATCATGGACTTGAACAGCTGCGCTCCCCCGATAACCCATATCTCGCTGCGATCGAGACCATCATCAGGAATGGCCTCCTGCCGAGCATAATCGAGCGCGGCATCGATATCATTGGCCACAGCCGCACCTGCAGCATGCCAGTTCGGGTCATGAGACACGACAATATTGTCACGATTGGGCAGAGGGCGGTGCTTGGGATCCAAGGAATCCCATGTCTTGCGTCCCATAATGACCGGATGCGAAACAGTCAACTCCTTGAAATGCCCCATATCCTCAGCGAGATGCCAAGTGATCCCGCCGTTGAGCCCCATCCCCCCCGGACGGCCCTGCATGTCCTGCGCACATGCCCAGATGAGATTGACCGAGAACGTCTTGACGACATCGTCTCCCCAATCCTCTGCCTCCTGTTGCCCGGCAATTCCGGGCTCGGGCTCGTGATAGCCGCTACGGCTACTGTCATGCTCCATTTCATATACTCCTTATTCGGGTACTTCCCAGTTTAATGAACGCCTCAGACGCTGTGAGAAGGTTGCACGCAAGGGGCACGTAAACCGTTCAGACCGCAACCGGCGCCTTGATGGCCGGGTGATGCCGGTAATCAACGATGGTGAAATCCTCGTACTTGTAATCAAAGATTGAGTCGGCCTTGTTAATCTTGATATGCGGATACGGGTATGGCTCACGCGAAAGCTGGGTCAGCACCTGTTCGATGTGGTTGTCATAGACATGGCAATCTCCACCGGTCCATACAAATTCACCCGGCTCAAGTCCGGTCTGCTGAGCCATCATCAACGTCAACAACGAATACGATGCAATGTTGAAAGGCACCCCCAGGAACATATCACAGGAGCGCTGATAAAGCTGGCAGGAAAGTTTGCCGTCTGCCACGTAGAACTGGAACAGCGCATGGCACGGAGGTAACGCCATCTGCTCGACCTCAGCCGGATTCCACGCCGTAACAATCATGCGTCGGGAATCAGGATGATTCTTAATCAAATCAATGACGTTGTCAATCTGATCGATGGTATTGTTCGGATTGTCCTTCGTCGGAGCGGGCCAGCTACGCCACTGCACGCCATAGACCGGTCCCAAATCACCGTTCTCGTCCGCCCATTCGTCCCAGATGTGCACGTTGTTCTCTTGGAGCCAGCGCACATTGCTCGAGCCCTTGAGGAACCAAAGCAGTTCGTATGCGATGCCTTTGAAATACACCGTCTTGGTAGTCAGAAGCGGGAACCCCTTGGAAAGATCGAATCGCATCTGCCTGCCGAAGAGCGAAACAGTGCCGGTGCCTGTACGGTCGGTTTTAAGCGTGCCTTCGCTGAGGATGTCACGCACCAAGTCCTCGTATGGCATAGAGATATCCGTATCTGGACGCACCGGAATCGAACGACGAATTTCTTGCAGATCTGCTTGACTTAACATGATTCACAATTTTAGCAACCGGGTGCCCCCATACGCCAGCATGACAATGCCATCAGCTTGACTAGCCCGCCTCGTCTTTGAGCATCGACAAAACAGGCCGCACGAATTTAACCACTCAGCAACCTAAGTCACGTTTAGTGACAATCAAACACAAAAGTTGTCAATCGTACAGCCGATTAGAAATCCAAGAATTATGCATGCACAAACCTAACTTGGAGTACATTAATAAAGGTAGTGCCTTAAGAACAAGGCATCAACGCGAGGAGGTAGCAATGGCAAAGAAACTGTGGGTGGAACGCAACAAAGATGGTTCCTGGGACGCATTCAGCGACGAGGGAGCACATCTCAAGTTCGGTCATGGCAAAGGTCAGTTCAATCCCGGCGATTTGATGAAAGTGGCTCTGGCGGCTTGCGCTGCACTTTCCAGCCAGATGACGGTCGAGAACAGTCTCGGAGAAGGCAAAGGCGCCACCATCACCGTCGAAGGCGATGCCGACCATAAAGCAAACGCCTATACCGCATTCCGCGAGCAAGTCGTTGTCGATGCGCGCGACGCCGGTATCCGCGGAAAGGATGCGGACAAGCTCAAAGAACGCGTGGAAAAGCACATCGAGAAATCATGCACGGTGATGCACACCTATGAACAGGCAACACCGGTAAGCATGGACATCAAGGTGCTTACCAAATAGGCGTTTCCCGTGAACGACAAAAGGGTGGCGCCGATTCCCATATATGGAAGCGGCACCACCCTTTTCGTTACGTTTACATAGATAATCAGTTTGCATGCCGCGGATCGATCGAGGACTCAATCTCCTCTGCAGCGGCACTGTCGGCAATCTCCACGGAAATCTTCTTAACACCCGAAATGCCGTCGACCATGCCGTCAGAACGGGACTTTTCAGCCTCGACATATTTGCGAGGAACGACATAGACCGGACCTGCGGAGTGCTGAATAAGGCCTTGGCTTGTGGAACCCACCAGCAAACCGGTGAAACCGCCCCTGCCGCGTGAACCCACGACCACGACGTCATGGTCATAGCTGGCCTTGGTCAGCGCGCTCACAGCTGACTCGGGAACGATGGTCTTGGTAATCTTCAGATCAGGATGAGCCTGACGAACCGGGGCAAGCATGGTCTCGAGATCTTCCATATAGGAATCGTAGACACCATCTTCATCGCTGACACCTTGCAGCCCAGGGACGGCGTCGATCACATCGAGTTCAGCGCCATTCACATCAGAAAGCTCAGCGGAGATTTCGAGAGCCTTAATCCCCCATTGGCTCGCGTCAATACCCACCGCCACACGCTGAATCGTGTTGTTCAGATGCAACGTCTTGCCGTCGTCGTCGGTATACGGAACCACGATGATCGGGCAGTATGCATAGGCAGGAAGCGACGAGCTGGTGGTGCCAAGCAAACGCTCTGCCAGTCCGCCTTTGCCACGATTGCCGATCACGATGAGATTGTAGTTGCGAGACAGCTCGACGAAAACCGAGGAAGGATCTCCGGTGACGATAAGAGTTTGCGCCTCCACGCCCTGTTCGTCTGCAATGGCCTTGGCCTTGGAAAGAATCTCCTGTGCGTCGAGATGAGCGGTACTGTCGTCGCCCATCGACGTGTATGTGGAATCAAATGAAACAGCCGCATAGCTGGGCAGAGAATATGCACAAACGATCTGCAACATCAGTCCCGCATGCTTGGCGTAGTTTGCCGCCCACCATGTGGCCTTGTAGCTGGCTTGTGATCCGTCAACGCCTACCAAAATAGCCTTGTCGTTTACCATCACTACCTCCTTGACATCCGTGAAACCGTTGACAACGGCTCTACCACAAGAATAGCAGTCCTATCGTCGACACGTAAATTCATTCGCTGGATAAAAAAACGCGTCCTGCTTAGCAGGACGCGCTTGAAAACCGGAAAGTCTAGAGAAGCCTACGAATGGAATATGAACCGGTGAAGGCGTAACGAATCGGCGTGTACACCGTTCCCGACGCGGGGTTAAGCGCATTGATCACCATGCCGTTGCCCACGTAAATCGCGGAATGCTGTGCGTTCGCGATAATATCGCCGGGCATTGCCTGAGAAATATCAGCGACGGGAGTGCCGACGGACATCTGTGCGCCTGAACCATGCGGCACGGAAATACCCATATTGCCGTATACATACTGAACAAATCCGGAACAGTCCCAACCGGCAGGCGTATTGCCACCAAGACGATATGGAACCACGCCAACAAATTGATTGGCGAACGTCAGCAAACCCGAAACCGACTGTCCATTGGGAGGGATGACAGCAACATTCTGCGATGGTACAGAAGGAGCCGTCAACGACTCGCGTGAGCGTGAGCGCGAAGCAGCGGCAGCCGATGCCGCGGCAGCGTCCGCAGCACGCTGTTTCGCCGCAGCTTGGTCCTTCTCGGACTGTGATTGAGTCTGCGGCACGTCAAGAGACTCGATACCTCCCCAATTCGACTGTTCATCGACATCAGTGGAGGTGGATTCCTTGAACAGATCCTTGCGGACGGTATTTACCTTGTGGAAAGACCGCGAAGAGGTAACCGGATTCTTGTCCTCACTGCTAGCCGAAGCCACAGGAGAGAACGCAAGAAATGCCGACGACGCCAGAATAAACGCCGACACAGACGCACATACCCTCGAAGGTTTAATCATAGTTTCCAGTTTATCAGACCACGGCAACAACGTCGATGTTTTCAGCGAATAACGATATCAAATGAACCGAGGCACCCAGAACCCTGATGAGACCGGTATAAATGGCCAAGAGATCGGGAATCTCACAGACTATATCTCACCCGCTATACCCTGATTAAACAAAACCCGAAAGTCAGTAATGAATAACCTGATGCTCGGCCACTTGAGACGCGGTGAATGTCCTTGAGAATGTCTTGCCTTGAAGAGCGGCACCACATTCGGAAGTGACCACAGAACCATCTGGATTGATTTGCTCGATGATCGCAACATGACCACATGTAGGGCTGGAACCATCTTGTCCTGCTGCGAAGACCATGATGTCGCCCTGATGACGGGCGGTATTGTCTACCCAATAGCCCAAGGAACGGGCCGTGACTGCCCACTGCGCTCCGTTGCCCATACGCGAACCGGTGGGAAGCCCAAGCTGATGACGGCGTACATAGACCCACCATGTGCACTGGCTGAATTCATATGCATTTCCGCTGTCACCGGTGGAATGGTTCGGATCGAACCCCTTCGGCAAGTTCGAATAGTCCTGATCCAAGAGAGCGGCAACCTGCGGGTTGCTGGCAATGGACTTCGACATCGAAGAAACATCAAGAGAAGCACTGTCGCCACCCAAGCTCCACGTGCCGTCGGCGGAGAGGCTGGCTTCAGAACCCGACCCCAGAGGAGCACGGGTTTCCGAACGGGATGCTGCACCTACAGGACGCAATGTGGATATGGTGGTCGTCCCTTCGGTTGCCGCGAAGCTGGGACGATTGGGATTGCCTGCCATCATAGCCGTGGCGGTAGCTCCCACAAGAGTAGCCAAAGAAGCAGAGACAACTGCGGCGCGACGACGACCTTCATTTTCTCGGGCAAGTCGAATGGAACGACGCGTTTGAGGCGCAAGCTCATTAATCTTATCGGCGACTTCCGGAGCCAAACCAACCATAGCCCCGTTGGTAGCGACGGCTTGGGCCTGTCGCACAGCCTTGGCTGAGTGCGTCGCCTTGGTAGGCAAAAAAAGCGATGCAACGGAATGCCGCTGCGTGCTCTTTTGTGCCCTATGTGCACCGTGACTCATAAATCAACTCCTTGCGGATAGCTTTCATGACGGCGGAGGTGTTGCCAACTGTATGGAAAAGCAGTGGCTCTGATACCACGAGGTCAGCAGTCTACACGCCACCACTGTACGAATCAATCAACCAGAATGCTCAGCCTTCAAACTTTTGGCAATAATCCGATAAATGACAACGAAAACCATGAAACGGAATTGCTCGTTCGGCGTGTCACATTTTCTTTACAAATGAATAACTAGCTATATGCTTTAATAGTGCTGTGCCAACCGGTATATCTAGCCGGAGACACCACACACTTATATTTGCGTGGAAGCCACGATGAACGAACCAGGGTCGCCATCAGAGTCGATCTGTATGCGGCCATCGCAGTCCGGAACGAAAACGGCCTCTCCCCTACGCAGAATCATTTCGTTGGTCTCGTCGCTCACACGCACTCTGCCATCAAGGCACAGGACGATTCGCGGTCCACATTCTCCTGGGAAGCGCGAGCGCAACGCCATCAGCCGCCCGTAATGTCGAACGATCCGTTCCATCATGGGCCAAGGGTGATGCCCGCCGCCGACCCGTCCATAGCTGAGTACGAATTCGTTGATATGCGGCCGATACACGACTCGATTGCCGAACAGCGCACCCAGCTCGTCAATCCAGCTGACACTGGGATCAATGGGTGGCGCCGGGTTGCAATCGAGGTTCTGCAAGAGATTGGGAACGTCCTTGTGCTTGACCGTCATGCCAGCACGCAAAACGTTGTCGGAGTTGGTCATCACTTCTACTCCGGTGCCATGGATATACGCGTGCGGCGTACCCGCGGGAATGAAAACCGACTCACCTTCCTCAAGCTCAATCGGATTCATCATCAGCAATGCCAGCACGCTCGGATCACCCTCAAATGCCTCAGCGGCGGCAAGCGCGTGCCGAAAAGCAAGCTGGGACCGCTCGTGAGAAACTTGAGAAGCCGCCTGCTGCAAGGCATCGTGCAGGCCAAAAACCGTACCGGCCGTCACCGCCGCATGGAAAGCACGAAACACTCGTTTGCGGGACGGCTGCCAAGACATCGATGCCATGGGCATCATTGAGTTGGCGTCGGCAAATTCCTGGTCGACATTCGCCGAAGAGTCCGGATACGAAGCGCCGAACACGCCGTGATGCGAGGGTGGTTTGAGGGCCATAACCATCCGGCGAGCTACAGGATGGTCGACCAAGACGAGATTCGAAAGCATAAACGTCGGAGACGCAAATCCTACGCATGCGCTGAAAGGCTGCAACGCAACAATCATCTCGTTCTTGGCTACCACATCCTTGAACGAGCGATCAGGGGCATCCATCGGCTTTCTCTCGGCGTTTTCCTCATTGAAACCGGCGCGGGCCCGAAAATCGACGGGATGAACCTGCAATGAAAGGGGAATTCTTGCGGAAATCACCTTGAGCAGGTACGGCAATACGGGACCGAATTCATTTGAGCACCGCAAGCCCAGCATGGCTTCCGGATCACTGCGAATAAGGTCCGTCAATGCCACCGGGGTACCACCGGCCTGTTGCCATGCCTGCAACGTTGGACTCTGAACACCAGAAAGGCTGCCACCGGAAGGTCGCAGACCAGATTCCGGAGCACCAGTCACATCCACAATCGAAGGATATTGCGCATGCCCACTGAACCACATCTCGGCAATCGGACCGCCGTCCCGCGCTTCCCCCACAGGCATTTCGGTTGAAGCCGACCGCTCGGCCAGATCCAAGGAAAACATCTCCTGCAAGCGGATATACGAGCCCCAGGCGTATCTCTTGATGACTGGGTGAATCGAATACACTTGACAGGGCTCCTTTATCTTGTTACGGCTTTCTATAATCTCATAGTTCCTGTAGAGCACGAAACGCGAATCAGCGCATAGCCAACTCAAGGTTAACCCCAACCACTAAAATCAAAGGCATGAAGTTCGCCCCGATTGTCAATCCTGACGTCTGTAAGCCTGCACCGAAGGCGGTTCAGGTCGATTTGCGCAAAACGTTCCTTTTCATTACCGCTCTGTGGGTTGTTGCACTGCTGGTTTCTGCCGTGCTTCTCAAGTGCGGATTCCATGTGATTAACGCCATCATCCTCTGCAGTTCCGGAGTAGCCATAGGGCTGCTAATGCTTACTTGGGAGCATTTTGATCGCTGGGACTATCGCCGGCTCGGCGCGAGCTGACCGGCAATTCGACTACTGTCAAATTCAATACTCATTATCTTCTTAACCAATGGCATATCCGATAACCACGAAAGAGGCTTATATGCGCGTCATCTACAACGAGGAACTCAAGGCCGTCGCGGATGCCTTGGAACATATGGCGGAAGGTGTCTGCACAGCGATGCACGGTGCCGGCAAGGCTCTGCTGGATCAGGACATGGAGGCTGCGAAATCGGTAATCGACGGTGACGAGACCATTGATGCCCTCGAACGCCAGATTCTTGACCAATGTGTGAAACTGCTGGCGCAGCAAAGCCCGGTTGCCACCGATCTGCGCGCGGTCGTCGCGAGTCTGCGTCTGGCTTCCACAATCGAGCGAATGGGTGATTTAGCCCAGCATATCGCCCAAACGGCTTATCGCTGCAGTCCCAATTCCGCTTTGTCCGACGACGCGAAAACGCGCGAGATCTTCGAAAGCATGCGTCAGTTGCTTGATATCACCGCAGACAGGCTGCCCGGAATGCTCGCCGACCGCGACGCCACCCTAGCACAGCAGATCATCGCCGACGACAACAAGCTCGACGAATTGCACCAGCAGACGTTTGCCCTGGTGCTTAACGATTCTTGGAAGGGCACGAAGCAGCAGCTCATCGACGTGGTCCTGACCGCACGTTTTATGGAAAGGTTGGGCGATCACGCCGTTTCCACAGCACGTCAGGTGGTCTACATCGTCTCGGGCTTCGACCCAAGCAAAGAGCCCAAGGACATGGACTAAAAGCTGAGAAAGCGGGTTGTTCACTGTTTTACAAGAAGACAGTGAACAACCCGCTTTTTAGCACCAAACCAATAAAGGAGGCGGGCCGCAACAATATTGCGGCCCGCCTCCTTTATTGAAGGTTGAGTCAAAAGTGCTTACTTGACCTGGCCTTGAGCAGCAACGGCTGCGGCACCGGCGGCAGCAGCTTCGGGATCAAGATACTCGCCACGGGGCTTGATGGGCTTCATGTTCTCATCGAGCTCGTAAACCAGCGGGATCGCTGTCGGGATGTTGACCTTGGAGATCTCTTCCTCGGAAAGCCCGTCGAGCATCTTGACGATGGCGCGCAGCGAGTTGCCGTGTGCGGCGATCATGACGGTCTTGCCGCTCTTGAGCTGCGGAACGATTTCGGATTCCCAGTATGGGGTCACGCGGGCAACGACGTTGGACAGCGCCTCAGTCTCAGGCACCGGATCGCCGGCATAGCGCGGGTCGTTGTTCTGGGAGAACTCATCGTTCGGATCGATTTCCGGCGGCGGGGTGCCGTATGAACGGCGCCAAATCATGAACTTTTCATCGCCGTACTTGTCGCGAATCTGCGACTTGTTCTTGCCCTGCAGAGCACCATAATGACGCTCGTTGAGCCTCCAGCTACGCTCAACCGGAATCCAGAGGCGATCGGCCTCATCCAGTGCGTAATTGGCGGTATTGATTGCACGACGCAACAAAGAGGTGAAGACGATGTCAGGAAGGACATTCTTCTCCTTGAGCAGCTGACCGCCGCGCTTGGCCTCCTCGACACCCTGCTCAGTGAGCGGAACATCGACCCAGCCGGTGAACTGGTTTGTTTTATTCCATGCGCTCTGGCCGTGCCGGAGCAATACTAGTTTATATGCCATAATTCAATCCTAAGCGATGATTGCGACGGGTACGCCGCAAGATTGCGAACATTCACTCTCAGAGAGTCACAGCCAGTTGAGAAATGATGAAAACAAGCGCAAACAGCAGCAACGTCATGCTGCACATCGGCAAAGCCTTGACGAAATTCTCTTTGTTGACGGCGTGCGCAAAATCCATGGCGACCTTAACAATCACCAGCATCAGCAGCAACGACGTGCAAGTCAGGATTATACCAAGAACGCTCAAAGTATTGAAGTATGGGGCAAGCGAAGGAACAAACGAAATCAGGATGAATATCGAGGGAATCAAGGCAACGACGACGGTAATAACCACAGAAAGCATGTAAACCACAAGCAGCAACGTACGTGCGGCGCCCGGGCCAAGAATGACTGCGAGCGTCATTTTGCCACTGCCCTTATCTTCTCCGAGATCGCGCAGGTTGTTGACCATCAGAATGGCGCAGGAGTAAAGACCGCAGAGAATAGCTCCGACGATGCCGGGGACGTTGATGTCGCCGGTAAGCAAGTATTGCGTGCCAAGCACCGCAACAATGCCGAAGAATATGAAAACGGCGATTTCACCGTAGCCTGCATAACCATACGGATGCTTGCCGCCCGTATAGAACCATCCGGCGAGCAGGCAAAGCACGCCGACGACAATCATCCACCAACGACCGGTCAGCGCTATTGCCGCAAGTCCGGCGATGCAAGCGATAAGGGCATTGATGCCGGCGGCGGCAAGCACCTGTTTTGGCGCAACCAAACCGGAGGCAGTCAAGCGCTGGGGCTTGGCCGTCTGGAATTCACTGGCACCTCGCCCGGCATCGATGCCACGAATCCCGTCGGAATAATCGTTGACAAAATTAACGGCAATTTGCAGGAACAAAGCAATAATGATGCAAAGCACGGAAACCAAAACGAACATGCCGGCTGAAACACTCCCGGAAAATGCGCCTGACGCTGACGTCCTCACAACCGCAGTGCAGCCCTGCATTTCTGAAGGCTGCGTATGACATCCTACCTTGGCTTTGGCTTGCAGAAGCAAGTAACTCGAGGTCACGCCGATCAGAACCGGCGCAATGGATGCCGGCAATGTCTTCGGCCGGAGTCCGTTAATCCACAAATTCATATTCTTCAATGCAACTCACTTCCTCTAATTGGTTCGGTAACAGCCCGCGCACAGGCAACGATGCGACTTCGAGCACTATAATAGTTGCACCCCGATCTTGTCATACAAAACGGTTGTCGACCCGCAGAAGGCCGGCAACTTATCAAATGAACGGACGCCAGCAATTGTCCCACTGGTTTCAGTCCAGCGGCTTGACCAGCGGGAACGTGATGGTCTCGCGAATAGTGGCACCGGTCAGTGCGATGAGCAAGCGATCGATGCCCATGCCCATGCCTCCTGCAGGTGGCATGCCCACGCCGAGGGCTTCAAGGAAGTCTTCGTCGATGTCCATTGCCTCCACATCACCCGCAAGAGCGTCCCTGGCCTGGTCGACCAGACGCTGGCGCTGCACCACGGGATCGTTGAGCTCAGAGTAGCCGGTGGCCAGCTCAAATCCGCGGACATACAGATCCCACTTCTCCACAACGCCCTGCTTGCTGCGGTGCCCCTTGACCAGCGGGCTGGTTTCCACCGGGAAATCGCGCACGAACGTAGGTATTTCGGCACCAAGGCCGTCCTCGTAGAAGTGCTCCCAAAGATGCTCGATGAGCTTGCCGTGGTTCTCGACGTCGTCGCGTTCTACACCGAGTTTGTCGGCGATGGCGCCCAAATGGGTCACAGAGGTCTCCGGGGTGATCTCCTCGCCCAAGGACTCGGAAAGCGACTCATACATGGCAATTTCTTTCCATTCGCCGCCGAAGTCGTACTCGGAACCGTCAAGGAGCGTCACCTTGGTCGACCCGAAGGCATCGATGGCCGACTGCTGGATGAGCTTCTTGGTCAACACCGCGATGGTGTCGTAGTTGCCGTAGGCCTGGTACGCCTCAAGCATGGTGAACTCCGGGGCATGCGTACCATCGACGCCCTCGTTACGGAAATCACGATTGATTTCGAAGACGCGCTCGATGCCGCCAACCAGACAGCGCTTGAGGAAGAGTTCTGGCGCGATGCGCAGATAGAGGTCCATGTCGAAAGCGTTCATGTGAGTAACGAACGGACGGGCCGCCGCTCCCCCGTGAACCGTCTGCAGCATCGGGGTTTCCACCTCAAGGAAGTCGTCCTTGGCAAACGTGTTGCGCAGTGAGGCGACGACCTTGGAACGACTGCGAACCATGTCGCGCATCTTCTCGTCCGCAATCATGCCGACGTACGGCTTGCGGGTGCGCACGTCTTCCGTGAGGTCCTTGTGCAGTGCCGGAAGCGGCTGCAGCGCCTTGGCTGCAATCTTCCACTCACTGACGAAGATGGAGAGCTCACCGGTCTTGGAAGCGATGACGCGACCTTTGAGATACAGGTGATCGCCGAGATCGACGAACTGCTTGAACGCCTTAAGCGAGTCCGCACCGACCTCCTTCTTGGAAATCATGCCCTGAATCCTCGTACCGTCGCCCGCAGCCAACTGCACGAAGCACAGACCGCCGCCGTTGCGAAGGAAGAGCACCCGACCGGCAATGGAAACCACATCCTCTGTCTCGTCACCGGCTCCCAGCTTGCCTTCGTACTTTGCACGAACCCCCGAAATGGTGTCGCTGACCTCGACGACAACCGGGTACGGGGCGACGCCGTCTTTGAGCATCTGGGCCCGCTTGGCCACACGCATCTGCACCTGCTCCGGCTGACCTTCCGGACCGAACTGCTTGTTGGTCGGATCGATGGCATCATCGAAAGATTTGCCCTGATTGATGTTCTCCGCAATGACCTCGTCCTGCTTAAGCCTCAGCTCCGCACGCTCGACGGTGGACATAACTGGGGTTCCAGCCTCTTCATCGTTCCGGTTCTCACCGGTTTCATTCGTTTCGCTCATACCCTCGAGTGTACCGAGCAGCCGATACACGGCAATCGACCAAAACTTGCGTCAACAGCAAGAGCACTCGGTTGGCAACACGACATCCGAACCAACCAATCGTCACCCGACACGCATGGTGGACTCGTCCTCAGGTTCGTTGTATCATGATTCCTGTTGTTCATCGGGCTGTAGCGCAGCTTGGTAGCGCGCTTCGTTCGGGACGAAGAGGCCGCGAGTTCAAATCTCGCCAGCCCGACCAACTGAAACCCCTTGCTTTGCAAGGGGTTTTGTCATATAGCCAACACTCGAACATCACTACGTGTTATCACTATATTGTCGATGCACGTGAGAGCACACCAGGAAGTCGGCATTTCTTCCGAATAACATTGTTTCGCGCATCTTGTTTCAGAAGTTTCGGTATTGCGATGGACCGCTGTTGTTACCGGTAAGGAACTGAGATGAAGAAAAGCTTACTTGCACTTGCCTGCGGAGCATTTGCATACGGAGCGGCAGAATTCGTAATGATGGGCGTCCTCACCCAAGCCGCGCATGATATGGATGTCAGCATCCCCACGGCAGGCAATTTCATTTCAGCCTATGCCATCGGCGTGTGCGTCGGTGCCCTGATGCTGATTGTCGGCCGGAAGACCGGGCCCAAACAACTAATCCTCATCTTCATGGCCATTGCCTGTGCAGGCGATATGTTTAGTTCATTTGCCCCGAACGCCACCCTGCTTGTCATCGGAAGGTTCATCTCCGGACTGCCCCATGGCGCATTCTTCGGCACCTCGGCTCTAGTCGCAAAGAAACTCGCCGACCCTGGTAAGGAAGCCAAGGCCGTTTCACTGACCATAACCGGGCAGACAGTGGCCAACATGCTGGGTGTGCCAGCTGGCACCCTCATCGCGGAACACCTTTCATGACGCTTAGCATTCCTTATTTTGGCTGGGGTTGCCGGCTTGACCATACTGCTCGTAGCTGTTTGGGTACCCTACGTCGAACCCGTGAAAGATGCCGGCATTCTCGGTCAATTCAAATTCCTGACCAAACCCGGGCCCTGGATCCTTCTCATTGCAGTATTCACCGGCAATACCGGAATCTTCAGCTGGTGGAGCTACGTGTCCCCCTGGCTGCAACATGTGAGCGGTTACCCCTCGGGATCTGTTCCACTACTGATGATGCTCGCCGGATTCGCCATGGTGGTCGGAAGCTTGGCGGGTGGACAGCTTACCGACCACTGGCGCAGCACCGGCACGGCAGGATTGGGTCAGTGTCTGAGCGTCATCGGACTTGCGATGGTTTTCTTTGCCCCAGGAGGCAAAAGCACTACAGCCATCTTCACATTTATTATCTCCTTCGCACTCTTTTTCATCTCCACCCCCCAGCAACTGCTAATGACCGAAGCCGGGCAGGGCGGCGGTGAGCTCATTGGCGGTGCGGCGGTACAGGTCGCGTTCAACCTTGGCAACGCAGTCGGTTCGATGGTGGGCGGCGGTACCCTCACCTTGTCACACATGAATTACCGCTTCATTGCCCTCGGCGGTTTACCGTTTGCGTTTGCGGCCACCATCCTGCTTCTGGTTTATTCCCTGCGTTACGAAACGAATACGGACGCCTTGCAACGCCTGCAACCGTTGAATGTGTAAGGCCGACACAATCAACACGGTAGATCAACCCTCATCGCCACTATTAGATCAACTCAGACGACACATTTGCCCCACTACCTCACAGCAGTTACAAAAGATATTGAAATATCGCGGATTCGATATGATCAGCAACGCCAGAATCCCAAGTCCTGGCAAATATCTCGACAGCAAATAGACTGGAATTGATATAGCACGATGAAGGAGCGGTCATGGAGGACAATGCGCAAGGCAAAACGCCGGAAGACCTTTTGCGGGCTTTTAGTCAAGCACATTCGCTGGTTCCCGAGCACCAGGAAAATGCCGATAATCCTAGCACCGCTGATCTGAGATCCAAGACAACATTTAGCAGCGATGAGTTCCTTAAAGGGCTTGATGCTATTTTTGATACGCACGAAGCCACGGAGAAAGCCGAACCTTATTTGAAGCAGGCCATGGCCGATACGGAGAACGCGGGTGATGACGCCGGGTTGCTGACCGTGCTCAACGAGACGATGGGGTTCTATCGTTCACGCGGGCGGCATGAAGACAACCAGTGGATTGTGCAGCGAGCGCTGGAACTCGGGCTGAAAATGGGGATTGAAGGCAGCGAAGCCTGGACGACGACGCTTATCAACGCGGCGACCGCGATGCGCGCGGCGAAACGATATGACCAATCCGAGGAGCTGTATCGGCAAGCGCTGGAATCGGCACGCAAGACGCTTGACCCTACCGACCGGAGGATAGCGGCGTTGCACAACAACATTTCCATGCTGTACAGCGAGAACGGAAACCCGGAGGCGGCGCGGGACGAGCTAGAACAGGCGCTTTCCATCCTTCAAGCGTCGAGTACCGATCCGGAAACCGACATCGATGTGGCCTCGACGCACACCAACCTTGCTTTGGTGCTACTACAGTGCGCTACCGAATCAGCGTTAGTTGCAAAATCTTCGAACAACGAATCCACTGCCTCAATTCAAGATTTGCAGACGTCTACAGACCACGCAAACGCAACCTCTGGGAAAGCAAACTGCGAGCACCCATCCACCGATGTTGATTCCCTGCTCGATCAGGCCATGCATCACTCAAGCAAGGCTCTCGAAATTTACCGCAACGGTCATCTCGAGCACAGCGCGCATTTCGCGTCGGCGCTGGCGGGATACGCACAAACCTGTTTTGCTGCTGGAATGTTCAACCAATCCGTTCACGCCTATCGCAAGGCGTTGAAGGTGATCAAGGGATGCTACGGCGTTGACAGCGATTACTACCGCATTACTGCGGCGAACCTTGCGCAGGTTGAGGAGAGCGTGCAGGAAGCGGGTGCAAACCTAACCGAAGCCGCGCCCACGAAGCACAAACAGAACGACACAGCGATCGCAGCGACAATGAGCAAAACGGCTCCGCTCCCGGAATGTTCAGATGGTAGGCCAATCTCCCCCGCAACCGATACCAAAATCGGCACCTCGGCAACCGCATTCACTTCTCCCGGTACCGAGCCGAATCCTGCACTTCACATGAGCACATCAGACCCCTCCGCCGCCGATTCCAAACCGCGCATTTCTGGGCTCAAACTTGCACGCGAGTATTGGCAGACCTATGGCAAGCCGATGATTGCCGAGAAGTATCCGAAATATCAGGGTCGTATCGCCGCCGGACTCGTTGGTCATGGCTCGGAATGCTACGGATTTGACGACCAGTATTCGCAGGACCACGATTTCGGCCTCGGTTTCTGCCTGTGGCTCACGGATGAGGACTATGTGGCAATCGGCGAGCAGTTGCAAGCCGACTACGAGGTGCTGCCACAGGAGTTTATGGGCTTCGGGCCGCGCGAGGCCACTGCGCGGGCGCAGGGTGGTTCGCGACGGACCGGCGTTTTCCGTATCAGTAATTTCTTCGCCTCCATCACTGGCTATCCAGCCGCTCCCGCCGACGACAAGCCGCACGAATGGTTGTTGCTTGACGAACCCACGCTTGCGGCGGCAACCAACGGGGAGATTTTCGCCGACCCACTGGGAGCCGTATCAAAGACGCGCCAGGGTTTCAAGATGATGCCGGAGGATGTGCGGCTTTCGTTGATCTCCCGAAGACTGGGGATGATTGCGCAGGCCGGCCAATACAACCTGCCGCGAATGCTGAAGCGCGGCGACGGGGCCGGAGCTTGGCTGTCCATCCATGAATTCGTCACCAATGTCTGCTCGCTTATATTTCTGATCAACGAACCTATTCGTGCCGGATACATGCCCTATTACAAGTGGCAGTTTGCGGCGCTGCGCAGGCTTTCAAAGCGCATGTCAACCGTTTTGCCGGATGTGTGCGAACAGCTGGAAACCGTCTTGCGGCTCTCGTCCGCGGCATGCTTTGGCGGTGCCGGGTTTGGTGAGGGCGGCAAGGGCGCGGCACCCGCCGTGGAACAGATACAAGGCACGGTTGAACATATATGCGCCGAAATCGTCACGGTGCTGCAACAGCAAGGCCTCACGGACAGCGGTGAGCAATTCCTGGAGTGGCAGCGGCCGTACGTTGAAGCACACATTGGCAGCGACGACCCTGTTTTGCACAGCCTGTAAATACAGCCAACGGAACAACGATTGCACATCGCCGCACGATGACAGAGGCAGCGGGGTGACAATCCACAAGCGCAACGACTGGCACAGATGTAGTAAAACCATTCGAGGGGAAGATCGATGACGAGCGACGAAACAACCAATCTGACAGACAAGACAGACGACAACGGCTCCGCAGACCAGCGGCTTGACCTGCTTGAGAAGGTCGTCAAGCATGAGTGGAACCAGTTCCAAGAGACCGACAACGAAGGCGGGCGCGCAGCATGCCAAGGCAATTGGCCGACATTCCACCAGATGCGAGCCAGCCAGTTCATGACATGGCCGCAGGAGCTGCTCGAAAGCTATGCCGGCGACCTCGACGAGGCGGACCGAGCCGGCCGCAATCTTGTGACCGAAAAATATGGCCGAATGATGGCTTCGACCTGGCCTGACGAATACCGCAAGACCATCGAACCATATATCCCCGACCATTCGCACGAGCGCCTTGACCAGCAGGAGGATGTCATTGCCCAGCAGGTGCTGTGGGCTGACGATTTCCGCACACGCTACCCCAAGATCGGCAGCGGCATGCGCGTGCTGCGTACCAGCGAGGACACCCACGAAAGCACGTCGTTCGAAACCTATCTTCGTGGCGAACTGGGCACATATTCGGATACAACATTCGACCTATACCGCAGTTTCATCGCGGGCCTTGCCGCAGAGGGACGCAACCTGACCGAGGAAACCATACGCAACACGGTACTTGTGGGCGGTTTTGCGTCGCTCGATGAAGCCGAGACGCTCCAGCAGCGGGCGTAAAATATAAGCGCTGCGTTAGAGTGACACGCATGCGATTGCTGAAACGATATCTTTCTTCCGTGCTCATCTTCGTCATACTTACTGCGGTATTGGCGACGCTGGGCAATGCAATGATGCCGCAGTGGGATGTGCAGCCGCTCAGCAGTCATATCGAAGTGGATTCCACGGACACCTCCATTCAGGCACGTGACATATCGTCCGCGCAGCTTCCGGCAGGTGCCCAAAACGCGCAAGGGCAACAATCGGGAGCGCACGACGAGACATCGCTGAATACGCCCGCCGACCATAGTGCACTGCAGGGTGAAACCAATGCCGCGGCCGTGGATGCCGGACTCAAGACCCCGCAGGAAGGCACCTACCAAGTCAAAACCACGAATCTCCGCATTAAACTAGCCCCGAACGTCACCATCAACGCCATTCTTCGCTCTCCCGTCGGAGCCCCCGGCAAACGACCGGCCGCGCTGTTCATCCACGGTGCCGGCACAGGCAAGGCTAGCGAGGTTTACGGCGACATCGCATCAGCCATGAGTTCGGCAGGCATCGTCACGCTTGTTCCCGACAAACGCCTTGATACCTACTCCACCTTCCACCGCGACTATTACGCGATGGGCGAGGACTACATGACCTCGTTCAACACGTTGTGTTCACAGCCCAACGTCAACCCCGCGTTAACCGGCATATATGCTGAATCGGAAGGAACATGGATTGCCGAAGCGATGGCTCACCGCCATCATGACACGTTTGCTTTCATGATGCTGACGTCACCGCCGACGGTTCCGGGACGCAGCCAGATGACCATGGCCGCCAACACCTATCTTTCCGCGATTGATTCACCTGCGGGCCTGAAGCGCGATGTTGACAAGTTTATCTGCATGAACCTTGCTCCCTGGGGATTTGAATACGCCGATTTTCCGGCAAAACAGTATCTGGATGATCTCACAATGCCCCTGTTGGTGAGTTACGGGACCGATGACATTTCCATGCCTATCGAGCAAGGAGCGACGAACATTATCGAAGGCGCGGCGCGCGGCGGAAACTCCAACGTGGTTGTGCGCTATTATCATGCCAACCACCAGATGCGAGTCGGCGCCCGCACACCCGCACCAGGGCTGCCGCTTGATGCCCGATACACCCACGACTTGGAGGACTGGACGAACGCAGTCGTCGCGGGAACAAAAGCCGACGACTGGCTCACGCCACAGATCGCCGGAGATAAACCGAATCAACGCTTCACCGCTCCCGAATCCGTCACTCCGGGGATGGTTGGCTCCCTGAACACCATTCTGATACTTCTGTTTTCAACCATGCTTTGCCCTGTAATAGCGGCCTTCATCGGTTTGGGAGTCCTCGCGGAACGCAAGAAACGGCATGGCAGGGGCCGCTCCCCAATCACTGCAGCAACGAACGAGAACGCCCATACTTCGATCATTGCCGATCAGGCACTCAACAGACAGCGTGATTGCAACGAAAAACGTCCTTTCCCGCGCACCATGTTCGCCGCACTGACCTTGAATGGCTGCTGCACAATATTGAGCATCACGGCTGTTTTCATCTATATATTCGTTGCCGTGAAGTCTGCGCTTACGCTGACCCCTCAAGGAACCTTGTTGCGTTGGGGCTGGGCACTCCTTCAGATCATCGCGCTGGCAGACGTCGCTTTACTGACATGGCTCGTCGTGAAACTGTGGCGTTATCTCAGCAAGAGGCACACCGGCAGCACACCGAACGGCATCATAAATACAGATGGCGCGGCACCAGAAAGCTTCTGGACACCCGCACGTTTCGCCGTCTCTGCGCTATGCGTTATCGGAGCGGCGCTATCGACAATTACACTTGCTTTCTTTGGTCTGTACGGCTGGTAATCACAGATCAAGAAAGACGATTAGGTGCACTCCACAAAGAAATCCACTTCCCTTCGTTTTCACCGCAGCGGTAGCTCGCCTGAACATCACCGCGAGCATATTTCAACAAAACCTGAAGGCGGTCGGGCCGTATCCCTTCCAACAAGATGCGGCCCGACCGCCTACCGCATGAATGCGCCCTGTGACGTTATTCCTCCCCTCGCCCCGAGTGCGGTGTTTCTTTCGAATGATGTTTGAGCGAGGACAGCCCCAGCAATGCCGCGAGCACAACAAGCAGCATACCCAGCACTGCCATCGACAGAATCAACAGCTTGGGAACATCAACGGCTTGCGCGATTGGCGCCGTATTCAGCGGGAACATTCCGGCAATCATCAGAACCACCACCCCAAAAAACAGCGGCAACAGACTCAGAACAATGGTTGCCTTGCTGGGACCTGACGGAGGTTGAGGACCTGCCGGTTGCGCCGGAACATCGCGAGGGACCTGCACGTAGATTCCCGATGGTGAAGGCATGTTCCCCTGAGTCGGCATCTTCTGGGTTTCAGCCGCACCGTTCGTATCGGATTCAATGGGCGAAGTCATGCCCCCTTGAGTCGGCATTGCCCGGGTTTCAGCCACACCGTTCGTATCGGATTCAATGGGCGAAGTCTCCATTGTGTTGTCTTCAGTTGATGGGTTATTCATGCTCATCGCCTCCAAGTTGTTGTTGTTTTGCCATGAATGAATTGCGTATAGTCGGGAACCGTACTTTCGTCCGGGTATTGAACGATCACGCGCCCTTCGATGATGTATGGGGCACAGACGGTAAGCTCAGGCCCGTTTTTGGGCATCTTCCGCGAATCGGTGAACCATTCGTAGTCCTTGTTATGACCAACGGCAGGATTGAGCACAATGGGCTCGAAACTCCTTCCGCCGATGCCGACCTGTGTATTACGGCCGATGGAGACATAGCCACTTCCGAGCTCTTTGGCACCCAGGAAAATATCGTGAGATCCGCCTTCGCCAGCGACATATTCGTCGGGATCGTCAAATTCAACGCCATGCACATCCTCTTTTTGAGTGGCGCCATGGCTGAGATTGTACGAGCAACCCGCCGGTAAGGTGACAAAAACCGTCGCTTTGGCATCCGTCAGGTTAATTATTCCGGTCGGACAGCCTGATTGCGAGACGCTACCGTCTTTCAACTCGACATCATGCGTGTTGTGCGTCTTGGCATATTCGCTCAAGTCAATGTTGACGCCATCTACGTCAAGACGGTTCCCGTGGAACGCAACCCCCCGATTCAACTCCTTGAACTGCCGATCATCACTGCCGTCGAGCGCCTTAAACCCACTGACATTGACATATTTGTAGGCGCTGCTTGCCTCATTTGCTTGGGTTATTACCTCAGAATACATGAAATCGCTCATCACAAGGAGCACCGCAACCACGGCAGTGACCCACATCAAAGGATTCAGACCTCCCGAACGACGCCCGATCAGGCCAAGGACGGCGATCGTTACACCCAGAAACAGCAGAACCGCACCAATCCAATAGGTTGAGTACCGGAAGATATCACCCATATAGAGGGTATTGCTCAAGCAGTACCAAGCGATTAAAGCACCGGAAACGATGATGAAACCGACCGCCAGCAGCACGAGCACGAGGCCTGCCGGCTTGCGACGAACACGCTTAGGGACCCGTTGGTATGCCAAATGCTGCGCGGGCACAGAGGGTTGAGCCTGCGCCATATAGGTCGGAGGAACGTTAAAAGCGGACGAACCCTGACTTGGCGAAACCGAAGCCGGTTGCACATCCGCGGCAGGCTCCGATTCACGGGCAAATGCCGTGTAAGGACTCGATTCATTGCGATATCGATTATCCGCCTGAGCTGTTTGCTTTTGATGCTGTCCATCTCCGGCGACGGCATCACCGGAGTTTATCAACGCTTTGTTCCCCAAGATATTAACCATCACCAGCAAAACAGCCACAGCAATGATTGAGAACACTATGCATGCACTGAACGGATAAAACACCATGGCTGCTATAACGCACAGGACGATAGGACCAAGTTGCGACCACTGCCAATGCCCGTACACAAGCTCCTCACCGACGATTTTGTTGTCACGGCAGTCAGGCAGCAGCGCCCATCCCGCCGCATAAAAAATCGCACCAAAGCCGAAAAACACTGTAAGCGCAGCGATAACGGCACGCACGAGAATGGGACTGAAGTTATAGCGGACCGCTATACCATCGCAAACGCCCGCAATCCAGCGATCATTGCCGCGCATCAGTCCGCTACGCCGTACCCAGAGGAAGAAGCGATCAGCCATGCCATACTGATCTGGAGCCGAGTCACCGGAATCTGCCGGCCGCTGGTAATGATTATCATAAGTGTTGTTGTTCATACCTTCATTACAACACCATCGCAAAGCGCAAATGGTCAGGGAACACCCTGATTTAACCCTGATTTTTATGTAAATGCGCCCGTTGCCCCACCGGTAACATGGACAATGGAAGTATGGAACCATTGGATCAGAGTCAACCATATGACAGCGAACCGCGCGAATTTCAGGGTGCACCGGCGTTGCCATACCCGAATGCGCAACAGACAGCGGGAACGACGACTGGCCCTGCCGACGGTCAAGAAGAACGACAAACTGGTGGCAACTGGATTTCTGTCGAACAGGGGTTTTACATGCGAAACGATTCTCCGACCGCTGTGAAACAACGGCTACCGCTGCTGAGACCCAAAAAAGGACGCATCTTCTGCGGGGTGTGCCGGGGACTGAGTCTTCACCTGGGCGTGGCGGTGAGTTGGGTTAGAGTCGCTTTTGCGCTTTCGGCATTCCTATCGGGCGCCGGCGTTCTGGCCTACATCTTCCTTTGGGTGTTTGTTCCTGCCGGCGACCCATTGACCGCAGAGCAAGAATACCACAGAATCCGGCAACAGAACGAAAGTGCGCCACTTTCACGCGGGAATGTTTCCGCTGTGGCTCAACCAGCAGAAAATAGCAATGACGGCAGAAACCGGGAATCGGCGGACAACGCATTTGGCAGCGCTCCCGAAAACCTCGCCCAAGCATTCAAACATGCGTCCAAACCTTCGCTTATTGCATTGATCGGCATTGGCCTGATTGCTGTGGCTGTGACCTTGGAGACCAGCCCGTTGCCCAGCGATCTCACCTTCGGCAGCTTCATGATGCTGTGCGGAATCAGCGTGGCATGGATCCGCTTTAACGCGGCCGATGGGCAGATGCGCTACCTGCTCTTCGGCTTGGCGCTGATCGCTGGAGGCTATGCCATTTGTTCCAACTCCGAGACGTTCAGAAACCACTTGCCGACTTCCTCAGCAATCGCCGGAATCGCGCTACTTGCGGCCGCAACGTTGGCCATCGTCCCACTGGCGAACAGATTCATCCATGAACTGGGCCGTGAACGTGCGGAAAAGGAACGCGAGGAGGAACGCGCCGATATGACCGCACATCTCCATGACGGTGTGCTGCAGACGCTGGCGCTTATTCAACTGCACAGCAACGAGCCCAAAACCGTGTTCACGCTGGCACGTAAGCAGGAGCGCGAACTACGTCGATGGCTCTATCAGGAGCGCGTACCATCCGACCGGTCGGTGAGCAGCGGACTTAAGGAGATTGCGGCGCGCATCGAGGATGAATTTGGAGAGCCAATCAACGTGGTGACCGTGGGAGACACTCAGCCCAGCGCTCAGACCGATGCCTTGCTGAATGCCTGCGGGCAGGCCATTCTCAACGCCGCACAGCATGGCGCAGAGCCGATTTCGGTGTATTGCGAGGTCAGTGCGGCAAATGCCGAAGTGTTCGTGCGCGATCACGGCAACGGATTCAACCAAGACGAGGTGCCGCCCGACCGACTTGGCATTCGCCAATCCATCATCGGGCGTATCGAGCGCCGTGGCGGCAATGTCGGCATTGTTTCGCGGCCGGGTTGGGGCACGGAAGTCCATATGACCATGCCCATTCCCAAGGGGAACGGCAACGGACACAGCAATGTCGCCGATAGTGGCACAATGGCAAGCGAGACGAACACGGGAGGGGAGCATCAATGAGCGAGAAAACAGGAACGCAGGCGCAGGCAACTGCTGGTTCAGCGGATGGCTCGGTAGGCAGCTCGGCAGGTGGTGCGGTAGGCGGTTCGGTAGCTGGTTCGGCAGGTAGCTCGATTAACAGTTCGACAGGAGGCCTGGCAGGCAGTTCGGCAGGTAATTCGGCAGGTAATTCGATGGGCAGCTCGACAGTAGACTCGACAGGCAGTTCGACGAATGGCCCAACTGCTGGCACAGTTACCGACACAACCACCAATCCAGCCATCGGCACAGCTACCAGTTCAGTTACCGACACAGCTACCAGCAACACACCGAGAGGCGAGCGCCATGCCATTCGCATCGCCGTTGTTGACGACCATGAAATGTTCCGAGCTGGGGTGATTGCCACCTTGAGCCCGCATTTCGACATCGTCGGACAGGCGCCGGACGTGGAAGGTTCGGTGGCGATGATTGCCGATACCAAGCCGGATGTGGTGTTGCTTGATGTCCACGTTCCCGGAGGTGAAGGCGGTGGCGGCGCGGAAATCCTGCTTAAATCACGTCCCCTCTCCCCCGATTCCGCTTTTCTTGCGCTCTCCGTTTCCGACTCACCGAAAGACGTGGGCGCGGTGATCCGTGCGGGCGCCCTCGGCTACGTCACCAAGACCATCAGCGGTAACGACTTGAGCTCCTCAATCATCCAGGTTCACGAGGGCTATGCGGTGTTCTCACCGAAACTGGCCGGGTTCGTGCTCTCCACTTTCCAGGGCGCCGGTCCTGCCGAACAGGACGACGAGCTCGACAAACTCTCACATCGCGAGCAGGAAGTGATGCGTCTGATTGCCCGCGGGTACACATACAAGGAGATATCGGCGGAATTGTTCATCTCCGTCAAAACGGTGGAAACCCACGTCAGCGCGGTGCTCAGAAAGCTGCAGTTGTGCAACCGCGCCGAGCTGACGCGCTGGGCTGCCGACCGCCGGATTGTGTGAGGAACGGACTCCACCTTCAAGCTCGTTTGATTGGTGAGGTCGGCTTTATCTCCAAACTCGCGCGAACCGTGATCCTCGCTTTATTTTCAAGCTCATGGGATATGTAAGATTCACCTTACCTTCAAGTCTATGCGAGCCGTGAGGCCCGCCTTCATCCCAAGCTCATACAAGTTGTGTGGTTCGGCTCCATTCCTAAGCTCGTGTAGGCGGCATTCTGCAACTTCAAATGCCGCAAGGCATGAACTTTAGATTAACTTGCTGTGCAATGCATCTGCATCAGTGAACATGATGGCTTGCAGCCCCAGGTTTTCAAGTGTTTTAACGATTCGCTCATCGTTATAGATAAAGACCGTTGTATCCGGATCCACATCAAATCGCGAGATGGCACGACGAACCAAAACCGGATCAGGCAGCCGAAGCCCCTCATCGGCTGAAATTACCGCGTCTTGGAACATCCGAAGTTCCGAAAAGCGCCTCTGTGCCAGTTTCCAATGTTTCGAAGTCGCATTCGCCAATTGCCACAAACGAATCCCGGCCGAGTTGAGATCTCGCAGTACCTTACTCATCCCAGGCATCATGCCGACAAACCCGTCCACTTCATGCTCAAGGTACATTCTGAGCACCCAAGCGATGGCAGGCCCGTGATGCTTCTCGTACGAGGCAAGCACCCGTTCCTCATCCCAACCGCTTTCAAGCATCGCGAGATGAAAACCCATCCCCCACTCGTCGCTCGGATTGAGCATCATGTCGGCGATGCTCTGCGGATACTGCCCGACAATGGGCAACCGCCCGTCCCACTGAACAAGCAAGCCATCGAGCCCGAACACCACATCAGTCACACCTGTATCCATCACTCTCACGCCTTCTCATGCTTCGCCAGCCAAATCCGATACCACTCGCAAGTCTATAAGACCGTGCTCCAAAGCGCGACAAGCCTCATGACGCTATATCTGCCGACACACTATATTCATTAATCATTTCAGCGTGCATTCAATCTCAGCCACATTTCCCCGAAATTGGGCATAGAATCCATGAGGCATACACTACACGTAAGAATCTTTCGTCAAAATCACACTCAATTGATGCTACTGAATTAAAATCCACGTTCATATGAAAGAGAGCGACATCAGCAGAGTACCGTTTTGCTTTCATGGTGTCATTTCAATCGACGCTCCCGCGAAGGGAGCGACCGCTTGTGTCGCCCTTGACCCCTCTTGGGATGCGATTTCAATCCACGCTCCCAAGAAGGGAGCGACGAACGTGAACGATTGCTTGATAAACTCATCAGGATTCCAATCCACGCTCCCGCGAAGGGAGCGACCCGCC